>JAXLYC010000081.1:0-2211 GCA_046351635.1 Nannocystaceae bacterium | reverse complement strand
ATCGGCGGGCGAGACGATCTCGACCGTGGGCGCCTCCATGTCGGGCTCGTTGCCGCCGAAGATCCACGACATCTCCTCGAAGTCGTTCTGCTCGACGCTGCCCTCGCCGCAGAACATCTCGTGGGTCAGCTGGCAGCCGGCGGAGTTGGGCCCCTGGCACTGCGACTCGCACAGCCCCGCGCAGCCGTCGCGGAAGCTGCCGTCACCGCCGGCGCAGTACGACATCACCGAGTTGCAGTCGAAGGTGTGATCGAGGCCGTAGGCGTGGCCGGCCTCCTGGCTGGCGGTGTTGGCCATCTGCACCGCGGAGAAGCTCGAGAACGCGTAGACCACGTGGCGCTGGCCCAGCGCGCCGCAGTCGGCACCGGGCGCGACGCCGCCCGCGGGCGAGCCGATGTTGGTGTCGGACCAGTCGCCGCCCATCATCTCCATGGTGTACGGCGCGACGTTGCCCGGCCGCGTCTCGTACACCACCGTGACGCCGAACGGCGCGAAGTCGGCCTGCACGCCCTGTGCGATCGAGATCGCCTTCTGCTCGCCTTGATCCCACGCGGGATACGAGCCGGCCTTGGCCAGCTGCGAGGTGTTCTCGGCCGAGTTGTCCGTGCCGAACTTGAGCTCGCCGCCGGTGAAGTTCAGATACAGCGTGTGCTTGCGCGGGTACTCGTTGCCGGGGATGTCTTCGACCGCGAAGATGGTCTCGGGCTCGACCTGCAGCGAGCCGTCGTCGATCTCGCGCGGCAACACCATGGTGCCGCGCTGCACCCAACCGTCGGGCAGACCGGTGCGCGGGTTCTCGCCGTCGGCGTCGGCGGGCTCGTGGCCCGCGGCGATGCGATCGAGCCGCGACAGATCGGGCTGCTCCACCGGCGTCGCGACCCGCTTGCCCTGCTCGGCGAGCAGCGTGCGCACGTCGAGGGTCTTGACCCGCGACGGTGCGCCGTGATCGGCGGGCTGGTACGGGTGGTCCCCGGGCGCGGTGCGAGCGAGCGCCGCGGCAGGCAGCAAGGACACGGCAGCAAAGGCGAGGGGGAGACGTCGCATCGGGGTCAGCGGAACGCTAATCCAAACATTCCTCGCGCGACAGGCGACAGGCGGTCGCAGGCCGGCGGCGTGCGTGGGCTTCCTCTCGACCCGGGTCGCCGGGCGCGCCGATCGCGGGCTTGGGCGAAAACTTCGGCGCCGCGGGGCAATCCACTACCACCGACGACGTGAACCGCCGCGCCCGCACCGTCTTGCTCGCCACCCTGCTCGTCCCGCTGGCCCTGGGCACCGGCTGCACCGCGCTCGGCCCTGGACCGCGCGCCCCGGGAGCGGAGCGATCGGTGCCGCCGGCGGGGCCGACCCACGTCGACGCGACGCCGTACACGCTCGAGGAGCGCGAGCGGATCGCCGCGGTCGATCCGTGGGTGCTGGCCGCGGCGACCCGCTGGCAGCTCGATGCGGATCTCGTGCGCGCGGTCATCTGGGTCGAGAGCCGCTTCCAGCCCCGCGCGAAGAGCCCCGCGGGCGCGCGCGGGCTGATGCAGCTGATGCCGGCGACCGCCAGCGGCCTGGCCCAGCAGCTGCGCTGGACCCGGCCCAACCCGTACGATCCCGAGTTCAACATCCACGCCGGGAGCTACTACCTGCACGAGCTGCTGGTGCGCTACGGCGGCGACGTGACGCTCGCGCTCGCGGCCGACAACGCCGGGCCCGGCAACGTCGACGCGTGGCGCCACAGCGGGCTGCCGCCGCGCAGCCTCGAATACGTGCAGCTGGTGCTCGACGCCAAGGCGCGCTTCGAGGCGGCGTGGCACGGCCCCGATCGGCCGCAGGCCGCGCCGCCGACCACCGTCGCCAAGGCGAGCGTGCGCGCGCCGCTGACGATCCCCGAGCCGCCGACGCACCGACACACCGCGGCGGACGGCACGCCGATCCGCTACGACCTCGATCGCGTCGAGGCCGACTACCGGCCGCAGGTCGAGGATCCGCCGATGGGCGAGACACCGCTGCCGGTCGAGGTGCCCGGCTCGGCCCGCAGCCTGCGCGAGCCCGAACCCGAGCCGCCGCCGCTGGGCATCGGCGTGCTGCCGTCGGTGGCCGACTGATCCCGGCCCCCCGCACACCGCGGGGCCCAGGGCCGCGATCCAAAAACTGAACTTGACGTCGGTTTCACTTCGATCCACACCTGGGCCGTGGCCGACGGCTCCCCCGCGCGCGTGCGCGTGC
>JAXLYC010000080.1:0-2443 GCA_046351635.1 Nannocystaceae bacterium | reverse complement strand
TGGCGCGACGCAGCGCTGGCGCACCCGCGCGCGTCGCTGGGCGGCCTGGGCCTGTGGCTGCTCGCGTTGGGCCCCGCCGACGCGGTCGCGCTCGAGGCGTTCTGGTGGCTGCCGCTGGGCCTGGTGATCGACGCCGCGAGGCCACCGCGCGAGCCCGACACGCCGGTCGAGAGCAAGGTCGAGCCCCTCACCCCGGCGCCGGCCGAGGTGGACCCGCCGTGAGCGCGCAACCCGAGCTCGACGGGCTGGCCCCCGAGCTGCGCGCGCGGCTGCAGCAAGGCGATCACGAGCGCGTCGCCGGTGTGCTCGCCGCCGCCGGCGAGCACCGCAGCTCCGCCGCGGTGCTCGAGCAGATCTGGGACTTCGTCGGCGCCGCGGCGCAGTGGCGCGCCGCGGGCGAGCCGGTGCGCGCCCTCGATGCCGCGCTGCAGAGCGAGACGCCGCTGGCGATCGACGCGGCCATCGCCGCGTTCGAGTCCGTCGACGACGCCGCGACCCTACGGGCCGCCGCCGCACGGCTGACGCGACGCAAGCGGCACCACGACGCCGCGCGTCTGCTCGCGCGCGCCAGCGACGAGCCCCACGGTCGCGCGCAGGCGCTGCTGCGCGGGGGCGATCGCACCGGCGCCGCGCGGGTGTGGGCCGACGCGGGCCAGCCGCTGTCGGCGCTGCGGGCCCTGGGCGAGCTGGGCGACGCGGCCACCGACGCGAGGGCCCACGCGCTCGCGGCCGAGCTGTGCTGGGATCTCGGCGACGCCGAAGCTGCGGCACGCCACGCCCAGGCGGCGCTGCGCCACCGGCCCGACGACGAGGCCTGCTTGGCCCTGCTGGCGCGCGCGTTGACCAGCTTGGGCCACGAGCTCGCGGCCGAGCTCGTGCTGCCGCCCGAGCGCCACGTCGTGCGCGCGCTGCCGGGGCGCTACCGCGTGACCGGCACGGCCGACTCGGCCCTGGTCGGCGCGGCCTACGTCGGAGTCGATCGCACGAGCCTGCAGGAGGTCGAGATCCACCTGCTGCTCGCCGACGTGCCCGAGCAGGGGCCGCTCGATCCCGAGATCGGCGCGGCGCTGCAGCGCTTCGCCGCCGTCGCACGCGCCGCCGCATCGATCGGCCACCCGGCGATCCGACCGATCCTCGAGCTGCGCGAGGACGTGGGCCTGCTGGTGCTGCCGCGCGCGGCCGGCCCGACCCTGCGCACGCTGGTGCGGCCGCCGGGCATGGCCCAGATGCGCCCGCGCGCGCGCGCCCTGGTCGCGTTCCTGATCGAAGGCCTGCTGGCCGCGCACGCGCGCGGGCTGGTCCACGGCGCGCTGTTGCCCAGCAACATCGCCGCCGACGCCCTGGGTCGCCCGACCCTGGGACCCTTCGGTGCGCACCACCTGCAGGGCCTCGCGGCCACGCACACCGGTGCGCTCGACGAGCTGCTCTCGTGCACGCCGCCGGAGGTCCGCGCCGGTGCGGCGCCGAGCTCCGCCGCGGATCGCTACGCCGTCGGGGCGCTGCTGGCCGCACTGCTGCGCGGGCGCCTGGGCCCGCTCGAGCTCGACGAGGCCGCGAGCCTGCCCGAGCTCGAGCTGGCGGCGGCGCTGTGCGATCCGCAGCCGTCGCGGCGGCCCGAGCTCGACGTGGCGCTCGCGATGCTGTCGCGCCCGGTGCCGCACGTGCGCGAGCTCGAGGCCCGCGCGTCCGCATCGGAGTCCGTCACCGCACCGCAGCCCAGCGCAGGGTTCGACGACGCGATCACGCTCGAGGTCGCGGCGAGCTGGCCCGACGACACCCGCGATCGGCTGTGCGCGGCCCGCTCGCCGGGGTGGCCGCCGAACCTCGATAGCCGCGGTCGCCAGGTGGTGCTGGCGGCGTGGCCCGCGGGCTGCCGCGGGCTGCCGCCGGACACCGCGATCCCCGACGACGGCCTGCCGCCGGGCGCCCCGGCCGACGCGCTCGCGCTGCCCGAGCCCGTGGGCCCGGCACTGCGCAGCCGCGTGCGTGCGGGCTCGTGGGTCGTCAACCCCGCCGGGCAGTGGTTGCTCGCGCTCGACGACGTGCTGTCGCGATGAGCACCGACGCGCGCCTCGATCCACCGAAGAGCATGCCGGTGCGTGCGCGCACCGAGGCGCTGGGTTTCGCGGCCCTGGTGGCGCTGCTGTTGCTCACCGTCGCGCTGGCGCTGCCGCGCGCGATCGGGCCCGGCGACGCCGGCGAGCTGGGCACGATCATGCTGCGCGGTGGCGTGCCGCATCCGCCGGGCTATCCGTGGATGCGGCTTCTGGGCCTGCCCGCGCGCGCGCTGTGGGCCATGGGTGTGCCGCCGGCGATGGCGGCCGCGCTGCCGTGCGCGCTGTGCAGCGCCGCGGGCTGGGCCCTGCTCGCGCGCACGATCCGGCGGCTGTGCGCGTGGCCGGTCGCCTACGCGACCGTCGCGGTGATCGCGAGCGCGCACGTG
>JAXLYC010000079.1:0-2576 GCA_046351635.1 Nannocystaceae bacterium | reverse complement strand
GCAGGACGTGCTCGAGCTGTGCGACGCCGGCATCAACGTGATCGGCGCGTTCAACGTGCAACACCTCGAGTCGTTGCGCGACACGGTCGAGCGCTCGACCGGCGTGACCGTGCGCGAGTCGGTGCCAGACACCTTCGTGCGTCAGGCCGACCAGGTCGTCACGCTCGACCTCGCGGTCGAGGATCTGCTCGAGCGACTGGAGGCCGGTCGCATCTACGCCGCGGAGAAGATCCCGTGGGCGCTGCAGCACTTCTTCCGCCGCGAGAACCTCAGCGCCCTGCGCGAGCTGGTGTTGCGCGAGGTCGCCGAGAGTGTCGAGCGCCAGGCGCAACCCGGCCCGGAGCGCGAGACCCACGGCGCCGGATCCGGGGCCAAGGTGATGGTGTGCATGTCCGCGGGCTCGCCGGGTGCCGCGGCGATGCTGCGCCGGGGTTCGCGGCTGGCCGGGCGCATGTCGAGCGACTGGTACGTGGTCTACGTGCAGACGCCGGCCGAGACCCCCGAGCACATCGACGCCCAGCGGCAGCGCCGGCTGCACGACGACATCGCGCTGGCGCGCGAGCTCGGCGCGGAGGCCGTGCGCTTGACCGCACGCGATCCTGTGCTCGCGTTGCTGGACTTCGCCCGCTCCCACGGCGTCGGCCACCTCGTGGTCGGCCGCTCGCAGCAACCTCGCTGGCGCCGCGCGCTGGGCCTGGACGCGACTACGAGACTGCTGCGGCTGGCCGACGACATGGACCTGCACGTGGTGCCGGTCCACCCCCGCGAGGTGCCGTGAAGCTGCGACTCAAGCTGGTGTTTGCCGCGATGCCGCTGGCGCTCGCGCTGGCGGTGTTGGGCTCGGTCTCGTCCGCGACGGTCGACGCACTCGGCACGGTCTCGGGCCGCATCCTGCACGACAACTACCGCAGCGTGATCGCGGCCGGGCGCATGAAGGCGTCGATCGACCGCCTCGACGAGGCCGCGCTGCTGGGGCTGCTCGGGCGCGCCGAAGCCGGTGGCCGCGCCGCGAGCGAGCTGCGCGACAACTTCGCGTTCGAGCTCGCGCGGCAGCAGGAGAACATCACCGAGCCGGGCGAGGAAGAGCTGACCGCCGAGCTCGCCGCTGCCTGGCAGGACTACGTCGATCACTACGCCGCGTTCGCGCGCGCGCCCAGTACCGCGATGTACTTCGAGCAGCTGCAGCCGCGCTTCGCCGCCGTGGAGTCGACCGCCGACCGCATCCTCACCCTCAACCAAGACGCGATGGTCCGGCGCAGCGACCACGCCCGCGCGACCGCCGAGCGCGCGCAGCTGGTGGTCACGTGGAGCTCGGTTGCGGCGCTGTCACTGGGGTTGCTGGCGTCGCTGTGGATCGCGTCGCGCGTGCTGCGGCCGCTCGACAACCTCGGCCTGGTCGCGCGGCGACTGGGTGACGGCGAGCTGTCGGTGCGCGCCAACGTGCTGGGCGACGACGAGCTCGCCGCGGTCGCGCGCGAGTTCAACGACATGGCCGCGCGACTCGAGCGCTTCCGCAAGAGTTCGCTGGGCGAGCTGCTGCAGGCGCAGCTCGCGGCCCAGGCTGCCATCGACAGCATCCCCGACCCCGTGCTGGTCTTCGGCGTCGACGGCAACGTGCTCAGCGCCAACCGCAGCGCCGACGAGGACCTCGAGCTGGGCGCACCTCCGGGCGCCCACGACGACGTCCTGGGCCGCGTCGCCGAGCCGCTGCGCACCGCGCTGCAGCACGCGCGCGATCACGTGCTCGCGGGCAAGGGCCCGCACGCGCCCCGCGGCTTCGACGAGGCCGTGGCGGTCCGCCGAGCCGAGCGCGAGCGCTGGTACCTACCGCGGGCATCACCGGTGTACGACGAGCATGGCGCGATCGTGGGCGTCACCGCGATCGCGCAGGACGTCACGCGCCTGCGCCGCTTCGACGAGCTGCGCAACGACATGATCGCGACCGTGGCGCACGAGTTCCGCACGCCGCTGACGTCGCTGCGGATGGCGATCCATCTGTGTGTCGAGGGCGCCGCCGGCGAGCTCGGCGACAAGCAGGCCGACCTGCTCGCGGCCGCGCGCGAGGACTGCGAGCGGCTGCAGGCCATCGTCGACGACCTGCTCGACCTCGCGCGGCTGCAGTCGGACAAGCTCGAGCTGGCGCGCGTCGCGACGGCGGTCGAGTCCCTGGTCGAGGCGGCGGTGGAAGCCCACCGCGATGATGCCGCGCGCGCGGCCGTGGAGCTTCGCGTGCGCATGACGCCGTCGCTGCCCGCGGTCGATGTCGATCGCTCGCGCGTCGCGCTGGTGCTCGACAACCTGCTGGCCAACGCGATCCGCCACAGTCCCGCCGGCGGCACCATCACGGTGCTGGCCGACGCCAACGACGAAGGCGTGCGGGTCGAGGTCGCCGACACCGGCCCCGGCATCGCGCCCGAGGTCGTGCCGCGGGTCTTCGATCGCTTCTTCCGCGCCCCTGGCCAGGTCGACGGCGGCGCCGGCCTGGGCCTGTCCATCGCACGCGAGGTCGTCGAGGCCCACGGTGGCCGCATCGGCGTCGTCAGCGAGCCCGGACGCGGCTCACGGTTTTGGTTCAC
>JAXLYC010000078.1:0-3072 GCA_046351635.1 Nannocystaceae bacterium | reverse complement strand
TGGCGGAATCGCTGGTGCGCGCAGCGCTGGCTGGCGATGCTCGAGGACGCGCGCAAGGAGGTCGGTCCGCGGCTGTCCGCCGCCGCCGCGTTCGTCCGTGACCTCGGCGCGTCGTCGAGCGCGAACACGTGGTCGCTCGCCTGGACCGGAGTCACGACCGACTCAGGTACGAAGTCTGAGCACCTCCGGCACCCCCGATTGCCTGCGCCCGCGCGACGATCACGGGGCGATCACCGAGGCACCACCCACGAGATCCGCAACCTCGCCGCGCCCGCGCGCGCGCGCGACGGCGCGATGGGTGTCTGCCATGCCCCGGATGCCGCCCCGGATCACCGCAGCGCCGCGCGCAGCTCGTCGATCAACCGATCCGTCGCCCGCGCCGCCGCGCGCGACACCCCGGTCAGCTGCAGATACCCATGCGGCAGCGCCGGCTCCTCGAGCAACAACGTCGGCACGCCCTCGTGCCGCAGCCGCTCGGCGTACGCGCGGCCCTCGTCGTGCAGCGGATCGAAGCCCGCGATCGACACGATCGCCGGCGCCAGCCCACGCACGCTCGCCGCGCGCATCGGCGAGGCCTTCGGATCGGCGCGATCGATCGTGCCCAGCCCGTGCGCCTCGAACCACGCGATGAGCTCGCCGGTGAGCCACGGGCCCGCGGCCAGGCTCTGGCGAGAGGCGTAGGTGCCGGCGACGTCGGTGTTCGGGTAGGCGAGCAGCTGCACGCGCGGCTGCGGCAAGCCGTGGTGCTGCAGCTGCTGGCACAGCACCGCGGCGAGGTTGCCACCGCGGCTGTCGCCGCCGACGGCGATGCGATCGCCGCGCAGGCCCAACGCGTCGAGGTTCGCGAGCAGCCAGCGATAGGCCGCGACCGCGTCGTCGGGCGCCGCGGTGTAGGGCACCTCGGGCGCGAGGCGGTAGTCGACCGCGATCACACTCATGCGCGCGCGGCCGGCGAAGCTGCGGCACACCACGTCGTGCGACTCGAGATCCCCGATCACGCCGCCGCCGCCGTGGAAGTACAAGAGCACAGGGCGCTCGCGCTCGCGGTGTGCGTGGTACAGGCGGATGCGAATCGCAGCGTCGTCGTGGCCCGCGATCTCGCGATCCTCGACCGCGTGCAGCGGCGGCGGGTCGCGCTCGAGCAGACGCATGCGTCGGTACTCGCGGCGCGCTCGCGCCACGCTGCCGTGCTCGAGCCCGCGGTGCCGCGCGGCGCGGCGCAGCAGATCGGCCCACTGCACCTGGGGATCGAGCCGGTGACCGTCGCGCTCGATCGACAGCGGCGCGAGCAGGCGCGCGATCACCGGCGCGGGCACGCGTCCGAGCGTGCGCGCGACCGTGGCTTCGAAGCGCTCCCGCGCGGCGCGCAGACGGCCCGGACGCAGTTCCATGCCGCAATGCTACCTTCGTCGTGACGGATTCCCGAGCCGGCCCCCACCCACCCGCGCCATGACCCTGCGCCACCACCGTGTCCCTTCGCCGATCGCGCAGCTGCTGCTGCCCGCGCTGACGTGCCTCTCGCTCGCCTGCCCAGCGCCCCAGGACGAGGACCCCGACACCGGCGGCTCGACCGGGGCCGACAGCGGCGAGAGCAGCGTCGGCACCGTCACCGACTCGGGCGAGATCCCCAACGGTTGCGACGCGCCGACCGGCCCCGGCACCGACGTGCCCAACGCGATCACCGCCGACGAGACCTGGACGCTCGAGGGCAGCCCCTACCGGGTGCCGGTGAACGTCTACCTCACCGCGTCGATCACGATGGAAGCGTGCACCGTCGTGCAGCTCGCACCCGGCGTGCGCTTCCTGGTCGGCAACGATCCCGCGCCCGGTGCCGTGATCGCGCGCGGCGAGTCCATCGGCGGCGTGCTGCGGCCGGTCCGCTTCGAGGCGCTCGATCCCGCCGCACCGTGGGCCACGATCGAGGTCGACCGCACCGGCACGCTCGACCTCGAGCACACGCAGATCGAAGGCGGCGGCGGCAACGACGTACCCGGCATGATCTCCGCGTGGGGTGTCGACCCCGAGGCCGAGGCCACGCCCAACGTGCGCATGGTCGACGTCACGCTCGAGGGATCCGCCAGCGTCGGCGTGCACCTGCAGAGTCGCGCGGCCTTCACCGACGATTCCTCCGGCGTGTCGATCCACGGCAGCGCCAGCTACCCGGTGTGGATCGAAGCCGGCGCGGTGCACTCGCTGCCGCAGGACCTCACGGTCGGCGACAACGCCGACGACGTGGTCTACATCGATCCGTTCACCAGCATCGACGACGACACCTTCCCCGACCGCGGCGTGCCGCTGCGTCTGGGCGAGGTGCTGTACCTCGGCGTGGTCGACGGCGGGCTCGCCACGCTCACGATCGAGCCGGGCGTCGAGCTGCAGTTCGCGACCGGGGCCGGCAGCGGCATCATCGTCGGGCTCGACGACATGAACCAGGGCCAGATCGTCGCGCAGGGCACCGCCGACGCGCCGATCCTGCTGCACGCCCCGGGGGCCGACGCGGCGCCGGGCTCGTGGATGGGGCTGTACTTCCGCTACTCGCCCAGCAGCGGCAACGTGATGTCCTACGTCACCGTGGCCGACGCCGGCGGTGAGAGCGGCGCGCAGGGCTTCGGCTGCGGCCCGGCCGACAACAACGCCAGCATCCTGCTGCTCACCGCCAACGCGCCCTCGCCGTTTCTCGATCACGTCAGCATCGAGAACGCCGGCGGCGACACGCAGCTGCTGCTGGGCTGGTCCGAGGAAGCCGACCCCAGCGGTGTCGCGCAGTCGTTCTTCGACGGCAACAGCTTCGCCGACGCGCCGGCGTGCCGCGTGAGCCTGCCGCGCGACACCACCAACGGCTGCCCCGGCGGTCCCGAGCCCGACTGCCTGTGATCGAGGCACCGCCCGACCCGCAGGCCGTCGAGCGCGCGCGTGCGCAGGTCGGCGCCGAGGCCGAGCGGATCTACGACGACACCAAGCGCAAGGTCGACGGCGAGATCGCGCGCATGGACGCGGCACAGGTGTGGGCCGAGCACGAGATGGATCGCCTCACCGCGAAGGCACTCGCGGATCTCGAGGCGGGCCGCGATC
>JAXLYC010000077.1:0-3381 GCA_046351635.1 Nannocystaceae bacterium | reverse complement strand
AGCACCTCGGCCTCCTTCACGCCGGTGATGGCGACGTGGAAGGCGTCGACGGTGGCGCCCGCGGCCTGGATCTGCGTCTTCTCCCAGGTGACCTTGCTGTCCTTCAGATCCGGGATCGTGCTGGGCAGCTTCGACGGATCCTTGAGCGCCTCGTCGTACAGCGCGCCCATGCCGGCGGTGTCGCTCGCGCCGGCCTGGATGAACAGACCGCCGGGCGTGACCTCGCCCGCGACGACGAACTCGCCGGTGAGGCTGTTGAACATCGACGCGACCTGCGGCGGCGCGCCGTTCATGCCGTCCTTCATCGCCGTCTTGATCATCTCCGGGTTCACGCGCATCCACGCGAAGCCGGCACCGGCCTGCACCTGCGACAGCGTCGGCGCAGCGCCGGGCGCCAGCGCGGCCTTCATCGGCGCGACGTCGGGCGAGTCCGGCAGACCCATGGCCAGGTGGACGAGGCCCGGCAGGGTCGCGACCGCGAACGACAGCGGCTTGCCGTCGGCGCTGACGTGCGCGAGCACGTTGGACTCGTCGAGATCGACACCGGGCAGCTCGTCGGCGAGGACCTTGCGCACCGGCGCCGGATCGGCCGCGGGCTTGTAGCCGTCCACGGTGGCCTGGTCGTCGGTGCAGACGTTCCAGCCCGCGTGGCCGTCGATGGCCTTGCAGGTGGCGGTCATCTTGTCGCCACCGCCCAGCGCCTTGGCCAGATCCGCGATCGCGGTGGGCTTGTCCGCGGCGAACACGATCAGGCTCTTGCCGCTGGGCAGCTTGATCATCGCGCCGCCCTCCTGCGGGCGGAAGCCGGAGGCCGCCACCGCGGTGACGATCTCGGCCATCTTGACCTTGGCCTCGTCGAGCCCGGACTTCGCCTGGGCCAGGTCGCCCGGCAACGCACCGCCGTCGGCGCCCAGGGCGGTGAGCGGACCCTCGAAGAACTTCGCGCCCTCCTCGGCATACTCGGCGAACACCGACGCGTCGCGGACGATGACGAACTCAGATTTCGCGTCGGGCACGAACGCGAGCATCGCGTCCAGACCAGTGAGCATCGGCGCGACCGGAATCGGCGCGGCCTCGACCTTCGCCTCTTCCTTCTTCTCGTCGACCTTCTTCTCCTCGGCCTTCTTCTCCTCGGTCTTGGCCTCGCTCTTCTCGTCCGTCTTGGCGACGGTCTCGTCCTTCTTGCCGGTGAGTTCCTCGATCTTTCCACAACCTGGGATCGTGGTGACGAGGAACGAGAGCGTGAGCGGCAGCGCGACGCTGCATCGCGTGGTGGGGCGCATGGGGCGGAGCATACAGCGGGCGCCCGCGGCGCGGTAGGGTCGCGATCAGGGCGATGACCGAATCTCCACGGTTGCACCAGACGCACACGTAGGCCCCGGAAACTGCGTTTCTCGGCGATCCCCATCCGCGCGCGGGCTCGCGGTAGGGTCATCGGCGATGGCGGGTTGTCCCGATCCGTCGCAGCTCGAAGCATTCGCGCTCGGTCGATTGCCTGAGCGTGATCGCGCAGCGCTGGAGCTGCACATCGATCGCTGCAGCAGCTGCGCGACGACACTCGTGGAGCTCGCGCGCATGTTCGGCGGCGAGGCGAGTCTGCACGACGAACATGCGACCACCGGCGGTGCACGCTCGCTGCCGACCGCGCCGGCACGTGCTGCGGCAGCGTCGGCGCCGACGAGCGTGGGCCGCTACGTGCTCGGACGTCGCTTGGGGCAAGGCGGCATGGGTGTGGTGTTCGAGGCCCACGATCCCGAGCTGCACCGCCGCGTCGCGATCAAGCTCTTGCACCCGGGCGCCGCCGGCGATGCCGAGGCCACGCGCACGCGCATGCTCCGGGAGGCCCGCGCGATGGCTCGCCTGGCCCACCCCAACGTCGTCGCGGTGCACGACGTCGGCAGCGTCGGCGGGCAGATCTTCGTCGCCATGGAGCTGGTCGAGGGCACGACCCTGGCACAGTGGCTCCGCGCGGCCCCGCGCACGCGATCGCAGATCCTCGCGATCTTCGTGCAGGCGGGTCGCGGGCTCGAGGCCGCCCATGACGTCGGGCTGGTGCATCGCGACTTCAAGCCCGACAACGTCCTCATCGGCGTCGACGGCCGCGCGCGCGTCACCGACTTCGGGCTCGCGCGGCCGACCATGGCCTGGCCCGACGCGCCCAGCGGCGGCGCGATCGCGGGCGAGCTGCTCGCGACCCACGGCACCACCGCACACGGCACCCTGGTCGGCACGCCGGCGTACATGGCCCCGGAGCAGTGGCGGGGCGAGCCCGCCGACGCGCGCTCGGATCAGTTCTCGTTCTGCGTCGCGCTGGCCGAGGCGCTGTTCGGTGAGCGCCCCTTCGCCGGGCGCGATCTGTACGCGCTCGCCGACGCGGTGCTGCGCGGCCAGCAGCGGCCACTGCCCCGCAGCGCGCCGGCGTGGCTGCGCGCCGCGATCACCAGCGGACTCGCGATCGATCCCGCGGCGCGCCACCCGTCGATGGCGCCGCTGCTCGCCGCGCTCGAGCGCGACCGCGGCCGCGCCCTGCGTTGGGGCGGCGTGGCGCTGGCGATGGGCGCCGCTGTCGCGATCACGGTCGCGACCATGGCCCAGCTGTCCGATCGCGGACCCGTGCCGACGACCGAGCGCCCCACGCTCGAGACCAGCCCACCACCTGCGCCTGCGCCGAGCGCCGCCGTGGTGCCGCCGCCGGTGGTGCCCGACGCCGCCTGCCTCGCGCGCGCCGCCACGCTCGACGGTCGCTGGCTGGCGCCGCGACGCAACGCGCTGCGCGAGCGCGTGCTCGAGATGGATCAGGGCGAGGCGATCGCCGCGCGCGTGCTGCCGCAGCTCGACGCGTGGGCGGCGGACTGGACCGCCCAGGCCGCGGCCGCGTGTAGACCTGGCGGCGAGCCCGACGACGGCGGCGAGCGGGCGCGCTGTCGCGATGATGCGCGCGCGCGCTTCGACGCGACCCTGCAGCGCGCGCTCGAGCTGCCGAGCTTCGACGTCGACGACTCGCTGGCCCACGCGGTCGCCGAGCTGCCCGCGCTCACACCGTGCACGGCGGCGGCGTGGGCCGGCGCGCGCAAAGCTGTGCCCGAGGCGCTGCGCGGGCGCGCGGCCCTGGTCACCGAGGCGCTCGCCGCCGCCGAGGCCCTGACCGCGCTCGATCGCTACGCCGCCGCGCCCGAGGCCCTCGCGGCGGTGGTCGAGCAGGCGCGCGCGCTGGACCACGCACCGCTGCTGGCGCAGGCGCAGCTGGCCCTGGGTCTCGCCCACGCCGGCAAGTACGAACCCGACGAGGCGATCGCGGCCCTGACCGCGGCGGCCGAGACCGCCGCCGGTGGCGTCGACGATCGCGTGCTCGTGCGCGCTGCGATCGCGTTGGTGCAGCAG
>JAXLYC010000076.1:0-3927 GCA_046351635.1 Nannocystaceae bacterium | reverse complement strand
ACCGGCGCGCTGCCGGCGTGCACCGATCACGCGGACCAGCCCAGCTGCGAGACCGAGACGCAGTGCATCTGGCTGCCCGAGCTGGGTGGCTGCATCCGCAACTGCGAGATGATCACCGACCTCGAGGTCTGCTCGATGTCGCCCGGCTGCGTGGTGTTCGGCGACACCTGCGGCTACGAACCGATAGCCTGATAGGCCCCGGCGACCCGGTCCGGGTCGCACCACCACGATCGCAGCCGCTCAGCGCGGGTTCCACAGCCGCACCGTGTCGAGCGGCTTGCGCTGCAGGTCCGGCACGGTCGCGTCCGCGGCGGCATAGCCGACCGGGAACAGGATGTACGGCTTCTCGTGGCGGGGGCGCCCGAGGATCTGCGACAGGAAGCCCATGGGGTTGGGCGTGTGCGTCAGCGTGCACAGGCCCATGTGCTGCAACGCCGCGATGAACAGGCCGCAGGCGATGCCGACGCTCTCCTTGACGTAGTAGTGCTTGCGCGCGAGACCGTCGGCGTCCACGCCGGTGGTCTGTTCGAACACCACGACCAGATAGGGCGCGGTCTCGAGGTACGGCTTGTGCCAGTCGGTGCCCAGCGGTGCGAGCGCGCGCAGCCACTGCTCCGACATCCGCTCGGTGTAGCTGGTGCGTTCCTCCTGTTCCGCGGCCTCGCGGATGCGACGCTTGATCTCGGCATCGTCGATCGCGACGAAGGTCCACGGCTGCATGTGCGCGCCCGAAGGCGCCGTCGAGGCGGCTGCGATCGCGAGCTCGATCGCCTCGCGCGGCACCGGATCGGCGCTGAAGTGACGCACGCTGCGGCGCGCGTCCATCCGCGCGAGGAACTCGCGTCCCGCGGCCAGGCACGCCGCCTCGGGCAGGCGCGGCGGGCAGTGGGGAACGAATGGGTACGGCTGGGTCACCGTGGCAGCCTATCAGCGGCCGCGGTGGCGGGCGCGTCGCGCACGCGGGAACATCGACCCGTGTCCGGGCGTGTGCCGCTGGTGATGCCGCGTGGGATGCTCGCTGCGCTCGTGCTCGCGGCCGGGTGTGCGGCCCCGCGGTCGTTGCCGGTGGCGCCGTCGCAGGCCGAGCGCGCCGCCGCGGCCATGTCGCCCGCCTCGCTCGCCGCCGGCGGTGCGGAGCAGGCCGCGTGCAAGGCCGCAGACCGAGCTGCGTCGCCCTCGCGGCCGAGCCGATGGTCCAGGCGCTGCAGCTTCGGACCAGCTGGCGTCGCAGTGCGGCGCTACGCAGGACTCGCCGTGGGTCAGGGGCTGGGCTGCGCGCGAGCGTGGCGATGTCGAGGCCGCCGCGCGGTGGTTCCTCGCGGGCTGCAGCGCGACGAGCCGGTGGCGTGGACCGGCGCCGCTGCTCGAGCTCTTGCCGCAGCTCTCCCGCGCGACGCGACGAGATCTGGAAGATCGGCCGCAGCCGCGACGCCGTATGGCGGCGGCTGGACCCGACGTCTCGCGCGAAGTCGGCTCGCGAGCCTGCGCTGCGGCGGCCGCAGCTTCGAGTACGGCCGGATCGCCTGCGGCCGCGTACTGCACGTACCAGGTCGTGTGCGCCGGCGGCGTGCGCCGCAACCTCGCCTTCAGCTCGCGCGCGCCGCGCCGTAGGCGGATCGCCCCGCACGCAGACTGGCGGTGCGACCGGCTTCGGTGCTAAGGCTGCACCGTCGTGGTCATGGCCCTGCGAACCCGCGTGCGCGTGTGCATCCTGGCGTCGATCCTGGCGTCGATCCTGGCGGGCCCCGCGTGCGATGGACGCGACGCGACACCGCGCAGGCCCGGCGGCACCGCGGCCGCGACCGCGCCGCAGTCATCGCCGCCCGTGGCCGCGGCACCCACCGCGCCCGCGGCGCCACGCCGGCGGCCGAGCCGACCGCGACGCCACCGCCGGCGCGGCCGGAGCTGCAGCTGCCCGATGGCTCCCGTGCGAAGCCGTGCCTGCCGCAGGCGCCTGCAGACATGGCGTGCATCCCCGGCGGCTCGTTCATCCGCGGCGCCGACGGCCTTCGACAACGCGCGCCCGGCCGCGACGGTGGCGCCGGCTGTCGACCTACTACATGGATCTGTACGAGGTGACCTACGCACAGTACGAGGCCTGCGAGGCGCAGGGCCGCTGCAACGCCGCGCGCCCGCTACACCGACGATCATCCCAACATGTCGATGACCGGCGTGAACTGGTTCGACGCGGTCAAGTACTGCGAGGTCCACGGCAAGCACCTGCCGAGCGAGGCGCAGTGGGGAGAAGGCCGCGCGCGGCCCCGACGGTGCACTCTATCCGTGGGGCAACGATCCGGTCGACTGCACCCGCGCGGTCTATCGCGACGCGAGCGGCCGCGGCTGCGGGGCTCAAGAAGCAGTTCAGCAAGCCCGAGACCGGCAGGCCGTGGGACGTGGGCTCGCGGCCGGCGGGCGTTTTCGGCCTGTTCGACATGGTCGGCAACTCGTGGGAGTGGGTCGCGGACTGGAACAGCAAGAGCTGGGCGAGCTGCGGTGCCGCGTGCGAGGGCCTCGACCCGCGAGGGCCGTGCGCGGGCGAGCCCGAGTGCGCCACCACCCGCAACAAGATCGTGCGCGGCGGCTCGTGGTACTGGGAGGCGGAGAAGGCCACCGGCATCTACCGTCGCGCGCACGTGCCCAGCAACGATCCGTTCCACCACTTCGGCTTCCGCTGCGCCGCGTCGCTCGACGAGGCCGCCGCGCTGGTGGCCGCGGCACCGCGCTGACGCGAGCCACGCTACTCGAGCGTGTGGAAGACCTGCTGGATGTCGTCGTCCTGTTCGAGCTTGTCGATCAGCTCGATGACCTCGGTGGCCTGGGCCTCGTCGAGCGTGCTGGTGTTCTTGGGCACCCACTCGAAGCCCGACGAGACCACCGCGATGCTGCGGGCCTCGAGTGCGCTCTGCAGCGTGCCGAAGTTCTCCCGCGCGCAGCGCAGCAGCAGCAGCGGCTTGCCGTCGTCGTCCTGACCGTCGACCAGGGCCTCGAGCCCGTGATCGATGAGCTCGAGCTCGAGCGTGTCGCGGTCGACGCCTTCGGGGCCAAGCCGGAACACGCCGAACTGGTCGAACATGAACGACACCGATCCGCTGTTGCCGAGGTTGCCGTTGCCCTTCTTGAAGGCGAAGCGCAGATTCGCGACCGTGCGCGTGGGGTTGTCGGTCGCGGCGAGCACGAGCAGCGCGATGCCGTGCGGGCCGTAGCCCTCGTACAGCACCTCCTGGAAGTCCTCGGCACCGGCGGCCCCCGAGGCCTTCTCGATCGCGGCCTGGACCTTGTCCTTGGGCATGTTGGCCGCGCGCGCGTTCTGCATCGCGCGGCGCAGCGCCGGGTTGCCCGCGGGGTCGGGGCCGCCCGCCTTCACGGCCATGGAAATCTGTCGTCCGCAGCGCGTGAACGCCTTCGCGTCACGGTCGCCGCGCTTCATGATCTGCTGACGGCGGTTCTCGAAGGTGCGACCCATGTCGGTGCGGTTCTACCCAAGCCGCGGCGGCCTGAGAAGCCTGGCGTGGCGACGGCGCCGGGACGCGGCGGTGCGGGCCGGATTGGCCCACCGGCGTGCCATCGCGGTTGAGCCCCTCGCCGCGGCCGTGCTCGACTGGCCCGGCGATGACGCGCCTGTGTCCCGGTCCCCGCAGCGCATGGGCGCTGGTGACGAGCTTGCTGGCCGCCGCGCCCTGCGACGCCGCGGCCGTGCCCCCGCCGCGGTTGTACGCGCCCGCGGCCGTCGACACCGGCCCCGACGACGACACGGTCGCGACCCTGACGGTCGCCGACGCGGTCGATCGCGCGCTGCGCTCCAACCTCGCACTCATCGCCGAGCGCGAGCAGGTCCCGGTCGCCCGCGCCGAACGACTGTCCGCGCGGGTGCGGCTCAACCCGGTGCTCAGCTTCGGCGCCGATCACCTCGACGTGCTCGGCACGCGC
>JAXLYC010000075.1:0-8053 GCA_046351635.1 Nannocystaceae bacterium | reverse complement strand
AACAGGTTCTTGCCGCCGGTCTGCAGCGACAAGTTGGTGTGCATGCCGCTGCCGTTGATGCCGGTGACCGGCTTGGGCAAGAAACAGGCGGTCATGCCCATGTTCTGCGCGACCTGGCGGCACAGCAGCTTGTACAGCAGCACCTGATCGGCCGCGACCGTGGCCTCGGCGTGGCTGTAGTTCATCTCGAACTGCGACGGCGCGACCTCGGGGTGATCCTTCTCGTTGGCGAAACCCATCGCGCGCTGGGCCTCGGCGGCGGCGTCGATGAAGCGGCGCAGGTCGTCGCCCGGCAGCGAGTGGTAGTAGCCGCCGGTCGAGATGAACTCGAACTTGTTGCTCTCGGGGTAGTGCTGCTCCGCGTCGCGGCCGCGGAACAGGAAGCCCTCGATCTCCATCGCGATCTGGGCCTGCAGGCCCTTGCTGGCGAACAGCTCGCGTGTGTACTGCTTGAGCCGCGAGCGCAGATCCGCGGCGTAGGGCGTGCCGTCTTGCGCGAGCACGTCCGCGAACACCAGCACCTTGCCGGGGCCGAACACGTCCGCCGGCAGCCACCAGAACGCGGGCCAGTCCACCGCGAGCCGCAGGTCGGACTCGTGCTGCAGCGAGAAGCCGCGGATCGACGAGCCGTCGAAGGTGAGGTTGTCGGCCGAGCGCAGCAGGAACTTCTTGTCGTAGTCCAGCATGTGCAGCCGGCCCTCGAGGTCCGCGAACGCCACCGTCACGGCCTTGATGCGCTTCTCGTCCGTCAGGTAGCGGACCCGCTGCTCGCGGACCTGGTCGACCGGCGTCCGCTCGAGCCGCTGGCGCTTGGCCTCGAGGTTCTTCTCCTCGAGCTCCTCGTAGTGGATCTCGAGGAAGTCGCGCAGGCTCGGACGGTCGGTACGGGCTTCAGGGGTCGCCATGAAGCGTCTAATGCTCTCTCGCTATGCTTAATGCAAGAGGATTAAGGCTAAAGTTCGCGTGAGTTGAGATTTGAAGGGGGCTGTGCGGGATCGCCCCGGGCGCGGGGTGGGGGCGCATGCGCGGCCGGTGACGTGGGTCTCGCACGCCCCGGGCCCGGCGGCGGAGGACGTTGCGGCGGGCCGCGGTGGCTGACACGCTGATCGATGCGGTGCGTTGGGTTGGATGGATGGTGGCCTCGGTGCTGACAGCGCGGGTCCGGCAGCGGCTCCACCGACGACGGCGGTGGCAGCGGCTCGGGCGGTTCGGGCACGAGCGACGGGTCCGGCGGCACGGCGAGCGCGAGCGCGAGCTCGGGCACGGCGAGCGCGACGGCGACGGCGGGCTCAGCACCGATGAGCAACAGCAGCAAGGACGGCGGCTGCGGTCCCAATCCGTGCGACGCGTGCGAGCCTGGCTGCATCGACGACACGCAGTGCGTCGACGGCCAGTGGTCGCGGCTGCGTCTGCGACACGCAGTGCCCCGACCACCCCGAGTCGGACTTCGCCCACGGCGGCAAGACCGAGCTCGATCGACTGCGGCGCGCTCGGTGCCGCCGACGCGCTCGAGGCGTGGCAGGCGTTGCAGTCGATTGCGTCGTCGGCCAGGCCGCCGCGCAGGGGGCGTTCTGGGCCAGCTGGCCACCGAGGACGGCACCGGCCGCATCGGCATCGCCGGCGCCGTGGGCGACGTACGCCGCGGCGTACTTCGACATCATCGCCGGCGGCGACACCATCCAGTACGGCTGCAGCGGCTTCGCGGCGACGCCCGATTGCAGCGTGGCCCCGTTCGCGCCCTGCGCGACGTGCCTGGACATGGACGAAGGTCACACCGCTTGCCTGGGCCGTGATCGGGATGCACCGCGCGTCGCGCCTGTCACGGTCGCGCGCGCGTCGCTGGCGTGATCGCCGACGCAGCGGTGGCTTCGATCCGCGCTTCGGCCGCCTGGCGCGGCCTCGGCCCGGGTGTCGCGCCGGGCGCGCGCTCGGCGAGGCGACGCAGCAGCGGCAGACCGGCGGTGCCGCCGTGGTCGCGCAGGTGCCGGACGACCAGGCGCGCACCGCTGCGATCGTCGCTGATGGCCTCTTCGAATTCTTAGCAGAGGGCGGCTTGGGCCCCAGCGCCCACAGGGCGACTGCGGCCTCAAGACGCACGCGCGGAGATCCTCGCCGCCGTCGCGCAGGATCGTCGCCAACACTTCGACGTCGTCGAGTGTGCCGGTGCGTGCGAGCACGCGGGGCCGCGGCCGCGCGCATGGACGGCTCGCGCTCCCGCAGCGCCGCGCGCGCGTGGTGGGCGATCGCGGCGCCTGCGGGCCCGGGGGCCTCGAGTCCGGCCGCGGCCTGCAGCGCGAGCAAGACCGTGGTCGGCTCGCCGTGACCGCGTGTCGAGGATCGCCGCAATGGCGTCGGCGAACTGCGGCGCCTGCTTGGGCCAGCGCCGCCGGCGAGAGCCAGGGCGCGATGCGGGCGTGGCGGCGCCCGGCGCGAGCAGATGCGCGGCGAGATCGCCCGCAGGCGCGCGAACGCAGGGTGCCGGTGCTCGCGGGCCGGGTGAACTGGCGCCGGCCTGGCGTTGCGCCGGCTGGCCGCGCGGCTGGCCACCGCCGCCGGCTTCGCCCAGCGCGTCGTCGACCGCCACGCCGGGCCGCAACAGCGCCTGCGCCACCGCCAGGCGCACCTCGTCGTCGCCGGCGGTGAAGATCTCGCGGCATGCGCGAGCGCGGCCTCGTCGGCCGCAGCGCGACCAGTCGCAACAACAGCGGCAGTGCGTCCGACGGCGCGGCGGGGTCGAGCTCCTGCAGCCGCCGCAGCCGCAGCGCTGCGAATCGCGGGCGTCGTAGGCCGGCCGCGACCGTGGCCGGTGCGAAGCCGACCAGCGCGCGCTCGGCGCCGAAGATTGGTCGATCGCCGACGATGCCGCGATCGTCGAGCTCGTGCGGTCGGGCGCAGATCGAAGCGGTAGGTCGCCCCGGTGCGCGGCTCGTAGATGAGCTTGTCCTCGCCCTGGACCACGCCGACCCGGGTGCCCTTGCCGTTCTCGAGGTAGTACGCGCGCTCGGGCAGGGTCGTGCGGCCGTCGAACGCCGGCACCAGCGAACGCCCGCGATCGCCGGACGCGGCGCCGCCCCAGCAGGTCCATGATCGTGGGCACCAGATCGACCAGGCCGACGGTGCCCGGTGGCACCGCATGCGACAGGCCCGCGCCGCCGAAGCACAGCGGCACGCGCACGTCTTCCTCGTAGAGGTTGGGGTCGTGCAGCTGCGTGCCGTGATCGCCCAGGCCCTCGCCGTGATCGCCCACGACCACGATCAGGGTGTCGCGCGTATCCTCCGGCTGCGAGGCCGTCGAGCAGCGCGCCGAACTGACCGTCGAGGTAGGCCAGCGAGCGGCGTCGATACGTCGGTGCGCGTGCCGGCGCGGCGATCGAGCAGCGCGCCGTCGAAGCCGGGTGCGTGCAGCGTGAACAAATGCAGCACAAGAAGAACCGCCCGACTGGCCCGCGACCAGCTCGAGCGCGTGCGGTACCGCGGTGTCGATGCTCTCGCCTTCGTAGCTGCGGACCTCGTCGAAGCCGTCGAACAGCGCCGCGATCGCGGGGTACTTGCCGGGCAGGAAGTAGCTGTGCGCGACCGCGATCGGCTGCAGCCCGGTGGCTCGGCCGCCGGCCCAGACCGACGCCGCTGGTGAGCGGATCGTCGCTGGCGTCGAGTGATCGCAGCATCGCCGGCATCGCGCGGCGCGTCTCGGTCGCGGGGGTGTAGGCGCGGGCGAAGCACACCGACTCGCCGATCCATGCCTCGAGCCGCGGCGTGTGGCGGCGCGAAGCGGGTGCTCCGGGGCGGACGCGCCGGCGGCAACGCGTCGGCGCGCAGGGTGTCGACGACCACGAGCACGACGTTGTCGGCGGTGTAGTCGAGGGGGCCCGCCCCGGCCGGCGGCGCCGCGGCGAGGCTGCCCGCACGGACGTCGAGCGCCGCGAGGGTGTCATGCAGCAGCGACGGCGGCGGCATCGGCAGCACGTTGCGGATCCACTTCCGCCGCCACCGGCGAGCGCAGCAGCAGCGACTGGCGCGTGCGCTTGTCCATCGCCAGCCACGGCCACGGCGCTGGCACGACCGCGGCCGCGATGGCGATCGCGAGCACGCCGGGGCGACGCGGCGGTTCGTCGTCGGGCTCGAGCCAGCGCACCGCTGCGACCAGGCATCGCGGCGGCGCCGAGCACCTGCAGCGAGAGGTGGGAACTCGGGGTAAAGCCCCGGCACCGCACCGTGATCGATCCACGCCGACAGCGGCAACGTCGACGCGGTCGCGGCGCGACCACCCACGGTCGCACCGGCGCGCGCAGCAGCGCGAACAGCAGCGTGGCGCCGCGGTCGCGGCCGCCAGCAGCGGCGCGAGCACGACCAGCGGTGCGAACGGTTGGCTCGAGATCCACGGCCCGTTCGCCAGCGCGCCGCCGGCGGCCAGCGCCGCAGGGGCCAGCAGCACCGTGGCGATCGCGGCCGCGGCCCACGACGGCCGGCGTGCGGCGGCGGGCCACCGCGCCGCGAGCCACCGCGCGCCCGCGAGCGCGAGCGCACCGACGGCCGCGAGCAGCAGCGCGAGCGTGGCGAAGCCGCACCACAGCACCGCGAGCTCCGCGGTCGAGAGCGCCGCCGCGGGCCCGGGGACCCGCGCGCACGCGATCGACCAGGCGATCGCGCTGGCGGTGAGCGCGACTCGGCGTCGACACCGCAGCCGCGGCCCGCCCACGATCACGACCAGTAGAGGATCGCGCCGGTCACCGCGAGGTAGACCAGAAGCTCGCCATGAACAGCGGGTCGCGCAGCATCTTTCGGTCGGACTCCGGCGTCGTGCCGCGTGGTCGCCAGGTGCGAAAAACGCAGGATGCCGATGACGCCGAAGGGCACGGTCCAGGATCAGCCGGTCGGTGCCGAAGGTCGCGATGGTGTGTTCGCTGCGGGTGTACAGCGCGTAGGTCACGACCGCCAGCGCCGCGACCACGTGAAGCAGCACCCCGCAGGCTCGCGAGGTCGTAGCCGCGCAGGGCGGCGCGCTGTTTGTCGGCGTCGACGCTCGCGGCGAGCTCGTGCGCGCGCTTGCCGAAGCCGAGGAACGTCGCGAGCAAGGCGAACGTGCACGCGAGCAGCCAGTGCGACGGCTCGACGTCGATCGCGAATGCACCCGCGAGCACACGCATGATGAAGAACGTCGCGATGCACAGCACGTCGAGGTAGGCGACGCGCTTGAGCCGGAAGCTGTAGGCGATGTTGAGCGCGAAGCTGCCCAACACCGCGGCGTAGCGCGGCGACAGCAGGATCGCGCCGGTGATCACCAGCGGCACCGCGATCACCAGGAAGGTCTTGGCCACGCCGACGGGCAGGGCGCCCGAGGCGATGGGGCGGTGGCGCTTCTGCAGGTGCAGCCGGTCCTGCGGTGCGTCGACGATGTCGTTGAGCACGTAGACGCAGCCGGAGATCAGGCAGAACAGCGCGATCGCGGCCGCGGACCGTGACAGCGCCACGACATCGAACAGCCGCAGCGCGAAGAACAGCGGTACGCCGACGAACGAGTTCTGACCACTGGCGCGGCCGAGGGTCTTGATCAGCGCTACGAGCACGGTAGGCCCCTGGACTGGGACATGCCGCGCCGCAGTTCAAAAGCGGCGCGGCTGCGGCGGTTCCCTGGCGGCCGCGGTTGGCGTATTCCTCGTGGGGGATGCGCTGGCTTTGGGTGCACGCCGCGCCGGCCGAGGGTGAAGCGCTCGCGCGCTTCGGCCTGTGGCGGCGCGAGCTCGGCGTGGGCAAGACCGCGGCAAGCAGCGCACTGGCGCGGGCGCTCGTGCGCGAGCGCCCCGACGGCGTCATCGCGGTCGGGGTCTGCGGCGCCGTGCGCGATCACGGGCTGGCGATCGGATCGCGCTGCGTCGTCGGCAGCGATCGCCACGGCGACGAGGGCGTGTGGACCGACGACGGCCTGCTCGATCTGGCCGCGCTGGGGCTGGGGCGCAACGGGCCGTGGCTCGCGGCGCCGCAGCCCACCGCGAGCGCGGCGCAGCTGCTCGCGGCGCCCGTGGTCGAGGGCATCACGGTCTCGAGCTGCTCGGGCACCGACGGGCTCGCGCGGCTGCGCGCGGCCTGGGGCTGCGCGATCGAGACCATGGAGGGTGCCGCGATCGCCCAGGTCTGCGCCGACGACGAGGTGCCCTGGGTCGGCCTGCGCAGCGTCAGCAATTTCACCGGCGAGCGCGCGCGCGCGGGCTGGGATCTCGCGGCCGCCCTCACGGCGCTGCAGTCCATGCTCGCGGTGCTCGTCGACGCGAGGTGGCCATCGTGAGCGAACCGGTGCTGACCCTGGGGTTCTCCAGCTGCCCCAACGACACCTTCATGTTCCACGCACTCGTGCACGGGCGCGTGCCGTGGGACGGTCCGCGGCTGGTGCCGGTGATCGAGGACATCGAGGCGCTCAACGCCCGCGCGTGCGATCCCGGGGCCGATCGACTGGCGATCACCAAGCTCAGCGTCGGCGCCTTGCCCGAGGTGCTCGAGCAGTACGCCGTGCTCGGTGCCGGCGCAGCGCTCGGCCGCGGTGTCGGGCCGCTGGTGGTGCGCCATGCCGCGCGGCGCGAGCTGGCGAGCCTGGCGGATCTGCACGACTGCACCGTCGCGATCCCGGGGCTGCGCACGACCGCGTGGCGGCTGCTGCAGGCGTTCGCGCCCGCCAGCGTGCGGCCGCTGCCGATGCGGTTCGACCAGGTCATGGTCGCGGTCGCCGACGGGCCGCGTCGACGCGGGGCTGGTGATCCACGAGGGCCGCTTCACCTTCGCGGGCTACGGTCTCGAGCGCATCGCCGATCTCGGCGAGCACTGGGAGGCCGCGACCGGCCTGCCGGTGCCGCTGGGGGTGATCGCGGCGCAGCGCGCGATCGCACCGCCGCTGCGCGCCGCGTTGCAGCGCGCGCTCGCGGCATCGATCGACGCGGCCTTCGCCGATCCGCGGGCCAGCCGCGCGTGGGTCGAGTCCCTCGCGCAGGAGCTCGCGCCCGACGTCATCGACCGCCACATCGCGCTGTACGTCGGCGACGACAGCCGCGCCTTGTCGGCGAACGGGCGGGCGGCGATCGAGACCCTGCTGCAGCGCCTCGGGGCTGCGCGCGCGCCGTGGTGACGCGCGGCTATCCCGGCCGCACCGGCAGCGCGCGGCCGGTCTCGTCGATCACGGTCCAGAACGCCGGCCACTGCGGGATCTCGACCAGGGTCGGCAGGATCTCGTCGAAGTTGTGCGGGTAGGTCCGGCGCACGTACTTCACGATCGCGTCGGCGCTGGGCGCCTCGACGAAGTGCGGCTCGAGCGGCGGGAACTCGTAGCGGTACTTCTTCATCATCACACCTGCGCCGGATCCCACAGCACCTCGGGCAGCTCGTACGCGCGGGACGCGGCGCGACCGAGCACGAACAGGTAGTCGCTCAGGCGGTTGACGTAGCGCAGCGCTTCGCCGCGCACGACCTCGCCGTGGGCCAGCGCGACCAGCTCGCGCTCGGCGCGACGGCACACCGTGCGCGCGACGTGGCACTGGGCTGCGACCGCACCGCCGCCGGGCAGCACGAAGCTGCGCAGCGGCGGCAACGCGGCGTTGTGGCCGTCGATCTCGCGCTCGAGTCGCTCGACGTGGCGGTCGTGCACGGCCAGCTTGGGCGTCTCGCCCACCGGGCACGGCGTCGCCAGCTCCGCGCCGAGGTTGAACAGCTCCTGCTGGATGCGGCCGAGCTCGTCGTCGGCGGTCTGCACGAAGTCGGTCGCGCCCGCGGGCGAGACCTCGCGGCGCAGCGCGATGCGCAGCACGCCGAGCTGGGCGTTGAGCTCGTCGAGGTCGCCGTAGCTGCGGATCCGCGGGTGATCCTTGGGCACGCGATCACCGGTCGCGAGCATGGTCCCGCCATCGTCGCCGCTGCGCGGGTAGACCTTCGAGATGTAGACCATCGCGAGCCGGAGGCTAGCGGAATTCCGGCGCGGCTCAGCCTCACTCGAGCGGCGCGGGCTCGCTGGGCAGCTCGGGCTCGCCCGGTGCGCCGGGGGCGGGCGCGGCCTCGGGGCCGGCCGCGGCCG
>JAXLYC010000074.1:0-8642 GCA_046351635.1 Nannocystaceae bacterium | reverse complement strand
TGCCCGCCGGCGCCGACGGGACCCATGCGCAGATGGAGGTGATGGCGCTGCGGGCGGAGGCCGCGTGGGCCCTGGCCGAGCTCGGCGACGACGCGAGCGCGCCCGAGATCGCCGCGCTGGTGCGCACGCTCGAGACCGAGGGCCACGGTACGCTGTGGGAGGACACGGTCCGCGCGCTGACGCGGCTGTCGGCCCCGGCCGCGAGCCGCTACGCCATCGATTTCCTCGGCCGCATCGAGCTGCAGGACCTGCGCATGAGCATGCCCGGCGGGGGCAGCCAGCTGGTCGCGCTCGAGCCGATCCTCGCCGCGCACGATCGCGACGCGTTGCCGGTGCTGCAGCGCCTGACCGCGGTCGACGACCTGTTCGGCCGCGGCGAGACCACCTTGGCGATCCCAGACATCCACGGCTTCTGCAACTTCGCCGCCGCGCGGCTGAAGCTGGGCGAGCAGCCCCTGCGCGACCGCGTGCGCAAGGCCTTCGAGGGCAGCTACAGCGGCACCCACGTCGCGACCTGCGACAACGCGCTGATGCGGGCCTTCGGCGACGACCCACGCGACGCGGCGATCCTGCTGCGGCACACCGGTCGCGACGACCTCGGCTTCGACATCGGCATGTCGCTGGTCGCCTACGATCGCATCATCGCCCTGGTCGCGTCGCTGGCGGGTCGCGACGACGCCGCGGCCGCGCGCGCGCGCAAGCAGCTGCGCGAGGGCCTGCGCGAGCGCTCGGGCTTCCCCCACGTCGCCGATCCCAGCCACGTCAACTTCGCGCCGCACTTCGTCGCGCTGCACCACGCGGCGCTCGCGGGCCTGGGTGAGGCGGCCTCGGCCGCGCGGCTGCACGCGATGATCGTCGACCCCGACGATCGCAGCGGTGTCGCCGACCTCGCGGCGCTGCGCGCGTTGCAGCTCGACGTGCCCGGCGCGATCGAGGATGCGGCCGCGCGGTTGCGGCTCGACCTCGGCTTCGAGAACGCCGAGCGCAGCGGCATCTTCTCGGGCGTGCGCGTGCGCCTGCTCGACGCGCTGCAGCGTCGCGCGCCCGACGATGCGCGCTGGGCCGTGGCGCTGCTCGACCCCGAACGCGACGTCCGCGAGCGCGCGATGATGCTGTTCGCCCACGACACGCCCGCGGGCGCGTGCGAGGCGGTGCTCGACGCTGCCGACGCCGCCGCACCGGTGCAGTGGGGCCGCGGCATCGACGACGGCGTGCTGGTGCTGACCACGCGCGGCGACGGCTGTCGGCCGCAGCTCGAGCGCATCGTCGGCGACACTGCGCGCTCGACCAAGCTGCGCGGCATGGGCCTCGAGGCGCTCGCGATCCTCGGCGCCCCGTTGCCGCGCCAGCGCGCCGCGTGGGTCCGTGCCGAGCCCGATCTGCGCATGGCGGTCGAGCGCGCGGAGCAGATCGCGTCGCAGCTGCGCGGCCGTCCGCGCGCCGCTGCCCACGGTGGCCGCGGCGGCGATCGAGCCGCCCGCGGCGTCTTCGGTGGAGGTAAGGGGACTTGAACCCCTGACCTACGCGCTGCCAGCGCGTCGCTCTCCCAACTGAGCTATACCCCCGAGGGCCTCGGCCACGTGCGGACGTCGCCGAGGGACGCTCGCTTACACCGCCGCGGCGGGCCTCGTCAAGCGGTTGTTGTGGCCCACAACCGCGTCGGGTGCAAGCGCACCGCGGCGGCTCGCGGCCGCGCGGGCCGGCGTTGCCTCGCGCGAGGGCTTCGCGGCGGCCAGGGGACTGCTCGCGTTGCCGGGCGACCGCGGCCGGGCCATCATCACGCGCGGTCGATCGCTCTGCCCGCGCCGGCACACTGGGGTCGGGCTCGAGCCGCCGACGCCGGCGCCATGGACGTCAAGGAACTCTTCGAGCAGGGCGGACCGCTCATGTGGGCGATCCTGGCGGCGTCGGTCGTCGGGGTCGCGGTCTTCATCGAGCGGCTGTGGTCGCTGCAGCGCGGCAAGCTGCTGCCGCGGGCCTTCGTCGACCGCATCCGCGGGCTCGTGGTCAAGCGCAAGACCTCCGAGGCGCTGTTGCTGTGCGAGGAGAACCGCTCGTCCATCGCGCTCATCATGGCCGCGGGTTTGCGCGCGTTCAGCCAGGGCCGCGACCGCGAGCACATCAAGGAGGCGGTCGAGGAGGTCGGCGATCGCGAGGTCGCACGCATGGGCCGCAACGTCGAGATCGTCGGCACGGTCGCGGCGGTGAGCCCCCTGTTGGGTCTGCTCGGCACCGTCGTCGGCATGATCCAGGTGTTCAAGAACTTCGTCGACGCCTACAAGGTCGGCGTGGTCGGCCCCGACGCCTTCGCCGAGGGCATCTGGCAGGCCCTGATCACCACCGCCTACGGCCTGGTCGTCGCGATCCCGATGCTGGTGGTCTACAAGTTCCTGCAAGGTCGCAACGAGCGCATCGTCGTCGACATGGAGGAGGACGCGCTGGGCCTGGTCGACCTGCTCGAGGACGCCCGCTTGCCGCGCGAGCCCGAGGCCGGCAAGCCGCCGGCGAAGCCGTCCAAGGTGGTCGCGGAGGCGGCGGCCGAGGAGCCGGCGTGAGCTTCGCGGCCCGTCACGCGAAGCGCCGCCGCGGCGGCGACCTCGCGATCGACCTGACCCCGCTCATCGACGTGGTCTTCCAGCTGCTCATCTTCTTCGTGCTGACCTCGACCTTCCAGAACAACCCGTCGTTCCGGGTCAAGCTGCCCAAGGCCAAGAACCAAGACGTCACGCAGCAGCCCAAGAGCGTGGTCGTCACGATCGCGCGCGACGGCACCACCGAGATCGAGGGCAAGCGCGTCGACGAGCGCGAGCTGACCATGCGGCTGTGCAGCGCGGCGCAGCAAGACGACGGCACCGGCGTGAACATCCGCGCCGACGAGGCCACCGAGCACCAGTTCGTCGTCAAGGTGATGGACGCGGCCAAGGGCTGCGGCCTCGAGAAGCTCGGCATCTTGCACGGGCGCTGACCCGCGACGGGCCACGTGGCGCCTCGGGGTGCGCGCGCCGCCCACGTCCGCGGGGCGGGGGCTGGGCCCGCCGGTTTCTTGCCCCGGGATCGCGCGGGCACGTAGGTTGGGCGCGGCCTCATGCACTGGATGAACCGCATCCTGCTGGCCGGCCTGGTCGCTGCCCTGGTGGCGTGGGGGCCGAGGCAGCTCGAGCTCGCAGCCGGAACCGACGAGCTCGACCGCGTCGAGCGCGAGCGCGACGAACTCGTGGGCGCGAACGCGGCCCTGCGCGACGAGATCGGCGCGCTACAGGCCGAGGTCCGCGCGCTCAAGACCGACCCGGCCGAGGTCGCCCGCATCGCGCGCGAGGACCTCAACCTCGTCGGGCCCGGTGAGGTCGTGTTCGAGGTCGAGCGCAGTCGCAGCAAGGCCCCGGTCGAGTCGCCATGACCGCCATCGCTCGTCAGCTCTACAGCGTGCGTCGCGGCATCGCCGAGCACTGGCCGCTGCTGACCGCACTGGCGTGTTGGCCGCTGCTGCTTTCGGGGCGGCTGTCGCTCGACGCACTCGCGCGGGCCCAGCTGCCGGTGCTCTCGGTCGTGACGCTGCTCGCGACCGCCCTGGGTTGGGTGACCCTGCGCGAGCTGGTGCCGCGCGGCGTCCCGCGACATCCGGCGTGGGCCGAGCTCGAGCTGGGCGTGCCGCTGGTGACCGCGGCCTACGTGTTGGTCGCGATGAGCGGCGGCCTGCGCTCGCCGCTGCACCCATTGGTCTACGCGCTGGTGTCGTTCACCTGGATCGTCCACCGCACCCGCTCGGGCATCGCCGCGGTGCTGGTGTCCGCGTGTCTGCTCGAGGCGACCTTGGCGGCGCGCATCGGTGACGCCGCGGCGTGGCGCCTGGCCGCGTGGCACGCGGTGCTCTTGGGCTTCTTCGCCGCCGGCAATCGCCTGGTGCTGGGCAGCCTCACGCGACGGCTGCGCAGCGAGCACGCGCGTCGCGTCGACGACGAGCTGTCGCGCATGCGGCAGGAGGCCAAGGACTTCCGCCTGATCGCGTCGCAGCTGCCGCCGCAGAGCCGCGCGCGCCGTCGCGCCGACGAGGAGCTGCGGATGGTCCACGCCGCGGTCGAGAACATCCACGAGCAGGTGTTCCACTGCTCGAGCTGCTGCGCACCGCGCTGGGGCTGCACTCCGCGGTGCTGCTGTGGTGCGACACGACCGACGCGGTTCGCGCAACAGCGCGGGCTGCCGTCGTTGGTGATCAAGGAGGTCGCGTCGGCGGCCGAGCTGCTGTCGGAGACGCCCGCGCTGGCCAGCGCCGCGTGCTCGCGAGCGTGCTGGCCGAGCCCAAGCCCTGCGCCTGCACGCCCTGGGCGGACGGCGCCTGCCGCCGTACTACCGCGGGCCCGAGCCCGTGACCGATCTGTGTGCGGTGCCGCTGCTCGAGGGCCACGGCCTGCGCGGGATCCTGTGCGCCGATCGCATCGGCGACCGGCCCTTCGGCGACGACGAGCGCGTGCTCGAGCGCGCCGCGGCGCACCTGCTGCGCGTGGTCGAGCACGAGCGCGTCTTCAACGCGGTCGAGCGCGGCAAGTACGAGCAGGAGCAGTTCACCGCGCCAGCGAGCTGCTCAACTCGGCGCTCACGCTCGAGGACGTCTACCAGAAGACCTCGCCGCGGTGCGCCTCGATCGCGCCGTACGACCTCGCGGTGCTGACCGGCGTCCGCGGCGAGCGCCAGCGCGTGCTCGCGGCCGATGCCACCAGCGAGGGCGAGGCCGAGCCGTGGCAGCAGCTGGCGGCGCGGCTGCTGGGCGGCGGCGCCGGGCTCGAGCTCGACGACGCCAACTCCCTGGTCGCGATGGCGCTCAAGAACCGCCACTACATGCCGCCGGGCGCCGAGCTGGTCGATCCCGACACCGTGGTGTGGACCGGCGTCGACGCGGCTGCGCGGGGCCAAGAGCGTGCTGGTGCTGCCGCTGGCCCACGGCGACGAGGTGCTCGGGACCCTCACCTTGGCGGCGACGCGCGCCACGTGTTCGGCGAGGCCGTGCGCGAGATGCTGCGCGTGATCGGTCACCAGGTCGGCGTGAGCCTGCAGAACGCGCGCATGTACCAACAGATGGAAGAGCGCGCGACCACCGACGGCCTCACCGGCCTGACCAACCATCGCGCGTTCCAGGAGCGGCTGACGCAGCTGCACGCCCTGGCCGAGCGCACCGAGCAGAAGTCAGCATCATCTTGACCGACATCGATCAACAAGAGCATCAACGACACCTACGGTCGCCTCGTGATCAGCGCTGCGCAAGGTCGGTGTCGATCCTGGCCGGACGCGCGCAAGGTCGACATCGTCGCGCACGGCGGCGAGGAGTTCGTGCTGGTGCTGCCCGACACCGATGCGGTCGGGGCCGAGTCGCTGGCGAATCGCCTGCGCGAGGACGCGCAGACGCCGATGGCGAGCGAGCACGGCAGCTTCTCGGTGACGATCTCGATGGGCATCGCCGAGTACGCCTGCGATGGCCGCGAGCGCCACGAGCTGATCGAGCGCGCGGATCAGGTTGTATTGGTGCAAGGAGCACGGCCGCAATCGCGTGCACCGTTGCCCGCCGGCTGAGCCACCGCGCGCGGCGACGGAACCCGAGGGCGGCTGGTGGTACGATGGCCGCCCGGCTCACCGTGACGATCGCCGCCATCTTGCGCCTGCTGGTCGAGCTGGTCGCGCCCGCGACCCCGCCCGATGGCCACGTCGCGGTCGCCAGCCTGCCGGAGGTGGCGCCGGGCGCCCCGATCGAGCTGTCGGTGACGATCCTCGACTCGCCGCTGTCGGGCATGCCGGTCGAGCTGTGGCTGTGGTCCAAGGACATCGCGCTGGCGGACAACCGCTTCGATGCCCGCGACGTCGTCGATCCGCAGGCGACCCAGCCACGCATGCGCGCCAAGCTGGTCGCGCCGCAGCAGCCCGGGCGCTACGCCATCTTCGGGCGGCTGTCGTACGTCTGCGGCGAGCAGCGCTGCCGCGCGCGGCGGCCGACGTGTCGTGGCAGCCGAGGTCACGGCGCCGCCGGTGGCGTCGGCGCCGTGAGCGGCTGTCGCGACGCGTAGCGACCGGGCCGCGCAGCGCGATCACCCTTGCTCGCGCACGATGAACCACCACGTGCGGCCGCTGCTGGGCTCGACGAAGCCGTGGTGGTCGAGCGGCTGCAGCGTGGCGTGGACCCCGCGCCGCGCAGCGACAGCGCCTCGCCGGCGAGCTCGACTGCGATTCGCGTCGTTGCCCTCGCCGTAGCGGCCGGCGCGGCGTCAGCGGCCACGGCTGGCCCGCGCTGGCCACCGACCACGCCGATGCGCGACAGCGCTGCGGCGAAGGTCGCCGACAGCGGCGTGCCGGCGTTGAGCACGACCACGGCGTTGCCGAGATCGGGGCGCCACGCCACCATCGCGGCGAAGTCGGTGTTGCCCTCGTGCTGCAACAGCAGCACGTCCTCGGCGCTGCGCACCAGCCCGGCGGCGTAGCGCTCGTCGGTGACGGTCGGTGGCCTGGGCCCGCGCGCGCACGTCGGCGAGCATGGTCGCGGCCCAGCCCGGGCCTGCGGCCCGCGGCGCGCGACAGTGCGACCGCGAAGCGCAGTACGTCGTCGGCGGTCGCGATCACGGCGCCCGCGGGCGCGGTCGCCTGCAGCCCGAAGGCGAAGCGCTCGAAGTCGGTGACCACGTCGAACGGCTGCGGCCCGTCGGCGCCGGGCAGGTGGCCGCAGGCGACGTCGTCGTCGCCGCGGCCGCGCGCGCGCCGGTCATGCCCAGCGGCGCAACACCTCGGTCGCGATGGCCTGCCGTGCCACGTGGTGCCCGCTGCGGCCTCGAGCCACGCGCCCGCGAGCACGTAGCCGCCGTTGCTGTAGCCCACGTCACGTCGGGCGCGGCGAAGGGATGGCCGACCAGCGCGGCGAAGCGCTGTGTCGGCGGCAGCGCGGCGAGCTCCGCGTCGGGGATCACATCGGGAAGGCCCGCGCGGTGATCGAGCAGCTGCCGCAGGCTCGCACGCGACAGCGTCGGATCGACACCCAGTGCGGCCAGCCGCGCGGGCTGCAGCGGCGCGTCGAGATCGACCACGCCGCGCTCGGCGAGGGCATACGCCAGCGCCGCGGTCATCGACTTCGAGATCGAGCCCAGCCGGAAGGCCGTCTGCGGCGTCACCGGTGCGGCGTCGCCGGCACAGCGCACGCCCGCGGCGAAGCGCACCGTGACGCGACCCTGCTCCGCCACCGCGACCACGCCGCCGGGCACGTCGAGCACGCGCAGCTCGGCGCACAGCGCCTTGGCCACGGTGCGGTCACCCAGCGGCAGCGCCTCGGCCTGCTGCAGGCAGCTCCACGGTCGCGGCGTCGCGGTGGCCGGGGTCTCGCCGGGCCCGCGCGCGACCGGCTGCGGCGTCGCGGGGCCGTCGCCGCACGCGAGCGCGAGCATTCCCAGCGCGAGCAGGCCGCGGTGCACCTGCGGGGTTGTGCCACGGATCGCGTGCGCGCGCGTCAGCCCACGTCTGCGGCCTCGCCCAGCCACTGCTGGCGCGCGGCCTGGAAGCGCAGCCGCGCGGCCCGCAGCCGCGCGTAGATCGTGTTGAGGTTCACGCCCAGCGCCGCGCCGATCTCGGGCGCGGTCAGGCCCTCGACGTCCGCGAGCACGAAGACCACGCGCTTGTCTTCGTCGAGCGTGTCGAGGAAGCGCGCGACGAACTCGCTGGCCTCGGCCTGGGCCGCGGTGTCGACCGGGTCGCCCAGGCGTTCGGTGTCCGCGGGCTGGTGGCCGCGCGCGGCCGCGCGATGCAGGCGCTTGCGGGCATCGGCAGCGACGCGGCGCGTGATGCCGAACAGCCAGCTGCGGATCGGCACGTCGCGGTCGTACGACGACCACCGCCGGTGCACGACCACGAACACGTCCTGCGCGGTGTCCTCGAGCGCCTCCGGCGGCACGCCGAGGCGCCGCAGGATCCGCCACACGAACCCGAAGTGCGCGCGGTAGATCGCGCCGAACTCGGGGTCGAGGCCGCTCACGGTGTCGCGGCCTCCTGGCAGGCACACGAAGGCTGGCAGCGCGGGCCATCGCGTCGGCGTGCGCCGGGCGGTGACGCCGCCGTCCATCTCGTCCGTTCGTGCTCGCCGCCGCTGCACATCACACCTCGACCCGCACCGCCGGGCAGCCACACGGCCACCCGAGCATCCTTACCCCCGAGGACGAATTCCCAACACTTCGCGAGGACGCCACGGCTGCCCGGCGCCCGAGCGGCTCGCATCCATGGCCCCCGCTCTCGTCGCATGCGCGCCATGGTACCCAAGCGCCGGGCCGGCCACAGCCGCCGCGGCCCTCACGGGCGACCTCCGTCGTCGCAGACGCGACGCGCGATGGCGCCGTACGGTGAGCTCGGCCAGCGCCGCAGCAATGCCGCCGCGCGGTCGCTGGCAGACTGCGTGCGGCCCAGGGCGCACAGCGTCTGGATCTCGAGCACGGCGATCTCCTGCACGAGCGCGCCCGCGGCGAACTCGCGGTGGTGTCGCTCGATGAGCGCGAGCCGTGCGGTCGCGTCGCGCTCGCGCTTGGCGTCGCGGACCAGCGCGATCTCGGCGGCGGCGTCGATCGGCGTCGGCGCGCCGCTGGCCTCGCGCGTCCGCGGCTTCGCGCCCGCACGCGGCTTGCTGCGCA
>JAXLYC010000073.1:0-10712 GCA_046351635.1 Nannocystaceae bacterium | reverse complement strand
CGCATCCTGGGTCGCGACGACCACGGTCCAGCCGGCACCGCCGCCGTAGTGGGGATAGCCGACCGCGAGGTACGAGACGTCGAGCGCGTTGGTCGGCAACAGCAGGCTGGCCTCGGCGACGTGGGAGGGGCCGCCGCCGACCGGGAAGATCTGCATCGCGGTGATGGGCACGTCGGCGGTGATGCGGAAGCCGCCGTGGGCGGTCAGGCCCTGGGCCGCGACGACGTGGTTCTCCGCCGGCAGCAGGCCACCGTTGCCGTTGACCGAGATCAGCTGCGACGCGGTCGGGTCCAGCTGCACCGTCGTGATCTCGCGCAGGCTGCCGCCGGGCCCGCGCATGTCCTCGATCACCACGTTGGCGACCTGCTGGCCGGGGTTGCCGACCGAGATGCCGTAGGGCAACGCCGACGGCGACGACGGCACCTGCGCGGCCCAGAACTCGCAGCCGACGCTGGTGTCGGGGAAGTCTTCGATGTTGTCGCACGACGGTGGCACTGCGCCGCCGGTGTCGGCACCGCCCAGATCGAGCACGCCGCCGACGTCGAGCTTGAGTCCGCCGGTGCCGTCGGCGGCGGTGCCACTGCCGTCGGCCGAGGTCGGCGCGGCCGAGCTCATGCCCTCGGTCGCGGTCGCGGTGCCAGCGGCAGTGCTGCCGCCGCCGAGGTCACCGCCGTCGACGCTGATGCCGATGGTGTCGCGGCTGGGCGCCGACGAGCTGCAGGCGAGCGCGAGCGCGGGCGCGACGAGCCAGGGGAGCAAGCGCATGGGCGCAGGGTACCACGGCCGTCGCGCGCGTCCGCGGCAGCTCAGGTGCAGGTGATCGTGACCATGTGCGTGTGCGGTCCGGCGCCGCCCGCGGTCGACATCACCACGACCTGGCCGGTCTCCTGCAGCGTCGCGAAGTCCTCGGCGGTCACGGGGATGTCGTGCATGTGGCCCATGACGCCGGTGGAGTAGAGCTGATCGACGCCGGCCTGCACGTCCGCGAGCGGAATCGCCAGCGCGTGCATGTGCAGGTCGAACATGCTCGTGGGCGCGTTGTCGCAGCCGGGCATGCCACCGCTGCTGCTCTCGGCGCCGCCGGAGCTCGAGCCGCCGCCGCTGCTCGAACCGCCGTCGGTGCTCGAGCCGCCGTCGGTCGTGCTCGAGCCGCCGTCGGTCGTGCTCGAGCCGCCGGTGGTCGGATCGGTCGCCGAGCTGTCGCTGCTCGACATCGTGGTCGAGTCGGTGGTCGAGGCGGTCGTGCTCGCCGTGGTCGAGGCGGTCGTGGACTCGGTCGTGGTCGCGGTGGTCGAGGCCGTGGTGCTGCCGGAGCCCTCGCTGCCGGTGCTGCCACCGGTCTGGGCGCCACCATCGTCGCTGCAGCCAGGCAGCAGGGACGCCGCGGCGGCGCCCAGGCCGAGGAGAAGGAATTGCTTGCGGGTGATGTCGTCGCGCATGGAAGTCAGGCCTCGTCGAGTGCGGGCAGGGTACCGCAAAGCCGCTCGAGGCCGCGCGGGATCCCGACCGCCCGCCACGGCGCGCCGCGGGGCCCGGCGGCGTCGCCGCCGTGGTAAAGCCGCGGCCATGGATCCGTACCGTGGGGTCTCCGTGCTCGGCGCCTTCGCGATGGTCGGGCTCGCGCTCGTCGCCAGTCGCGATCGCAAGGGCATCGCGTGGCGGCCGGTGCTGTGGGGCATGGCGATGCAGTGGATCGCGGCGGTGGTGCTGTTGCGCGTGCCGCTGGGGCGCTCTGCACTCGAGGCCGCGGCCAAGGGCGTGCAGACGGTGTTGGATCAGTCGTACGCCGGCTCGGCGTTCGTCTTCGGCGCGCTGGGCATGCAGCGCGGCGGCGGCAGCGGTCTGGGTGTGGTGTTCGCGTTCCAGGTGCTGCCGACGACCGTGTTCGTCGCGTCGCTGTTCGCGGTGCTCTACCACCTCGGCATCATGCAGATCATCGTGCGCGGGCTCGCGTGGGTCATGATGCGCACGATGGGCGCGAGCGGGGCCGAGTCGCTCGTGGTCGCCGCCAGCATGTTCATGGGCCAGACCGAGGCGCCGTTGACGGTCAAGCCCTTCCTCGAGCGCCTGACCGAGTCCGAGCTGTTCACCATCATGGTCGCGGGCATGGCCTCGGTCTCGGGCGCGATCCTGGGCGCCTACGTCACCATCGGCAACGTGCCGATCGAGTGGCTGCTCACGGCGGTGGCCATGACCGCGCCGATCTCGCTGGTGATGGCCAAGATCATCGTGCCCGAGCGCGAGCAGCCGGTGACCAAGGGCGACATCTCGGTCGAGATCCCCAAGACCGATGCGAACCTGCTCGACGCGGCTGCGACCGGCGCCAGCGACGGGCTCAAGCTCGCGGCCAACGTCGGCGCGATGCTCATCGCCTTCATCGCCCTGGTCGCGCTCATCGACGCGCTGCTGGGCGCGATCGTGTTCGGTGGCGAGCCGCTGTCGCTGGCGCGGCTCGTCGGGTGGCTGTTCATGCCGGTGGCGCTGCTGATGGGCGCGCCGCCGTCGGAGGCCTACGCCCTGGGCAGCGTGCTGGGCACCCGCACCGTGCTCAACGAGCTGGTCGCGTTCGGCCAGCTGCACGAGGTCGCCGAAGCCCTGAGCGCGCGCTCGGAGGCGATCGCGACCATCGCGATCTGCGGCTTCGCCAACGTCTCGTCGATCGGCATCCTCATCGGCGGACTCGGCGGCCTGGTGCCGGCGCGCAAGCACGACATCGCGCGGCTCGGCCTGCGTTGCCTGCTGGCCGCGACGCTGTCGAACTTCGCCTCTGCCTGCGTCGCCGGGGCGTTGGTGTAGCCGGCACCGCCCTCGCGCGCGGCCTGCTACCATCGCGCTCGCCGTGGGCACCCTCGTCGTCGTCCGTCACGGGCAAGCGTCGCTGTTCGCCGCCGACTACGACGTGCTCTCGCCCCGCGGCGTGGCCCAGGCCGAGTTCCTCGGCGCGCACCTGCGCGAGCACGGGCCGCACCCGCAGCTGGTCTTCACCGGACCGGCCAAGCGCCAACGCGACACCGCGCGGCTGTGCGGTGAGGCCTACGCCGCCGCCGGGCGCCCGTGGCCCGAGGCCGTGGTCGTGCCCGAGCTCGACGAGCACGACGCGTTCGGCCTGGTCGCGCGCGCGGTGCCGCGGTTGCAGCACGACCCCGAGATCGCCGCGCTGGCCCGCGCGGCCTCCGACGCGGTCGATCACAAGCAGCGCTCGGGCTCGTTCCAGCGCCTGTTCGAGGCGGTGATGGGCCGCTGGCTGCGCGGCGAACTCGACGGTCTCGACGCACCGGGGGAGCCGCCGATCGAGTCGTGGCCGTCGTTCGCGGCGCGGGTGCAACGCGGGCTCGAGCGCATGCTCGACCACGACGCGCCCGGCATCCGCATGATCGCGTTCACGTCGGTCGGCCCCATCGCGGTGCTGCTGCAGCGCGCGCTCGCGACCGGCGATCGCGAGAGCTTCCAGGCCGCGTGGCGCACGCGCAACACCGCCATGACCACGTTCGTGTTCAGCCGTGCGCGCGAGCGCGGCACCACCACGGCCGCGTTCACGCTCGACGGCTTCAACGCACTGCCGCATCTGCCCGACGCCAGCGCCCACACCTTCCGCTGACGAGAACCCCTTCGCGGAGCCGCCATGGATTTCGCCCTCAGTCCGAAGATGCAGGAGCTCTTGCCGCGGGTCCGCGCGTTCGTGCAGACCCACGTGTTGCCGCTCGAACGCGGCATGGCGCGGGGCTTCTGGGCGCTGCAACCGGAGCTCGACCACGTGCGCGAGCGGGCCAAGCACAGCGGCCTGTGGCTGCCGCAGGTGCCGACCGCCCACGGCGGCATGGGCCTGTCGGTGCTCGAGCACGGCCTGGTCTCGGAGGTCCTGGGCGTCACGCCGCTGGGCCACTATGCGCTGGGGTGCCAGGCGCCCGACGCCGGCAACATCGAGCTGTTGCTCGAGCACGGCAGCGCCGAGCAGCGCGAGCGCTTCCTGCAGCCGCTGCTGCACGGGCGCGCGCGCAGTGCCTTCGGCATGACCGAGCCCGAGCACGCCGGCAGCAACCCGGTGTGGCTGTCGACCCGCGCCGAGCTCGACGGCGACGCGTGGGTGCTGCACGGCCACAAGTGGTTCACCACCGCGGTCGACGGCGCGGCGTTCGTCATCGTCATGGCCGTGACCGATCCCGAGGCGCCGCCGCACCAGCGCGCGAGCATGATCCTGGTGCCGACGGACACGCCCGGGCTCGTGCACGTGCGCAACATCGCCATCATGGGCGAGGCCGGCGAGGGCTGGATGAGCCACGGCGAGATCCGGCTCGAGGGCGTGCGCGTGCCGGCGTCGCACCTGCTGGGCCCGCGCGGCCGCGGCTTCGCGCTGGCGCAGGCGCGGCTGGGCCCCGGGCGCATCCACCACTGCATGCGCTGGCTGGGCATCTGCGAGCGCGCGTTCACGGCGTTGGTCGATCGTGCGGCCACGCGCGAGCTCTCGCCCGGCCACGTGCTCGGCGAGCAGCAGACCGTGCAGACCTGGATCGCCGACGCGCGGGCAGAGATCGACGCCGCGCGGCTGCTGGTGCTGCGCGCGGCCTGGACCATCGATCGCGAGGGTCTCGAGGCCGCGCGCGAACAGATCTCGATCATCAAGTTCTTCACCGCCGACGTGATGCTGCGCGTCATCGACCGCGCGCTGCAGGCCCACGGTGCCGCGGGCATGACCGACGACGTGGTGCTGTCGCACTTCTATCGCCACGAGCGCGGCGCGCGGATCTACGACGGCCCCGACGAGGTCCATCGCGCGGTCGTGGCCAAGCGCATCCTCGGCGCGCGACGGCGCGAAGGCGGGGCCGCGTGAGCGTCGGGATCGACGAGGCCCGCGCGGTCCGGGCCGGCGAGGAGCTGCCGCTGGCGGCACTCGATGCGTGGCTGGCCCAGGCGCTGCCACAGCTGCACGGGCCGCTTTCGGTGGAGCAGTTTCCCAGCGGCTACTCGAACCTGACCTACCTGCTGCGCAAGGGCGAGCACGAGCTGGTGCTGCGGCGGCCGCCGTTCGGTGCGCAGGTGAAATCGGGTCACGACATGGCGCGCGAGTACAAGGTGCTGCTCGGGCTCGCGCCGGTGTATCCGCCCGCGCCGCGGCCGCTGGGGCAGTGCGCCGACGCGTCGGTGATCGGCGCGCCGTTTTACGTGATGGAGCGTCGGCGTGGGCTGGTGCTGCGGCGGACCCTGCCGGCGAGCATCTCGCCCGAGCGCTTCGGCGCGATGTGCCAGGCCCTGGTCGACCAGCTCGCGGCGCTGCACGCCGTCGATCTCGACGCCGCGGGGCTGCGCGATCTGGGCAAGCCCGAGGGCTACGTCGCGCGGCAGGTCGCGGGGTGGATCGATCGCTGGCAGCGCGCGCGCACCGACGACGTGCCCGAGATCGAGGCGCTCGCGACGTGGCTGCGCGAGCACCAACCGCCGGAGTCGGGCGCGAGCCTGGTCCACAACGACTACAAGTTCGACAACGTCGTGCTCGACCCCCATGATCCCACGCGCGTGGTCGCGGTGCTCGACTGGGAGATGTGCACGCTGGGTGACCCGCTGCTCGATCTGGGCACGAGCCTGGGCTATTGGGTGCAGCCCGACGACCCGCCGGAGCTGCTGGCGGTGTCGTTCGGGCCCACCGCCGCGCCGGGCGGCTGGGGACGGCGCCGCGTGGTCGAGCGTTACGCCGAGCGCAGCGGTCGCGCGGTCGACGGCATGCTCTTCTATTACGCCATGGGCCTGCTCAAGATCGCGGTGATCGTGCAGCAGATCTATTTCCGCTGGCGGCACGGCCACACCAAGGACCCGCGCTTCGCTGCGCTCGATCGCAGCGTCCTCGTGCTCGGACGCACGGCGGTCCGGGCGCTCGAACGCGGCGAGATGCCGTGAACGCACGCCGCGGCGGACCGCCGCGAGCGGGCCCGCCGTGGCCCCGCACGCGGCAATTGCCCGCGCGAGGTTGACGCGGTCGGCGGCCGCCACTAGCTTGTGCCGCATTCGGTGGCGAACACCACCGGAAGCAAGACGCCGTGACCACCAAGCACACCACCACCTGGCTCCGATCCTCGCTGTCCGCCCGCCTGCTGGGCGCGGCCATGGCGATGAGCCTCGCGACCACGCTGCCGGCCTGCGGCCGCGGCACCGACCGCTGGGTCACCACCGAGGACAGCCGGGTCGACATCGACTGGGACGAGGTCTCGCAGGCATACAAGGATGCGGAGGGGCCCGAGGACTTCGAGCGTCGCGTCAACGAGATCTACACCGGTGACGAGGTCATCAGCGTCTCGGTGCAGGACAAGGACGAGAAGACCCAGATCGTGACCGGCTTCTTCGACAAGAACGAAGACGGCAAGGCCGCCGACGACGAGGCCATCTTCACGATCCAGCGCGACCTGGTCTCGGCCGACAAGGGTCAGTACCAGATCGCGGGCTACGGCCCCTACGCCGGCTACCACTCGCCGATGTGGGACATCGCCGCGGGCATGATGATGGGCTCGATGATGATGAGCCTGTTCTCGCCGGGCTATCGCCCGATGTACACCACGCCGTACACCACCGCGCCCGGTCGCCGCGGCGAGTTGATGACCCAGCGCAACGCCTGGCGTCAGTCCAACCCGGACACCTTCAACAAGCGCGCGAGCAAGAGCGGCCGCAGCTACGGCGCGAAGGGTGGCGGCTTCGGCGGCGGTCGCCCGGCTCCGGGGCCGCGGATGCCCAGCCGCGGCGGCGGTCGCTTCGGCATGCGCCGCGCGCCCGCGCACGCGCCCGTGCGCCTGGCCTGAACCCGCCCACGCGCCGACGACGATGAACGACGGCGCCGCCATCACGCGGCTCGAGCAGCTGCCGCTGCCGCAGCGGGGCGTGCTCGAGCTGCTCGCGCTGCAGCACGATCGCCTCGCGCCCGATCCCGACTATGCCGGCTTCGGTTGGGCGCGGGTCGATCGCATCGTGCTCGCGGCGCCCGACCGAGCAGCGATCGTCGTGGGCCCTGCGGTGGTGGTCGCGCTCCACAGCGCCGACGAACAGCCCAGTGCCGACGACATCGAGCTGCTGTTCGAGCTGCCGCACCACAGCGTGCTGGTGCCGCTGTCGCGGTGGCTGCCGGAGCTGCTGCGCCGCGTGCCCGCGGGCCTGCCGCTGGTGCTGGCGCTGTGCAACCCCGGCAGGGTCGCCGTGCGCGCCCCCGCCGGTGCGCCGCCGGTGCACGTCGCGCTCGGCGACGTGACCTCGTGGCTCGACCCGCGCACCGACGGCGGCGCGGACTTGCGCTTGAGCGCGCGGCGCTGGACCCTCGCGCAGGCCTCGCCATGACGCTCGACGACACCCGCCGCACCCTCGCTGGGCTGTACCTGCTCAAGAAGCTCGACCTCGAGCCCAAAGACGGCGGGCTCGAGTTCCCGCTGGTGCTGCCGCGCGAGCTCGAGCCGATCGAGCCCGTGCTCGAGCAGCTCGTGCTCGACGGCCTGCTGGTGATGGACCGCAAGCGCGGGCAGTACCGCCTCACGCCCGCGGGCATCGACGCCATCGGCAATCACATCGACGAAGCCGAGCACTACATCGAGGAGTTCGACGGCACGCAGGTCGATGCGATGCTGCCCGAGCTGCGTCGCCGTCGGCTCGACCCCCTGCGCGTGCGCTTCCTGTGGGGCTGGTATCAGAGCGAGTTCGACGACCTCGTGTTGTGGCAGCAGCGCCGCGGTCTGGCGCAGATCGAGCACGACTGGGCCGACTACCTCGTCGGCGAGGCGTTCTGGGCCGAGCTGCTCAGCGAGCTGCAGGCCTGACCGCCAGCGGCGGCAGGGCCTCGGGCGCGCCGTACACCAGCAGCGTGTCGGTCATCGAGAGGTACTGCAGCTCGAGCCACGCGTCGGATCGCGCGACGGTCGAGATGCGGGCCTCGTCGAGCACGCCCTGGTACGACGCCTGCGCGGTGTCCGACGAGCGGCCCAGCGCCAGCTGATGGTCGGGCAGATCGAGGCTCGGCTGTCCACTGCCCTGCAGGTCTAGCTCGCCGGGCTCGGTCATGCCGTCGTAGTGAAACCACACGCTCTCGGAGTCGAATCGCGCGGCGACGTAGTGCCAGCTGCCCGGCTCGGCCGGCTCCGAGGAGATCCAGCGGTCGCGCCCGTACATGCGCGCGAGCTCGAACTCCAACAGCCCGGGCGCACCGTCGAGGCCGAAGCCCCAGCCGTCTTCGACCGGCACGTGGCGGCCGTTGTCGAACAGGCGCTTGGTGTCCGCATCGGGTCCATCGGCCAGGATCCACACCTCGAGCGTGAGCGGGTTGGCAGGCAGGTCGGCGAGTGAGACGTCGGCGAAGTAGCCGGCGTTGGGCGTGAAGCTGCTGCCGAGCCCGATGCGGCCCTGTGTCGCCTCGGGGCCCTGCGCCGTCAGTGGGTAGGCGCCGAGCGAGTCGGTGCCGTCGGCGAGGTGCCACACCGCGAGGTAGCCGTTGCTCCACACCGCGGCGGGCTGGGGCGGCTCTTTCGCCTCCTGGCTGCTCCAATACAGCGTGAGCGAGGAGTTGGGCACCGCGAGCGACGGCCAACGCACCCACAACAGCGCCTCGCCGTCCTCGAAGCGCTCGAGCTCGTGCGGCACGAGCGTGCCATCGTCGGTGACGACGCGGATGTCCTTGCCGCCGGGCAGGGCGCCGGAGAGGTCCGCACGCTCGGGCGTCAGCCGCACGAGCACCGGCACGTCGACGAGGTCGTCGGCAGCCCCGGCGAACGTGGCATCGAGGCGGATGCGTTGACCCCAGCTGCAGTCCCACCAATCGTCGGGGCACAGATCGTTGCTGCCGGTGGTGCCGCCGCTGCTGCTGTCGACCGCCGCGCCGCTCGAGCTGGTGGTGGCACCGCTGTCGTCGAGTGCAGTCGTCAACGTCGTCACACCGCCGCTGTCGCTGGTGCTCGTGGTGAGCCCATCGGTGCCACCGGTGGTACCGTCCTCGTCGACGCAGGTGCCTGCGAGCGCACCGCCGGCGTGGTCGCCGTAGCGCCGTCCGCTCGCGCACTCGCCGTCGGGGAAGCTGCACCAGCCGCTGGTCTCGCACACGCCCGCGTCGCTGGTGCCGCCGCAGTCACCGTCGTCGCTGCAGGCGAACGCGCCGAGGTTGCAGGCCCACGCCAGCGCGGCACCGAGGCCGAGCGCGATCGTCGAACGCACAGGTGGCGAGAGGACCGGCACCTTCGCCCATGCTACCGCGGCGCGGCAGCGGGCCCAAGGCGGTCGGTGATGATCGGCGTAGCCGCGGACGGCGGCGCGTCGGTGGTGGCGAAGGCCTGCTGCAGCGTCGCGATCGCGCGGGCGGCCGAGGCCTGGTCCGCGGCGTGGACCCTCGCCAGCGGACGATCGGGTCCGACGCGCTCGCCGACCCCGGCGACCTCGACCAGGCCCACCGCCGGGTCGATGCGGTCGGCGGCGTGGCGTCGGCCGCCGCCGAGCTGCAGCAACGCGAGGCCGACCTGTCGCACGTCGATGCTCGCGACCACACCCGCGCGCTGTGGCGGTGCGTCGCAGACGATCGGCGCGTGCGGCAGCAGGGCGGGCGCGCGGTCGAGCAGATCCGCGGGGCCCCCGAGCGCGCGGACCATCCGACCGAAGCGCTCGGCCGCGTCGCCGCTGCGCACGGCCTGCTCCGCGCGCACGCGCCCGTCCGCGACCGACGGCGCCAGACCGCAGCTCGCGAGCAGCTCCGCCGCCAGCGCGTAGGTGACCTCGGCGAGCCGCGGCTCGGTCGTCTCGCCGCGCAGCATTGCGATCGACTCGTGCACCTCGAGCGCGTTGCCGGCGGTGCGCCCGAGCACCTGGTTCATGTCGGTGACCAGCGCCACGGTCGGCAGGCCCGCGCCGGCGGCCACGGTCACGATGCTCTGCGCCAGCTCGCGCGCCATCGGCAGCGTGTCGGCGAAGGCGCCCGAGCCCCACTTCACGTCCATGACCAGGTACCGCAGGCCGGCCGCGAGCTTCTTCGACAGGATCGATGCGGTGATGAGCGGGATCGATTCGACCGTCGCGGTCACGTCGCGGATGGCGTAGAAGCGGCGGTCGGCCGGCGCGAGCGCGGCGGTCTGTCCGATGATGGCGCAGCCGACCTGCTGCAGCACCGCGCGGAAGCGATCGGGCTGTGGCGTCGCGACGTAGCCCGGGATCGACTCGAGCTTGTCGAGCGTGCCGCCGGTGTGGCCGAGGCCGCGGCCAGAGATCATCGGCACCGCCGCGCCGCAGGCCGCCAGCAACGGCGCGAGCACGAGGCTGACCTTGTCGCCCACGCCGCCGGTGCTGTGCTTGTCGACCACCGGGCCCTGCAGCCCGGCGTCCGACCAGTCGAGCACGGTGCCCGACCGCATCATCGCGCGGGTCAACGCCACGCGTTCGTCCATGCCCATGCCGCGGAAGAACACCGCCATCGCCAGCGCGGCGACCTGACCCTCGGTGAAGCTGCCGTCGACGAGCCCGCGCACGAACGCGTCGATCTCGGCGACCGACAGCGTGGCGCCGTCGCGCTTGTGGCGGATGATCTCCTGCGGGAGCAGCTCGGGGGTCGGCTCGCTGGGGCTCACGGGCCGAAGGTGCCACGTCGTGCCGCCGCTGCCCACGCGCGCGCGCGCCGGCCCTGCGAGCGGGCCCGCGCGGCCCCGCGCTCACTCGCCGTAGGGGACCCAGACGTTCTTGACCTGCACCGCCTGGCGCAGAAACTCGCGGCCTTC
>JAXLYC010000072.1:0-11230 GCA_046351635.1 Nannocystaceae bacterium | reverse complement strand
TTGTCGCGCGGGTCGAGCCCACCGAGCGCGTCGTCGCAACCCGCCGGCGGCACCAACACCCCCGGCGTCTGCGCCACGGCGTCGGGCAGCCGACGACAACCCTGCGACAGCGGATCGAGATCCGCCGGCTCGTCGCAGTCGAGCCGCACCGGCACCGGCGCGCGCAGCAGGTTGCCCTCGGGGTCGCGCACGCCGGGATCGCGCAGCACCTCGCCGGTCGCACGGACGATGAGATCGCCGTTGTCGGCGGGCTCGAGCAGCACCGTGCAGCAGTAGCCCGCGGCCGCGATCTCGTAGAAGCCCAGCGGGCGCCCCTCGGTGCCGCCGGTGCCGGAGCACTCGGCGTTGGTCTCGCAGATGGTGCCGATGAAGTCGCCGTCGGGATCGTCGTCGTCCTGCGCGCCGCCGTCGAAGTGCTGCAGCGGGTTGGCCTCCGCCGGGCACGTGTCGCAGACGTCGCCGACGCCGTCGCCCTGGGGCGTGCCGTCGGCGCCCGGCTCGCTGTCGACGTGGTTGCAGGTCCCGGCCATGCTGCAGCGCCCCTGCGCCGGGCACGGCTCGCAGCGCGAGCCCGCGGGGCAGTCCACGTCCGACTCGCACGGTCCCGGCGGCGCAGCGATGCGCGGGCAGCCGTCGACGCCGTTGAGCAGGCCGTCCTGGTCGAAGTCGTCGTCCTCGCCCAGGCCCACCGGCCCGGCGGCACCGTCGGTGAACACGCCCTCGCACGCGTCGCCGATCATGTCGACGTCGTCGTCGCGCTGGCACAGCACCGAGCCCTGCGGCGGCTGCGGGACGCCCGGGTGCCACGGCGCATCCGCGTCGTAGTCGCCGCAGTTGGCCACGCTGACGCAGTTGTCGCAGGCGTCGCCGATGCCGTCGCCGTCGCGATCCTGCTGCGAGGGGTTGTTGTCCACGCGCATGCGGAACTCGATCGCGTCGTCGAGGTTGTACTGCTGGATCGGGCGGCGGCACACGTCGCAGTCGTTGCCGACGCCGTCGTCGTCGGAGTCGCCCTCGTTGCCCAGGCTCGGCACCACCGGGCACAGATCGATCACGTCACCGATGCCGTCCGCGTCGGCGTCGGCCTGGTCGGCGTTGGGCACGTCGTCGGCGTTGTCGCAGCTGCTGGGGATGCGATCGTGATCGGGATCCTCCTTGCACTTGGGCGCGTCGATGGTGAAGTCGTAGCGGTCGTCGCGGCGGTCGTCCGCGGTGCCGCCGAGCACCAGCGGCATGCCGCACGCGTCCCAGAACGCGGCCGCGTAGGCCTCGGCGTCGGCCATCTGCGCGATGTCGTCGAGCCCCGGCGCGCTCAGGCGGTAGCGGTGCTCGGGCCGCAGCACCGCGTCGAAGCGCACCGCGTCGATCGAGACCGCGATCTCGCCGACCGCGTGGCGGGTCACGTCGACGGTCAGGCACGGCGCGCCGCAGGGATCGGCCTCGAGCGCCGCGGGATCGTCGTAACAGTCCGCGCCACCGGCGATCGGGACCACGCCGCAGTCGCCCCGGGGCAGCGGCGCCGCGGCGGTCGTGTCGGCGTCCGCGGGCAGCTCGTAGATCGCGAGCTTGCGCAGGTTGGTCGGCGACAGATCGACCTTGTTGGAGAAGCGCAGCGAGAACTCGTCGCACGCGCCGATGCGGAGGTTGTCGGCCGGGAAGCCGCTGTCCGGTACGACGTGGAACTGCGAGGTCTCGAACTGGTACGTCGTGCGGCCGCCGAGGTCGTTGCCGACCTTGTCGACCACGTGCTCGCCCTCGGTCGCGAACACCACGGTGTAACGTTGGCCCTAGCACAGCGCGCGATCGAAGTCCTCGAACGCCTCGATGAACGCGCCGTCGTTGGCGCGCCAGCCGTCGTGGCGGTTGCGCGCGGGGATCACCGCGCGGTCCTCGGCGCACTGTTCGACCCGTGCGCGCGGCAGGTTGCCGATGTCGGCGGGCCGCCACTCGAAGCCCTTGATCGCGGGGTCGTAGATCACGCCGCCGGTGCGATCGATGAACGCGACTGCATACTGGCCGCGGCGCTCGGGCAGCAGCGTGCCGTCGTCGCCGGTGCACAGCGCCGCGACGGTGTCGGCGCACTCGGGTGACGGCGCGTCCTCGCAGAGGCACGCCCGGGCCTCGTGCGGCAGGTGCTCGCTGCGGTCGTAGATCGGTCGCGGCGCGACCGCGGGCTGGAAGTAAGGATCGCAGGCCGACAGCGGCGCGCCCAGGGCGTCCTGGCAGCAGTCGCTCGCGGCCAGGGTGCCGTCGCCCTCGACGCCGTCGCACTGCGCCAGCCGAGCGCCGGCGCGGATGTCGTCGCAGCCGCTGCCGTCGGGCTCGCAGCCGCCCTGGAATTCGCTGCGCGCGGTGTAGCAGGCCGCCGCGGTCGCGGCCGAGAAGCGGCGGTCGACGCAGAAGCCACGGCTGCCGCCGGTGGTCGCGGGGTCGGCCTCACAGGCGACGAACCACGCCGCACGGCAGTGGCCGTCGCTGCAGCTGGGATCGATGTCGGGGTCGCAGGCGCGACCGTCGTCGCCGACGCCGATGCACTCGGTGCCCGGCAGATCGTGCAGCGACAGGCACTCGGCGTCGCCGCTGCAGCGCGCGGTCCGGTTCTCGGCCCAGCTCGGCCGCGCATCGGGATGGGTCTCGCGCAGCTTGTCGTAGCGCGGCAGCTCGAAGCGCTCGCGTGCGCAGCCGGGTTCGTCGGGGGCACACGACCAGTGGTACTCGTAGGGGCGCTGCTCGGGCCCGCGGTCGACCGCGGGCACGAACGCGGCGCACTCGCGGTAGGCGTCGCCGGCCGGGTCGCACTCGATCGCGGCGTTGCCGGGCGCGGCGCCGGGCTCGAAGTTCGGCGTGCGCGGCTCGCCCGCGGCCGCGACGCCGTATCGCGCGATGCGGGTCGACAGCAGCCAGTCGCACTCGCTGCAGCAGGTGTCGGCGCCAGACTCGGGCGTGAGGCAGTCGAACTGGTCGGCGCTGCCGTGGGTGACCAGACCGCGATAAGAATGGATCGCGGCGTCGGGGGTGCCGATGCGCATCTTCATCGGCACGACCGTGCCGTCGACCACGCGCGTGCGGTGGCACGGGTCGGTCGCCGGGTCGGCCGCGATCGCGTGGTCGTAGCGGTCGCCTTGGTCGCGCAGGTTGTCGATGCACGCGAGGTTGATCCCGCGCGCGACCACGTCGGGATCGTCCGCGCCGCCGGTCGAGACGTCGCCGTTGTAGCGCGTGGTCGGGCCCTGCAGCGCGAGCACCTTGGTCTTCCAGTCGTAGACCTCGAACAGGCGCGGCTGGTCCGGTCGCTTGCGCACCAGCTCGATGGAGGTCGGCTCGAGCAGGTTGTTGAAGATGAACTCGAGCCCGTAGGCCGACACCAGCGGCGAGAGCTTGCAGTACTCCTTCGCGCCCCGCGGCGAGGCCTTGGCCTCGTCGGAGTCCTCGCAGCGCCCGATCTCCGACACGAAGTAGTGGCCGTGATCGCGGCGGGCCGGACACGCGGGCCCGTCGCACTCGGGCGAGAGCAGGTGGATCTTGTCCGAGGCGTAGTTCACGCCCGAGATCGACTCGAGCACGAGGTTCTGCGGATCGCAGATGCCGCAGTCCGCGTCGTGGATGCAGCCGCTGCTCGCGAGCGTCGCCGCGAGCGCCGACGTCGCGGCCAGCACCGCGCTGCGGCGGGGCAGGGGGGCGGCGGTGCGGCGAGCTTCGGGCATGACGCGACGCGAGACGGCCGCCGACGGCAGCACCGCCCTCGGCAGGTGCAACGCGGCCGCGCGCCGCAGCTTACGCGGGTTGCGGGGCTGCCAGGTGGTCGGCCGACCGTGCGCCCGGGGGCACCGGCGCCGCACAGCTGCTACCCTTGCTTGCCGATGTCCGTGCCCGCCACCTCTGCACAGCTGCGGGAGTTCCTCGGTCGGGACCGTGCGCGTGTCCGCCAGTGGGATCGCGAACACTGGCGTGCGCTGCTGCGCGACGCAGGGCCCAGCGGGATCTTCGTGCTCGGCGACGCGATGGCCGAGGACCTGTGCGCAATCGAACCAGCCGTCCGCGGTCTCGCTGCGCGCGCGGCCGACCTCGAGCACCCCGTCGCACTCGAGCGGAGGATCGATGCCGCGTGCACGGCGTTCGCCGCTCGCGCACGTCCTCGCTGACCTCGACGCCGCGGGTTGTTCCGCGCGCGCGATCCATGATGAGATGCGAGCATGCCCCCCGCGCTCCCCGATCCTCGCGCTGCTGCTCGCCCTCGCGGGCCCACTCGCCTGCGTCGTGGTGTCCGACGACGACGCGGCCGACTCCGGCTCTGGCTCCGACGGCACCGGCTCGGCGTCCGCGTCGGCCTCGGTGTCGGACTCGGCCTCGGCCAGCGCGTCGGCCTCGGCCAGCGCGAGCGCGTCGACGACCGCGACCACCGATGCCACCGCGACCACCGATCCCACGGCCAGCGACTCGAGCAGCGGCGGTATGTCCGGCTGCGAGTCCGGGCCGCTGCCGGCGCCGATCCCGGGCTGTGCGCCCACGCCGGCGGCCAGCAGCGGCGATCCGTACCAGGACTGCGTCGACCGCATCAACCAGTTCCGCTGGGAGTGCCAGTGCCTGCCGCCGCTCGAGCGGTGGGCCGACGCCGAGGTCTGCCTCGACGAACAGGCGGCCGCGGATCAGTCCGGCGGTGTCGCGCACGCGAACTTCGGCATGTGCAACGAGTTCGCGCAGAACACCTGCCCCGACTGGGGCTCGACCGAGGACATCATCGTCAACTGCCTGCAGGCGATGTGGGACGAGGGGCCGGGCGAGCCCTTCGAGGAGCACGGCCACTACATCAACATGTCGAGCCTCGACTACACCAAGGTCGCCTGCGGCTTCTCCGACAACGGCGCGGTGTGGGGCAATCAGGACTTCTCGATGTGACGCGCGCGCCCGATCACCCCTGCGGCACCATGCGGTAATGGGGGTGATCGGCGTTCTCGATGGTGAACGTCAGCGTCTGCGTCGCCGGGATCGAGCCCACGAACAGCGTGGTCCAGGGGCCCTCGGCCGCGTCGGCCCACTGGATGTCGTAGTCGACCCCGGGCGCGAGCACGTTGGTGGTGACGACCAGGTCGCCGTCTTGGAACACGGCCTGCGATCCGTCCCACGGCCGCGCCAGCGGCTCGCCCACGAACAGGCCTTCGCCGGGCCAGCTGACCGATTTCCAGTAGGCCTCGATGAGCGTCTGCCCGCGGAAGTAGTTCGCGGTCGCGATGCCGACGTGGGGAAATTTCGCGGGGTAGTTGCACGGCTCGACCACGGTGCCGTAGCTGCCGGTCGCACCGACCTGCAGCCAGCGCAGCGCCGACATCTGGCTCGAGGTCGGGACCTCGCCGCCGAACGACGTCAGGTGATCGGCGATCGCCCCGGGTACGTAAGTGTTGCTCTCGATGCCGTCGACCACCGCGAGCCCGGTGAAGTAGAACATCACGTCGGTCGCGTTCTCGATCAGATCGCTGCCGCTGCCGTCGGCGTTGTCGACGTACTGGAACGTCAGCCCGTCCCAGTCCTGCCAGTACGCGATCAACGATTCCATCTGCGGGTAGCGCACGCTGCGGGCGACATCGGTGGTACGCACGAGGTAGCCGGTCGCGGAGGGGTGCGTGCCGTCGGAGGCCACGCCGCGGTCGAACAGCGCCTGCGCGTCCTCGAGACTGGTGGCGGCCAGCATCATCGTCGGCCGCATGCCGTGATCGGTCCACGGCGCCAGCGAGGTCGAGTCGTAGTACGGCGACGGCGTGGTCTCGGCACAGCCGCCGCAGTAGCCGGGATCGTGGCCGAAGCTGAACGCGCTGGTGATCGACATGCAGTCCACGCGGTAGGGCGTGACCCAGGCCAGCGCCAGGGCCTGGATGTCGTCGCCCAGCTGCGCGACGACGTCGTCGCGGATCGGCGTGAACTCCTCGGGCGTGAGCACCGCGAGCTGCGGCAGGTCGACGTGGATGACGTTGGCCGCCGGGATGCCGCGGGTCTGCACGTAGGCGTCGGCGATCGCCTGTGAGGCCGGGTTGGCGTCGTCGACCAGCACCGCGAGCTCGCTGGCGAGGATCGAGCTGCGCGGGAACAGGAACACCGGATCGCCCGGCGTGCCGCCGCTGCTGCTGCTGCCGCCGCTGCTGCCGTCGCTGGCGCTGCTGCTGCTCGATCCGTCCGCGACCGCGGTGGTGCCGGCGCTGCTGGTCGGATCGCCGCTGCTGCTCGCGTCCGTCGAGGTCGTGGTCGCGGCGCCGCTGCTGCCGTCGTTGCCACCGCCGCCGGCCGGATCGCCGCAACCCCACGGCGCGAGGGTGCAAGCCGCCACATACGCCACCGTGCGTGCCATCGCCATGCCCCGCCAGGATAGCGCAGCCGTGGGCGCCGATGATGCGGCCGCGGCAGCGCGGCGCCCTCGAAGCTCACATCGTCGCCGTCAAAGCGTGCAGTCGGCGTCGCAGTCGTCGCCGGACTCGAGGTCGCCGTCGTCGCACAGCTCGGGCCACTCGGTGACGCCGTTGCCGCACGTCGGCGCGCAGTAACCCGGCAGGTCGGCGGCGAGGTGCAGCGTGCCGCCGTGCAGCACGTAGAGGAAGTCGTCGCCGGGCTCGACCCTCACCGCAGGGCCGTCGCCGACGTCGAGCTGGTTGGCCTGGACCGGCGCGGCCGGGTCGGTCGCGTCGTAGGTGAAGATCTTGCCGTTGCTGCCCGCGACGTAGACGAAGCTGCCGCGCACTGCGTGGTCGCGCGACGCGACGTTGTTCTGCACCGCGACGGTCGACAGCTGCACCGGGTCGGTCGCGTCGGTGGCGTCGACGATGCCGAAGCCGTCACCGGTGTGGAAGTAGACGAAGTTGCCGTCGTCGGAGGCGCGCAGGGTCCCGCCGCCGTCGATGGTGACGGTGCCCTGCAGCACAGGCGTGGTCGGGTTGGTGATGTCGAAGACGCCCAGCGGGCTGACGCTGACGAACGCGCGCGTGCCGGCTGCGGCGACCCCGTCGTAGGACGGGAACATCACGCCCATGAGGTTGAGGCTGCCGCCGGTGAGCGACATGTTGTGGATGTCGGTGACGTTGACCACGCGGGTGGTCGAGTCGTCCGCGATGTAGAGCGTCCCGCCGACCAGGCCGGCCTGGAAGCCGAACTGGTTGGAGCCGTCGATCTGCTGCGTGATCGTCATCGCGTCGGGGTCGCTGATGTCGAACGCGGTCACCAGGGGATCGCCCACCGCGAACACGCGATCGGAGCGGCCGATGAGGTCGATGAACTGCGCGCCGTTGACGTTGACGCCGGTCTGGAACAGCGGCTCGGTCGGATCGCTGATGTCGATGAGCGCGACCACCGGCGCGGTGAACCCACCGTCGGCGACGGCGACGAAGGAGCCGGCCGCGCTCAGGTGCGCGAGCGGGTCGAAGAGGTTGTCGTAGGTGCCGATGATGCGCGGGTCGCAGAACAGGCTCTCGTCCTGACACGCCGCGGAACAGCCGTCGCCCGACGCGGTGTTGCCGTCGTCGCAGCCCTCGCCGTCCTCGACCATGTCGTTGCCGCAGCCCTCGCCGACACCGGTGGTCTCGGTGCCGCCGTCGCTCGAGCTGTCGGCCACGGTCGTCGACATCGTGGTCGAATCGGTCGCGGTCGCGGTGGTGGTCGCCGTGGTCGATGCCGTGGTGGTCGCGGTGGTCGACGCGGTGGTCGAGACCGAGTCGGTGCCGTCGGAGGTACCGCCGCCGCCGCTGCTGCCGTCGCCGCCGTCGCTGCTCATCGGGTGCGAGGGATCGAAGCAGCCGCCCAGGCCAGGCAGCAGCAGCGACGCGGCGGGAACGAGCACGGAGCGCAGACGCAGGGACCAACGCATGGACCAACGCTACAACCTTCGCCTGGCTGCGACCACTGGCGACCGCGTCGCTGGCGAGCGGTCGCGGCCTCGGCTACAAGCCCCAGGGCGATGACGAGGTCGCTGCGCGACGAGCCCGTGCTCGTGCTCGACTGTCAGGCGACCGGGGCCTCGCCCGCGCACGGTCACCTGCTCGAGCTGGGCTGGGCCGTGCTCGGCGGCGCGGATGCGCCCGTGTCGGCGAGCTCGACCCTGGTCGCGTTGCCCGAGGGTGCGGAGATTCCCGCGATCGTGCGCGCGTTGACCGGGGTCGCGCCCGAGCAGCTCGCGGGCGCGCCGTCGGCCGCGGTGGCGTGGTCGCAGCTGTGCGCCGCCGCGCCGGCCGGCGCGCCCGCGGTGGTGCACTTCGCCCGCTTCGAGCAGTCGTTCCTGCTGCCGTTGCACGCGCAGCTGCAACCGCAGCAGCCGGTCCCGTTCGAGCTGCTGTGCACCCACGAGATCGGTCGGCGGCTGCTGCCGGGCATGCCGCGCATGGCCTGCGCGCGCTCGCGGGCTACTTCGGTCACGGCGAGGGCGAGCTGCGGCGCAGCGGCGCGCACGTGCTCGCGACCGCGTTCGTGCGGCGAGGCGCCGGTCGCGGCCCTGGCCGAGCACGGCGTCGACACACTCGCGGGGCTACGCGCGTGGCTGCAGACCAAGCCCGCGCGCGCGAGCCGGCGCGTGTACCCGATGCCGCGCGAGCGCAGGCTGCAGCTGCCGGATCGGCCTGGGGTCTACCGCATGCTGCGCCACGGCGGCGACGTGCTCTACGTCGGCAAGGCCCGCTCGCTGCGGCGGCGGGTCAACACCTACTTCCAGAAGCAGCACGGCATCCCCGAACGCACGCTGCAGCTGCTGAGCCAGGCGCGCGACCTCGACGTCACCGCGGTCGCGACCCCGCTCGAGGCCGCGCTGCTCGAGGCCGACGAGATCAAGCGCCTCGATCCGCCGTTCAACGTCGCGCTCAAGGCCAGCGGCCGCGCGCCGTGGTTCGCCGACGTCGGCCTGACCGAGGTCGTCGCGGAGGCCGACGCGACCCACCGCGAGGGGCCGCTGGGATCGGCGTGGTCGCTGCGCCGGATCGCGGCCCTGCGCGAGGGTGTGGCCGCGGCCGGCGACGCCGAGCGGCTGGCGGCGCGCGGGCAGGCGCTGCGGCTGGCGCTGGGCCGGCCTGACGCGGCGTTGCTCGACGACGCGACCCCGACCGCGGGCGTCGACGCGTTCGTGCAGCGCAGCGGTGTGGCCGCGATCGATCGTGCGGCGCTGCTGCGTGTGGGCGCGCAGCTGTGGCGGGCGCATCGCGCGGCCGCGGCGGCCTCGCGTGCGCGCGACGACGACGACGACGACGACGAACTCGACGACGCCGACGCGCGCGAGGATGCGCCCGCGCCGATCGAGCGGCGCGTGGACCGTCGACGACGTCGCCGCGGGCCTGGCCGAGTCCGTGCGCGCGCTGGCCCATGCGGTGCGGCGCGCGGCGCTGCTGCGCACGCTCGCCGACGCCCGCGTCGCCTTCGTCGACGCGGCGCGGCGCGCACGCTCGTGCTCGAGGCCGGAGTCGTGGCCGCGGCGTGCGACGGAACCGGCGGTCCGTCGCGCCTGCCCACGCGCGCAACCGCCGAGGCGCTCGATCCCGCGGCCTACGATCGGCTGCGCGCTCGCGACCGAGCTGCGGCGCGTGCTCGACCACGGCGGCCTCGCTGGTCCGCAGCGTCCGCGCGCGGCCGCTGGCGGGCGCGAGGCTCCGCCGCGCGCTCGAGTGGGTCTGAGCCGTCCGGGAGGAAGCTCCGCTTCTTCCTCGCTGCGCCGGTGAAGCGGTCGCGAGCGCGGCGGTCAGGCGTGGGCGAAGTGTTCCTGCAGCACGCCGTCGAGCCAGTCGGGCTGCCAGCGCAGTGACGCCGTGGGCCGCATCGGCGGCCTCGAGGTAGCGCGCGCTCGGGATCGCGGCCGCGAGCGCCCAGCCGAAGCGCGGCCGCGCGATGACGTCGTGTTTCGCCGACAGCACCAGGGTGGGGATGCCAGCGAGCTCGGACAGGCGCGGCGACGCATCGTGGGCCGCGAGCGCACGCAGCTGCGGCATGACGATCGCGGGCTGATCGCCGAGGTCGTGGCCGAACATCGGCGCGAGCTCGGCCGCGAGCGCATCGCGGTCGAGCCGCGCGAGCTCTTCGCGCGGCAGCACCAGCTCGAGGAACGCGCGCCGCCGCATCCGCCGCGTGCCCACGCGGCTGCGCAGCCCCAGCCACATCATCGTCGGCGTGAGCGCGACCGCGTGCTTGCCCCGATCGACCGTGCACAGCAGCGCCAGCGAGCGCACCCGCGCGCGGGCGCGCAGGGCCAGCTCCTGCGCGACGACCCCGCCCATCGAGTGGCCCACGACGTGGGCCCGCGCGACCTCGAGGTGGTCGAGCAGCGCGACCGCATCGTCGGCGAGGCGGCCGATCGACAGCGGCGCCTCGCCGAGGCTGCTGCCGCCGATGCCGCGGTGATCCCACGCGATCGCGAGGTGGTCGGGCGCGAGCCGGTCCAGCTGCGGGCGCCAGCCGTTGCCGACCACGCCCACGCCCTGGATCATGAGGATCGCGTCACCCTGGCCGCAGCGCTCGTACTGCAGCGTGGCGCCGTCGTCGGTGCGCAGGGTCGGCATTCGGCTCGGGCCCCCGCGCGCCGCCTCACTTGAAGCGGCACTCGATGAGCATCGCGGTGACGTTGTCGTCGCCGCCAGCTTCGTTGCTGCGCTCGATCAGCTCTGCGACCGCGGCCTCGGGGTCGTCCTGGGTCGCGACGATCTCGTGGATCTCCGCGTCGGTCAGCATGCCCGAGAGCCCGTCGCTGCACAGCACGAAGCGATCGCCGTCTTCGACCTTGACCGAGCTGATGTCGATCTCGACGGTCTCGCGCATGCCCAGCGCGCGCGTGATGACGTTCTTGTGCGGGAAATCGCGGATCTCCTGCTCGGTCAGATCCGGGCGCGCGTCCTTCCAGTCCTCGAGCAACGAGTGGTCGCGCGTGAGCGCGTGGATCGAGCCGTTGCGCACGCGATAGCAGCGCGAGTCGCCGACGTGGGCGACGTAGGCCTTGGTGCCGTTGAGGTGGAACGCGACGATGGTGGTGCCCATGCCGCGCTGGTGACGGTTGCGCATCGACGCGTCGTGGATGCGCTCGTTGGCGAGGCAGATCGACGCGAGCATGCGGTTCTCGGCGTAGGGCCGCGAGGGATCGTAGCGATACGGCCAGGTGACGTCGGGGTCACGGCTGGTGCGGTAGAACTCGCCGATGACCTCGGTCGAGAGCTTGCTCGCCACGTCGCCCGACGCGTGACCGCCCATGCCGTCGGCGACGAGGAACAGCCGCTCCTCTTCGATCTGC
>JAXLYC010000071.1:0-12150 GCA_046351635.1 Nannocystaceae bacterium | reverse complement strand
CCTTTCCGGGGGAAGAGCCCTCGTCGCTGCCGCGTTGGCAGGCCGACCGGCCCCATTGTCCCTTGGGATCGCTTCGGGTAGGTACCACGGGCAGTCCGCGGTTTTCAAGGGCCGCGCGGGTGCGCTCAGTGCAATGAAGGGCCGGGACGAAGCACGCGCAGCGGCCTGCGCCGCGGTGGACCGCGGCCGCGGGCGGCCCGGTGTGCCGACGCGATGGCGCGGCGTCGGGGCCGGCTGCGGTGCGCCGCGGGACCATCGGACGAGTCCGCGGCGCGGGCCTGGCCGCGTCGCAGCGGCCGGCTGGCTGCTGGGTCGCGCGCTCGTGCTCGCGCTGGGGCTCGGGGGGATCGGCTGCGGCATGGGCGGGGGCCGAACGCTCGACGAGGCCGCGCCGGAGCAGTCCGAGACGCCCGCGGTCGCCGACGCCGAGCGCGGGGACGGCACGCTGGTCGTCGCAGTCCGTCGGCTGCCCGAGTCGCTCGACCCGATGGCCGATCTCGATCCGTGGGGCCAGCGGGTCGTGGACGTTCGGGTGTTCGAAGGGGTGGTGCGCGCGGTAGGCGCCAGTGCGCCGTTCGTCGAGCCGGCGCTGGCCGACGACTGCGTGCTGGTACCCGCGGCCGCGCCCAAGCACGCGTGGTGTCACCTGCGCGCGGATCAACGCTTCCACGACGGCGCCGCGGTCACGCCCCAGGACGTCCACGACGCGCTGTCGGCCTGGCTCGATCCGCGGCGCGACGCGCTGCGGGCCCGCCACGGCCTCGACGCGCTGCGGCGGGTCGAGCTCGCCGATGGGCCGCCCTCGGGCGCACGCGCGGGGGCCCGCGCGGACCCGGGCAAGTGGGTGCACATCGAGGTCGATCGCGCCGAGCCGCTGTTGCTCGAGCGCATCGCGGCGATGAAGGTGTGGCCCAAGGGCAAGCGACGCGGCAGCGGCTTCTCGCGCGCGCCGATCGGCACCGGGCCCATGCGCGTGGCGAGCTTCGACGCCGAGAGCCTCGTGCTCGAAGCGGCGCCGCAGGCCCGCCGCAGCGCCGCGGTCGCGCGACTGCGGCTGGAGACGGTGACCGACGGCGCGCAGGCGCTGGTGCGGCTGCGTCGGGGCGACGTGCACCTCGCGTTCGAGCTGCCGGCCGCGTTCGTGCCGCGCGAGCTGGGCAAGCCCGGCATGGCCGCCCGCTTCAGCGCGTGGCTGCTGACGCCGCCGCGCTACGATCTGCTGCTGTACAACGTGCGCAAGGGTCCGCTCGCGAGCCGCGAGCTGCGGGCCGCGCTCGACCGCGCGCTGCCGCGGGTGGCCCTGGCGCGGGCCCAGGGCGCGATGCCGGCGGCATCGGTGCGCGCGCCGGTCGACACACTCGCGCCGGTCGAGATCGATCTCGCGGGCCTGCACGAGGCCAAGGCGGCGGCCGACTGGGGCGCGCACGGGCTGCCCGCGCGCGCGCGACGACGACGCCGAGGCCATCACCCGCTGCGGCGGCCGCGCAGCTCGACGCGATCGGCTGGCGCATCGATCGCGGCGTACGACGGCGCAAGGACACCACGCTGCGGCTGGTGCTCATGTGGGACGGCGCCGGTGGCCGCGCAGCGGCGAGACCGCCAGCGCGGTGCGACGCGCGTGGCAGCGCGTGGGCGTGACGGTGCCGCAGGCGACCGCCAGCTTCGCGTACCTGCTGGGGCTCATGCGCGACGGCAGCTTCGACGTCGCGCTCGCGCGCGCCTGTCGACGGCGACCGACGCCGATCTGTGGCCGTACTTCCACCGTCGCGGGCCGGCCGCAACATCCCCGGCGTCGCCGACGACGAGCTCGACCGTGCGCTCGACGACTACCGCGCGGCGGCCGACGCCGCGGCGCGGCGCGAGGCCCAGGCCCGCGTCGCCGCACGGCTCGAAGCGCTGGGCGTGGCGAGCGTGTTGTTCGCGCCCAGCGAGCTCGTGCTCGCGAGCCGACGGGTGCAGGCGCTGACGTGGCGCGACGATCTGCCGGCGCTCGATCGACTCGCGCTCGCCGACGCGCAGACCTGGCCGCCGTCGCGCTGATCCACGGCGCGCGATCGGCCAGGCCTCGATCGCGAGCGTGGCCCGCGGTGCGTGGGCGCCGGTGTGTGTGCGCCGATTTCTTGCGGCGAGATCGCGCCGCGATCCATAGTGCCGCCGACCCTCACGGGACAAACGCCATGTACCTCTGGATCGCCCTCTTCTCGCTGTTCCTGCCCACGCAGCCCGCCATGACCTCGGTGCACGCGGCGGCCGCAGAGCCCGCGATCGAGGCGCCGCTGCGCTACCGCGGCATCGAGCGCCTGCTGGCCAAGTTCGACGCCGAGTCCGATCGCGACGCCGACGCGCCTCAGAAGCGATAGGCGATGCCGATCGAGCCCATGAGCATCGTCATGAAGCTCGGCACCGGTGCGCGCCGATCGGCCTGGGATTGCCCCTGCAGCAGTGCCCCGCGCGTGTGCACGCGGTCGCGTGCCGTGCCGACGCCGTAGCTGCGGAACGACAGCACGATCGCGATGCGCTTGAGCAACACCTCGGCCTCGGCGCCCAGTCGCACCGTGACCGAGCCGAAGCGCTGTCGCCCGCTGCGATCGCCCAGGTCGTAGCGCAGCAGCGAGGCCATGCCGCCGATGCCGCCGGAGACCGCGACCTGGAACACGTCGCCGCGGCCCAGGTAGAGCAGCGTGCCGACCTCCGCGACGATCTGGTCCTGCGAGACCGAGACGTCGAGGTCCTTGCGACCGTAGCGGACCGAGCCCGAGCTCACCTCGAGATCGATCCCCACCAGCGGTCGCGGTCGATAGCGCCCGAACAAGCCCAGCCCACCCAGCGCGACGGTGCGGCCGATGTCGCGCGGATCGAGCGGGACCACGCGGATGCGGGGTGTGGGCGCCTGCAGCAGCACGCCGGCGATGCCGATCATGAACTTGCGCCGCGCCGACTCGCCTTCGCTGAGCCAGCGACGCCGTCGCTCCGCACGCGCGCGCGGGTCGAGCCCGAGGCCACGCGAAGGCGGTGGCGCCGGCTCGGCCGCGGGGCCTGCCGCTGGCGCGCCCGCGCTGGCCGTGCTCGCGTCACCCACGCTCGCACCGGCCGTGCTCGCGTCACCCGCGGGTGCCGCGAGGGCAGCGAGCACGGCGAACGCCAGCGAGCCCGGGAGCATCGGCGCGCGAGCATAGCAACCGCGGCGTGGCCGTGCGCGGGCTTTCGCCGAGCCGTGCGGCCACGCCGGCGACAAGCTGGCGAGCGTGCCCGAGGTTTGCCAAGATGGGCGCTCGCCGTGCCGGTGAGCAGCATGACAGGGTTCGGTACGGCCGCGCGACCGTGGGACGGTGCGTCGCCTGCGGGCGCGGGCGCGGTCGAGGTCGAGGTTCGCTCGGTCAACGCCCGGCACCTCGAGATCAAGATCCGTCAGCCCTTCGGACCGCGCGCCGAGCAGGCCGTGCGCGCACGGGTCGAGGCCTGCTGCGGCCGCGGCCGCATCGACGTCGCGATCAACCTGCGCAGCGCCGGCGTCGAGTCGTCCCAGGCCGGGCTCGGCATCGCGGCGGTCGGCGTCGATCCGCAGCACGCCGACGCCGTGCTCCGCGCGGCCGCGGAGATCCAGCAGCTCGCGGCTCGACGATCGCTCGAGCTGTCGCCGCCCAATGCGCTGGATGTCTTGCGGTTTCTCGTGACGACCACGCGCGCGGGCGAGCCCGGCACCCCGGCCGCGCCGCCGTTTCTCGACGAGCTCGTCGACGCTGCACTGGCCCAGCTGGCCAGCTTCCGCAGCAGCGAGGGCGAGGCCCTGGGCCGCGTGCTCACCGGACGGCACCGCGAGCTGCGAGCCCACGTCGAGCGCATCGCCGAGCTGGTCCGCACCGACGCGGTGCACCTGGGCGAGCGGGTGCTCGCGCGCGTGCGCGAGCTGTGCCAGGCCGCCGGGGTCGCGATGCCCGACGACGCGCGGCTCCATCAGGAGATCGCGCTGCTCGCGAGCAAGGCCGACGTCGCCGAAGAGCTGGCCCGGCTCGACATGCACCTGTCGCGCATGGACGCGGTGCTGGCGGCGCCCGCGACGGTGGGGCAGGGCCGTACGCTCGAGTTCGTGGCCCAGGAGCTGCTGCGCGAGATCACGACCATCGGCAGCAAGGTCGTCAACCATGCCGCGGCGGCGCGGGTCATCGACGCCAAGGGCACCATCGAGCGGATCCGTGAACAGGTGAGCAATGTCGAGTGACGCGCGCGGGCTCCTCTTCGTGGTCTCGTCGCCCTCGGGCGCGGGCAAGACCACGCTGTGCAACCGCCTCCGCGAGGAGTTCCCCCGGCTCGAGTTCAGCGTCTCGTACACCACGCGGCGACCGCGGCCGGGCGAGACCGACGGGGTCGAGTATCACTTCATCGACCAGGCGACGTTCGAGGACATGATCGCCCGCGACGAGTTCGCCGAGTACGCGCTGGTCCACGGCAACATGTACGGCACCTCGGCCGTGCGGGTCGAGCAGGCCCTGGTCGCCGGGCGCGACCTGCTGTTCGACGTCGACTACCAGGGCGGCCGCAAGCTGCGCGCATCGTTCCCCGAGGACATCGTGCAGGTGTTCATCCTGCCGCCGTCGATCCGCGCGCTCGAGCAGCGGCTGCGCAGCCGCGCCACCGACAGCGACGAGGTCATCGAGCGCCGACTCCGGGTCGCGCGCGAGGAACTCAAGCACTACGCTGAGTACGACTTCCTCGTGATGAACGACGACATCGGCCGGGCCTACGACGCGCTGCGCGCCATCTACGTGGCCGAGCAACACCGTCGCGTGCGCCAGGCCAGCGCCGCCGAGGCCGTGATCTCGGGCCAGGAGCGGCTGCTGTGACGGCACCCGGTGCGGCGCTCGAGCGTCCGGCCGCGCCGCCCGAGCCCAGCGGCGAGCCGGCCGCGCCGGTGGACACCGCGTTCGAGCTGGAGATCCCCGACGCGCTGCGCACCGATCGGCGCGGCCCGATCGGGGAGGTCCAGCTCGAGGACGGCAGCGCCAAGGCGGCGATCGTCGCCGAGGTGCAGCACCACCACCCCGCGGCCGACGTCGGCGCGATCGAGCGTGCGTTCGAGCTGGGGGTGGTCGCGCACCGCGGCCAGTTCCGCAAGAGCGGCGAGCCGTACTACGTGCACCCGGTGCGGGTCGCGACCATGCTCGCGCAGCTCGGGGTCGACGGCGCGGGTGTGACCGCGGGGCTGCTGCACGACGTCGTCGAGGACACCGAGACCACGCTCTACGATCTCACCGAGCAGTTCGGCCGCGAGGTCGCGACCATCGTCGACGGCGTGACCAAGCTGGGCAAGGTGCCGTACCTGTCGCGCCAGGAGCAGCAGGCCGAGAGCTTCCGCAAGATGCTGCTGGCGATGAGCCAGGACATCCGCGTGCTGCTGGTCAAGCTCATCGACCGGCTCGACAACATGCGCACGCTCGAGCACATGCCGCGCGACAAGCAGGAGCGGATCAGCCGCGAGACCATGCAGATCTACGCGCCGCTGGCCGGACGGCTGGGCATCGAGGTGGTGCACCGCGAGCTGCAGGAGCTGTCGTTCCGCTACCTCGAGCCTGCGGCGTGGGCGGCCACGCGCGCCGACATCGCGCGGATGCTCTCCGATCGCACGCCGCTGCACGCCTCGCTCGCGAACCTGCGCGCGGTGTTCGACAACAGCGCGTGCTCGCTCGACGAGCCCGGCGGCGACGACACCCAGTGGCCCGCCGAGCTCGGCGAGGTCGAGGTCCGCATGGGCCTGCGCAGCGCCTACCGCGTACACCAGGTGTTGCAGGCCGAGGGCCGCGGCCTCGATCAGCCCTCGGACGTGGTCAGCTTCCGCATCGTCACGCGCGATCGCAGCACCTGCTACGCCGCGCTGGGCCAGCTGCACGCCTACTTCCAACCGGTGCCGGGCCGCTTCCGCGACTACGTCGCGCTGCCGCGGCCCAACCACTATCGCGCGCTGCACACCAGCGTGATCGATCGCGACGGCACCCGGCTCGAGGTGCAGATCCGATCACGGCGCATGGACGCGGTCGCCGAGCGCGGCATCGTGGCGGAGTGGGAGCTCGACCGCGTCGGCGGGGCCGAGGCCCGTCGCCTGGCGTGGCTGTCGCAGCTGATGGACTGGCAACAGGAGGTCTCGGATCCCAGCGAGTTCATCGAGGCGGTCAAGGCCGACCTGTTCGCCGACGAGGTCTACGTCTTCACGCCCGGCGGCGACATCCACACCTTCCCCAAGGGCAGCACGCCGATCGACTTCGCGTTCGCGATCCACACCGACGTCGGCATGCACTGCACCGGCGCACGCGTGAACGGCCAGATCGTGCCGCTGCGCTACCGGCTGCGCCAGGGCGACACCGTCGAGATCCTGACCAACCCGTCGGTCGAGCCGCGCGAGGAGTGGCTCAAGATGTGCGTGAGCTCGCGCGCACGCACGAAGATCAAGCAGTACCTGCGGCAGCGCGAGCGCAAGCGGCTGCGCGCGGTCGGACGCAGCCTGCTCGAGCAGGAGCTCGCCGGCCGCAGCCCCACGCTGTCGCTCGACGACGCCGGCGTGCTGGCCGAGCACGCCGAGGCCGTGGGCCTGCCGCGCGAGACCGACGACGACGGCGTGCTCGAGGCCGTCGGCGCGGGACAGATCGGCGCCGCGGCGGTGGCCGAGCGCCTGGCCCCGCGCGCCGGAGCGACCACCGCGAGCGAGGAGTCGGGCCTGTTCGCGCGGATGCTGCGGCGCATGACCACGCGGGCCAAGCCCGCGCCGGGCGAGACCCTGGGCACCCACGCGTCGGCGCCGATCGTCATCACGCGCGAGCGCGTCGAAGGCCGCGGCGGTGGCCGCGGCATGATCACGCTGGCGAGCTGCTGCTCGCCGGTGCCCGGCGACGCGCTGGTGGGCTTCTTCGAGGCCGGCCGCGGCATCGTCGCCCACGTGCAGGGCTGCCCCGAGGCGCTCGAGCAGGTCGGCGAACGGCGCGTGCACCTGAGCTGGGAGACCGGGCTCGTGCTCGATTGCCCGGTCACGCTCGAGGTCCGCACCGCCAACACCTTGGGCCTGCTCGCGGAGATGAGCCGCGCGTTCTCCCACCACGGCGTGAACATCAAGCAGGCCAACTGTCGCGCCATCGGCGACGGCGAACGGGCGATCAACACCTTCTACGCCACCGTCAGCCGGCTCGAGCAGCTCGAGTCGCTGGTCGCCACGCTCAAGCGCATCGACGGCGTGGGCGCGGTCGAGCGGGTCTTCTCGCAGGGCTCGGGGGTCTATCCGCGTTGACGCCCGCGGCGGCGACCCACGGGTCCGCGCCGGCGCCGGGATCGCGCGGGATCGCTGCGCTGCCGGGCGGCGGCGCGGCCGGCCGTTCGCCCGCGCCGCCACCGCGGGGCCCAGGGCCACCGCGGAGCCCAGGCCCACCGCGGAGCCCAGGCCCACCGCGGAGCCCAGGGCCACCGCGGAGCCCAGGCCCACCGCGGAGCCCAGGCCCGCCGGCGCTTGACACCCCGGTCCCCGCCGGATAAGCCTCGCGCCTCCGCCATGGCATCGTTCACCGCGATCACCCGCAAGAAGCGCGCACGCCGTCACAAGAACGCGGGCGCGGCACGCAAGGCCAAGCAGGCCCGCCGCAGCACGCTCAGCGCGGCGGAGCTGTTCGCCGCCCTCGGCGAGCCTGGCAAGCCGGCACCCGCCGCCGCGGCCAAGCGCTGATCGTCCGCGCGTCCACGCGCAGGTCCGAGGCGACGCCGCTCGGCGTGCAATCGCGCGTGTGGGGCGACAAATCTTGATCGCGACGTCGCCGCCGCCGTAGTCTCTTGCTCTCGGCCTGCGGGCCTGGGAGGGACGCGGTCTGATGAGCTCGGCACAGCTAGCGGCGGGGACGAGCGTCGACGGATTCACGATCGTCGGCGCGGTGCGGACCCGGACCGGCGCGACGGTCTACGACGCCACCGATGCCAGCGGCGCGCGGGTGCAGCTCACCGCGTACGACGCGTCGAGCTTCCCGTCCGCGCTCGTGCTCGAGCACAGCTTGCGAGAGCTGCGTCAGCTGCAAGGCATCGATCACCCGCGCATCGCGAAGGTGCTCGGCTGCGGCAAGCTCGAGGGCGGCACCTGGGAGGCCCACGCGGCGCTTCCGGGCCGCTCGCTCGCCCAGACCTTGGCGGAGCAGGGGCCGCTGTCGGCGGCGGAGGCGGTCGCGGTCGCGCAGCAGATCGGCGAGGCCCTCGCCGAGGCGCAGAAGGCCGGCGTCATCCATCGCAACCTCGGCGCCGACGTGGTCTTTCCCTCGCCGCAGGGCGTGCTGGTGGCGGGCTTCGCCGTCGGTGCACCGCAGGGCGGCAAGGCCTTCGGACCGCTCGACACGATCGCGCCCGAGCAGGTCGAGGGCAAGGTCGTGGACCAGCGGACGCTGATCTACAACCTCGCGGCGCTGGTGCAGCACATGCTGCGCGGGCGGCCGCTGTTCGTCGGCGATCCGGCGTCGGTGCTGCAGTCGCACCTGGGCGCGGAGCTGCCGGCCGACGTCGGCGGCGCGCTGCGTCGTGGCCTCGCCAAGGATCCGCGCGTGCGTCCGATGATGCTGCGGCAGTTCGTCACCGAGCTCGCCGGCGGCGTGGGCGATGCAGCGGCGGCCGTGCCCAGCAGCCGCGGCTGGACCATGTTCACCGCGGCCGAACCCGCGACACCGGCGGCGACGCCCGCAGCAGCGGCGACGCCCGCGGCCGCATCGACGCCCGCAGCCGCCGCGGCCGCGCCTGCGCCGGCAGCCGACGCGCCCAAGCCCAGCACGCGCGGCTGGACCATGTTCATGCAGGCGGCCGAAGAGGCGCTCGCGGCCGCGGCCGCGCCCGCCCCAGCCCCTGCGCCGGCCCCGACGCCCGCGCCCGCGCCCGCACCCGAGCCGCCTGCCGCGGACGCGCCCAAGCCCAGCACGCGCGGCTGGACCATGTTCATGCAAGCCGCCGAGGAGACGCCCGCTGCTAGCGGCTGCGCCAGCCCCTGCAGCTCCAGCCGCACCCGCGCCGGCACCGAGCGCGCCGCCGACCGCCGCCGAGGCGCCCAAGCCCAGCGCGCGCGGCTGGACCATGTTCACCGGCGCCGATCCGGCCCCCTGCGGCACCGGCCGAGACCTCGCCGGCTGCTGCGCCCGCGGCGGCCGCCGCCCCCACGCCTGCCGCCGCGCCCACGCCCGCTGCCGCGCCACCGCCCGCGACCGGCGAGGCGCCCAAGCCCAGCACGCGTGGATGGACCATGTTCACCCGCGCCGACGAGGCCGAACTCGCCGCTGCGCCCGCACCCGAGCCGGCATCCGAGCCCGAGCCCGACGCCGCGGGCGAACCACCGAGCAGCCGCGGCTGGACCATGTTCATGGAACCTGGCGCGGCCGCGGCCGCGGCCCAGGCCGCCGGCGTGGCTCCGAGCCCCGGCAGCAGCAGCCCGACCCCCGCGGCCACGCCCGCGGCCGAGGCCGGCGCGCCAGCCGAAGGGCAGGGTCAGCAGCGCCGCGGCTGGACCATGTTCATGGAAGCGCCGATCGACGCGGCCGCAGCCAAGCCCTTCGGCCCTGCGGGCGCCGAGCCGGCCCAACCGCCACCGCCCGAGCCCGCGGCCGAGGCATCCTCGGACAACCGCGGCTGGACCGTGTTCGGCACGCCGTCGCCGGTGTCCGGCGGCACCGTGCAGACGCCCGCTGCCGCGCCCACGCCCGCAGCCACCGCGGCCGATCCGAGCACCAGCCGCACCGTGCTGGTCACGCCGCAGCCCCAGCCGCAGGTCGTCGCGACCACGCACGATGCCAGCGAGAGCCCGACGGCGTCGGGCTCGGTCACGGCGAGCTCGGAGCCCGAGCCGGCCCCCGGTCGCGGTCGCACGATCGTGGCCACCGGCGTGCAGGCGACGCCCGGCAACGTCGGCGGCGTCACCGGTCGCACGGTGTTCCCTTCGACCGGCAACGGCCAGGCGATGCCGGACACCAGCTACTTCCGCCGCGGCGACATCCAGCCGGAGCGACCCGCCCACCGCACCACCGCGGTCGACGTGCCCGCGCCGCCGCGTGCCCCGGCCGAGGAACGCCCGCAGGGCGCGTCGCGTCCGGGGTCGAGCAACGCGCCGGTGCCGGCGGCGACCAACGCTCCGGTGGTGCGCTCGGGCGGCCGCACGGTGTGGCTGGTCGTCGGCGGCATCGCCATCGTCGGCGCGATCGTGGCGATCGTGCTGATGAACACCTGAGCCCGCGGCGGGCCGCGGCGCGAGCTCACTGCTGCGGTTCGCGATCGTGCTCGAGCTCGGGCTCGGTCGCCTCGGGTTGCGGTGCGGCCGGATCCCAGCCCCCGCCGGGCATGGCGCCGCCGGCACCGTAGACCATCGTCGCGTCGAACTCTGCGGGTGCGGTCGGCAGCTCGGGCTGTTCGACCTCCTCCTCCGCGACCGCCTCCATGGCCTCCTCGTAGCCGGTGTCGACCTCGACCGACTCGACCGCGTCGTACTCCTCGCTCACCGCCGCTTCCTCGTGGACCGGCGCGACCGGAGTCTCGTGGGCCGCCCGCGGCAGCGTGGGCGTCGACGACTGCGGGATCGCGGTCGGACGTCGGCCGGCACGCCAGTCCGAGATGCTCTGGCACAAAATCGCGTAGTCGATCATCGTCCGCGATGCTATCGCGGCTCGACCGGGTCGGGAAGCGGCTGCGCGACGATGCGAAACGCCAGCTGCTCGCGCTGGCCGTCGCGGATCCGGACCACGTGCAGCACGCTCAGCTCGGCGGCGCGCTCGAACAGCCGCTGTAGCGCGGTCGGGGTCTCGAGCCGGTCGCCCTCGACCGAGACGATGACGTCGCCGGTGCGCAGGTCACAGCCGGCCGCACACAGCTCGGGCGCGTCGGGGAACACCGCGCCGATGCGCCAGCCGACGAAGCGGCCGTCGGCGCGCTCGGGCTCGGGGGCCAGCTCGCGCAGCAGCCAGCCGGGTCCGCGGGCCAGCGCCCGATCGAGGTCGTCGCGCGCGATGGTCCCACGCGGCGTGACGTCGTCCGGCGCCGCGGGGGCGGGCGGCTGCTGTGGCACGTCGGGTACCGCGGTCGCGGGCGGCGGCGCGTCGATCGAGGTCGGCGGCGGCGCATCGGCCGTGGGCGAGCGCGGCGGTGGCTGCCGACGCGCGCACGCGACGGCGAGGAGCACACAGGCGAGGGCGAGGGGGCGACGCGACAAGGGGGCCTACGCGTGGAGCTTCGCAGGGTCGGGGCCGCGCGCCAAAAACCCCGCCGTCGATGCGGTCGTCACAGGCCCCGGGTCACGCAAGCCTGCTCGAGCGCCGCGATCACGCTGGCCAACGGCGCCGACGCGTCGATCGACACCACGTCGTCGCGGCCTTCGGACACCAGCGCGGCGTAGCCCGCCGCGACGCGGCGCTGCAGCGCGAGCGCGTCGAAGATCTCGCGCGGGGCCGCCGTGGTCTGCGCGCGTGCCTGCACCCGCTGGGCTGCGAGCTCGGGCTCGACGGTGAGCACCGCGGTGAGATCGGGCCAGCGCGCGTGCGCGTTGATGGTCTTGACCCACGCGAGGTCGCACGAGAGCGCTTGATAGGCCCACGACGACGCGACGTAGCGGTCGCAGATCACGACCGAGCCCGCGGCCAGTGCGGGCTCGATCACCCCTGCCAGGTGATCGAGCCGATCGGCGGCGAAGAGCAGGGCGAGCGCGCGTGGGTCGAGCCGCTCGTTGCCCTCGCGCAGAAACCCGCGGATCGCCCGGCCGATGCTGCGATCGCTGGGCTGCGCCGTCGTCACGACGACGTGGCCGCGGGCCTGCAGGCGCTCGGTCAGCGCACGGGCACAGCTGGTCGTGCCGGAACCATCCAGGCCCTCGAGCGCGATGAAGCAGCCGGGCATGCTCTGCGTCTTGGCCTCGACGCCGCGGTCCATCGGGCCGGGCGCGGGATGCAGCGTAGCAGCAGGTGGACCTATCCGTGGCGGCGGTCGTGGCCGTGGCGGCAGCGGGGGCGCGATGCGTCCGCGCCACCGGCTGGGCGGCGGCGCGCGGGCGTGGCACACTGCGGATCCCGCGAGGCGATCCGTTCGCAGCGGAAGGTCGGGGGACAGCGATGAGCGGGCCGAGCACGCGGCAGAAGGACACCATGGCGATCGGCAGCGGCGGCATCGCCGAGC
>JAXLYC010000070.1:0-18738 GCA_046351635.1 Nannocystaceae bacterium | reverse complement strand
TGGTGCGGCTCGACGGCGTGGTGCCGGGACAATTCGTGATGTTGCGCGGCGAGTGGGGCCGCGAGCTGCTCAACCCGCGCGCCTTCAGCGTGCTGTGGAGCGAGCCCGACGGTCGCTTCGCCGTGATGCTCAAGGCCTATGGTCGCGGCACCACGCGCATGGTCGCGATGCATCCGGGCGAACGCATGACCGTCACCGGGCCGTTGGGCCGCGGCTTCCCGCCGCCGGGGCAGGGCCGCACGCAGCTGCTCGTCGCCGGTGGCGTGGGCCTGCCGCCGCTGCACCTGCAGGCCCGCGTGGCGGCGCGAGGCGGTCACGCCCGCGAGGTCGAACTCTTCTACGGCGGTCGCAACCGCGACGACCTCGTGCTGCTCGACGACTTCGCGCGGTGGGGCATCGCGGCGCACTGCGCGACCGAAGACGGCAGCGTCGGCGAGCGGGGGTTCGTGACGGTGCCGCTGCGCGAGCGCCTGCAGCAGGCGCGCCGCGACGGCGCCGGGGTCGAGATCCTCGCGTGCGGGCCGACGCCGATGCTGCGGGCGGTGCGGACGCTGGCGCTCGAGCTCGACACGATCGCGTGGCTGTGCCTGGAGGAGGAGATGGCGTGCGGTTTCGGCGTGTGCCTGGGCTGCGCGGTGCCGGTGCACGGCGAGCGGCCCTACCGCTACTGCTGCACCGACGGGCCGGTGTTCGAGGCCAGGCAGGTGCGCTGGTGACCGCGCCGCCGCGTACGGTCGCGCTGCCGCGCGAGCGCGTCGATCTGCGCTGCGGCTTCGGGCCGCTGTCGCTGCCGCACCCGATCCTCGCGGCCTCGGGCTGCTTCGCCTACGGCCAGCAGTTCGCGGACTTCATGGATCTGCGACGGCTCGCGGGTCTGTCGACCAAGGGCATCTCGCCCAAGCCGCGCTTCGGCAACCCGCTGCCGCGGATCTGCGAGACCGCCGCGGGCATGATCAACTCGATCGGGCTCGAGAACGTCGGCGCCGAGGCATTCCTGCGCGACAAGCTGCCCTACCTGGCGCAGGCGGGGCTGTCGGTGTGGGTCAACTTCTTCGGCGAGGACTTCGACAGCTACGTCGAGTGCGCGCGGCTGCTCGACGCCGGTCGCGGCCACGGCATCGACGTGCTCGAGATGAACATCTCGTGCCCCAACATCAAGAAGGGCGGCATCGAGTTCGGCACCGTGCCCGAGGTCGCGCACCGGCTGACCAAGGCCTGCGTCGCCGCGACGTCGCTGCCGATCGTGGTCAAGCTGACGCCCAACGTCTCCGACGTGGTCGCGATGGCGCAGGCGGTCGCCGAGGCCGGCGCCGCCGGGGTGTCGCTCATCAACACGATCACCGCGATGGCGATCGACGTGCGCACGCGACGGCCGCGCATCGCGACGACCTACGGCGGGCTCTCGGGCCCGGCGATCAAACCGGTCGCGCTGCGCATGGTGCACCAGGTCCACCGCGCGCTGCCGCAGCTGCCGATCTGCGGCATGGGCGGGATCCTGAGCGGCGAAGATGCGCTCGAGTTCATCATGGCCGGGGCCAGCTGCGTGCAGGTGGGCACTGCCAACTTCGCGCGGCCCGATGCGTCGCTGCGCGTGCTCGACGAGCTGCACGCGCTCATGGCCGAGCTCGGCATCGCGACCGTGGCCGAGGTGGTCGGCTGCGTGCAGCCCATCGAGCCCGAGACGCCGTGGGATCCGGCCGCCGTGGCGCCGCCCCAGCGCTGATCGGGTGAGCCCGCCGCGGCTGCCGGCGCGGGCTTGTGCGCCCACGGCCCCCTCGGATACGCTCTGGTTCGCGAAACGATGGGAAGTCGTGCCGAGCCATGGCGTGCGCGGGTCGCTGCAGCGGTGATCGACGCGTCACCGGACTACGCGGCGACGCTGATCAGCAAGGCGATGGGCGCGGCGGCGCGGCTGCGCCTGCCGCCCAAGCTGGGGCGCGCGGCGATCGGCGCGTACATCCGCTACTTCGGCGTCAACCCGCACGACATCGACCCGCTCGCGCTCGAAGACGGCTTCGAGAGCTTCGACGCCTTCTTCACGCGGCCGCTGCGTCGCGGTGCGCGCTCGATCGATCGCAGCGCGCGGACCCTGGTGTCGCCCTGTGACGGCGAGCTGCGCGAGGTCGTGCCGATCGAGCGAGTCGATACCGAGGTCGTGGCCAAGGGCCAGCGTTTCACCGTCGGCGAGCTCATCGCGGACGAGGGCGTTGGCGCAGAAGTTCGTGGGTGGCCAGGCCGCGACCATCTACCTGCATCCGCGCGACTACCACCGCGTGCACGCGCCGTGCGACGCGTTGGCGTGGCGGGTCTCGCTGGTGCCTGGCCGCCTGCTGCCCGTGACGGCGGCCGCGGTCGCCCGCGTGCCGCGGCTGTTCGCACTCAACGAGCGCATGGTCCATGTGCTCGAGACCGGTCACGGCCACGTCGCCGTCGTCATGGTCGCGGCCTTCGGCGTCGGCCACATGACCTGCGCCTACCACCGCTTCTCGCCGCATCCGCGTGAGCTGCAGGTCCACGCCTGCGACCCGCCGGCGCGCCTGCGCAAGGGCGACGAGATCGGCGTGTTCCACCTCGGCAGCACCGTGATCGTCGTGACGGAGCCGGGCATGGAGCTGCTCGAGCCGCAGATGCCGACGCCGCTGCTGCTGGGCCAACCGCTGCTGGAGGACGCCTCGCCATGACGCTGTGGTCGACCGCGCCCGAGCAGTGGCGTGCGTGGATCACCGAGGACGCGATCACCGGGGCGCCGGTGGTGCAGCTCGACGCGTGGGACGCCGAGGTCGTGGCGCTGCTCGGCAGCCTGCCGTTCGGCGCCGGCCATGGCGTCGAGTCGCTGGGCCTGCAGCGCGCCGCGCTGCCGCCCTCGGACAGCATGCCGACGATGGTCCGGCCGGCGCCCGAGGGTGTCGATACCGTCGACGAGGACGACGACACCGCCAAGACCCTCGTGCACGGCGCGCGTGTTCGACGACGAGCGCACGCCCGCGTCGGCACCCGCGCTGGAGGTCGCCTCCAGTCCTGCGCCGACCCGGCACGAATCGAGCTCGAGCCAGTGCCGCCGCAGCCGGCCGAGGACGAGCTGGTACATCCCGCCGCTGACCGACAGCGCGCGCGCGGCCAAGGTCATCGAGCCGCGCCCCGACGACCGTGGTCCGCACCCCCGCCGTCGCCGCCAGCTGTGGCCGCGATGCCGTCGCCGTCCGCCGCGGCTCCGATGTCGCCGCTTGCCGAGCGCGGCCCCGTGCCTGCCCCCGCCGGAGTTCGGCGCGGTGCCCAGCGAGTTCGAGGCGCGCGCGGACGCGGCGATCCGCACCGGCACGACGCTGATCCCGACCGAGGCGCCCGATGCCGCCGCGGCGTCGCCGAACCGCCGGCGTGATCATCTCGAGCCGGGATCCGCAGCGAGCGAGCCGCCGCCGCCGCGGCGCTCGAGCAAGATCGTCGTCGCCGATCCCGGCGGCACGCAGATCGCGGTCGCGCCCTCGGCCGGCGCCCTGGGGCTCGACGCCGCGGGTCGCTCGAAGCCGAGATCGACCCCGAGGTGCTCGAGTCCTCCGATCTGATGGAGGCCTACGAGCCCGCACCGCCGCCGCGGCACTCGTCGTCGACGCGCAACGAGATGCCACCGCCGCCTCCGCCGGCGCGCGAGTCCGACGCGCCGCCGGAGAGCATGCGACGACCGAGGCCGTGCCGCGCGAATCGAGCCCCGCGCGCGCCGAGCCGCCGCCGGCGCCCGCACGGCCGGCCGAGCCGCCGCCGGCACCGCGGCCAGCACCCCTGCGCGCCCCGCCGAGGTGGTGCCACCACCGGTCGCACGCTGCCGCCGACTTCGAACCGCACTGGTCCGAGTCGGTGTTCGCGGAGCACTATGGTGCGCTCGCGCGCCCGCAGGCCGAGCGTCTCGCCCAGGCCGAGGCTGCGTTCGTGATGGAGATCGCTGGGTTGGTCGCGGGTCAGAGCGCGATCGATGTCGGGTGCGGCGACGGCCGGCACGCCGGCGCGCTCAGCGATTCGGGCGTTCGCATGGTCGGGCTCGACGCCTCGGCCGCGCAGCTGCGCGCCGCCGCCGACGCGGTCGGACCGTCGCTGCCGAACCTGCGATGGGTGCACGGCGACCTGCGCGATCGCGTCGTGACCGACACCTTCGACGCGGTGCTCTGCCTGGGCACCACGTTGGGCTACTACGACGAGCCGCAGAACCGCCGCATGATCGAGGGCCTGCGCGATCTGTGTCGCGTCGGTGGCCGCGTGGTGATCCACATCATCAACCGCGACTACGCGGTGCCGCGGCTGCCGGCGCGCACGTGGTGGCAGGGGCAGGGCTGCGTGGTGCTCGACGAGGTCGACTTCCTCGATCGCACCAGCCGCATCAACGTCCGCCGCACGATCGTGTTCGAGGACGCGCGGCAGTTCGAGCACGCCTACTCCGTGCGGGCGTACTCGCTGCACGAGCTGGTCGGCGCGTGCGAGGGCGTGGGCCTGCAGGTCGTCGAGGTGTCCGGGAGCCGCCACACCCGCGGGCGCTTCTTCGGTGCGACGTCGCCCGACATCTGGCTCGTCTGCGAACGGCGTTGACAACCTGTCCGGGTTGTGGCCGCCGGGCAGCCGTTCCAGCAGGGGTGCCCCGGATCACCGACCTCGCCGCCCGTGACCGGATTGTCACGGTATGACCGTGTTGGTGGGCGGGGTGAAACCGATCGGCCCGTTCTGGCGTTGTCCAGGTGCCGGCGGCGCTTGACGGCGTCGTCTCGGTGCCCAACTTGCACGGAAGTCGAAGCACAGAGGAACCGGCCCAGGCCCGCAATCGTTAACGTCCTCGGGGCAAGACTCCGGGGAAGAGTCCACCGCAACGCGCGGTCGAACGCCGAATCCTCGAGTTTCCCGGCCACCCAACGAGGCAGGACAATGGCACGCAAGGTCACACGCGGTTCACCGCCCCGGCTCGCTCGCGCGAGGCAGACCCGCACCTGGAAGACCGGGCGGGTGGCTGCGCCGGCGGAAGCGCCTGCGGAGGCGCCCGCCCCGGCCGCGCCCGCCGCCAGCAGCGGTGGCGACGACGATGGCGAGTCCACCCTGGGCGTGTACTTCCGCGAGATGTCCGGCCTGGGCGTGATGTCGCCCGAGCAGGAGCTCACGGCTGCGGTGCGCATCGCGAACCTGCGCGTCGAGCACTGGCGCCGGATCCTGTCGTATCCGCCCTTTGCGGAGCCAATCGCCGACTTCGCGCTCGAGCAGTGCAGCGCCGAGGACAAGCCCGCCACGGAGCTCGACGCGCTGCGTCGCTCGGCCCGTGCGCTGCGCGATCGCGAGACCAAGAAGAACCAGGACGCGTTCGAGCGCGATCGGCGGCTCGCGGCCGAGGCGCTCTCCTACGCCGACGTCGACGGCATCGTCGCGGACCGCGTGCTGGCCGATCTCCAGCTGCTCGAGGCCGGACAGCGCGAGGGGGTCAGCATGAACGTGCGCCCAGCGCGGCGTGGCAGCAAGCCGTTCGGCGACTACGTCGGACGGGTGCGCCAGAGCGCGACGATGCTGCGCGCGGCCAAGAACCAGTTCGTGAAGTCGAACCTCCGCCTGGTGGTGTCGATCGCGCGGCGCTTCAACCACGGGCGCATGCCGCTGCAGGACCTCATCCAGGAGGGCAACATCGGCCTGATGAAGGCGGTGGATCGCTTCGACCACCGCAAGGGCTTCCGCTTCTCGACCTACGGCAGCTGGTGGATCCGACACGCGATCTCCCGCGCCATCGCGGACAAGGGCCGCGCGGTGCGTCTGCCGGTGCACATGATCGACGCGTACCACAAGGTGTCGAAGGCGCGCCGCGAGCTGGAGACGCTCAAGGGCCGTGACCCCACCGCCGAGGAACTCGCGCGGCACACCGGCCTGGCCGCGACCAAGATCGAGAAGATGGACACACTGCTGCTCGAGGCGCCCGTCAGCCTCGACCGCACGGTCTCCGAGGCCGACGGCCGCAAGGTCATCGACTTCATCGAGGACGAGGGCAACGCACAGCCGGGCGAGACGCTCGAGGCGGACGCGCTGTCGGAGCAAGTCCGCGAGGTCATCGGCGCGCTGCGTCCGATCGAGGCCGACATCTTGCGCAAGCGTTTCGGCCTGGGCGCGGACCAGGAGCTCACGCTCAAGGAGATCGGCGAGCAGTACTCGCTGTCGCGCGAGCGCATCCGCCAGCTGCAGGAGCAGGCGCTGGGCAAGATCCGGCGCGAGCTGCAGCGCCGCGACCTGATCTAGACGCGGCCGACCCGCCGGGACCAGGCGCAGACGCCCCGCACGCCCACGTGCGGGGCGTTTTCGCGTAGGCTCGCCCCGTGCGTCCGTGGCTACCGGCCCTGCTCGTGTTCGCCGCGTGCGGCGAGGGCCCGGACGTTTCGCCGGCGGCCGGCAGGGTCGCCGGTGGCGACGCCGTGCGCCTGGTCGGCGAGGACTTCGTCGGCCACGGGCCGCCGGTGGTGTTCCTGGGCCAGCGCGCGGCCAAGGGCGTCGTGATCGAGAGCGACCGCGTGCTGCGCCTGATCACGCCCGAGGGCGAGGCGGTCGGGCCGGTCGACATCCGCGTCGAGTTCTTCGATGGCACCACGCGCGAGTTCCCGCAGGCGTTTCGCTACGAGGAGCAGGGCGCGGTGCTGCGGCTCGGAGAACGTCGCTGACGCGCGGGCTCAGCCGGCGCAGCACAGCGTCGTGGGCATCGCGGGTGTGGCCTCGCCGGTGGCGGCGACCGGGCCGGCGGCGCAGAACGCCGTCGGCGGGCCCAGCAAGAACGCCGCGCTGCCGGTTGCGTTCACGGGCGAGCCCGCGTGGCACTCGCCGTCGGCGGGTACCGACGCGGACACCGGCGGGTTGCAGATGTTGCTGAACATCGTGAGTGTCGAGCCATCGCACACACCCACCGGATCGCCGCAGGTGCACGCCTCGCAGCCACGGCCGTCGTCCACCCCGGCGTAGTAGACCTCGCGGAGCTCGTCGAAGTCGGCCGGGCAATCGAGATCGCCCTGTTGCCACACGCACAGCGCGTCACCGGTGGCCAGCGGCGCGCACAGCTCGCCCTCGCCGCAGCCGTCGAGGAACTCCGCGCCACCGCAGGCGGACCCGGATGCGGCGTAGCTGGCTGGCGGCAGCTGCTGGCTCGCGATCGGGCTGCACATGCCGCCTTCGATCGCGACCGGGTCGGCGGTGAAGTGCGCGTTCGCGGGTAGGGTCGGCAGCACGTTGCAGATGGTCGTGAAGACCTCGATGTTCTGCGGTGAGCCCTCGCTGCAGCCCGCGTCGGCGCCCCAGTAGTGGATCGTCGTCGACAGCGCGCAGCTGGCCCCGATCGGATCGCCGCAGCTGCAGCCACACTCGGCGGGGGCGGCGACGAGGTCCTCGCCGCCGAGCGCGAGCGCGTCCGGGTAGGCCTCCGGGCACGGGTCGGGCGGCGCGCCGAAGTGCGCCTTGCGACGCACGGCGGGCCCGCTCCAGCCCTCGGGCAGCTCGACGCACGCGTGCGACGGAGGGCACACCGCGGGCGCGCCGGTCGAGTCGGCCGAGCCGCTGTCCGAGCTGCCGTCGCCGGTGCTCGCGGCGGAGGTGCTGCCGTCGCTGTCGCTGGCGCTGGTCGAGGTCGGGCTCGACGTGCTGCTCAGCGTCGTCGAGGCCGTCGAGCTGCCCGTGGTGCCGTCGCCGCCGGCATCGTCGTCGTTGCCACATGCGACGGCCAGCGAGGCGAGGCACAGCACGGCGCGTGCGCGAGGGGACCAAGCCATGTGCGGATCATAGCGCAGCCGGCTGGGTGCGGGCAGCGCCCGGGATCACGCGCGCTCGAGCTGGAACAGCTTCTGCCCGATCAGCACCAGCGATCCGAACGGCACCACCTGACCGTTGCGGACGCGCATGTAGGTGCCGTTCGACGAGCCGAGGTCCTCGAGATAGATGCCCTGATCGTCGCCGACGATGCGGCAGTGTCGACCCGAGACGTAGCCGTCGTGGGGGAAGGTGATGTCGCCGACCTCCCGGCCGATGCCGATGCCCTCGCCCGCGATGGGGAACGCGCTCGACGCCATCGCCGGATCCACCAGGATGCTCACGCGGCCCCAGTAGCCGGGGTTGGGGCTGCCCATGCGCTCGGTGCCGTCGTCCGTCGGAGTGGGCTCGGGCAGCTCCTCGTAGACGAGCAGCTCTTGGCCCACGCGGAACAGATCGCCGTTGCGCAGCTCGCTGCGCCCGGTGAGCTTGACGAAGATGCCGTTGAGCGAGCCGCGGTCTTCCACGCTCACGCCGTCCTCGGCGGCGCGCAGGAGCGCGTGCTGCGGGTCGAGGTAGGCGTCGTCGTCCCAGGGCGGGCCGGCATCGCGGCCGACGTCGAGCATCTCGCCGGCTGCGAGCACGCGCTCGCCGATCGGTTGGCCGTCGGGGCCCAGCATCACCAGCCGCACCGGCACGCCGGCGGCCAGCGCGGGCGCGGCCGGTGGCTCGATGGCGGGCGTGGGCACCGGCGCGTTGCCGGGCGCAGTGCTGCTCGAGACCACCGGCGCCGCGGTGCCCATCGGCGGCGCGGCGGGTCCCTCGTCCACCAGCGGCATCGCGGGCGCGACCGGCATCGGCATCGCGTCGGTCGTCGCCATCGCGACGTCGCGCGCGTTGCCCACGAAGATCGTCTGCGCGCTGCCGACGTCGGCGGGCGCGGCCGGGGCGGCCAGCGGTGTCCCGCAGCGCCCGCAGAACGCGAAGCCCGGCGGGCTGACGAAGGCGCACTTGGAGCACGCCAGCGCCGGCGCCTCGCCGAACTGCATCGGCAGGCCCGCGCCGCTGGCCGTGGGTGCAGAGCCCTGCGGGCGCGTGGACGCGGTGCCGATCGACGGCGGCATCGAACCGGCGGACGGCGGCGGAGCCGGGGCCATCGGCGGGGGCGCGGCCGGCGGCATGGGCGGCTGAGGCGGCATGGGCGGCTGCGGCATCGGCTGCGCCATCGGCTGCGGCGGCGTGGGCGGAGGCCCCATCGGCGGCGGCATCGGAGGCGGACCCATGGGCGGCTGCGGCATGGGCTGCGGCGGCATCGCAGCGGCGAGGCGGACCCATGGGCGGCGGACCCATGGGCGGCGGACCCATCGGCGGCGGCGGCATCGGAGGCGGGCCCATGGGCGGCGGGCCCATGGGAGGCGGGCCATCGGCGGCGGGCCCATCGGCGGAGGGCCCATCTGGGGCGCCGGCATCAGTCCGCCCGGGATGGCGCCGCCGGGCGCCAGCATCGGACCCCCGGGCACGGCCGCATTGCCCGGAGCCGTGCGCGACAGGGGAGGCGGCGCGGGCACGCCCGGTCGCGGCGGGGCCGCGGGCGCCCCCTGCGGCTGCCTGCGGCAGCTTCGAGCCGCAGCCCAGACAGAACTTGTAGTGGTCCTGGTTTTCCTTGGCGCAGTTCGGGCAGGTGATCACGAAGACGTCTCCGAGAGCTACGCGATCTCGACCCGCAGCAGCTGCTGGCCCACGAACAGGTAGTCGCCGTGGAAGAGCTCCTGCGCTCCGTCGATGCGCACGAAGGTGCCGTTGCGCGAGCCGGTGTCGGTGAGGATCACGTCGTCGCTGTCCGACGACGCATCCAGCCGCGCGTGGTGACCCGAGATGAAGCGATCGTCGGGGAAGTTGAGCGTGTTGCCCTCGCGTCCCATCGCCAGCGCGTTGCCGTCCGCACAGACCACGCGACCTTCGCCGCCACCGGCGAGGCACTGCACCACACGGAAGGCACCGCCGGGCCGCGGGCTGCCGTAGAAGTACGTGCCCTGGGCCGTCGGCGCGCCGTCGCTGAAGGGTGTGCGGTCGAGTCGAAGCAGCTGCTCGCCCACGAGCATGCACGTGCCCGACTTGATCGGCGTGGGCTTCTTGATGCGCACGAACACGCCGTTGTGGCTGCCCATGTCCTGTACGAACAAGCGGCCGCTCTGGCTGGTGAAGCGCGCGTGGACCGGGCTCAGGAACGGATCCTCGGCGAAGGTGATCTCGCCCTGCGAGCGGCCGATGACGGTCGTGGTGCCCTGCAGGTGGTAGGTGTTGCCGTCGCCGCCCTCACCCTTGATGACGACCAGGCGCGGCACCACGGGCTGCTGCTGCAGCGCGCCGAAGAACATCGTGCGCGCCTGCGGCTCGGGCTCCGCACCGGCGAGCGGTCGGCCGGTGGCGGGGTCGAAGCGCGGCTGCACCGGCGTGCCGACGTCACGCACCGCGGTGTGCACCGACGCGCTGGAAGGCATCGCAGCGCCGCTGTCGGCGCCAGGTCCGCCGTGGGTCGGCGGCGCGGCGGGCATCGGCTGCAACCCAGCGCCGCAGCGGGCACAGGCCTGCGCGGACATCGAGTTGAGCTGCCCGCATACGTGGCACTGCAGGCCCAGGTCCATGGCTCCCGCATCCTGCTTCGGGGCGCGGGCCTTGTCAATCGCGCTCGGTGGGCGCCAACACCAGCGTTTCGCGCGACAGTGGCGCGAGACACAGCGTCTGGGGGCTGCCCGTCGCGCTCGCCGACGACGCATCCGTGCAGGCATGCTGCGCCGCCGCGAGGGCATCCCGCTCGGCCCGTGTGCCCGCGGCATTCGCCGCGATCGCCTCGCGCAGCGCATCGGCATGGCGCCCGATCGCAGCCGCGGACACCGGCTCGAAGCGTGGCGCGAGGTGCCCGACGAGCCAGCGCTCGAAGCGTCAACAGATAATGTTTGTTCAAACTATCTACGGCCGGGGCGTGCGGGGCACGGCCGGACGATCGAGCGGAACCGCGTCGCGCTCACCGAGTCGCTGCGCAGGCGCTGCGGCGGCCGCATCCCGCCGCAGCCCGGGCGGTCCGAGCAGCGCCGAGAACAGCGCCGTCAGGCTGTTGCCCTCCGCGGTCGCGCCCGCGGCGACGCGGCCCAGCCGCCACGCCGCGATCGCGGCCAGCGTCGGGTCGGTCGCGCCCAGCTGCGCGGCGATCCCGTCGAGCTCGTCGTCGCGGGCCAGCACGGCCTCCGCCAGCGCGCACGCGTGGCGCACCTCGGGGGCCCGGCCGTCGCGCGCCGCGGTCGCGATGCGGCGGTGGGTCACCGCGGCGAGCGATGCGGGGGCCGACAGCGCCACGTGCACGCACGCCAGGCTCGCGAGCACCGGATCGAAGCCCTGCGCGAGCGCCTCGCCGAGCGCCGCGGGCGGTTCGCCCGGCGTGCCCAGCAGGCCCCACGCGGCCACGTGACGCGCGGCCTGCGAGGACTCGTCGGCGGCGAGGATGCGCACCCACGCGTCGGTCGCGTCGGGGTCGGACAGCTCGGCCGCCGCGCGCAGCGTGGTGACGCGCGCACGCTCGTAGGCGTCGCGCACGGTCGGCGTGGCGTCTCGCGGCGCGTTCATCGAGCTGGCCGCGCGCAGCAGCGGCAGCGCGGTGTCGGGCAATCGCAGCCCGCCCAGGTGCTCGGCCGCACGCGCGCGCACGCTGATGGGACCGCGCTCGATCGCCGCCAGCAACGGCGCGCGCAGGCTCGCTGCGCGCGCCTCGGCCTCGGTGCCGCCCAGCCAGCGCGTGCGCGCGGCCACCGGCACGCGCTCGAGCGCGGCGAGCAGGAACTCGCGCGGCTCCTCGGCGTTGGGGTGCTTGCCGGCGCGCCGCGCCGCCGCGGCGAGCACCGCGACCGCGTCGCCGTCGGCCTCGGCGAGATCGAGGATGCGGCGACCGACCTCGCGCATGAGATCGGCGGCGCCGCCCTTCTCGAACGCCGTCATCAGCAGCTCCCGCGCCTTGGCGGCGTGGGTCCGCGTGATCTCGAGGTCGGCCAGGCGCAGGTAGCCGCGCAGATCGTCGGGCGCGGCCTGGATCGACTCGTCGTACGCGGCCGCAGCCGCGTCGAGATCGCCGCGGCGCTCGTGCAGCTCGCCCAGCCGCACCAGCGCGTCGACCTGACGCGCGCCGGTGGCCGCGGCATGGGCGGCCGCGAGCGCGCGCGCGTCGTCGCCGGCTTCGAAGGCCAGCTCGGACAGCTCGGCCATGAGCTCGTCCTTGCGCGAGGGGTCGAGCTCGAGCAGCGCTTCGATGGTCGCGATCGCGTCCGCGGGCTGCCCCGCGCGCCGCTGCGCCGCGGCCAGATCGGACAGCCGCTCGGCGTCGCCGGGCTGCAGCTTGACCAGCTGCCGGTGCACCGCCACCGCGGCGCTGTACAGCTCGCGGCGCGTGTGCAGCTCGGCCAGCAGCAGGCCGGCCTCGACCGCGTCCGCCACGGGCTCACCGCGCTCGAACACGATGCGAGCCTCGGACTCGACCGCGAGCATGCGTTCCATGCGGCCGGGCAGGGCGCTCTCGACCAGCAGCTCGACCATGCGCGTGCGCGCCTCTTCGCGCAGCAGCCGGTGCTCGGGCCCCTTGGCGCGCGCGCGGACCTCCTGCCACAGCCCCAGCGCCTCGGGCGTGCGCCGCTGCTCCTCGGCGAAGACCGCCCGCAGCCGCAGGTACGCCGGCTCGTCGGGCGCGAGCTTCATCGCGACCTTGAGCGCCGCGATCGCGTCGGAGACCAGGCCGTGCTCGCCCAACACCTCGGCGTGGCGCGCGTGGCCGCGGTGGGCCGGGCGCACGAGCTTGGGCAGGCTGGCCCACTGCGCGAGGGCCTCGGGCACGTGGCCCATCTGGAACAGCTGCTCGCCCAGCGCCAGGTGGGCGTCGGCGGAGCGCGGCGCGAGCTTCACCAGTCGTCGCGCGACCGCGAGCGCGAGGTCGGGCTCGTCGCCGAGGTTGTAGAACTCGAGCAGCGACGCGAGCGCCTGCGGTCGCTTGCCGACGCGCGCTTCGATCTCGCCGGCCAGCGCGAGGCCCTTGTCGCGGTGCGGGCCCTGCAACAGGCTGCCGGCGAGCGCGAGGCCACGCTCGACGTCGTTGCGGTGGCGCGAGGCGAAGCGGCGGTACTCGGCGATCGCACCGTCGACGTCGCCTCGCTCGCTGAGGCCGTCGATGAGCGCGCCCTGGCTGTCCTCGTCGCGGGGATCGAGCGCCAGCGCGCGACGGCGGGCCTCCTGCGGATCGAGGCCTGCGAGCTCCTGCGCGGTCGCCAGCGCGCGCCAGGCCGCGGCCTCGCCGGGGTGGGCCTCGAGCCAGCCGCGCAACGCCGCGACCAGGGACTCGGCCCGCCCGGCGCGACGGTGTGCGTCGATCAGCAGGTCCCAGCGCGGCAGCCGGGCTGCGGCCGAGCCTCGGCCGGGATCGTCGAGCAGCGACCACGCGATCGTGGCCGCGGCCTCGCCGTCGCCGGCGTCGAGTCGGACGCGCGCGCGCTCGAGCGCGATCTCGTCGCGCTGCGCGGGCTTGGCGATGGCCTCCGCGGCCGCGAAGGCCTCGTCGGCGAGCACGCCGTCGTTGCCGCGCGCGGCCAGCCGCGCGAGCCGCAGCTGCTGCGCGACGCTGCCGTCAGCGGCGACGCGCTGCTTGGCGATCGCGATGGCCTCGGCGTGCAAGCCCGCGCGCTCGGCCAGGCCCAGGGCGCGCTCGAGCAGCGCCGCCTGGGGCTTGCCCCGCAGGGTCGCGGCGCGATCCCGCAGCGCCGCGACGGCGGCGGTCAACCGCTGGCCTCGAGCGCATCGACGCGCAGCGCGAACACCTGCGACGCCGAGCGGCCGGCCTTGCCTTCGATCGCGGCGAGGTCGCGGCGGCCTCGCGCGGCTTGCCGCTGGCGAGCTGGAAGCGGGCCGACAGCACCGCGAGCGCGAAGCTGCCGGGCGCACGCGCGCGCGCGGCCTCGATGCGCCGACCCAGGGCCTCGCGACCGATCGCGCGCTCGAGCGCGCGCCACTGACCGCGGTCGAAGGGGTTGCGCTGCAACTTCGCGAAGCGCTGGCCCACCAAGGTGGGATCGGACGCCTCGTGCGTCAGCGACCAGTCGTCGTCGGCGGGCGCGGCCGCGGCTCGGTTCGGCGTCGCGACGCCCACGCCGGTCAGCAGCAGGGCGAGCACACGGGGGGCGAGCCGCGACGGCGTCATTGCAGCACCCTCAACGATAGCAGGCGGGCACGGCCGCGATGGCCCCACGCGGGCCGCGGCCGCGGCGAGCCGCCTCGTCGGCGGCTTTGCCCAGCGGCGCAGGTCCTGCGAGCGCCCGTTGCGCCCGGCCGCGATGGCCCCGCGGCCGGCCGGGCGGCGCCGCTTGACGCACCGTGCGATCGGCCTAAAGTGCCGGGCAGCTCGCCATGCCGCTCTATGCCTACCGCTGCTCCGTCTGTGGCGCCGAGGAGGAACACATCGAACGGTTCTCCGATCCGCCCAAGGCCACCTGCGACGCCTGCGGGGGCGCGCTCGCCCGTCTGCTGACGCCGACCGCGTTCCACCTCAAGGGCGGGGGTTGGTACAAGGACGGGTACGCCAGCAGCAAGCCCGGCGGCGACGGCGGCAGCTCCAGCAGCGCGTCGTCGGGTACCAGCACGTCGTCGGGCAGCAGCACGTCGGGCGGCAGCGCCTCGTCGGGCAGCAGCGACGGCGGCGGCAAGTCGAGCAAGGCAGCCGCCGAGTGAGCGCGGCCATCATCGACGGCAAGGCCGTCGCCGCGCAGCTGTTGCAGGAGGTCCGCGCGCGCGTGCAGGCGGTCAAGGCCCGCGGCGTGGACGCGACGCTCGCGGTGGTGCTGGTCGGGGACGACCCGGCCTCCGCGGTGTACGTGCGCAACAAGGAGCGACGCGCGGCGGAGATCGGCATCACCACCCGGGACCACCGGCTGCCGGCCTCGACCAGCGCGCAGAGCCTGCTCGCGCTGGTGCGCGAGCTCGACGACGATCGCGGTGTCGACGGCATCTTGGTGCAGCTGCCGCTGCCGCCGGGGATCGCCAGCGAACCCGTGTTGCTCGCGGTCGATCCGGCGAAGGACGTCGATGGCTTCCATCCCGACAACCTCGGTCGCCTGATGATCGGCAAGCCGCGCTTCGTCGCGTGCACGCCCGCGGGTTGCATGCGGCTGTTGGCCCACGCCGGCGCGAGCCTGCCGGGCGCCCGCGCCCTGGTCATCGGCCGCTCCACCATCGTCGGGCGGCCGATGGCGCAGCTGCTGCTGCAGGCCGACGCGACGGTGGTGCAGGCGCACTCGCGCACGCGGGACCTGCGTGCGGAGGTCGAGCGCGCCGACATCGTCGTGGCCGCGGTCGGGCGGGCCGAGCTGGTGCGCGGCGAGTGGATCAAGCCCGGCGCCATCGTGATCGACGTCGGCACCAACCGCACCGCGGACGGTCGGCTCGTCGGCGACGTCGACTTCGCCGGTGCGTTGCCGCGGGCGGCCGCGATCACGCCGGTCCCCGGCGGCGTCGGCCCGATGACCATCGCGTGTCTGCTCGACAACGTCGCGCTCGCGGCCGAGCGCCGCGCCGGCGTGATCGCCTAGCAGGGTGGAAGCACGCGAAGCGTTCTTCCCCATCCTGCTCCGTGCCGTGCCCGCGCCCGTGCCCGCGCCCGTGCCCGCGATGGTTCAGCCGCCGAGGTGGAAGCGCTGCGCGTCGACCTGCGCCACGCTCTCGAGCACCGCGTCGCGCGCCTCGACCGGGTCGATCGGCAGGCCGACCACGCGCGCGACCCCGATCACGCGGGCGCGCACGTCGTTGCGGGCGTCGCACAGCGCCAGCCGCGGCGTCGGTTGGGGCCCGGACGCCAGCGCGCGCAGCAGCCCGAGGCTGCCCTCGATGTCGTTGCCGACGTCGACGATCACGAGGTCCGCGCCGCGCAGGGCCGCGAGCTCGCGCACCGCCTCGGCGAGGGTGGAGTCGCGGGTCTCGCACGAGACCAGGGTGCGCACGAGCGACTGCACGTGGTCGAGCGTCGGCGCGTGTTCGCCGACGACTGCGATCGACAGCGGCGTGTACTGGGCCACGAGGTCGTCGATGCGATCGCCCAGCACGTCGTCGATCTCGTCGAACGCCAGGCCCATGCCCGCAGGTCCCTCGAGCGCATCGAACTGCCGCACCCAACGGACCTCGGCCTGGGCCTCGAGCAGCTCGTCGGTGCCCGGTACCTGCAGCGTGACCGTCAGGCGCGAGCCCGGCGGCAGCGGATCACGCGTGGGCACGAACAGGCCGCCGCGCGAGAGGTTGGTGCAGTAGCTGACGAGCAGGTGGCTGGCGGAGCGATACTGCAGCTGCAGCACCACGCTGGCCCGCGGAGCGCGGCGGCGGCGTTCGGGGTCATCGTCCTGTTCGTCGCCGCCCATCCGTCCTCGTGCATCATCGACCGAAACTGGTCGCGTCGTCGAGGAGGATGTGGAGCAGGCGATCGAGCTCGTCCAGGCTCGCGTATGGGATCTCGACCACACCGGCACCTCGCTTTCGCGCGTCGGTCCGAAGCCGGACACGCGAGCCGAGGCGGCGCTGCAGGCGGTGCTCCAGCTCGGTCACGATGATGCGGCGGCGATCGGCGTCGTCGTCGGCCGGGCGCGGCATCGAGCGGGATTCCACGGCCTTGGCGCGGACGGCGCGCTCGACCGCGCGCACGCTCCAGGTGCCGCGCACGGCCTCCTGCGCGAGTTCGGCGATCTCGGATTCGCGCTCGAGTCCCAGCAGTGCGCGCGCGTGGCCCATGCTCAGCCGGCCGTCGCGGACCATCTCCTGCACGCGCTCGGGCAGCCGCAGCAGTCGCATCGCGTTCGCGACGGTGCTGCGGTCCTTGCCCACGCGCTCGGCGAGCTGCTCCTGCGTGTAGCCGCGGATGGCGAGCAGCTCCGCGAACGCGCGTGCCTCTTCGATGGGGTTGAGCTCCGCGCGCTGCAGGTTCTCGACCAGCGCGAGCTCGAGTCGCTGCTGATCGTCGCTGTCGCGCACGACCACCGGCACGTCGTGCAGACCGGCGAGCTGTGCCGCCCGCCACCGCCGCTCGCCCGCGACGATGACGTAGCGCGCGCCGTCGTGGCTCGGCTGCGCCATCGGCGAGACCACGATCGGTTGGATGATGCCCTGGGCGCGGATGCTCGCGGCGAGCTGCTCGAGCAGCTCGGGATCGAAGCGCTTGCGCGGCTGATCGGCGCTGGGCTGCAGCGCCTCGATCGGCAGCTGCCGCGGGACCCCGGGACGGCGGGCTCGCTCGGGATCGTCGCGACCACCGGCGCCGCCGCGGGCACCGGCGGCAGCAGGGCGCCCAGGCCGCGGCCGAGCGCGGGTCGCTTGGGCGGCTGGCGTTCACGCGCGCTGCTCCATCCGCGCCAGCACCTCGCGCGCGAGCTCGAGGTAGGCCTGCGCGCCGCGGCTCTCGATGTCGTACAGCAGCGCGGGCTTGCCGTGGCTGGGGCTCTCGGACAGCCGCACGTTGATCGGGATCATGGTCTCGTACACCAGGCCGCTGAAGTGATCCCGAACCTCGCGCACGACCTGCTGCGACAGGTTCGTGCGCGGATCGTACATGCAGAACAAGATGCCTTCGATCGCGAGCTCGGGGTTGTAGGCCGCCCGCACCTGGCCGATGGTGCCCTGCAGCGCGCCCAGACCCTCGAGCGAGAAGTACTTGGCCTGCATCGGCACGAGCACGCTGTCGGCGGCCACGAGCGCGCCGACCGTCAGCAGGCCCAGACTCGGCGGGCAGTCGATGAGCACCAGCTCGTACCGATCCGCGAGCGCGCCGCGCAGGGGCGCGAGCGCCTGCGACAGCATCGTCTGCGGCGACTCGAGCTGCGCGAGCTCGACCTCGGCGCCGGCGAGGTCCGACGACGCCGGCACCACGTCGAGCGCGGCGAGCTCGGTCGTGCGGATGACCTCGGTCAGCGAGGCGCTGCCGACCAGCAGCTCGTAGGTCCCGCGATCGACGGTTCCGCGGGGGAAGCCCACCGACGAGCTCGCGTTCGCCTGCGGATCCATGTCGATCAGCAACACGCGGTGCTCGGCGGCGGCGACCGATGCGGCGAGGTTCACCGCGGTCGTGGTCTTGCCTTCGCCGCCTTTCTGATTGCTCACCGCGACCACGCGCGGACCAGGTCGCGGGCTGCGTTGGGGCTTGGCCACGGCGGCCATCGTTTACCACCCTTCGGTGCGCGCACGGGGCCGCCGACTCGGGACGCCGCCACGGCGCGTTCTGGGTTGAGTCGGATTCTTGCGCACATGTAGGACATGCTCGTACGTTACGACTCGGCGCTGCCGACCCGCCCCCGAAAAGCCGAGTCGTTTCGGCGGCTTCGGTCCAGCCTCGCCGGGGGGACGCCCGCATGGCCGGGGGCCGCGGCGCTCCCCACTGTCCAAGGAGAGCACGAGCGTGAGCTACTTCCGCACCAGCTACACCAGCTTCGAAGAGTTTCGCCGCGAGGCCCTGGTCAGCGACGACGAGTCGCTCGGCAAGGAGGAGCTCGAGCTGCTGATGGACCTCGAGGACGAGGACCTGTTCGACAGCCCGCGCCGTCGCCGTCGTCGCGGCTACGAGTGAGTGCCCCGGCGCGGTTCACCGCGCCATGTCGTAGTCCTTGAGCTTGCGGTAGAGCGTCGTGCGATCGATGCCCAGCAGCGCAGCCGCGCGGGCCTTGTTGCCGCCCGTGGCGTCGAGTGCCGCGGCGATGGCATCGCGCTCGAGCTGCTCGAGCGTGCGGATCGTGCCTGGCTGCGGCGGCGTCGCGGCCAGGCTCGCCGGCGCGGTGTGCAGCAGCTCCGGTGGCAGATCGTCGAGCTCGATGCTGCTGCCGTCGCCCAGCACGAGCGCGCGCTCGACCACGTTGCGCAGCTCGCGGACGTTGCCGGGCCAGCGATAGCGCGTCAGCACCGCGAGGGCCTCGGGGGCGATGCGCTCGACCCGACGCCCGATCTCCT
>JAXLYC010000069.1:0-24250 GCA_046351635.1 Nannocystaceae bacterium | reverse complement strand
GTACGGCTACGACGCGCAGGGTCGACTGACCACGGTCGACGGCCAAACCGTGGGCTACGACGGCGCCGGCCGGGTCACCTCCATCGCCGGCCGCACGAGCACGTACACGTCGTGGTCGAAGCCGCGGCAGATCACCCGCGGTACCGCCTCGCTGTCGATGCTCTACGACGCCGACGGTGAGCGCGTGCGCCGACGCGACAGTGCCGGCGTCGACACCGTCACCTTGGGCTCGCTCTACGAGCGCAAGCTGTCGAGCAACGGCACCACGCGCTCGATCACCCGCCGCGTGAGCGCCGGCGGCCGCGTCGTCGCGCAGATCGTCCACACGCGCACCGGCGTGGGCACGTGGACCAAGGCGACGCAGTGGCTGCACGACGACCACCTCGGCTCCACCGTGCTGCTCACCGGCAAGAACAACACCACCGTCACGCAGGTGGCGGCGACGTCGTACGACCCCTGGGGTCGGGCCCGCAGCGCCAGCAACTGGACGTCGTGGCAAACCGACGCCGACGCGGCCAAGACCAGCATCGGCTTCACCGGCCACCGCGCCGAGCTCGACCATGGCTTCGTCGACACCGGCGGCCGCATGTACGACCCGCGGCTTGCTCGCTTCCTCTCGACAGACCCGCTGGTCGACAACCCCTACGCCGGCCGCGCCTACAACCGCTACGCCTACGTCGACAACCGACCCCTGCGCTTCACCGACCCCACCGGCTGGTCGAGCAGCGGCGGCGGCACCGACGAACCCGGCTCGAGCGACAGCGGTGCGTCCTTCTACGAGGGCGTGATCCAGTGGGCCGACCAGTCCCTCGACGAGGCCAGCGCAGGCCTCATGAACGCCTTCTACGCTCGCGTGTCACCGGCGGGCGCAGCGTCGATGTACATGGGCCTGCTCGAGTCGAGGATCGTGGCACCCGTCCGCGCGCTGCTCAACCACGGCTCAGAAACCGCCAAGCAGGCCTATGAAAATGCGAAGTTGATCCTGGCCAACCCCGCGGAGGCCGCGCGTGCCCTCGGCGAGGGCGTCCTCGCCGACGCCGCCAACGTCGTCACGGCCTACGAGCGGGCCGCCGAGGCGGCCGCGCGAGGCGACATCGGCGGAGCCGTCGCGATCTGGGCCGACGCAGCAAAGTCAGTAGTCAACCTCGCCTCGCTCTTCGGCGGCGGCGGGGCAAAGTGGCTCCGCTTCACCCGGGCCGTCGGCGCCGCGGCGGCGATGGTGAAGATCAACCTGCTCAAGGCCGCGGGCGCGTGGGTCTGGCGGCAGGCGCGGAAGGCAGCCGAGAAGGCTGATGATGCTGCAGGGGCGGTTGGGAAGCGTCCCAGTGGGTTCCGGAAGCGGACGGTGCAAGCCGCTTGGGATTCGGCGGCAGACGGCGCCGACAATGGGAAGCTGTGCCCGACATGTGGAAAGTCGGTCGCGGTCCCACCCGGAGCGGGCACGCGAACATCACCTCGAGATTTGGACATGGACCACCAACCACCGTGGAGCGCGAGGGATCAGACAGGCAAGAGCCGAAAGGAGGTGCTCGACGACTACAACGCGGGCACACGACTGGAGTGCATCACCTGCAACCGCGGTCGCGGACCGAGGCCAGCTGAATGAACGACTCGATTGTTCAACACATGGAACGATACCTCGGCCCGATCGCACGCGGTTGGGGCGGGTATGGCGGGTCGGTCGCCGCGGTCCAGGTGTGCCTGTTCGAAAACCGGCCCGCGCCCGAGGTGGTGACCTACGGGACGCTCGGGCTCAGTCAACACGTGCTGGCAATGCCGCGCGAGCGCGAGGTTCGGCAAGAGCTACTGCTTTCGGTACACCGTCGCTTCGCGGGCGAGAACCTACCGCGGCTTCTGGCGCTCGTGGCGGAGCGGATTCTCGAGCACCATCGTGCGCTGCTGCGAGGGGAAACACTGCCACTTCAGCACGCCATCGCGCGCGGGTCCGTGACCAGCAGCCTCTACGTGTCATCACCGGTCGTGTTTCCCGAGGGGTTGGCCACGTTCACCGGCACCCAACCGCCGACCGTGTTGGCCTGGCTCGTTCCTGTGTGCCCACAGGAGGTTCGTTTCGTCGATGATCACGGATGGAATGCGTTCGAGGATCAACTCGAGCGCACCGACCCCGATCTCTTCGATCTCGAGCGCGCCGAGATTCTCCGACCGACGTGATCGTGGACCTGACCCCGGTTGGTGGGCACGAAGGATCAGCGAGACTGAACGACTGAACCGCGGCCGATCCCAGCCATCCCAGCCCCTACCTACACCGCCCCCGAGGGGGGAATGCCCCTCTCGGTTGAGCAGACGCATCTCTACCATCGTCTGGAGAATCTGTTCCCGGATCACGGTGAAACAATCACGCTCGCAGGTGCACTCCATGATCCGAAGCAAGCAGCCTCCTTTGAGGGGTTCTCGCGACTTCTCCTGGGAGAGTTCCACCGCGAACTTCGGGTACTCGGGACGGAAGAAGGACTTCGCAACGCGCTTTCGCAGGGGCGACTTGCACGCGGGCTGATCCGGACGGAAGCGCGTGAATGGCTTCGCCGCGCCTGATGCCCGATGCGACGGTGACGGTCGACGGCCAAGCCGTGGGCTACGACGGCGCCGGTCGGGTCACCTCCATCACTGGAGTGCGTCGCCAGCAACCGTGGACCTGACCGCCGGTCGGCAGACGCCGAGGACCAGCGACACCGCCCCCGGCCGCCCCAACCCCTGCACCACCGCGGCCGAGTTCGCTTGCGTCCCACGTCCGCCACTCACCCGCCCGCGCGGCCGTCGAGCTCGAGCCCGCGCAGATCCGCGACGAAGCCCAGCGACCGCAGCGGCCCGGCGAGCGGGCTGTTGCGCGCGGGTGTGCCGTCGATGGTCTCGACCCGTAGGCTCTTGCCGCGCTGGGCCGCGGCGATCGTGCGCAGCGCCGCAGCGGCGTGCTGCAGTCGCGCGGGGTCGTCGGCGCCGGCGAAGCTCAGCCAGCGGCGGCCGCCGCGGTCGAGAAGAGCAGCGGGCGTCCGCCCACCACCACCACGCGCGCGCCGGCGACCCGCCGTGCGCCGCCGCGCTCGGCCAGGCCGGTGGGCGGCCACGGCAGCGCGGCGCCCCACGGCAGCGCCGGGTCGCACGCCGACAGCACGCGCACGTCGTCGTCGTCGTGTGCCCGCATGCCGCGGAGTCGATCGACCGCGCCCGGGGCGGCGAACTGCACCCCGCGCAGGCCCGCGACGAAGTGGCCCCGGCGCACGCGAGCGGCGGACTCGAGCTCGCGCAGCGCCGGCGAAGCCCGCCCATGCCGCCGGCCACCGCCTCGATCGCGAGGGCGTCGCCGGCGAGGATGCCGTGGCGCTGCACCAAGGTGGTTGCGCGCGCCCAGGCGCGCTCGGTCGGTGAGGCACCGCCGGCCACGAGCTCGGCCACCAGCGACCAGCGACCGCCGCCGCTGCTGCCGCGGGCGCTGCGGCTGCCGTGGGCGCGCAGTGGCAGGAAGCTGTCGTTGGTCACCAGGCCGCGCCAGACCAGGGACCACAGCGCGTCGTCGAGCACGCCGAGCTTGACCTCCGTACCGACCGCGCGGCTGAGCTCGACCGCGAACGAGGCCCCGCGTGCGCGCAGATGGCCGACGATCGCAGCCTCGATCGGATCGAGGTCCGCCGGGAGCTCGGGCGCGTCGAGCAGCAGCGCCACACGATCGCGGCGGTACAGCGCCACGCGTCCGTCGGCGTCGCCGAGGCTGCCGTGCCCGACCCATACCAGCTCGCCGGCCGCGCCGCGCTCGTCGAGCTGACGCGGCGCGAAGCCGGGCACGCGCGCCGGCAGCAGCCACGACTCGAGCTCGTGCCATGACAGCGGCAGGCCCTCGAGCCGCGCGAGCACGTCGTCGAGCACCGACGGCGCCAGCGAGGTCTCGTCGAGCCCGTGCCAGTGCGGCAGGAAGCGGGCATAGACCTCGTCGGGCACCGCGGTGATCTCCCGCCGCAGCCGCGCGAGCTGCGACGCTTGATCCGCTTGAGCACCTCCGTGTCGCACAGCGCCTCGGCGTGTCCGGGCAGCAGCGGCCCGGCGATCAGGCTGTGGCGCGCGCACGCGACCTCGATCGCGGGCTGCAGCTGCGACGGCGACAGGCCCCAGCGCGCCGCGAGCTCGGCCGGCGCGAAGGGCCCGTGGGTGCGGGCCCAGCGACCCAGCAGCGAGCCCAACGCGTCGGCGACCGGCTCGAGCAGCGCCGCCGGCACGCCCGCGGGCACGGCGACGCCCAGTGCATCGCGGAAGGCCGCGACGTCCTCCATCGCGATCGCGACCTCGCGCCCGCCCAGGGTCACCACCGTCGCGCGATGGGCCGCGCACAGCGACGCGAGCCAGCCCTCGACGTCGAGCGGCGCGTCCTCGTCGACCGCGGCGCAGCGCGCCGCGAGCTCGTCGCGATCGAGCTCGCCCAGCCGGCGCAGACAGTCGTGCAGCTCGTCGGGCCCGCGTGCGCGCCAGCGGTGCGCGCGCTGCTGCAGCTCGTCCTCCACCGCTGCGACGTCGGCGGGATCGAGCAGCTCGGCCAGCTCGACGAGACCCTCGCGGCCCAGCAGCTCGCGCAACAGCTCGTGGTCGAGCGCCAGCGCAGCCGCGCGGCGTTCCGCCAGCGGCACGTCGCCCTCGTACATGAACGCGGCCTGGTACGCGAACACCAGCCCGCGGGCGAACGGCGAGGCCGATGCGGTGTGCACGTGATCGACCCGGACCTCGCGCGCCGCGATCGCGCGCAGCAACGCGACCAGCGCGGGCACGTCGAACACGTCCTGCAGGCAGCTGCGGTAGGTCTCGAGCACGATCGGGAACGACGGGTGCTCGCGCGCCACCGCCAGCAGCTGCTGTGATCGCAGGCGCTGGGCCCACAGCGGCGTGCGCTGGCCCGCGCGGCGCCGCGGCAGCAACAGCGCGCGGCCGGCGTTCTCGCGGAACATGCCGGCGAACAGCGCCGAGTGGGCCAGCTGCGCCACGACCCGCTCCTCGACCGTGTCGGGGTCGGGCACCAACAGATCCAGCGCCGGCAGCTCGTCGGCGTCGACCAGGCGCAGCGCGATGCCGTCGTCGCTCCACGTGGTCTGCACCGCGATGCCGGCGTGCGCCGCCAGCTCGGCCTCGATCGCCAGGGCCCACGGCGCGTGCACGCGGGCGCCCAGCGGCGACAGGATGCACACGCGCCAGTCACCGACCTCGTCGCGGAAACGTTCGATCGTGATCGCGCGGTCGCTGGGCACCACGCCGGTCGCGGCGCGTTGCTCGTGCACGTAGGCGACGAGGTTCTGCGCCGCGTCGCCGCCCAGCGACCACTGCTGCGCGAGGTAGGCCCGCGCGGCGTCGTGCTCGCGCTCGGCCAGCTCGCGCGTCAGCGCCCCGATGGCGCGGCCCAGCTCGAGCGGACGCCCGGGCCCGTCGCCGCGCCAGAACGGCAGCCGCCCGCTCTCGCCGGGCGCGGGCCTGACGATCACGCGGTCGCGCGCGATTGCCTCGATGCGCCAGCTGCTGGCGCCCAGCGTGATGACCTGGCCGGTGGCCGACTCGTTGACCATCTCCTCGTCGAGCTCGCCGACCCGCGGGCCACCCTCACCGGCGTGCACCGGGTACAGCCCGCGATCGGGGATGGTGCCCGCGTTCTGCAGCGCGATGCGGCCGGCGCCCCGCCGCGCGGCGAGCCGGTCGCTCTGCCGGTCCCACACCAGCCGCGGTCGCAGCTCGGCGAAGTCGTGCGAGGGATAGCGCCCCGCGAGCATGTCGAGCACGCCGCGCAGCGCGGCGTCGGGCAGCGTCGCAAAGCCATGGGCGCGCCGCACCAGCGCGCCGAGCTCGTCGACGGTGGTCTCGCCGACCGCGACGATGGCGACCAGCTGCTGCGCGAGCACGTCGAGCGGGTTGCGCGGCACGACCATGCGCTCGATCTCGCCGCGCCGCATCCGCGCGGCCACCACGGTCGACTCGAGCAGGTCGCCACGGTGCTTGGGGAACAGCCGTGCGACGCTGCGCTCGCCGACCGCGTGGCCGGCCCGGCCCACGCGCTGCAGCCCCCGCGAGACCGCACCGGGCGACTCGACCAGCACCACGCGATCGATGGTGCCCATGTCGATGCCGAGCTCGAGTGAGCTGGTCGCGACGATGCCGCGGATCTCGCCCGCGACCAGGGCCGCCTCGATCGCGGTGCGTTGTGCGTGCGCGAGGCTGCCGTGGTGCGCCCGCACCAAGGTCGCGCCGGCGATCTCGTTGAGGCGCTGCGCAAGACGTTCGCACAGGCCGCGGGCGTTGACGAAGATGAGGGTCGTGCGCGCCTGCGCGATGATCTCGAGCAGCCGGGGGTAGATCGCCGGCCAGATGCTGTTGGCCATGGGCTCGCCCAGGCCCGGCGGCGCGGCGGCGACCCCGGCGGCGACCGGTGCGGGCGCCGGCGGCGGGCGGGTCATGTCGGCCACCGGCACGACGATCTCGAGATCGAGATCGGGCGGCGCGCCGGTGTCGACGTCGTCCCCGGCCCGCGCGCCGGCGAGGAAGCGCCGCGACCTCGTCGAGCAGCGGCTGCGCGGTCGCGGACAGGCCCACGCGCTGGGGCTCGCGGGCACAGCCGGCGCACAGCCGCTCGAGCGACAGCGCCAGGTGGGCGCCGCGCTTGGTCGGCGCGAGCGCGTGGACCTCGTCGACGATGATGGTGTCGATCGTCGCGAAGTGCTCGCGCACCTGCGATCCGAGCATGAGGAAGAGCGATTCTGGTGTCGTGACCAGGATCTCGGGGGACGCCGGCCCATGGCCGCGCGCTCGGCCGCACTGGTGTCGCCGGTGCGCACCGCCGCGCGGCAGCACCAGCGACTGCCCCGCGGCGGCAGCGGCCGCGGCGAGGCCCGCGAGCGGCCGCTGCAGGTTGCGCTCGATGTCATAGACCAGGGCCTTGAGCGGCGACACGTACAGCACGCGTACGCCGGCGCCGGGCGCAGGCGCGTGCGCCAGCCGATCGATGCACGACAGGAACGCCGCCAGGGTCTTGCCGCTGCCGGTGGGCGCGACCAACAGCGCGCGTGCCCCGCGGCGATCGCCGCCCAGCCTGGCTCTGCACCGGCGTGGGCGCGGCGAAGTGGTTGCGCAGACCACCGTCGCGTGAGACCCGCAGGCGCGTCGGCTTCCAGGCCTGCGTGGGACTTCGCCGGCGACCATGCCGCGGGCTCGGGCTATCACCGCGCCGCGATCGCGCGCCGGCGCCGACGCAGCAGGCCCGCGAGCACCACCAAAACCGATCGCAGCGCGCGGCGGCCGGCGCTGCCCGGCCGAGCAGGCGCACGACGACGGCGGCGCGCCCGAGCTCTCGCCGAAGGTGTCCAGCAACGCATCCGGGATCGCCGCCGCCGGTGCCGTCGTCGCCGAGGCTGGTCTCGCTGGCAGGGATCGGGCTTGCCGGTCGCCTCCGCGCCGCCGCTGGACTCGGCCACACTGCCGTCGCTACCTCGCCCGCGCTGACGCTGCCGCCCGAGCCGCCGCCCGGCCCCGAGGCTCCGGTGGTGTCGGCGACGCCGCCGCTGCTCTCGCCGCCGCCTGTGGTGGTGTCACCGGGCAACGGCACCACGCACTCGCCCGGCGCCTGCGTGATGCCGATGTCGTCGCCGTAGAAGAACTGCAGGATCTGGGTCACGTCCTGACCGTTGTCGTTCTCGAGGCAACGCGCGCTCCACTGGCCCATGCAGCCGCGGTTCTGGCCGTAGCCCGCGTCCGCGGGATCGTGCACGTAGCCCAGCTGCATCTGCTCGACGTCGGTGCCGCTGCGGCCACCGTTGTACGTGACCCGGTGCTCGGTCGCCGCGTTGGCATCGACGCCCATGCAGCCGGGGCCCGCGACGCCGCTGTCGCCGGCGACGAAGAAGCCGTAGGTCAGCGTGCCGTTGTAGTTGAGGTACTGCCCCGAGGTCTCCTGCACCGCCTGGTAGTGGATCGGGGCCGGGTCCGCGCCGCGCTCGCCGGGCCTGGCGGCCCTGGCCGTCGCAGATGCCACCGGAGATCTCGATCGAGCAGTACGCGACCAGGCGCGCGGCGATCGCCTGGGCCTTGAGCGCCTCGGGTTCGCGCCGCCGTTTCCGCCTGGATCACGTGCGGCAGGTAGTCGTCCTCCATCGCGATGGTGCCGATGCCGTCGACGTCGATCTCGCAGTGGGCCGCGGGCAGCGGCGCGAGAGGATCTGCACCACCGGCGTCGGCGGCACCAGCGAGCCGTCGCGGAAGTGCTCGGGTCGTCCGCGGCGCACGCGAGCGACGCGAACAGCACCGCGGCGGCGCAGCCATCGTCGTCGCCCTCGCCCTGCCCTGCCCGCCGTCGCGTCGCTGTGCCATGTACGCCCCACGCTCGAGGCTACCAGTGCAGCTTCGCGGTCGTCACCGGCGCGCTACGCACTTCGGCGTAGCGCGCGTCGAGCAGCCGGCGCGCGCACGCGCGTGTGCGCGCCGGCTCAACTTGTGACCGCGGTCTGGATCAGGCCGGTGAGACAACCGATCGCGGCGCTGAAATCGTCGTCGCAGATCGACTCGATGCAGCAGCGCACGCGCCTCGCTCGCCGGCGTGCTGGGATCCTCGGGCGTGTTGAGGCTCTCGCACACGCTGCGGATCCGGACGTCCGCGACCGCCTGTCCGGTGAACACGCCGGCGGCCTCGTCGTAGCCAGTGCAGCGGGCCGATGCCGAACTCGAACTGCTTGTAGGCCGCATCGACGCCACGGGCCCACTCGTCGGGCAACACGTCGCCGTCGGGGTACTGCGGGTCACGCCACAGGCGGTAGACCAGGTCCTCGACCCCGCCGGCGGTGGGGTTGTACGGCGGCGTGCTGGCGTGGGCGGTCACCTCGGGGACCGCGCCGAGCACGCCGAGCATGATGACCTCGCGGCCCTGATCGCGCAGGGACTGCAACAGCTTGGTGTAGCGCGAGATCGGCTGCAACACCGCGGCCTCGTCGGGCACGCCCGCGAGCCCCGTGTCGTCGCGGTTGGTCTGCACGCACTCGCCGTACTCGCCGGTCGCGGGATGAAGTCGTTGCACGCCGCCGGCGCGCAACTGCTGCGCAGGAAGCTCGGCGAGGCGATCTCCGTGACCGGGTTGACCTCCTCGAAGTCCGGATCGTTCATGATGCCGTAGTCGCGCACCGAGCAGTCGGTCTCGTCGGTGATGATCGCGATGGCCAGCACCGCGCCGTCGCGCAAGAACGGCTCGTCGATCCACGCCCACTTCGGATCGTCGCAACCGGCGGGGTCGTTCCAGCACGCGCCGGGGTTGAGCGCCTGTGACATGGCTTCGAGCGGCGACTCGTAGCCGCAGCCGTCGATGCCCTGGGGCCCGACGCAGGCCAGCGCGGCCGCGGCATCGCCGTCGGCGACGTTGTCACCTTGCGCGTCGAAGTGGATGAACTGATCGGCGGGCGCGACCGGCAGCGCCGGCGCGCACACGTCGGTGCAGGCCTGCTCGACCACGAGCGGATCGTTGCCCAGGCCGGTGAACCGCGCGATGCGCTCGGTACAGGGCGTCGACACCGGCGCGCCGCGGGCGGGCACGTAGTCGGGTTTGACATAGGCGCCGTGGCACGAAGGATTGTCGACGTCGGTCGTGGTGACCATGATGTTGACGTCGGCGCCGACGCGATTGCCGTCGACATCCTCGAGTGCCTGCAGCTGCTCGACCAACAGCGGGAAGTTCTTCGCGAGGTTGAGCTGCTCCTCGCCCATCGTGCCGGAGTTGTCGATCACGAAGAGGAGATCGATCTTGTTCTGGCAGCCCTGCTCGGCGCCGCAGTGGGAAAACGGCGGCAGATCCGGGATGCCGGTCGAGCCCTCGGGCCCGGCGGTGGGATCGACGCCGCTGCCGCCGCTGGTGCCGGCCGCGCCCAGCACCAGGGTCGGCTCCGCGCAGGCCCCGAGCAGGATCCCGACCCACGCCACGCTCCACCACGGCCCGCGGGCCCGCGCGGAACCCCCCGCCATCACCGCTGCAGACGGCGCTGGGGGGGCTTTTCGGCTCGCGCACGATTTCGTGAGCCGCTGACGCATCCTCGCGTGATCTTAACATCACCGTGGTCTCCCCAGCGCCAGCCGCCGCGACGCGCCTGCACGTGCAGGAACAGTCGGACGAGGTCCTGGTCGCCCGGGCCCAGGGCGGTGACCGCGCCGCGTTCCGCGAGCTGTACCTCCGCCACGCGCGGCAGGTCGCCGCCGCGGTCGCCCGCTGGCTCGGCCACAACGCCGACGTCGACGACATCGTGCAGGACACCTTCGTGCGCGCGGCCGAGCGACTCGACTCGCTGCGCTCGGCCGGGCACGTGCGCCCGTGGCTGGTCACGATCGCGATCCGCCTGACGCACTCGCGGCTGGTGCGACAGCGGCGGCGTGGATCGATCCTGCGGGTGTTCGGCTGGAACGAGCCCCGCAGCTCCGACCCGCGCGAGCGTGCACCGGCCGACGAGCTGCTCGCGGCGCTGCTGCGCCAGCCCGAGGGCCGAAGGCTGCCGTGGATGCTGCACCGCATCGAGGGCGAGAAGCTCGAGGACGTCGCGCTCAGCTGCGGCGTGTCTTTGGCCACGATCAAGCGCCGCATCGCCGAGTGCGAGGCCGCGCTGTCCCACGAACTGGGCGCGTGGGCGCCGGCCACAGGTGCGCCGTGATCGACGACGCGCTGCGCGAGCTGGCCGCACGCGAGCCGCAGTGGGATGCGCTGCGCGAGCGTCGGACGCTCGGCCGCATCGAGGCCGAGCTCGACGCGCGCGCGACCCGATCGGGCGCGCGTCGGCGCTGGCTCGGCGCGGCCGTGGCCGCTGCGCTGCTGCTGGTCGCGGGTGTCGCGACCTGGGCCGCCGTGCGTGGGTCCACCACCGAGATCGCCGACGAGCCGGCGATCGAGCTGGCCGCGCTGCCGGCGGCGCCCGAGGAGGTCGCCGCGCCGATCGAGCCCGCGCCGGCGATCCCGAACGCACCCGCGCCCGCGCTCGCGCTGCTCGACGGTTCGATCGCAACGCTGCACGACGGCGCGCGGCTCGAGCTGCGCACGCAGACCCAGTCCGAGATCCGCATCGAGCAGCTCGGGGCGGGTGCACTACGAGGTGCGGCCGGGGCTGCCGCGGCGGTTCGTGGTCGAGGCCGGCGCGGTCGACGTGACCGTGGTCGGCACCGCCTTTGGGTCACGCACGAGGCCGACGCGGTGCGCGTCACCGTCGAGCACGGCCGCGTCCGCGTCGCCCGCGACGGCGACGGCACCGCGGCGATGCTGGGCGCGGGCGACGAGCTGCGGCTCGAGGCGAGCGCACCCGCGGCAGCGATCGCGCGGGTCGAGCCCCGCGCAGCGGCGGCCGCAGCCGCGCCAAGCCCCGCGCGCCGCAGCTGCCCGAGCCGGTCGCGACGCCGTCGATCGACACGCTGCTGCAGCAGGCGGACGACGCGATGCTGCGCGGCGATCGGGCCGCGGCGGCGGAAACCCTGCGTTCCGTGCTGCGCGACTTCGGCGACGATCCGCGCGCGTACGGCAGCGCGTTCCAGCTGGGCAAGCTCGAGCGCGCCCGCGGCCACCATCGCGCCGCCGCGCAGGCGTTCCTGACCGCGGCGCGCAAGTCGCCGCTGGGCGCGTTGACCGAGGACGCCCGCGCCGAGGCGGCGATCGAGCTGGCCGATGCCGGCGACACCGAGGCCGCGCGCGAAGCCGGCGAGGACTACCTGGGGCACTACCCCAAGGGCGCGCACCGCAGCCGCATCGAGCGGATGCTCTCGCAGCTGCGCTGACGTGCTAGCGTGATCGCACCCAAATGCGTGCAGCCCCTGGACGCTGGTGTGGGCCCGCGCTCGCGCTGCTGGGCGCCTGCGGCGAGGCCCGTGACCCCGACGCGAGCGGCAGCGGCCTGCCGAGCACGACCGTCGCGCTGACCACCGCCGGGGACAGCGGCACCACGGCGACCGGCGACGACGGCTCGGGCGGCAGCTCCGACGGCGGCAAGCTCGACGTGATGGGCATGGTGCCGCAGATGGGCTGCACCAAGGTCGACCTCGTGTTCGTGGTCGACAACTCCGCGTCGATGTTCGACGAGCAGCAGCAGCTCATCGCCAGCGTGCCCGGGTTCATCACTGCGATCCAGGGCATGCTCGGCGACGACTACCACGTGATGGTGATCGACACCGACGTCGGCGAGGGCGGCGGCTGCTACGAATCGATGTTCAACTCGTTCGACTGTGGGCTGTGGTGCAACGCGAACTGCCCCGCCGACTGCAACTGTGAGTGCAACGCCGAGCCCTGCGCGCCGTGGAGTCCGCAGCCCTGTGGTGCACTGCTGGGCGCGGGCCGCTCGACCGACGTCGACGGCACCGACTGCGGCCTGGGCGACCGACGCTGGCTCGACGCCGCCGACGCCGACCCTTTCAGCAGCTTCACGTGCATGGCCACCGTGGGCATCACCGGCGACCCGACCGAGCGACCGGCGCAGGCGCTCACCACCGCGCTGGGGCCGCTCGCGGCCGCCGGCGAGTGCAACGAGGGCTTCCTGCGCGACGACGCGCTGCTCATCGTCACGCTGATCTCCGACGAGGACGACTCGCTCGCCTCGCCGGGTGAGCCCGGCGACTGGCACGACGCACTGGTCACCGCCAAGCTCGGCAACCCCGATGCAGTGGTCATGCTGGGGCTGCTGGGCGACTCGGACCTGCCCGCGGCCGTGTGCGCGCCGTTCGACCCCAACGACAACAGCGGCTCGCAGCCGTCGGTGCACCTGCGGCAGTGGGTCGAGTCGTTCCACTACGGCGCGTGGACCTCGGTGTGCGAGCCCGACTACGCCGGCTTCTTCGACGGCGCGCTCGCCTCGATCGTGATGGCGTGCGACGAGTTCGTGCCGCCGGGGTGACGCGGCCGCGCCCGCGGGGCTATGCTGCGGTGTGCCCGTGTCGATCGCGACGCTCGCACTCGCGTTCGCGCTGCGGCTCGCACCGGCCCAGCCGCAGCCACCGACCGAGCCCGTCCCGACCGGGCCCGCGCCGAGCGAGCCCGCGCCGAGCGAGCCCGCGCCGGCCGAGCCCGCGCCGGCCGAGCCCGCAGCGCTCGACGCCGTCGACGACGCGCCGACGGAGCCCGACGACGCGCGCGAGCCGGTCGCCGCGCCGGTGGAACCGCCCGACGCCGCGCCGGTCGACCGCGCCGACACCGGGCCGATCGAGGTCGCTGCGATCGACTGCCCCGGCCTCGACGCGCGCGAGGTCGGGCGCCTGCTCGCGATCGATCTCGCCGCGGTCACGCACGAGGCCCGCCGCGGTCCGCCGCTGGGCATCGAGATCCGCTGCCGCGCGCCGACCCTGGTGATCGCGATCGCGGATCCGATCACGCGCAAGCGGCTCGAGCGCCAGGTACCGCTGCCGCGCAACGAGCCCGGCCGTGAGCGCGTGGTGGCGCTGGCGATCTCGCAGCTGTTCGCCGCGTCGTGGCTCGAGCTGCTGCTGCCGCCGGCACCGGGGCCACCGCCGCTGCCGCCCACGCCGACCCCGAGCGCGGCCGCGGTCGAGGCCGCCGGCAGCTACGTGCGCCGGCGGGTCGATGCGCGACCGCGGGCCCTGGGCCTGGTGCTCGGCGCGGGCGTGCACGGCCGCGCGCTCGAGCGCGCGCCGCTGCCGGCCTTCGGTGGCGAGCTCGACGTGCGGGGGTGGTTCGGCGACGCGGCGGTGCTCGGTCGCATCGGCTTCGAGGGCGGCGTGGCCCGGCGCGAGGCCGGGCGCGTGCGCGCGTGGCAGTTCGCGTTGGGCCTGGGCACCGCGGGCCGCGTGCGCGTCGCACCGCGGTGGGCCCTGGGCGGCACCATCGTGCTCGCGGGTGCGCTCGCGCGGCTGCGGCGCCGCCGATGCCGGCGGCATCGCGACCGGTGCGACCACGGCGATCACCGGTCAGGCGGTGCTCGGCGGCGGGCCGCGGCGCACTGTCGATCGGCGCGGGCTGGATCGAGTGAGCACCGAGGTCGGCCTGGGCCTGCGCGCGCCCGTGGGCCTGGTCGAGCGCGATCTCGACCGGTGACCTGGGCCGGTGTGCTCGCCGGCGGTGCGCTGCGGCTGGGTTACGAACGCAGGCTCGTGCGGCGCCGGTGATCGCGGATCACGGCGGCGAAGCGGAGACCGCGTCGCCGCCGAACTCGTCGACATGGCCTTCCATGACGTCGGGCAGCCGGTCCTTGTGCTCGGGCTGCAGCTGCGGAAGCGCGACCGCCTGACACGCCGCGACCGGAATCGATCGCTGCAGGCACTCCTTGCGGAACACCGCCAGCTGCATCTCGTTGCCGCCGGTCTCCCACTTGGTCTTCATGTCGCCCGACAAGCTCGTGCGCATGGGCGTCGCCAGGCCCTGGTCATGGCGGCGCAGGCCTCGAAGACGCTTGCGCGGCAACGTCGGCGGCAGCGTGGTGATGAAATCGATCGCCGCCAGAGGCGCTCGCGCTCGCCGCGGCCGCAGCCGCGGCAACCTCGCGCTCGGCCTTGCGCGCCGCGACCCGGGTCGGGTGCCGGCGCGGCCGCCGGCGCAGGTGCGGCCTGGGGCGCCGGCGCAGGCGCTCCACAGCCGCCGTGCACAGCAGCACCGCGAGCGCGACCTGGCCCCGGCGCGACATCGGCCCCGACGATACCGGGGACCGCCGCGGGGAACGACTCGCGACGGCTGCGGGTTTGCTCGCGACCGTGAGCGAAGCATTCCACGGTCACGACCCACGCATTCCGGGCCGAGGTCGCAGCGGTGCTGCGCCTGGTCACGAACTCGCTGTACACCAACCGCGACATCTTCCTGCGCGAGCTCGTGAGCAACGCCTCGGACGCCCTCGACAAGGCCCGCTTCGCCGCCCTGGTCGACCCCGAGCTGCAAGACCGTGACGCCGCGCCGCAGATCCGCATCGAGATCGACGCCGCCGCCGGCACGCTCGTGATCGAGGACAACGGCATCGGCATGAGCGCGGCCGAGGCCGAGCAGAACCTCGGCACCATCGCGCACTCGGGCACGCTCGAGTTCCTGCAGCGTGCGACCGAGCGCGGCGCCGGCGGCAAGCCCGATCTCGATCTCATCGGCCAGTTCGGCGTGGGCTTCTACAGCGCCTTCATGGTCGCCGAGACCATCGACGTCGACACGCGCTCGGCCACCGTCGGCCACGCGGCGGTGCGCTGGAGCAGCAAGGGCGACGGCAGCTTCACGCTGGGGCCCTCGGATCGCGCGCATCGGGGCACCCGCATCACGCTGCACCTGCGCGAGGACGCCAAGGACTACCTCGACCGCTGGCGCCTGCAGGGCATCATCAAGCGCTACAGCGACTACGTGCTGCACCCCATCGTCATCGTCAGCGACGAGGGCGGCAGTCGCACCGGCGAGGACCAGCAGGTCAACAGCGCCAAGGCCTTCTGGACCCGCGCGGCCAAGGACCTGAGCGACGCGGACTACCAGGAGTTCTACACCCACGTGATGGGTGGCTTCGTACTGCCGGGCGACACGCCGCTGGCGCGGTTGCACGTCGGCATGGACGCACCGATCCAATTCAAGTCGGTGTTGTTCGTGCCCGGCCACCGGCCCATGGACCTGTTCGGCGAGGACAGCAAGCACCTGCGGCTGTACGCGCGGCGGGTGTTGGTCATGGAGAGCTGCGACAAGCTGTTGCCGCCATACCTGCGGTTCTTCCGCGGCGTGGTCGACAGCGAGGACCTGCCGCTCAACGTCTCGCGCGAGATGCTGCAGGAGCACAGCGCGCTGGCGGCGATCCGACGCCAGCTGACGCGCAAGGCCCTGGCGCTGCTGGCCGACACCGCCAAGGACGACGCCGCGACCTACGCCAAGCTGTGGCGCGAGTTCGGCGTGTTCGTGAAGGAGGGCCTGCACACCGACAACGCCCACCGCGAACAGCTCACCGAGCTGCTGCGCTTCGACAGCACCCGCGCCTTCTCGGAGAGCGCCGACGCGACCGGCGGCCTGATCTCGCTGCAGCAGTACATCGACGCGATGTCGGCCGACCAGGGCGCGATCTACTACATCTCGGGCGAGTCGGCCGCGGCCCTGGCCAAGAGCCCGCACCTCGAGGCGTGCCGCGCGAAGGGCTTCGAGGTGCTGCTGATGACCGACGCGGTCGACGAGTGGGTCGTGCAGGACCTCGAGCACTACAAGGACAAGCCCTGGTCAACGTGACCAAGGGCGACTTCGACGTCGCGCCGGCGAGCGAGCCCGTGGACGAGGGCACGCTCGCGCCGCTGTTCGCCCGCGCCAAGACCGTGCTGGGCGAGCGCGTCAAGGACGTCCGCGCGTCGCGGCGCCTGCGGGAGTCGGCCGCGTGTCTGGTCGACGACGACGCGGCGCTGGGCCGCAACATGGAGCGGATCCTCCGCATGGCCGGCCGCGAGATCACGGCGCGCCCGCGCATCCTCGAGCTCAACCCCGAGCATGCGTTCGTGCGCGCGACCGCGGCGCGGCTGTCCGAGCAGTCAGACGACGCGCAGGCGTCGCTGTGGATCCAGCTGCTCTTCGATCAGGCCAGCATCGCCGAGGGCACGGTGCCCGACCCCGCCGGCATGGTGCAGCGGATCCAGCAGGTGCTCGATCGCGTCGCGGGCCTTGGCGCAGGCGAGCGCACGTGAGCGAGACGACCACGCCGCCGCGCGGCGTGCTGCTGTGCAACCTCGGCACCCCCGAGGCCCCCGAGCCGCCGCAGGTGCGACGCTACCTGCGGCAGTTCCTGTCCGACCCGCGCGTCATCGACATCCCCGCGCCGGTGCGACGCGCCCTGCTCGAGCTGGTGATCCTGCCGCGCCGGCCCAAGCAGTCCGCCCACGCGTACCGCAAGATCTGGACGCCGCAGGGCTCACCGCTGCTGGTGCATTCGCTGGCCCTGCGCGACGCCGTGCGGCAGGCGATGCCCGAGGCCATGGTCGAGCTGGGCATGCGCTACGGCGAGCCCGCGCTCGACGCCGCGTTCGAGCGGCTGTGCGAGGCCGGCTGCGTCGAGATCACGGTCGTGCCGCTGTACCCGCAGTACGCGTCGAGCTCGACCGGCTCGACGCTCGAGCTGCTGTACCGCCGCGCCGCGGCGCGCTGGCACACGCCGATGCTGCGGGTGGTGCCGCCCTTCTTCGACGCGCCCGGCTTCATCACCGCGTTCGCCGAGGTCGCGCGGCCGATCCTGGCCGAGCACGCGCCCGAGCACGTGGTCATGAGCTTCCACGGCCAACCCGAGCGGCACTGCCACAAGGGCGATCGCAGCGGCACGCACTGCCTGGCCAAGCCCGACTGCTGCGACGCGATCGTGCCGATCAACGCGCAGTGCTATCGCGCGCACTGCTTCGCGACCGCGCGCGCGCTCGCGGCCGCGCTGGCGCTGCCCGACGATCGCACCAGCGTGGTGTTCCAGTCGCGGCTGGGCCGGACCCCGTGGATCCGCCCGTTCCTGGACGAGCGCCTGCCGCAGCTGCGCGCGCAGGGCGTCGCGCGCGTCGCGGTCCTGTGCCCATCCTTCGTGGCCGACTGCCTCGAGACCCTCGAGGAGATCGGCATGCGCGCGCAGGACGACTGGCGCGCGCAGGGCGGCGAGTCGCTGGTGCTGGTGCCCTCGCTCAACACCTCGCCGGCGTGGCTGCAGGCCCTGCTCGCGCTCATCCGCGCGCAGGCAGGCACTGTCGGGGCGCTCGCCGCCGCCGTTGGAGGCGGCCGCAGCCCGATGATGCTCTGATGCTCGCGCGAGCCGCCTGGGCCTGGTGGCCGCGCTGCTGGGCGCGCCTGCGACTGCCGCGGCCGCGCCGATCGAGTTCGTCGAGCAGCGCGATCGCTACATGCTGTTCCACGACGTCGAGCAGACCGTCGAGCACGGCAACTGGTTCGAGCGCGACCCGTTCCTGGCGGCCTACGGCGACGTCGAGGCCGGCTTCCTCGCGGCGCACGAGGACGACAGCCAGCTGCTGGTGATGTTCACGACCTTCGATCTGCCGCCGCCGATCGGCGCGCTGTACCAGGCCGTGGCCAACGACGTGCACGGGATCGGCTACGAGCACATCGCGCCCGAGGACCTGGTCATCCCCGACGAGGGCAACGGCTACTTCGACGACACCCCGAACAGCCAGGTCTACGGCTTTTTGCACATGAACCGCTGGACCCACTACCTCGGCGGTGATCCGGGCGGCGTCAGCGACAACTACATCTCGCTGGTGTTCGGCCAGGAACTCGGCCACGCGTGGCTCGCGTTCGTGTCGTTCGACCAGGGCCAGGGCCCCAGCCGCAGCATGCTCGGACGCGCCAACGCGCACTGGTCGTTCTACCTCGACTCGGGCGGCTCGCCGGTCCAGGGCCACGACTGGGTCGACAACGGCGACGGCACGTTCACCGCGCTCAAGCAGGACATCTACGAGTACAGCGATCTCGACCTGTACCTCATGGGTCTGCTGCCGCCCGACGAGGTCGAGCCGTGGTTCCTGCTCGAGAATCCCAGCAACTGCATCGACTCCGCCGCGGGCGACGGCAGCTGCGCGACCCCGGGCGACTTCCTGTTCGACGCCGACAGCTACACCGTCACGGCCACGCGCCGCGATCTCACCATCGAGGACGTGATCGCAGCCGAGGGCCCGCGCATGCCCTCGTGGGTCGACGCGCCCGACAGCTTCGACGTCTCGTTCATCCTCGTGACCCGCCCCGACGACGTGCTCAGCGAGGGCGAGAAGGTCCTGCTCGACGCGATCATCGATCGCTCGATCGAGATCTTCGACGCGCAGACCCGCGGCTACGCCCACGTCGTCAACCGCACCGCGGCCGACGGTGCCGGCGACACCGGCGGGGTCGCCGACAGCGGCGGTTCGACCACGACTGGCAGCGACGGTGGCGACGGCACCGGCGGGGACGTCGACATGCCGCCCGGAAGCGGCGGCCTGTCCGGCAGCGGCGGCGACGCGAGCGAGGGCTCGGGCGGCGGCGCGGCGGCGGGAGACTCGGACACCGGCGGCTGCGGCTGCGGCAGCGCGCCCGCGGCCGCACACGCGGCGTGGCTGTGGCTGCTCGCGGCGGCGCGGCGGCGCCGGCGAGCCCTCGTCACATCGCCAGCGCCAGCTGCGGCGACGCCGGCACGCGCGTCTGCACGCTGAGGCAGTCGATCTTCGGCCACGCGATGCCCACCAGGGCTTCGCGCAGGTCATCGGCCGCCGGGCGGCAGAACGTGCCGACGTAGCGGTGGCCCATGGCCTCGAGCTCCTCGTCCTCGGGCTCGGCGTGCCACAGCATGCCGAAGGGGTCGATCCACACCGTTCGGTATCCGACGCAGGTCCGCAGCGCGGTCACGACGTCGTCGATCTGCCGTCCGAGGTTGCCATCGAGCGCTTCGACTCGCATGGGCAGGCACGCTGTCACGCCACCGCCGTGGCGGCAAGAAATCGGCGCGCGCGCGGGGTCAGCCGGGCCACATCGCGGCGCGCATGCGTCGGGCGGCCTCGAGCATGGGGGCCAGGCCGACCTGCGAACCGCTCGTCGAGCGCGAAGACCTGACCGCTCGCCGCGGCGCGCAGCGGCTGCAGCCCCGGCCGCGTGCCCAGGCCGGCGGGATCGAGCTTGGCCTCGGCGACGCCGCACCACGACACGAAGCACACGTCGGGATCGGCCGCGCACAGCTCGGCCGCGTCGATCTCGAGGCTCTGGCCCTCGCGGTCGCCGAAGACGTTGACGCCGCCGGCCAGCGCGATGAGCTCGTTGCTGAAGCACGCGCGGCCGGGCGTGTACATCGGCCGCGGCCACCACTCGAGGTAGACCCGCTTGGGCACCGCCGGCCGGCTCGCCGCGAGCGCGTGCTGCTGCGCGCGCAGCGACGCGACCGCGGCGGCCGCCGCCTGCGGCAGGTCCAGCGCCCGGCCCAGCCGCAGCAGGTCCGCGACCACGTCGTCGAGCCCGCGCGGCGCCGAGACCAGCTGCGGCACCCCGCGGGCGCGCAGCCCGGTGACGATGCGCTCCATCCCGGGGACCGTGAGCGAGCTGACCACCAGCGCGGGCCGCAGCGCCGCGATGCGATCGAGGTCGGGCCCGAGGTCGGGGCCCAGCCGCTCGCACTGCGCGACCGCGGGTGGGTGATCGGAGGAGTCCTCGCATGCGATCACGCGGTCGAAGGCCCCGAGCGCGTCGATCAGCTCCGCGTTCGACGGCGCGAGCGTGATCACCCGTTGCGCGCTGCCGACCTCGTCGCCGAGCTCGTCGAGCGCGAACGCCCGCACGATCACCGGCTCGCCGCGCTCGTCGTGTAGTGCGATGGAGCGCTGTCCGCGGGCCGCGAGCCAGGCCATGACCGCGTGGGGCAGCGCCGGGTCGGACAGCGCCGCGCGCTCGACCTGCTGGTGCGCGAGCGACAGCGTCGCGGCGCAGACGCGTCCGTCGTCGAAGCACAGCCGCAGCTGCTCGCTGCGCGCATCGGCGGCGGCGCGCCCCGTCGCGGGCTCGCGCACGGCCCGGTGCTGCGCGGTCTGCCAGCGGTGCTCGGGCTTGCGCACGGGCCCATGATGCCGCAAACGCCCCGCACGCCGCAGACGCCACGGACCGAACCGCAAGGGGCCGCTGCGCACGCGATCCTGCGGCGCTGGGGCGCGCGGGCAATCGGACGCGCCTTCGGTGCATCGACCCGGGCGAACCCGGAGCCCCACGCCATGATCCGTCCCATCGCCCCATCGGTCGCCCTGCTCCTCGCGCTCACGGCCTGCCCCGCCCCCGGCGGCAGCGACGACGCCGGCTCGAGCAGCGAGGGCGGCAGCGGCAGCGCGTCGACCACCGACTCGACCACGGCCTCGACCACCGCATCCACCTCCGACTCGACCACCGCGTCGAGCACCGCATCCACCACGGCCTCGACCACCGACGCGACCACCGACACCGATCCCGGCAGCGACAGCTCGGCCGGCAGCTCCGAGGCCGGCAGCTCCGGCGGCGACGCCAGCAGCAGCGGCAGCGCCGACGCCGGCTCGAGCTCGGGCGGCCCGACCAACGACTGCACCAACGCCGACGACCCCTGCGTGCTCGAGCTCGACGTCGCGCACGCAGGCGGCGGCGGGGCCGATCAGTACTTCGTCTACACCGTCGGCGACGGCAACGAACAGGTGAGCTTCGACGGCATCGCCGGCGACTACGCCGCGTGGGACGACACGCCGTGGAGCTTCCTGTGCGCGGTCTCGGGCCCGTGCAGCCTCTCGACTGGCGCCGGGCCGGTGGTGGAGCCGCTGCAGCAGCCGGACCTGGCCTTCGCGCGCGGCGACGTGGTGTACCTGTTCGTGTACGCGAACGCGGACTACACCGTGACCGTGCTCAGCGGCTGAGCATGGCGGCTCACGAGATCCGCGTGCCCGGCACGCTGCGCCCGTCGAGCTCGAGCACGGTGACCGCGTCGTCGCTGGCACCGGCCGCGAGGATCATGCCCTCGGAGACGCCGAAGCGCATCTTGCGGGGCTTGAGGTTGGCGTACACGACCACGTGCTTGCCGACCAACGCCTCGGGCGCGTAGCTCTTGGCGATGCCGGAGAACACGGTGCGCTGGCCCAGCGCGCCCAGGTCGAGCTGCAGGCACAGCAGTTTGTCGGCGCCCTCGACCTTGCTCGCGCTGCACACCTTGGCCACGCGCAGATCGACCTTGGCGAAGTCGTCGATGGTGGTCTCGGGCTGCAGCGGCTCGGGCGGGGCGGCGGGGGTCGGCGCGGGCGCGGACGTGCTCACGGGCGTGCTCTCCTTGCTGGCTTCGACGATGGCGGCGACCTTGGCCGGATCGATGGGCTCGGCCAGGGTCTCGTAGTCGCCGATCGCGTGACCGGCGGGCAGCGCCGCGCCGCCGCTGGCGAAGTCCAGCGGCGCGGGCAACCGCAGCATGCGCTCGACCGACGCGGCCCAGCGCGGCAGCACCGGCTTGAGGATCGCGGCGATGACCGCGGTCGCCCACACGCCGACGCTGCACACCGCGCGGGCGCGCTCGGCCTGATCGGGCCCGAGCTTCCACGGCGCCTGCTCGGTGACGTACAGGTTCGCGTCCTCGGCGATCTGCATGGCCAGGCGCAGGGCCTTGGCCGACTCGAACGCGAGGTAGTGGCCGCCGACCTCGGCCAGCCGCGCGCGCGCGGCCGCGACCAGGCCGTGGGCGTCCTCGGGCAGCGCCGCGAGCGTGCCGCCCAGGCGCGAGACCACGAACTTGCAGCAGCGGCTGGCCAGGTTCGCGGCCTTCTTCACCAGATCCGCGTTGCAGCGCAACACGAAGTCGTCGAGGTTGAGATCGATGTCCTCCTGCGTCGCGCCGAGCTTGGCCGCGAAGTAGTAGCGCAGGAAGTCCGGTGGCAGGTGATCGAGGTAGGTCCGCGCGAGCACGAAGGTACCGCGGGTCTTGGACATCTTCTCGCCGCCGACGGTGAGCCAGCCGTGCACGTGCACGCGCGAGGGCGTGGTGTAGCCCCGCCGCGCAGCATCGCGGGCCAGAACAGGCAGTGGAAGTAGACGATGTCCTTGCCGATGACGTGACCAGGCTCGTCCGCGTGCGCTCGGGGTCGCGCCAGTACCCGGCGAAGTCGTGGCCGCTGTCGCGGCACCACTTCGCGTCGCGCCGATGTAGCCCACCGGCGCGTCGAACCACACGTAGAAGAACTTGCCCGGGTGACCTGGATCGCGAAGCCGAAGTACGGCGGGTCGCGCGAGATGTCCCAGTCGCGCAGGCCGCCCTCGACCCACTCCATCACGTAGTTGCGCACCGCCGGCTGCAGCTCGGTGCGGCCGCCCTGCTCGGGCGCGGCCAGCCACGCGCGCCAGGAACGCCTCGTGGCGCGACAGCGGCACGAACAGGTGCTCGAGCGCCGCAGCTCGGGCACGGTGCTGCAGATCGAGCAGTGCGGGTTGCCCAGCTCGACCGGCGCGTGGTGCTGCCGCAGACCTCGCAGCTGTCGCCGTACTGATCCGGCGACTTGCACTTCGGACAGCTGCCCTTGACGAAGCGGTCGGGCAGGAACATCGCGTCCTTGGGGCAGTACAGCTGCTCGACGTCGCGCGAGACGATGTCGTCCTTGGCCTTCATCGCGGCGAAGATCGCCTCGGCGTGCTCGCGGGTCTCCTCCGAGTGCGTGGTGTGGAAGATGTCGTAGCCGATGTCGAAGTCGCGGTAGTCGCGGCGGTGCTCGTCCCACGCCCGCGCGATCAGCTGCTCGGGCGTGATGCCCTCGCGTCGGGCTCGCAGCTCGATCGGCGTGCCGTGGGTGTCGTCGGCCCACATGAACACGCAGTCGTCGCCCATCAGCTTGCGCGCGCGGACGTAGACGTCGGTCTGGATCGCCTCGAGCAGGTGCCCCAGGTGAATCGAGCCGTTCGCGTAGGGCAGCGCCGCGGTGACGAGGACCTGCTTGGCCATGGCCGTCAGGCTTGTCGCACGCGCGGCCGCGCCTCGCAACCGCGGCGGGCTCGCGCCCGCGTCAGCGCCGGCGCGCGGCGTTGGGATCCATCATGTACGGCACCGTCGGCCGCGAGTGCGTGGTCGCGGCCGCGGCCGCCTCCTGCACCACCTGCGGCTGCGCCGGCGGACCGACCATCGCCTCGAGCCGCCGCACCAGCGCCTGGGCGGTGGCGCATCGCCGCTCCATCGCGCCGGCGACCTCTTCGACCTGGTGGGCCAGGCCCGCGACCAGCTCGGGCAGCACGTCGACCGCGGCGTAGCGCAGCCGCCGCGGCGCCTGCAGCAGCGTCACGAATTCACCGGGCGTCTCGGTCGCGATCGCGAGCTTGGACTCGTGCACGCGCACGGTCTTGATCGCCAACGTGTAGCCCTTGCCCACGCGGCAGTAGCCCAGATACGCCAGCTCGATCGTGCGCTTGCCCTCGCGATCGTAGCTGACCGCCTCCGACAGCGGCCGCGGGTGCAGGTAGTCCATGCCGATCATGAGCTGCCCCAGCAGCGCGTCGACCCGCGCGATGAGGGCGTTGAGCTGCTCGGAGCCGTCGTTGAGCCGACGAGCCGCCTGACCGAGGGCGAACAATTCTTGGGTGATCGGCACGGTCTCCTCCAGGAGTTCGGCGTTCCCGCCGTGTTCGCGCGGAGCCCTTCCGGCACCCCGCGCGGAGTAGACCTCGGTGCTGACCGACCCGATCTCCGCCCACCATGCAGCTTACGGGGCGGGCGGCGGCGCGGCAAGAGTCACTGCAAGCGGATGCACTGGGCGAGCGGCAGCGCGTCACTGCCGTTGACGGTGCACGTCTGGCGCCGCATGTACGCCTTCCAGCTGTCCGAGCCGGCCTCGCGGCCACCGC
>JAXLYC010000068.1:0-25463 GCA_046351635.1 Nannocystaceae bacterium | reverse complement strand
CGCCGCGAGCCCGCGCCCTCGCTGGCGGCCTGCGTCGCCCTGGTCGCGTGCGCGGACGGGTTGACGCCGGTGGCGCGGGAGCTGGAGCGGTTCGGCGAGGCCACGGCCGAGTTCGCCGATCGCCTGCGCCTGGGGGTGCTGACGATGTGGCGCGACTGCGACGCGGTGCCGCCGTTGGTCGACGCGATTGCGATCGGCTTCGAGCGCCACGCGCAGGGCTTCGCGACCTGGCTGATCGCAGAGGAGGACGGCTGGTCGGGGGTGCTGCTCGCGAGCAACGCCCTGAGTGGCCGGCTCGCGCGGCGGTGGCTGTGGGACGCGTGCGCGAGCGTGCTGCTCGGTTGGATGTGGCGCGGCATGCTCGCGCCGCTGCGCGCGGGTTTCGTGCCGGCGATCGTGCCGCAGCTGATCGCGCAGCTCGACACCGAGCTCGGCCCCAGCGCGGCGCGGATCCTGAGCGTGCTGGTGCGCAGCGGCGTCGCACGCGGCGCGGTCGAGGCCGCCACGCCACACGTGCTCGCCGCCGCTTCGGCGTGTACGCGCGAGACCCTCGCGGTGCTGCGGCAGTGGCTGCCGCTGACGGGGGTCCCCGCGCGCAGCAGTCCGGCGCGGTCGAGCCCGCGGATGCTGGCGGCGGACGCCCGCGTCGAGGCGGCGCACGGCAGCGACCTCGACGCGCTGGCGCGCGCGTGCTTGCGCGGCAGCGAGGCGGTGGTTCACGCGGCGGTGATTCGCTTGCTCGAACTCGGCGAGGCCGGCGAGCTGCAGCTGGTCGCGTGCCTGCGCGCCGACGGAGCCCAGCTCGAGCCGCTGTTCGAGAGCATCGCGCTGTGGAGCTCGCCGCGCGCGCTCGCCGAACTCGTCGGGTTGTGCCGCGACGTCGCGCTCGAGGGTGGACGTCGCTGGCGCATCGCGATCGAGCTGCTCGCGCGGGACGGCGCCGGCAGCCTCGCGGAGGTGCTCGCGTTGGCGTGCGATCCCGCGGTGGTCGGGCGCACCCGTGCGCCGGATGTGGAGGCCGTGCTCGCGCGCGACGACGGCAGCGGCGCCGTGCCGACGACACTGGCGCGTTCGCCCGACCCACTGCTCGCCGACGCGGGCCTGCGCGCGTGCGTGCGCGCGTGCGACGACGCCGGCACGGTGGCAGCGCTGCAGGGGCCCGGCGCCAGCACGGTGCCGGCGCGGCGCGAGGCCGCGCTGGCGTCGTTCGAGCGCGGCGAGGCCGCGACGTTGCCGCTGGTCGTCGACTGGGCGCTCGACGCCGCGACCGCGATCGACGAGGCCAAGCGGGTGCTCCGACGGCGCCTGGCGGCGCCTGGCGGCGAGCTCGCGAAGCACCTGGTCGATCGCGCGTTGCTCGGCGGCGCAGCGGCGGCGTCGGAGACCCGCGTGCTCGATCTGTTGGCGGTGGCGCCGGGGTCGGTGCGCGCGGGCCTGGTCGGACGTTTGCTGCTCGACGGCAACGACGCCGCCGCGCGCAAGCGCATCGTCGCCGACCGCCTGTTCGACCCCAGCCGCAGCGAGAAGCTGCGCGAGCTGGCCAGCGCCTTCGCCTGGGGCGTCATGCGCGGGCGCGAGCTGACCGGCAAACGCTTCGCCATCCACATCACGCCCAAGCGCGATCAGTGGGGCTTCACGCACATGGGCACGACCGAGGTCCACGTCACACCGCTGCCGATCCTGCAGCGCGTGCGCCACGGTCGCGACATCGTCGAGGGGCTCATCCTGCACGAGTTCGGCCACCACATGTGGCACGGCGACAAGACCTCGCTGCGGGTGTGGCGGCGCGCCAAGCAGGTCGGCCTGCATCAGCTGCTCAACCTCGTCGCCGACGAGCACCTCGAACGCAACCTGCGCTCGCTCGACGCCGACTTCGGCGATCGCATCAAGCGGCTCGACGCGCAGGCGTTCCAGCACGCCGCGCGCGAGATCGCGGTCGAGGAGTTGTTGCGCATGCTGCGGGGCGGTGCGCTCGCGGTCTTCGGCGCCATCACGCCCGGTGTCGCCTATGCCGAGGACGCGGTGCGGGTCGAGAGCGGGCGGCTGCTGGCCGAGCTCGATCGCGTGGGCCACTCGTTCGCGCGCTTCGTGCGGGCGCTGCGGATGGGCCTGGGCGATCGCAGCGGCGACCCCAAGGTCGCGCAGGCGCTATCGTACTTCGGCACGGGCTTCCGCGCGCTCGACATGCACGGGCTCTACCGCGTCACGCGGGCGCTGGCCGCGTTGTTCGGCGGCGACGCGCTGCTCGCCCACGGCTTCGGCGCCGAGTCGGTGCAGGAACGAGCGCTACGAAATGGACATCGCCGGCGACGGCATCGCCGACGGCGACGTGCGCGAGGTCGAACGCATCCTCGAGCCGCCGCGCCCGCAGGCCGGTGCCGCCGGCGGCGGCCGTCTCGCCATCAACGTCGGCGGCGACGCGGCGTACCGGCGCATCACCAAGATCCAGGTCGCCGCCGATCCGGCGCTGCACGAGCGCACGGCCCAACCGGTGCGGCGCCACGCCAGTGCGCTGCGGCAGACGCTGGTGCGGTTGGGCCTGGCCCATCGGCACGCGCGCGCCCGCATGCGCGGCCACGCGCTCGACCGCACGCGCGTGCTGCCGCTGGTGACCCGCGGCGACCCGCGGCTGCTCATCGCGCGCTCGATCGACGTCAGCAGCGATCTCTTCCTCGGCGTGCTGGTGGATTGCTCGGGCTCCATGAGCGGCGCCAACCTCGAGCGGGCCCGCCGCTTTGGCGTGCTCGTGGCGGAGGCCGCCCGCGGCCTGGTCGGGGTCGACGCGCGCTTCTTCGGCTTCACCGACAAGGTCATCTACGAGGCCGGCGATGCCCGGCGCTGCGCGGTCTCGTCGTTGCAGGCCAGCGACGGCAACAACGACGCCGCGGCGCTGGACCACGTCGCCAACGTCGCGGCGCGCTCGACCCGGCGCGCAAAGCTGCTGGTGATGATCAGCGACGGCCTGCCGACCGAGTGCTCGGTCGCGGCGCTGCGCAACCTCGTGGTGCAGCTGGGCCGGCGCCATCGCATCTGCTGCGCCCAGGTCGCGGTGCGACCGCTGAGCGAGATCTGCTTTCCCCACTACGTGCTGCTCGACGACGCCAACCTCGACGCCGCGGTGCGGCGTTTTGCCGATCTGATCGGCAAGCTGGTCGGGCGCGCGCTGGCGATGTGAAGGAGTGACCATGTCTGGACGCAAGTGGAAGATCGAAGAGCTGCGGCCCGGCCTCACCGGCGAGGCGACGTTCTGGCCCAACCCCGTCGAGGGCTCGGAGTTCCCGCTCCGCGCCACGCACTTCGACGGTCGTCGCGCGCCCAAGGTCGTGCTCACGCGCGATCCACGGGTGGTCGCGGGCGCGCCGTGCCTGGTTCGCATCACCGCGATCACCAAGCCCGAGCGCGACGATCGCGGCACCATCGAGGTCGAGTGGATCGGCGCGGCGCCGTTTCGCATCGAGAGCGTGTGGCTCGATCCGTCGGTGTCGAAGAAACTGCAGGTCCTGCTCCAGAGCGGGCTCAACATCCTGCTCGACGGGCCCCAGGGCTGCGGCAAGACCGTGCTGGCCCGCGCGATCGCACAGAGCCTGGGCTTCGAGTTCGTGTTCTTCAATTGCGGCGCCGTGATCGACGCGGTGGACTTCTTCGCGACCATCCAGGTGCGCGCTTCGGCCAGCGGCGCGCCGGTGACCGACTTCGTCAAGACCGAGGTGCTCGAGGCGATCGAACGCGCTGCGGCCGAGCCCGAGCGACGCTTCCTGGTGTTCCTCGACGAGCTCAATCGCTGCCAGGAGAGCGCTCGCAACGCGCTCATGCCCGCGCTCGACAGCACGCGGCGGGTGTTCCATCCCATCGAAAACCGCTTCGTGCCGATTCCCGACAACGTGTTCTTCATCGCCGCGGTCAACCGCGGCCGCGAGTTCACCGGCACCTTCGCCATCGACGCCGCACAGCTCGACCGCTTCGCGCCGCTGCAGATGGACTATCCTCCGCCGCCCGAGGAGGTGAAGCTGCTCGCGCAGCGTCACCCCGACCTCGCGACCACGCTGCTCGAACACGTGGTCGCGGTCGCCGATGCGGTGCGGCGAGCCCCGGATCTGCCCGGCACACTGTCGGTGCGCGACCGAGGAGGCTTGCGTCTACCTGCAGCATCCGCTGTACGCCGGTGACGCCCGCAACGCCGTGCCCGACATCTTGCGCAGCTCGTTCTGCGGCCGCTTCTCCGGCCGGGCGCGGCCCCGCAAGCTCCGACGCCGGCGCGGTGTGAGGCCGTGATCGCCGGCAAGCTGCGCGAGCTGGGCTATCGCGTGGGCGATTGATCGCGACTTGTCGACCCACGCGGGCGATCAATGCAGCGGTGCGCGCCCGGTCGCGACCTGGTAGCGCGCGCGTGCCTTGCGATGTCGGCGAGCGCCTCGACGTGGGCCTCGGCCGCGGCAGCCGCGGCCTCCTCGCGGAGGTTGACGACCAACACCGTGCTGTCGCCGAGCGCGAGGCGGGCGCGCTCGGCCTCGGCCAGCCGCTCGGCGAGCTCGGCCTGGCGGTGCGCGAGCTCGGCCCGCGAACGGGCGGTCTGCATGTCGAGGTGCGCGGTTCGGACCTCGACCGCGATGCGCTCGCGCAGCATCACGCGGTCGTACTCCAGTCGCCGCCGCTCGGCCCGCGCGCCCGCCAGCTCGCCCCGCGCGCTGCGCAGCGGGATCGGCAGCTCGAGCACCGCGGCGAGGCCGACGTCGGTGGGCAACAACGCCGCCGGGCCGGTGCCCAGGTCCTTGGCAATCCACGCCTGGGCGTCGAGCGACGGCAGACGTTGGTTGCGCGCGAGCCGGACGTCGAGCTCGGCCGCGCGCACGCGCTGCCCCAGCGCCCGCAGCTCTGGTCGGCGCTGGACCGCGTGCTCGACGTCGGCGTCCAGATCGGCGTCCAGCGGCGGCGGCAGCGACAGCGCCGCGGGCCGCTGGTGCTCCTGGGGGGTCCTCGGCCGCTGGGCGCCGTTCCACAGGAACAGCGACAGATCGAGCGCGGCCTTGCCGACGTCGCGGCGCGCACCGACCAACGCGACCTCACGCGTCGCGATCACGCGTTCGTTGTCGAGGGCTTCGACCGCGGCGGTGTTGCCCTCGTCGATCTGGCGTCGGATGCCGGCATCGCGCGCGCGCGCGAGCTCGAGCTGGTGCGCCCGGATCTCCGCGCGCAGGCCCGCCGCGACCCAGTCCCAGTACGCGGTGGTCGCATCGCGCAGCAGCTCGAGCCGGCGCTGGTCGAGCTCTGCCCGCGCGGTGACGCGGGCGAGGTCGGCCTTGGCCCGCTGGGCCCGCGGCGCGTCGATACCGGCGTTGCGCAGCAGCGGCAGCTCGAAGCCCGCGCGTAGCTCACCGCCGTTGGCAGTCGCGAGTCGACCGTCGTAGACGGGGAAGTTGCCGCGACCCATGCGCCAGCCGACGAAGGGCGTCAGGCCCAGGGCGACGGTGCGGGCGCGCACCTCGGACTCGAAGGTGAAGTACTCGTAGTAGCTCGCGGGCTGGCCCATCGCGCGCACGCGCAGCCGCGGATCGAACGCGCCGCGGGCCGACAGCGCCGACGCGTCGGCGCGCGCGACGTTGCGTTCGCTGGCCCCAAGACCCGGATGCGCGCGCTCGACCGCCTCGAGCACGTGGTCGAGCTCGAGCGTGTCGCGCGGCGTGGCCACGGCCGTGCTCGGGGCCGGCGCGGGCGCGACCGGCTCGGCGCCCTGGCCCACGAATGTGAACGCGAGGATGACCGCGGTCATCACGACTTGCTACCTCCCGCCCCGGACGAGGGCGCCGACTCCGGCGGCGCGACGATCGCCTGGGGGAATCCGTTCCACTGCCGCCACAGCTCGAAGCCGAGCGCGACGCGATCGAGCAGGATCCACGCGTTGGCGTTGACGCCCTGGCGCAGGTGGCCCGCGCTCGGCCATGGCTCGTCGCCCTCGCGTGGCACGACCACGGCGCGGAAGCGGCCGTGCGCGTCGGCGGCGGTGTCGACGAAGGCGATCTGGCCGGGGAACGTGCCGACCGCAACCGAGGGCCAGCCGACGAACTGCACCGCGGGCCAGCCCTCGAACTGCAGCCGCACCTCGCGGCCGGGCGCGACCAGCGGCGCGTCGTTGCCGTCGACCCAGATCTCGACCGCGCGCGACTCGGTGGTCGGCACCAGCACCGCGATGGCATCGCCGGCGCTGACGAACTCGCCGCCCTGCTTGGCCAGCAGCCGCAGGATCGTGCCGGTGCGCGGCGCGACCACCCGCATGGTGTGCTGCCGCGCGACGTCGACCTCGCGCTCGACCAGATCGCCGCCGTAGCTGGCGATGTCGGCGCGGGCGCTCTGCAGCGACGCGCGCGCGGTCTCGATGGCGGCCGCGGTGTCGGCCTCGACGCGCTTGCGCTCCGATCGCAGCGCGCGGACCTCGGACTCGGCCGCGCGCAGACTCGCGCGGGCGCGCTCGAGATCCGCGACCGCGGTCTGGTGCGCGAGCTCGGCCAGCTCGAGCGTGCGCGTCGACGCCAGCCCCTCGGCCGCGAGGCCCTTCTGCCGCTGCAGGTTCAGCTCCGCCGCACGGACCGCGGCCGCGGCGGCGTCGCGGGCCTGCTCGGCGGCGGCGCGGCGATCCACGGCCATCTCGACGCGGCTGACCGCGGCTGCGACCGCGGCGTCGCGCGCGGACTGCAGCGCCTCGACCTGCTGCGCGCGCACCTCGGCGACACCGCGGGCCATGTCGAGCCGCTCCTGCGCGGCGTCGCGGCGGCGACCGAGGCGATCGACCAGCTCGGGGTCGTTGTCCGAGATGACAGCCACCAGCGCGCCGGCTTCGACGTGATCGCCCTCGGCCACCGCCCACTCGACGATGCGACCAGCGATGGGCGCCTCGAGCGTCTGCTGGCGCTCGAGCGGTGCGTAGGCGATGACGCGCCCCTGGCCGCGCACCGACTGCTGCCACGGCGTGACGGCCAGCGCGATTGCGACCGCGACGAAACCAAGCAGCAGCAGGCGGGCGAGCAAGGCCAGCGCTCGCCGGGTCGGCACGATCTGCAGCCCGAGGTCGCTTGCGGCCAACGGGGGCGACGACGGGCTCACGAGCGCACCTCCACCAGCGTGCGCTCGTCGAGCCGCGCCACGCGGCGGGCGTAGTGCCCGAGCGCGGGGGTCTGTGCGGTCACGACCGCGGTCCACGGCGCGCGCACATCGAACAGCGCCGCGCACAGCCGCTCGTGGGCCGCGGGCTCGAGCCCGAGGTGATCGAGCGTGCCATCGAGCAGCAACAGCCGCGGCCGCGCCAGCAGTGCCCGCGCCAGCGCCACGCGGCGGGTCTCGCTGGCGGACAGCGGCTGGCCCGAGGGCATGAGCACGGTGTCGAGTCCCTCGGGCAGCGCGAGCACGACGTCGTCGAGGCCGACCAGCGCGACCGCAGCCTGGACCTCGGCGAGCGCGGCGTCGGGCGCCGCGAGGCGCAGGTTGTCGAGCAGGCTGGCGTGCACGAGGTCGCCGTCGCGCACCAGCGCCACGTGCTCGCGCACGGCTGGCAGCTCGAGCTGGCGCAGGTCGAGGCCGTCGAGCTCGATGCGGCCGCGCGACGGTGTGCGCAGGCCATAGATCAGATCGAGCAGTGTGCTCTTGCCGCTGCCACCGGCGCCGTAGACCAGCGCGTGCTCGCCCGGGCTCAGCGACAGATCGAGGTCGCGCAGCGCGAGGCCGCGGCCGGCGTGGGCGAACGCGATGCGTCGCAGCGACAGCGCCGCGGCACCCTCGGTGCGGGGCAGGTCCCCGCCGCTGCGCTCCGCGGGCAGATCGACCACCAGCGCGAGCTTGCTCGCCGAGGTCACGACGTCGTAGACCGCCTCGAGCTGCTTGCCGAGCTTGACCATCGCTGCGCCGAGCGTGCCCACGACCAGCTCGGCCGCGACCAGCTGGCCGAGGGTCAGCTGCTGCCGCAGCACCAACACGCCGCCCAGGCCGAGCACCGCGGCGCTGCCGAGCACCGCGATCGCCACACCGCCGCCGTGCTGCAACAGCAGGCGCCGGAAGTGCTGGCGGCGGCGCTGCAGCCACGTCCGCGCGAGACGGTCGCAGCGCTCGATCGCGGCCGCGCGCCCGCGCGCGGAGCGGAACGCAGTCGGCAGCCGCGCGAGGTGCTCGAGCCAGCCCGCGGCCTCGTATTTGCCCTTCGACTCCGCCAGCGCGGTCTCGACCGCACCGCGTCCGAGCCCGAACACCACCAGTGCGAGCACGAACAGCAGCGCGGACGCGAACAGCAGCAGCAGCGGGTGGTAGGCGGCGAGCAACAAGAACCCGACGGCGACCTGCAGCAGCAGCCCGGTGCCGTCGACCAGCAGCGTGGCCAGGGCCTTCTGCATCGGCGGCACCTCGAACAGGCGATTGAGCAGATCCGGCGCGTGCGTGCGATCGAGCGCGGTGGTGTCCATCGCCGCCAGCCGCCGACCGAAATCGGCGACCGTTCGCACGAACACCCGCTGCATGATGGTCTCGACCACCACGACCTGCAGCAGGCGCACGGCGCCCCATGCTGCGAGCCCCAGCGCGAGCAGGACCGTCAGCACCACCACCGGCTGCAGAAGCGAACCGAACGCGACGTTGTTGACCAACGCCTGCACCGCGACCGGCGTCGCCAGCGACAACAGCCCGATGGCGATGGCGTAGACCAGTACGATGCCGATGTCGGCGCCGTCGAGCCCCAGCATCCGGCGCGCGCGCTGCCACGGCGACAGCGGCCCGCCGGTGGCTCGCATCGCGTCGAGCGGCAGCGCCACGCCGGGGCACAAGCCAGCAGCGACGCCGTCGGGCGCGCAGCCGAGCAGCCGTGCGAGCGCGCGGGTCGAGCGGCGCTCGTGCCGGATGTCGCCCGCGGCGAAGCGCGACAGCTGGTGGCCGCGCCAGCGACGTGCCCACACCACCACCACCTCGGTCGCGCCGGTGGCGTCGGGTGCCGACAGGCCCATCCACGCGCCGTCGCGGCCGAGCCGGTGGACCGGGACCGAACAGGGCCGCAGCGTCAGGCCCGCGCGGGCGCTGGCGCGCTCGAGCGCGCGGAGGCTGGCACTGCCGCCGACCACCAGCCGCGCGTCGGTGACGGCGTCGGTCGCGACGGCCTCGTGCGACAGGCCGGCGGCCTGTGCCACGTGCTCGATGGCCGCCGCGAGATCACGGCCGCCGACCACCACACCCGAGGACCCCCCAGGGAACTCCACGGACGGAAGGTAGGGTCGGTCCTGCCGTCGAGCAAACGAGATAAACTCGCTCGACATCATCGAAAAAATCTATGATGAAGGTCGCGTGGAATGGCTCAACTACCACCACCTGCTGTACTTCTGGACCGTCGCACGGGAGGGCACGGTGTCGGCGGCGGCGAAACGGTTGCGCCTGGCGCAGCCGACCGTGAGCGCGCAGGTACGCGCGCTCGAGCACCAGCTGGGCGCGGAGCTCTTCGATCGCTCGCGGCGGAGGCTCGTGCTGACCGACACCGGCCGCATGGTGCTGCGCTACGCCGAGGAGATCTTCGGCCTGGGCCGCGAGCTGGTCGAGTCCGTGCGCGAGGGGCCCCGCGGTCGCGCGCTCGAGCTCACGGTGGGGCTGACGTTCGTCGTACCCAAGCTGGTCGCGTACCGCCTGCTGCGGCCGGTGCTCGCCCTCGAGGGGGGCGTGCGACTGCACGTCCACGAGGACCGCTTGCCGGTGCTGCTGGCGCGGCTGGCCCAGCACGAGCTCGACGCGATCCTGTGCGACTCGCCGGTCGGCGCGGAGAGCTCCATCCGCGCGTTCAACCATCCCTTGGGCCACTGCGGCGTCACGTTCTTCGCGGCCCGCGGCCTGGCGCAGCGGTTGCGCCGCGGCTTCCCGCGCAGCCTCGACGGCGCACCGATGTTGCTGCCGCTGCGCGGCAGCCTGCTGCGTCGCGACCTCGAGGCATGGTTCGCGCGGCACGCGATCACGCCGCGCGCGGTGGCCGAGTTCGACGACAGCGCGCTGCTCAAGGTCTTCGGTCAGGCCGGCGAGGGCGTGTTCGCGGCGCCCGCGGCGATCGAGGCCGAGGTGCGCGAGCAGTACGGCGTCGAGGTCCTGGGTCGCACCGACGAGGTCGTCGAGCGCTTCTACGCCGTCACCGTCGCGCGGCGGATCCAACACCCGGGCGTGGCCGCGATCTGCGACACCGCGCGGGCGCGGTTGCTGGCGTGACTCACTTGGCGGCGGGCTTGTAGAAGGCGTAGCTCAACGAGTTGCTGCGGCTGACCAACTCGTTGAACTCCGACAGCAGCTTGGCCGGGCTGCCCTCGACCCACTCCGCCGGGCCGGTCGCGAAGCGCTCGAGGTCGTCCTTGGTGAAGGCCTTGTTGTCGCGCTTGCGACGGAGCACTTCCTTCGCGGCCTTCTTGTACTCCTCTGCGTCCGACAGAAACGAGCTGTACATCGTGACCGAGTCGTACTCTTCCTTGTGCGCCTTGGCGTACTCGTCCGCGGCGGCCACGGCCTTGTCGAACTCGTCGACCATGGGCTCGAACTTGGCGAGGTCGAGCTTGAACTCCGGCGCGACCTCGACGTCGGCGGTGTCGACCAGCTTCTTGGCCAGGATCATCAGCTTCTTCTGGTGCCACATCAGGTTCTTGCCCATCTCGGCCTCGATGCGGCCGAGGTCGCGCTCCTGCAGCGCGTCGTTGCGCGCGCCGACGATGGCGCGGATGTCGACGTTGGCCTTGGTGAAGGCCTCGGCCGCGGCGAGCAGCTTGGGGTGCAGCTCCTTGCCCTTGGCCCACTTGTCGTCCGCGTAGTTCTTCTCGTCGTAGTACTTGTACGCGTCGGTCATCAGCGGCGCGGCGGTCGTGACCGCGTCGGCGAAGGCCTTGGCGGCGGCCTCGAGCTCGGTGTCGTCGGGCTCGAGCTCGGCGGCCTTGGCGATGCCGTCGAGGCAGGGCTTGGTGTCGCGGACCTCGTACAGGCCGTAGACGGAGGTCTCCTTGCCGGTGGGGCCGGCCTTGTCGTCGTCGATCCACTCGAAGTAGCGCGTGAACGAGTCCGCGATGTTGGTCGCCGGCCCGTTGATGCAGTCGATGTACGCCTGCAGCTTCTCGCCGAGGCGGTCGTCGTCGGTCTTGGGGCCGCCGGTCAACCCGCCGGCGGCCTCGCTCGACGCGGCCTGGGCGCCCTCGTTGATGAGGGCGATGATCTTGTCGCAACCAAGTGTGGGCAGAATGCACATCAGAGCGAGCAGGGAGCGCTTGTTGGATCGGACCGGCATCGGGGACCGACGCTGAGCAACCGCCGTGCCGCAAGGCGCGGCGCGGACTTGTCCGATTGGGGCGTCGCCGTCGCTCGAGTGGGGCAGGGGCGCTGCCCTATTTGGGCAGTCGCTGCGCACGACGACGGGGCGCGCCGGCCGGCACCGCGGGCGCAGCCACGACGGTCCGCCGCACCGCGAGCCCGCGCTTGCGCAGCAGGCGGTACATCGTGACCGTGTCGATGCCCGCGCGCGCGGCTGCTGCGGCGACGTTGCCGTCGGTGCGCTGCAGCAGCTCGGTCAGGTACCGCACCTCGAGCGGTGCGAGCCAGGCCTCGCGCAGCTGCTTGAGCGTCGGCGGGCGCTCGGTCGCGCGCTCGCGCACGGGCTCGGGCAAGGCGCGCGCGCGCAGGGTTTCGGGCAGATCCTGCGGACCGACGTCGCCGCGTGCCATCACCACCGCATGCTCGACGGCGTTGCGGAGCTCGCGGACGTTGCCGGGGTAGTCGTAGGCCTGCAGCAGCGCCTGCGCCTCGGGCGAGAGCGCTGGCGCGACGCGGCCCATGCGATCGGCGGCCTGCTGCAGGAACACCGCGGCCAGCACCGGGATCTGCTCGCGATACTCCCGCAGTGGTGGCAGCTCGAGCACCATCACGCTGAGGCGAAAGTACAGATCGGCGCGGAAGCTGCCGGCCGCGACCATCGCCCGCAGGTCGCGGTTGGTTGCGCAGACCAGGCGCACGTCGACGCGCTCCGGCGGCTTGTTGCTGCCCAGCCGCGCGACCTCGCCGTGCTCGACCGCGCGCAGCACCTTGGCCTGCAGCGCGATCGGCAGCTCACCGATCTCGTCGAGGAACAGCGTGCCGCGGTGGGCCTTCTGGAACTCGCCGATCTTGTCGAAGCTCGCGCCGGTGAAGGCGCCGCGCACGTGGCCGAACAGCACGCTCTCGAGCAGGGTCTCGGGGATCGCGGCGCAGTTGACCGTGACGAAGGGCTCGGCCTCGCGCCGGCTGTTGAAGTGGATCGCGTGGGCGACCAGCTCCTTGCCGGTGCCGCTCTCGCCGTGGACCAGCACCGGCACGTCGGTCGGCGACGCGAGCTCGATGCGACGCTCGACCTCGAGCCACTGCCGCGACAGGCCCTTGATGAGGTGGGGCCGGCGGCGATCGTCGCGGGTGCGTCGGTACTGCTGTGCGCGGCGCAGGAACCGTGCCGAGGTCTGCGCGAGCTCGGTCAACGGCGTCAGCTGCTCGGGGCCCAGCGCGCCGCGGGGGTCGGCCGAGACCGTGAGCACACCGATGGCGCGGCCCTGCCACGGGATCGGCACCGCCGCGATCGACCCGACGTCGAGGAAGTAGCGCGCATAGTTGGGATCGACCGCGGTGTCGCGGCACAGCACCGGCTCGTTGCGCTCGAACGCCAGCCACGCGATGCCGCGCGGTCGGTCCGGCTCGGGTCGGCGCACGCGCGCACCCGGCAGCGTCACGATCACGCCGTCGACGATGTGGAAGTCGAGCGCGAGCGCCTGCTCGTCCTCGCGCCACAGGAAGATCGCGCCGTGGCGCGTGTGCGTGCGCCGCAGCGCCAGCTCCGTGATGCGGCGTTCGAGCGACTCGACGTCGGCGTCGTGCAGCTCGCGGGCGTCGTCCTCGAGTTCCACGACTGTGGCGTCAATACAGGAAGAGTTGCACAAGTGCAACTCGGCCATGGATCTGTTCATCAGTGATTTCAATGCGTTCCATATGTAGGTGCGCGGTACACCTGTTGCTGATGCCGGGTCCGAACCCGCTCGAAACGGACCCACCATGCGCCGCACCCTGCTCGTCCTGCCCGTGTTCGCCTTCGCCTGCACCACCGCCACCGCCGACGTCGAAGACGCCGATCGCCTCGAGGTGACGCCGGTCGAGAGCCAGGCGCTGCTGTCGCTGCTCAACGATGCCGCGACCACGGTCGAGTTCCTCGACGTCGAGGTGGGCCTCAGCAGCCGCGCGGCTCGCAACATCATCACGGCGCGCAACGGTGCCGACGGCGTGTACCCCTCGCCCGACGACCACCGCTTCGACACGCTCGAGGAGGTCGAGACCGTGAAGTACGTCGGCGCCGCGACGATGCAGCTGCTGCACGACTACGTCGTCGCTCACCCGGCGCCGGCCGGCACCCTCGTCGAGGGCGTCGAGTTCACGGCGGTCGAGGCCGCGGCGGTGCTGTGGGGGGTGAACTCCGCGTCGGTCGAGGAGCTCGACTTCGACGTCGCGCTGTCGAGCACCGCGGCCCGCAGCCTGATCGAGCACGCGCCGTACGACGACATGGCCGCGCTCGCGGCGGCCCCGGGCGTGGGCCAGGCGACGCTGCTGGCGCTGCGCGGCTACGCCGCGAACTGGTCGGACATCTCGGCCCTCGCCGGCACGTTCGACGGCGTCGCATTCGACGGTCGCGAGGCCGCCGACACGCTGGAGCTGGCCAACCACGCCACCTTCGAGGACTTCGTGGCCGTCGGCATCCAGTCGTCCGCGGCCCATGCCATCGTCGATCACCGCCCCTACGCGTCGATGGACGCGGTCGCGGCCGTGACCGGCGTCGGTCCGTCGACGATGACCAAGCTCAAGGCCATGTGAGCCGCGGCCGGGGCCCACGCAGCCGCAGCGCCGTGGGCCCGGGATGCGCCGCAATCGGTTCGCGCGCGGCCGCCCCCGGCGCGCGCAACCATCGCAGCATGTCGACCTGGATCGTCGCCCTCGACCTCCGTCCCTCCAGCCACGGTGCGGTGCGCTTCGCCTCGTGGGTCGCCCGCGCGGGCGACCAGGCGAAGGACGCCATCGCGCTCGTGGGCGTGCACGTGATCGAGCGCGAGCAGCTGGCGCCGATCTTCCGCCTGCAGAGCCCCGAGGAGGTCGGTCGCCGCGCCCGCGAGGCGCTGCAGCACGAGCTCGACGAGGCCGCCATCCGCGAGTTCTTCGCCCGCGAGAAGGTTGCGCTCGGTCCCCGCGCGCACGACGTGCTCGCGCACGAAGCTGCGACCGAGGGCGCATCCGCGATCGTCATGGGCCGGCAGCTCGCGCCCGACGACCGCGCGACGGTGCGCCTGGGCACCAACGCGCGCCGATTGCTGCGCGCGCTGCCGGTGCCGGTCATCGTGGTGCCGCCCGACTACGCCAAGATCGCGTTCGGGGCCGGGCCGGTGCTCGCCGCCACCGACCTCAGCGACGACGCGGTCGCCGCGTGTCAGTTCGCGCGCACGGTCGCGGCCCGGCTCGGGCGCGAGGCCGTGGCGCTGCACGTCACGCCGGCGCTCGATCCAGTGCTCAAGGCCTACCTGGCCGAGGGACCCTGGCGCGAGCTGGCGGAGCAGGAGCACGCCGCCGCGCTCACGCGCCTGCGCGCGTGGCTCGATCAACACGGGCTGTCGGACATGCAGGCCGAGGTCGAGACCGGTCCGCTGCTGGACACCGTCGGCACCGTCGTACAGCGCACCCGCGCGCCCTTGTTGGTGGTGGGCTCGCGGCGCCTGCCCACGCTCGAGCGCGCGTTCATCGGCAGCACCGCTGCCGCGCTCGCGGCCGAGATGCCGTTGCCGGTCGCCGTGGTGCCGCAGCGCTGAGCGCCGCGCGCCCGCGTCAGAACGACAGCGCGAGCCCGGTGAAGAAGCTCCAGAAGCCGTAGGTGCCGTACGGGCCGGCGAAGAGCGAGAAGCTGGCCGGACGTACGAAGAAGCCCACGCGGTCGTTGAAGATGCCCTTGAACTGACCGCCGATCTCGCCGAAGAAGAACGCCGACGCGCCGGCATCGAAGTTCACGCCGATGCCCGCGGCCGCGTGCGGCGCGAGGTACAGCTTGGCCTTCGACGAGGTGAACACGCGGAAGTCCCACAGGAACATGGGACCGGTCACGAAGCTGACCGAACAGCAGTTGAAGATCGTGTGTACCAGTCCGCCCAGCGCCGGGCCGACGTCGCCCTTCTTGAAGTGGTACTGGAAATCGACCCCGACCTTCGCCGCGGCGTAGTCGAACGGGATGTCGAGCGCTGGGCCGGCGCCGATCTGCAGCGACCACGGCCGACGATTGGAGTTGTCGTTGGGGCCGGCCCACGCCACAGATGGCGCTGCGACGGCCGCGAGGCACACCAGGGCAGCTGCGGAGCGTCTCACCAGCATCGACGCTACCGCGCACGTGGGCGAACGCAAGTTCTCGCCGCAGCTGGCCAGGCGATCACGCGACCCGCAGCACGGTGCCGTAGCGTGGATCACGTCCGAGATCGTCGGACGGCACGCCACGCGAGGCGGCGACTCGCCCACCCACGACCACGTGGCTCACCGCCGCGTCGTTGCGTCGCACCAGGCGACGGAGCTGGCCGTACTCGGGCACGAGCTGCTCGTGGACCGCATCGAGGCTGTCGTCGAGGGCCTCGGGGTCGATCACGACCAGATCGGCGCGACGACCGGGCACCAGCGTGCCGACATCGAGGCCGAGCCATCCCGCGATCTCCGAGCTCACACGCTGGACCGCGCGCTCGATGGTCATGAACGGCTCGCCGCGGCGCTGGGCCTGCTGCACCAACCGCAGCAGCCGCAGCGGGAAGTTGTAGTGCGCCATGTTGCGCAGGTGCGCGCCGGCGTCGGAGAAGCCGATGAGCACGTCGGGGTGAGCGACGATCCACTCGAGCCAGCGCCGCCGGTCGTTGCCCATGACCGTGTACCAGCGCAGGGCCTTGCCGTGCTCGCACACGAGATCGAGGAACACGTCGATCGCGTCCTGCCCGCGGGCACGCGCGATGTCGTCGAAGCTCGTGCCGACCAGGCTGCGGTCGGGGCAGTCGAGCACCTCGCTGTGGGCGAGGTTGCGGTGGAACGCGCGCGGCAACCACCGCGCCTGCCACTGCTTGCGGAAGCGCCGGCGGTACTCGGGGTCGCGCAGCAGATCGCGGCGCGACAGCTCGTCTTGCAGGTGCAGCGCGGCCGCGCCGGCGGCGAACTCCTCGAACACGACCAGGTCGATGCCGTCCGCCCACAGGTCGAAGACGTTGGGCAGCGCCTGCAGCCGCACGTCGGCCCGCAGCACGCGGTTGAACAGACGCGTGAGCCAGCCGGCGAGGCGGAAGGCCGCCCGATCCGCCCGCACGTCCATCATCGAGATCATCGTGGTCTTGAGCGGACGTCGCAGTACGCCCGCGCTGAGCGCGAGGAACAGCGGGAAGTTCACCTTGGTCGAGATGTTGGGCACCGCCTGCAGCACGCGGCCACGGCGGCGCAGGATCCGGGCGAGGCGACGGTACTCGCTCCACCGCGCGAACACCGAGGGCATGGGTCGGCTGCGGAACTCGTCGCCATCCATCTTGTCCCATGGCAGGGTCGAGATCGACAGGCCGAGGTAGCCGGCGTCGAGTGCCTCGTCGAGCCAGCCCTCCATCTTTCGCCACTGCGCCGCGTCGGGGCGAACGCGCTTGTCCAACGCGCCAGCCATGCCCATGGCCGCGGCGCGGATGGTCGAGTGGCCGAGCATGCACGCGACGTTGGGGCCCAGCGGCAGTCCGGCGAGGTGATCGATGTACTCGGCGGGCGAGTTCCACCGCTTGACGCGCTCGAGCAGCGGCAGCACCACCGCGCGCGGGATGCCCTCGACGCGGCAGAACATGTCCGCGAGGTCCGCGGGCTCGCCCACCGCCATCGAAAGGCTGCAGCTGCCGGTGACCACCGTGGTCACACCGTGGCGCAGCGACTCGAACAGCGCCGGCGCGATCTCGATCTCGGCGTCGTAGTGCGTGTGCAGATCGACGAAGCCCGGCGTGACCCAGCGACCGGTTGCGTCGACCACTTGGGGCGCCGACGCCGGATCGAGCTGCTCGGCGATGGTCGCGACGCGGCCGTCGCGGATGCCGACGTCGGCGACGCGCGCGGGCGTACCCAGCCCGTCGAACACGGTGCCGCCGCGAACCAGCAGATCGAAGCTCGGGGTCATGTCGTCGCCTCCTCGTGCAGCAGCGTGCGTAGAATCGCCGCCGCAGCGTCGAGCGCGTGGCGGTCGCGTTGGACCATGTGGTGCAGCGCGAGCCCGTCGAACGCTGCGAGCACGATCCGCGTGGTCGCGCGCGCGCGGCCGGGCGTGAGTCCCGGGCCCAGCAGCTCGCGGAAGCTGGCGGTCGCCAGTGCGAAGAAGCGCTGCTCGACCTCGGCCACGCAGCTGCGCAGCTGCGCGTCGGTGCGCGCCGCGACCACCAGCTCGAGCCAGGCCGCGAGCGTGGGGCCGGTGTAGATCTCGAGCATCACGGCGATGGCGGCGTCGATGCGCGAGCGTCCCGGCGCGATCGCGCCCACGTGCTCGCGGAACTCCTCCAGCCGCCGCGCGAACAGGTGCTCGATCGCTGCCGCGACCAGGGCGTGCTTGCTGGGAAAGTGGTGCAGTTGGGTCCCGCGAGCCACGCGGGCGCGGCGGCAGACCTCGTTGGTCGAGGTGCCGGCATAACCGACGCGCACCAGCGACGCGATGGTCGCGTCGAGCAGGCGCGCGCGGGTGGCCACGGCGCGGGCCTGGCGGGCGGGCGCGGGCGGCGAGGTGGTTGCGCGCACGTTCTGGGCCTACCACACCGACACGGAAACAGTCAACGCTGACTGTTATGCGCCGGGCCCCGATCCGACCCCGGCGCTCGCGCGTACGCTGCGACCATGCTCCGTGCCCGCGCCGTGGTCTTGCTCGCGTTCCCCTGTGCCTGCGGCACCGCCGACGCCGGCCCCGCGGCGGCGCCGCGCGACTACGCGGTGGTGCACGGCTGGCCGCGCCTGGGCGAGGGGCTGGTGCTCGGGCAGGTCGCCGGCGTCGCGATCGACTCGACCGGTGCGCCGTGGATCTTCCATCGCCCCGGTCAGCCGTGGTTCGGCGAGGCGCAGTCGGAGACGATCGCGACCCCGACGTTGCTGCGGCTCGACCCGATGACCGGCGTGATCACGGCGGCGTTGGCGGCCGATCGCTTCGTCACACCGCACGGGCTGCGGATCGACGATGCGGATCACTTCTGGCTCACCGACGTCGGCCTCCACCAGGTCTTCGAGCTCTCGCCGCAAGGCGAGGTGTTGCAGGTGCTCGGCGCCGGCGGCCGCGGTACCGACGAGGACCACTTCGACGGGCCGACCGACGTCGCGTGGGTCGGCGAGGAGGTCTTCGTGGCCGATGGCTACGGCAACGGGCGCGTGATGGTGTTCGACCGCGGTGGCGGCTTCGTGCGGCAGTGGGGCCAGCTCGGCGACGGGCCCGGCGAGTTCTTCGAACCGCACGCGATCGTGGCCGACGACCACGGCCGACTGCTCGTGGCCGACCGCGGCAACCGCCGCATCCAACGCTTCGCCACCGACGGCAGCTTCCTCGATGCGTTCGCGGGCGAGGACATCGGCCGCCCGTGGGCGCTGGACTTCGACGCCGACGGCGCCTTGTGGGTCGTCGACGGCGGCGATCAGAACCCGCTGCCGCCCGATCGTGCCCGCGTCTACGCGCTCGACCTCGACAGCGGCGCGGTGCGGGAGTCCTTCGGCAGCTTCGGCAACTACGATGGCCAGCTGTACTGGGGGCACGATCTCGCCGTCGGCGCCGAGGGCGAGATCTTCGTGGGCGATGTCTACTACGGCATGCGGGTGCAGAAGTTCGTGCGCGGCGGCTGACCGCGCTCAGCGCCCGGCGCGGCGGAAGATCATCGCCGCGAGCCCGTACAGCAGCACCGCCGAGGCCAGCAGCACCGCGAAGGGCAGCATCGCGTCGGCTGCATCGAGGTCGCGCCAGATGCCGCCTTCGATCGCGAGGATCGACCAGCGGAACGGGCTCACGACGCTGGCGCCGAGCATCCACGCGGGCATCGCAATCAGCGGGATCATCCCGCCGCCGATCATCGCCAGCGGCATGAGGATCACCCAGCTGCCGCCGGCGACGGCGGCCTCGGTCTTGCCAAGCACCGCGAGCACCATCATCACGCCGGTGAAGCACGCGGCCGCGAGCACGATGCCCGCGGCCAGCACCCCTGGCGCCGCGACGCGGACGCCGAGCGCGACCACGCCGATTGCGAGCAACACGACGCTGGTGCCGATGCCGGCGAAGAAGCATGCCATGCCCTTGCCCAGCAGCAGCTGCGCGCGTCCGATCGGTGCCACCTGCAGCCGCAACAGCGTGCCCGCGGTACGCTCGCGCACCAGCGAGCTCGCGAACGCGGTGGCGCAGCCGACCAGGCCCCACACGATCGCCGAGGGGAATGTGATCTCGTAGGGGGAACGCGGCAGACCGCGGTCGTCCCGCGCGACCGCGGCGACCGTGACCATGCCTTCGCCGAAGCCGGCGGTGGTCGCAACGCCGTCTGTCGCACTCGCCGGCGGGGTCGTGCGGCCGACATCGTCGAGCGCGTCGAAGAGCGTGGCCAGGGCCGCGCGCCGCTGCGGCGGCAGCGTGCCGTCGTCGTCGGCGAGCTGGCGACGCGCCTGGGCGAGGTCGCGGCGCATGGCCGCGCCGTCGACGAAGCTGCGGCCCAAGCCTTGGAACAACGACTGCGACACCAGGCCCTGCAGGTAGCCCTGCTCGGCGGTGCGCGCCGGGTCGACGCCGATCTCGATCACGGCGCCGTCGTCCGGGTCGCGGCCGAAGAGCGCGATGGCGCCGTCCTCGAAGCCCGCGGGGATCCGCACGTAGGCCACGCGCTCGCCCTTGCGGACCTGGGCCTGGGCCTGCGCGGCGTCGGCGACGGTGTCGACCTCGAGTGCCGCCGACTCGCGCAGGCGCTGCACGAACGCGCGCGAGCCCTCGCTGTCCGACTCGTCGACCACCGCGACAGCCATCGCCGCGCGATCGCCCCCGTCGGTGCCGAAGATCGAGCCGAAGAACAGCCCGAACATCAGCGGGAACGCCAGCGACCAGAACAACGCCATGCGGTCGCGCCAGAACAGCCGCAGGTCCTTGAAGGCGATGGTGAGTGCGGGCGGCATGGTCGATCGATCTCAGTCGCGCAGGCTGCGGCCGGTGAGGTGGAGGAAGACGCGCTCGAGGTCGGGTCGCTCGACCGTGAGGCGCGCGACCTCGAGGTCCATGCGACCGATCTCCGCGACGGTGCGCAGGGGCTCGGCGCTGGGGATCGACAGCGTGCGGCCCACGCGGGTGCCCGGTAGTGTCGCGGTGTCCGGCGGGTCGGCGCCGAGCTCGACGGTGACGGTCGCGGGGCCGCCGTGGGCCGCGACGAGGGCGTCGACCGTGTCGACCGCGAGCATGCGGCCGCGGTCCATGATGCCCACGCGATCGCACAGCCGCGCCGCCTCTTCCATGTAGTGGGTGGTGTAGAGGATCGTGCAGCCCTCCGACGCGAGCCGTTCGATCGCCTCGAACAGGTGGTTGCGCGACTGCGGGTCCACGCCGACGCTGGGTTCGTCGCACAGCAGCACCGCGGGGCCGTGCACCGCGGCGCAGGCGAGGTTGAGGCGCCGCTTCATGCCGCCCGAGAAGGTCCCCGCGCGGTCGCGGCGGCGCTCGGCCAGCCGCGCGAAATCCAGGCCCCAGTCGATCCGCGCGCGCAGGCGGGCGCCGTGGATGCCGAACACCCGCGCGAAGAAGGCGAGGTTCTCCTCGGCGGTGAGCTCGTCGTAGATCGCCAGCTCCTGCGGCGCGATGCCGATGCGGCGCCGGACATCGGGATCGGTCGCCGCGTGGCCGTCGATGCGCACCTCGCCGGTATCCGGCGCGAGCACGCCGACGAGCATGTGGATCGTGGTCGACTTGCCGGCACCGTTGGGCCCGAGCAGGCCGAAGGTCTCGCCCGGCGCGATCGCGAGGTCCAGGCCGGACACCGCCTCGGTGGCCCCGAAGCGCTTGCGCAAGCCGGTGGCTTCGATCATGGAGGCCACGGCAACCTCGGCGTGTGCGGGTTCATTGCCGCGATCGTCGAGCTTGCGCGGCATCGGCGCAAGCCGCCGAACGAGGTCGCAGCGGCCGTCCGCACCTCCGCTGGGCGCGAATCGGACGAACACGCGCGCGCGGGCGGCCGCACGCATCGTCGTTTCGGTGATGCCGCGCGCGATGTTCCTCGCGATCCCGCTCGCGCTCGCATGCTCGGTCGCGCCGCCGGGCGAGGGCGGCAGCGACGGGGCCGGCGGCGGATCGAGCAGCACCGGCGACGTTGCGCAAGGCGGCGGCGCGCTCGATCCCACGCGCGCGGACACCTCGACGAGTGCCGCGACGTCGTCGAGCGGCGGCGACGACGGCGACGCGGGCAGCAGCAGCAGCAGCAGCGGCGGCGCCCTCGAGTGTCCGTCGACCGCAGGCGTCGCGCTGCACTTCGTCGACCCCGACTCCGAGCCGCACTGGGACTCGATCCTCGCGCTCGCGGCCGACAACCCCGCGATCCGTTTCGTCGGCAACCACCGCCCGCCGCAGGTGCAGCCGTGCCAGTGGGCCGCGTACCTGTCGTATCGCAGCGATCCGCAGCCGACCGCGGCCGACATCGACGCGCTGCTGGGCGGCGACGCGCCACCGTCCTTGGTGATGCTCGATGAGCTGCACGACGCGACCTCCGAGGCGTTCTTCGTCGCGATCGCGACGACGATGCGCGAGCAGTATCCTCAGTGGGCCGGACGCTGGGGCGGGTTCGTCGGCTTCGGCGACTATCCGCTGCTGGGCGCCGGCATCGACGCGCTGCTGCAGGCCGACGCCGTGATCTCGCTCGAGCTGTACCCGCGCGGCAGCGAGTACTGCGCGGCCGGGCCCGGCAGCGACGCGCGCGACGGCTGGTTGGCGGCGCAGTTCGCCGGCAACGCTCAGACGGGTCGCATGAACTGGCTGGTCGCGCGGCGCGAGCACTGGGGCAGCCACAGCGTGCTCTCGCCGCTGTTCGGGGTCGGCGACGTGCTGCTCGACGTCGACGCGCGCGCGGTGTTCCTCGATCGCATGTTCTTCGTGTGGATCACCCAAACCGATCACGCGACGCTGCTCGACGCGGCCCACGGGGGTCCCGGCGCGTACAAGTGGACGCCGCCGACGCCGCTGGGCTACGGCGTCGGCAACACTAGCCGTGACCTCGCGTTTTCGCAGAGCTACACGCACTACGGCGTCGACGGCCGCACCGACGCGCGGCTGGGCGAGGTCGTCTGCCCGTGACTGGGGGCGCACGCGTCAGTGCGCGAGCACGCCGCCGCCGCGGTTGGCAGACCGCGGCGTTGCAGCATCGAGGTGGACCCCGACGCTCAGTCGTCCGCCGCGCCGTGGCAGATCCATGCCGACAGGGTCGCGAGATCCTCCGCCGGCGGTGATTGGCCTGCGCCCCAGGCATCGCCGTACCCGAGCAGAGGAGTCGACCCCGGAGCTTGGACATCAGGTAGCTCGCGCCGGGATCACCGGGCGTGACGCGCAGACGATCGCCGCACTGGCTCGCCGGGACCTCGACCAGCTCGGACCACGAGACGGTCGCGCGCAGGTCGAGGTCCGCCTTGGGCATGGCGCCGGCGTGGCACGCCGGCCCGGTACACGCGGCCGCGAGCAACGGCGCGACGTCGGCTGCGAACGAGGGCTGCGGCGCATCGCAGACGCAGGCCCCGTCGACACAGGCCTGCCCCGCGCCGCACGGTTGGTTGCAACCACCGCAGTGCTCGGCGCTGGTCGTCGTGTCGACGCATGCGGCGTCGCAGTCGACCAGCGTGCCGCAGTCGCTCGCGCAGCGGCCAGCGAGGCACACCAGCGGGCAGGGTGCGTCGCAGCCGCCGCAATGATCCGGGTTGGACAGCGGGTCGACGCACACGTCGCCGCACGCGATCGCGTGCGCGCCGCAGTCGCACGTGCCCGCGACGCAAGCGACGCCCGTCGGGCAGGGTGCGTCGCAGCTGCCGCAGTGATTCGCGTCGGTCTGCGGGTCGACGCACGCACCCGTGCCGCACTGCTCGCACGTCACCTCGAGGCCTTCGATCCAACTCGACACGCACGCGATCGTCTCGCTCGGGAGCATCCCGGCCGGCGGCATCGCGTCGCCGCACCCGGCCACACCCTCGAGCTTGCGCAGCAGCAAGCTGGCGGCGGCGTCCCCGGCGACCAGCAGGGGCGATCCGTCGCAGGCCGAGGGGACCCCGACCAGCTGCAGCTCGATGGTCGCCGCGTCGCCCAGCGCAATGCCGCTCGCGGGATCGGGCTCGACGTGGCAGCCACTGACCGCGCACTGGGGGATGAAGACGTCGCGCACGATGCCCGGCGTGGTCGGATCGCAGGCGATCGACCCGGTCGTGTCCGTGGACGGGACGCCCGAGCTCGAACCCGATGCGGTCGATGCATCCGCGGTACCGTCGGAGGAGCCACCGGACGCAGCCGTGGGATCGGAAGCCGGGGCGCAGGCGGACGCTGCGAGCACCGCGACCGCCCACGACCACAGAGCCTTCATACTGGCTGTGACCGCGTGCTCCACCCGATTTCCAAGTCGCGCGGCTCGTGAGCGGAGGCCGGCTTCGGCCCGGCCCCACGCCGGTCGCGGCCGCGCATCGCTTGCGCGCGCCGGGTATGGGCATCACCGCGCGCCCGTCACTGCGCGAGCACGCCGAGCCACGCGTCGCGATCGGTAGCGCCCTGCGTGACCCAGCCGGCCGCCGCGACGCCGACGCCGGGCACGATCGCCAGGGCGTTGATGCCGTCCTCGAGTCCGGCCTCGCCGGTGAGCTGGAAGCCCCACTGCAAGGTGCCGTCGAGCTCGAGACCGGCGACGAAACCATCCTCGAGCACCAGCGTGGTGCCGCCGACGATCATGCCGTGATCGCCGAACACGATCGCGTTGGCCCGCGCGGTCGCGCCCCCGATGTCGAGCGGGCCGTCGCTCTCGAGATCGCCGCCGGCGTTCCACCACCAGATCCAGCCGCGGTCGTCGGGGGACATCGGCCCACCCTGGCCCTGGCTGCCGACACCGACGATGCGACCGTCGGGCGCGATCGCGAGGCCGCGGATGCGCATCGACTGGCCCGGTGGTGCCGCGGCGGTGCTGCTCCACTCACTGGTGCCGTCGGGCGCGATCGCGGCGAGCCAGGTCGCGCTGTCGCCCGGGCCCATGCCGCCGCCGCCGAAGCTGCTGCCGCCCAGCAGCGTGCCGCCGTCGGCGCTGGGGATCGCCGCGCCGATGAAGATGCCCTCGGGCTGCATCAGCTCGCCCGACAACGCGCCGCCGGCATCGAAGCGCCACAGCATCGCGGCGAGGTTGTCGAAGCCGCCGGTGTGGGTCACGGTGACGAAGCCGCGCGCGGTGGTGCTCGCGAGCGCGGTGCTGGTCGCGAGATCGGGGATCACGATGCCCTGATCTTCGAGCACGTTGCCCTCGAGCCGCAGCAGCAGGCCGGTGGCCGAGGACGGCTGCGTCGCGGCGATCCACACCGTGCCGGCCGCATCGAGCGTCACCGAGGTCGCACGCTCGTCGCCGCCGAGGTCGAGCACGGCGTCGAAGCCGTCGCTGCCGTCGGCGGGCGAGACGTGGGCCCACGCGTCCTCGCGGCCGGCCTGGGTCAGCGCGCCCACGGCCACGACGTTGCCGCTGGCATCGATCGCGACGTCGCGCGCGGTGTCGTCGTCGCCGTCGCCGTCCACCGAGATCGACCACAGATGTGTGCCGGGCGTCACGGTACAGTCGGCCTCGCAGCCGTCCGCGGGCGTGGTGTTGCCGTCGTCGCAGCGCTCGTCGCCCTCGACCACGCCGTCGCCACACCCCGGCAGCGGTCCGCTCTCCGCGGCCGTGCCCACGTCGCCGACCTCGCCGCCGTCCGCGGTCTGCGGTGCATCGCCGCCGTCGGTCCGCGACCCCTGCGAGCTGCCGCGCGTGGGGTCGAGCGTGCCCGAACTCGAGGCATCGCCGCCGCCGTCGTCGATCCCATCGCTCCACGGCACCAAAGGAGCGCATGCCGTCGTCGCGAGCGCGGTGCAGAGCACGAGGCGGGGCTTGGGCGCGGGCGACATCGGCTGCGATCAGTACCAGCTGCGTCCCACGGGGCAAGCGGGGAGTACCGCGGTTGCGCCGGAGCCTGCACGGCGGGGCCGCAACCCGGACGCGGCGCGGCAGTGGCGCGCCGCGCTCGAACTGCCGCGAACCGCTGCGCAAGGCCGGCTTGCAGCCGGTTCGCGCGCGAGGGCTGCGCCCAGTGGTCGCGGGGCCTCGTCCGGTGGGGCGAGGCCCGCGACCACGATGCACATCCACCACTGCGCCCCGCGCTCGTGCCTGTTCGTGCTCGCGCTCGGTTGTGGCCACGACGCG
>JAXLYC010000067.1:0-30131 GCA_046351635.1 Nannocystaceae bacterium | reverse complement strand
CGGATCGCGATCGCTCGTGGGTCGCGCCCGAAGCGGATCGCCTGCAGCATCGGGGACTCGCTCGGGCCCGGCGGGAGCTCGGTCGACGCCGCACTGCGAGGCCGGCGAATCCTCGTCCTGCGTCGTTCGCCGCGATTTGTGGCTGGACGGAATCCGACCCCGGTGGCGGCGGTCCCCCGACGTGCGATCCGTCCTACGGATGCATCGACGTCCGACCGGACCAAGTTCGAGCGGGGAACGAACCGACGGCTCGCGCGTACGATCGCGGGAATGCTGGAACGCCGCGCGCTCGCCATCACGTTGCTGTTTGCTGCATGCGAGCGACCCGCCACGACCCAAGCGCCGGGCCCCGACGTCGCGGTCAGCTCCGCCCCGGTCGCGAGCGCGCCGGACGAAGCTCCGCGCGCCACGCCAGGGTCGACCGCCAGCGAGACCTTGCCGCCCGCGGCCCCCACGATCGAAGCCTCGGCGTTGCGCGAGAAGGCGCGCTGCGGCCCGTTCTCCACCCGCGACCTCGCGGAGAAGGACCGCGCGCTGCTGGGGGATCGGCTGCGCGTGCGGTTCTTCGCGGGCGGTGAGGTCGCCGGCGACGAGGCCTCCTCGCGGCTCGAGGTCGAGCGCGGCGGCGTGTCGATGTTCGTCGGCGCGCGAGAGACGTTTCAGCGCGGCGACGAGGCGTTCGAGCGGCACGCCGCGAAGGCCGCGACCTTCGACGGCGGCTACGACGTGATCACGATCCCCGGCCGCGACGACTCGGTGTCGGTCGTGACCGGCATCGTGCGCGAGCGCGATCCGGGCCGCGACATGCTCGCGGTCGCGCACGGATGGTTCCTCGATCCCAACCGCGACGTGCTCGACGTCGCCGTGTTCGTGTCGACGAACATCAGCGAGCTCGACGGCTGCCGCCTGCTCGCGCAGCAGATCATCCACACCGTCGGCAACGGCGCGCGGCGGATCGCCACGCCGCCGCCGGGCGAGACCGTCACCACGGTGAGCTACGCGAAGTTCCGCTACACGCTGCCCGAGGGCTGGATGCAGTCGTCGTCGATGGGCATCCACGACTTCGCGCGGATCTCGTTCCGCAAGCGCGGCACGTTCCCGGGCGGCCTCACCGCGCTCGAGGTCGGGCTCGACTCGCACCCCGGCGACTGGACCTCGCCCGGCACAGAGGTGGCACAGCGCGAAGGCGCGATGTTCGGCCTGCCGGTGCATTGGCACGTCACGGACGACACCGCCCAGGGGGTGTTCGGCGCGTGGACGATCTCCGAGCGCCTCCGCGACCGGGATCACGCCGTCGCGAGCATCTTCGCGGGCGATCCGAAGCACCGCGACGAGGCGATCGCGTTCGCACAATCGATCCGCGTCGACCCGTAGGACGCTGCGCCTACGACGGATCGACTCGGAGTCGGCGCTCGCGGCTCGTGCGGATCGCCTCGCTCGCGACCGTGCGCAGCGCCGCGTGACGGTGCCCCCGCGAGAGTGCCACGTGCCCGCAGCGACGGACGGCGAACCGCGAAGCCTCCGCCGCCCGCGGTGGCGACACTCGTGGCCACGGGGCACGCGCGAGCGGTCCGCGCGTCACGGCCGGGTGACGTCGCGGGCCGAAGCCCCGGAGATCGCGTGGATGCCCCCCGGCCCGAGGCCTGCACGTGCGGCCGCACCGATGCGCGCCCCGATCGCCCTGCTCGCCACGTTCGCCCTCGCCTGCAGTGTCGACGGCCCCTCGGGCGCGGTCGGTCCGGAGCGCGGGGGTGGCAAGGCCGACGCGATCGACCGCGTCGACGACCGTGGCGCCCTCGCATCGGCGACCGCCGCGGTCGGGCAGTTCACCGAGGATCTCGCGTTCGACGGCTATCGGCTCGCGGTCCGCGACGGCGCGCGCGTGCGACTCGAGATCACGCGGCTGGGCACCGCGAAGACGCTCGACACCACGCTGTTCGTGTACGGCCCGGCCCACGCAGGCGCCTTCGGCGAGGCCGCGATCGCCTTCGACGACGACTCGGGCTGGGGCCGACAGAGCCGGCTCACCGGCGTCGTGCTCGAGGCCGGCGAGTACCTCGTCGTGGTCGGCACCCACGACGCCCGCGGGCGCGGGGCCTATCGCCTGCTCGCCACCTGCGAGAACGGCGAGTGCGATCCGCTGCCCGCGGCGACCTGCGACGGCACCGTCGCCAACAACATCCTCGCGTGCATGTCGATCGCGACCACCGAGGATCCCCAGCTCGCGCCCGCCGACGCACTCGCGGGCTGCACCAGTGACGAGTCGCTCGGCGCCGTGTTCGATCGCCTGTGCGACACGCCGCAACCGATGGCGTTCTGCCCGGCCGGCATCGAGCCGTTCGTGCAGCAGATGGGCCCCGCGTGCCACGACGAGCTCGCCCCGTTCGCGGTCCGCTGTGTCTTCGGCGACGAGTTCCGCGACCTGCAGACCTCGGGCGACGTCGTCGCGGGCACCCGCCGCGTGCTGAGCTCGGCCGCGGGCCTCACCGCGATCGAGCAGGCGCAGCTCGTCGCCACCCTGCACGCGGTCGGCTTCCCCGACGTCACCACCGCGGCCGAGGCCCTCGACGAGGCCGACGGCGGCGAGGTCAACCGCGTGGAGATGTGGGACCGCACCAGCGCGCGCCCGTTCGTCGCCTACGAGCTCGGCGCGGGCGACACCTCCGTCGGGGCCTACTTCCCGCTCGACACCGACGAGGTCGTCGCAGTGATCAGCGACGGCTTCCTCGGCCGGTGCACCGTCGACGTCGGTCCGCAAGGTGGCGACTGCACCGCGACCGCCGACTGCAGCGTCGGGGTGTGCATCGGGTCCTCCGAGGCGTCCGACATCGGCCGATGCACCGTGCTCTCCGGCTTCGGCCCGCAGACGAGCTGCAGCGCCGACACGCCGTGCGACATTGCCCAGGGCCTGCTTTGCGCGGGGCTCACCCGCGGCGACGACGGCCAGTGCTTCCCGGCGTGGATGCGCAGCAACTTCGGCGAGACCGACCTCGCGCTCGGCATCCCCGACGCCGACGCCACCGGCATCTCGCGCACGATCATGGTGCACGGGCTCGCCAGCGTCGACATGGACGTCGAGCTCGCGATGCGGATCGAGCACTCGAACCCCGACCAGCTCCGCGTGACGCTCACCAACCCCGCGGGAACCGAGGTCGTGATCTCCGACGGGCCCACCGACCTGTTCAGCTTCGATCGCGCGGTACTCGGCTTCTCGGGCGACGAGGGCATCAACGGCCCGTGGACGCTGCGCATCGTCGACCATCAAACTGGCTCGGTCGGCTCGCTCGACCACTGGACGCTGCGCCTGGGCAGCCGCTTCGACTGATCGCGCCGACCGGGCCGACACCTGCGATTCGCTCCTCCCCGCCACGGTGTGCACGAGCCTTGGTGCGAGCGACGAGATGTCCTCGCAGCACTGCATCGGCGCGGGGACGTCGGCGTCTGCGTCGCAGCCACGCGACCGGCCCGCTCACAAGGTCTCGCACTCTGCCGCGCAGAAGCTCGCGACGCAGTCGTGGATCAGCTGCGCGCCCTGCTGGACCTCGAGCGTTGCGCCCTGACATTGGGGGCTCTGCGGTGCGAGCGGATCTTCCTCGTCGAGGCACCACGCGCACGCCACCGGATCCGCCAGGCAGAACTGCGCCTGACCGCAGCACTGGAGATACATGCACTCGTGGCAGTCGAAATCGATGCCGCCGCCGCGGTCCTCGATGACGAGCGGGCTGTTGCAGAGCGTCGCCTGACACCCGTTGAAGGCGCAGTTCTGGTAGGCCCCGAAGTCCTCCTGCTCGAAGCAGCCCTTCGCCGGGGGATCGGAGGCGAGGCACGCAACGCAGTCCGGGTTCGCAACGCACGCGTCGAACTCCGCGCAACAGCTCTCCGTCACGCACGCATCGACCTCCGGCGAGCCCTCGTGGTGATCGCTGCCGCACACGCCGTCGCCGCCGCCGCCGGTGGTCGTCGAGTCCGGATCGGCGCTCGTCGTGTCCTCGGGGCCCGACGCCGTCGTCGGTTCGCCGGTCGTCTCGGGTGGCGTCGTATCGGTCGCGCTGGTCGTCGCGGGATCGCCCGTCGTGGCCAGGCCGGTCGTCGCGAGGTCGCCGGTGGATCCATCGCACTGCGCCGCACCGGTCGGCGTGCTCTTGCACACCCCTTCGATGCACGCGCCCTTGCTGCACGGCGTGGACAGCTGCATGCACTCGATGTCGTACTCACACTCCTTGCCCTCCTCGGAGAGGTGGATGCATGCGGTCGAAAGCACGCCGCCGAGGCCGAGACCGAGCAGTACCCAACGAGCCGTGTCGCGATGCGTCATGAAGGGGGTCGATGCACCGCGCGGCCGACCGATTGCGCCGGGCCGCGAAACTCGCGATCGTGCCCGCGCAAGGCGGTCTCGCGACGCCACGGCCGCGCGGCTCCCTGACGTGCGCCGGTCGGGCCGACTGGGGGCGATCGCGGCGATGGCACCCGCGGTAGGGGGTTTCGGGGCGCGAGCCCCGGGCGCCGGGAACCACCGCCCGCGCCGGGGCACGGACCCGGCGTGGACACCCGCACGAACCCCGCCGTCGCCGTCGCCCCCACGCTCGAGCCGCTCGAGCCCGCCGAGCTCGAGTGCGTCGGCGGCCACACCGCGATCGATCCGATCGCGGGTTGCTTCCGCGCTGGGGGCATCACCGCCGAAGACGACTGGGAATCGCCGCTCGTCTGAGTCCAGCCGGCCGCGCGGCCCTGCGGCCGCGGTAGCATCGTGCGCCGATGAAGTGGATCAAGATCCCCGCGGAGCACAAGCCGCTGTTTTTGGGCGTGGTGCCCGACGACGAGCGCGTCAGCACGCTGTCGATGTTCGGCGGCATCGCGATGATGGTCGGCGGTCACATGGCCGCGGGCCTGTTCGCCGACTCCGTGTGCGCGCGTCTGGACGCGAAGCACTTCGCCGAGGCGCTGCGTCAGGGCGCGACGCCGTTCGATCCCATGGGCAACGGCCGGCTGATGCGCGACATGGTGCTGCTGCCGAACTCGGTGATGCGATCGACGGCCACGCTGCGCACGTGGCTGCAGCGTAGCCTCGCGTTCACGGCCACGCTGCCGCCCAAGCCGGGCAAGGCGAAGAAGGCCGCGAAGGCGTCGAGCAGCGCGAAGAAGGCCGCGAAGGCGTCGAGCAACGCAACGAAGGCCACGAAGGCGTCGAGCAGCGCGAAGAAGGCCGCGACCGCGTCGAGCACGGCGAAGGCGACCGGACCGGCGAAGCCTGGCAAGAAGGCCGCCGCGAAGACGTCCGCGCGCCGCGGCTGAGCCGGCCGTGCGGAGCCGGCCTCGCCCACCTCGTCATCGCTCGCCCTCCGAGTGCGCGGCCGATCGGCCAGCGAGCCGCCCTCGTCGGTGGCCGCCCGCAACCCGCAGGCACGCGCGCCACCTGGGGCCCACCCCGGGCGCAGATTTCCACCCGCGTTCGTGATCAAACCGAGCGCGAGCTCGTCTGCTCAGGCAGTGGAGACAGACGACTTCATCCTCTACACCGTGCAGGGCGACCCCCTCGATCGACAGTACGTCGGGACGATCATCCAGGTCGATCCCGCCAACGAGCGGTTCTCCTTCCGCGACGCCGACACCGGACGGCTGCTCGACGTCCAGTTCTCCTCCACCTCGAGCGGTCCGTGGTCGGCGCAGGACGAGCAGGGCGGCCAGTGGATCCTGCCCGGCCACGACATCTCGGGGTCGCCGCCGCGGATCCGTTGCCCGGGGAGCTCGCGGCGATCACCTTCGCCGATGGCAGCCGCGCGCTCGCGTTGGTCGCGAGCATCGATCCCGTCACCGTCGTCGACACGTTCTCGCCGTCGCAGCACCTCGAGATCCGCGACGCCGTCATCGAGCGGTCGGACTGGTCGGCACAGCCGATCGGCACGACGATCCAGTCGATCGCGCGGTGCTTCCTGCGCGACCCTGCGCCGCCGGTCGTGATCGCGCCGGCTCCGGTGGCGCCACCGGTCGCGCCGGCGCCGCCCGAGTTCGACGCCGATGGATGGTGGCGCGGTGCCGTGCGTCGCGACGCCCACGGGGGACGCGTCGGCGGTCCGATCCACCCCTACGCCACCGTCGTCCACGGCACCGCGTCTCCGCCGGAGGGCTTCGCGGGTCTGATCGATTCCTGGACGCTGAGCGCGGGCAGTGGCGAGTGCGCGCACTTCGTGATCGGACGATCGCCCGCCCAGGGCGTCGTGCAGCTGGTTTCGATCTCCCGCAACGGCAATCACGCCGGCGGACCCGGGGCCGGCCACTTCGCGCCGACCGGCGACCATCCCAACAACGTCTCGGTGGGGATCGAGCTGCACTGCGGCGGCTTCGCGCGCCTCGTCGGCGGACTCTGGCGGGTCTGGGCCTACGATGCGACCAGCCACAGCTGGGGCCCGGTGGGCGATCCGCTCGCGGCGGCCGACGTCGTCGTCGATCCGGCCGCCGCCGACCGCGGTTGGCACGTCGTCACCGATTATCAGTACGAACAGCTCGGCGCGCTGCTGAGCGCGCTCGAGCGGGTGCTCGCGCCGCTGCCGGCCGGCTGCGTCGCAGTCTCACCGTCGCAACAACCGGCCGACTGGGCGGTCTTCCCCACCGGCCGCGTGGTCGCGCACGCGTCGTTGCACTTCCGCGACCGCGAGGACCCCTGGCCGCCCACGTGCGCGTGGATGCGGGCCTGGCTCGTCGCGCACGGGTGGCCCTTCGCGGCGTAGCGCCCCGCGTTCGCTGCCCGCGCCCCGTCAGCGCAGCTGCGCGCGCCACAGATCGAACTGCCCCGCCGCGTTGGAGCTGAAGTACAGCTCCCCGTCGGGGGCCACCGTCGGCCGGCCGGTGTCCGCAGTGCCACGCGTGATCGCAGTCATCGTCCCGTCGCGCGCGAGCAGCCACAGGTTCGCGCTGCCACCGTCGCCCGGCACTTCCACGATCCACCGCTCGCCGTCGGGATGCTGCACCAAGCCCACGATCTCGACCGTCGCGGGCGAGATCGGCTCGAGCTGCTGCGGTGCGGCGACCCTGGTCCGCCAGATCCGCTGCGATCCGCCGGGCTCGCGGCGCAGCCACACCAGCATCCCCGGTTCGCGCAGCCACGTCGGGCGCAGGCCCTCGCCCAGGACCGTGGTCGTGCCGTCGGCCGCGATGATCGTGACCTGCCACGGCAGCTCGGCCTTGTCGCGGTGCTGCACCGCGACGAGGCTGCCGTCGGGCGACACGCGCGGGTTGGTGAAGTTGCCGCCACCGCCCAGGCGCTCGGCGTCGACCACCGACTTGCCCAGCGGCACGCGCTGCAGCGTGGTGTACTCGTCGGCGCGGACGAACACGATCGACGCACCGTCGGGCGTGAACGTGGGTGTGCGTGCCCAGTCGAGCGGCTTGGTGTCGCGCGAGAACTCGGGCAGCCGCCACAGCGCGCCGCCGTCGAGCGTCATCACGGCCACGTGCATGCCGACGTGCTCGGTGCCGCTGTCGCCCTCGTGCGACAGCGCCTCGAAGAACGCGAGGCTGCGGCCGTCGGGCGACAGCTGCGGATCGTGCTCGTTCCACTGCGACGACGTCACGCGGACCAACGCAGTCGCGGCCTCGCCGGGCGCGAGCAAGGGCTGCTGGGCCACCGCCGCGGCGGTCGGGCCCGCGGGCAGCTGCGGTCGCACGCGGAAGACGTCGTAGCGCTGGAATGCGTGCGCGACGAAGTCGATGCTGCCGTCCGCGGCCCACGACGGCTCACACGCATCGGCGTCGCCCTGCGTCAACGGCACCGCCGCAGCGTCGCCGACGCGCACCAGCACGAGGTTGCGCTGCGACGTCGTGCCATCACCCTCGTCGATCGCGAGCACGATCCACGCGCCGTCGGGCGACCAGCTGGGGCTCGACTTGGCACGCGCGTCGGCCAGCAGCACGCGCACGTTGGCGCTGCCGGGGGCCGTCACCACGAGCTCGTCGCCGCCTGTGCCCGCGCGCACGTAGGCCAGCTGCCGACCGTCGGGCGCGCGCGCGGCCTCGCGGCCGAGCACGGCGCCCTGCACCCGCGGCGCGTCGTCGCCCAGCTCGGCCCAGCTGGCGACGCCGACCCAACCATCGGCGAGCGCGACCGCGAAGGGATCGGTACCCGTAATCGCCGTCAGGTGCTGGCCCGCGCGATCGGCCGCCGGCGTCTCGGCGACGTCGCCCTCGGCGCGGCGCAACAGCCGACCGCCGTCGAGCACCGCCAGGCGTCCATCGGCGAGCCAGGTCGCGGCCTCGGCGATGCCGCCGTCGCGCCGATCGCCGCCGTCGCTCGCATCCACCGTCATCACGTGCGACGGATCGCCTGGCACGATGACCGCCAGCCGATCGCCCGCGACCGAGCGCACCGGCCGTCGCTCGTCGCGCGGATCGGTGGTGATGCGAACGATCGCACCGTGTCCCGCCGCGGCCTCCAGCGCGTGCGAGCGCGGCAGCGGGCGGATCGCCAGCCACAACAGCGCCGCGCCCAACCCCGTCATCGCCAGCGCCGGCACCACGCGCCAGCGCCAGCGCCGACGCTCGCGCGCGCGCCACGCCAGCGCGTCGTCGAGCGAGCGCGCGACCCCTGCGAGCGGCGGGCGTGCGCGCGCAGATCGAGTCCCAGCACGTTGTCGGCGCTGCAATAGGCGCAGCGCACGAGCACGCCTTGGGCCGCGTCCGGCAGCGGTGCGGCGCAGCCGCGACACCCGAAGGGATCGCCCGGCCGCGCCGGGTCGCGCGCGCCGAAGTCGAGCGTCAGCAGCCGCAGCGCGAAGCGATCCACCAGCGACAACCGCAGCAAGAACGCGAGCCCGAGGATCATCGCCGCGGGGAACACCAGCAGCGACAGCACCCGCACCGCGCCGAGGTTGTCGTGCTGCCACTGCACCGCCGCGATCGCGATCGAGGCCGGCCACGCCAGCACCATGGCCGTGCCCGCGAGCGCGAACGCCACAGTGGTCCGGCCGGCGCCGGGCTGATCGATCAAGCGTCCGACCGCGGCGTCGATGCGGCCGCGCGCGCCCGCGGCCGCATCGCTGCTACGCACGCGCTCGGCCACGGCCGGCGGCACCTCGAGCTCGGTCTCGCAGCGATGGCAGCGCGTGCGCGCCTGCGCGACCGGCCGCACCGCGGTGCCGCAGCTGGGACAGCGCAGCAGCGACGTGCCCTCGGGGTCGGCCGGCGCGATCTCCTGGGCGTGCTCGCCCCGCCCCGCGCGGATCGACTCGAACAGCGCGCCGAGCGACTCGCGTTCCTCGGGCGCGTGGGCCTCGGCCAACACCACGTCGCGGCCGTCCTGCACCGCGACGATGCGCACGACCTCCTGGCCCGCGCGATCGGACTCCGACCAGTTCGCCGCGAGGATGTCCGACGGCGTCAGGCCGCGGTCCTTGTCGGTCACCAGCCGGCAGTTGTCGCCCGCCAGCTGCGCCCAGCTCGCGCGCGCGCCGTCGTGCGGCCCGCCCTCGACGCGCAGGCCCTCGGCGTCGAGCACCACGTCGCTGGGCCGCACCCGCAGCACGCGCGAGAGCTGACCGATCGCGAACAGCACGAACAGGATCGGCACGACCGCGAGGAAGACCCCGATGCCGAAGCTGATCTCGCCGCCGCCGTACCACGCGATCGCACCGCCGGCGACGATGCCGACCGGCGCGAACAACACCCCCGGCACCAGCAGGATCGCGCCGCGCGCGATGCTCCACAGGCTCGAGGTGCCGATCTGCAGCGGGAGTCGGACGGCCTTGGCCACGAACGACCGCTAGCCTAGCACCCGTGCGCCGTGCCGGCGCCGCGGCTCAACATGCGATCGCGCCGGCGCGCATCAGCGAAACGTAGTGATCGATGCTCTCGCGCGGCGGTCTACCCACGGCCACGACCGGCGACGTCACCACGTCGGTGTTCGAGCCCCAGAACTGGATGCGCTGGCCGAGCCACACGTGGTCGTGCCCCGCCGGCGGCAGCTTGAGCGCGCGCAGCCGCAGCGCGGCGTGGTCGCGCAACCACTGCCCGGTCTCGCGGTCGCGCACGCCCACGCACTCGTCGGCGCGCAGGTGGTACTCGGTGTTGCGCGTCACGAAGAGGCGATGGCGGCGGCGGTTGAGCGACATGCCACAAGCAATGCCGATCGTGGCGCCGGCGATCCAGAAACCGGCGATCGCCCGCGACTGCGCGGCCGTTCACGGGTCGGGCGGCGCCGCGCCGCGCCGCCTGCTAGACTGCCCGGCACCTTGGCGCGCGGCCCTCGGAGCTCCCCACGTTCTGGCCCCGGTGGCCCACGGTCCGGCTGGACCAGCATGCTGCCGCGCTTCGGCAAGGGCTCGCTGGCGTTGTTGCTGCTCACGCTCGCGGCCACCGCGATCCTGGCCGATCAGCCCCTGGGCACCGCGCTGCGACTGCAGCCGGGCGCGCTGCTGCGCGGCGAGGGCGTGTGGCAGCCGCTGACGGCCAACTTCGTCTACCCCGGCGAGGGCGTGGGCCTGGTGATCGGCACGCTGTTCGTGCAGTGGTTCTTCGGCTCGCCGCTCGAGGCGTTCTGGGGCACGCGCCGCTACCTGCTCTTGATGATCGGTGCCGGCACCGCGGGCTACCTGGTCTACGCCCTGCTCGCGCCGGTGCTGCCACCGGTGGAACACGGCGGCAGCAACGCGATGGACCTCGCGGCGCTCACGGCCTTCGCGGTGGTCTTCGGCAAGCAGGAGCTGTCGCTGCTGGGCGCGATCAACATGCGCGGGCGGACACTGGCGGGGATCCTGGTGATCCTCGGCGTCGTCGGTCCGCTCGGTCGCGGCGCGCAGTGGCCGGTGGTGGTGCCGTGGCTGGTGTCGATCGCGATCGCGCTGTTGGTGACGCTGCAGCCGTGGCGCGGCCGCGGCGACGGCGACGGCCGCAAGTCGCGGCCCAAGGCCAAGCCCAAGCACCTGCGCGTCGTGCCCAAGGACGAGCTGCTCAACTGAGGCGCGCCGCCGTCAGTCCGTGAGGGTCTGCCGCGTCAGCTGCGGCAGGTTGAACATCGGCACGGTGTCGCCCAGCTGCACGAACTCCGACATGAAGCCATCGTCGAGGGCGGGCACGCAGGCGCCCTCGCGGTCGCGACGGTAGCGACGCCCGTCGTAGCGTCCGAGCACCGCACGGGCCTCGAGGGCTACGCGACCGCAACCGGTGTCCTGCCAGAACACCATCGCGTTGGGCACGTACTCGCCGTAGTGCTCGCGCAGCTCGACACTCTCGCACGCCCGGTCACCCCACACCTCGGTGGGCTCGAGCGGCGCGGTCGCGGTCGCACACACGCGCAGGCCGTCCGCCGTCGCGAGGCTCTCGCAGCCGTGCTCGAGCGCAGAGTCGTACCACTGCGAGCCGCGGTGGACCTCGTGCAGTCCGCCCGCTTCGCCGCGCCAGGCCAGACGCTGCAGCCGACCTTCGCCGAGGAACTCCGGCGTCACCCGCAACGGCTCGGGCGCGGGCGCCGAGGCCCCGGGTCGATACAGATCGTCGACATCCCAGTCGTCGACGTCGCGCGGCCAGCAGGTCTCGGGACTGCCGCCGTACGCGGGCGAGTCCTCGATCCGTGCGCCCAGGCGCACCCAGTCGCCACCGCCCGCGGGCACGACCTCGGGCGGTCGACAGGTGCCATCGTCCGCGACCGCGATGAGCGGGTCGCTGCAATCGGAGGCCGCGAACGCCATGCCCAGGTGCGGCAGCCACGACGAGCACTCGGTGTGCCACTGCCCGTGGCCCGACGCCGCCGGGTACGGCGAGCACAGGAAGCCGGTCGCGGGATTCACCAGCCCGTGCCGCTCCCAGCTGCCGTCTTCGGCCGCGAACACGCGCTCGGCCAGGCCGCGACCGTCGGGCTCGTCGTACCACTGCGCGGCGACGAACATCTCGTCGTCGACGCGCTCGAGCTCGCGGTAGTCGCCGCCGCCCTTGCCGCCCTCGACGAACATGCAGTGGCCCACGCCCGGGTACACGCGCCACAGCTCCGCCGGCGCGAGCGTGGGCGCGCCGACGCGGAACGTCAGCTGCCGTGGGCCCTCGTCGCATTCGGCCGCGCCCGGCGCGGGCATGCTCACCAACGACGGCGCCGCGCCGCAGGTGCCGACCGACACGACCGCCTTCTCGCACGCCTGACCGTCGAAGCCCGCCAGGATGCCGTCGGTCGTGCGCGGCAGGCAGCGCATCGTGCCATCGCCGGCGCGGGCGAACTCGCATTCGATCGACAGCTCGCGGTCGTACCAGTACAGCAGCCGCACCTCGCCCTCGGGCGACGTCTCGACCACCGGCGCGAGTCGGGTGCCGCCACCGAACGCCGCTGCGCCGGGCTCGGACGGCGGACTCTGCCCGTCGGTCTCGCCGGTCTGCGTGCCCGGCTCGAGGCCGTCGGACGTGCTCGTGCTCGACGACGCGTCGCCGCCGCTGCTACTCGACGCATCGGCCACGACGCCGTCGGCTCCACCGTGACACGCGATCGTGACCACGACCAACGGCCACGCCCAGAGTCGTACGTCCCCACCCATCGCGCAGTACAACCCGCGCGCGGCGCCGGGCTTACACAGGCGCGGACCGGCGCGCGGCACTGCGCGCCGCTCGCGGTCCGGCCGGCTGGCATCGGCGGCGGGATTCGGGCACTCTCGGGTCGCAGGCCGCACTTGAGTACGCAACGCCGAGAGCCGTCCGAAACCGGCATGACGACCACGTTCTTCGCGGCCCAGCACACCCACAAGCAGCTGCGCCGGGTGATGCTCCGGGTCAAGGACGGGCCGGACCGCGGGGCGCAGATCACCGTCGCGCGCTCGCGGGTGACCATCGGCCGCAGCGCCGTGAACGACCTGGTCCTGACCGACACCTCGGTCAGCGGCACCCACGCCGAGCTCGTCATCGGCGAGTCCGGGGTGCAGATCCACGATCTCGACAGCACCAACGGCACCTTCGTCAACGGCGTGCGCGTGCGCTCGGCGTGGATCGAATCGAGCCACGCGGTCAAGGTCGGCAAGACCGAGTTCGAGCTGCTCTCGGCCGACGAGGTCCAGGTCCCGATCTCGGGCGAGGACCATTTCGGTGCGATGTACGGCAAGAGCTCGGCGATGCGCGAGGTCTTCGCCACGCTCGAGCGCGTCGCCCCCACCGAGATGAGCGTGCTCATCGGCGGCGAGACCGGCACCGGCAAGGAGCTGGTCGCCCGCGCGCTGCACGACGAGAGCAACCGCGCGCAGGGTCCGTTCGTGGTGCTCGACTGTGGCTCGATGCCGCGCGAGCTCGCCGAGGCCTCGATCCTCGGCCACAAGAAGGGCTCGTTCACCGGCGCCGTGACCGACCGCGCCGGCTGCTTCGAGGAGGCCAACGGCGGCACGCTGTTCCTCGACGAGATCGGCGAGCTGCCGCTGGACCTGCAGCCCAAGCTGCTGCGCGTGCTCGATCGTCGCGAGGTCCAGCGCATCGGCGAGAGTCAGGTGCGCAAGGTCGACGTGCGCGTGGTCGCAGCCACGCACCGTGACCTGCGCATGATGGTGGGCCAGGGGCTGTTCCGCGAGGACCTGTACTTCCGCCTGTCGGTCATGGCGGTCGATCTGCCGCCGCTGCGCGAGCGCGGCGAAGACATCGTCATGCTGGCGGATCGATTCCTCGAGGACTTCGTGCGGCTGCACCAGGGCGCGCTGCCGCGACCGCGGCTGTCGGACCAGGCCCGCGACGCGCTGCTGGCCGAGACCTTCCCCGGCAACGTCCGTCAGCTCAAGAACGTGATCCAGCGCGCAGCCCACCTGTGCCGCGCCGGCATCATCGAGCCCAGCGACCTGCACCTGGGTCGACGCGAGGACCCCCGGGCGGTCGCTGCGCAGGCGGCCGCGAGCGAGCAGCAGCGCCCCGCCAGCGGCGGCTTCGACGACGCGATGTTCAGCGCGCCGTTCAAGGACGCCAAGCAGCAGATGGTCGACGGCTTCGAGCGGGAGTACTTCGGCCGCCTGCTCGAGCGAACCGACGGCAACCTCAGCCGCGCGGCGGCCGAGGCCGGCATCACACGCTACTATCTGCGGGAGCTGCTCAAGCGCCTGGGCATGCACAAGGTACGCGACGACGGGGACTGAGGCCGCCATGCGAACCGCAACCATCCGCACGATGACACTCGCGGCCGTGCTCGCCCTGACGTCGGTCTCGTGCGGGCGCGAGAAGGAGGCCGCGCCGGTCACCGCCGCGCGCACCTTTGCAGCGCTCATGCAGCGCGGCGACGCCAAGGCCTTGATCCCGCTGTTGTCGCAGGACGCGGTCGAGCAGCTCGAGCGCGCGGCAGCACGCGCCAGCGATCAGGTCGGCGGACGGCGCTCGATCGAGCTGCACGAGATGCTGCAGATCGTCGACGTGCCCGACACCTTCCAGGTCGCCAAGGCCGAGCTCGTCGCCGGCGGCGAGACCGACGCCCAGGTCGCGATCATCGCGGCCGACGGCACGCGCCACATGCTCGACCTCGTGCTGCAAGACGGAACCTGGCGCGTCCGCGTGCCCCTGCCGGCCCTCGGGGTCACTGACGGCGCGACGTGACCGTGGACGCCACCGACACCATGGGACCGCCGCCGGCGGCCGCCGAGGCGCCCGCGCCGGCGAAGGCGGTCGCGACCGCGCCGGAGGGCAGCGGCGACGAGGCGCCGCGCAAGCCCTTGCCCGAGATCGCCGCGCCCGCGCCGGGCCGTGGCAGTCGCATGCGCTCGATGCTGCTCGCGCCGGTGCTGGCGACGCTCGCGGTCGGCGTGCACTGGGCCATCAACGTGCCCCACGGCTCGGTCAAGGTCAGCGAGAAGGATCAGGGCGCGGCCAAGGCCGACAACAAGAAGAAGCCACCCAAGCGACCGGCGAAGAAGAACTTCGAGGCGCGCCCGCAAGGCGAGCTCGACGCCGCGTTCACCCGCTACGAGACCGTCGACTTCGACGCGGAGCCGATGAAGAGCGCGTGGGCGCGACCGCACCAGACCCTGGTGAACAAGGCCGTGACCTACGCGCGCAGCATCGCGTTCGAGGGCGCGCCCGAGGAGCCGCGGGTCTCGGTCGAAGCCGTGGAGTGCCGCACCATCCGCTGCCGCTTCGTGCTGCGCGGCCCGTTCGCGCACGAGGTCGAGCTGCTGGCCGAGACGCTGTCGCAGGTGACCGCGGGCGGCAGCAACATCTGGCGCTCCTACGTGCGCGCGCGCGTCGACGCGCCCAAGCCCGATCAGCCCAAGAGCGACACCTACGTGCAGGTCACGGTCGTGTTCCGCGAGGACAACCTCGACAGCGCCGACTTCGAGCTGCCGCAAGAGGGCGGCGGAGCGGTCGAGGACACCGAGCCGCGACGCCGCCCGCCCGAGGGCGCCGCCGACGACGACGACGAGCCCAACGAAGCCGGCGAACCGCCGCAGTGAGGGGTTGTCTCCTTCCCGTCGCTGTCGCGGCGCGGCCGGACCGTGGCGCGTGCGCGCCTCAGAAGCGGAAGCGGCTGCCGATGCTCACGCCGCCGCGCATCGGCGTCGCGCCCAGGGCGAAATCGCGGCGCAGCAGCTTGGCCGCCGCGTCGCTGCCCTCGCGCTTGCGCACGAACAGCAGCACGGTGAACGCGATCGTGCTGACCGTGAAGACGCCCGCGCCCACCCACGCGGCGTACTGGCCCTTCTCGACGCCCGCGGCCTTGTTGCACACGCGCGTGACCGAGGCGTTCTTCACGGTCTTGCCGCCGTCCTTGCTCTCGCTCGCCAACACGCAGTAGTCGGGCGTGTTGCGCGGGATGTCGTTCTCGCGCTTGGAGTCCTGGAGGCTGTCGTCGACCGCGCGCCGCAGGTCCTTCTTCAGCGTCGTCACCAGCGAGGCCGACAGCCCCGCGCCGATGGCGATGCCCGCGACCGCGAGGCCGGCGCTGACGCCCAGGCCGATCTTCTTCCACGACGCGACCGGCTTGTGCCGGCCCCAGATGTACTTCTTGGGCGGCTTCTCGCCGGTGTCGGTGCCCGGCGGCACCGACGGGGTCGTCACGACCGGCTCGTCGTTGCCCGGCACCGGCTCGGTGTCGGTCTGGTCGCCGAGCAGGCTCGAGACGATCGCGGTCGCGGTCGCGTCGATCTTGTCGGGCGAGAGCTCCGAGGCCGACAGCTTGCGCGACTCGGTGCGATCGAGCACGCTCGCGACCTCGAGCAGCGTGAGCTGCAGCTGATACCCGCTGCCGCTCTTGCTCAGCTTGCCGTAGACCAGCTGCCGCACCTCGATGGCCTTGCCGCCCTCGGCAAAGCACTTGTACGCGTCGTTGCGCTCGCAGCCCATCGTCAGGCGCATCTCGGCCAGGCTCATCTCGGGTCCACCCGAGAGGCCGCGCGCGGCGAAGGCCTTGCGCAGCGCCTTGGTCAGCGCCGCGCCGGCGGCGGCGTCGTCGGAGTCGAGGCCGAGCACCGAGGCCGCATCCTCGAGCGTCGCGGTGCTCGCGAGCGCATGCGCCACGACGACCGGCGCCGGGCTCGGGGCGGGCGCAGCCACGGCGGCCGACGGCAGTGCCATCGCGGCGGCCAGGACGAGACTCGTGCAGAACAGGGTCGAGCGGCGCATCGGCGGGCGTCTCAACAGTTGCACGCGCGGCGCGTCGTGAAAAGGGGCAACGGCCGCACAAAGGCGGGCCCCGCTGCGCGATGCTACCTTCATCGGGGCCGGCCCCGCGGGTGCGCTGTCCCGGGCCTGCCGCGACGCGCCGGCGTGTCGACGCATGACCGACCCCAACCCAGCCGAGACCGACGTCGCCGCGGCAGGGCGCGCGAGCGTCCGCGCCGGCACCGCGTCGGGCACCTCGGGCGCGGTCGCGGCAGCGCGGCCCGCCGCGCGCTCGCAGGCCGGCTTGCAGGCGCGCGACAGCCTCGCGGTGCGGATCGCAGCCTTGGTCACGGTGGTGCTGGTCGCCACGCTGGTGTGGGGCGCCGTGACCCTGGGCCAGCTGCGCGACATCCAGGCCGGCTTCGATCGGCTGGTCGAGGTCTACGCGGTGTTCGACAAGCGTCTGGCCCAGGCGCACGTGCAGGCGGTGCGCATCGGCGAGCAGGTCCGCACGCACCAGCGGCGCGAGCCCGCGGTGCCCGACGATCCCGGCTTCACCAAGAACTTCGACGCGGCGCTGCAGGCCCGCGCCAGCATGGTCGAGGCTGCGCGCGAGCCCATCGACGCGGCGCTGCGCGAGCCCGAACGCTTCGGCGGCGACGACGAGCTCACCGAGCTGCGCCGGATCCAGGCCTCGCTCGATCAGCTGCAGTCGCTGGTCGTCACGCGCGAGGTCGATGCGGTGCTGGCCGACGTGCGCGCGCAGGGCCAGATCGAGCAGCTGTTCGAGTCGTTGCGGGCGCAGAGCGGCGCCGCGATCGAAGAGCTGCGCGACGAGGTCCAGCAGGCACGCACCCGCGCCGAGCGCTGGACCCTGGGGCTGGCGATCGCGACCCTGGTCGTGGGCGTGCTCGCGACCTTCGGCGTGTTCCTGACGCTGCGGCCGCTGCGTCGGCTGACCCAGGGCGTGCGCCGGCTCGGCGGCGGCGACTGGTCGCAACGCGTGGCGCCCGACCTCGCCGGCCGCGGCGACGAGGTCGGCCGACTCGCCGCCGAGTTCAACCTCATGGCCGACGCGCTGCAGGAACGCGAGCGCCTGCTGGTGCGGGGCGAGCGGCTCGCCGCCGCGGGCCAGCTCGCGGCGCAGATCACCCACGAGATCCGCAACCCACTCTCGGCGGTCGCGCTCAACGTCGAGCTGCTCGAGGACGAGCTGCCCGAGCACGGCGAAGGTCGGCGACTGCTGAGCAAGATCACCGCCGAGGTCGATCGCCTCACCAACATCACCGAGAGCTACCTGCGCTTCGCGCGGCGGCCCAAGCCCGAGCTCGCGGCGCTCGATCTGCGCGCCGAGCTCGAGTCGTTCCTCGAGTTCACCGCGCCCGAGCTGCAAGAGCACGGCGTCACGCTCGCGCCCGAGCTGCCGAGCGCGCCGGTGATGGTGCTGGGCGACGCCAACCAGCTGCGGCAGGCGCTGCTCAACCTGGTGCGCAACGCCAAGGAGGCCGCGCTCGAGCGCAGGCCCGGGGCCGGCGATCGCGCGCCACGCGTCGGCGTGGAGCTGCACTGTAAGGACGACACCGTGGTGTTGGTTGTCAGCGACAACGGCGGCGGCATCGACCTCCCGCCCGACCAGCTCGAGCGCATCTTCGAGGCCTTCTACACGCGCAAGGCCCAGGGCACCGGCCTGGGCCTGCCGATGGTCCAGCAGATCCTCGCGGATCACGGCGGCAGCGTCCGCGTCGCGCAGACAGGCCCCGGCGGCACGCGCTTCGAGCTCACGCTGCCGCGCGCCGCGGCCTGAACCGCCCCACTGCCGCACGATCACGCCACAATCCCCGGCTTGCGCCGCCGCAGGCGGGGCCCTAAGCTCGGGCCCCGCCCCGCTCGAGTTCGGCCCCACCGGGCCGGCGCGCGCGGCTGCCCACGACGCTCGACGAGCCCAAGACGATGACCGCTCCCGCCCGCCGCTCCGCCGCCCCGACCTCCCTGCTGCTGCGCACGAGCGCGCTGGTGATCGCGCTGGGCTCGGCGGCCGCCTGCACCGCGATCCTCAAGCCCAAGGACGATGTGCAGCGCTGCGGCACCGCGACCGAGTGCAGCCCCACCGGCGACAACCGCTACGTGCCGGTGTGCAAGTTCGACGATGAGCACATCGATCTCGACTCGACCAAGATCGACAAGATCTGCGTCGCCGACTACAAGCCGGTGACCTGCGATCCCATGAGCTACGCCAGCGGCCCCAGCGCGAAGAACGGCTTCTTCGACCTCGCCAGCAAGGACTCGTGCGTGAGCCTGGCGTGCACGGAGGAGAACCGCGGCCAGGCCGGCTGCCCGCCGCCGTCGGGCGAAGGCTGCGCCAACGGCCTCGAGTTGGTGCAGTTCGGCTCGAGCTCCTACTGCATCGATCCGGACACCGACCAGCCGATGATCCCCGGCGCCACGCTCGGCGACGACACCGAGGGTCAGCACATCCGCGACCAGTTCTGCAAGTCGTTCTTCTGCGACGACACCTTCGTCTGCAACAAGAGCTTCAAGTGCCAGCCGTGCGACCCCGACCGCGACTTCGGCGACGGCGGTTGCGGCATCGTCTACAACGATGGCGCGCCGGCACAGGCGTACGTGCTCGGCGACGGGCTGACCGGCGACTGCCTCGGCGAAGACGCGAGCACCGACGAGTTCCTGCACGGCGACTGCTGAGGGACTGTCGCAGGAAGGCGACGCGGAGCTTCCTCTTCACGGACCGGGTCGCAGCGCAGAGGCGGCGACCCGCGCTCGTGCGCGTCACAGCCCCGCGAGGCGCTTGCGCGCGACCTCGGGCAGCTCGCCCGCGAGCGCGGTCGCGGCGGTCTTCTTGGCCCCGGCGGCGTCTCCGGTCGCCGCCTGCGCGAGCGCCACGACCACGAGGGTGTCGACCGGGCCGCGGCCCTGGGTCGCCGCAATGGCCTCGTTCGCGCGCGCGAGGGCGGCCTTGGCCGCGTCGGCCTTGCCCTCGGCCTGCAACACCAGCGCCCGCGCAGCCAACACGATCGGGTGCAACGGCGCCAGCGCGGCGGCGCGATTGCGGGCGTAGACGACGGCGTCCTTGTCGTCGGTCACCAGCCCGAGCATCAGCAGGCGCGCCGCGGGATCGAGCGAGTCGGCGTCGATGCCCAGCGCGGTGCGCAACACCTTCTTCTCGCCCGCGACGTCGGCGTCCTTGCGCGCGAGCGCGGCCAGGCGCACGTACGGCTCGATGGACTCGGTGTGGAACTTCCGCGCCGCCTCGAGGTGACGCTTGGCCGACGCGGGCTTGCTCGTCATCAGCTGCTCGGCCACGGCCATGCGCGCGGCGAAGCCGTCGCCGCCCTTGGCGATCAAGGTTTCGAGCGTTCGCACGGCCTCGGCGTGCTCGCCGGCCTCGACCTGCTTCTGTGCCGTGACCCACAGCGCGTGGCGGGCGTCGTCGCCCTCGGGCCGGCCGCGCGGGATCCAGCCCGACAGCTTGCTGGCCAGCTGCGCCGCGAACCACGTCTCGAACTCGCCCTCGATGGTCGCCAGCGGCTTGCCCAGGTGCTGTTCGAACAGCTCCGGGGTCTGTTTGCCCTGGGCGTAGCCATCGAGCACGGCGATGAGCTTGTCGCGGCCGTAGGTCGCGGCGAGGTAGCGGATCGCATAGGCCGCGGTGGCGTAGGCGGCCTCCATCATCACCGGGCTCTCGGCGCGGATGAACGCGAGCTCGAGCTCCGACAGCTTGCGCAGCTTGCCGGCGCGGCGCGCCTCCAGCAGCAGCGCCGCGCTCTCGCGCGCCCACGCCGGGTCGGCCTGCTCCGACTCCCACTCCGACAGCCCCTCGGTGAACCACCGCGGCACGCGGCCCTTGCTGCGACGGATCGCATAGACGTGGGCGAGCTCGTGGCGCATGACCAGATCGAGGTTCACGCGGCCCGAGTACGGCCCGATGAACGTGATCACCGGACCGAAGCACACCGCGACTGCGCCGAGGCTGGGCACGCCCACGGTGCGGACCGAGAACGCGTCGGGCGACTCGAAGAACTCCAGCCGCAGCTTGCCCGCATCGACGTGATAGAAGCCGTCGAGCGCCTTGCGCGAGCGCGCGGCGAAGTCGACCAGCACCGGCTGCACGAACTCGCGGTCGGTCTTGGGCAGGCGCACGGTGAAGTCGCCCACGGTCTGGACCGCGTAGTCGCTGTCGAGGGTCTTCTCGTAGAGGTCGAGCACGTTGCGCGTGCGCTCGTTGAAGGGATCGCCCTTCCACGACTTCTCGAGCGCCGCGCGGCCCGCGGTCTCGTCGCCCAGCCGCAGCAGGTTGAGCCCCAGGGCGCTCTGCACGTAGGCATCCTTGGGCGCCAGCGCGGCGCCCTCGCGCAGCACCGTGTCGGCCTCGGGGTACAGGTGCAAGAAGCCGAGGATCTCCGAGAGGTCCTTGAAGAAGAAGCCGTCGCTGGGGTTCTTGGCCAGGGCCCGATCGCGCGCGGTCGCGTAGCCCTTGGCGTCGTTGTGGGCGATCGCCAGGGCCGCGAGCACGGTCAGCGAGCGGGTGTGCGACGGATCGACCCGCAGCGCCGCGGCGCTGGTGTGCTGCTCGACTTCGTCGGCGCGGCCCTCGATCAGTCCGATGCGCGCGAGCACGGCGTGCGCGTCGGGATGATGGGGGTTGACCATCAGCGCCTCGGTGGCCGCGCGCGCGGCCGCGGCGAAGCGCAGGTTCTCGACGTGGACCATGGCCAGGCCCGCGAGCGCATCGGGGTGCCAGGGGTCGCGCGCGAGGACCAGCTCGAAGGTCTCGGTGGCTTCGGCCGCGGCGTACTTCTCGAGGAACATCGCGCCGCGCAGCAGTCGCACGCGATCGCCGGTCCAGCTGCCGGCCTCGACTGGCGCTGCGGTCTCGGCGTCGCCCAGCACCATGTTGGCGTCGTGGAAGCCACCCTTGCCGCCCTGCCCCAGCGCGGCCATCGCGACACCCAGCAGATCCGCGGCGGACTTGGCCTTGCCGCCGTCGTCCAGGTCGTAGAGCTGATCGATGAGCGCGCGCGTGGCCGCGTCGCCGCGACGACCGGTGTCGATCCGCACCGCCACCAGATCGCCCATCAGCGCCGGACTCGCGGCGTGCTTGCGCAGCGCCTCCTCGAGCAGGGCCTCGGCCTTGGCGTGTTGACCCTGGGCGCGCAGGCACCACGCGCGCAGCTGCACGATCTCGACCTCGTCGGGCGCGCCGCGCTTGTCGGCCAGCGCCGCGATCGCGGCATCGAGCGCGCCCAGCTGCGCGTGGGCCCGCGCCAGCGCGACGCGGGCCTCGACGTCCTTGGGCTTGTCGGCCAGCGCCGCCGTGAGCACCGGGATCGCTCCCTCGGGGTTGCCGTGGGTCACCGCCGCGAGCGCGGCCTCGCGATCCTGCAGCTTCGCCGGCGCCGGGCGCTCGCGCGGCTTGGCGGCGCGCCTCGTCGAGCGCGGGCGCCTCGCCGTCGGGCTCGCCGCTGCCCATGCGCGGGTCGGCGTCCGTGGGATCGACCGCGGGCGCATCGGGCCGCGGCGCCGGGCGTTTGGCCTGCGGCGACACGGTCGGCTCGCCGGGACGGCAGGCCGAGGCGGCGAGCAGACAGAGCGCGAACGTACGGGTCGGCAGGGTCGCCATGGTCTCGCGTGCTAGCCGGGATTGTGCCATGGCGCGCGCGCGCACGCCCGGCAGGCCACGGCAACGCCTCGACTTCGTGGTACGAGCGACGCATGCAAACTCGCCGCGATCGCTCCGTGGCCCGGGTGCGCCGACGCGTCACCGGGTGTCTGCTCGCGTGCATGGTGCTGACCGCGTGCAAGGGCGGCCGCAGCCAGCTCGAGGGCCTGGTCCCCGACGGCGCCACCGGCATCGTCAGCGTCGACGGCAGCGCGATCGTCGGCAGCGAGACCTATCGACGGCTGCGCGCGTTGGCCAAGGACCAGGGCGTCGAGGACAAGATCACGGCCGTGCGGGACGAGTGCAAGGTCGATCTCGACGGCCTGCAGCAGTACGTGGTCGGCTTCGATGCGCTGGGCAGCAACGCCGTGTTCGCGGTGAAGCTGCCGCGGCTGGGCACCAAGGCCGCACTCGAGTGCACCATCGCGAAGCTCGAGCTCGACCCCAAGCACGAGCTGACCCTCGGCGAGCAAGACGGCCGCGCCACCATCAGCGGCCCCGACGGCGCCAAGGCCTTCGCGCTCGACGACGACACCCTGGTCGCGGTGACCAAGGGTTGGGCCGAGGCCGTGACCTCGCTGAGCCAAGGCAAGGGCAAGGCCGCGGTCGACAACAACCTCGCGAAGGCGGTCGCGCTCGCCGACCACAAGCGCCACGGCTGGTTCGCGTTCGAGGTGCCCGCGCTGGTGGCCGACAAGCTCGACGGGACCCCGGCCAAGGGCCTGCTGCGCGCCGGCGGTGACTTCGAGCTCGACGCGGCCATGGCGTTGGCGGTCGCGGTCGAGTTCCGCGACGAGGCCAGCGCGACCGCGGCCAAGGACACCGTCAACGCGCAGCTCGACGCGGCCAAGGTCGCGGCGGTCGCCGCCGGCATCCCGGCGACGACCTTCGAGTCGTTCACCCTGACGCAAGAGGGCGCGACCTTGCGCGCGGGCGCGAAGCTGCCGCTGGTCGAGCTGGTCGAGACCTCGATCAAGGCGTTCGTGTCGTACATGGGCCGGGCCAAGACCTCGGAGGTTCGCGTGGCGCTGGGCGGCATCTGGCGCAGTGTGCAGAGCGCCGGCGCGATGGAGCGCATCGGCCCAGACGGCACGCTCGCGCTCGCGCCGTGCCCGAACGACGGTCGCGCCCAGGGCACCACCGGCGTGACGCCGCCGTTGTCGATCGACTGCAGCAAGGGCTGCACGCCAGGGGTCGAATACGACGCGGCGCTGTGGCGCGAGCACCCGGTGTGGAGCGCCCTGGGCTACGAGCCCTTCGAGAAGCATCGCTTCCACTACGAGTACGCGTGGAAGGACGACGGCAAGGGTCGCTGCGAGGTGACCCTGCGCGCCCACGGTGATCTCGACGGCGACAAGACCTACTCGACCTTCGAGCGCAAGGGCACCGCGACGGTCGACGGGCTCGTCGGCGATGCCGAGCCGACCGCGACCGACGAGCTCGAGTGACGCGACCGGCGGCGCGCCGCCGCGCACGCGCAGCCGCGGGCCCGCAGCCGTGGCGCCCGGGCTGGCGCGCCCGGTGGCGCCCAGGCCGTCACGCGGACCGCGGTGGGAAACAGCCCGTCAGCTGCCCGGGTTGGGGATGCTATCGTGGTCCCGATGGCCGAGCAGAAGAGCCACACCGCCTACCCCGCCGACGTCTACGAGACGTTCGACGCCTTCATGCAGCAGGTCATCAAGGAGACCTACGACCACGGGGCCAAGCGCGCCGAGTTCGTGGCCCTGGTGATCGCCTCGGGCGAGCTTCTGCCCATGGCCTGGGGCCGGATGAAGAAGAGCGGGGTCAAGGAGCTCGCGCTCGGTGCCGCCGGTGTCGTGGCCCTGCGCGTGGGCCTCAAGTACCTCATCGGTGGCCCGCTGGGCATGATCCTCACCGGCTTCACCGCGGCGACGCTGATCTCGTTCTTCTGGTCCAACCAGAAGGAGGTCATGCGGCGGGTCAAGCCGTACAAGAAGGTCATCCGCGACGCGCACGAGAAGTTCGACGACGTGCAGGCGCGTTACCAGGACGGCCGCTACGACGCGGGCGAGCGCGCGTTGCTGGTCGAGGGCTTGCTGCGCCGGGTGCTGGGCGAGATCGAGTCGCCCTTGCCGGCCGAAGAGGAAGCCAAGTCGGGCTGACGCCCGAGTCCGAACCACAGCATCAGATCGACGCCCAGGCCCAGCTCGAGCCCGCCGGTGCGTCCGATGGGCCGCAGGCCCTGGTCGAGCAGCTCGACGACCTTGCCGCCATCGCCCGGGGCCGACGACGCGGCCAGCTCCACCATCGGGCCCAAGCGGACGCGGGTGCCACCGCGAACGCGCCACACGTGACCGCCGACGACGCGCACGGCGCCGCCCAGCAGCGGACGTCGCGGTCGCGCGGCGCCCTGCTCGTCCGCGAAGGCGCGGCGTGAACCCGAGGCGCGCACGCTCCACGGCTCGACCGTGAACGCGGCCGTGCTCGCGAGCTCGAAGTCCTTGCGTCGCCACGCGTAGCCGATGCCGATCGCAGCGCGGCCGCGCAGCAGCGTCGCGGTGTCGGCCATGCCGCGGCCGGCGAAGCGCCCCTGCGCGGTGAGCAGCAATCCGTTGTGCAACCGCAGCGCCAGCGCCAGCTCGCCGCCCGTGCCGGCGTGGTGATCGGCGTCGCGCGGCGGCCCCAGGCCCAGCACCGCGAGCGGCGTGATGCCCACGCCGAGCTCCAGCGCCGGCTCGGGCGCGGGCGCGGGCACACCGGCGAGCTGGGGCTCGGGGCACTGCGGTTGCGGCGGCGGCTCGGGGCACGTGGGACACGCGTCGGGTTTGGGCGCGGCCTCGGGCACCGGCACATCCTCGCGATCGGCCCGTACCGTGCCCGACTCGATCGCGGACACGAGGTTGGCGATGTTGCCGGCGACCAGGCGCGTGATGTCGTCGCGCGGCGCGTCGGGTTCCGCGTCGATGATGCGATCGTAGGCACGGCCGTCGCTGGCAACGAGCGTGAGCGTGAAGCTGGTGGGTCGCTCCACCACCGGTCGCAGATCGACGAACACGAACATCGTGTCGGCCGCGACCGTGGGCGCGCTGTCGTGATCGACGATGTCGACCTGGTGCAGCCGCAACGCCAGCTCGGCCTGCAGCGGCGCGAGCTCGAGCCCCTGGGCCCGCAGCCGCAGCACCTGCACGCGCGGGCGCGGCGTCGCGGGCGTGGTGCCGGGCTTGGCGGTTGGCGCGGTCGGCTTGGCCGCGGGCGCAGCGGCCGACCTCGCCGGCGTCGCCGCGACCACCAGGCACAAGACCACGAACGAGGTGTTCATCCGATCGTCGCGCGACCACCGAGCACGGCGCACCGCGATGCCGCAAAGCTGCCCGAGGTCCGCGGGCGAATCAAGCCGCGCCATCGTCGTCGCGCTGCTGCCGCGGGCTCAGCCGCTGGTGCTGCTCGAGTCGCTGTCACCGTCGCCGCCACCGTCACCGGGACCACCGCCGTTGTCGTCGCTGGACTCGGTGGTGGTGGTGGTGCAACTGTCCTCGCACTCGGTCGTGCTGGAGCCGCCGCTGCTGCTGCTGCTCGCCGCGCCGCCGCTCGAGGACGGGCCTCGGTGCCGCTGCCGCCGCTGCTCTCGTCGTCGCCGTCGGTGTCGCCGCTGGTCATGCTGGTCGAGCCACCGTCACCGGTGGTGCTCACGCCCATGACGACGTAGGGCTGCGCCGCACCCCAGCAGCAGCAGCCAGGACATCCACGCGCGACGCATCAGCGACCCTCGATGCTCGCGCCGGCCTCGGCGCGATAGCTGCCGCGCGGGAAGTCGCGCAGGTAGTCGCGCCAGCACTCACCACCGTCGCCCGCACGTCGACACAGGCCCGCGCGCGCATCGTCGGCGTAGCGCCCCTTGGGGAAGCGCGCGAGGTACGAGCGCCAACGCTTGGCCAGTCGCGCATCATCACCCTGCTGCCGCGCGAGCGTGAACAGGTCGCCCCACGCGAGCTCGGCCAGGCTCGAGCGGCCGCCTTGGTTGACGACCTGCTGGAACTTCGCCTCGGCGCCGGTGCGATCACCTGCGCGCCACAGCGTGCGCGCCTGCTCGGAGGCGCGCGCAGTCGATCGGGCTCGACCGCGGGCTTGCTGGGCCGCTCGGGACTCGCGACGATCTCGGACTCGGGCTCGATCGCGAGCTGTGGCTCGGCCTCGGGCGGCGGCGCGACCGGACGCGCACGCGGGCGCTCGGGCTCGACCACCACGTCGACCACGTCGGCCGGCGCGTCGGGCTGGGCCTGGCCGACCTGCGCGGCCTGCTCGCGCGCGGCCTCGTCTTCGAGCCGCTGCGCCTGCTCGACCCAGCGGATCCCGGCGAAGGTCGCGACCAGGGCGGCGGCGAGCAGACCCGCGGCGCCGACGACCATCGCGAGACGTCGACGCGGCGCGGCCGGCCGCGGCATCGGCGGGATCGGTCGCAGTCGACGCGCGTCGATCATCCGCTCGATCGAACCGCGAGCACCCGCGACGAGATCGTCGACCGGATCGGGCCCCGCCGCGGTGCGCGGCCGCTGCCGGATGTCGACGACGTCGGCGCCCGGCTCGTCGTCGGCGTCGTCGAGCGAGGGCGGCATGGCCGGCAGATCGGGTTGCTCGGCACGGGCCTTGGCCAGCACCGCCGCGAAGTCGGGCGGCACGGCCCGGCGCGCGCGCTCGAGCGAGGCGCGGGCGTCGGTGACGAGACCATCGAGCAGATCGCCGCTCATGTCGCCGCCTCCGTCCAGCCGAGCTTCTCGAGCTCTGCACGCAGCCGCGCGCGCGCCCGGCTCGCGCGCACCGCGAGGTTGCCCTCGGTGATGCCCAGCTGCGTCGCAGCCTCCTCCGGCGAGAGCCCCTCGAGCTCGCGCAACACGAAGGCTTCGCGCAGGTTCTCCGGCAGGGTACCCAGCAGCTCGTAGAGCAGGCGCATGCGCTGGTCCTGCAGGTGGACCGTGTCGACGCCCGCGGCCGCACCGGCTTCGGTGACCTCGGCGACGACGCGGAGGCGATCGGCGGCGCGATCGCCCGATCGCGAGCGACGCCAGTGCATGCGCACGACATTGAGCGCGATGCCGCGCAGCCAGCCCATGAAGCTCGCGCGACCGTCGTACTGCTTGACGTTGGTCATCGCGCGGGCGTAGGCGTCCTGCACGAGGTCCTCGGCCAGCGCGGCGTCGCCCGTCAGGTAGCAGACGTGCTTGAGCAGGCCGTCGAAGGTCTCTTGGTACAGCCGCGACCACGCGTCGAGGTCACCCTGGCGCGCGCGCGCCACCAGCTGTTCGGTGCGCTCGCGGGGGTCGGCCTGCGGGGCCGGCTCGCTCGGCGGACGACCCACCGGGCGCAGCGGCACCACCATCGCAGGGTCGGTCGGCAGGCGGGACATGGCGGCTGGGCAGGGGCCACGCCCCCGCCAGAACCCATGATGCGCGAGCGCGGGCGCGATTACGACGAAATCGCCGGGCGCCCGATCGCGCGCATACCCGGCCGCGGTCCGCGCCCGGGCTCGAACTGCGGGATCAGCCCTCGGGGTGGCTGGCGTGCCACTTGCGCGTGAATTCGGTCGCGCGGCGGTAGCTCTCGCGGACCTCGTCCACCAGCAGCTTCTCGACCTTGCCGCCGAGCAGGGGGATCGAGCACTCGACCGTACCCTCCCACACCCGCTTCACCTGCTTGGGCCCGAGCACCTCGAGCCGGTACACGCCGTGGGTCGTGATCTTGTCCGCCATGAAGCTCGGCGTGGTCACCGTGCGCATCATGTTCTCGCGCGCCTTGAAGGTGTTCTTCTCGACGTAGCTGAAGCCGCCCTTGACGAACTTCTGGATCAGCGCCGGGACCTCGCGCTTGGGCGTGAGCCGCTGCTCGCGGACGACCTCGAGCGCGTCGCCCTCGCCGGTGCGCCGCAGCTCGAGCGGCTCGCACGTCATGTCCAGCGCCGGCCACAGCGCCGCGTTGTAGGCGTCGTCGAAGAAGACCTGCCAGTAGCGCGCGGCCGAGACGTCGAAGATGTCCTCGATGGTGTACTTCATCGCCGCGGGCAGCCTGCCCCGGGCCCGCGCCGATGTCCACTGGCGCGCGGCGTGATTTCATCGCTTCGGCGCCGGCGTGGCGGCAGCGTCAGCGAACGCACGGGCACGCACCTCCGGGTCGCGCAGGAACACCGCGAGCGCGACCCCGCCGACGAGCTCGCCGTACCACAACGTCGCGATGCGACCCAGCAGCGTCGCGGCGAGCGCCATCGGTGCGCTCGCGCCGACGACCAGCCGCGGTCGCGCCCGCGAGGCTGCCCTCGGCCGCAACCAAGCCACCGGGCAGGAAGCTGAGCGCACCGACCAGGGTGCCGATCGACCACAGGAACGCGCACAGCGTCAGCGAGGCCTCGGTGCCGGCGAAGCCACCGACGATCAGCCAGAAGCCCACGCACTCGAGGCCCCAGCCCACCACCGACAGCATCGCGAGCAGCAGCAGCGGCCGCAGCCGCAACACCACCGCGGCGCTGTCGACCAGCAGCTCCGCCCGCGCCGCGAGGCCACCGATGCCCGGCAAGCCCGCGACCCGACGCAGCAACGGATGCAGGATCCGCGGCGTGCCCAGCAGCACCACGCCCAGCGCCACCAACACCGCGGTCGCGACCACGACCGGCAGGTACTCGCGGAAGCGCGAGACCCCCAGCAGGCTCAGCACCACCAGCGCGATGAGATCGGTGATGCGATCGGCCACGACGATCGGCGCGGTGCGACTGAACGGCACGCCGTCGCTGGCCTTGAGCAGCGCGCTGCGCAACACCTCGCCGAGCTTGCCCGGCGAGATCGACATCGACAGCCCCGCGAGATAGACCACCAGCGAGCGCCCGCGAGACAGCCCCGGCGCGGTCGTGCGCACGTCGAGCCAGCGCAGCGACAGCTCCCACTTGGCGAAGCGCAGCAGGTAGTTGATCGACGACAGCCCCAGTGCCGCGACGAAGCGCCACCACGGGTAGTCGCGCAGCTGCGCGCCGATGGTACGCGCGTCGAAGTAGACCATCGCGACCGCGTACAGCAGCGCGCCCGCAACGATGGCGTAGAGCGTGCGCCGCAGCAGGCGACTCACGGCCGCCGCACCTCGCGTCCGCCCGCGCGCGATGACCAAAGTGGCCCGGCGATCGTGACCGGCTCGGGCCGCGCGCGGGGCCACGGCGCCGTCGCGGCGCCGCCGTCGAACTCGAGCGCGGGCCCGGCCGCTGCCGCGGTCCCGAGCCGCGCGCTGGCGGCGATCCATGCGTCGAGCGCGGTCGCGCGGGCGAGCACCGCGTCCGCCGACCAGCCCACGCCGCCGACGACGAACGCGCGATCGAGCCCGCTGGCGTGGGCGCGCGTGGCGGGGCGACGCGGCCGCACCAGCAGCTGCCGCGCGTCGACGATCCAGCTGCAGCCGGCGAAGCTGCCCGCGAGCAGCTCGGCCCCCAGCGCGGCGTCGGCCTGCGGCGGGGAGCCGGCCGCGCGCGCGAGCCCCAGCAACGCCGCGCGCACCGGACCGAGGTCCTCGTCGGCCGGGCCCACGACCGCGGGCACCAGCAGGATCAGGTGGCGCCCGATCCACGCCCGCGGCACGGTGCAGCGCGACGCGCCCAGACGCACCGGCAACGTGCGCGGATCGACGCCGTCGCGCGACAGCTGCGACAGGCTGCCGAGCTGTCGCGGCGCGCGGCCGATCGGCGTCCACCGTGCGGGGACACCCGCACGCACGAGCGCGGCCACGACCTCGGCGAAGGTGGCGGGCGCCGGACACCACGGCGGCGCGGGGCCGCGCCCCACCACCGCGAGCAGCGCCCCGCGGTGCCGCGCGAACTGTGGCAGCGTGGCCACGAGCGCGGCGCCCACCTGGGCGGCGGGCTCGACGTGCACGCGCGGCGGCTGCGTGAGGCTCACGGCGGCGCCGAGGGTAGCACGCCGCCGCCGTCTGCCGGCCCACCGGCGAG
>JAXLYC010000066.1:0-30906 GCA_046351635.1 Nannocystaceae bacterium | reverse complement strand
AGCGCCCCCCGGGGTTGCGCTGCAGCACGTCGGCCACGCGGGTCAACGTCGCGCGCGACTCGGGGGTGAGCTCGGCAGTCTGCCCCTTGAAGCCGATGCCGGTGAGCACACCTTCGAGCTCGGCGACCTCGGCCGGCATCTCGTCGGGGCAGCCGTCCGCGTCGTCGTAGCCGTTGCGGCTCTCGCGTTGCGCGGGGCAGCGGTCGTCGCGGCGCGCGATGCCGTCGCCGTCGGCGTCGCCTTCGGGCGGCTCGGGTGGAGTCGTCTCGGCCGCCGCCGGGCAGCCGTCGGGTGCGACGCCGATCTGCAGCGGACAGCGATCGAGCGGGTCGGCGACGCCGTCGCCGTCGTCGTCGACCGGGGCGGGGCAGCCGTCGGCGGGCGTGCCGGGGATGTCGGCGCAGCGGTCGCGGGTGTCGTCGACGCCGTCGCCGTCGCGATCGCGCGGCGGGCAGCCGTAGGGCGGCACGCCGGCCTCGCGCGGGCAACGATCGAGCGCATCGGGCACGCGATCGAGGTCGCCGTCGAGCAGGGTGGTCACACCTGGTGTCGGCGCTGCCGCGGCGCGCGGACCGAAGCGCAGGCCGATCGATGCGAGCAGCTCGCCGTGGTGCGCCGGCCCCGCGCCGACGCCGCGGCGATGCGAGAGCACGTCGCGCCCGTCGCTGCGCACGTGCAGCACCCGCGTCACGAACACCTGCACGCCGGCGCCGATGTGGAACGCCGCGTCGACGTCGTCGCCGACCACGTCGCTCGCGGACGAGGCCCCCAGGGCCCCGACGCCGCCGCTGAGCAGGGGCGCCACGCGCCACGGCAAGCGCAGCACCAAGCCGCCGCGGAAGCTGCCCAGGGTCACCCGACGACCGTCGCGCGCGCTGCCGGGCATGCCGACGCCGTCGAACTCGAAGCCCATCCAGCGCACCGGGAAGTAGGCCACGCGCGCGCCGAGCTCGGCGAAGCCGCGCGCGAGCGGCTTCCAGCCCGCTCGTCCGTCGTACAGCTCGTGGGCGTAGGCCGGCAGCCATGCGCCCACGAGCGCTGCAGCTCGACGCTCTGATCGACCGGCGCCAGCCTTCTTCAGCCACGCCGGCGAGGCCGACGCGCGCGTCGACGTCGGCCGCGCTCTGGCCGGCGGCAGCCACCCGCCGGGCATCGAGGACTCGCGGCCGAGCGCGCGCTGCATGCCGCTCGACTCGCGCGCGGTGGCATCGCGCGCTCGATCAGCTGCGGCGCTGCGGTAGGCCAGGAATTCGCGCGGCGGCATCGCGTCCTCGACCGGCGCGCTGCTGCGTGGCGCGTGGAGACCAGCGTGGTGGCATCGCCTCGGGCGGCGGCGCGGCGACGGCGACGTCGAGACGAGACAACCACGGCCGCGATCAACATTACGCCGTCGATGGCCATGCACTGGCAGGCCACGATGCTACCAGGCGGCGATGCTTTAGAGCAGCAGCAGCGCCGCGCCGCACCCATGGTCGCGAGCAGCGACGTCAGCTTCTCGGCCCTGCTCGCGGCCCAGCGGCCGATCGCTGATGCGGGTAGAGCTGGCAGGGTCGATGCCCTCGGCCGGCCACCGCTTGAACTGGTCGGTCAGCGCCTGCGCCGAGCGCGGCCGAGGGCCTCGTCGCGCAACAGCTGCACCAGCCGACACGCAGCAGCGGCACCGCGTGCTCAGCACCAGCATTGTCCATGACGGCACCTCGCGGATGCGGTAGCGGAACTCCTCGGGCGCGTAGTCGCCAGGCCAGTTCCACGCGCACGCACGACGCCGCGCCGCGGCCCACCGTCCGCAGGCGCCGAGTCGATCGCGCCCGACGCTGCTGCGGCGCTGCGCGACGGTGCGGTCGATGTCGCCGTCGAAGATCTGTACCACCACGCCGAAGACGGCGGAAGGCCACCACGCTCTGCTGGCACCAGGGCTACCCGGCGTGATCGCGCGGTGTTCCACCGACGCCAGCTGCATCGTGCGCCGCGCGCCCGCGCACCATCTTCTTGTCCTTGCCGCTGCCGTCGTCGGCCTCGTGCGCCGGCCTGGCGCTCGGTGTAGTCCTCGTACAGCTTGATGACGTCGAGGTCGAACCCGAATCTGGAACTCGATCTTGGGCCGGTAGCTGGCGAACATCCACCGCAGTACTTCGGGCTCGTAGACCTCGAGGCGGTCATCACCGTGGTGACGCCGCCCTTGCTGCTGAGGATCGCCACGCCGCGGTGCCCTTGAGCGTGACGAAGTCGTAGCCGACGTACTGCGGCGCGGCCAGCCGTAGACCTCGCGCACGATGTCCTTGGCGGTGTCATCGGCTGCGCCGGCGCCTGCTGTGGTCCTTGCCGCCGGGCTCGAAGCACACGCGCTCGGCCCAGCGCCAGGCCAGTCGACGCGCCACGGCAGCAGGCCGCCGCCCTGGCGCAGGTCGACACGTCAGCCTCGTGCGCGCAGCAGTTGCATCGCGTATTGCGCCCCAGGCGCCGTCGTAGGCGAACTTCGAGATCGTCGTGGCCGCAGCCGCAGAGGCCGGCAGCGGCAGCAGGTCGTCGACGCGGCGAGCGCGCGCCGTTGCGCTCGCGCGCGGCGTTGAGGATGCCGCGGATGATCGCGGCGTGGGTCAGCGCGAAGATTACGAGATGCCTCGGCATAGCGACCCGGCACGCGGTAGGCCCGCGACTGGCAGATGAACTCGAGCCGGATCCCCAGCGGCGCGAAGGCTGGCCTCGAACGCGGCGATGTGGTGCAGGCGTAGCTGTCGTGGCGCCGCTTACGGATCAGGCCATCACCCGATGCTGCGGCCGAGCTCACGCTGGGTGGCTCGCGCTCGAGCGCGTCGGCCGGGACCTTGCGGAACGCGTCGAAGTCGTCCCACGAGTAGAGGAAGCGGACCTCGACGCCGCGATCGCGCAGCGCTCGCGCGACCAGATCGACGGTCATCACCTCGCGGAAGTTGCCGATGTGGACCACGCCCGAGGGCGTGATGCCGGCGGCGACGGTGATCGGTCGCTGGTCCGGATGGGCCTGCAGCGTGCGCGCGGCGGCGACATCGGCCCAGTGGTTGAGCTCGTCCATGGCCCGGGGTTGTCCCCGAAAGCCCGCGCGCCGGCAAGCCGCCGGTGACGGGGCCCAGGCGCGTCAGCCCGCGTCGGCGGACGCGGTGGCCTCGGGCGGCAGCGGGCACTTGTTGTCGCTGGCGAGCTCCGCCGGCACCTGCAGCAGGCGCGTGGCGCCCTTGGCGGCATACAGCTGGATCGCGATGGTCGCCTGGCTGCAGACCTCGTCGTGCTGCTTGCGGTAGTTGGCCAACGCGGCGTAGCCCTCGTGCGCGCGCGCGAGCACCAACGACAGCGCGTCGTCGCCCTTGGCCAGAGCCGCGGCGGCGTCGTAGGCGGCCTTGGCCTCGTCGAGCATCTCCGGGTGCTGCAGCGACTCGTCCTCGCCGCCCTGGAACGCGCCGTTGATGAGCGCCTCGGCCCGCAGCACGTGGGCGAGCGCGGCCAGGCTCGGGGTCTTGGCGGCCTTGGCAGCCTCGTCGAGCGTCGATGCGGCGGACGCGAACTCCTGGTCGCCGATGAGGTACGCGCCGCGGGCGAGCTTCGCGGCCGCAGCGACCTCGCTGTCGGCGGTGGCCTCGGCCATGGCCGCGGCCCACTCCGACGGCTCCTTGCCGTTTTCGAACACCTGCTCGGCGTGCGCCAGCGTCAGCCACGTCGCCGCGAAGGCGCTCGCGCGGTACTGGTTGCGGGCCTTGAGATCGTCGTAGACCGGCTGCAGCAGCGCGACCACGGTCTCGTACTCGCCCACGAGATACTTCGCCTGCGCCTCGGCCAGCTGCGGCGGGTCGGGTTCCTGCTTCACGCTGTCGTCGATCACGACCTTGGGTGGGCCGTCGGTCTCGCCGCCGGTGGGGTTCTCGGTCTTGCCGTCCTTGGGGTGACAGCCGAATAGCGCGAGCGCGAGGACCAGCGGCGTGCGGGCACGAATCATGACTCGATCTCTCCGTCGGGCGCGGCCGCGGCGACCGGCGCCGCCACGTCCGCGGATGGTGCCTGCGCCGGGGCAGGCGCGGGCCGTTGCAGCACGCGGATCTCGAGCGGTCCGCGGCTGCCGAGGGTACCGTACACCAACTCGGTGGCCACGCCACCTGCGCGCGGTGGATCGGGCACGAAGCGCGCGACGATCTCGACCTCGTCCCCGAGGTACAGCGCGACGCGGCGGCGCTGGGGTTCGTGCGCATGCTTGCCCGGCGCCGACTCCATCGGTGCGATGACCCGCGCGTGCTCGAGGCCCTCGACCGCGGCGTGCCCCGAGGCGTCGGCGATGAACACCATCTCGACCGCGATCGCGCTCTGCGAGCCCTGGCCGTGCAGGTTGCTCCACACGCACGCGCGTTCGGGCGATCCGCCCAGGGTCGCGGGCGCCGAGGTCAGCGTCGCGACCACGCGCACGACCTCGTCGCCGGCCTTCGCCAGCGGCACCGGTGGCAGCTCCTGCAGGTGCTTGACCATCGCGCGCCACGCCGGGTCGGCCCAGTCGGGGCGCTCGCGGCCGCGGCTCGAACCGCGACCGCTGCTGGCGGCGCGTCGCCGCGAGATCCACACCACCGCGATCGCGACCGCGCCCAGCACCAGCAGCAGCCCCAGCTGCGGGCCCACGCCGCTGAAGACCTCGAATGGATCGTCGCCCGCGGGCGCGACCGACCCCCACGTGGCGATCACCAGAAGGCCTCGGCCAGGCCCAGCGTGTAGCGACCGCGCGAGTCACTGCTGCCGTCGAGCGACGCACGGCCCTCGACCAGCGAGCGCCCCGAGGCACCCGGTGCGATCTCGTCGATGGGCTTGCCGCGCAGCACCGGGCCGTCGGCGAACTTCACCACCGGCACCACGTCGCGGATCGGCACGTGGCCGCGGTTGTGCACGCGCACGACCCAGCGCACGCGGCCCAGCCACACCTCGGCGGTGCCCTCGACCTTGAGCTCGACCATCGGCTCGATGTCGTACCAGCGGTTGCGCTTGGTCTCCGCGATGCGCGGCAGCAAGACCATGCGCTGGTTCTTGAAGTCGATCTGCGCATAGAACTCGCGCATGACGTTGTGGCCCAACAGACCCTGGTGGCGGTCGTTGACGCAGCCGTCGCACACCGACACCAGCAAGCCCTGGATCTGCACGTCGCCGAGCCACAGCGACGGCAGGTGGATCATCCGGCTCTCGCGCGGCCCGCTGGCGGTGTTGAACGTCAGCACCGGCGCGTCCTCGGGCACCACCAGGCCGAGCTTGGCCGCGGTCGCGGTGCTGATGGTGGTGAACGACGCGCCGGTGTCGAACAGGTACGGCAGCGTCAGCTTGCCGGTGCCGCCGCCCGAGGCGGGCATGTCGAAGGTGACGTCGAGCAGGATCGCGGTGCCCTCGGCAGTGAACGGGACCGTGATGGCCTTGTCGCGATCGACGTGGCCGTCGGCCTGCGCGGTCCACTGCTCGAGCGTCTCGTCGGGACCGGGCCAGGCGTCGCCGTGCGCACCCGCGGGGTCGAGTCGATCGGCGGCGTCGTGGCCCAGCGCCGACATCACGCGGGTCGCCGCATGCGAATCACCGAGTCGGTCGGCCGCCACCCACGCGCCGTGACCGCGCAGCGCCGTGCCGATGACGTCCGGGATCACCTGCGTGCCCAGCAGCAGGCCCACGCCGTTGCTGCACAGCGGCAGCCACACCATCGTACGCGACAGCCGACGCGGATCGCCTTCGTGCTTCCACAGCGCGAGCGCCAGCGGGATGCCGACGGTCGCGAGCAGGGCGAGGATCCACAGCCACGCGCCGCCGGCGAGCACCGCCGCGTCGTGCGACAACGCGCTCTTGGCCAGGGCGAGCACCACCCAGAACGCGACGATCGTGGCCGCGAGCGAACCCATGGCGAGCAGCACCCAGAGCAGGGCCGATCCCACCGCTTGCAGCGTCGATGTCAGGCTAGCTCGCACGTCGTCGGCGTAGGCGCGAAGAAGACGAGGGCAGAATAGCCGAAGCGCCGAAGCTGCGGCAACGCCAGCCGCGAGCGCGCGAGGCGGCGTCGCGCCGACGCCGACCCCCGGCGAAGCCCAACCGAAGCCCAACCGAAGCCCAACCGAACCGGGCCGGGACCGCGCGCCCCTGCGCACGGGTTCGGGTTGGATCCGCCGCCAAAACCCCGTAAAGTGGTGGACTCGGCCGGCTGCGCGCTCGGCCGATCGGTCGCGACCGCGGTCTTTGCCGCGGGTCACGACCACCGGAATCGGCATCGGCCTCCTGGCACTTGCGGTGGGAACCTCGATCCATACGTACGCGCTGCGCTTCGAGTCCCGCGACGACTTCCTGGTCGAGTACACCGACCGGTTGCGCCACGGTCTGGTGCTGCTGCCGGTGGCGGATCGCTTCGCCGCCGGTTCGCCGGTGCGGCTGCGCGTGCACCTGCCAGACGAGTCGGTTCTCTACCTCACCGGCGTTGCAACGAGCTCTCCGCGCGGCGGCGGCGCGGACGCAGGGCAGTGGGTCCGACTCGCGCCGCTGTCGGCCGCGGACGAGGCGCGCATGCGCGGCTGCGTGTCGTCGCTGCTGGGGACCGACGAGCTCTCGGACCACGACGCGGTGCACGCGAGCACGCCCGCGCTCGAGCAGGCCGAGGGCCTGAGCGTGCTGTTGGTCGACGACTCGGTGAGCCAGCGGCTCGAGCTCGGCGATGCCCTGCGCTCCCGTGGTGCGCGCGTGCGCGTGGCGGAGAACGGCCTGGTCGCGCTGTCGAGCGCGCTCAAGCGCATGCCGGATCTGATCCTCACCGACGTCGAGATGCCGCACATGGACGGCTGGGGTCTGCTGCGTGCAGTGCGACAGCGGCCGGCGTTCGTGCACGTCGCGGTGGTGTTCCTGACGCGCCTCGCAGACGACGCCACGCGGCTGCGGGGCTATCGCCTCGGTGTCGACGACTACCTGCCCAAGGCGATGCCGGCGGACGAGATCCTCGCGCGGGCCCAGGGGGCGGTCGCGCGTCGTCGGCAGCTGCCCGCGGGCCACGGCAGCCACGGCCTGCGCGGGGAGCTCGAGCACGTGCGCCTGGGCAGCGTGCTGTCGTTCCTCGAGGCCGAGCGGCGCAGTGGCTCACGGCACGTGCGGTGCGCCAGCGAGGTCACCACGCTGGCGGTGCACCAGGGCGCGCTGGCCTCGGTCGAAGGCCTGGGCCGCCACGTGCATCCCCACGATCGCGTGTTCGAGATGCTGGGCTGGTCTCACGGCGAGTTCGAGTTCCTCGCGCACGAGACCCAGGCCGGCGAAGGCACGCCGCTGTCGTATCTGTTGTTGGAGCACGCGCGCCGGGCCGACGAGTCCGAGGCCCACGTCGCCCAAGCGCGACACGAACGCCCGACCGGCGAGGCCAAGGCCGCGCGCTGATCGGGCGTCGCGTCGCCGTGCGGTCGCGTTACTTGGCCTTCTTCGCGTCGTCGAAGCGGCCGCACACGCCGTCGACCTTCCAGTGGTTTTCGCTCTGGAACGGCGCGGTGTTGAGCACGTAGAGATTGGCGCCGTGGCTGCCGCACTGCTGCTTGGCGGTCTCCATCGCCTCGGCGACCGTGGGCGCGTGGCCGCGGTACACACCGAGCTCGGTCCACGCACGCTTGAGGTCGTCGCGCTCCTTGACGACCTTGACGTCCTTCGCGGCGACGGCCGCGGGGTGCAGCGAGTGGTTGGTCTCCTTGTACAGCGAGGAGTAGGCGGAGGCGCAGCCGCTGGCAGCGAGCGCGAAGAGGACGAGGGCAGAGGACAGTAGCGAGAAAGGACGACGCATCGTACGCTCCGGATCATGGCCCCGGTGGGGCCGAATGCGTGGCTTGGACTGCGGCGCCCGCTTCGGGATTCGACGCGGGCTGGGCCGCCCGGAGCGTCACACGAAACACCGCGCCTGGCGAGTCGCCTTCGCGTAGCGGCGCGCGTGCGCCAGCTTCCAGACACACGAGGCTTCCCTCCATGGCTTCGATCAAGCCGACGCTGGTCGCCAGGCCCAATCCGGTGCCCTCTCCGGCCTTGGCCGTGGTCACGAACGGCTCGAACAAGCGCTCGCGGATCTGGGGCGCGATGCCACGGCCGGTGTCTTGGACCTCGATCTCGACGTCGCGTCCGGCCGCGGCCACGCGCAGCTCGACCCGACCCTCGGGCGCGGCCTCGCGCGCGGCGCGGGCTCCGTTCACCACCAGGTTCACGAGCACCTGCTCCAGCTTCGACGCGTCCGCGATGGCGCAGGCCGACGCGTCGCCCGTGACTGCGAGCGTGACGCCGCCGCAGCGCGGATCATGCTGCAGCAGCGCGACCAGTCGCTCGCACAGCGGCCGCAGCGGCACCGCTCCGGCGTCGACGCGCGTCGCACGGCTGTAGTCGAGCAGCTGCGCGACCAGGTTGCGGATGCGCAGCAGCTGCTCGCGCACGCGCTCGAGCATGCCGCGCGCCTCGGGGTCGAGCGGCGGCTCCTGCCGCGGGTCGAGCAGCAGCTCGACGTAGCCCAAGATGGTCGCGAGGGGATTGCCGACCTCGTGGGCGGTGCCGGCGGCGATCCGTCCGACCGAGGCCAGCTGTTCCGCGCGTACCAGTCGATCATGCTGCTCCGCGAGCTCGCGCTGCCGTGCCGCCAGTCGCGAGGTCATGTCGTCGAGCGCGGCCGCGAAGTCGCGCAGCTCGGCCGGGCCGTCGGCGGCGACGCGGACGTCGAGGTCACCGCCGGCGACCGCACGCACGCCCCGCTGCAGCTGCGCCAGCGGTCGCAAGACCTGCAGCTCGAGCAGGCCCACGCCGAGCACGAACGAGATCACGCCGACGCCGAGCGCGAGCACGGCGATCTCGCCCCAGTTCGCGCTGGTGGTCCACGGCGCGCGGCGCCCGACCACGCGCAGCACCAGCTTCGCTTGCGTCGCGCGGGGGCCGAAGCTGCGCAGCGGACGATCGACCACGCTCCACTCACCGACCTGGGCCAGCGCATCCTCGGCCGCATCGGCGAGCGCGATCGGGGGCAGCGCCGCGGGCGCGAGGCCCAGGCTCAGCACCTGCTGCGCGCCGCCCTCGGCGACGCGATGCAGCTCGATCGCGACGACGCCGAGGCTGCCGACGCTGGGCCGCAGCGCCTGCTCGACCTCGGCGCGCTCGGCCGCCGCCGGCGCGCCGCCGGCGATCCGCGGCGCGAGCAGCAGCGCGAGCCCGCGGGTGTGATCGCGCAGGCGTTGATCCTCGTTGGCCTCGTGGCGCCGCCGCGCGAGCCACTCGCCCGCGAGCGCGAGCGAGACCACCGCCATCATCAACACCAGCGCCAGTGCGGCGGCCAGCTCGACGCGGAGCGAGTGGCGGCGGGTCACGGCACGATCGGGAGCCCGCGTCGCCGCGCGGGCGCGGGCGCACAGTTGCTGCAGCGCGCCCGCCGTGGCGCGAACACTCGCCGCCACAGCAGCAGGCCCAGCGCGAGCGCCACGGTGGCGTAGGCCAACGGCTCTTGCAACCACGCCGGGATCATTGCCGCGAGCCCCTGCCGCCGTCGCTGTCGCCGCGGCCCTCGAGCCGCGGGCACGAGCCGCCCTTGATCCCGCGCGCCCGTGGGCACAGGCCGTAGAGCTCGTGGCGGTGGCGGATGACGTTGAAGCCGAAGCTCCGCGCGACGCGCTCCTGCTCGCGCTCGATCTCCTCGCTGTGGAACTCGAGCACGAAGCCGCACTCCACGCAGATCAGGTGATCGTGGTGGGCGCTGTCGCCCGCGGTCTCGTACATCGTGTGGCCCTCGCCGAAGCGGCGCTCCGCCGCGAGGCCGCACTCGGTCAACAGCTTGAGCGTGCGGTAGACCGTCGCGTAGCCCACCCGCGGGTACTCCGCGCGCGCCAGCGCCAACAGATCCTCGATGCTGACGTGGCCGCCGGCGGAGAAGAACTTCAGCGCGATCACGTCGCGCTGGCGCGTCGACTTGAGCCCCTTCTTCGTGAGGTATGCGTGAAACTGCCCCATGAGGCCGTCCACGTTCGTGGCGGGGCGGTCGTCGGCCTCGAGCATCCCCGAAACGCTACCACGGACCCTCGGGCGCCGCACCGCGCGGCAGGCCTGCGGCCGCGGCCGCCGCCGCGGGTCAGCGAGCCTCCGCACGCCGCCCGGCGGGCTCGCGATCTCGTCGCAGCGGGTGGAACGGCTATGCTCCGCGCCCGGATGGCCCGCACACCCGAGCGGCGCGCGACACCTTCTGCACCCGCGTCCGCGCGTGGTGACGACGGCACCGGCGCTGCTGCGGCAGACGAGCCCGGCATCGACGCGATCCTCGATCAACTCGAGGGCGTGGTCCGCGAGCTCGAGGGCGGCGAGCTGCCACTCGAGCTCGCGCTCGAACGCTTCGAGCTCGGCGTCGGGCTCGCGCGGCGCGGCAACGTGCTGCTCGATCGCGTCGAGCAACGCGTGGAGATGTTGCTGGCCGATCGCGACGAGACCGCGCCGCTGGCCGGACGCGGTGACGACGAGGAATGACCATGAGCAAGCCCTTCGATCTGGAAGCCTGGACCCGTGACCGGCGCGATCGCGTCGACGCTGCGCTCGAGCGCACCCTCGCCACCTTCGGCCGTACCGATCCCGGTCGGCTGCGCGAGTCGATGCACTACGCGGTCATGCTCGGCGGCAAGCGCATGCGGCCGCTGCTCACCGTGGCCGCGTGCGAGGCCGCGGGCGGCGACTGCGAGCGCGCGCTGCCGGCCGCGTGCGCCATCGAGATGATCCACGCCTACTCCCTGGTCCACGACGACCTGCCGGCGATGGACAACGACACCGTGCGCCGCGGCAAGCCCACGGTGCACGTCGCGTTCGGCCACGACATGGCGATCCTCTGTGGCGATGGCCTGCTGACGCTGGCGTTCGAGACGCTCGCACGCGGCCACGGTCAGGGCGGTCGCGTGGTCGAGGCCGTGGTCCGCATGGCCCAGCACGCCGGTGTCGACGGCATGGTCGGCGGCCAGGCGATGGACCTCGAGGCCGGGCAGGACCTGCGTCAGCTCGAGGCGCTCGAGGCCGTGCACGCCAAGAAGACCGGGGCGCTGTATGCCGCCAGCGGTGCGATGGGGGCCCTGCTCGCCGGCGCCGACGACGAGCTGGTCGCGCGGCTCGAACGCTGGGGCCTGCAGTTCGGCATCGCGTTCCAGCACGCCGACGACATCCTCGACGACGACCAGGTCGCGCTGCGCGATCAGGCGACCGCGCGCGTGGACGTGCTGGTCGCGAGCTGCCTCGATCTGGTCGCCGATCTCGGTGCCGGCGCCGAGCCGCTGCGGGCGATCGCGCGGTGGGTGCAGGAGCGCACGCACGCGGCCGCAGCGGGCGAGAAGCGAGACTGAGGCGCCCGTGGGCGCAGGCGAGCTCGAGCGCGCGGCCGCGGTGCTGCGCGCATGGCCCGTGGGCCCGGCGTCGCTGCAGCCGCTGTCGGGCGGGCTCATCAACGACTCGTTCGCGGTCACACCCGACGAGGGTGGCGCGGGCTTCGTGCTGCAGCGCGTCCACCCCGTGTTTGCGCCGCAGGTCCACGACAACATCGCGGCCGTGACCGCGCGGCTGCAGCAGCGGGGCGTGGCCACGCCGGTGTTGATCCCGACCCGTGACGGCGCACGCTGGCACGTCGACGACGACGGCCGCGTGTGGCGGTTGATGACGCGCATGCCCGGGGTCTCGTTCGCGCGCATCCAGTCGTCGGCGCAGGCGGTCGCGGCCGCGGCCCTGCTCGCGCGCTTCCACGTCGCGCTGGCCGAGCTGCCGCATCGCTTCGTCGGCATGCGCACCGGCGTGCACGACACCGGCGCGCACCTGCAGGCGCTGCGCGACGCGCTGGCCGAGCACCGCGACCACCGCCTGTACGACGCGGTCGCGCCGCTGGCCGCGGCGATCGAGGCCGGCGCCGCTGCGTTGCCGCCGCTGTCGGGCCTGCCCGAGCCGGTGGTGCACGGCGATCCCAAGTTCAGCAACGTGATGTTCGCGGCTGCCACCGGTGAGGGCGCGACGCGGGCGACGTGCCTGGTCGATCTCGACACCGTCGGACCGATGGCGCTGCACCTCGAGCTCGGCGACATGTGGCGGTCGTGGTGCAACCGGGCGGGCGAGGATCGGCGCGAGGCCGCGTTCGACCTCGACGTGTTCGAGGCCTCGCTGCACGGCTACGCCGGCGCGCGCGCGGCCCCGAGCGCCGCGGAGTGCGAGGCCCTGGTCCACGGCGTGGAGTGGATCACGCTCGAGCTCGCGGCGCGGTTCGCTGCCGACGCGCTGCGCGAGCGCTACTTCGGCTGGGACGCGACCGCCTTCGTCGCGCGCGGCGAGCACAACCTCGTGCGCGCGGCGGGGCCGTGGTCGCTGCACGAGCAGGTGCTCGCGAGCCGCAGCCGCCGCGCCGCGGCCATCGCCGCCGCGCCGTGGCGCCCCCGGTCGTGAGCGAGCTCGCCGCGCTATACTCCCGCGCGGTGCCCGACACGCCCCGCATCGCGGTCTACCCCGGCTCCTTCGACCCCATCACGCTGGGCCACGTCGACATCGTCGAGCGGGCCGCGCGGCTGTTCGACGTCGTGATCGTGGCCATCGGACGGCACCCGACCAAGACCGGCTTCTTCCCGATCGATCAGCGCCGCAGTCTGGCCGAGAGCAGCATCGCTCACGTGCCCGGCGCGCGCGTCGACAGCTTCGCCGGACTGGTGATCGACTTCTGCCGCAGCCGCGGCGCGCGGACCATCGTCCGCGGTCTGCGGGCCACCGGCGACTTCGAGCCCGAGTTCCAGATGGGCCTGGCCAACCGCGACCTCGCGCCCGAGATCGAGACCGTGTTCCTGATCCCACCGGCTTCGCACATGTACGTGTCGAGCTCGCTGGTGCGCGAGATCGCGGGCCACGGCGGTGACTTCGAGCGCTATGTCTCGGGCACCGTCGCCGCGGCCGTACGCGCGCGCGTGGCCGGGGGCCACGCGTGAGCGACGAGCGCGAGCTGCCCGCGGTGCGCGAGGACGCGGCCGCGACGGCGCCGTGGCGCGGCGACGAGCATCGCCTGCAGGTGCAGGCCGCCGGCGAGGCCGGGCTCGCGGTCGACGAGGTCGCGGCCGACCTCTACACCAAGGGCTTCTCCGCCGGCATGACCATCGACGATCCGCTCGACGGCGCGATCGTGGCGCGCGGGCGCACCGTGCTCGATCGCCTGGAGCTGTCGCGTTCGCTGCGGCCGGTGCTGCGCTACCTCGGCATCGCGCCGGAGCTGGTCGCGCTCGAGGTCGTCGACGGCCGCTTCGCGCTGCGCGTGCACAAGAAGGCCACCGAGGGCAGCAAGCCGGTGTTCGAGGCCGGCAAGGTCACGCTGCAGATCTGGATCGGCTTCGGTCTGCTCGGCTTCGCTGCCGGTCGTTTCATGCCCGCGTTCGTCAGCGCGATCCTGTGGGGCGTCGGGCTCATGCTCGGCGCTTGGCAGCTGCGCCGCGGCCTCACCAGCGGTCGCGCGATGATTGCGGCGCGGCTCGCCATCGGCCTGGGCATGCTGGCGCAGGCCGAGCAGCTGGTGCTGCCGCCCGAGGGCGACGCGGCCGGGCGCGGCTAGGCATGGCGATCGATCCGGGCCTGTGCGCGCGCTGGCCCACGCGCAGCGCATCGACAGCGCCAGGGCTCGGTGTTCTGGCGCTGTCGCGAGCACGATCGCGATCCCGCGTGGCCCAAGTACCCGCCGCTGCCGGTGCGCCGCTGCGCTCGCTTCACGCCGGCGCCACCGGACGGCTGACCAGCACCACGCCGGCGAGCACCAGCGCGGCGCCGCACAGCTCGAGCACGGAGATGGGTTCGCCGAGCACGGCCCAGCCCAGCGCGATGGTCGCGATGGGCCCGATCGAGGCCACCAGCGCGGTGTGGCCGGAGCCGATCCTCTTTATCGCGGCGCCCAGCAGCAGCGTGGGCACCACCGTCGAGATCACCGCCATCGCGATCGCGAGGCCGTGGACGGCGGGCGGCTGCACCAGCGCCGAGCCCGGGCGCGTCGCGACGAACTGCAACGCGGCCGCGCTGGCAGACACCAGCATCGCCGCCGCGGTGAAGCGGATCGAGCCCAACGCGGCGATGAGCGGGCCCGCGCCGAGCAGGTAGATCGCATAGGCGATGGCGCTCGCGAACACGAGCGCGACGCCGAGCCAGGTGCTGCCACCGGCGTCGCCGCTCCAGCTCAGATCGTGCCACATCACCGCGGCGATGCCGGAGTACGACAGCGCCATCGCGCCGAGCTCGGCCGCGGTGATGCGCCGCCGTGCCAGCGCGGCCGACAGCAGCACCACGATGGTCGGGTAGAGGAACAGCACCAGCCGCTCGAGCGCCGCGGTGATGTAGACCAGCCCGAGGAAGTCGAGCAGGCTCGCGAGGTAGTAGCCGATGAGGCCCAGCGCGCACACGCGCACGGCGGTGGAGCGGTCGAGCCGCGCGCGCCCGCGGCTCGACCACAGCAGCAGCGCGAGGTACAGCGGCGCGGCGTAGACCATGCGCAGGGTCAGCAGCGTGACCGCGTCGACGGTCGAGTGCGCGTACGCGAGCTTGACGAAGATCGCCTTGGCCGAGAACGTCATCGCGCTGCCGGCGGCACAGGCGAGGCCCAGTGCGCGCTGCGATGCGGCGGCCGACGGAGCGGATGCGTTCACGCGGGGATCGGTCGACAGTGTTGCACCCGCCGGCCGTCGCGACGCCGGGAGCTTCCGCACGGGCGGACTGCACCTGTGCCCGCGGCGCCGAGCCGCGTGGATGCGGCGGACCGCACGAACCTGTCCCTTCTCGGCGCTGGGGCGGGTTGCCGCCTGGCTGCTAGACTGCCGGCGCCGAGGCGGTCACGCTTCGGGCCTTCGCCGTGGCCGCCGACGTCGACATCGCCGAGCTGATCTGCGCGCTGTGCCGGCAGTTCTACGGCCTGGGCTGGGTCTCGGGCACCGGCGGCGGCATCTCGATCCGCGAAGGCGACGCGATCTACATGGCGCCCTCGGGCGTGCAGAAGGAACGCATCGCGCCGGCCGACGTGTTCGTGCTCGACGCGCGCGCGCTCGATCGCACCGTGGTCATGCGCCCGCCCGCCGACGCCTCGCTGCGGCTGTCGGAGTGTGCGCCGCTGTTCTACGCGGCGTACCGCGAGCGCGGCGCGGGCGCGGTGCTGCACAGCCACTCGCTGTGGCCGGTGCTCGCCGCGCAGCTCGTCACCGGCGGCTCGCCCACGCCGCCGGCCCACACGGTGCTGCGGCTGCGCGGCTACGAGATGCTCAAGGGGCTGCGCGGCAAGAGCAGCTTCGACGAGGTCGAGGTCCCGATCGTGTCCAACACCCGCCGAGAATCGGAGCTGACCGGCGCGCTGACGGCTGCGCTGCGCGAGCACCCCGACGTCGACGCGGTGATCGTCGCCGGCCACGGCATCTACGTGTGGGGCCGCGACTGGATCGAGGCCAAGACCCAGGCCGAGTGTCTCGACTGGCTCTGCCGCGCCGCGGTCGAGAGCCACCGTTTGCAGCCGACGCCCAGCGTCGCCGGAGCGCAAGCATGAACGTCACCTGGCTCGAGCCCCATCCCGATGCGACCGCACCGCTTTCGGCCCTCGCGCGCGTGGGCGTGGTGCACGAGCGCCTGCCGGCCGCGCCCGAGGCGCTGCAGCCCGGGCTCGATCGGCTCGCGGCCGCGCGCGGCTACGTCGAGCAGGACATCGTCGAGCTGCGGCCCGACACCGCCGATCTCGACGCGATCTGCCGCAAGTTCGCGGGCGAGCACCTGCACACCGACGACGAAGTGCGGTATGTGCTCGAGGGCGAGGGCATCTTCGACATCCGCTCGGCCGACGACCGCTGGCTCCGCGTGACCGTGGCGGCCGGCGATCTGCTGGTGGTCCCGGCCAACCTGCACCATCGCTTCATGCTGACCGAGCGCAAGCACATCCGGTGCGTGCGGCTCTTCAAGGATCGCGGCGGCTGGGTGCCGCACTACCGCCAGGGCGCGCCGGCCTGACGGGATCGAACAAGGCGACAACGGCGGTCCCCGTCCACCGCAACCCAAGGCACGGGAATCGAACATGGACACGAGCACGAACACGAACACGAAGGACTACAAGGTCGCCGACATCGCGTTGGCCGACTGGGGCCGCAAGGAGATCGCGCTGGCTGAGAAGGAGATGCCGGGGCTCATGGCTCTGCGCGCGAAGTACCGCGCGAGCAAGCCGCTGCAGGGCGCCAAGATCGCCGGCTGCCTGCACATGACCATCCAGACCGCGGTGCTCATCGAGACCCTGGTCGAGCTCGGCGCGCAGGTGCGCTGGTCGTCGTGCAACATCTTCTCGACCCAGGACCACGCGGCCGCGGCCATCGCCGCGCGCGGCATCCCGGTGTTCGCGTGGAAGGGCGAGACCGAGGAGGAGTACTGGTGGTGCGTCGACCAGACCGTCCGCTGGCCCGACGGCTCGCCGCCGAACCTGCTGCTCGACGACGGCGGTGACCCGACCCTCGTCATGCACCGCGATGCTCCGGCTGCGCTGGCGCAGTGCCGCGGCGTCTCCGAGGAGACCACCACCGGCGTGCACCGCCTGTACCAGATGGCCGAGCGAGGCGAGCTGAAGGTCGCGGCGATCAACGTCAACGACTCGGTCACGAAGAGCAAGTTCGACAACCTCTACGGCTGCCGCGAGAGCCTGGCGGACGGCATCAAGCGCGCGACGGACATCATGGTCGCCGGCAAGACCGTGGTCGTGGCCGGCTACGGCGACGTGGGCAAGGGCTGCGCGCAGTCGATGCGCGGCTTCGGTGCGCGCGTGCTCGTGACCGAGATCGATCCCATCTGCGCGCTGCAGGCCGCGATGGAGGGCTTCCAGGTCACCACCATGGAAGAGGCCGCGCCCATCGCCGACATCGTCGTCACCGCGACGGGTTGCAAGAGCGTCGTGACCAAGGCGCACATGGCCGCGATGAAGGACGAGACCATCGTCTGCAACATCGGCCACTTCGACTCCGAGGTGGAGATCGGCGCGCTCGAGGCCGACAAGTCGATCAAGGAGATCAACGTCAAGCCGCAGGTCGACCGCTTCGTGTTCGCCGACGGTCACGCGGTGATCGTGCTGGCGCGCGGGCGCCTGGTGAACCTGGGTTGCGCCACCGGCCACCCGAGCTTCGTCATGTCGTCGTCGTTCACCAACCAGGTCATGGCGCAGCTGGCCCTGTGGCAGCACCCGGCCGACTACGAGCGCGGCAAGGTCTACGTGCTGCCCAAGCACCTCGACGAGGAGGTCGCGCGTTTGCACCTGGGCAAGCTCGGCGCCAAGCTCACCACGCTCACCGCGGATCAAGCCGAGTACCTCGGCGTCCCGGTCTCGGGCCCGTACAAGCCCGAGCACTACCGCTACTGAGCGGGTGCTCGGCCAGCGCCGGCGCGCCGATGCGCCGCGCGGCACAGCGACGGCTTTGACGCTGCGGCCCGGCTGGGGGACATTGAGGTCCCATGGCCGGGCCGCCGCCGTTCGATCCCAACGCGTCGACGTGGCGCCAAGGTGGCATGGTCGCGGCTGCGCACGCGCACCCGTCGGCGTCGGAGCAGCCGACGCTGCTGCCCGCACCCGGCACCGCCGCAAGCGCGGGCGGCAGCGCGCTGTCGACCGGCCATCCGCTGGTCGAGTCGCGACCGCTGCTGCCGGTCGGCACCGTGATCGACGGCCACTACCGCGTCGATGGTGTGATCGGTGCCGGTGCGATGGGCGTGGTCTACCGCGCGCATCACCTGCGACTCGATCGGCCGGTTGCGCTCAAGCTGCAGCGCATGATCGGCTTCGACGGTGCGCGGCTGGAACGCGAGGCCCGGGCCATGGCGCGGCTGTCGCATCCCAACGTCGTGGGCGTGTACGACGTCGGCACCTTCGAGGGCGATCTGTACATCGCGATGGAGTTCGTCGACGGCACCTCGCTGCGCGCGTGGTTGCAGGCGGGGCCGCGACCGTGGCGCGCTGCGCTGGAGGTGTGCCTGCAGGCCGGCCGCGGGCTCATGGCCGCGCACGCCGCCGGCATCGTGCACCGCGACTTCAAGCCCGACAACGTGTTGGTCGGTCGCGATGGTCGCGTGCGCGTCGCGGACTTCGGCATCGCGCGCGGGGTCGCCTCGCCCGCGCCCGACGGCTCGGTGCCCGCGGGCGTGCTGGGCCCGGACCTCACGCGCACCGGCAGCATGCCCGGCACGCCGGCGTACATGGCCCCCGAGCAATTCGAGGGCGTCGCGGACGTGCGCAGCGATGTGTTCGCGTTCAGCGTGGTGTTGTACGAGGCGCTGTGGGGCATGCGTCCGTTCGCGGGCGCGAGCCTGCCCGAGCTGCTCGCCAACCTCGCGCAGGGCCGTGTGCGCCACGTGCCGCGCGACAGCCCCGTGCCCCACGCGTTGATGCAGGCGGTGCGGGCCGGGCTCGCGCTCGATCCCCGCACGCGACCGGCCTCGATGGGCGCGATGCTGCTGGCGCTCGAACGCGGCGCTCGCTCGGGCCGCTCGCGAACGACGGTCGCGGTCGCAGTCGCGGCCGGGCTCGTGCTGGTCGTGGCGATCGCGACCGTGGCGCTGTGGAGCCTGCGTCGCGCCCGGCGAGCCGAGCGACACGAAGCGCGTGCGAGCGAGCCCGAGGCTTCCGTGCGCGAGCCCGAGCTCGCACTGCCGCAGCGCGAGACGCCTGCGCCGGTCGTCGCCGCGCCGGTGCCGGTGCCCGCGCCGGCGCCCGCGCCCGCGTCGCGCGAAGAAGGACTGGCGGCGCTGCGCGACGTCATGCGCGGCCGCGAGGTCGACCCCGAGCAGCTCGAGGGGGTCGCAGACGCGGAGATCGACGAGCTGCTCGGCGCGACCGCGGCGGGCCTGCTGCTCAAGGACGCCGAGGCCCACGCGGACAAGGGCGGCTTCGTGCGCCCGCGGTGGGACGGCAAGAGCGAGCTGGTCTGCGGCATGGGCGACAAGTTCCTGCTGCAGGGCGAGACCCTGTCGCTGCAGGGCACTGCGTTCATGACGATGTACGGCTGTCAGCTGCACGTGGTCGACTGCGACATCACGGCCGACGTGATCGCCCACGTCATGCTGCGCTCGGAGCTGACCATCACCGGCGGCACCCTGCGCCCGCGCAAGCAGGTGCTCGATCAACTGCACGGTGCGGTCGTGATTGCCGGCGCCACGGTCGAGGGCACGCCGACGCTGGGCCTGGCGGTCGGCGGCGGCACCACCCGCATCGCGGACGTGCGCATGCGGGCCAAGACCGCGATCTCGGCGCACTCGCGCGCGCAGATCCGCATCGAGGGTGGGCGCATCGAGGGCACCGAGCAGGCGGTGTCGGCCACCAGCGGCGCGAGGATCGACGTCGTCGACGCGGAACTCGTGGGCCCGATCGACGCGAAGTCCGACGCCACGGTCGGTCCGCCGGCGCCGTGATGCGGCCCGTGGCCACGGGCTGGCCGGCCGGGCCAGCGGTGGCCACCCGCCGCGGAGACGGCCAGGTCCGCGGAATCGCGGCGGCCAGCGGTGGCCGCGGTGCCGGTCCGCGCCGTGCACCGCAGCCGGCGGCCATGCACGAGTCCGGTCGCGACGTTCGAGGTGCCCGCGAGGGCCAGCTGCGCGATCACGGCGATCGTCCGCGCGAGCGCATGCTGCTGCTGGGAGCGGAGTCGCTCGGTGACACCGACCTGCTCGCGCTCGTGCTCGGCGGCGGCCATGCGGTCGAGCGCGCGCGGATGGTGCTCGATGCGTGCGGCGGACTGCGCGGGCTGACGCAGGCGGACGCGCACGAGCTGTGTCGCCTGCCGGGTATCGGAGCTGCGGGCGCCACCGCGATTCGGCGGCGGTCGAGCTGGGCCGCCGCGCCGGGCGGCTCGAGCTGCCCTGGGCGGTCGCGCTGCGCGGCCCGCAGGACGTCGCTCGCTTCGCGCGGCGCAGCTTCGGCGACGCGGCGCAGGAGACCTTCGTCGTGCTGGGGCTCGACGCGCGGCAGCGCGTGCGGATGGTTCGCACCGTCGCGCTGGGCTCGGTCGCCCACGTCGACGTGCACCCGCGCGAGGTCTTCCGGCCGCTGGTGCGCGCGGGCATGAGCTCGGCGATCGCGGTGCACAACCACCCCAGCGGCGAGCCCGAGCCCAGCGGCGCGGACGTCGAGCTGACGCGGCGGCTGGCCGAGGTCGGTCGCGTGCTGGGCATCCCGCTGCTCGATCACCTCGTGGTCACACCGACGCGGAGCGTCTCGCTCGCAGCGCTGGGGATCGTGCCGGGTGCATGAGCGGGTAGGGCAAACCCAGACCCGAGCCCTGCGGCGTCCGCGGCGTGGGCCGCGAGCGGCAGCATGGATCGGGCTGCGGACCACCTGGTGCGGGAATAGGGCCCGCCGTGCCCGACTTCCGCGCCTACCGACCCTATACTGGCCGGACGGGGATGAACCGCGCGCGACTCAAAGCCATCGGCAAGCTGATGCTCCTGCTCGGTCTGCCTGTCACCGTGGTGATGGGTCTGTTCGGCGGTGGCGTGTACTGTGGCGTGCGCAATCGCGGCGCCATCCTCGGCTTCGAGCACGACGTGCTCGGCCTCGACGTGGAGGTCCCCGCAGAGCCCAAGGCGCCGGTCGCCACCGCGACCCCCACGGCCAAGCCCCCGGCGGTGGAGCCGGCCGCGCCCGCGACCCCCAGCCGGCCGCAGCCCGAGCCCAAGCCCAAGCCCGCGCCGCCGCAGCCCGCGACGCCGACCACGACCGCGCCCACCGCAGAGCCGACCACCGTCGATCCGGTGGGTAGCGATCTCGCAGCCAAGGTCGCGCTGCCGACCCACGTGCGGGTCAAGGTCCTGGTCGACGACGAGCTCATCGCCGAGCGACAGGACTGGATCGACTACGTGCAGCGCACCACCAGCGCCGCGTCGTCGGTGTACGAGCAACAGTTCGGCATCACGCTCGATCTCGTCGGCGTCGGACGTTGGCCGGTCGCGACCGCGGGTCTGGGCGCCGATCAACTGCTCGACGAGCTGCGTACCCACCCGCGCGAAGGCGGTGACGTGCTGGTCGGCATGACCGCACGGCCGCTCGACGGCTCGATCTCCGGCGAGGCCGAGACGCCCACGCCGGCCAGCGCGTTCAACGGCGCATACGGCATCGTGTACGCGGTGCCGGGCGCCCGCGAGCCGCACCTGCGCACGCTGTTGCACGAGGTCGCGCACATGTTCGGCGCGCTCGACATCACCGATCCGCAAGACCCCGCGTGGCAGGCCGCGAGCTGGATGAGCTACGCGCCGGTGCGCGACGGTCAGGTGCCCTGGATCGACGCCGACAACCGGCGGCGCGTGCTCGAGCGCAAGGACAAGCCCTTCGCGCCCGAAGGCGCGGCGCGCCCGGCTGCCCCCGCGCCCGAGCCCGAGCCCAACCCACGCTGTGATCCCGCGAGCGTCCGTCATGGCCGAGTCCAAGCCCAGCCCCAACGTCCCCGCCAAGCGTCCGCCCGCAGCCGCCGCCAAGGCGCCGCCGTCGGGCAAGCCCGCAGCGAGTGCCGCCGCGCCCGAGCCCGAGGCCAAGCCCGAGGGGCGCCTGGCATGGTTCGTCGGTTGGGTGCTGGTGCCCGGCGTGCTGGTGGGCGGCATCTTCGGCGGCGGTGCGGCCCTGGGCGCGCACAACCCCGACGGATGGTTTCCTCGCACGGTGATGTGGGTCGCGTCGCTGTTCTGACCGGGCGCCTCGTCGCGCCGCGCCGACCGGCGCTCAACGGACGATCGCGGCGTGCGACCGGTCTCGGTCGCGACCTCGGCGCGCCACCGCTCCAGGCTCCTCGTCGATGTCGCGCACGCGCTGCCGCCGGCCGCGTCGACGAGCCGCGTCGCGATCTCCACGATCGCCGCTGCGCCCTGCTGCGCATCGGTGAGCACCAGCGGCAGGCGCCGCCGCACCACGTCGATGGCATGCACCGCGCCCTCGAACGCGATCGCGTGGTCGACCTCGCACCAGCGGTACGGCAGATCTTCGACGATGCGCTCGCGATCGCGGCCTTGGGCCGTGCCGCCATCGCCGGCGCGATCGGGCCGTGCCGCGCGCAGCTCGAGCGCGAGCCCGGTACAGGCGTCGTCGTCGACGCCGTCGCCGCGGACGGGCTCGCCCGGCACCAGCGGTACGGTCGCGGTCGTGCACGCCCGCGCGCGCGTGGTCCTCGGGCCACGCCCGCTGCACCGCTCGACCACGCGATCGACGACCTCCTCGGCCATCTGGCGGTAGGTCGTCAGCTTGCCGCCGACGATCGCGAGCACGCCGTCGTCGCGCTCGACGATCCGATGCTTGCGCGACACCTCCGCGGTGCTCCGCGCTCCGTCGGCGCGCACCAGCGGACGCACGCCCGACCACGCGCTGACGATGGCGCCCGCGTGCAGCTGTGCGGTCGGCAGTACCGGCCGCACCAGCTCGAGGATCTCGCGCTCGTCGTCCGCGGTCACGCCGCTGCGGCCCGGGTCGCCCTCGTAGGCCGCGTCGGTGGTGCCGAGGTACGTGCGCGAGCCCCACGGCACGACGAAGAGGATCCGCTTCTCGCGGGGCACCTGCACCACCAGCGGCTGCCGCACCGGCACGTCGCGCGCGCGCACGACCAGGTGCGTGCCCTTGGACAGCGTGAGCAGATCGTTGCCGCGCTCGCCCACCAGCGCCGCGGAGGTCCACGGGCCCGCCGCGACCACGACCGCGTGGGCGGCCACGCCGGTGCCGTCGCCCAGCACCACGCGATGACGCGCGGGCGCCGGTGCAGCTGTGGCCTCGATCGCCACCACCGGCGCGTAGGTCAGCACCTCGGCGCCGTGGCGTCGCGCGTCCAGCACGATCGCGAGGGTCAGGCGCGCGTCGTCGGTGACGGCGTCCTCGTACGCGACCGCGCCGCGCAAGCCGGCCTCGGCCAGCAGCGGCTCGGCCTGCCGCGCGGCCTCGGGCGTGAGGTACTCGTGCGGCTGGCCGCGGTGGAAGTTGAGCGTGTCGTACAGCGTCAGGCCCAGCCGCAGCTTCCACGGGCCCAGCCGATCGCCGCGGTAGGCCGGGAACAGGAACCGCGTCGCGTGCACGAGGTGCGGCGCCGACTCATACAGCCGTGCCCGCTCGCGCAGCGCTTCGTAGACCAGGCCGAGTTCGCCCTGCTCGAGGTAGCGGACGCCGCCGTGGACCAAGCGAGTCGAGCGCGAGCTGGTCCCGAACGCGACGTCGGCGGCCTCGAGCACCAGCACGGACAGGCCCCGCATCGCCGCGTCGCGGGCGATGCCGGCCCCGGTGATGCCGGCCCCGACGACCACGAGATCCCAGGCTTGGGCGCTGTCCCGCAGCCGCGATCGCAACGCGCGACGCTCCGCCGCGCCCCAGGGCCGCATGGGCGGTCCCCCGCCATGGGCCGCAGCCGGTGGGTGTGGGGTCACAGCTCGCTGTCTTGCCCCTGCGCCTTCGCGCATGTTGCCTTCCGCGCGCCGCATTGTGAAACTGCCCCGAGCCTACCCCGAACAGGAGCCGGCATGGCGCTCTACACCCTGTACGTCCAGTACGCTGGACGTCCCCCGGAAACCAAGTCCTTCGACAAGGACGTGATCATCATCGGCCGCGACGTCGGCGACATCGCGTTGTTCGATCCGCAGGTGTCCGGACGCCACGCCGAGATGCGGTTCGCCGCGGGCAAGCTGGTCTTCCGCGATCTGGGGTCGACGAACGGATCGTTTCTGCCCAACGGCGAGCGACTGCAGCAACCGATCGAGCTCGGCATCGGGCAGGCGGTGCGCGTGGGGCAGTCGATCATCACGGTGCAGCACATCGACTTTCCCGGCGCCGTGCAGGCGAGCCGCACGATGTTCGCGCATCCTGGGATGGCGCGACCGGCTCCGCCCGCACCGCAAGCGCCCGGTGGGTTCCAACAGCCCGCGCCGCCGCCGATGCCTGGCGTGCAGCGTCAGGTGAACGCGCCCGCGCCGGGCATGCCGCCGCAGCCGGGCATGCCGCCGCAGCCGGGCATGCCACCGCAGCCGGGCATGCCACCGCAGCCGCAGGGCTTCGGCGCGCCGCCCGGAATGCCGCCGCAGCCGGGCATGCCGCCGCAGCCGGGCATGCCGCCGCAGCCGGGCTTCGGCGCGCCGGGCATGCCGCCGCAGCCGGGCATGCCGCCGCAGCAGGGCTTCGGTGCGCCGGGCATGCCGCCGCAGCCGGGCATGCCGCCGCAGCCAGGGATGCCGCCGCAGCAGGGCTTCGGTGCGCCGGGCATGCCGCCGCAGCCGGGCATGCCGCCGCAGCCGGGCATGCCACCGCAGCAGGGCTTCGGTGCTCCGGGCATGCCGCCGCAACCGGGCATGCCGCCGCAACCGGGGATGCCGCCGCAACCGGGGATGCCGCCGCAACCGGGGATGCCGCCGCAACCGGGGATGCCGCCGCAGCAGGGCTTCGGTGCGCCGGGCATGCCGCCACAGCCGGGCTTCGGTGCGCCGCCGCAGCAGGGCTTCGGTGCGCCGGGCATGCCGCCGCAGCCGGGGATGCCGCCGCAGCAGGGCATGCCGCCGCAGCAGGGCTTCGGGCCACCGCCGGGCATGCCGCCGCAACCGGGCATGCCGCAGCAGGGCTATCCGCCGGCGACACCGCAGCAGCAGTTCAACCAAGGCATGCAGCAGGTCGGGCAAGGGCTCGATCAAGCGGCGGCCGCCGCCGAGGCCTCGGGCGGCAACTTCATGGGCGACGTCAAGCACGCGATCGGTCAGGTGACCGCGAACTTGATCCCCACGATCATGGTCATCGGCATCCCGGCAGTCGGCTTCGCTGCGCTGTCGTTCGTGCTGTGGATCGTCGGGCTGTACGGCATCGCCGGCTACATCGGTTCGCTCGGCCGCCTGATCATGCTGCTGGCGGTCCCGGGCCTGTACTACTTCATGTCGCAGGCCTACTTCGGCAACCGCGTCACCTGGCTCGACGCGTACAAGGCCGCGCTGGGCCGCGGTGGTCTGCAGATCGCCAACTTCTGGGTCGGGCTCATCCCGTTCGGCTTCATGGCCGGTCCGATCTGGCTGTTCGAGGACAAGCTCTGGGTCGATCTGATCAAGCGCAACTTCGAGGTGTGGAAGCCGGTGCTCGTTCGCACCATCATCGCGACCATCATCTTGTCGCTGGTGCTGGTCATCGCGCAGGTGGTCGCGGGCATCGTCGTCGGCATCTTCAACGACGGCAGCTTCGGCTTCATGTTCCGCCTGATGTCGGGTCTGTTCCTCGTCATCAACGCAATCGCGGAGTCGATCATGTGGCCGCTGGTGGCGGCGGTCTCGGTCAAGGCCTACTTCGAGTCGCGTCAGCAGCTCGAGGGCGCCGACCCGCGGCCCGCGGCGAAGGCTCGCCTCGATCAGATCAAGGCCGGCGCCGCGTCGATCCCGGGCGTGCCCGACAGCTTGGGTCAGATGGGCCAGCAGCAGCCGCAGCAGCCGCAGCAGCAGCAGTACCCGCCGCAGCAGCCGGGCTACCCGCCGCAGCAGCCGCAAGCGCCGTATCCGCCGCAGCCGGGCTACCCGCCGCAGCAGCAGCCGGGCTACCCGCCTCAGCAGGGCTATCCGCAGCAGCCGCCCCAGCAGGGTGGTGGCTACCCGTATCAGTGAGCGCCGCGCGCGATCGCGACGCGTGACGAAGGACCGGCCCGCGACACCGCTCTCGGGCCGGTTCTCTCGTTTACCGCGCCGAAGGTTTCGCATAGGCTGCGCTCGCCGCAGCGCGTCGGCAACGGCGAGCACCGCGGCGCTGCGACAGGAGCGAGTCCCATGCCCGACGCATCCGGTCCCGGCAGCAGCGAGCTGCGCCACGATCTCGCACGGTTGACGGAGTTTCCCGAGCTCACGCCCGAGCGGCTGCGGTTGGCCTACCGCGAGGCTTGCATGGCGCGCATGCACGTCGAGCGCGTGGTGCAGGAGTGCCTCAAGGGCCAGGTCAAGTTCGCGATCTGGGGTCCCGGCGAGGAGATCCACGGCACCGCCAGCGCGCTGGCCTTCGCCGACGTCGCTGCGCGCGATCGCTTCGCGATCTGCGGCCACTACCGCTCGGCCTCGATGCTGGCGATGTGGTCGCGGCAGTGCGGCTACGACGACTTCCACCTCGACCACATGCGTCAGCAGCTGTCGCGCGTGACCGATCCGTGGAGCGGCGGCCGCCAGATGACGGCGCACTTCAACGACATGCGCTTCAACACCCTGCCGGTACAGTCGGCGCTGGGCATGCAGGTGTCGAAGTCGGTCGGCTACGCCCAGGGCTACCGCCCCCGCGGCATCGACGACGCGCTGGTGGTCTGTGTGGTCGGCGACGGTACCTGTGCCGAGGGCGATCTGCACGAGGGCATGACCGGGGCTTCGATCCTGCGGCTGCCGTGGCTGCTGATCGTGACCGACAACAACGTCGCGATCAGCGTGCTGCCCGAGGACGGTCGCGGCATCAAGGACTTCGAGAGCTACGCCCGCGCCTTCGGCTTCGCGTACTTCAGCTGCGAGGGCAACGACTTCGTCGACGTCTACGACACGACCCGGCGCGCGGCGCAGTTCTGCCGCTCGCAGCAGGCGCCGGCGTTGCTGTGGGTCCGCAACCTCTCGCGCCTCAACGACCACAGCTCTGCCGCCGACGTCACCTTCAAGTTCGAGCAGTACGATCCGTTGCTCGACTTCGGCGAGGCGCTGGTGCAGCGCGGCATCCTGCAGCCCGAGGACATCGTCCGGCGCAAGGACGGCCCGACCAAGGACTACTACGCGCGCCACGATCTCGGCCGCGTCGGCGGCGAGGCCGATGCGTACATCGTGCACACCATGGAGGTTGCGGCGTCCGAGCCCGAGCCCACACCCGAGTCGGTGTTCGAGCACATCCGCGCGCCGTTCCCGGTCGTGCACGAGCCGCCGGCCGAGGGCCGCGGCACCGTCATCTCGATCAACGGCGCGGTGCGTTCGGCCCTGCGGGGGATCCTGCGCGCCAACCCGATGACGTGGTTGTACGGCCAGGACGTCGCGCGCAAGGGCGGCGTGATGCAGGCGACCCGCGGTCTGTGGGGCGATTTCCCGCAGCAGGTCCGCGACGCGCCGATCAACGAGCCGTACATCATCGGCAGCGCGATCGGCTTCGCGCTGCACAGCGGCGCCACCGCGCTGCCCGAGATCCAGTTCTCCGACTACAGCCTCAACACGCTGCACCAGCTGGTCTACCTCGGCAACCTGCTGTGGTCGTCGGGCGGCAGCATCGCGGCCAACGTGATCGTGCGCCTGCCGGTCGAGCCGCTGCACGGCGGCGCGCTGTACCACTCGATGTGCATGGAGGGCTTCTATGCCTCGATCCCGGGCCTGACCATCGTCGCGCCGACGACCTCGCGCGACGTCTACGGCCTGCTGCGCACCGCCGCGGAGTACCGCGGCCCGGTGCTGGTGTTCGAGAGCAAGGGCCTGTACCGCATGAACCTCGGCGACGCGTTCCCGGGCGAGCCGACCGATGCGAAGGAGGTCGCCACGCTCAAGCGCGCGATCGCGTTCGAGGGCTTCGCGCCGGATCTGCCGGACGACTTCCGCGTGCCCCTGGGCAAGGCCGCGATCCGCCGCACCGGTCGCGATCTGACCATCGTGACCTGGGGCCGCGCGACGCTGTTCTGCGCCACCGCGGTCGAGCAGCTCGCCGCCGAGGGCATCGACGCCGAGGTCATCGACCTGCGCACGATCGTGCCGCCGGACATGGACACCGTGCTCGCGAGCGTGCGCAAGACCGGACGGCTGCTGGTGGTGCACGAGGATCGCGTGTTCGCGAGCCTCGGGCGCGAGATCCAGGGCGCCACCATCGAGGCGCTCGATCCCGGCGGCACCGCCGTGGTCACGCGCGTGCTGGGCCAGGACCCGGTGCCGGCCATCCCGCAGAACATCCACCTCGAAGAGCACGTGGTGGTCTCACCGGAGAAGATCGTCGCGGCCGCGGGCGCGCTGCTGGCGGTCAAGCGCGCTGCCGCGGTGCCGGCCGAGCCGCGCGCGCGTGCCACCGCGGCGCCGACGGTGCTGTGGACCCCCAACCGCAACTTCGTCGCGTGAGGTCCTGGTCGCCTTGAGCGAGGGCCAAGACGAGCTCGTGGTCGCAGGTCTCACGCTGCGGGGCATCACCCGCGGCGGCATCCAGACCTGCCTGATGGTGCCCGAGCTCGATCTCATGTTCGACGTCGGCGGCAGCACCCGCGGGCAGCTGCGCTTCGGACGGATCCTCGTGACCCACGGCCACCAGGATCACCTCGGCGGGTTGCCGTACCTGGTGTCGCAGCGCCAGCTCGGGTCTGCCGCCACCGCAGGTGCACGTACCCGCCGAGATCGAGGCGCCGCTGTGGCGCATCGTCTCCGCGTGGAGCGAGATCGAGGGCTTCGAGCTGGCGCTCGAGCTGGTGCCCCGCGCCCGGCGACAGCGTCGATCTCGGTCGCGGCCTGCGGGCGGTGTGCCTCGCTCGGTCCACCGCGTGCCGTCGCTGTGCTGGCTCGTCGAACGCAGCAGCGAGCGGCTGTTGCCGCGCTACGCCGGGCTCGCGGGCGCGGAGCTGGCGGCGCTGCGGCCTTGCCAGGCCGGCGAGCGCGTGACCGAGCCCGTCACCAGCACGGTGCTCGCGGTCACCGGCGACACCCAGATCGAGCTGTTCGAACGCGAGCCCAGGTCCGCGCGGCGCGGGTGCTGGTGCACGAGGTCACGGCCTGGGACCAGCGCCGCACGGTCGAGCAGACCCGCGGTTGGGGGCACACCCACGTCGACGAGATCATCGCGGTGGCCGAGCGCTTCGAGGGCGAGGCGCTGGTGTTGGTCCACCGCAGCGAGCGACACAGCCGCCGCGACGCCGAGGCCATCGTGCGCACGCGGTTCCCTGCGTCGGTGCGGGACAAGGTCCATGTCTTCGGCGGCTGAGTCCGCGCCGGCGCGCGACGCCGACGTGTTGGTGCTGGGCGCCAGCTTCGCGGGCATCGAGGTCGTGTACCAGCTGCACCGCATGCTCGCGGATCGACCGCCACGGATCGTCGTGGTCGATCGCGAGCGCGAGCACGGCTACCTGCCGCTGCAACAGGAGCGGCTCGTGGGCGCGCTGCCGCCGGAGCAGTCGTGCCTGCGCAGCGCCGCGTACATCGAGTCGCTGCCGCGCGCGCGCTTCGTCCAGGGCGAGATCGTCGGGCTCTCGCTCGAGCAGCGCGCGGTCGAGCTCGCCGACGGTCGCCGCATCACCGCGCGCACCATCGTCGTCGCGCTCGGCAGCGAGCTCGCGCCGCCGCCGGGGCTGCCGGGCGGGTCGCGGCTGTTCGCGCACAAGCGTCCTTCGGACTTCGTCGCGCTGCAGGCCGCGCTCGACGAGCGACTCGCGGGCGAGGGTGAGCCGGTGCCGGTGGTGGTCGTCGGCGGCGGCATCACCGGTGTCGAGCTGGCCGCCGAGCTCGCGGCGCTGGCGGGTCGCGGCCCCGGGCGCTGGCGCGCGCCCAAGGTCACCCTGGTCGGCAGCGAGGCGCGCCTGGTGCCGAACCTGCGGCCCAACATCGCCGCCCGCGTGGCGCGGATCCTCGCCGCCGCCGGCGTCGACGTGCGCCTGTCGACCCGCGTGACCGCGGTCGAACCCGACGCGGTCGAGCTCGAGACCGCCGGTGCGCGCGAGCGCGTGCCGTGTGCGCTGGCGATGTGGGCCGGTGGCATCCGACCCGCGCCGCTGCTGGCGACGCTGGGCCTGCCGACCACCGCCGCGGGCTGGCTGTCGGTCGGACCCACGCTGCAGTGCTTCGCCCGCAGCACGCCGACGTTCCCGTGGCTGTTCGCCTGCGGCGACGCGGTGCGCATCGCGGGCGGCGCGGGCGAGTGGCCCACGATGCAGCGCGCGATCGAGTGTCTGTGGCAGGCCAAGCTGGTGGCGCGCAACCTCGTGACGCTGCTGGCCGAGCCCGACGGCGAGGGTGGCGTGGTGCCACCGCTGCGGCCCCACCGCCTGCGCCGCGGCTTCGCCTACGGCGTCAGCCTGGGCCACCGCGCGCTGGTGCTGTGGGGCCGGCTGTGCGTGGACCTGCCGCGGATCAACCGCTGGTTCCGCCGCTGGCTCATGCGGCAGTACTTCGCGCGCTACGAACCGCTGCCGCCGCCGCCTTCGTGAATCGGCGGGCTCACGGCGTGAAGTTGCTGCAGGTGCCCTGGATGGTCTCGATGGCCATGGCGAAGATCGGTCCGTAGTCCGGTTCGCATACGCTGGCCTTACGCCGCGCTCGCCGAAGGCGTCGACGAAGCCGATGAGGTTGGGGCTCTCGGCCGCCGTGCACGCGACGTTGGACCACGGGATGAAGCCGATCACCACGATGGCCTCCTCGTTGCCGTTCTTGCCCTCGACCACGAGGTCGTACCACATCGAGGTGTCGGTGTTGGGGTGCGCGTCGTCGAAGTCGAACTCGTAGGGCGGATCGTCGGTCACGATCACGACCACCAAGATGGCCTCGTCGCGGATGAACTCCTCGTTGCAGCCGCCGCTCTCGGCCTTGGCCGGATCGAGCGCAGCGATGAGCGCCGTGACCGGCTGCTCGATCGGGCTGCCGCTGGTGCCGACCTGGGCCATGCACGGGAACTTCTCCAGCAGGTCGTCGTTGTCGGTGGCGAAGCGGTTGCCGTCGGCGAAGGGCGTGCAGTCCATGCCCGCGGCGCCGAAGCCCGCGGTCTTGGTCACCAGATCGCCGATGGTGGTGCAGCCGGGTTGGTTGCCGGTGTACGCGTCGCTGGTGATCACGCCGACGTGATACGAGTCGACCTGCTTCAGCGAGTCCTGGATCGCGGTGATGAAGCCGTCGAAGCTGTTGAGCAGCTGGGCCTGCTGCGCGGACATGCTGCCGGAGTTGTCGATGACGAACAGGAAGTCGACCGCGTGGCAGCCCTGATCGAGGCCCGGCGGCGCATCGGGGGTGCCGCCGAGATCG
>JAXLYC010000065.1:0-32153 GCA_046351635.1 Nannocystaceae bacterium | reverse complement strand
GGCCGAGCGCGACGGTACGCTGACCGTGCTCGCGGCCAGCACCGAGATCGGCCAGGGCACCAACACCATCTTCGCGCAGATCGTCGCCGACGCGGCCGGGCTGCCGCTGCAGTGCGTGCGCGTGGCCCAGCCCGACACCGCGGCGGTGCCCGACAGCGGCCCCACGGTCGCGTCGCGCACGACCATGGTCGTGGGCACGCTGCTGCGCCGCGCGACCGCGGCGTTGCGCGGCACCCTGGTCGATGCCGGCCTGCTGCCGCCCGGCAGCGGCCCGGTCGATCCCGAGGTGTTCACCCGCGCGGTGACGCGCTACCTCGAGCAGCACGACAGCCTGCGCGGCGAGGCGCGCTACGAGCCGCCGCCGGGCATCGCGTGGGACGAGAAGGCCTTCCGCGGTGACGCCTATGCCAGCTACGCGTGGGCCGCCTACGTCGCCGACGTCACCGTCGATCTGCGCACCGCCGAGGTCCGGGTCGACGACTTCGTCGCGGTGCAGGAGGTCGGCCGCGTGGTCAACCCGGTGCTCGCGGCGGGCCAGATCGAAGGCGGCGTGGCCCAGGCCATCGGCTGGGCGCTGTTCGAGCAGGTGGTCTACCGCGACGGTCGCGTCGCCAACCCGCAGATGACCAACTACATCATCCCGACCGCAGTCGACACCCCGCCCATCCGCGTCGAGTTCATGGCGCCGTTTCTCGGCGACCACGCGCCATCCAAGGGCATCGGCGAGCTGCCGATGGACGGGCCTGCGCCCGCGATCCTCGCCGCGGTGCAGCACGCGACCGGCGTCGCGGTGACGGCGATCCCGATGCTGCCCGAACACCTCGCGCTGGCGCTGCAGGAGGCCCGGTCGTGATCGACATCGAGCTCGAGATCAATGGCCAGCGCCACCGCGTGCACGCGCATCCGCTCGCGCGGCTGCTCGACGTGCTGCGCGAGGACCTGCGGCTGTGCGGCACCAAGGAAGGCTGCGGCGAGGGCGAGTGCGGCGCGTGCTCGGTGCTGCTCGACGGCGTGCTCGTCAACGCGTGCCTGGTACCGGTCGGGCAGTGCGAGGGCAGCCGCATCGAGACCATCGAAGGCCTCGGCGCCGATCCCCGCGTCGCGGTGCTGCAGCAGGCGTTCGTGCGCCACGGCGGTGCGCAGTGCGGCATCTGCACCCCCGGCATGGTCGTCGCCGCGGCGTCGCTGCTGCGCACGCGCGCCGGCGCGAACGCGGCCGAGATCCGCACCGCGCTGGCAGGCAACCTGTGTCGCTGCACCGGCTACGTCCGCATCGTCGACGCGGTCGCGCAGGCCTGCGGCGGCAGCGAGGACGGTGGCGCATGAGGGCCGATCTCTCGGGTTTCGAAGTGGTGCGTCCGCGCGCGCTCGACGAGGTGCTCGCGCGCCTGGCCGAGGGCGGCTGGTCGGTGCTCGCCGGCGGCACCGATCTCATGGTGACGCTCGGTGCGCTCGCGCTGCCGCCGGGGCGTTTCGTCGACGTGTGGCGCGTCGACGCCCTGCGCGGGATCACGGTCGCGCCCGATGCCGTCACGCTCGGCGCGCTGACCACCTACGCGGACGTGCAGCGGCACCCGCTGTTGCAGGCGGAGTTTCCCATGCTGGTCGAGGCCGCACGGCGCTCGGGCGCGGCCGCGATCCAGAACCGCGGCACGCTCGGTGGGAACATCGCGAACGCCTCGCCGGCGGCGGACAGTCCACCGGCGCTGCTGGCCTACGGCGCGCTGCTGGAGCTGCACGCGCGCGGCGGCACACGGCGCGTCGCCTACCCGGAGTTCCACACCGGGTACAAGCAGACCTTGCGCCGCGCCGACGAGCTGATCGGCGCGGTGATCCTGCCGCGACGTGCGGCGGCCGCTGCGCCCGTCGCGGGCGGCGTGCGCGACGGCGTCGTCGATGCCTACCGCAAGATCGGCACGCGCAAGGCCCAGGCCATCGCCAAGGTCGGCGTCGCGGTGCGGCTCGAGCTGCACGCCGGTGTGGTGGCTGACGCTGCGATCGGCGCCGCGAGTGTCGCGCCCGTGCCGTTGTGCGCGCACCGGACCGCGGCGGCGCTGAGGGGACGCCCGCTCGCGGACGCGATCGACGAGGCCATCGCCGCCTTCGCCGACGAGGTCACTCCGATCGACGATGTGCGTTCGACCGCGCGTTATCGGCGGAGCGTCGCGGTCAATGTCCTGCGTGACGTGCTCACCAGCGTGGCTGCCGGTCGGACGCCGGTCGATTCACTGTGACGCGCACCGGGGTGCGCCGCGCCACGGCCGGCGATGGTCCCGGCACGATGCGCGCTGGCGAGCAGCCATCGCCGGTGTCATGCTGGCGAGGATCGGGCAACGACCATGGATCGAACGACGCGCGCGCAGATCGACTCGCTGCTCTACGAGGTCCGTCACTTCCCCGAGCGCGGGCCGTGGGACGTGTTCTCGCTGGCGCGGCGATACCACCAGGATCCCATGGTGGTCCGGGCGCTGCTCGAGACCGAGGGCGTGGAGATCGTCGGCTCCGAGGGCGAGGCGGACGCCGATCCGAACCAGACCACCTTGGTCATGAGCCAAGACGAGCTGGGTCTGTGAGCCCTCGCGTGGCAACGCCGGCAGCCGGCGTGTAGCCTGCCGCGCACGCGCCGTGCACACGCTGATCACGATCCCGTTCTCGCACTACAACGAGAAGGCCCGCTGGGCGCTGGAACGGTGGCGTGTGCCGTACCGTGAGCTGCGCTTCGTGCCGGGCCTGCACGCGCCCGCGGTGCTGCTGGCGACGCGCCTGGGCCGTGACGGTCGCGCGGACCGGGTCTCGTCGCGATTGTCGACGCCGGTGTTCATCGCCGAGTCGGGCGAGCGGATCACCGACTCGGCGCAGATCGTCGCCTGGGTCGACCAGCGCCACGGCAGCCCCGCGGACACGCTGTACCCGACGCCGGAGGCGGCCGCGCTCGAGCGCGAGCTCGGACTGGAGCTCGGCCCCCACGCACGCCGCGTCGCGTATGGCTTCGGACTCGAGCAGCCCGAGGCCTTCGTCGAGGTGGCGCGCGCCAACGTCGGGCCGCTGCAGGCCGCGCTCGCGCGGGTGCTGGCGCCGGTGCTCGTGCGCGGGGTCGTGCGGGGCCTGCGGGTCGACGCGGCGCGGGTCGAGGCCTCGCGTGCGCGGGTGCTGGCGTGCTTCGAGCAGATCGGCGCGCGACTGACCGCCGGCGGCACCGGCTACCTGTGCGGCGACCGCTTCACCGCGGCCGATCTGACGTTCGCGTGCCTGAGCGCGCCGGTGCTGTTGCCCAGCCGCGCGGAGGGCTTCGGCGCGACGCTGCCGTCGCTGCAGCCCGACGCGCGACCAGCCGCGACGCCGCAGGCCGCGGCCCTGGCCCACGCGCTGCGGGACACCGTCGCCGGGCGCCACGCGCTGCGGATGTTCGCGCGCCACCGCGGGCCGGTGGCCTCGGCCACGCATCGCGGTTCGGCGTGATATCGTGCGCGCGCCGATGCCTTTGCCGCTGCGCCCGTCGACGCGCTCGTGGATCGGGGCGTGGCTGTCCGCCGCGGGCATCGTGTCGCTGGCGCCGTCGCTGCATGCCGCGCCCGCGCGGCCCTACGACGGTCCTGCCGCGGTGGTCGGTCCGACCGACGTCGAGGCGATCGAGCCTGCGCCGGCCGAACCCGAGCCGGCCGCGCCCGAGCCGGTCGCGCCGTCGAGCGAGCCCGAGCCCGCGCCGCCCGATCCGATCGCAGCCGAGCCGACGCAGGCCGAGCCCGCCGAGGCCACGGGCGAGCCGCAGCGGTGGCCCAACCGCTTCGTGTACCGCAACCTCATGGCGGTCCGCGCCAACCCGCTGGGCGCGGTCGACGATGCGGTGTTCGGCTATCGCCGTCAGCTGTTCCGCCGTGACACGCCGCTGCTGCGCGACAGCTACGCGCTCCTGGGCGCGCACGGCTTGCTGACACCGGCGTTCGCGCGCTTCGGTCCCACCGTCGAGCTGCAGCCGGCGGCGGTGTTCAACCTCGGGGCGACCTACGACTTCATCGGCGCGTGGGGCCTGTTCCAACAGGTGCGCTCGTTCCCCAGCGCGAGCGCGCGCTGGGGCCCGCGCGAGCTGTGGCGCCCGGGCGAGCACCTGCACTACGGCACGCGCGGTCACCTGGTGACGCTGTCGAGCCAGCAGCAGTTCCGCGTGTGGCGCTTCGCGCTGCGCAACAACCTGCGCGCGTACTGGTCGCACATGCACCTGCGCGGTCGCGACCGCGTGTACTACGACCAGGTCATCGACATGCTCATGCCGCAAGACGGCTGGGCCCTGACCAACGACACCGACCTCATCTACCTGTTCCCCCGCGGCCTGCGCCTGCTGGTGCGGCACTCGCTCACGCACGCGTTCTACGGCCGGCGCCACTTCCTGCCCGGCGAGCCGGTCAGCCAGCCCAACGGCCCGACCTCGCGGCTGGGCCCGGTGGTCGCGTACACGTTCTTCGATCGTCCGGGCGTGCGCTTCAACAAGCCCACCCTGATCGTGCTGGCGCAGTGGTGGCTGCGACACCGCTTCCGCACCGGCGAGGAACTCAGCGCCGGGATCCCCTACGCCGCGGTCGCGTTCTCGTTCGAGGGCGACCTGCTGCCGTTCCGTCGCGACACCGCGCGCGGCAAGGGTCGCGCGCGGCGGCGCGGCTGAGGATTTCGCGAGACAGCCCGGCGAGCCCGGGACTACGATGGTGGACGCGATGGCCGATTCGGGTGACGTGTGGAAGCGCTGCAGCTCGTGCAAGAAGCCGCTCGCATTCGGGGCGCAGTACTACGTGTGCAGCGTGTCGACCTGCACGCGCAAGCGCAGCGGCTTCCAGTTCTGCTCGGTCGACTGCTGGGAGACGCACCTGCCGATGATGCGTCACCGCGAGGCCTGGGCGGTCGAGGAGACCGCGCCCACGCGCGAGGCGTGGGCACGCGAGCTGGCCGCGGAGGCCGAGGGCAGTGCGCCGCGCAGCGCGAGCGCGCCGGCGAGCGCGAGTCCGCCGGCGAGCGCGAGCGCGCCGGCGAGCGCGAGCGCACCGGCGGTGCGCAAGGCCGGTGAGCCGGACCGCGGCCGCCGCATCGCGGTGCCCAGCGCCCCGGCCGAGCCCGCGGCGCCGCGCGAGGTCCTGGTGATCGCGTCGCGACTCAAGGACTACATCCGCCAGCGCTACGGCATGAACACCTCCGACGGCGTGCTCGAGCCGCTGTCCGACGCGCTGCGTCGGCTGTGCGATCGCGCGGTGCTGTACGCCCGCGACGAGGGCCGCAAGACCGTGCTCGATCGCGACTTCGCCTTCCTCGACGAGCGCGAATGATCCGCGCGCTCGCGGCCGCGCTGGTGCTCGCGCCCGGCTGTGGCGACGCGGCCGCGGTCGACGAGCGTGCCGCGGACGCGGCCGCGCCCCAGTCCCCGGCGGACCCGCAGGGGCAGCCCGAACCCGGCGCGCCCGCGAAGCCGCAGCCCGTCGCGCACACCGACGCGACGCCCGCGGTCGCACGCGCACCCGAGCTTGCACCGCCGCCGGTGGGCCTGGTCGACCTGCGCGCCGCGCTACCGCAGGCCCGCTTCGCGATCGGCTACGCCACCGCCGACAACTTCACCGGCGCGCCCTTGCCCGGCTACGAGGCGCCGGGCGCGTGGGCCCACCCGGCGCTCGCCGCCGCCCTGGTCGAGGTCGACCGCGCGCTCGTGCGCGAGGGCCTGGGCCTTCTGATCTACGACGCCTACCGCCGCGCCGCGCACGGTCGCGATGGTCACCTGGGCACGACGCAGCGGCCGCCAAGACCTGCTCGACGACGGCTACATCGCCGCGCGCTCGCAGCACAACCGCGGCCTCGCCATCGACCTCACCCTGGTCGAGCGCCCCACCGGCACGCCGCTGCCGATGGGCGTGGGACAGCTTCACGCCGCGCAGCGCGACCTCGCGATGGGCGGCGAGCCCGCCGCAACCGCGAACGGCTGCGCGCGCGACTCGCCGCCCGGCTGCGCCCGCACGACGGCGAGTGGTGGCACTTCGCGCTGCCGCACGGCTCGGCGGCGGTGCTCGACGTCCTACGCGCGAGCGGCGATCCTCGATCGCGATCGTGCCGAGATCGAGCGCTCGCCGCATGTCGCCGCGCCGTCGCCACGCGTGCACCGACGTGATGGCATCCGCCCGGTCAGCGTGACCACCACCAGCGGCAGTCGTCGCGCGCTCGGCCGGGTGCAGATCGCGGGCACCGCGTGGGGACCGCTTCAGGCCGCGCCGCGCGACCTTCGCGCTGGGCGGCGAGCCGCGCCGCAACCGCGAACGGCTGCGCGCGGCGATGCTCGCCGCCCGGCTGCGCCCGCACGACGGCGAGTGGTGGCACTTCGCGCTGCCGCACGGCTCGGCGGCGGTGCTCGACGTGCCCTACGCGCGGTGACGCGTGCGATCACTCGATCGCAGCCGGCCAGCAGACCCACGAGCCACGCGATCGATCGGCGACGCGCGCCGCGGCGCGGCGGCGCCCGGCGGCGCGTCATGGCAGCGCCCCCGCCTCGATCCACGCCCGCAGCGTCGCGACCACGCGATCATCCATGAGCACCGGTGCGTTCTTGGGCATGTGCGAGACGATCGCGCCGTTGTCGTTGGTCGGCTCGCAGCGCGAGACCAGCTGGTACAGCCAGCTGCCTTCGGGATCGCCGGGCGCGACCAACGGCAGCGAGGTCTTGGCCTGCACGGTGTGGCCCAGCAGGGTGCCGTGCAGATCGGGCGCGGTGAGGTCGAGGCCGCCGGCGCCGCCCTGGCCGTGGCAGGCCGAGAATGCGCAGGCGGGCTGCAGCAGCACGTCGCGGACGGACTGCAGCGAGGTGTCGGGCAAGGGCGCGGCGGCGGGATCGCTGTCCTCGCACACTGGCACCGGCGGCAGATCGACGTCGCCATCGCTCTGCGGCGGCACGTACAGCGGGCCCTCGATCTCGGCCTGGGTCGGCGGGCCCTGCTCGCCGCTCTTGGGGTAGCCCACGAGGATGCACGAGCCCTCGTAGTAGTGGACGTCGTCCTTCTGCTCGACGAAGTGCGAGGCCGACAGCACCGAGCCGTCCATGAGCAGATCGGACTCGACCAGCAGCAGCATCACGCACATCTCCTGATCGCCGATGCCCCAGCCGACGTCCTGCGAGCGGAAGTTGTCGTAGCCGCAGGTGAACGACAGGCCGTTGCCGTCGCCCAGCGGGATCGGCGGGTCGTAGGTGCGGCCGTTGGCGTCGGCGTTGAAGCCTTCGAGGTGGTACAGCGGCTTGCCGTCGTCGGGGCCGCCCAGCTGGCGCAGCTCGAAGAAGTCGCCCAGCGAGTGGTAGTGGGGCAGGGCGTAGTGCAGCTTGATGTCGTAGGGCTGGCCGGAGTAGCCCTCGTAGTAGGTCTTGATGTCGCAGTTCGAGCTGTGGCGCGAGCGGCTCATCGCCGGGATGTCGAGATCGAGGTACGACAGCCGCATCGGCGTCAGCACCACGTCGACGTCGCGCGGGTGGATGAGCTCGAGCGACAGCCACAGGTTGGTCGTGATCTCGGCCGCCGAGAGGTTGAGCAGGTGCACGCCGGCGACCACGCGGCTGTGCGGCGGGATCTTGATGATCGCGCCCGCGGCGGTGCGCTGGGTCTCGACCCACGACTGCGTCGACTGGGCGAACAGCACCGTGCCGGCCTGCGCCGCCGCGATCTCGTCGAAGTCGCGCGAGCCGCAGCTCCAGAAGCCGTCGTCGCCGGGGTAGACGTCGTCGGGCACGACGAACCAGTTGCTGTGGTGGAAGCTCGACAGGTTCGAGACCGTGACCGACTGCACGTAGAGCGCCTGCTCGTTGTTCAGCGTCCACGACACGCACGGCTCGGTCTCGCCGAACGGTGGCAGCATGCCCGCGCCGAACTCGTGCGTGATGGTCGCGCGCTCGGTGCCCTCGCCGGTGTCACGACCCTCGGCGCTGCCGGACTCGGACGCGGTCGTGTCCCCGGCTTCGCCGTGTTGTTCTGCCGGCGGCGCGTCGAGCCAACGCGAGCCGCAGCCCGCCGCCGAAAGCGCCACCGCGACCACGAGGCTCGATCCGAGCGAACCGGCGCGCATCGCCGCCCACAGTAGCACTACGGCGCGGCCGGTGGGCCGCCGGTGACACGGATCTGGAAGTACGTCCACGTCACGCCCTGCCGGTCGTCGCGCAGCACGTAGTACAGGGTCGCGAGCGCGTACGGCGGCACATCGGTGCTGTCCCGGGGCCCGGGCATCAGCGTCCAGGTGTTGATGGCCAGCGGATCGTCGCTGGTGGGTGCGAGCAGCGTCCCCCAGGTCACGAACCAGCGGCCGGCGTAGGTCTCGTCGCGGGTGCTGAAGCTGTCGTCGTCGCCCGCAACGGCGTACTGCTGCAGGTCGTCTTCGCGGCCTTGGATCTCCAGCTCGACCCGTGCGCCCCACGGTAGCTCGAGCACGTCGCCGATCTCGGGCGAGACCTCGAGCAGGCGCTTGGCGGTGGCGGTCTCGTCCTCGTAGGCGGACACGGTGACCGACTCGATCCGCGGGTTGCGATCGGGGTCGGGGATCGGATCGGGCAGCGGCGGTAGGGCGTCGGCGGGTACGCCGAACTGCAGCGCGAGCTCGACCAACTTCGCGTCGGGGCCGACGGCGAGCCGCTGGGTCACGTACAGGCAGCCCGGGTCGGGATCGCGATCGAGCAACAGCTGCTCGAGGCACGCGGGGGTCGTGATGGTCTTGGTGGTGTGGGCGACCATCGTGACCTCGATGTCGCCGCCCACCAGGTAGCCGCCGTCGAGCGGGATCGTGTACGACGGCGTCGCCGGGGTCTCGGTCTCGATGCGGCACGGCGACGGTGTGGTCGGCAGCATGCCGGTCGCGGGATCGAAGCCGCTCGGATCGGGCGGCGGGCACACCGGCACGTCTGCGGGCGGAAGCGGCACCGCCTCCTGCAGGCAGCCCAGCAGGCCCTGGACCGGCTGCAGGTTGCACGCCAGCCACACCGGCTCGAGCTCGCCGGCGATCCGGTCGGTCGACAGCGGCCCGAAGGGATCGACGATGAACGGCCGCAGGTGTGCGGTCGCCAGCGGCATCGCCTCCGCCATGGTGCCCGCGTCCGCCGGCGGGGCGGCCTCGTCGACCTCGATGCGCACCGCCAGCGGCCGCACGGACGCGATGCGCTCCTCGGGCGGCAGACCCTCGCCGCAGCCGGTCACGGCGGCGGCGAGCAACGCGGCGGAGGTGGCGAGGGCGCGGCGCATGGCGATCAGAACTCGAGCTTGGTCCCCAGCGAGGGGATGATGGGCAGACCCGCGACGGGCGCGTTGAGCGAGTAGTCGAACGCCGGGTTGAGGAACTCGGTGTTCTGGTGGTTGTAGACGTTCTGCACGTCGAGGTACAGCGACAGCTTCACGCGCTTCCACACCCAGGCCTTGTCGATGCGAACGTCGAGCTGGTGGAACGCCGGCAGCCGCGCCGAGTTGCGCCGACCTTCGATCGGCAGGTACGTGCCGACCGAGGCGTCGTAGGCCGCGCCGACCGTGGGCGTGTAGGGGTTGCCCGAGACCAGGCGGAAGCGACCGCCGATCTGCCAGTTGCGCGGCAGTCGCCACACGCCCACCAGCGTGAGGATGTGGGTCTGGTCGAAGTCCGCCAGCAGCATCGGTTCGCCCGGCGCGGCGCGGCGCTCGGAGCGGTTGAGCGTGTAGGCGACCCAGCCGAACACGCTGCCGGTCAGCTGCTTGCGCGCGAGGATCTCGAGGCCATAGGTGCGTCCGGTCTGGGTGTTGGCGAAGGTCTCGAGCCCGATGGTGCCGTCGGTCCGGCGCACCAGCCCGGTCGAGGGCGCAATCTCGTCGTACAGGTACGTGAAGAAGCCGGTGGCATCGACCGAGATCGCAAACGGCAGCTGCTGCGACACGCCCAGGCTGGTCTGCACCGCGCGCTCGAGCCCCACGCGCGGGTTGCCGTAGACCTTGCTGGCCTCGACCGGCTGGGCCGCCTGCGTGAACATGCCGACGCCGGCCTTGAGCACGGTCTTCTTCGCCACCTGCACCGCACCGCGCAGGCGCGGCTCGACCGACGCGCGGCCGTAGATGCCGCCGAAGTAGCTCACGCGCACGCCCGGCGACAGCGTCAGCCGCTCGCCCGGCGTGATCTCGACGGTCGAGTACACCGCAGGGATGGCGAGCCAGCCGGTCTGCTTGGACTGCAGCTGCGTGGCCGTGTCACCGCCGTCGAGCGCGGCCAGCGGTGGCGCGGCGACGGTGGCGGTGAAGCGACCCGCGCGCAGCTCGGTGCCGACGCGCCACTTGATCAGCTTGCTGGCGCGGTGACTCAGCTCCGAGCGCAGCGTCAGGTTGTGCACGCCGAGATCGAAGTTGAAGATGTCGGAGATGCCGAACTGCAGCATGTCGTAGCGGTACGACGGCGTGATCAGGAACTCCCACGGGCCCTTCTGCTTGCGCCAGACCACGTCGGCGCGGTGGAAGTACTGCGCGGTCTCGAAGCGGTCGCGCTGGTCGGCGGTGACCTCGTTGGGATCGGCGGCCACGAGCTTGAGCTTGTCGCTCGAGCCGAACACGCGGACCGAGAACTCGCCGCCGGCGAGGGGATGGTCGAACAGGATCTGGTCGTCCCAGTAGCGCGGCGCCAGCGTCAGGTCGATGCCGGCGTCGTCGGGGATCACGCGCGGCAAGATGAAGTCGATGTAGCTGCGTCGCGCGGCCACGGCGAAGGAGCCCTTGCCGAGCCTGCCCTCGACCAGGAAGCCGGCGTCGAAGATGTCGGCGTCGACGTAGCCGTGGTAGCCGTCCCGTCGGCCCTTGCGCGGCTGCACGTCGATGATGCCGCCCAGCGCGTCGCCGTAGCGGCTGTCGAAGTTGCCCGGCACGAAGTCGATCCGCTCGAGGATGTCGGCGTTGAACACCGAGGTCAGGCCGCCGAAGTGGTACAGCAGCGGCACCTCGTGGTAGCCGATGAACACCGCCGAGTCGTTGGGTCCGGTGCCGCGGATCGCGAGCAGGCCCAGGCCGAACGGCGCCCGCGCGACGCCGGGGAAGTTCTGGATCGCCTTGAGCGCGTCGCCCTGGGTGCCGGGCAGGTTGCCGATCTCCGCCGGCGTGATGGTGCGGCGCGCGACCTCCTCGCGCTCCTCGGCGACCGAGCGCACGACCGTGCGATACGGGTTGGTCGGTAGCCGCCGCAGGTAGTATGCGACCTCGAGCTCGGTGGTCTCGCCGAGCTGTTCGATGTACTCGATGCGCTCGAAGCCCGGCGCGAGCACGACCACGCGGACGCGCTCGGCCGGCGTCCCGCGCAGCACGAAGTCGCCGCGCTCGTCGGAGCGGCGCGTGCGTTGCCACTTCGGCGCCGCGCCCTGGGCGTAGTCGGTCTTCTTCACGCGGCCGGTGGGCGTGCGCGGATCGACCGGTACGACCACGATGGTCGCGCCCTCGATCGGCGTGCGCTGGCCGGCCTCGCGGATGCGGCCGCGCAGGCGCACCGGACCGCGGCCGACGTCGTCGTCGCCGCCGATGCTGGCATCGCCGGCGGTGGCGTCGTCGGCCGGGGCGGGGTCGCGTCCTGCCGTGGTGTCGTCGCCGGGTCCGGCGGGCTCGGGCTCGCGCGGCGGCGGGGTGAACGGGATCGCCAGGCGCGTGGCGATCTCGACCGCCTCGCCGTCGAGCGTCGCCGGCTGGTAGCGCAGCGCGGTCACGGCCGCGAGCGCGAGCGCGTCGAGCTCGGGGTGCAGCGATTGCTCGATCGCGACCTCGATCGGCACGCCGTCGATGCCGACGACGAAGCGCACCACGACCTCGCCCGCGGGCGTGGTCGGACTCCCGGGCCAGCGCGGCGGGGTAGTCGATCGTCACGGTGGAGCGCGGCTGCGGCGGGACGATGCGCGCGGTGGGGTCGTCGGGCGCGGCCGGCTCGGTCGCCCCGGCCTCGCCCGCGCGCGCGGCCGCGGTGCCGCGGCGCGGCGACGAGCGCAACGGCAGCGAGCGCGAGTCCGGCCAGCCCCAGCTGGGCTCGCGCTCGTGCGGGGCCGAAAGGGGTGCGGACGGGGGCACGCGGTCGCGGCGAATCTAGCAGCGACTCGGGGTTGGCCGGAAAGGGGTGCGATTTGGGCACGCGGTCGCGGCGACCCAGCAGCGACTCGGCTTCGGCGAGTGCCGCGGCCGCGGCCGGCCGGCGCGGCGCAGCCACGCCGCCCGCGCAGCGCGGCCGCGAATCGGCCCGGCGCTGCGTGTGGCCGGCGCGCAAGGCCGCGCGGCTGCGACCGATCGATGCGCGCCGCGCTTCGAGTGACGTGCGGCGGTGCACGCCGCCGGCGTCACCGTGTCGCGCGGCGGCGCGCCGCGGCGGTCGCGCGGCGGCGCCGCGGCGGCAGCGGCCAGCTGCGCGTCGACGGCTCGCGCACCGGGCCGCGCACCGTGCCCTCGCGCACGATCACCTCGATGGGCTCGTGCAGGCGATAGCCGAAGCCGCGGGAGTGGCGACGGATCCAGCGCACGCTGCCCCAGGTGACGCGGCGGGCGTAGTGCTCGACGATGGGCCCGAGCACCTCGTGCTCGCGCTGGCGCAGCACGAACGAGGTCAGCCGCAGCGCGAGATGGTTGGGCAGGCGATGGCAGCCGTGGCTGTGATCGCCGTAGACCGACAGATAGCTCGAGCTGCCGTGGGTGCGCACGCCGGTGTCGCGCCAGCGTGGCTCGGGCTTGCCGCGCACGGGCAGCGATTGCAGGTGGATCAACATCGCGAGGCCATAGGCGGAGCGATAGCCCGGTCCGACGGTGTCCTCGCGCAGCACCCAGCGTCCGTCGGGCCGGCGCCACACCAGCTCGCGATTGGGTGTGCTCGGCGGCGGGAACCACGTCGGCGCGGCGACGACGTCGCGCCACACGAACGTGCCCGGGCTCGAGGCCTTGTAGCGCAGCACCACGCGTCCGCTGGGCCGACGGTCGCGCTCCCAGCCGCCGATCGTGGTAGGCCAGCGCACCAGCGCCTCCTCGACGCCGTCGTGGATCGCGAACAGCGTCAGCGTGGGCTGCTGCTCCACCGGTTGCGCGCGCGGCTGACCCGACGGCGTCCACGGGTACTGGTACCAGACGTCGCCGCGATCGATCTCTGCGCGCAGCTCGAGCGGCGCGGTGCGCCACGCCGGCAGCGCGGGCAACGGCAAGACCACGCGGCAGTCGTCGGGGCGCCGATCGAGCGAGGCCGCGATGCTCTCGAGGTCGCTCCAGCCCAACGCCTCCGCCGCCGCCTGCGTCGCCGCGGCCACGCGATCGGGCGCGCCGCCTGGCAGCGGCGCACGCCCGAGCGCGCCCAGCAGCTGCGGCGGATCCAGCATGCGCCCGGACACCGGCTGCCACGCCTGCGAGGCCGAGCCGTCCTCGATGAGACCGGTCGCATCGACCACGCGCTCGCGCAGCATCCGCAGCGCGCCGCGGATGTCGAGCTCGCGGCTGTCCTCGCGCAGGGCTGCGCGGGTGTGCTCGTCGACCCAGCCCACGCCGAGGATCGCGTGCCGCCGCTGGTACGCGGCCACCGCGCGCGTGCGCGCGTCGAAGCTGCCGTCGATCGCGGCCGCGTCGAGCAGGCCCTCGCAGCCGAGGTGGCGCTCGACCGCCAGTACGGCGCGCCGGCGCGCGTCGTCGTGGCGATCGGCACGACGGTCGGTGCGCAGCAGCGCGGTGCCGTCGGCGAGCGCGGCATCGTCGACCGCGTCGTGGCACGCATGCCGCTCGCGCTCGAGCAGGCGCGCGCGCACGCGTCGGGCGCCGGCGGGATGCCGAACAGCTCGAAGTCTCGATCGTCGCGCGCCGCAGCGGGCACGCTCGCCGCATCGAGCTGCCCCTGCGCCAGCGCGACGAACACCTCGCGGTACGCCGGTGGCTCCACGCCCGGTGGCGTCAGCACCCGCGGCGCCCAGTCGTCGCAGAGGTCGACCTCGACCGGCGTGGTCCCACCGATCGCCGCGGCCAGCACGATGCCGATCACGCCCACAGCGTGGTCGCCGCGGGCGCGGGGAATCGCAATGCATGCGGGACCACGGGCGGCGCCGTCCGAGGCCGCCGGCGCGTCGGGCCGCATCGCGGTGCCACGTGATCCGAGCACGGCCCTCGCCCCGGTTCACGGCGGCTTCGCGCCGTCCACGCCGCGTCCGCACGTGCACGGGCGCACCCGGGCGAGTACAGTCCGCCCCCGTGACCTTCGACCAGTTGGGCCTCGAGCCCTCGATCCTCCGCGCCGTGAAGGAGGCAGGCTACAGCGAGCCCACGCCGATCCAGCAGCAGGCCATCGGCCCCGTGCTCGCGGGCCGCGACATCGTCGGCTGCGCCCAGACCGGCACCGGCAAGACCGCCGCGTTCGCCCTGCCGATCCTGCAGCGCATCGACGCGCGCGCCGGCGACGACCCGGTGCTGCGCGCGCTGGTGCTCACGCCCACGCGCGAGCTCGCGGCCCAGATCGGCGCCAGCTTCGAGGCCTACGGCAAGCACCTCGATCTGTGGCACACGGTGATCTTCGGCGGCGTCTCCGAGGCACCGCAGCTGCGCGAGCTGTCCCAGGGCGTCGACATCCTCATCGCCACGCCGGGACGGCTGCTCGATCTGCACGGTCGCGGCAAGGTCGATCTGCGCCGCATCGAGATCTTCGTGCTCGACGAGGCCGACCGCATGCTCGACCAGGGCTTCATGCCCGACGTGAAGCGGGTCATCGCCGCGCTGCCGCCCAAGCGCCAGAACCTGCTGTTCTCCGCGACCATGCCGCCGGAGATCCGCGCCCTGGCCGACACGCTGCTGCACGATCCCGTCAGCGTCGCGGTCGCGCCGCAGGGCGCGACCACGGCCGACAACATCGAGCAGCGGCTGTACTTCGTCGAGCGCGCCGACAAGCCGCGGCTGCTGCTCGAGCGCTGCGCAGCGAGGGCGTCACGCGCACGGTCGTGTTCAGCCGCACCAAGCACGGCGCCAACCGGGTCGCGCAGGCGCTCGAGCGCGCGGGCCTGCGCGCGGCCGCGATCCACGGCAACAAGTCGCAGAACGCCCGCGTGCGCGCGCTCGAGGCCTTCAAGCAGGGCGAGCTGCGCGTGCTGGTCGCGACCGACCTGGCTGCGCGCGGCATCGACATCGACGCGGTCAGCCACGTCATCAACTACGACTTGCCCAACGTGCCCGAGACCTACGTGCATCGCATCGGTCGCACCGCCCGCGCCGGCGCCTGGGCGTGGCGATGTCGCTGTGCGACACCGAGGAGCGCGAGTACCTCGTCGACATCGAGCGGCTGATCGGTCGCCACCTCGATCGGGTCGACCACCCGGCCGCGCCGCGCGACACCCCGCCGCCGACCGATCTCAGCAGTCGGGCGCGTCCGGCGGCACGGCCGGCCAGCGGGCCGCGCCCCGGCGGACGCCGCTCGGGTCGTGGCCGCGGCGGCGGCGGCGGCGGGGCGCGGGCGGGGCACAGCGCCGGCCGGCCCAGCAGCGCGTCGCGCCGTCGCTGACCGACGCGCGCAGTCGCGGCCGCCGTGAAGATCGACGACGGGTCGCGCCTGGGGGGGCGCGCCGATGTCCCACGTGCGCGCTCGTCTCGCAGTCTTCGCCATCGTCGCGGCGTCGTGCCATGCGTCACCGAGCGGTGGCGCGACCGGGGCCGCCGCGACCGACGACACCGGCGTCAGCGCGACGTCGAGCAGCGGCGGTGCGCACCACGGCAGCAGCGACGGCAGCAACGCGACCACGGCGACGCCAGGCAGCAGCAGCGGCGTCGTCGACGGCAGCGAGACGACCCTGGGCCCGTTCGATCCACCGGTGCTCTTCGACGTCGCGACGCCGATGATCGACGTCGGTGCAATCGGACCGGTGGAGTGCGAGTGCGCGCCGCACACCGACCGCATCCACGTCGTCACCACCGACGGGCAGCTGTGGGCCTTCGACCCGCTGGCGCTGGAGTTCGAGCTGGTCGCGGATCTGGGCCTGCTGGGCGGCTGCGCCACGCCGGTGGTGTTCTCGATGTCGGTCGCGCGCAGCGGCGAGGCCTGGTTGCAGTTCACCGACGGCACGCTGCACACGCTCGACATCAACGCGCCGGTGGGCTGCATGGCGACCGGGTTCGTGCCGCCGCCGGCGCTGCAGATCGGCAACTTCGGCATGGGCTTCGTCGTGCCCCAGCGCGAGGGCGGCTGCGACACGCTGTTCGGTCACCGCGTGAGCTTCGGCGTCGACGGTCCCGGCGTGGGGCTGCTGTTCGCGATCGATCCCGAGACCGTGATGGTGATCGACTCGCAGCCGACCGACTTCACCCAGGCCGAACTCAGCGGCACCGGCGACGGCCGCCTGTTCGGCTTCGCGGGCTCGTCGCCAGCCAAGCTGGTCGAGTTCGATCCGCAAGACGGCAGCGCGATCTCGGTGCTCGATCTCGACGGCCTCGAGCTCACGTCGGCGTTCGCGTTCGCCGCCTGGGGCGGCGACTTCTACTTCTTCACCGTGAGCGACACCGACTTCAGCCGCAGCGAGGTGAATCACCTCGACTACGACGACAGCGACGCGAACGGGGTCCAGGATCTGACCGAGCTGCTCGACGTCGTGCCGTTCGTGGGCACGATCAGCGGCGCGGGTGTCTCCACCTGCGCGCCGACCGAGCCGCCGCCGGCGTGAGCCGGCAGACAGCTGCGCGCGTCGGTGTCACGCGACCCCGTGCGCTCGCGCGCGCGTCCGCGCCGCGATCGCGGCGGCGCGGCCTGCGGCACCGCGGTTCGAGCCCGCCGTCACCGTCTTGCCGCTTGCGCCCGCGCAGGCCCGCGGCTAGAAGGCGAGCCCATGTCGCGCCGCATGCGTCTCCCCTTGGCTCTGATCCTCTGTGTCCCCGCGTGCCTCGATCCGGGCACCAACGACGACAGCACCGCATCGCTCACGGGACAGACCGGTGGCGACAGCGGCGGCGACGCGACCGCAACCGATGGCAACACCTCGATGACCGGGGGCGGCAGCGCGACCACCGGCGCCGAGGGCCCCGAGGACAGCGACGCGGCCTGCAGCGACATGGTCGACAACGACGGCGACAACCACGTCGACTGCGACGACTTCGACTGCTCGATGAACCCGTCGATCACCGTCTGCGGCGGCGGCACCGGGGGCGGCGGCGAGGACACCGAGGCGACCTGCGCCGACGGCATGGACAACGACGGCGACTCCTACGTCGACTGCGACGACTTCGACTGCGACAACACCATGGCCTGCGGCGGCCCTGGCACCACCGGCAACGGCGGCCCGCCGGAGGACACCAACGAGCTGTGCATGGACGGCATGGACAACGACGGCAACGGCTACGCCGACTGCGAGGACTTCAGCTGTGCCATGGCCGAGGCGGTCGACGTGTGCAACGGCCCCGAGGACAACGACGACGCCTGCGCCAACGGCTGGGACGACGACGACAACGGCTACATCGACTGCGAGGACTTCTCGTGCTCGATGAATCCCGACGTCACCGTGTGCGCTGCGGTCGAGGACACCGACGAGGAGTGCTCCGACGGCATGGACAACGACGGCAACGGCTTCATGGACTGCGAGGACTTCAGCTGCACCATGAGCGACGCGGTCACCGTCTGCGGCGAGGAGAACACCGACGAGCTGTGCATGGACGGCATGGACAACGACATGGACACGTTCATCGACTGCGACGACCACGACTGCTCGATGAACGACATGGTCACGGTGTGCCCGGCGTGACGCCGGCACGACGCGAGACCAACGCGTACATCGCGGGCACGACGTAGAGCGTCAGGAACGTGCCCACGAGCATGCCGCCGAGCACGGCGATGCCCAGGGACTGACGGCTGCCGGTGGCGGCCCCCAGCGACAGCGCGATGGGGGCCACGCCGAGCACGGTCGACAGCGCGGTCATGAGCACGGGCCGGAAGCGAGCGGCGGCGGCCTCGCGTACCGCCTCGAGCGGCGCGAGCCCGCGCGCGCGGTGGTGGTTGGCGAACTCGACGATGAGGATGCCGTTCTTGGTCACCAGGCCCACGAGCATGATGAGGCCGATCTGGCTGAAGACGTTGAGCGAGGCCCCGGCGAAGGCGAGCGCGCCCAGGCCCCCGACCAGCGACAGCGGCACCGTCATCATCACGACCAGCGGATCGATGAAGCTGTCGAACTGCGCCGCCAGCACCAGGTAGGCCAGCAGCACCGCGAGCCCGAAGGTGAACAGCAGGCTGCTGCCGCTGTCGGCGAAGTCGCGGGCCTCGCCGACCAGCGCGGTACGGAAGCCCTCGGGCAGGGTCTGGGCCGCGACCTCGTCGAGCGCGCGGATGCCATCGCCCAGGGTCGCGCCCGGCGCGAGCCCGGCGGAGATGGTCGCCGAGACCGAACGATCGACGCGGTAGACCGCCGACGGCGCGACGGTCTCGTGCGAACGGATCACGCTCGCCAGCGGCACCAGTGCGCCGCTGCGGGCGCGCACGCGCAGGACCTCGACGTCGGCGGGCTCGTCGGCATCGGGGCGCTCGAGCTGGGTGATGACGTCGTACTGGCGCCCGCGCTGCAGGAAGTAGCCGATGCGGCGCTCGCCGAAGGCCAGCTGCAATCCGTCGGCGACGTCGCGCACGCTCACGCCCAGATCCGCGGCGCGATCGCGGTCGACCTCGATGCGCAGCTCGGGCCGCGCGAGCTTGAGATCGACGTCGACGAAGCGCAGCTCCGGCCGTGCCTGCGCGCGCTCGAGCACCTGCGGCAACACCTGCAGCAGCGCCGCGGTCGAGGGCGCCTGCAACGCGTACTGCAGCGGCATGCCGGCGAAACGTGAGCCGATGGTCGGCGGCTGCGACGGCAACACGCGGACCTCGTCGGTGCCCTGGCCCACGCGCGCGATGTCACCGAAGATCTCGGCCTGGCTGCGGCCGCGCTGCTCGGGCTCGGTGAGGTAGACGTTCTGCAGCCCGACGTTGGCGGCCGCGCCCTGGCGCCCGATGATGGAGAAGGTGCGGCGGATCTCCGGCACCTCGTCGACCAGGCGGGTGGCCAGGCGATCGAGCGCGGCAGCGTTGTAGGCGTGGCTGCTGCCCTCGGGCGCGAGGGTGGTCACGCGGATGTTGGAGCGGTCCTCGATCGGCGCGAGCTCCTGCGGCAGCGCATGCCACAGCACCCACGTCGCGGTGCCGAACACCACCAGCAGCGCCGGCGCCAGCACCCGCACGCGCAAGAACGCCCGCAGCGTCCACGCATACAGACGGGTGCTGCCGGCCAGCACCGGCTCGGTCAGGGCGAACAGCACGCCGCGGCGGGTCGGGCCGCCGTCGCGCAGCAGCCAGCGACACATCATCGGCGAGAGCATCAGCGCCACGAACGCGCTGATCGCCACCGCCGCGGCCACGACCATGCCGAACTCCTGCAGCAGCCGGCCGGTGATGCCGCCGACGAAGATGATCGGCACGAACACGGCCACCAGCGCGACCGTGGTCGCGATGACCGCGAAGTAGACCTCCTTGGCGCCCTCGAGCGCGGCCTGCTGGCGGCCGATGCCGCGCTCGACCCGGCTGTAGACGTTCTCGAGCACGACGATCGCGTCGTCACAGACCACGCCGATGGCCAGCACCAGCGCCACCAGGGTGAGGATGTTGATCGTGAAGCCCAGCGCGTACATCACGAAGAACGTCGGCACGATGCTGATGGGAATCGCCAACACCGGCACCAGCGCGGCCCGGACGTCGCGCAGGAACAACAGGATCACCAGGGCGACCAGACCGAACGCAGTCAGCAGGGTCTCTTCGACCTCGCGCACCGACTTGCGCACGTAGGTGGTGAAGTCGTAGCCGATCTCGATGTCGATGCCCTCGGGCACGGCCGCGCGGATGTCGTCGAGGCGCTGGTACAGCTCGTCGGCGATCGCGATGGCGTTGGAGTTGGGCTGCGGCACGATCGCGACGCCGACCATGGGCGTGCCGAGCTCGCGCAACGACGAGCGCGGGTTCTGTGGTCCCAGCTCGGCGCGGCCGACGTCGCCGAGCACGATCTGGCGCCCACCGTCTTCGCGCAGCAGCAGGCGATCGAACTCCTGCGGCGTCGACAGCAGCTGGGCCGCGCGCAGGCCCAGCTCGGTCTGCAGGCCCTCGGTGCGGCCGGCCGGCAGATCGACGCTCTCGCGCGCGAAGGCCTCGCGGACGTCGGCCGGCGCGACGCCGTGGGCGGCCATGCGCGCGGGGTCGAGCAACAGCCGCATGGCCCAGCGCTGCTCGCCGAAGATGCGCACGCTCGCGACGCCGGGGATGGTCTGGACCCGCTCGCGCACCAGCGTGTCGGCGACCTCGTTGACCTCGAGGATCGACGCGCGATCGCTCGCGAGCGTGACGAAGATGATGGGTTGCGCGTCGGCGTCGGCCTTCTCGACCACGGGCGGGTCGACGTCGGCCGGAAGGTTGCGCCGCGCCAGGCCGACCTTGTCGCGCACGTCGTTGGCGGCCTCGGCGAGGTCGTAGTCGAGCTCGAACTCGACGCGGATGTCGCTGAGGCCCTCGCGCGAGGAGCTCGAGATGGTGCGGATGCCGGCGACGCCGCCCAGGGCCTGCTCGAGCGGCTCGGTGATGGTGGTGTCGACGGTCTCGGCCGCGGCGCCGGCGTAGGTCGTGCGCACGGTGACCACCGGGGATCGACCGCGGGTACTCGCGCACGCCCAGCAGCGCCAACGCGACTGCGCCGAAGACCAACAGCGCGATGCCGCAGACCACCGCGAGCACGGGCTTGCGCAGGCCCAGCTCGGACAGCGTCACGGCGCCGCGCCCCCGGCCGCGGCGGCTTCGCCCGCGCCGCGGGCGAGCGTGTCGGGCTGCGGATCGACCGCGCCGCCCTCGCGCACGCGCAGCAGGTTGGTGACGATGACGGTGTCGCCGGCCGCCAGCCCGCGGCTGACCTCGACGCGCTCGGGCGTGCGGTGGCCCAGCTCGATCTCGACCGCGTGCGCGGTGCCCTCGCGCACCACGAACACGCGATGGCCGCGCTCGCTCGGCAGCACCGCGATCGCGGGCACGAACAGCGACGGGTGGGCGCCGCGGTCAGCTCGACGGTGGTGAACTGGCCCGGCCGCAGCGCGCCGGGTCGCTCGACCACGCCGCGCACGATGAGCGAGCGCGTGGTCTGCTCGAGCTGCGGCTCGACCACGGTCACGCGGCCCTCGTGGCGCGTCGCGTCGCCGGTGACGGTGAACTCGAAGCGCGCGTCGGCTGGGATCGCAGCGGCGTAGCGCTCGGGCACGCGGAAGTCGAGCTTGAGCCGGCTGGTGTCGTACAGCGACGCCAGCGCCACGCCGGGCCCGACCCACGCGCCCTCGCTGACGTGGCGGATGCCGATGGTGCCGGAGAACGGCGCACGGATGCGGGTCTTGCCCAGCATGACCTCGAGCTCGACCAGCTGCGCCTGCGCGTCGTCGAGGTTGGTGCGCGACTGATCGAGGCTCTCGACCGCGGCGATGCCGGTCGCGACCAGCTCGTCGTCGCGCTCGACCGTGCGGCGCGCGAGCCCGCGTTGCGCCCGCAGCCGCATGCGGCGTGCGAGCAGGTCGTCGTCGTCGAGCTCGAACAGCACGTCGCCCTTGCGCACGACCGCGCCTTCGTCGACGTGGATCTTCACCAGTCGCTTGGTCAGCTCCGCGACCAGCTCGACCGACTCGCCCGCCACCAAGGTGCCGGGCGCGACGATGGTCGGCGCGAACGACTCCGGCGCGACCGTGATCACCGCACCGGCAGCGGCGCGTCGGCGCTGCCGGGCGCGCGCGCGGCCGCCGGCACCGCGCGCCGGGCTCGCGCTGCTGCAACCACCACAGCGCCGCGGCCGTGCTCGCGAGCGCGAGCGCGAGCGCGATCGCCTGGGTCGCGCGCGAGGGCGCTGCGGGGCCGGCTCGCTCATCGCCCCAAGCCTGGCGCACACCCGCGCGGTTGCCCAGCGGGGGCGGCCTGCCGGGCGACGAGCCGCGCGCAGACCCGGCACCGCCCCGGCTGCGGCGAGCGCGGCGCGCGGGGAGCTCGGCGATGCGGCGTCAGTCGAGCGCGGCGCAGCCGGCACGTTGCGTGCTCAGCACGAGATCGTCGACGAAGCTGTCCACCGGACGCGACGGTGCGTTGCCCCACCAGGTGTCGAGGTGCAGCAGGTTCCACCCCGGGCTGTCCAGGCCCTGCAGGAAGTCGAGTGAGCTCAAGCTGGCGTCTTGGACATCGTCGACGAACATCTCGGCGCTGCCGGTGTCGGTCGCGGCCAACACCGCGTGCAGCTCGAGGCAGTGCCAGCTCTGTGACGAGGCCGCGTCGAAGATGGTCGCGCTGCCGGTCGCCGAGGCGAACGGGTTGAGCATCGACCACTCGTTGGGGAACGCGCCGCACAGCACCTGGCCGCCGACGATGCAGGACTTCGCCCGCAGATCGATCCGCGGGTCCGCGTCGAGCCCGAACAGCTCGATGCCGGCGAAGGCATTCCACTGCATGTCCATCGCCGCGAGCTCGACGAGGTGGTTGGGCGCCGCGCCGGGCCAGTCGGTGTCGGTGCGGACGCGCAGCGTGACCCAGACCTCGTCGAACTGGTGCGCCGGCTCGGCGACGACGTCGTGCGCCGGGCCGTCGCCGAAGCGCAGCCACAGCTCGCCCGACCAGGTGTCGGGCCCGTGGCGCACGCGCAGCGCGTGACCGTCGTCGAGCGCGACCACCGCGAGGCTGCCGCCGTCGTCGGCGAAGGACGAGAAGCCCGCCGTGGGCGCGTCGCCCTCGAAGTCGAAGCACGCGATCCAACCCGCCGGCAGCGGCTCGGGGCAGCCGCCACCGGAGACCGACGCGCCGGTCGAGCTGCTGGCGCCGTCGTCGTCGTTCGCCGTGGTCGGACCGCCGCTGCCGCCGCTGCCGTCGCTGCCGCTGGCCTCGGCCGAGGTCGTCGCGCTGGCGCTGCCGCTGGCGCTGGCGCTGGTACTCGCGCTGCCGCTGCCGGTGGCTTCGCCTTCGCCGTCGTCGCCGACGTCGCTGCCACCCGCTCCGCCGCCGGAATCGAAGCTACACGCCCACACGCACGCGAGCGCCGCGAACCACCGTCGCGCGACCAGCTTCACCATCCAGCGGCGATACTATCACGATCGATCGCGCACGGCGTCGAGCTCTCGCCGCGCCCGTGCGAGCGCGTCCCGGTCCACGTCGTGCTGCGCCTGGGATTGCTCGCGCGCGCGCGTGTGCTCGACGAACGCCGTTTCTGCGGCATCGAGCTGCTGTTGCGCGCGGAGCAGGGCGACCGCCGCGGCGTCGCGGGCCGCGGCGGCGTCGCGCTCGCGATCGATCGCGCGATCGAGCGCGCGCTCGCTCGCGTGCACGCGGGCGCTTGCGGCCTCGAGTGCGGCCTCGGCCTGGCGCAGGGCCTCGAGTGCGGGCCGGCTGGCCGCCGGCTCGTCCTGCTCGCCGACCGGCAGCGCGCGATCGGCAGTCCGCCGCCAGTGCCTCGAAGCCCGGCGGGTCGAGGTCCTCGGCCAGGCAGCCCGGGCCCGGCGCGGGCCAGCGACCCGCGGCTGCGAGCGCCTCGAGCGTCGTCATCACACGCCGGCGCACGGCGACGCTGGGGGCGTGACCGGCCTCGCGCAGCCGCGTGCACGCGAGATCGGTCGCGGCCTGCAGCTGCTGCCGGTGCACCGCGGCGCAGCGCTGCTGGATCGCCGGCTCGGCCGCGCTGGCCAGCGCCGCCCGCAGCCGCGCGGCCGCGTGCAGCAGCGCCTCGATCCGCTCGGGCTCGGTCCAGTGCAGTTGATCGACCGCCCACGCCGCGGCCGAGGGCTTGGGCAGCCCTTGACCGCCTTGGCCATGGCAACCTCGCCGGCCTTCGCGAGCTCGGCGGCCACGCGATTGCGCGCGGCGGTGAAGTCGGCCATGGCGCCGCGGTACAGCGGCCCGGCGAGCGCGTCGAGGGCGGCCACGCCCGTGCGATCGTACACTGCCGAGGCGCGGCCGACCGGCGTGCTCCGGCCGCCGCACGCCCGCCTGTAGGCGCGGGCGACGCCGCACGTTCGAGCTCGACCCCATGACGCCGCGAACCATCCTCGCCGCGCTCGCGCTCGCCCTCGCCGGCGGCGTGACGTGGTGGTACGTCGCCGACCCCGGCACCGGCGAGGTGCTCGACGAGCTCCTGGTCGACGCCCAGGGGCGCCCGCTCGACGAGCGCGCCGCCCGGGCCCAGCACGACCGCGCGGCTGCGGGCCCAGGCCCGCAACACGCAGTTCGAGGATCGCGACGAGGTCCGCGGCAGCGCGCCGCTCGATCCCTACGGCACCGGCGTCATCGATCGCGCGACCGCCGAGAACGGCTTCGACGACGTCATGACCCGGGTCGAGGGCCTCGCGCGCTCGCGCGAGCGCATCGATCGCGAGGCGTGGGATCAGCTGTATCGCGAGGCCAACGACGCCTTCGCGGCGCTGTCGTCGTTGCTCGACGCCCGCGAGCCCAGCGATCTCGAGGCCCTCGAGAAGGCGCACCACCGGCTGCAGGAAGGCCTGCGGCGGGTGCGGGTGCGCGGCCGCAAGTTCTCCGACATATAGTCGGGCACACCCGTGCCGCGTCGCGCCCCGCCGAGCCGCTTCGTCCTGACCCTGGCCCTCGTCGCGGGCGGCTGCGATCACGAGAAGAAGGACGAGTTTCTCGTCGACATCGGCGTGCGCGACAGCTCGGTCGAGCGCCTGCCCGGCACGCACACGCCGATCCCACGCGGGGCCCTGGGCGAGATCACCCGGGTCGGACAGTGGCTCGACGTCTCGCGCCGCGCGCTGCAGCTGGCCTCGACCGAGGTGCTCGCGAGCATGGGCGAGGTCGATCGCGATCTGGTGCTGCCGCTGGTCGACATCGATCCCGAGGGCACCACCGGCCAGGTCGTGCTGGTGCGCTGGCCCGGCGCCCGCGGCAAGGACACGCCGCCCAAGCTCGACGACGCCGAGCGCTGGGTGCTGGTGTCGATGGGCTTCGGCCCCGATCGCATCATCGACGTCGAGCTGCTGCAGGGCGAGCTCGCGCCCGGCTCGATCGAGCGGCGCCGCGTGCAGGCGCTGCTGGTGGCCGGCGACGCGCTGCAGCGGCGCGCGCCGGGCCAGGCGTTCTTCACCATCGACCGCTTCCAGACCGAGCCGACAGGACGAAAGCGCAAGCCCGAGCGCGTCGCGACCGTGGTGTTCGCGCTGTCGCAGGCGTCGGCCGGACCCGATCTCGAGCTCGCGGTCGAAGAGCCCAAGCGCGGCAAGCGACACCGCAACGACGTGCCGCCGTTGGTGCGCGAGCTGGTCGTGCACGAGCCCGGCGCGTTCGTCGGCACGACCGTCGCGTTGAGCTTGCCCGATCCGCATCCGTTGACGGTCGCGCGGGCGCTGCAGACCCAGCAGGCGCTCACGGTCCGGGCCGGCTCCGGCACCTACGCGATCGCGGTCGACGGCACGGTCAGCCGCACCGGCGACGGCTCCTGAGCCCCGGCAGGGTGGTCAAGCGCGGGCCGTCCTGCTAGCGTGCAGGCGCGTCGATGGGCGAGGACGACACACCGCGCGATGCGACCGACCTCGCGGCCGGCACCGTGATCTCGTTCTCGAAGCGGTTCCAGATCGTCGGACCCTGGGCGAGGGCGGCATGGGCAAGGTCTTCAAGGCCTTCGACCTGTTCATGAACCGCTACGTCGCGCTCAAGGTCATGAAGACCGACGTGCCCGAGAGCGAACAACGCCGCTTCCGGCTGGAGGCGCGCCTGGGCGGCAGCTTCACGCACAACAACCTCGTGCGGGTGCTCGATGTCGGCACCACGCGCGAGCACGGGCTGTTCTGGTTCGCGATGGAGTTCCTCGAGGGCCGCGACATCAGCGACGCGGTCACCGGCGGCCGCACCGTGCCGCTGCACGTGCTGTGCGAGATCTTCCGCCAGGTGCTCGACGCGCTGCGCTACGTGCACCTGCGCGGCGTGGTCCACCGCGACATCAAGCCCGCCAACATCTTCGTGTGCCGCGACCCGCACGACCCCGAGCTGCGCGTGGTCAAGGTGCTCGACTTCGGCGTCGCGCGCGACCTCAACGATGCGCGCCCCGACGATCCCACCTGGTGCTCGGCGATCCGCGCTACATGGCGCCGGAGCAGACCCGCCCGAGCCAGCCGCTCGACGGCCGCGCGGACCTGTACGCGCTGGGCATGACCTTCTTCGAGGCCGTCACGGGGCACCATCCGTTCGAGGACGCGTTCGACGAGCACCCGCGCGAGCTGTTCCGCTGCCACCGCGAGCGGTTGCCGGCGATGCCCAGCTCGTACCTGCCGGCCGAGACCCCGGCGGAGCTGGCCGAGGCGATCGACGGCTTCTTCGAGGCCGCGTGCGGCAAGCGGCCCGAGGAGCGCTTCGCCGACGCGCGGGTCATGCGCCGGGCGATGGGCGAGCTGATGCGCTTCGACGACCGCAGAAACGGCTGAGCGCGGCGCGCCGCCGGTGGCGGCGGCGAGAAAAAAGTTGGGTGCCGCGCATCCCGGCGGCGCGCCCATCCGTGGTGGCCATGAGAGGTCCGTCCCGATGGCCACGCCCCGCAAGCCCGCCAAGCCCGCCAAGCCCGCCAAGCCCGCAGCCGCGACCGCAGCGCCCAAGCCCCGCGCCGCCTCGAGCCCGAGCAAGGCCAGCGGCCGCGGCACGCCCGACGATCCCTGGCAGCTGACCACGCCCTCGGGCGGCTCGAGCTTCACCGCCTGGCGCGATGCGTCGCTCGATCCGCCGGCGCTGGTGTGCCGCGTCGGCACGACCGAGCTGCGCTACCACCTGCGCTGCATCGAGGATCTGCACGCGATGCTGCGCGAGCACGGCGACTGGATGTTGCTGGGCGCCGCCGACGAGCAGAAGCCGGCCGCGCCCGACACGGTCGAGGCCTGGGGCCGCGCGAAGGACAACCCGGTCGGCGGCTGGTACGGCCTGCGCAAGGGCTACCGCGGACGCTTCGGCATGTACGTGCCGATGGTGCTGGCCGCGCTGGGCCTGGCCGAGGTCGAGTCGCAACCCCGCAACAACCGCATGCGCGCCCGCTGAGCACGACCATGACCACGACGCTGCCCCATGCCCCCTCGCTCGACGGTCGCTGCCATCGCGATCGCACCACCTTCTCGCTGACGTACGCAGTCGGCACCATCGTCGCCGCGCCGGCCGAGCGGCTGTGGTCGCTGTTGACCGACGCGGCCGGCTTCCCGCACTGGAACACCACGGTCGAGTCCATCGAGGGCTCGATCGCAGCCGGCGAACGCATCGCGGTGCGCGTGCCCATCGCGCCCGGTCGCGTGTTCAAGCTGCGCGTCGGCGACGTGGTCCCGCAGCGCGCGATGACCTGGCGCGATGGCATGCCGCCGATGTTTCGGGGCGTGCGCAGCTTCGTGTTGGTGCCGCGCGACGACGGCCGCACGGAGTTCCACATGGTCGAGCGCTTCGCCGGCCTGATGCTGCCGATGATCGCCAAGGCGTTGCCGGACTTCGGGCCGGTGTTCGAGCGCTACGCGGCCGATCTCGCCCGCGCTGCGGTCGCGTGACGCGCCGCGACGGAACGGCCCGCTCCAGGTTGCACCGCGTCGCGGCCCGCGACGCGACCTCCGTGGTGAGAAGACCGCAGCGTCCGCTGCACGCGGGGTGATGCAGCCCCCGCAGGCCCGGTGCTGCGTCGCCGACGGCGCCGCGATCGTGCGCAGGACACCCGCGCCCCTTTGACCTCGCGCAACGTTCGGGGTAACTGCAGTCCATGTCCCTGACGCGCGCGTCCGTGCCCCTCGTCCGTCGTGCCGTGCTCCTCGCCCTGACCGCCGCGGGCTGCTACCACGGCGGCGCTGCGGGTGAGGACGACAGCGGCTCGGGCTCGGGCAGCGAGACCGCCGACTCGGTCGGCAGCGCGAGCAACGGCACGACCGCGAGCACCAACGGCACCACCGCGGGCAGCAACAGCACCACCGCGGGCAGCAACACCACCGCCGAGGCGACCAGCGGCGATCCGACCACCAGCGATCCCACGACCGACAGCGCCGACACCACCGGCGGCATGGTCGTGCCCAGCAGCGGCTGCGGTCTGGCCATCGGCGATCTGACCCACCTGACGCAGATCGACGCCGGCAACCACATCTTCTCGGGCAACGCGAACGGCCGCGAGTACCAGGTCGACATCCACCCGGCGGTGTTCGACGTCGCGGGCAACAACACGCCGCAGCCGCTGTTCTTCGGCATCCACGGCTGCTACGAGAACATCGAGAACTCGCGCAACAACCTGTTCAAGTTCATGATCAACGGCGGCGGCGATGCGTCGCGGCCGTTCATCGCGGTGTATCCCAAGAGCGAGGGCGACTGTTGGAGCAACAGCCCCAACTCCTCGGACCACGCCTACCTCGAGGAGATCTACGCGCAAGTCTACGAGGATCTGTGCATCGACACCCAGGCGGTGTTCTTCGCCGGACAGAGCTCGGGCGCGTTCGAGGCCAGCTCGCTGCCGATCTGGAACATCTACGGCGAGCTGCCCGGCCGCACCCACGCGGTCGCGATCAATGCCGGCGGCCTGCCCTACCGTGCACCGCTGCCGAGCCCGGACACGGTCGAGCCGGTGCACTTCTTCGGCATCCACAGCGACATCGATCCGGTGGTGCCGGTCGCCAACGGCCGCCAGGCCCGCGACTTCTACCTGCAGGTCGACGGCTGCAGCACCACCACCGGCCCGCTCGATCCGCCGACCGGCTGCGGCGAGAACGGCGGCCAGGGACAGTTCGCGTGCAACTGCGTCGCGTACGACGACTGCAGCTCGGCCACGCCGGTGCTGTGGTGCGAGCACCACTGGGACGTGCACTACATGCCCGACTGGGGCCCGCAGGCGATCCTCGACTTCTTCTTCGACGTGTATTGAGTGCATTCGCTGTCGGGCTCCGAGCCGCCCGTCGGTCCCGGTTCGATCGGCGCGGCGCGGCTGGGACGGCTGGCGCCGCCGCGCTGTCAGCCGCGCGCGCGGCCGGCGTTGAGGCGACGACGACCGCACCGGCGGTCGCGACGAGGTCTCGATGCGCGCGAACCTGGTGCTCTTCGCATTGTCGCTCTTGGCCTGCAGCGGTGGCTGTGCCCACCGCCGCGAGCGACTGACCGCCCCCGACGCGCCGCTGGGACGCGTCATCGTCTACCGCAGCGGCGTGGCCTACTTCGAGCGCCGCGCGACGGTGCAAGACGAGATCACGCTGCAGGTGCCGGCCGACCGCGTCGACGACTTCCTCAAGTCGTTGACCATCACCGACACCGCCAGCGGGCGCGCGCTGCCGCTGTCGTACCCGACCCGGCGGCGCGGGCCCGACAACCGCGTCGCGATGACCATCGCGTTGCCCGCGGGCAAGCACGACGTGCGCATCGCCTACGTGACCGAGAGCCCGGCGTGGAAGCCGTCGTACCGCGTGATGCTGGGGGCCAGCGACGACGCGGCTGCGCGGCTGCAGGGCTGGGCCATCGTCGACAACACCTCGGGTGAGCCGTGGCGCCGAGTCGTCGTCGGCGTGGGGTCGACCTCGGCGCTGTCGTTCCGCTACGACCTGCACAGCGTGCGCCTGGTCGAGCGCGAGTCGATCGTGGACGGCACCCGCGTGGCTGCGGCGCCGCCGACCGGCGGCAGCGCCTACGCGGTCGACGGCGCCGACGTGCGCGTGCTCGCGGATCTGTCGGGCGACGTGGTCGCGCAGCTCGGCCCGCGCAGGCGGCCGAATCCCCGCGGCGTCCGGGTCTCGCGATCGCGGCAGCTGAACATGGAAGAGTTCCGCGGCATCCCCCTGGGCGGCAGCGATCACGACTTCGCCGAGGTCGTCGCGACAGGAGGCGCGGTGACGCGGTCCCCCGTTCGCGACGCCACGACCGTCGAGTCCGACGCGACCACGGCGCTGACGGAGCCCGCGGATGCGGCCGCGCCGGATCCGGCCGAGTCGCTGGCGCAGCTGGTCGCGCAGGTCCGTGGCAGCCACGGTCGTGTCCGCATCGACGGGTGGTCGACCGCGGGCGAACCCACCGGGCCCGAGTCGGGGCTGGCGCGGGCGAACGCGCTGCGCGATCGGCTGGTCGAAGAGGGCGTGCCCGCCGACCGGCTCGAGGTCGTCGGCAACGCCGGGCTCGCGCCCGACGGCCAGCTGCTGCGGGTGACCGCGCTCGAGCACGAGGTCGCGCCGCAGACCCAGCGCGACGAGCTCGGCGCGCAGGCGCCCCGCGACGCGGCGCAGTTCCTGTCGCGCACGCCGATGACGATCGAGGCCGGCCACTCCGCGATGGTCACGCTGTTCGACGAGGACACCCGCGCACAGCGGGTCTACCTGTTCGATCCGGTCTCGGCCCGCGGCTCGCAGCGCTTCGCGTTCAACGCCGTGCGCATCGTCAATCCCACCGACGACATGCTCGACGAGGGACCCATCACGGTCTACGCCGGCGAGCAGTTCCTGGGCGAGGGCCTGGCCGAGCCCATCGCGCCGCGGGCGACGGCGCTGGTGCCCTACGGCCTCGATCGCACCATCGTGATCGAGACCGAGGCGCAGACCCGCGAGGAGATCGAGCAGCTGCGCAAGCTCGAGCGTGGGATCGCGACCAGCGCGAGCCGCCGCATCGCGCGGGTGCGCTACAGCCTGGTCAACCGCGGTCACGCCGACGCCACGATCTACGTGCGCCATCGCGTGCCCGAGGGTTGGAGCCTGCGCGATCCTCCGCCGGGGCTCGAGCACCTCGGTGGCGACGTGCTCGTGCCGGTGTCGCTCGCCGCCGGCGCCAGCACCACGCTCACGCTCGAGGACACGACCCCGAGCACCACCGCGATCGATCTGCGCAGCCCCGGCAACATGCCCGAGATCGAGCTGTGGCTGCGTCAGCACGAGGTCGCGCCGCCGCTGCGCGAGCAGCTCGGCCGACCTGCTCGCGGCCCACCGCGAGCTGGTCGATATCGACCAGATCATCCACAGCCGCCGCGGTGCGGCAAGCAGCTGCGCGAGCGGATCGACGAGCTGCGCGAGCAGCTGGTCGCGCTGCGGCAGGTCAGCCGCGCGCAGTCGCTGAGCGGACACCTGGCCCGGCGCATGCATGCGCAGCCTCGGCGACAGCCTCGACCGCGTCTCGGACGAGATCGGCAAGCTCGAGGGCGATCGCCTGCAGCGGGGCATCGAGCTCGAGGACCTGGTGGCCGAGCTGAGCCTGGGGCCGGCGGCCACGGCGGCGCGGTGAGTCGCGGCTCAGGCCCGCGGCAGTCGCACGGCGAAGGCGGTGCGGCCGGGCTCGCTGGTGGCGGTGACGGTGCCGCCGTGCGCGCGCACGATCGCGGCGACCAGCGCCAGCCCCAGGCCGGTGCCGCCGCCGCGCGCGGTGGTGAAGAAGCGCTCGAACACCCGCGGCAGGTCGGCGGCCGGGATGCCGCGGCCGTCGTCGACCACGATGAAGCCCGCGCTCACACCGTCGGCCACCAGCTCGACCGCGAGCGTCACCGCGTCGCCGCCGTGGCGCACGGCGTTGTCGAGCAGGTTGTCGAGCACGCTCTCGAGCTGGCCGCTCGCGCCGAGCACGACCGCACCCTCGCCGGTGACCGTGATGGGCCGGTCGCGTCGCGCGACGACGCGCCGCACCAGCGGGCCCAGATCGACCTCACCGCGGGCGCTGGGGCGCTCGGCCCGGGCCAGCGCGAGCAGGCCGTCGATCAGGGCCTCGAGCCGGTGCAGCTCGGCCTGGGCGTTGAGCAGGAAGCGCTCGCGCTGGGCCGGGTCCATCTCGGGTTCGTCGCGCAGCAGCTCGACGGTGCCGCGTAGCGTCGAGATGGGCGTGCGGAACTCGTGCGCGACGTTGCCGGCGAACTCGTCGATGTAGTCGAGCCGCGATTGCAGCTGTTCGTGCATCGCCCGTACCGCGTCGGCGAGGCTGCCGACCTCGCGCACGCGGGAGCGTTCCAGCCGCACCAGCGCGGCCCCGTCGCGCGCGCCGGCGGCGATGCGGCGCGCCGCGCTCGCGAGTGCGGCCAGCGAACGGCTGCCGAGGTGGCCGCTGGTCAGCGACAGCAACAACGTGAGCGCGATGCCGACCGCGACCGCGAGCAGCAACCGCGGGCCCATGTGCACGAACGCCTGCAGCTCCTCGCGCGGCGTCCGGCTCATGACCACCGCGCCCACGACCGCGCCTTGGTGCACGATCGGCAGCGCGACGAACAG
>JAXLYC010000064.1:0-32801 GCA_046351635.1 Nannocystaceae bacterium | reverse complement strand
GGGTCGCCAGGCCCGAGGCGGCGCGCACGGCGACGCGCGCGTCGCCAGCGGAGGTCGCGTCGAAGTAGGCCGCGCGCAGCATGGCGTCGCCCTCGTCCGGACGACCCAAGACGACGAGCGCGTTGCCCAGCTGCAGCGCTGCCTCGGCACGCAGCTCGGTCGCGGGCTCGCCGAGCGCCACGAGCTCGTCGTACAGCGGTTGCGCCGTGCGGGCGGACTCGCCCGCGGCGTCGAGGTCGAACAGCGCCTTGGCCCGCGCGAGGCCGTCGCGCAACCGCAGCTCGGTGTCGAACGACTCGGGCGGCATCGGGTGCAACGCGACGTCGTGGGCACACGAGCCCGGCGCGGGCAGGCCCTCGAGCGCGCGCGGTGCCAGCTCGATCGCGGTGCGATCGCCGTCGACGATGCGTGCGATGGTGGTCGCCAGCTGTACGTCGTGGGCGCGCAGGCACAGCAGCGGTCCCGGCTCGGGCGTGCCGCCTTGGCACATCGCCGAGCTGGCGTCGGCCAGGGCGCGGGCGTGCTCGTCGATCTGTGCGAGTGCCCGACTCGCGTGGGCGTCCTGGGTGAGCGCCGCGATCGCAGCGCGCGCCTGCTCGCGCGCGTCGGGGGTCCACGCGCGCTCGGTCTCGCGTGGGCGTTCGCAGCCCTCGCCGCGCGACGCGAGGGTCCACCACAGCGCCGGGGTGCCCGCGGCCGCGGCGAGCATCAACCACCGCGCCCGGGGGCCGCGCCGCAGCGACGCGCGCAGGACCTCGGCCAACGCCTCGACGGTGGCGAAGCGGTCGCGCGGATCCGGTGCGAGCCCCCGCTGCACCGCGGCCAGCAGCGGCTCGGGCACCGCGGCCAGCCGCCGCGACGTCGGCAGCGCGCGGGCCTGCTTGGCCGCGACGACCTCGCTCAGCCCGCCGGCGAACGGCCGCGTTTGGGCCAGCGCCTCGAACAGCGCGACGCACAGTGCGTACTGATCCGACGCGGCCGTCACCGCCTCGCCAGCGTGCTGCTCGGGTGCCATGTACAGCGGCGTGCCGACGATCGCCCCGGTATGCGTCAGGCTGCCCGCGAGCGTGCTGTGCAGCTGCGCGGCGTCGACGTCGATCGGCGCGGCCGCGGCCGGCACGGTCGCGCCGGTGCGCGCGAGGCCGAAGTCGCCGACCCGCACGCGGCCGTCGCGACCGACGAAGACGTTGCCGGGCTTGAAGTCGCGGTGCACCAACCCGGCGCGGTGGGCAGCTGCGAGCCCATCGCAGGCCTGCGCGAAGATCCGCACGATGTCGCGCCACGGTCGCGGCGTGGCCAGCCACTGCGCGAGGGTCTCGCCGTCGACGCGCTCCATCACGATGAACAAGCGTGGGGCCCCGTGGCCGCCGCCGGGTTCGCGGCCGACGTCGTAGATCTGCACGACGTTGGGATGGGACAGCCGCGCCATCGCCTTGGCCTCGCGCGCGAGCCGACGCAGCAGCACCTCGGCGTGGGCCGACTCCGGCGCCTTGACCAGCTTGATCGCGACCTCGCGCGACAGCTGCGGATCGTCGGCCAGCCAGACCTGACCCATCGCGCCCTCGCCGAGCACGCGCCGCAGGCGGTAGCGCGTGAGCTGGGGTGGACGCGTCGGCTCGCCCAGCAGCGCACTGCGCACGCGCGCGGCCGCGGCCTGCTCCGACAGGCCCGCTGCGTCGTCGCCGAACAGGCCTGCGAGCGTGTCCTCGCTACGCGAGGGCGCCGCGAGGGCGCTGCGGTCGAGGGTCGTCATCCGCGTGCAGACTCCAGTGCAACGCAGTCACGCGCGCGCAGCAACCGGGCGCGCCGTGGTAGCCTGGGTGGCCGTGCCCGCGCCGTTGTCCGTCCTGTTGCTGCTGCTCGCCGCGGGCACCCCGCCGAAGCGACCCAACATGCCGATGGGCTGGACCTGGCCGCCGTCGCCGGCGATGCGCGCGATCGGGGACGAGTGCGTGCGCGCGCTCGACGACGCCGAGCTGCCATGGCAACGCGGGCCCGCGACGCCGAAGATCGCGACGCCGGTGGTGCTCTCGCCCATGAGCGCCGGCGGCCTCACGCTGGTGCCGCTGCGCGGCAAGGGTCGCTATCCCATGGATTGCCACCTCGCGCGGGCCCTGGCTGTGGTCGCGCCGACGTTGCTCGAGCAGGGCGTGGTCGCGCTGGGCTTCCGCACGCTGCACGAGTACCGCACGGTGCGCAAGCGCGGCCGCGCCACCACGATCCTCAGCCGCCACGCCATCGGCCTCGCGGTCGACGTGTTCGAGCTGCACCTCGAGGGCGGCCGCGTGCTGCAGGTCGAGGCCGACTGGGCCAGCGAGCCGCGCATGGCCCAGGCCGTGGCGGTGTTCGCCGACTCGGGCCTGTTCCGCACGCCGCTGACGCCCGCGAACGATCCCGAGGACCACGGCGATCACGTGCACCTCGAGGCGCACATGCGGATCCCGATCGATTGAGAGGCTGTCGCGACGAGGCTGTCAGCATTCGCTGTCAGCCTCCGAGCGCCGCGGCTCAGCGGACGCTGGTGCGAAACTGCGGCCGGCTGGGCTTCTGGCCCAGGGCGCGTTCGAGTCGCGTGACGCGGCGGGCGACCTGCTCGTGAATCGTGCGCCACGGCAGCTCGGCCGGCGTGGTGCCGAAGTCGACGTGATCGCCGAGCACGCGCTCGAGTGCGCCGCCCCAGAACGTGGTGCGTGTGCCCGAGCCGCAACCGAAGCTCGGCCGATCGGCGGCCGCGGCAGTGAGCACGGTGGTGTTGGGCACGGCCGCGAGCGAGTGGGGCCCGTCGACGAAGCCGCCGGAGAAGCAGCCCTGCAGCACCACGATCTTGCGCGTGTCCGCGGGCAGCCGCGCGAGCGCCTGGTGCAGCGTCGCGGGCGTGAGCACGAGCGACGCATCGGGGCGGCCGTCGCGGCGGGCCTGCAGCAGCGCGGCGGTGTCCTGCACGCGCAGCGCGGGATCGCCGTCGAGCGCGAGCGCGGGCTGGGCCAGCCAGCTGCGCTCCTCGGGCGGCAGTGTCCACGCACCGGCGGCCTGCGACAGCTGCGGCACGCCGTGGGCGGTGACGTAGAGATAGACCAGCGCCGGAGGCGAGGCCGCGAGCGCGGCGAGATCGTCGAGCACGGTGGCGGGGCTCGCTCGACCGCAGCTCGCGAGCGCACGCGCGAGCCGCTGGTATTGCCGCCGATCCTTGGTCCACGCGCGGCCCTGGGGCTTGGCCCAGTAGCACGCGATGGCATCGCGCGGCACGCCGGCGCCGCGCCACAGCTTGCGCTGCGCGACGACCTCCTCGGCGAAGTTCGCGACGTCGTCGCCGCCGGCGACCAGCAGGATCCGCGTGTCGCCGGCGGTCTGCTGCGGGTGATACGGCGCGGCCAGCTGGGCCTGGGCGCGGGCGCCGTGGCCACAACCGATCGCGCCGCCCAGCGCGAGCGCGACCGCGAGCAGGCCGTGACGCAGGGCCGCGGTCACGCGCCCTCCTGCAGCCGCTGCAGCAGCGCCACCAGGCCGCTGTCGCGCGAGCCTTCGTGATCGCCGGCGACCGGCACGACCTGCAGCGGCGCGCCGGCCTGGCGCGCGGCGGCTTCGATGCGCGCGGCGGTGTCGAGGAACGGCGTGTCGTCGCGGCCGATGTACGCGACGTGGGGATGAACCATCTGCGCGAGGTGGGGCCCGAGCACGCGCAGCTCGGTCTCTTCGCGATCGGCGGGATCGAAGCGCACCAGCGCCGCGTTGCCGTCGCTGCGGGCCCAGCGGCCGAAGGTGGAGGGCTCGTACAGCCCGCCGATGCTCGCCGAGCTGCGCACGGGCGCGTCGGGCCGTAGGCTCACCAGCGCCGCGAGGCCACCGCCGACGCTGTGGCCGGCGACGTGGATGCGGCGCGGGTCGACCTCGTCGCGCGTCGAGATCCACTGGATCGCGGCGACCGCATCGTCGAGCTCGCCCCACAGCAGCTCGAAGCGCCCGGGGTTGCCGTTCTCGCCGCGCAGCGCCGGCGTCATGACGACCCAGCCGGCGTCCACGAAGCCGCGCACGGCCTCGAAGTCCGAGGGCGCGAGCGAGAAGCCGCCGTGCAGGTACACCAGCGCGGGGTGGGGCCCGGGTCCCGGCGGCAGCGCGAGCCAGGCCGCGAGCGTGAGCGCGCCGCTGTCGAACGCGATCTGCTGCGCGCCGGCGGGCGCGGGCGCGAGGCGCTGCGGTCCCGTCGAGGGGCCGTCGTGTCGCAGCGCGGTCGGATGCTCGGCGCGGCGCTGCAGGAAGGTGCCCTGGCTCGCCGGCGTCGCGTCGGCGGCGGGCGGCTGCACTGCGGCGCTGCGATCGCAGCCCATCGCCCAGAGCACCAGCGCCCGCGCGCGAGAACGGTGCGCGCGCGCCGGCCTCACACGTGCGCCACTGCCTCGATCTCGACCTTGAAGTTGTACGGCAGCCGCCGCACCTCGACGCAGGTCCGAGCCGGTGGGGTCTCGCCGGGGAAGAACTCGGCGTAGATCTGATTGAACGTCGGGAAGTCGTTCATGTCGGTGATGTACGCCGTGACCTTGAGGACCTTGGTCATGCTCGAGCCGGCGCGCTCGAGCGTGCGTCGCAGGTTCTCGAGCGTCAGGCGGCACTCGTGGCGGAAGTCACCGGGCTTGATCGACAGGTCGTCGACGTCGACCGCGGCGTGACCCGAGGTGTAGATCCAACCATCCTGGGTGCGGTGCCACGAGAACACCGGACCATGTTCGAGCGCTCGGGGATCGCGACGCGACTTCATGGGGGCCGGCCCAAGCTATAGCGCACTTGGGGCGCGGGCGTCACGTTCCTGCGGTCTGCACGATGTCCTGCACCGCCGCGTCGACGTGCGCGGCATGGGTGCGGAAGCTCAAGACGCAGGCCCGCAAGGTGAAGGCGGGCGTGCCGTCGGCATCGGGCACGACCGTGCTCGACAAGTGGACGCGTCCGCGGGCGAGGATCCGTGCGAGCCAGTCGGCGCTGCGGGCCTGCCACGCGCGGTGGTCCTCGCCGTCGCGCCGGCGGGCGCGCCACGCGACGATGGACAGCTCGGGCGGCGCGAGCAGCTCGATGGGCGCGCCGCGGCCGACGGCCTCGGCCAGCGCGGCGTGGAGTCGCCGCGCCAGCGCCAGCTTCTCGGACAGCGCGGCACGGAACGCGCCCACGCCGTGCAAGAGCAACGGCAGCCACAACCGCAGGCCGCGGAAGTCGCGGCTGAGCTCGGGCCCGTGATCGGTGGGGCTGGCCACCTCGGCGCTGCGGTCGAGCCGGTCGAAGTCCTGCAGGTACGGCGCGTCGAGCTGATGCGCCGCGCGCAGCCGCGCCGCATCGCGCACCAGCAGGCAGCCGGTGCCGTAGGGCAGAAACAGACCCTTGTGGGGATCGAACGCGATGGAGTCCGCGCGCGCGATGCCCTCGAGCAGGCGGCGGCCCGCGTCGCACAGCACGAACGCGCCGCCGTAGGCCGCATCGACGTGGTGCCACAGGCCCGCGGCGGCGGCGATGTCCGCGATGGCGGGCAGTGGATCGATCGCACCGGTGTTGGTCGTGCCCGCGGACGAGACCACGGCGAACGGGCGCAGGCCCGCGGCGCGGTCGCGGGTGATCGTCGCGGCCAGCGCCTGCGGATCCATCCGCAGCCGCGCGTCGGTCGCGATGCGGCGCAGGTTGCCGCGCGGAATCCCAGCGATGCGCGCGGCCTTGTCGACGCTGCCGTGGGCCTGCGACGACGTGTACACCAACGCGTCGGACAGGTGACCGTCGTCGCCGAGCACGCCGTGGCGCGCGGTGACCAACGCCGAGAGGTTCGCGAGCGAGCCACCCGAGGTCAGCAGGCCACCCGCGCCCGCGGGCAGGCCGAACTCGCGGGCGAGCCACTGCAGCACGTCGGCCTCGAGCCGACACAGCGCCGGCGCGGCGGTGGTCAGGCCGGTGAAGCGGTTGAGCAGGCACGCCAGCAGATCCGCGAGCGCGGCGCTGGGGATCCCGCCGCCGGGCACGTACGCGAGGTAGCCGGGGCCGATGGTGTTGAGCGAGGCCTCGCTCGCCGCGATCACGCGCGCGACCAGGGCTTCGATGCCGCCGGCGTGCGGCGCCTCGTCGAAGTCGAGCCGCGTCGCGGAGGCGATCGCGGCCGCCTCGGCGCCCAGCGGCCCGCTCGCGCGGGTGTGCGGCAGGGCCTGCAGCGCGTCGAAGCCGGCGCGCGCGATCGCGGCGAGCCATGCCTCCAGCGTCGCGCGATCGGGCTCGAGCGGCGCGTCGCTCACGGGCGCGCCTTGGCGCGGTCGCGCAGCCGCTGCAGGTAGCGGTCGCGCAACTGCGTCTGTCGCGAGACCAGCGGGATCGACTCGCCGCGGATCCACACCGCCTCGGGCTTGCTCGACAGCTCGAACGGGTCGGCGCGCCAGATCACCAAGTTGGCGACCTTGCCCGGCGCGACCGTGCCGTAGTGCGCGTCCATGCCGAGCACGCGGGCCGGCACCGCGGTGATGGCCGCGAGCGCGCGATCGGGATCGAGGCCGTAGCTCACGGCGATGCCGGCTTCCTGCGTCAGGTTGCGGACGTTGTGGGCGTCGCCCATCACCGCGATGCCGACCTCGACGCCGGCGGCGGCGAGCAACGCGGCGTTGTCGAGCCGCGCGCCGAGGTGGTCGAGCGCGCCGGGAAGGTTGGCGCTGGGCTGTAGCAGCACCGGGATCTTCGCGCGCGCGAGCGCGTCGGCCATGCGCCACGCCTGCGCGCCGCCGACCACGACCACGCGCGCGCCGGCCTGGGCCAGCGCGATCGCGGCGCGCAGGTCGGCCTCGCCGTGGGCCGACACCAGCAGCGGCAGGGTCCCGCCGACCACCGGCACCAGCGCCTCGAGGTCGAGTCGGTGCGCGGCCAGATCGCGCGACTGGTTGCGGTCGAACGCACCGCGGTGGTCGCGATAGAAGCGGACGTCGTCGAACAGCTCCCGTCGAACCGTTGGCGGCGTCGCCGCGCGCGCGGACCCTCGACGGCCTGGCCCAGGTGCGCGCGCATGCCACCTGCGTCCCGCGCGACCCGCTGGCCCGGCGCGCCGGCGAGATCGAGCCGCCGATCGCGATGCGGCCCGAGACCAACCCGCCCTGGGGCGTGACCGCGGCGCTGGTGATGCCGTCGATCGCGGCGACCGGCAACAGCGTGCTGTGCTCGTGCACCGCGCTCGCGGCGTCGAACGCCGCGCGGATCGGATCGGCCGTCGCGCGGCCGTCGTCGCGGGTCGAGCCCTCGGCGTCGATCTCGACCGCGCCCAGGCCGGTCTCGAGCGCGACCAGACCCGGCGTCACGATTGCGCCGCGCAGATCGATGCGGCGGGCGTCCGCCGGCGCGCGCGCGGCCAGCTCGGGCCCGCCGACGGCGGCGATGCGGGTGCCGCGGAGCTCGATCACCGCGTCTTGCACGCGGCGACCGTCGCTGCGCAGCTCGGCGCCCACCAGCAGGATCGGCGGGCCATCGTGATCGAAGGCCAGCTTCGCGGTGCTGCGGGCGCGTGCGACCGGGCCTCGCGCAGCGGCGCGCGCGGGTGCGGCCGTGGGCGCGCGTGCGGGCGCCGGCGCAGCGGCGCTGGGGCCCAGCGGTGCGAGCACGAGTGCGGCGGCCATCAGGCCGCGTCGGAACCACCGCGCGATCATCGTCCACCTCCGCGCACCGCGTCGGCGATGTCCCAGCCCAGCTCGAAGTCGGTGCCCTCGGCTGGCTGCGCGCGGCTGCGATCGAAGACCAGCTCGCCTTCGATGAAGACCTGTACCGCCTTGGTGTACACGCTGAGCGGGTCGCCGTCCCACACCACGAGGTCGGCTTGCTTGCCCGGCTCGAGCGTGCCCACGGTCGCGTCGATGCCCAGGGCCCAGGCGGGGTTGGCGGTGATCCAGCGCAGGGCTTCGTCCTCGGGGATGTCGAGCCCGGCGCGGCGACCGGCCCACATCGCCTTGCTCGCTTCTTGGTTGAGGCGCTGGATGCCGATGCCGCTGTCGGAGTGGATGATGGGGCGGCCGCCTGCGGCCGACAGGATCGCTGCGTTCTCGCGCACGCCGTCGAACGACTCGGCCTTGAAGCCCCACCAGTCGGCCCACACGCTCGCGGCGGTGCCGGCAGCCGCGAGCTCGGGCGCGATCTTGTAGGCCTCGACCGCGTGGTGGAACGAGCGGATCGTGAAGCCGAACTCCTCGGCCAGCGCGAGCATGCCGAGCATCTCGTCGGCGCGGTAGCAGTGGTTGTGCACGAGGATCTCGCCGCGCAGGACCCCCGCGAGGGTCTCGAGCCCGAGGTCGCGCGCCGGCGGATCGGGCGGATCGTCGGGCTTGCCGTCGGACTTGCCCTCGGCGCGCGCAGGCGCGGCGCCCTTGCGACGCTGCGCCATCTTCTCGTGGTAGCGATCCCAACTGCGCTGGTATTCGACCGCCTTGATGAACGCGCTGCGATAGCCCGCGACGTTGCCCATGCGCGTGGCCGGGCCACCCTTCTCGCCGTAGGTGCGCTTGGGGTTCTCGCCGCAGGCCATCTTGAGCCCCGCGGGCGCGCCCGCCATCTTGGCCTCGTCGATGCCGCGCGCGCCGGGGTAGGTCTTGACCGTGACCGCGCGGCCACCGAAGAGGTTGGCCGAGCCGGGCAGGATCTGCAGCGTGGTGATGCCGCCCGCGCGGGCGCGATCGATCTGCGGATCCGCGGCCAGTGGCGTCGGCGGCCCGCACCTGCGCGGTGTTGGGCGAGGTCATCTCGTTGCCGTCGGCGTGCGCGGCGAATCCCGGCGCGCCGTAGACCCCGATGTGCGAGTGCGTGTCGATGATGCCGGGTGTGACCGTGCGGCCGGTGCCGTCGATCACCGTGGTGCCCTCGGGCAGCTCGAGCGCGGGGCCGACCGCGACGATGCGATCGCCGGCGACGAGCACGTCGGCGCGCTCGTAGACGATGCCGGTTGCGGTCATCACCTTCGCGCCGCGGAGCACCCAGCGCGGCGCCGGCGGTGGCGTGGCCTCGGCCGTGCGCGCGCGGGCTGGGTTGCCGCGGGCGGCCGCGTCGCGGCGGCGGTGGTCGGCTTGGTACAGGCCGAGGACGCCAGCGCGAAGGCGGCGGCGAGCCCCAACGCCGCGCGCACGCCGGCGGTGCGCGGGCGAGAGCGAGGGCGAGGCGGATGCAGCGCGGCAGGCATGGGCGCGTTATGGTGCCACGCTCGCCGCGGGGCTGTCGACGTGCCTCGGCCTGCTAAGATGCGCGCCGTCGATGGACGCGCCTCCCGACCGCACGTGGGCTCGCTGCCTGTACGCGCTCAAGCCCCGCAGCTGGCCCAAGCTGCTGGTCGCGGCGCTGCTGGGACAGGTGATCGGTGTCATCGCGGCCGGTCGCTTCGACCCGCTGGGCGCGGTGCTGGGTTTCGGCTTCACGCTGTTTCACCTCGCGTTCGTGGTCTTGGTCAACGACTGGGGTGACGCCGAGGTCGACGGGCTCAAGCGGCGGCTGTTCCCCGAGTCGTGCTCGCCCAAGACCATCCCCGACGGCATCCTCGCGCCCGAGTCGGTGTGGCAGCTGGGCGCCGGCGCCGGCGCCTTCGCCCTGGGCATCGCCGCGCTGGCCGAGACCCTCGCCGCGCGACCGGGCGCGACCGTGACCGCGGCGCTGTGCCTGCTGCTGCTGGCCTGCTACACGCTGCCGCCGGTGCAGCTCAACTATCGCGGCGGCGGCGAGGTGCTCGAGCTCGTCGGCGTCGGCTTCGCGCTGCCGTGGTGGAACGCCTACGTGCAGTCGGGTCAGGCCGCGCCGCCGGAGCTGGCGTGGTTGCCTGCGTTCGCGCTGCTCGCCCTGGCCAGCGCGCTCGCCAGCGGCCTGGCCGACGAGGCCACCGATCGGCTCGGGGGCAAGCGCACCTTCGCGACGATGTTCGGCGGTGCGCGCGTGCGCATGGCGGTCGAGGGGCTCGTGGTCGGTGCGATGCTGGTGTGGGCCGCGATGGCCAAGCTCGCGCCGCAGCTGGCGCTGTGGTGGACCACCGCGCCCGCGGTGCTGCTGATGAGCTGGTTGCAGCGCGAGCTCGCACGCTGCAGCCGCGCCGCCGACGTCGAGGAGCCCGAGGGCATCGCGCGCTACAAGCAGGCGCTGCACCGGCTGATCTGGTGGGGCACCGCGACGCTGTGCGCCACGCTGCTGGCAGGCCTGTGGCTGGGTCTGGCATGAACGCGCGACGGCACGCGCTGGCGCGGCTCGAACAGGCCGATCGTCGGCTGGCCGCGTCGCAGGGGCCGCTGCGCAGCCTCGCGCCCGATCGCGCGGTGGCCCGCGGCGCCGCGGAGATCTGCGCCGCGTTGTTCGACGACGACGCGCCCGCGGAGCTCGTGGTGAGCTTCGCCGAGGGCACCGAGGCGTGGCGCGATGCCATCGCCGCGGCGTTCCCCGACAACCTGCTGTGGGACTGCGACCTGGCGCTGTCGACCTGGTGGCGGCGGGCGCGGGCCGATGTCGCGCCGGCCGCCACGGCGCGGGCGCTGCTGCAGGCTGCGTGCGCTGCAGCAGCAGTTCAGTCGCCACGGCGCGTTGGGCTTCCGCTACGCCCACGACTTCCTGTACGGCTTCGACTGGGCCAAGTGGGTCGCACGCGCGCCCGAGCAGCGCGCGCCTGATCGGCAAGCTGGCGCGGGGCCGTTCGACGCCGGCTTCCTCGCGGCGCTGCGCGAGCGCGGCGACGAGCTGCGTGCGCCGCTGGCCCGCGGCGGCGACCAGCAGTACCCGCCGCTGGGCGGCGCGGCGCGCAACCCGTTTCCGTTCTCGCGCGAGCCCGACGAGGAGCTCGCGTTGCACCGCGCGCTCGCGGCCGCGGGTGAGCTGCCCGTGATCGCGTGGTCGTGCGACGGGGCGGCGCAGTGGTCGCGGCCGTTCGCGGTGCTGCGGCGCGAACGTGCGGCGAGGATGGGGCTGTCGCGGCCGGGGCCGGCGCGGGCGGCCGAGGGAGGGGCGAACACGAGCGAACCGTTCGACTTCGATCTGTTCACCCTGGGCGCCGGCTCGGGCGGCGTCGCGGCCAGCCGCCGCGCCGCCGGTCACGGCGCGCGTGGCGATCTGCGAGGACCGGGCCGTGGGCGGCACCTGCGTGCCGCGCGGCTGCGTGCCCAAGAAGCTGCTCGTGATCGCCTCGAGGTCCGCGACCAGCTCGCGCTCGCGCGCGGCTACGGCTGGCGCGTCGACGGCACGCTCGACTGGTCCGCGCTCATGGCCGCCAAGCGGGCCGAGCTCGCGCGGCTCGAGCGGGTCTACGAGCACATGCTCGAGCAAGCCGACGTCACGCTCGTGCGCGGCCGCGGCACCCTGGTCGACCCCCACACCGTCGAGGTCGAGGGCCGTCGCTTCAGTGCGCGCCGGATCCTGGTCGCCACCGGCGGGCGGCCGTACCTGCCGGGCATCGTTGGCATCGAGCACGCGATGAGCTCCGACGGCGCGCTCGAGCTCGAGGCACTGCCGGGGCACGTCGTCGTGGTCGGCGCCGGTTACATCGCGGTCGAGTTCGCAAGCCTACTGCACGCCGCCGGCGCCGGCGTCACGCTGTTGGTGCGCGGGCAGGGGTTGCTGCGGGGCTTCGATGCCGACGTGCGCGCCCACCTGCAGCAGGAGCTGTTGGTTCGAGGCATCGAGATCATCGAGCACGCCGAGCTCGACTCGATCACGCGCGACGCGGCGGGGCTGCAGCTGCGCCTGGTCCAAGGCCCCACCATCGCGACCGAGGCCGTACTGTGCGCGACCGGGCGCGTGCCCAACACCGAGGGCATCGGCCTGATCGACGTCGGCATCGAGGTCGACGGCCAGGGCCGCATCCCGGTCGACGCGTCGTCGCGCACGGTCGTGCCGTCGGTGTTCGCGATCGGCGACGTGACTGCGCGGCCCCACCTGACACCGATGGCCATCGCCGACGGCCGCGCGTTCGCGGACAGCGAGTTCGGTCACCGTCCGCGCGTGGTCGGCCACGAGCACGTCGCGACCGCGGTGTTCAGCCAACCGCCGTGCGGCGTGGTCGGACTGACGGAGGCGCAGGCGCGCGAGCTCGGGCCGGTGCGGATCTTCCGCGCGGTCTTCCGACCCATGCGCACGGCCTTCGCCGGCCAGCCGCACCGCACGATGATGAAGCTCGTGGTCGATGCACGAAGCGATCGCGTGCTCGGTGTGCACGTCGTCGGCGCGGACGCACCGGAGATGATCCAGGGCTTCGCGGTCGCAGTGCAGTGCGGCGCGACCAAGGCCCAGTTCGACGCGACGCTCGCGATCCATCCCACCGCGGCCGAGGAGCTGGTCACGATGTCGACTGCGATCGCGTGAGCCCCGCTCGCGCCCGTGCGTCGCGTCACGGATCGGGGCCGACGGATTGTGCTTGCGCCTTCTTGCGGAAATGAATATTCATTCCGCATGAAGCAGGTCCTGCTGACCGGAGCCTCCTCGGGGATTGGCCGCGCGACTGCGTTGGCGCTGGCGCAGGCGGGCCACCGCGTGCTCGCGGCGGGGCGGCGCCCGGCCGCGCTCGAGGCCCTGGCCGCGCAGGCGCCCGGTCGCATCGAGCCGCTCGCGTTCGACCTCGAGGCGCCGCTGCAGCAGCCGCTGGCGGAGATCGACCGCCTCACCGACGGAGCGGGCGTGGACGTGCTGGTCAACAACGCCGGCTTCGGCGTCGCCGCGGCCACGGCCGAGATCGACGGCGCCGCGGTGCGGCGGCAGTTCGACACCAACGTGTTCGCGCCGCTGCGGCTGGCGCAGGCGCTGTGGCCCGCGATGGCCGCGCGCGGCGGCGGCCGCATCATCAACGTCTCCAGCCTCGGCGGGCGTCTGGTGCTGCCGATGTACGGTGCCTACAACGCCACGAAATTCGCCCTGGAAGCCCTCAGCGACGCCCTGCGGCTCGAGCTGGCGCCCTTGGGCATCGACGTCGTCGTGATCGAGCCGTCGGTCGTGCGGACCGCGTTCCTCGAGCGCTCGCTCGCGCAGCCCGCCGGCGACGACTCGCGCTTCGCCGCGCCGATGCGAAACCTGATCGCGCAGCGCGATCGACTCGAGCGCATGGCCATTGCGCCCGAGGCGGTCGCGTCGGCGATCGTCCACGCGGTGCAGACGCGGCGTCCCGCGGCGCGCATCGCCGTGCCGCGCAGCCACGGCTGGGCCATCGGCGCGATGCGCTGGCTGCCCACGCGCCTGCGCGACGCGATCCTGCGCCGCGCCAGCGGCATGCCGCGCCGCGCCGCGCTGCCGGCCGCCGGCCGAAGCCGAGCCCCTCGACGTCCCCCGCGGGCGGCCGCCCGGGCCGTGGTTCCTCCGGCCCGGGCGGCGCGCCCGTCCCCTGGCTTGTTTCGAGAATGACCGTTCATTCCTCAAGGACACCGACCATGCGCCGCCTCTGCCTCGTTGCCACCGCCCTGTTCGCCTGCGCCGACGCCCACGATCCCACCCACCAGGCCGCCGACGACGGCAGCAGCTCCGCTGCGACCGGCGACGAGAGCAGCGGCAGCACCGGCGAGGCGGCGACGGTGCACTTCCACGAGGACGTCGCGCCGATCTTCGCCGCGGCGTGCAACGGCTGTCACCGCGACGGCGGCGTCGCGCCGTTCTCACTCGAGGACTACGACGCGGCGTCGACGTGGGCGGGCTCGATCCGCACGGCCGTGGCCGCGCGCACGATGCCGCCGTTCAACGTGACCGCCGATGGTTCGTGCAACGAGTTCCTCGACGCGCGCTGGCTCGCCCCGGACGAGATCGACACCATCGTCGCGTGGGTCGACCAGGGCGCCGCCCGCGGCGACGCGCAGCTGGGGGTGCCGGCGCCGCCCGAGCCCGAGGCGCTCGGCGGCCAGCGTCGGCTCGCGCTGCAGACCCCGGCGGACTACCAGCCCATCAACGAGGACGTGCCCGCCGCGCCCGCGGACGACTACCAGTGCTTCCTCGTCGATCCCGGCTTCGAGCAGGACGCGTTCCTGGTCGGCTTCGACGTGCAGCCGGGCAACGCGCGGATCGTGCACCACGTGCTCGCGTTCGACGTCGATCCCGCGGCGAGCTCGCTGGCTGGCGGGCGCAACGACGCGCTGCTCGAGGCGCTCGACGCCGAGAGTCCCGAGCCGGGCTGGGACTGCTTCAACGCCGCCGGCGACGGCGTGATGGTGCAGGGCGTGCCGATCACGTGGGCGCCCGGCACCGGCGCGACCAACTTCCCCGCCGGCACCGGCATCCGCCTGCGCGCGGGCCACAAGCTGGTCGTGCAGATGCACTACCACCTGCTGGGCGACGACGGCAGCGATCAGACCGGCATCACGCTCGCGCTGGCCGACACGGTCGAGCGCGAAGCCCACGCTGCGCTGATGGACGGCTTCCTCGCGACCTTGCTGGGCAGCCCGGCGGAGCTGCCGCCCGGGCGCACCGACGCCTCGTACGAGTGGTCGGTGCGGCTGCGCGACATCCCCAACCTCGGCATGGACGCGGACGTGGTCGAGGCCGAGCTGCTGGGCGTGCTGCCGCACATGCACCAACGCGGCCGCCGCATGTGGATCGATCTCGATCGTGACGCCGGTGCCGCGTGCGGCGCCCGCATCCCGCAGTGGGACTACGACTGGCAGCAGGCCTACTACTACGAGCAGCCGATCCCGGTCACGATGGACGATCGCCTGCGCGTGCGCTGCGAGTGGGACACCACCGACAGCAGCGAGCCGGTGTTGCCGGGCTTGGGCACCGACGCCGAGATGTGCCTCGCCGGCGTCTACCTCGTCGAGCGAGGCTGACGCGCGCGCCTCGGCTTGACGTGGGTGGGTCGCGCCACCAAGATCGATCCCGTCCATGACCGCCGCTGCACGCAGCGCCGCCGAGCGCAAGGCCGACCGACGGCGCGAGATCCTCGACGCGGCGCTCGAGCTGTTCGTCGAGCGCGGCTTCCACGGCACCGCGGTGCCGGAGATCGCCCAGCGCGCCGCCGTGGGCCTGGGCACCATCTACCGCTACTTCGAGAGCAAGGAACAGCTGGTCAACGAGCTGTACCGCACGTGGAAGTCGTTGATGGGGGCGGCCCTCGCCCAGGGCACGCACCAGGCCGCGCCGCGGCAGCAGTTCCACGCGATGTGGACGGCGATGGTCGGCTTCGTGCGCGCGCATCCCCAGGGCTTCGCCGTCGTCGAGCTGCACCACCACGCGCCCTACCTCGACGCGGACAGCCGCGCGCACGAAGAGCGGTTGCATGGCTTCGCGGTCGCGCTGGTGCGCCACGCCCAGGCCGAGGGGCGGCTGCGCCAGGGCGAACCGGAGATCCTCATGGCGCTCGTCATCGGTGCGTTCACCGGCCTGGTCCGCTTCGCGCGCGAGGGCCGGCTGGTGCTCGACGACGCGGCGAGCGAGGTCGCCGAGCAGGCCTGCTGGGATCTGGTGCGCGCGTAGCTCAGGGCTGCGCCGCGGTGCCCAGCTGCGCCTCGGCCTCGGCCTTGGCCTGCTCGAAGCGCGCGACGTCGCCGCTGCGGCGGAGGTGATCGAGCCACGCAGCCCACAGCGCGCGGTTGTCGGGGCGCCGCGCCAGCATCGCGGGCAGCACCCGCTCGGCCACGTCGCCGCTGCGGCGCGCGGCCTGGACCAGCATGCCGCGTGCGGGCTTGAAATCGGGCGCGTGCTCGTACGCCTGCAGGTACGCCGCGATCGCGGCCTGGGGCAGCGGCGCCCCCTCGCCGGCGTCGACCCTCGCGATCTCGCCGGCGAGGTACGACGCGAGCGCCTGCGCGAAGGCTTCGACCTCGCCGAGCCAGCGCGCGCGCACGGCGTCGGGCGCGATCACCATCGCGGGGTCGAGCGGGCGTCGCAGCGTCAGCAGCGTCGCGAGGTTGTCGCGCGCGAGCGTGCCCGCGCCGAGGTAGGCGGCCTGCGGTGCCAGCAACGTGACCCACGGGCGTAGGTCGGTGTTGCGCGGCGCGTCCCCGCAAAGCGCCGCGACGCCAGCGGGATCGAGCAGGTGCGCGGCGAACAGATCGCGGCTGTCGTCCATGAGCAGCTCGCCGAAGATCGGTGCGCGCAGCCGCTGCTCCAGCGGCTCGAGCTCGAGCTGCAGCGGCGCGCCCTTGCGCCCGACCAGGGCCAGCGCGCTGGTCTGGACGTTGTAGATGCCGAGGAAGCCGTGGGCCTCGGGGAACACCGCGGCAAAGGTACAGGCGACGATCGGTAGGGTCCGCGCGTCGAGTTGGTGCAGCGGCAGCCACTGCACGAAGACCCCGCCGTCGACCAGGTGCGCGGCGATGTGCTCGAAGTGCTCCTGGGCGTAGAGGCTGCCGGCGCCGTCGATGCCGGGGTGGAACAGGTCCGCGACCACCAGGTCGTAGCGATCACCGCTGGCGGCGACGAAGCGGCGCGCGTCGGCGGCGTGCAGGCGCACGCGCGGATCCTCGGCGACATCGCCGTTGATCGCCGAGAAGCGCGGCAGCTCCTCGAGGATGCCCGGCACCAGCTCGACCGCGTCGATGTGACGCAGACCCTCGGCGTGCCGCACGGCGCCCAGGGTCGCACCGGTGCCGACGCCGAGGTAGAGCGCGCGGCCGCGGGCGAGCACCAGCGGCAGCATGCCCATGCGGCGCTCGCCGACCGAGAAGGCGCCGCCCATGCGGAAGTTCTTGCCGACCTGCAACCGCCGCAGCGGCGCGCGACCGCCCGCACTCGCGGTCTGCTCGCTCACCACCACCAGACCCATCGCGCTCTCGTGCTGTGCCAGCACGGTCCAGCTCCTCGTCGGCGCCGACCAGCACCAGCGAGCGCGGCCCAGGGCGGTCGCGGCGACGGTCGCGACGATGGTGCCGATCTGCACCGTCGGGCGGAAGCGGCGAAACCACGGGAAGACGCCGAAGATCAGCGAGGTAGCTCCACGCGACCGCGTAGAAGCCGTCGCGATAGCCCAGCTGCGCCGGTGCCCACAGCCCGAACACAAACGCAGCCAGCGCGCTGCCGGCGGTGTTGAGCGCGTAGGCGCGGCCGAGCCCACCGGGCGCGACCAGGCCCATGGCGTGGCTGAACAGCGCTTCCATCAGCAGCGTGGGCGGCCCGAAGACCACCGCGGCGCAGGCCAGCTCCGCGAGCTCGGTGCGAGCCCGCGCCCGCGCCCTGCGGCACTATCGCCGCGACCATCGCGGGCGCCTGCGCCAGCGCGACCGCGGCGACGATGGTCGACAGCGCCAGCGCGAACTAGCAGCGCGGCCGCGGCGGTCGGGCGTCCACGCGCCAGCGTGGGACCGCGGGCGCCCCACGCCCACCGCCCGCCGCGGTGCCGGCGAGGAACACCGCGAGCACGTTCGCGAAGGTGTAGATGGTGTTCTCGAACACCTGCGACAGCACCAAGGTGCCGGCGACCTCGAGCCCCACGCCGACCACACCCGCGCCGAAGATGAGCAGGTGCAGCGGCAACGGCTCGCGCGCGTCGGGGTCGGGGTCGCGCGAAGCGTCGATGGCCGGCGGGTCGGCGGCCGCGTCGGTCTGCACCGCCGGCACCACCGCGGCGTAGCTGCGCGCGAGCACGGCCGCGAGCACCCCCGCGGCCGCGAGTAGGCCCGCGCCGTAGCCCAGGCCGAGGCTGGGCACGATCGCGTGCACCGTGACCAGCACGCCGAGCACCGCGCCCGCGGTGTTGGCCGCGTACAGCCGCGCGACGCCGCGGCCGTCGTCGTCGTCGCGGTGGCGTCGCCGTCGGCCCCTCGGTCACCGCCGCCAGGGTCGCGCCCATGCACAGCGTGCCGGGGATCATCAGCGCGGCCGCGACCGCGATCGCGATCGCGACGGCACCGACGCTGGCGTCGTCGCCCGCAGCCGGACCGATCCACGCCGGGATCGCCGAGCCCAGCGCGTGCAGCAGCCACGGGCTCACCGCTGCGAATGCGGCCGCGCCTTAGCCCAGCCGCTGAAACAGCGGACGATCAGCGGCCGCGAGCGCGCGTCGGTGCAGCAGCGCCGCGCCCAGGGCCATGCCGCCGAAGAAGCCCGCGAGGGTCGCGAGCACGCCCAGCGTCCGCTGCCCAGCATCGGCGTGCACAGCCGCGTCCAGACGATCCGTAGCCCAGCGCCGCGAAGCCCGAGGCCACCACCGCCGCGAGCAGACGCGTCCGAGGCCGGCACGCCGCGCAGCATACACCGTGGGCCTGGTCGCGGACTGCCGAGCCGTGAAGGTTCCTCACCCGCTGGCGCGTGCGCGAGTGTTGCGTCACGCGCCGCGCTGGCGCCCGCGGCTGCGGCCGCCGCTACCATCGCCCGCGAAGAAGGAGCGCACGACGCACGTGAAGATCGCGGTCATCGGTGGTGGACCCGGAGGACTCTACTTCTCGCTGCTCATGCGCAAGGCGGTGCCGCGCAGCGAGATCGTGGTGGTCGAGCGCAATCGGCCCGACGACACCTTCGAAGGCGTCGCCTCCGACGAGACCCTGGGCAACTTCCCGCAGGCCGACGTGCCCACGCACGAGCGCATCACCGAGGGCTTCGTGCACTGATCGCATCGACACCCACGTCGACAAGGAGATCGTGCGCTCGGGCGGTCACGGCTTCTCCGGCATTCGCGCGGCAGCGGCTGCCGTTGATCCTGCAGCGCTGCTGGGCGAGCTGGGTGTGACGCTGCGCTTCGAGAACGAGGTCCCCGGGCCCGAAGCCCCGACGCCGACCTCGTGGTCGCCGCCGACGGCATCAACAGCCGCACGCGCACGCAGCTGTCGAGCACTTCCAGCCCGACATCTGCCGGGGCAAGTTCATCTGGCTCGGCACCGACAAGGTCTTCGACGCGTTCAAGTTCTTCATCGCAAAGACCGAGCACGGCAATCGTGCAGGTCCACGCGTATCCTCGACGGCGCACAGCACCTTCATCGTCGAGACCCACGAGCGCACCTGGGCCGCGGCTGGGCTCGACCGCATGACCGCGGGCGACAGCGCGCGTCGCGTGGTGCGAGCGCCTGTTCGCCCGCGAGCTCGAGGGTGGGCGGCTGCTCAGCAACAAGAGCGAGTGGATCAACTTCCGCCGCGTGCGCAACGCGCGACCTGGCACCACGGCAACGTCGTGCTCATCGGCGACGCCGCCCACACCGCGCACTTCTCCATCGGCTCGGGCACCAAGCTGGCCAGGAGGACGCGATCGCCCTGGTCACGGCGCTGCGCGATCACAGCCGCGTGCCCGAGGCACTCGCGGCGTACCAGGAGCGCTGGCCGAGGCGGCCAAGCTGCAGCGCACCGCCGAGACCAGCCAGGCGTGGTTCGAGACCGTCGATCGCCGCCGCGCCGACTCGCCGCTGGTCTTCACCATGAGCATGATGACGCGGAGCAAGCGCGTCACCCACGACAACCTGCGGCTGCGCGATCCCGGCTTCGTCGCCGCGGTCGATGGTTTGCCGCGCCGTCAGGTCGGCGTCGAGACCAGTCCGCCGCCGCCGCCGATGTTCCTGCCGCTGCAACTGCGCGAGCTGGTGCTGCCCAACCGCGTGGTGGTGTCGTCGATGTGCCAGTACAGCGCCCACGATGGTACGCCCGACGACTGGCACCTGGTCCACCTGGGCAGCCGCGCCGTCGGTGGCGCGGGCCTGGTGATGGCGGAGATGACCGACGTCAGCGCGCACGGCCGCATCTCGGTCGGCTGCACCGGGCTGTACGACGACGCGCACGTGCCCGCGTGGCGCCGCGTCACCGACTTCGTCCACCGCCACAGCGCGTCGAAGATCGGCGTGCAGCTGGGCCACGCCGGCCGCAAGGGCGCGACCAAGAAGCTGTGGGAGGGCGCGGATGTGCCGCTGCCCGAGGGCGCCTGGCCGCTGGTGGCCGCGTCCGCGATCCCCTACCTGCCGGGATCGCAGGTGCCCAAGGCGATGGACCGCGCGGACATGGACGCGGTCGTGGCCGACTTCGTCGCCGCGACCGCGCGCGCGCACGCAGCCGGCTTCGACCTGCTCGAGCTGCACATGGCCCACGGCTACCTGCTGGCGTCGTTCCTGTCGCCGCTGACCAACCGCCGCACCGACGAATACGGCGGCAGCATCGCCAACCGCCTGCGCTTCCCGCTCGAGGTGTTCGATGCCGTGCGCGCGGCGTGGCCGTCCCACAAGCCGATGTCGGTGCGGATCTCGGCCAACGACTGGCCCCTGGCGGCATCACCGACGACGACGTGCTGGCGATCGCCCGCGCGCTCGCGCAGCACGGCTGCGACCTGGTCGACGTCTCGACCGGCCAGACCGTGCCCGAGGCCAAGCCGGTCTACGGGCGCATGTACCAGGCGCCGTGGAGCGATCTGGTGCGGCACGAGATCGGCATCCGCACGATGACCGTGGGCAACGTGCAGAACCGGGATCACGTCAACACCCTGGTCGCCTCGGGGCGCGCTGATCTCGTCGCGCTGGCACGTCCGCACCTGGCGGATCCTTACTCACGCTGCACGCCGCGGCAGAGCAGGGCTACGACGCGCAGTCGTGGCCGTCGCAGTACCTCGCGGTGCGCCCGCGTCCCAACCGCGGATGAGTCGCGCACGCATCGGTCTCGACGCTGGGGCCTCGGCCGCGCTTTCCCCGCGTGCGGCCGGCTCGAGTACCGCTGCGAGCGCGACACCGACCGCGCCATCGAAGACCGGCCGCTGGGGACCTGCGAGCCCACGGGCTGGTGCAGCTATGCCTACGACGAGTGCCCGTCGGGGCGGCTGTACGGCGATCTCGTCGGCGACGGACTCGCGCGCACGTGCGTGCCGATCGACGAGAGCGACGGCAGCAGCAGCAGCAGCAGCAGCAGCAGCGGCTCGAGCGGCTGAGCCGCGCGGGTCGGTCACGGCAGCGACGGCGCGAGCGTCACGCCGGCGGGCGGCAGGTCGGGGCCCTGCAGCACGACATGGCCCTCGTGCACGGTGACCAGCGGCACCGCGGGCGTGCGGCGCACGCTGAAGCGCGCGCCGGCGGGCGTCACGACGTAGGCGCCGGTGCGGACCGACAGCGTCGAGGCGGCCGGCAGCTCGACCTCGCCGTCGACCAGCTCGAGCTCGGCGCCGCCGCCCGACTCGCCCACGCGCACGAGCGTGTGCGCGGACAGCCGCACCCGCGCGCCGCCGAGCACGAGCTCCTGCGCGTCGGCGTCGGTCGCGATCACGCCGCGGTGATCGGTGGTCGGCGCGCTGCCCAGCCAGCCCACGCGCCAGGCGATCACGGCCATCGCCGCGAACACGACCGTGGTCACCAGCGCGGCCTGCACCCACGCGCGCGCGCGGCCGCGGCGGTGGCCGTGGGCCGTCATCGCGCCTTGCAGCCGCTCGCGCAGCCGCGCCGAGGTCTCGGGGTCGGGTTCGGCGTGCGAGTTGGCGTAGGCCGCCATCGACTGCGAGCGTTCCTGCACGTCCTTCATGCCTCCGCTCCCGCGGCGACCGCCATCGCGCCGCCGAGGATCTCGTCCACGCGGGTCTCGCCGACCATGGCGCCGAGCTTGCGCCGCGCCGAGTCGAGCCGGCGCCGCGCGGTCGCGACCGACACGCCCATGAGCTCGGCGACCTCCTCGTGCGAGTGCAGCTCGACGCACTTGAGCACCAGCGCGGCGCGCTCTTCGGGGTCGAGCCGCGCGAGCAATTGCCGCACCATCGCGGCCATCGCCGGCTGATCGCCGACGAACTGCTGCGGGTCGAACGCGAACGCCAGCTCGGCGCGGTTGCGCCGCCAGCGGCTGCGCTTGACCTGACGCAGCGCGATGCGCACGGCACAGGTGCGCAGGAATCCGGGCACGCGCGCGTGCTCGCGGATCTTCGGCAGCTGTTCGAGCAGGGCCTCGAACACTGCCTGGGTCACGTCCTCGGCCTCCCAGCGGCTGCCGGTGATGCGGTTGGCGATCGCGTAGACCATCGCGTGGCAGTGATCGAAGGCGAGGTTCACGAACTCGGACAGGCCGGCGCTGCGCTGCTCGAGCACACGCCACGCGCGGTGGAAGTCGGTGGCGCCGCGCTCGCCGTGGCCGTCGAGCGCCGAGAGCACCACGAGGTTGTCGCGGGGCGCCCGCTCGGGTCCCCCGGGTTCCGTCGAGCTACGGTTCACGTCGTCCCACCCCAGCGTCCCATGTGCCGCGACCGGCCGCGACCTGCTCACGTGATCGTCGATCGCGTCGGGGGGCGATCCCGCGCGGGGGGGCGGGCGCGGTGGATTGCCGCCGACGGGCCCGCCCGGCGATAACCGAGGGCAGTGGCCGCCCCCGAGGACACGCCCGCCGGCGTCCCACCCCCGGGCACGGTGCTGGGCCGCTACGTGGTCGACACCCTGATCGGTCGCGGCGCCATGGGCGTGGTCGTACGCGCCTACGACCCCGAGCTCGATCGCACCGTGGCGCTCAAGCTGCTGGCCGACGGCGGCACCGGCCTCCACGCCGGCGCGCGCGCGCGGCTGCTGCGCGAGGCCCAGGCCATGGCTCGGCTGTCGCACCCCAACATCGTTCGCGTGCACGACGTCGGCGTGGTCGACGAGCAGGCCTTCGTGGCGTTCGAGCGCATCGACGGCGGCACCTTGCGATCGTGGTGGCACACCGGTCGCACGCTCGCGGAGATCCTCGCGACCTACGCGGCGGCCGGGCGCGGGCTCGCGGCCGCGCACGAGGCCGGCCTGGTCCACCGCGACTTCAAGCCCGACAACGTGCTCATCGATCGCAACGGCGGCGTGTTCGTGACCGACTTCGGCCTGGTCCGCGTGGGCCCGCCGACGCGTCCGTCGGTGTCGCGCGCGATGGCGGCGCTGCCCCAGCTCGACGACGCGGACGTGACCGTCGCCGGCGCGATCGTGGGCACGCCGGCGTACATGGCCCCCGAGCAGCTCGAGGGCGGCGAGGTCGACGAGCGCTCGGATCAGTTCTCCTTCTGCGTCGCGCTGTACGAGGCGGTCTACGGCACGCGTCCGTTCGTGGGCACGACCGTCGATCGTCTGGCCTCGGCGGTGATGCGCGAACAGTTCGCACCGGTGCCCGCGGGCCGGCGCGTGCCGGGATGGTTGCGCGGGCTGCTGCGCAAGGGCCTGCGGCGGTATCCCGGCGAGCGCTTCGCGTCGATGCACGCGCTGCTGCACGAGCTGGCGGCCGCGCCCCGCCGCCGCCGCGTCGCGACCGTCGCGATCGCGACCATGGCGGCCGGCGCACTCGCGATCGCGCTGGGCTCGTGGTCGCGCTCGCGTCCGTGTCGCGCGCTCGAGCGCGACGACGCCGCGCGCGTGGCCGCGATCGCAGCGGAGCTCGCGGCGCCGCGGGCGAGCGACGACCCGTTGCTGCGCGACGCCGCGACCGCGGCGTCGGCGTGGCAGCAGCGATGGAGCGCCGCGCGCGAACAGGCCTGCCGCGCCAGCTTCGAGCGTGGCGAGCGCTCGCGCGAGGGCTTCACCGCGGTCGATGCCTGCCTCGAGGCGGCCCATGCCGAGCTGGTCGCGCTCGGCGAGCAGCTGCGCGCGCCGCCGTCGTCGCCGCAGCGCGCGCGCGTCGCGGCCGCGGCCGCGCGTCTGCCCGATCCGCACGCGTGTCGACGTCGGCTCGCGGCGGCCGAGGACGACGCGACTGCGTCCTCGGCAGCGCTGCGCGTGCTCGCGTCGCTGGCAATCGCGCCGACGCCCGACGGGTCGCCGCCGGCCGACGCGGCGCTGCCGGAGGCCGCGCTGGCGCAAGCGCGCGCCGAGCCGGCGCCGCAGGCCGACGCGGCGCTGCACCGCGCGCTCATCGAAGGCGAGCGACGTCGTCGCCTGGGCGTGGTCGCGCGGGCCTGGGTCGCGCGGGCACAGCTGCTGCTGCACGGCGGCGGCGATGGTGCCGAGCTGGACGCGGACGGTGCGCGTCGCCCATGCCGCCATCGATCGCGCCGGCGACGACGCGATGTTGCACGCCGACGTCGATGCGGTCCACGCCGAGGCGCTGCGGCGCGCGCAGCGGCTCGACGAAGCGCTCGAGCACGCCGCGCGCGTGCAGCAACGTCGCGCGAGCGTGTTGCCGGCCGACGATCTCGAGCTGGCCGAAGCCGCGTCGCTGCTCGCGTCGATCCACCGCGATCGCGGCGAGCACGAGCGCGCGCTGGCCGAGCGCCTGCGGGCGCTGGCGATCGTGCAGGCGCGCCTGGGCCCGGCTCATCCCGCGGCCGCGGCGGTGCAGTGGTCGGTCGCGGACGCGCTCGCGGCGACCGGGGCCGTGGCCGCTGCGGACGCGCGCCGTCGCCAGGCCGCGGCCGCGCTGACGGTGCGCCTGCCGGAGGCGCGCGGATGAACGACGCGTCGCGCTGCGGCCGGGCGCACGCGTCGGTCGCTACGTGCTGGTGCGGCCGCTGGGCCGCGGCAGCGCGCGCTGGCTCGCGTTCGATCCCTCGCCGCAGCGCGGCGTGCAGGTCGAGCTCGAACCGCCCGGCGCCGCGCGGGCCGAACACCTCGCGGCCGCGCGGGCGCTCGCGCGGGTGCGGCACCCCGGCGTGATCGCGGTGCACGATGTCGGTGAGGTCGAGGTCGCGGCCGAGCGCCACGCCTTCGTCGCGCGCGAGTGGATCGGCACCCGCGCGCTCGAGGATGCCCTGGTCGATCTCAGCGGACGGCAGCTGCAGCGTTGGTGCTTCGAGCTGGCCGATGCGCTCGCGGTGGTGCACGCCCACGGCGTGTGGCACGGCGGGCTCGATCGCGGCGGCATCCTCGTCGGCGACGACGGCCGCGTGCGACTCGACGGTTTCGACACCACCGCGACGGCCTGGGCCCGCGGGCGCCCGAGGCCCTGCGCGACGTGGCGCAGCTGCCGAGCGGCTGGCGGCGCTGGTGGGCCGCGTGCCCTCGCGCAGCGGCAGCCGCACGCTGACGCGGCGGTTGCCGCGCGGCTGCGCGGCGAGGTCGACGAGGACGCCGCGGCCCTGGCCCAGCGATTGCGCCGCGAGCGATCCTCGCGCGGCCCGTGCGGTCGGGTTGGTGTCGTTGCTCGCGCTGGTCGTCGGTGCGGCCGCCCTGGGGCGCCGGCTGTCGGGCGGCGAGCCGGGGTGCCGCGACGACGGCAGCGAGATCGACGGTGTGGAGCCCGGCGGTCGCCCAGTCTCGCGCAGGGCTTCGTGCAGACGCAGCAGCCTACCGCCGCGGTCGCGGCCGAGTCGGTGCGGCGCGTGCTCGACGGCTACGCCGGCCGTTGGAACCTGCAGCGCCAGTCGCTGTGCCAGGCGCGCGTGGACGATCGTCTGCCCGCCGCCGCGCTCGACGCCCAGATGGCGTGCCTGGAGCGGCGGCGCGGCGAGCTCGATGCGCTGGTGCGGGTGCTCTTGCAACCCGACGCCGAGCTGATCCCGCGCGCGCCGACCTCGGCGCTGTCGCTGGTCGCGGTCGAGCACTGCGAAGGCGCTGCGGCCCTGGGTGGCGCGGCTGGCCCTGCTGCTCGACGAGCGACAGCGGTCGCTGCGGCAGGCGCTCGAGCGCGCGCACGCGCTGCAGCTCGCCGCCGCTACCGGCCCGCGATCGAGACCGCCGCCGCCGCGCGTCAGGCCGCGACCGCGGCGGTCGACGGCGCGCTGCGGGCCGAGCTGTCGATCGAGCTCGGCGTCGCGCGGGGCAAGGCCGGGCAAGCCGCGGCGGGCCTCGACGACCTCGCCGACGCGGTCGCGGAGGCCTGGCGCATCGACGACGCCAATCTCGCGGCCGATGCCTGGATCGAGTCGGCGTTCGCGTTGGCGGAGCACCTGCGCCACGACGAGCGCGCGCTCGCCAGCATCGATCTGGCCGAGGCGACGCTCGCGGGCGCGCCGTCCGATCCGTCGCTGCGCGCGCGGCTGCTCAACGTGCGCGGGGTCGTCTTGCTGCGGCTGGGCCGCCACGCCGAGGCCGCGTCGGCGCTCGAGCAGGCCGTGACGCTGACCGAGCAGACCATGGGCGGGCTCGCGGCCGCGTCGGCGCGCAACAGCCTCGCCAACACCTACAGCCTGCAGCAGCGCTTCGACGAGGCGCTGCTGCAGTACCAGGCCGCGCTGGCCAGCTACGACGCGCTGGTCGGCCGCGATCACCCCGACGCAGCGAGCGTGCTCAACAACCTCTGCGCGCTGTACTACCGCACCGGCGCATTCGACGAGGCGCTGTCGTCGTGCCGCGCGGCCCACGACGCGCGCACGCGTGCGTTGGGCGAGCTGCACCCGGTCACGCTGGGCACCGCCGACAACATCGGTGCAATCCTCGCCGCCGCCGGTCGACTCGACGAGGCGGTGCAGCTGCAGGCGCAGGTGCTGCGGCAGCGCGAGGCGGTGTTGCCCCCCGACGACCCCCAGCTCGCGGACAGCTACGTGAACTACGGCAACACCTTGCTGCAGCTGGGTCGCGCAGAGGCGGGCATGGCTGCGTTCGAGCGCGCGCTGGCCATCGATCGTGCCGGCCGCGGCGAGGATCACCCCGACAGCGCGATCACCATGCAGAACGTCGGTCGCGCGCTGCAGCTGCTCGATCGCCCCGCCGAGGCGCTGGTCTACCACCGCCGCGTGCTGGCGCTGCGCCGCAGCTGGTCCGACGTGCCGCCCTCGACCCTGGCGAAGTCGTGGTTGCACGTCGCCGACGCGGCCCACGCCGCAGGCGAGCGCGCCGAGGCCGAGCAGGCGGTCGCCGCGGGCCTGGCCGCCATCGCCGACGATCGCGGCGACGCCAACTGGGCGCCGCTGCGGTGGGTCGGCGCGCAACTGCGCTGGGACGCGGGCGCGCGCGTGCAGGCGCTCGCCGACGCGCGCGCGGCCTTGCCCCACGCGATCGCCGACGACGTCGCGTCGATCACGGCGTGGATCGATGCGCGCAGCGGCTGTGTCGCCGCGCCGCGCTGCCCGTGACGCGCGGGTCGCCTCACCCCACCGGCTCGGTCGTGGGGTGGTCGCCGCCCTCGCAGCCCCACTGGAAGTTGTCGAGGAAGACGAAGCTGTCGAGGATGGAGTCGCTGAGGTCGAAGATCGCGAACACGATGGTGACCTGCTCGCCGGGGACCACCGGCGCGGTCGTGGTCAGCCACTTGGTGCCGGCGTGGCCGCGCATGCACGTGCCCGCGAGCTCGGGCGCGGTGCCGTCGTCGTCGCGATAGTCGAGGAACGAGGCGTTGAGCGAGATGGGGTTGTCGAAGGCGTCGAACGAGATGTTGCCGGTCCAGCTCTCCGACTCGAGCCAGCCGACGTACATGTCGTTGAACTCGGAGAAGTAGTAGAACGGATACTCGACCGAGAAGAACGCGAGGTCGTAGCTGAACGAGGTGCTGCCGGCGGGCACCTGGGCGGCCAGGCGCAGCTCGGCGTAGTCGTTGGCCGACACGCCCTGCTCGTACTGCTTCTGGATGCTGTTGCTGCAGTCGCCGCTGCCGACCAGCTGTGGCGCGCTCGCGCAGTCGCCCCCGACGTCCATCGGCTGCAGTGGCGCGGGCAGGCTGGGGCCCTTGTCCCACTGCGGCCCGACGTCGTCGTTGCAGTGGGTCGGCGCGATGGCCTGGTCGAAGTCGGGCGTCTGCAGGTCGAGCTCTGCGACCACGCCGGTGCCGAGCACGGCCATGCGCGCGCCCTCGCGCGGCGCCCACGTCGACGTGGCACCGAAGCCGGTGCGCACGCCCTGGGCCACCGCGGCCGCGTCGACGCTGCCTTCGATCACCAGCTCACCGGGACAGTCGAGCCCGATCGCCTGCAGCAGGTCGTCGCTGTCGCCGTCGCAGGGTTGGTGCGGTGGCACCGCGCACTCGGCATCGCAGCCGCCCTCGGCGCACGGTGTCGACTCGGTGTCGGCCGCGACGTCGAGCTTGAGCCCGCCCGACGCGGCGCCGCTGTCGCCGCCGCTGTCGTCGCCGTCGCCGTCGTCGACGCGACCGCTGCTCTCGCCGAGCGCGCCGGTCAGGCTGGTCGCGCTCGCGGGAGGATCCTGCTCGCGCGAGGCGAACACGCACGAGGCCAGCACGAGCGGCGCGAGCTGCAGCGGATGATTCGGTCGCATGGTCGGGGCTCCGTGGGTGTCCGCGTCAGGGTCCGAATTGCAGCACCCACCACACCTGGCAGTCGGCGTCCGCGGCTGCGCCGATGCCGACGCGGTTGATCGCGGGTCCGTCGCCGCCGAAGTCGTGGTAGTGCAGGCCCATGCGCGCGTGTTGGTTGTCGACCGACAGCGCGAACGGAGGCGGGCAGCTGTCGGGATGCTCGGGCGGCGGCATCCAGTCCTCGGCCCGTTCGCCCAGGGTGATCTTCCAGCTGGCGGTGTTGAGCCCGTCGATCCACAGCGGCTTGGCCGGGCAGAACGGCAGGCCGTTGCTGCCGTTGCTCTGGTTGCCGCTGGGCGAGCCGCCCGCGGCGATGGCCTCGGCCTCGGCCTGGGCCAAGGCCGCGAGGCCGTCGTCCCACGCGAACTGCACCGCGAAGGTGAAGTTCTGGTGGTACTCGCCCTGCCACGGCATGCCCTTCCAGCGATCGTGGCCGCCGCCCCCGAGCCCGCCGGCGTACGACGAGCGCTCGGTGTTCATCCACGCGTGGAACTGATCGACGCCGGTGAAATTCGAGCACTCGCCGATGCCGTCCGCGGCGGTGTCGGCCCCGCTGTCGGCTGGGCCGCCGTCGCCACCGCTGCTGCCGGTCGGGCCGCCGTCGCCGCCGCTGGTGTCGATGGGTCCACCCTCGTCGCCGACGCTGGCGCTGGCGCTCGCGCCGGTCGAGCCGTCGCCGTCGCCATCGCCGTCGTCGCCGGCGGAGCTGGTCGCGTCGTCGTCACCGCCGGGTCCACCGGAGGCGCCCGAGCCGAAGCTGACGCCACCGAGCCCGTCGGCGTCGTGGATGCACGCACCGATGCTGCAGGCGCCCAGCGCGAGCGCGAGGGGGAATCGAGACCGCATGACCGTCCTCCGGCAACGAGAACCCGACCGGGGTCGCGCGGGACGGCGGGACCTCGGGCGAGCGAACGCGAGCCGCTGCACGTGGCGAGCGCGGGGGTGTTGGGGTGGGGCCGTCGCGGGACGACGCGTGCAGCGGGCTCGGCCGCGAAGTGGCGCGAGCCCGGCGGGCCTGCTCAGCCGCGCGAGGTTTTTTCTCGCCGCCCTTGCGCGTCAGCCTGGTGGCACCGGATCACACAGGCCGCCGTTCTCGATCTGCGCGTTGGTGCGGAAGGTGTTGAAGGCCTTCCAGCTCGGCACCTGGTGCTGCGGGATGGTCGAGTCCTCGCGCACGTTGGTGACGTAGTACGCGTGCTGATTCCAGATGCGGCGGGCCTGGATCCACCGGTCCTGCGTGTCGCGGATGGCCTGCAGTGCCGGCTGCCCGCTGGTCGAGACCACCAGGATCTCGGCGGAGCCGTCGTTGTCGATGTCGGCGACCACGGGGTACTCGCTGATGGTCGGGCTGCCGCGCGGGATCTCGAGCAACGTCGCGCCGGAGAGGCCGTCGTAGATGCGGAAGGCCTGCTCGTCGGCGTACATCGCCTCGGCGATGCCGTCGCCGAGGAAGTCGAACGCGGTGCCGCCGGCGGCCCCGGAGACGTCGGCGACGACCACCTGCCACAGCACGTCGCTGGCGTTGGGTCCCTGGTAGACCGCGTAGGCCGACTGCGACGAGCTGGCCCAGTCGGAGCGCTCGTCGCCGTCGAAGTCGTGGATCGTGCCCGGCCGCTGCCACACCAGGTAGGCCGAGGGCGCGACGCCGGTGGGCGTGACCGGGCCGTACTTGATCGCGCCGGTGTGCTCGACCACCCACAGGCCCGTGCCCGAGGTCAGGAAGATCTCGGGATCGGGATCGTCGTCGAGGTTGCCGACCTGCGGGATCGCCTGCGCCGGGATCGTCGGGAAGTTGTCGAAGTCGATCGAGCCGTCGGCGTGCCACGCCGAGTGGCCGGTGATGACCTCGAGCAGGCCCTCGCCGTCGAGGTCGGCCGCGGTGGTGGCCTCCAGCTCGCCGGGCGCGGGGTTGGGGTACTCGAAGAGCAGCTGGCCCTCGTGGTCGTAGACCTCGTGGTTGAAGATGATCTCGACGTCGCCGTCAGCGTCGAGATCATGCAGCGCGATGGCGCCCGACTCGCGGTAGAACTGATCCGCGTTGCCACCGTCGGTGGTGTTGGTCCACTTGGTCGTACCGTCGTGCTCGAAGGCCTTGAGCCGGTAGATGCCGCCGTTGTTCCACACCGCGACCAGCTCGGGCAGGCCGTCGCCGTCGATGTCGCCCAGCGCCGGCGTGGCAGTGCACGAGACGAACTCGGTGATGCCGATGGTGAAGTGCGGCGTGCCGCTCTCACCGTCGAGGATGTGGACGTTGCAGGTCGTTGCGTAGCTGATGGTGGGGTAGGAGACCAGCACGACGTCGGGCACGTCGCACAGATCGATCTCGCCGTCGCCGTTGTCGTCGGTGAAGTTGGCGACCAGCGGCGTGACCCAGCTCTGCTCGCCCGCGCCGAAGGTCCACTGGATCTGGGGCTCGAAGCTGTCGGGCGGCGCTTCGTCGTCGCAGTCGCCGACCGCGTCCATCTCGTCGACGACCTTGCACAGATCGACGGCGGTGTCCGACGCGTTGCTCGGTCTCGCCGACGTCGAGCTTTGGGCCCGCTGCCGGCGGTGGTGTCGGCGGTGTCGCTGCCGTCGTCGCCGGCGCCGCCGGGCCCGCCGGTCAGCGACGTGATCTTGGTCGCGGCCGGCTCGGCACGGACGTCGCCGTGGCACGCCGACGCGAGCGCGGCCAGGAGCACCGCGCGCGGCGGCGTGCGTGCGAACGGCGCGGATTCGGCGACGCATGGCGTGCGGCGCGATGGCAGCCCGGCCACCACGGTACCACGGCCGATCGCGATGCACGCCGGCGCGCGCGCTTTCAGGAGGACGTGGACCGGTGGCACGCTGCGGGGTGTGACGCGAACATCGCGAGCTCGATCGACGGGGCAGCTTCGGTGGGGTGCACGCGCGGCGCGGTGCAGCGCGTGGTGGCTGGCGGCGGCCGTGGTCGCCGGCGTGGCCGTGCCGGCGAGCGCGGCGCCGAAGGTCGCAGGCGCCGACGGCAAGCGCTTCCGGCTGCACCGACACCAACCTCTTCGACGTCTCGCACTTCAACCGCAACGGCGGCAACCCCGACGACCCCGGTGATCGCGTGAACTCGATCGGCTTCGGCCTCAAGCTCACGGCCGATCGACAGCGGCTACCCTGGCCGCTGATGCCCCGCAACGTGTTCGGCATCGGCTTCGGCTACGTGTTCTTGAAGTACCGCGCGATCGTGGAGGCGCCCGCGCGGCGCGTTCTCGCCGACGGCAACGACCTCGGCGACGCGGACGGCCGCGGAACCCTGGTCGCGGGCCAGTTCGTGCCGTACTTCCACTGGATGTTCCTGCCCGGCCGTTGGGTGCGGCCCTACGTCGAGGGCCGCGTCGGCTTCGGCGGCGCCGACGTCGGGGACGAGGACGTCGACAACGACGGCAACCGCGAGCGGCGGACCACCCATCCTTATCTTCCCCACCGTGGGCGCCGGCGGCGGCGTCCACCTGTTCCCGGTGGATTTCTTCTCGGTCGACCTCGGCCTCGACTTCGACTACGTCGCGCCCCACGGCCGCGTGACGTGTTCGAGGATCCCGACCTCGACGACACCGACTGGGACAAGGCCGGCGATGGGATCGTGCTGGGCCTGCGGGTCGGCGCCTCGGTGTTCTTCTGACCTGCGGGCCCACGCTCGCGCCGCGATGCTTTCACGGCGCGGCGGGCCCCACGACCGTGCAGACCGCGGGCACACTGTGCCGCGATCATGTCGGCGCGCGTCCCCAGCCTCCCGCTCGTCCTCGCCCTGCTGCCTTCGTGCGCGTCGCCCTCGAGCCCCGCGGCCGAGACCACCGGAGACGACGGCGATGGCACCACCGCGGCCGACGGCACCGGCTCGAGCGGCGGTGCGATGACCGAGGGCAGCACCACCGCCGAGGTGCCGAGCGACGCGCCGACGTTCTACGAGGACGTGCTGCCGTTGGTCGCGCAGCACTGCCAGGGCTGCCACGAAGCCGGCGGCATCGGGCCGTTCGATCTGACCGACTACGAGACCGCGGCCGCGCTCGCGCCGTCGATCGCCGCGAGCACGGCCGCGCGCACGATGCCGCCGTTTGTCGCGAGCAACGCCGGCGACTGCAACACCTTCGCCCACGCGCGCTGGCTCGCGGACGACGAGATCGATCGCCTGGCGCAGTGGGCCGACGCCGGCGCGCCCATGGGTGACCCCACGACGCCGCGACCCGAGCCGCCTGCGCCCGCGGTGCTGCAGGGCGACGACATCCTCACGTTGTCGAGCCCCGCCGGCTACGAGCCGGTGGCCGACGACGCCGGCCCCGCGGACGACTACCAGTGCTTCCTGGTCGACCCGCAGGTGGTCGACGCGCCGCGCTACCTCGTGGGCTACGAGGTCGTGCCCGGCAACCCGGCGGTCACGCACCACCTGATCGGCTTCCTGGTCGATCCCGCCGCGACCGCGCCGCTGGGCGGCACCAACGGATCGCTGATGCAGTCGCTCGACGATGCCAGCCCCGATCAACCCGGCTGGGACTGCTTCGGTGCCGCCGGCAACGGCGTGCTCGTGCAGGGCACGCCGGTGACGTGGGCGCCGGGCGGCGGCGCGTTCAACTTCCCCGCCGGCACCGGCATCCGCATCGATCCCGGCTACGTGCTGGTGCTGCAGATGCACTACAACCTCGCGGCCGGCAGCGGGAGCGATCAGACCGAGCTGCGCTTGTCGATGGTCGATGCGGTCGAGCGCGAGGCCGTCAACGCGCTCGACGATCGCTTCCTCGCCACGCTGTTCAACGGTACCGGCGTCTCGCTGCCGCCGGGCGAGGCGTCGACGGTGTGGCAGTGGGAGGCGCCGTTGCGCGAGTGGGACAGCCGCATCAGCGGCTGGGAGCAGGTCGAGGTGC
>JAXLYC010000063.1:0-33318 GCA_046351635.1 Nannocystaceae bacterium | reverse complement strand
AGAACGCCTCGAACGCGTCGAGCTCGTGCAGGTTCTCGCGCATCGCGACGCACGAGATCGTCACGCGCGGACCGGTGCCCGCGGCCTGCTTGCGCGCGAGGAAGCGCCGCAGGTTGTCGTAGGTCCGCGCGTGCCGCAGCGGCGGCATCACGCGCTCGTACACCGCGGGCGACAGGCCGTTCACGCTGAAGTTGACCTCGGACCACCCGCCCAACGCGAGCATCTCGACCGCAATCTCGTCGCGCAGTAGGCTGGCGTTGGAGAAGAACGAGTACGACATGCCGGCGGCGCGGACCCGTCGCACGCGCTCGAGCCAGTGGCGATCGACCAGCGGCTCACCGTAGATCGACAGGCACACCTCGCGCGCTCCCCAGGCCGCCAGCTCGTCGATCAGGCGCGCGAACAGCTCGCGATCCATGATGCCGACGAGCTTGCGCTCCGAGTGCACGCACATGACACAGCGGGCGTTGCAGGTCAGTGCCGTCTCGATGGCCACGCGCGGGACCACGGTCGGCAGCGCACGCTCGGCCGCTTCGACCCGCCCGAACACGAACGACCGGAACGCGCGGGTGCGCGTCAGCGGTGGCCAGCGGTACAGCGACCGCGCGGCGTGGACCAACCGCGGCGAGCGCAACAACAAGCGACGGACCCGCGCCAGCGCGGGGTGCCGATCCACCGGTACCGTGACCATCCGAGTGCAGCCATGGCGCGGCCGCAGCGGTTCCGTGTCCCGCGTCGGAACCCCGCGCGCTGCGGCGCTCAGCCGCGTCGGCGCAGGCGTGCCCACATGCGCGACGGCATCGCGCGCAGCTTGTCTGCGCCGGGATAGCCCAGGGCCGCGAGCACGGCGGTGAAACCGAACAGTCCGACCACACCCGCGAGCGCGAGCGAGACCAGATCGATCGCACGGCCCCGCAGTCCGTCGCCACCACCGAGCCACACGCCGCCGCGCCACGACGCCCACGCGATCGCGGCGAGCACGAGGTTGGCCAGCAGCAGCGCCGCGATCCGGCGGCCGCGCTGCGCCGTGGGCAGCGGTGCGATGGCGCGGCCGTAGCTCAGCCGCAACACCGCGACGTTGACGACCGCGCCCAGGGTCGTGCCCAGGGCGATGCCCGGCGCACCGAGCTGGCGATGGGCGAGCGCGTTGAACAGCAGGTTCGCCGCGACGCCGCACAGCGACGCGACCATCGGGATCCGCGGCCGGTCGACGCCGTAGAACGCCGGCGCGTGGACCTTGACCAAGGCGTAGGGCAGCAGCCCCAGCACGTAGGCCTGCAGCACCGCGGCGATGGCCGCAGCGTCCGCGCTGGTGGTCGCGCCCCAGCGGAACAGAAGCCGCACGATCGGTTCGGCCAGCACGAACAGACCGACCGCGCTGGCCGAGGTCAGCATCGCGGCGGCCCAGACCCCGTCGGCGCTGCGCTGGGCCAGCGCCGCGCGATCGCCCTTGGCCGCCTGCTCCGACACGCTGGTGGCGGTGACGGTCGCGATCGCGACCCCGAACACGCCCAGCGGCAGGAAGAACAGCCGGAACGCATAGCTGAGCTGGGCCACCGGGCCGTCGCCGAGCTCGGCCGCGAAGCCGGTGTTGATGAAGACGTTGAGGTTGACCGCCGCGATGCCGACGACCGCGGGCGCGACGAGGGCCATGATGCGACGCACGCCTGGGTCCTGCCACGCGCCGCGCAGGCGCAACCGCGGGCGATAGCCCTCACGCCACAGCGCGCGCAGCTGCACCAACGCCTGCACCGCGCCGGCGAAGGTGGTCGCCGCGCTCCACGCGACGATGGCCGGCCGCGGCGCGAGCCCGGCGACGAACACCACCGCGCCGCCGGTGATGCTCACGAGGTTGAACCACGCCGGCGCGAGCGCGGGCACCACGAAGCGCCGCTGCGCGTTGAGCATGCCGGCCCACACCGCCGCGAGGCTGACCAACACCAAGATCGGCAGCATCGTGCGCGTGAGCTCGACCGCCAGCGCGAGCTTGGCCGCGTCGCCGGCGAAGCTGCGCGTCATCGCCACGACGATGGGCTCGGCGAACAGCAGCGCGGCGAGCGTGATCGCGCCGGTCACCAGCAGCAACAGCGCGGTCACCAGATCCGCCAGCGCGTGGGCGCGCTCACGGCCATCTTGCTGCAGCGCCGCGGTGAAGGTCGGCACGAACGCCGACGACAGCCGCGCCCTCGGCGAAGAGGTCGCGCAGCAGGTTGGGGATCCGGAACGCGACCTGGTACGCGTCCGCGATCGCGCCGGCCCCGAACAGCGCGGCGAACACGACCTCGCGCCCGAGCCCGAGCACGCGCGAGCCCAGGATCGCCAGCGACACCGGGACCGAGGAGCGCAGCGCGTCGGGCACGGCCGAAGCATCGCAACGCGCCGGCCGGGGCGAAAACTTCCGGCGCGCGAGCACGCCGCGGGCCAGCGCCCCCAGCAGCGCGGCGACGCCCGTAGCCAGGGCCCGCCGCGGTTTCGCGGGCCCGTGCGGCGGCACACGTCGCAACTGCGCGAACCGACGCGATCCGGGCACCGCCGCGACTCGGCACGGACCTCGCTATGGCGGGCCGCGGAGCCCAACTCCCATGAACGTCTTCTTCGTCATCGCCATCGTCGCTGCCCTGCTCAACCTCGCCATCGGCGTGCTCGCGTTCGTCGGCGAGCGGGGCTTCGCGTTCGACCTGCGCCGTGGTGCTCGCCGCCGCGACGGCCGCCGTGGCGGCGGCCGCCGCGAGGCCGACCTGCTCGGCGCCTGATCCGGCCGCGGCCGGGGCTGCAGGCGCGCGGGCGCGCCCGGCCACAGCACCTCGACCAGCAACAGCCCCCGCGGCCGGCGCGGTGGGCCCGGCGCGACGCCGATCCGCCGTCGCGCAGCAGCAGCGAGCCGCGCGCCAGTCCGCCGACCCAGCCCGATCTCGACCAGGCTGCCGGCGATGATACGAACCATGTTGTGCAAGAACGCGGTACCGCGCACGTGCACGTCGACCCGCTCGTCCTGGGCGACGACGTCGACGGCGAACAGCGTGCGTGCAGTGCTGCGCGCCTGACACGCGCTCGAACGGAACGCCGCGAAGTCGTGGCTGCCGACCAGCTCGACCGCCGCGTCGCGCATGGCCGCGACGTCGAGCGGCTCGCGCAGCTGCCACTCGTAGCGCGCGGTCAACGGTGCGTGGACCGCGACCGTGCGCAGGCGGTAGCGGTAGTGCTTGCCGCCGTTGCCGAAGCGCGGATCGATCGGCGCGGGCCCCTGCTCCCACGCGTCGGTCACCGCCCGCATCCGCTGGCAGCAAGCGGTCGAGCGCCGCACGCCTTCGACCGGGATCGGCACCGGCCGCTCGAACGCCGCCAGCTGCCCCAGCGCGTGCACACCAGCGTCGGTCCGCGATGCACCGCGCACCGCGACCGGTGCGCGACACGGCCGCGACAGCGCGGCCTCGAGCTCTGCACGGTGCGTTGCGCGGGCCCGGCCGGAGTGCCGGCGCCGGCTGCCGCGCCCAACCGTGGAAGTCGCTGCCGTCGTAGGCGAGCCGCAGCAAGATGCTCGTCGGTTCCGTGCGCCGAGGATACGTCAGCCCGGCGGCGCTGTCCGGCGTGCTACCTTCGCGCGCGCCGACCGGCCGCCCGCGTGGGGCCCACACCGGTCGCGGGAGCGAGACGGCGATGCACAAGGTCCTCATCATCGGTGCGGGTGGCGTCGGCGGCGTGGTCGCGCACAAGTGCGCGATGCATCCGCAGGCATTCGGCGAGATCGTGCTGGCGAGCCGCACCAAGGCTCGCTGCGACGCGATCGCGGCGCAGATCGAACAGCTCCACGGCCGCACGATCACCACCGCCGCGGTCGACACCGACGACGTCGCCCAGACCGTCGCGCTCATCCACAAGCACCAGCCCGAGCTGCTGATCAACGTCGCGCTGCCGTACCAGGACCTCACGCTGATGGAGGCGTGCACCTGCAGGCCGGCGTCGACTACCTCGACACCGCCAACTACGAGCCGCCGGACGTGGCGAAGTTCGAATACAAGTGGCAGTGGGCCTTTCGCGAGCGCTTCGAGAAGGCCGGACGCATGGCGCTGCTGGGCTCGGGCTTCGACCCCGGCGTGACCAACGTGTTCTGCGCCTACGCGCGCGACAACCTGTTCGACACCATCGACACCGTCGACATCGTCGACTGCAACGCTGGCAGCCACGGCCATCCCTTCGCGACCAACTTCAACCCCGAGATCAACATCCGCGAGGTCACCGCGCGCGGGCGCTACTGGGAGCGCGGCGAGTGGAAGGAGATCGATCCGATGTCGATCTCCGAGATGATCGACTTCCCCGAGGTCGGCCCCAAGAAGGCCTATCTCATCTACCACGAGGAACTCGAGTCGCTGGTGCAGCACCTGCCGGGGCTGCAGCGCATCCGCTTCTGGATGACCTTCGGCGACGAGTACCTCACGCACCTGCGCGTGCTGCAGAACGTCGGCATGACCCGCATCGATCCGGTCGAGTTCAACGGCCAGCAGATCGTGCCGATCCAGTTCCTCAAGGCGCTGCTGCCCGACCCCGCGAGCCTGGCCGAGAACTACACCGGCAAGACCTCGATCGGCTGCATCATCGAGGGCAAGAAGGACGGCAAGGCCAAGAAGGTCATCGTCTACAACGTCTGCGACCACCACGCGTGCTGGCAGGAGGTGCGCGCGCAGGCAGTCTCGTACACCACCGGCGTGCCCGCCACCGTCGGCGCGGAGATGATGCTCGCGGGCCAGTGGAAGCGCCCGGGCGTGTGGCACATGGAACAGTTCGACGCGGTGCCGTTCCTCGAGCGGCTCGGGCCCGCGGGCCTGCCCTGGCACGTGCGGGAGCTGTGACGCGGTGTACATCTCCGACCGCGTCCCCGACGTCGACGTCTCGCAGATCGAGACGCCCTGCTTCGTCATCGATCGCCGCGCGCTCGCGAGCAACCTCGCGATCCTCGGCGACGTGCAGCGGCGCGCCGGCTGCAAGATCCTGCTCGCGCTCAAGGGCTTCGCCGCGTGGCCGTTGTTCGACGACATCCGCGCGGTGCTGCCGGGGGTCACGTCGAGCTCGCCGCACGAGGCTCGGCTGGGTCGCCAGCACTTCGGTGGCGAGGTCCACGCCTGTGCGCCGGCCTACTCGGACGCCGACTTCGACGAGCTGCTGGGGCTGTGCGACCACGTCGTGTTCAACTCGCTGTCGCAGTGGCAGCGGCTGCGGCCTCGCTACCAGCGGCACCTGGCCCAGGGCGGCCGGCCGGTCGAGTTCGGCCTGCGGATCAACCCCGAGCACCGCGAGGTCGACGTCGAGCTGTACGACCCCTACGGCGCGATGCTCGCGCCTGGGGGTCACGCGCGCAGTTCCGCCGAGCTGTTGCCGGGGCTGTCGAATACCGCTTCCACAACCCTGTGCGAGCTGGGCTCGGACGCGCTCGTGCGCACGATCGCCGCGGTCGAGCGCGGCTTCGGCGAGTTCATCGGGCCGCGCCTATCCGTTGGGTGAACATGGGCGGCAGCCACCGCATCACCCGACCCGACTACGACATCGAGCTGTTGGTCCGGACGATCACCGCCTTCGCGAGCGCTGGCACGTCGACGTGCTGCTGAGCCGGCGAGGCCATCGCCCTGGGCACGGGCGTGCTCCGTGGCCTCGACCTGCTCGATGTCGTGCACAGCGGCATGGACATCGCGATCCTCGACACCTCGGCCACCGCCCACATGCCCGACACGCTGGAGATGCCCTACCGGCCCGAAATCGTCGGCGCGGGGCCGCCGGCCAGCGTCGCCACGACTGCCGCCTGGCGGACGGCCTGTCTCGCCGGTGACGTGATCGGCGACTACTCGTTCGATCGGCCGCTGCAGCCGGGCGACCGGCTCGTGTTCCGCGACATGGCGCACTACACCATGGTGAAGACCACGACGTTCAACGGCGTGCGTCTGCCGTCGATCGCCTCCTCGTGGGACGGCGCGGCACTGCGTGTGCACCGTCGTTTCGGCTACACCGACTTCGCCAGCCCGCCTCGGCTGACCGAGCCGCGAGCGCTCGGCGCATACGACCCACGGCCGCCAGGCGAAACCCGCCGCCGATGCGATACCGCAAGGCCCTGGCCCGCGGCATCCAGCCGCTTCCTGCCGCGCCGCCCTGATCTATCCTGTGAAGTGGGACCGCCCGCGCTCGCGCCGGTTCCGCGCCAGCAGTTCGTGCTTCCACTCGCGACCACGCGTGGTACGCACGCGCAAGGTCTCCCATGCGCAATGGACATCCCAGCACCTCCGAGCGTCAGCACCCGCGGACGTTGAGCCGCAGGCGATCGTCTCGACGAGTCACGGCGTGCACCGCTACACCGTCAGCAACCTCTCGGTCGCGGGCGCGTTGTTGGTCGACGGACCCGCGCTGCAGCGCGGCGAGCAGGTCGAAGATCACCCTGCTGCTACCGCTGTGCCCCGAGGTCCGCGTGCGCCCACGTCGTGAGGATCGGCTGACGGCGCAGGCTCGCGTTCAACGTCGACGACCGCACCGAGGATCACATCCAGTCGGCGCTGCTGTCGGAGATCGAGCGCTCGCAGACCGGCGGCCGCATCGCCGACATCGTCGTGACCGCGGTCATCGCCGGCTGTCGACGGCCTCGGCCTCGACCACGATGGGGACACGGGTGGGCCGTGGCCATCTGCGCCTGCATGATCCTCGACGATGCGCGCGCGCGCGTCGTGGGCCCCGCCGCCGCCGGCACCTCCGCGAAGTACTCGTCGTGCACCACCAGCACGCCATAGGCACCGAGTTCGGGCAACACGCGGTGCAGCCCGACCATGGCGCGCTTGAAGCCCTCCGCCGCGGTGCCCTGCACCGGGATGTTGGCTTGCCGCGGGCACCTTTCCACGCCGCCCTCGGCAAAGCGCTTGCGCCGACCCAGCGCCATGCGAACGACGTGAGGCCCCGGCCCGCAGCAGCGATCGGCCACGCGGCGATGCCACGCGGCCAGCCCCGGGAACGTGGCGAAGAAGGCCTCGCGCGCGCAGCGGGCCGCCGCGGGTCGAGCTCGAGGCCGTAGCCGCTGCGGGCGTAGTCGCGCTGGAAGCGCTCCGCGCCCATGCCGAACAGGAAGCCGAAGTTCACCGCGCCAAGCGGCTTGCGTTCGTGCGCGATGACCTCGAGCTCGGGCTTGCCCGACAGCGTCGCCGCAGTCGCGCGGTGAAGTCGCGGCCTGGTGGAACACCGCCGCGAGCGCGTCTGGGGGCGCCAGCTGGGCCGCGACGCGCAGCTCGATCTGCGCGTAGTCGGCCACGACCTTCGATGCCCTGGCGGCGCGGAAGCACGCGCGCAACCCAGTGCGGTGTGCTCCGAGGAGGGCACCTGCTGCAAGTTGGGATCGGTGCACGAGAAGCGCCCCGAGTCGGCCGCGAGCGGGTGGAGGCGCGCGTGGATGCGATCGGCGCGGACGAAGTCCTGCGGCCAGTGGCCGTAGGTCGAGATGAGCTTGTCGAGTCGCGTGACGCGCTCGGGCACGCTCGCGTGCTGCTTCTCCGCGCGCCAGCTGGCTGCGACGCGCTCGAACGCGGCCGCGTCGCAGGGCGTGCCGGCGAGTTCCATCGCGACCACCGCCGGCACCAGCTCGCACTCGAGCTGGTAGGCCGCGATCGCGCCGAGACTGCGCAGCTGCGGCACCATCGCGGCGACCAGCGCCAGTACGGCCACCGCGGCCGCGGCACACTGCACGCGGCCGTCGTGTTCCTGCTCCGGGATCCAGTGCGGCAGCACCAGCGCGCGCTGCAGCTGGGCCGCGACCGCACCGAGCAGCTCGTGCGCCCGCGGATCGCCGGCGCCCTCGCCGAGCAACACCGCCGCGGTGCGGGTGCAGCCCAACCGCGTGGGCTCGTGGGGACGCTCGGCCAGGCGCCACAGCCGAGCCAGGGCCGCCTGGGCGCCGTGGGCCACGACGTACGGCGCGTCGGGCTGAGCGAACCACCGCAACAGCTCGTCGACCGCCGCGAGTCCGCCCTCGGCCAACACCAGTGTCTCGCGATCGTGGGGCGTCGGCCCGGCCCGATCGCGCGCCAACGCGATGGCCCAGGGCTCACCTTGGCGATGGTCGTCGGGGTCGGCCCACGCACCGGCGCCGCGCGCCGCGACGAACAGCGCGACCGCGGCCGGCTTCTGCGCGCGCCACGACGCGATCGCGACGCCGGCCGCGGCCGCGGTGGTCGCGACCTGCGGGCTCGGTGCCGGCCACACCGGCAGCGCCGGCGCCGCCTCGGTTCTACGTCCGTGCGCCACGGGGCGTCAGGCAGTGTAGCGCCAGGCTCACCACACCGTCACGGTGCCGATCTTCGCGAACGCGCGCTTGGGATCGTCGATGCGCACGCCGAACTCGCCGCTTTCGCCCTCGGGCTGGCTGATCTCGAAGTTCTTCGACTCGCTGCGCCGCAGCCCCACGACGACGTCGTACTCGCCGGGGACTTCGGTCCACGGCGCATCGAAGCTGACGCGGTGCAAGATGTAGTCGCCCTCGCGCCACAGCGTGCACGGGTAGAGATCCTCCGCCAGCGGCAGCGGCTCGGGGTTGATGCGCGAGAGCCGGCCGCCGACCAGTCGCGTGTACAGCTTCGCGCCGCCCGGCAGCGCCCGCAGCACCCGCAGCACCACCTGTACGGTGTGCTTGCGCCCGCGCACCACCGGACCGTCGATCTCCCAGCCCACGACTTCGACGAACTCCTCGAAGCGCACGAGGGTCTCGTTGGCCAGCGCTGGAGGCTCGGTGAACAGCACCTCGTGGATGCGGTTGCGATCGATCTCGCCCGGCGGCAACACGTTTGCGACCAGGCGCAGATCGTCGTGACTGTCGTCGAGCACGAACAGCGGCGCGGCGGCCTGACGGTGCTGCTGGTACACCGCCGGCAGGTCGATCTTGCGCAGCAACACCGCGCGCGGCTCGTCCGCGCCGAGGTAGTCGAAGATCTCGCGGCGGTTCGCGAGCGTGTCGATCGCCGTGGGCCCGCCGTGCGCCCCGAAGTAGATCGCCAGGCCGCGATCGCGAACGCGGTGCGAGGCCAACGACTCCGACACCGCGCCGGCCTGGGCCAGGGCGCGGTGGTGCGCGAGCACGACCTTGGGCGACAGCGCCGCGGCGGTGCGGTCGAGCAACGCGTGCGCCTGCCGCCACGCGCCCCACAGCGCCACGGCGAACAGCAGCAGCGCGGCCGCGAAGCGTCGCGCCGGCGCGGGCACGCGCGCGCGCAGCCGCGCCAGCAGCCCCGCGTCGTCACCCGGTGCGAGCAGCAGCCCGATCACCAGCGCCAGCACGCCGAGCTTCGCGAACCGGCCCAGCAGTGCCGCCGTCCCCAGCAGCTCCGCGGGGTACTCGTTGACTGCGAAGGCGTGCAGCGGCACCGCGACGGTCTCGGGCGCGAGCTCGAGCTCCTTGCCCAGCACCAACATGCCCAGGGCCGCGAGCACGACCGCAGCCCGTCGACCGCTGCGTACGCGGCGCTCGTCGGCGAGCGCATCGACGGCCGCGGCCGCTGCGATCGCGAGCGCCACCCGCAGCGGCACGTCGCCCAGGCCATACAGCAGCGACCACGCGCTGGCGACGACGAGCCCGCCGAGCAACCACCCCGCCACGCCGCGGTCGCGGCCCAGCGCGAGGCCGACCACGCCCAGCGGCAACCACGGGAAGCCCTGGCGCCCCAGCTCGCCCAGCGCGGCGGTGAAGCGGCGCAGCTGCGGTTTGTCGACCAGCTCGAGATCCTTGGCCGCGCCCAGCAGCGGGATGTAGCCGTCGGTCTGCCGCGCGACCAGCACGATCGCCACGAGCCCGAGCGCGCACCACAGCGCGACTGCGACCCCGCGCAGCCGCGGCGACGACGGTGGCGCGAGCAACAACGCCGCACCCAACGGGATCACGCCGCCGAGCACCACGCCTGCGCTCGCGACAGCACCGCCCAGACCGACGAGCGCGAGCGCGGCCCCCATCGCGCGACGGCCGGTGCGCTCGTGCTGCCCGAGCATCGCGCCCAGGACCACGAGCAGGCCGAACAGCTCGCCGAAGGGATTGCCGATCGCCGTGCGCCCGCCGACGACGAGCGCCGGCATCGACAGCGCGAACAGTCCCGCGAGGGCCGCCCCCAGCGCCGACAGCCCGCGCATGCGCGCGAGCGCGGCGGCCACCGCCGCGAGGGCCACGACCGCGATCGCATGGGGCAACCGCAGGCCCAGCTCACCGCCCAGGGCCGAGACGCCGGCGGTGCGCAGCGCGTCGGGCAGCCACGGCGAGCGCACCAGGCCGGTGCGGGCCTCACCCAGCGCGGCCATGCTGCGATCGAGCACCGGCAGCTCCGCGCTGCTCCAGAACCCTGGTTCGCCCAGACCCGGCAGCAGCAGCGCCGCCGCGAGGACGGCGACCCCGGCGGCGATCGCCCGGGGCGAAGCGGATCGCGACGGCATGCGGGTGCCGAGGATAACAGCGGGTCTGCCCCAGGTGGCAGCGGCGCAGGCGCTCGGGTAGCGTGCGCGCGATGAACCCGATCGCGCAGCGAAGCATCGCGGTGGCCCTGGGCATGGCTCTTTCGGGCTGCGGTGGCGGCGGCGACGGCAAGGGCGACGGCAAGGCCAAGGCCGACGCGAAGTCGAAGACGGAGGCGAAGAGCAAGGCCCCGAGCAAGGCCGTCACCGACGAGCCCGCGTCCGACGACGGCGGAGAAGACCCCGCACCCGCCGCGGCGTGGAGCTGGCAGCTGCCCGCCGGGATCCATACACCGCCGCGGGTTCCCGACGACAACCCGATGAGCGCCGACAAGGTCGAGCTCGGTCATCGCCTGTTCATGGACAAGCGCCTGTCGGTCGACGGCACGCGCAGCTGTTACAGCTGCCACCAGAACGAGCTCGGCAACGCCGACGGTCGCGCCAAGGCACTGGGCCCCGGCGACAAGGAACTGCCGCGCAACTCGCCGACGATCTGGAACGTCGGTCTGTTGCCGCTGCTCTACTGGGACGGCCGCGCGGCCGATCTCGAGGCGCAGGCCGTCGGCGCGCTCAAGGGCGGCAACATGGGCCTGGGCGACGGCGTCGAGGCCAAGGCCGCGGAGATCGGCGGGCTGCCGGAGTATCGCGATGCCTTCGCCAAGGCCTTCGGCCTCGCCGCGGGCGCGCCGGTCACGGGCAAGCACGTGGCGATGGCGCTGTCGGCCTACGAGCGCACGCTGCTGTGCGGCGACACGGCGCACGATCGCGACGCGCAGGACGAGGCGGCCAAGCGCGGCTGGGCGCTGTTCGCCGGCCCCGCGGGCTGCATCACGTGCCACGCACAGGACAACTTCACCGACGGGCTCTTCCACCGCACCGGCATCGGTGCGAGCGATCCGCCGGCCGAAGGCGCGGATCGAGGGCGCGGCACGATCAGCAAGAAGCCCGAGGAGGACTTCGCGTTCCGCACCCCGACCCTGCGCAACGTCTCCCGCACTGCGCCGTACTTCCACGACGGCAGCGTCGCGACGCTGGAGGAAGCCGTGCGCATCATGGCCAGCGGTGGCATCCGCGACCGCGGGCCGGTCGACACCAACCTGGTCGATCGCAAGCTGACCGACGAGCAGATCTCGGATCTCGTCGCGATGCTGCGCTCGCTCGAGTGCCCCGGCACGCTCGAAGTGATCGGCGCGCAGGCGGTGCCGGGGATCGGTACGGGCGCTGGCGCCGGTGGCGAGGCACCGGGCGGAGCCGGCGGCGCCGAGGCACCCGCAGACGCCAAGGCGCCCGCAGACGCCAAGGCGCCCGCAGACGACGCCAAGGCGCCCGCGGGCGAGACCAAGTCCGACGCAACCACGAAAAAGGGCGCCACGGAGACTCCGTGACGCCCCTGCGGCTCGCCGCCGCAGGCGCGGCGGCGGCCGACTGTGCCGGATCAGCCGCTGACGCAGGTGAAGCCGTCACCGCACTGCGCGTCGTCGCTGCAGCCGCAGATGCCGGTCGCCACGTCGCAGGTGAGATCGCCGCAGTCCGCGTCGCTCTCGCACGGCGGCGCCTCGCAGAAGCCGGTGTCGACGTTGCACGTCGTCCCCGGGATCGCAGCGCAGTCGTCGTCGCTGGCGCAGCCCGGAGGCTCGCAGTACGTGCCACCGCCACCGGTGCAGGTCCAGCCCATCAGGAACTGGTCCTCGCAGTCCTGGTCGGCCGCGCAGCCGGGCTGGCAGGCGTTGAAGCCCGCGCCGATGTCGACGCAGACCCACCCCGGCAGCGCGCCGCCCATGGTGCACTCGTCGTCGTTGGCGCAGCCACCGGGCACGCAGAGGCCGCCGTCGCAGCTCCAGTTGTACGGGTAGGTCCCGATGCCGCCCTCGCAGGTCGGCTCGCCGGCGCAGCAGTCGACCGCCTCGGCGCACGAGAGCTGGCAGTAGCCAGCGCCGCCGCCGGTGTCGGTCTCGCCCGCGGTCGAGTCACCGGTCGCCGAGTCGGTCGCGCTCGCGCTGGCGCTCGCGCTGGCGCTCGCGCTCGCGCTCGCGCTCGCCGAGTCGGTCGCGCTCGCGCTCGCCGAGTCGGTCGCGCTCGCGCTCGCCGAGTCGGTCGCGCTCGCGCTCGCCGAGTCGGTCGCGCTCGCGCTGGCACTGCCGGAGGTGTCGCCGCCTTCGTCGTCGCTGGTGACGACGCACGCGCCGAAGAGGGGGGCAAGCAGCGCGAAGGCTGCAACGAACTTCTTGTGGGTCAGCATCGAGAGTGTCTCCTGGTGGTCAGTTCGAAGGATGGTCGTGGCGACCATCGGGGACTGAGGTGCACGCGAGCTCGCCCGGCCGCCGGCACGGCGCGGGCGCGCCATGGGACGGACGAGACGATGGCGTATTCAGGCCCGAGGGCTCGACACGGCGGACCCAGCCACACCCCGCCGAACGCTGGCCGAGCGACGTGAACACGCGCGCGACGAACGATCGGAACTGAACGGGAGCGATCCAAGGCATGGCAGGGCTAAGCGAGAGACCGCGCGGCCGCGTGCTGTGACGCCCGCGGCGAGCGGCGCCTGGGTATTGTTTCCCGGACGCTCGCGCCGCGCCAGACGAAAAGCACCCGCGTACCGGGGCAAATCGTCGTGGGTGACGCGGCTGCGACGCGAAGCGCTCGCGTACGCGCGACGGGTTCAGCAATGTGGGGTTGCCGATCGACACGCGTCGGCCTCCGAACGCACAAACGCGCGGATGGTTTCCCACCCGCGCGCACCGTGTCGCATTGTCGCCAGTTCTTGCGCCCCGCGGGGAAGCCCCGCAGCGGCTGCAGCTCAGCGCTTGCTGAACTGGAAGCGCGCGCGCGCGCCCTTGCGACCGTACTTCTTGCGCTCCTTCTTGCGGGAGTCGCGGGTCAGGTAGCCCATCTCCTTGAGCGACTCGCGGTACTCGTCCGAGATCCGCAGCAGCGCCCGCGCGATGCCCAGGCGCACCGCGCCCGACTGCGCCGAGAGCCCGCCGCCCTTGGCGGTGGCCCACGTCGAACTTGTCGCGGGTGTTGGTGGCCACGAGCGGCTGCTCGACGATCTTCATGTTCGTCGGGCGCGTCACGTAGCGCTCGGCCTCGCGGCGGTTGATGGTGATGCGCCCGGCGCCGCCGAACAGCCACACGCGCGCGACCGCGGTCTTGCGGCGGCCGGTCGCGTAGTACGTCATCGAGTCGTTGTGGATGGCCATGGGATGTCGCTTCGTTCCTAGGCGGCCGGCGTGAAGGTCTTGGGGTTCTGCGCCTTGTGCGGGTGCTCGGGGCCCGCGTAGATCTTGAGCTTGCTGAACGTCGCGCGGCCGTTGGCGTTGCGCGGCAGCATGCGGCGCACCGCCTGCTTGATCAGCTCCTCGGGCTTGTCGGCCAGCATCTTGCGCGCCGGCACGCTCTTCATGTGGCCCATGTAGCCCGTGAAGCTGTGATAGTGCTTCTGATCCAGCTTGCGGCCCGTCAGCTTCACCTTCTCGGCGTTGATCACGACGACGAAGTCGCCGGCGTCACCGTGCGGCGTGAAGGTGGGCTTGTGCTTGCCACGCAGAAGGCTCGCGATCTGGCTCGCGGCGCGCCCGAGCGTCTGACCGCTCAAGTCGACGACCCACCAGTCACGGTGGATCTCGTTGGGCTTCGGGTACATCGTCCCCATGGGGGGCGGAGCCTGCCGCGGGCAGCAGGGCACTGTCAAGGCATGGTCCCGCGGGCCGGCTCACCCGGCCCTGCGGCAGCGCCGAGGTGGCGCCGCCGGCCCCGGGAGCCGCGCGCGGGGCCTGCCCGAGGGCCCCGGGAGCACCATCGCAGCGGCACGTCCGCGCGCCCCGCAGGCCCAGGCCCGCTGCCGCCGAACCGTACTACACTGCTCGTCGGTCGGGCGATCGCGTCGCCCCGAGCCCATCGAGCCCCGGCGTGTCCACTGCCAGCACCCATCGGCCCAGCCACGCCCCCGAGGCCGGCGTGGCGCGGATCCTGGTGGCCGACGACACCGAGAGCGATCGGCGTGCGGCGCGTGATGCGCTCGAATCCGCTGGCCACGCGGTGATCGAGGCGACCGATGGACAGCACGCGCTCGAGGTCTTCGCGCGCGAGCGACCCGATCTCGTGATGCTCGATGTCGTGATGCCGCGACTGTCGGGGCTCGAGTGCTGCCGCATCCTCAAGGCCAAGACCCAGCAGGGCTACCTGCCGGTGATCATGGTCAGCACGCGCAACTCCGTGAACGCGCGGGTCGAGGGTCTGCGCAGCGGCGCCGACGACTACCTGGGCAAGCCCTACGACGCCGAGGAGCTGCGCGCGCGCGTCGACGCGTTGCTGCGCGCGCGCAGGGTGCTCGGCGAAACCGAGCCCCGCGGCGAGACGCCGTCGCAGGGCGACGGCCGACTCGAGGCCACTCACCTGCGACGACTCGAGCAGGAGTTCGATCGCGCCGAGCGCTACAGCGACCCGCTGGCGTGCCTGCGCATCGCGCCCGATGCCGAGGAGCCCAGCGCCAGCATGGCCGCTGGCCTGCGCACGGTGATCGACGCGACCGTGCGCAAGATCGACCTGGTCTTCCCCGCGCGCGCGGGCGGTCACCTCGTCGCGCTGCCCAACACCCACTTCCCCGGGGCGCTCGCGGTCGCCGAACGCATCTGGCGTGACGTGCGGGCGCGCGGCGACGGCAGCGTCAGCATCGGGGTCGCGTTCTTCCCCAACCGCGACGTGCACGCGCTGCGCGAGCTCATCGAGCTGTGCGACGCCGCGCTCGAGCGTGCCCGCGGCGAGGGCGGTGGTCGCATCTGCCTGTTCCAGCACCAGGGCTACATGTACGCGCCCGAGGAGCCGTGAACGCCCACTGTCGCACGCCGATCGGACCGGCGCGTACGGTGCTGTTGTACCCGCGCGATGGCGAGGACGCGCGGCGGGCCACGCACGAAGCCGCGGCCGCGCTGCTCGAGGCCGGCGCGCAGGTGCTGCTGCCGCACGAGTGGCTGCTCGGTCCGGCGGCGCCACCCGCCGTGCCGCACACCTCGGTCGAAGCCGACGAGCTCGGTGCCGGCATCGACCTCGCGATCGCCGTCGGTGGTGACGGCACACTGCTGCGTGCCGCGCGATGGCTCGGCGAGCACCCGATTCCGCTGCTGGGCGTGAACCTGGGCAACCTCGGCTTCCTCGCGGCCTACGGCGCGGCGGAGCTGGGCGAGGCCGTGCGCGCCGCGATCGCGGGCGAGCTGGTGTGGCAGCCGCGGCTGCGCATGCAGGTCGAGGTCTGGCGACTCGACGAGCGCCGCGCGACACAGACCGGCTGCAACGACACCTACGTCAAGCACGGCGAGCTGCCGCGCATGCTGCAGCTGCGCACCAGCATCGGCGGCAACTTCGCGGCTGGCGTGCGCGCCGACGGCCTCATCGTCTCGACACCGATGGGCTCGACCGCGTACAACCTCGCGGCCGGCGGCCCCATCGTGGACTCGGACACCGACACCTGGACGCTCACGCCGATCTGTCCGCACACGCTCACGCACCGCCCGGTGGTGACGCGGGCCGATCACGCGATCACCATCGAGTACGTCGGCCCCGACGACGCCGGTGCGGCGACGCTGTCGGTCGACGGTCAGTGGGGCTTCCCGCTTCACGTCGGTGATCGCGTGGAGATCCGCCGCGCCGAGGCGCCGCTGCGGCTGGTGCCGCCGCGCGCGACCGTGTTCGACGTGCTCGCTCACAAGCTCGGCTGGGGCGGCTGACGCCGCCGGAGCGACGAATCACCGATGCTGCTGCACCTGCGCATCCGCGGCCTCGCGCTGCTCGAAGACGTCGCGCTCGATCTGGTCGGTGGGCTCAACGTGCTCACCGGTGAGACCGGCGCTGGCAAGTCCATCATCGTGGGTGCGCTGTCGCTGCTCCGCGGCGCCCGCGGTCGCGCCGAGCTCGTGCGCGAGGGCTCCGAGAGCGCCGAGGTCGACGGCCCGTTCGAACTGGCCGCGGACAGCCGCGAGCGCATCGCGACCGTGCTCGCGCGCGCCGGCCTCACGCCCGCGCTCGACGACGACGAGGGCCTGCTGGTGCACCGCGCCGTGACCCGCAGCGGCCGCAGCCGCGCCGCCATCGCGGGCAGCCTCGTGACCCAGGCAGTGCTTGCCGAGGTCGGCGAGGAGCTGGTCGACATCTGCAGCCAGCACGAGCACCACTTCCTCACCCACGCCGCGCGCCACCTCGAGGGGCTCGACGCGTGGGCCAAGCTCGGCCCGGTGCTCGAGGAGCACCGCCGCCGCCACGCCGCCTGGGTCGCGTCGCAGCGCGCGTTGCTCGAGCTGCAGCAGCGTGCGGCCGAGCGCGAGCGACACCTCGACTACCTGCGCTTCGCGGTCGACGAGCTCGAGGCGGTCGAGCTCGACGCCGAGGCCTACGAGGCCCTGCGCCGCCGCGTCGCGCTGCTGCGCAACGCCCAGCGATGGGCCGAGTTCGCGCGCGAGGCCCACGAGGCGCTGTACGACGCCGACGACGCCATCGCGAGCCGACTGGCGAACCGGCTCGATCGCGCCAAGGGTGGCCGCGACGACTCGCAGCAGCTGGGCGCAATCGAGGAGCAGCTCGCGGTCGCGCAGCTCGCCTGCGAGGAGGCCGCGCGGGCGGCCGCGCGCTTCGCCGACGAGCTCGAGGTCGAGCCCGGCGAGCTCGAGGCCGCCGACGATCGCCTGCACGCGATCGAACGGCTGCGGCGCAAGCACGGCGTCGAGGTCGCGGAGCTGGCCGACAAGCTGGCGCAGATGCGGCTCGAGCTCGAGCAGCTCGAGCACGCCGACGAACACCTGCGCGCCCTGAGCGAGCGCACCGGCGAGCTGTATGCGCGCTGCCGCGAGACCGCGGCGCAGCTGCACGAGGCCCGCAGCCGCGCCGCCGCCGGCCTGGCGACCGCGATCGAGGCCGAGCTCGGCGCGCTGCACATCCCCAAGGCGCGGGTGCAGGTGCACATCGAGCGCAGCGACGAGCCCGGCCCCGACGGCGACGACCGGGTCGAGTTCCTCTTCACGGCCAACCCCGGCGAGCCGCTCGCGCCGCTGCGGCGGGTGGCCTCGGCGGCGAGCTGTCGCGCGTGTTGCTGGCGCTCAAGGGCGCGCTCGCGGCCGAGGACCGCATCGCGACCTACGTGTTCGACGAGGTCGACGCCGGGGTCGGGGGCGCGGTGGCCGAGGCCATCGGCCGGCGACTGCAACGCGCGGCTGCACATCACCAGGTGCTGTGCGTCACCCACCTGCCGCAGATCGCCGCGTTCGCGGACGCCCACTTCCGCGTCGGCAAGCTGCAACGCAAGGGCCGCACCATCACCGAGGTGCAGCGGCTCGACGACGACGAACGCCGCGAGGAGATCGCGCGCATGCTCGGCGGCGCACGCGTGACGCAGAGTGCCCGCGACCACGCGGCCGAGCTGCTGGCGTCCGCACGGCAGGCCCGGCGCGGCGGCGGTCCGCGGCGCGCCCGGCGATGACTCAGAGCCTTGCAGCGAATGCTGACAGCCTCGTCGCGCCGCGACGAGAGGCTGTCAGCGCGCGCTGACGGCCGCTCAGGCGGCGACCCGACGCACCGAGCGCGTCCCCGGCATGCGCTCGAGCCGACCCATGATGCGCACGACCTGCTCCGAGCTGCGGATCTCCAGCTGCAGCGTGATGATCGAGCTCTGCTCGCGCGCGGACTTCACCGCCGAGGTGTTGGCGATGTTGACGCCCTCCTGCGCGACGATCTCCGCGATGTCGCGCAGCAGGCCCGCGCGGTCCTCGGCCACGATCTGCAGGCCCACGGGGTAGCTCTGGCCCCGCCGCGCACCCCACGACAGCGGCATCCACCGCTCGGGCTCGTGCTCGGTGCGGGCGTTGCTGCAGTCGACGCGGTGGATCGCGAGCCCGCGGCCGCGGGTGATGTAGCCGACCACGTCGTCGCCCGGCACGGGGTTGCAGCAGCGCGCCGGGTGGCTCATCACGTCGTCGACGCCGCCGATGCTGACCTGCGCGGCGCCCTTGTTGGACGAGCTCGACTCCGCCGGCACCGTGGGTGCGAGGGGTTGCTGCGCCGCGCGCTCGAGCTCGAGCCACTCGAGCAGGCGCGTGCTGATGCTCTGCGGCACGATGTCGCCGAAGCCGATCGCAGCCAGCAGGTCGTCGAGCTCGGCGTACTTGGGATAAAAGGGCGCGATCGACTCGACCCCGCGGGCCTCGAGCCCCAGGCGCTTGAGCTCGCGCTCGACGATCTCGCGGCCCTGGGCGATGGCCGAGTCACGTTGCTGCTGGCGGAAGAAGACCTTGATCTTCTGCCGTGCGCTGGCGGTGTGCACGTAGCCCAGCTGCGGGTTGAGCCAGTCGCGGCTGGGCTTGGCTTGCTTGGCCGTGATGATCTCGACGCGATCGCCTGTCTGCAGCTGGTGATCGAGCCCGACGATCTGACCGTTGACCTTGGCGCCGCGGCAGCGGTGACCGACGTCGGTGTGGATGCGGTAGGCGAAGTCGACCGGGGTCGCGCCCTGCGGGAGGTCGACGACGTCGCCGGTGGGCGTGAACACGTAGACTTGGTCGGCGAAGATCTCCGTGCGCATCGCGTGTGCGAGCTCCGGCTCGGCCCCGTCGCCGGGCGCGTCGCCGGGTGCGACCGTGACCTCGCGCTGCCACGCCATCAGCTGGCGCAGCAGGTTGATCTTCGCGTCGAAGCGCTTGTCGGCCCGCGACGCGCCCTCCTTGTAGCGCCAGTGCGCTGCGACGCCGTACTCGTTGTAGTCGTGCATCTGCTGGGTGCGGATCTGCACCTCGAGCGGCTTGCCGTCCGGGCCGACCACCGCGGTGTGCAGCGAGCGGTAGTCGTTGCCCTTGGGCTTGGCGATGTAGTCGTCGAACTCGCCGGCGATGGGCGTCCACTGCCCGTGGACCATGCCCAGCACCGCGTAACAGTCCTCGAGCCGATCGACGATCACGCGCACGGCGCTGACGTCGTAGATGTGCTCGTAGCCCAGGCGCTTGCGCTGCATCTTCTTGTAGATGCTGTAGATGTGCTTGGGCCGGCCGCTGACGCGCCCGGTGATGCCGGCCTCGCGCAGCTTGGTCTGCAACAGCGCGATGACCTCGTCGATCGCGGCGGTCCGTGCGGTGCGCTTGTCCGCCAGCAGGCCCTTGATCTCGCGGTAGATCTCCGGCGACAGCGCCCGGAACGCGAGGTCCTCGAGCTCCCACTTCATCTGCCAGATACCGAGGCGGTTCGCGAGCGGGGCGTAGACCTCCATGGTCTCGCGCGCGAGGCCGCGTCGCTCGCTCTCGGGCCGCGCGTCGAGCCCCCGCAGCACGTGCAGGCGCTCGGCCAAGGCGATGAGCACGACGCGGATGTCCGACGCGATCGCGAGGAACATCTTGCGCAGGTTCTCGCTGGCCTCCTGCTCGAGGTGGTCCCAGCGGATGTGCTCGAGCCGCTGTACGCCGCCGACCAGCCGCGCGACCTCGCCACCTGTGACCTCCTCCACCCGCGCGGTCGGCAGGCCCGCTTCGCACGCGGGCCGCAGCAACGCGGCCTGCAGCGCCGCGACGTCGAGGTTGAGCTCGGCCAGCGTCGTCGCGATGGCGAGCCCACGCGCCAGTGCGGCATCGCGGCCGGGCGCCTCGCGCGCGACCAGGCCGATGGCGCGCTCGATCACCGCGAGATCGCCGAGGTAGGCGGCGGCGGTGCGGAAAGCGGCCAACGGGGCCTCGAGCGCGGGCGCGTGCACGGGGCCTTGGTATGCCACCCTTGCGCGGCCCAGGCCAGCGGCCGCACACGACTGCGATCACCGGTGGCCCGACGGCGGCGCGGCGCTCGTGGCGTCAGAAGCCCACGCGCCACACATGGACCGGCTCGCCCGAGAGCGCACGCGCGGCCAGCATCGCCGACTGCGTCGCGGCCTCGACGCAGCCGCAGTTGAGGTCGGTCTTGGTCCAGTCACCCACGAGCAGCAGGAACCGCGCGCCCGAGCCGGTCGGCGTCGGACGCAGGCGCGTCTGGCCGGGACGACTCAGGATGTAGAGGTCCGAGGGCTGACACGCGAGGTTGAACGCCTGCAGCCGCAGCCGCTCGACCCCGAGAGCGCCGGCGTGCTGCGGTGGCACGCGCAGCGCCGCGAGGAATGCGTCGAAGTCGTGCTCGATGCCGTCGAACAGCGCGGCGTGGTGCTCGCGGAAGAACGCCTCCGCGATCCCGCGCGCCCGCTCGCGCTCGGACGCCGGGAACTCGCGTGTGGCCAGCTCGGGTCGCGGCATCGCGACGCCGGCCTGCAGCGCACCGGTGTGGTAGGTCAGCAGCCGCGGCGGCGGATCGGACCAGCCCTCGTGCGCGACCAGGTGCGTGAACTGGCCCAGGCTCGCCTGCGGCTGCGCGAAGCCGGTCAACAACCCGCGCACGTGCGGGTGCCCCATGGTCAGGCCCTGCTGCGCGAACATCTCCTCGGGGCCGCGGTCGAACCACAGCTGCACCGACAGGGTCTGGACCAACGAGGTCTCGTCGACGAAGCGGCGCCAGCTGGGATCGAAGTGCGGCGACTCGCGCGACAACAGCGGCTCCAGCACCGGCGGCAACGCACCCAGCGGGATGCCGAGGATGCACACGTCGAAGTCGCGGCCCTGCTGCAGCACCCGCTCGCCCACGCCGGGCCACGGGTCGTAGACGTCCTCGAGATCGACGCCGGCCTGGCGCAGCGCCTCGCCCTCGCGCAGCTGTGCGTAGTCGGGTCGCAGCGGCCACACCGGTGGGTCGCGCTCGGGGTGCGGCGCCGGCCGCATGGGCTGGTAGGGCTCCGCCAGCGGCGTGGCCTGCACGCGCAGGCGCACGCGCGAGAGCGACTTGTCGTCGCCGCTGCCGTCGAACTCGAGCCGCTCGACGCGGTGGAAGAAGTGCACCGCGACGCCGTGCTGCACCAGCGCGTCGTAGTAGGGCCCGATCAGGGTCTCCGAGCAGGCCCACTCGAAGTCGTAGGCCGCGAAGCCGTCGTAGCCGAACGACACCAGCAGGAACCAGCGCAGGCCCACGCCGCAGGCGAGGTGCTCGAGCGTGTACGGCACGCCGTCGCCGTGGGCGAACAGGGTCTCGTACACCATCATCACCGTGGAGATGTTGCGGTGCTCGGGCGCGAGCCCCCACTGCCCCAGCCACGTCACGAAGTCGTGGTCGTCGAGCTCGTCGAAGTCGAGCGTCGACTCCTCGAGCACGCCGATGGCGATGGTCAGCAGCGTGTCGACGCCGCCCCAGCGGAACCACACCTCGGGGTCGCGCTTCGCCGGCTCGCGCCAGCGCCACGCCAACGCGTCGCGGACCTGCCGCAGCGCCGCCAGCAGGCCGCGCTTGAGCGCCGACGCGGCCGGCGGGGTCTCGACGAAGCGCTCGACCGCGTCGGCGGCCTCGCGCTCGGCCCACTGCAACACCGTGTGCAGACCGTCGCGCCACGGCGCGATCAAAGCCTCACCCAGGCCCGTCGCCGACGGTGGCGCGTCCGCGTCGCCCAGCGCCGCGATCTCGTCGCCGATGCGTCCGAACATGCGCTTGAGCGCGCTGCCCAGTCCCACGGGCGCGTCGCGCCCGACCCGCGGCACGACCCCGGGCTCGCGGTCGTTGGGATCGATCGGCGTGGGAAAGTAGCGCCAGCGCTCGCCGACGCGATCGACCACGCCGACGTGGCGTTGTCCGCGGAAGGCCGCGCCGATCGGTCCCTGCGCGTTCGCGATCGGCCGCCCGAGATCGGCGTGGAGCTCGCGTACGGTGCGGAACGCGTTGCGGTAGAAGCCCGGGAACGCGTGCAGGCCGTGCTCCTCGATGCGATCGCACGCGTCGGGGTTGCGGCTCGCCGCACACTTGCCGCCGAGCCGATGGCCCATGGGGTACAGCGAGACCTCGAAGCGATCGCGCTGGCGGCCGAGCCAGAACGCGGCCGCCAGCGCCGCGGGCCCGCCGCCCAGCACCGCGACGCGGAGCTTGCGACCGCCGCGAGGCGCCCGCACCACCGTCGGTGCGCCGGGCAGCGACACCACCTGCGGCGCGCGCAGGCGCAGCGCCCCGAGCACGTGTGCCGCGACGCTGGGCGAATCCCACGGCTGCTGCGGCAGCCCCAGCGGCAGGTCGATGCCGTTGCCGAACTGAACCCGCGCGCGCACCGGCACGAGCTCGGCGTCGACCGGCTTGCCGTCCCAGTCCTCGCCCTCGAGCAGGTAGCGCACGCTGCTGCCGAGGAAGCGCTGCTCGGCGTCCTCGGTGTCGCGCGCGTCGCGACGCAGGCGCCGCGCCGCCTGCGAGATCGTGGGTTGCTCGAGCAGCATGCGTGTCCACGCGAAGTTCGGCCACGCCGCGGGCGCACGGGCTTCGCCCTCGACGGTGTACGCCACGTCGATCAGCAGATCGCCGGCCTCGTCGTGCGCGACGAAGCGGCCCTCGCTGGCTTCGATCCTCGCCGCCAGCTTCTCGTAGCCGTAGACCCGCTCGCCCAGCACCTGCGGCACGGTCGCGTCGAGGAACAGCCGCGGCATGTAGAGGAAGGGGCCGGGGTGCGGCGCGCGCTCGTCGGCGAGCTCGACCCACGGGATCGCGAACATGAGCTCGCGATAGTCCATGTCGCCGAACCACGCGCCGAAGCGATCGTGGGCGCACGAGACCAGCAGCATGTGGCGGTCGGGCGGGACCAGGGGCTGCGGCGCCAGCTGCAAGCCGGCCGGCAGCATCGCGCGCACGCGCTCGGCTGGCAGCACGCACACCAGCATCACGGTGTCGATGCTGCCGCGACCCTCGGTCAGCGCGCTGCCGCGCTCGGGCAAGCCGTCGTCGTGGGCGCGCGCGAGCGTTTGGGCCAGGTCGTCCGCGGGATCGTGCTCGTGGTGCATCGGTCGGTCGTGTCCCTCAGGCGCGCACGAAGCCCGGCGCCATCATGTCGGTGAAGCGGTCGGGCTGCAGCACGCCCATCTGTGCCATGGCGGCGTCGCTGCGGCGCTGCGCGTCGCGGCCCTCGTCTCCGCCGACCAGCAGCGCGAGCCGCCGCAGCGCCGAGGCCGAGAACGCCTGCATGCGCGCGGCCTCGAAGCCCGACACCGCACGGCGCAGCCACGCCGCGGCTTCGTCCTTGTTGCCTGCGAGCGCGAGCGCGCTGGCGCGCGAGAGCTGGCCATAGCAACGGCCGAACAGGCTCGGATGGTGCAGCAGCGCGTCGATGGTGCGTTCGGCCGGGGCCAAGCGCACGCGCGGATCGGGCGCGACCGTGGCGCCCGCGAGCAGGTTCTGCGCGCGCCACAGCAGCACCTCGGCGTTGGCCTGCGGCGCCCGCCGCACCGCCAGCTTCGCGACCACCGGTTGATCGGCCTCGCACAGCTCGAAGGCCCGCTGCGGCCGGCCGCGGTAGCGCTCGATCGCAGCGGTCTGGCACACGTAGTTGAGCATGTGCGCCTGGAATCGGCGCGGCGCGTCGTGCTGGTAGATCGACAGCTGTTCGGCGGCCTCGTCGACGCGGTCCGGGGCCAGCAGCGCCATGTTGCCGAGGATGCCGCGGGCGAAGCCCGACACGTAGGGGTTGGGTCGATCGCGGGTCTCCTCGAGCAGCGCCCACGCGCGCTCGCGCAGCTCGGGAACGCGGCCGAGGAATTGCAGACACAGCGCCGCGTGGGCGCGGCAGGTGCCGACCTCGTGCGAGACGCCGGTGCAGCGGTCGCGGAAGATCTCGATCGCGCGTTCGAGCTCGGCGAACCCCCTCGACCAGTCGCCGATCGCGATCGCGACGTGGCCCGAGCACTCCGCCACGATCGCGCGGGCGTAGTCGCTGTCGCAGGTGTCGGCGATGCCCTGCGCGCGCTGGATCAACGCCTGGGCCTCGGCGACCTTGGCGTCGGCACCGAGCGCCGCCATCAGGTGGGCCTCGTAGGCCAGCGCGCGGGCGACCCGGACCGGCTCGCCGCTGCGCAGCGCCAGCCGCAGATGCTGGGCGTGGAACGCCGCGCCGACCAGGCCGTCGGTGAACATCAGCCCGCGCGCCGCGGCCCAGCACACGTCGAGCCGCACCAGCTCGGTGTCGCCGGCGGGGGTGCCGTCCTTGGGTCGCAGCCCCGCCATCGCGATGCGCGCGCGGTCGACCAACAGCGATCCGATCGCGCGCGTGTTCGAGGCCGGCAGCGACAGTCCGACCGCGCGCAGCGCCTCGTCGAGCGCGATGCGGCCCTCGTCGGTGTAGCCGGCGGCGAGCAGGTGCTCGGCCGCGCGGCGCAGCCACTCGATCGCGCGCGGGCCGGCCGAGGCGGCTGCGCGACGGTACGCCCGCGCGGCCTCGAGCAGGCGCCCGGCGTTGGCCAGGGCCTCGGCCATCTTGGCCTCGACCTCGGCGTACCCGGCGGCGCGAGCACGTCGAGCGACAACGCGACGCGGTACAGCTCGGCCGCGCGATCGAACGCGAGCGCGGCCGCGGCCTGGTCGGCGGCCGCGAGCGTGTGATCGCGCGCGAGGCGGTACTCGCCCGCGGCGCGGAAGTGGTGCGCCAGCGCCGGCTCGTCGGTGACGTCCGCGTCCGACAGCGCCTGCGCGATCGCGAGGTGGAGCTTGGCCAGGTCGCCGGGCTCGATCTCGCCGAGCACGGTCTGCCGGATGCGGTCGTGATCGACCTCGAGGCTGTCGTCGAGCGCGGGTCCGCCGACCCGCGCGAGCCGCTCGTCGACCAGCCGCTGGATCGCGCCGGGATCGGGCTCGGTGCCGCACGCGACCGCCAGCGCGAGTCGCTGGGTCGTGCGACCGCCCGCGACCGAGGCGACGTCGAGCACGCGCCGGACCACCTGCGGCAGGCGCTCGAGTCGGCTGCGGATGACGTTGTCGAGGCTGACCGCGGCGTGCTCGCTGGTGCCCAGGCCGTCGCCGCTCTCGAGCAGTCGGGCGTAACGCACGAGCTCGCCGACGAAGAACGGACTGCCGTCGGCCTCGCGCACGATCTCGCGGGCCAGGGCACGCGCACGCCGGGCGCGACCGCCGAGCAGCTCGAGCGCGAGTTCCTCGGCCTCGGCGGGTGGCAACGGCGCCAGCGGCAGGCGCTTGACCGGGACCATGCGCTCGCGCTCGGCGACCTCGGCGAGCAAGCGCTGCAACGGCGAGCCCTCGCGCTGGGCCCCGTCGCGCACGGTGAGCAGCAGCAGCACCGCGGGCGGATCGGCCTGCCGCAGCACACCGCCCAGCAGCACCGCGCTGTCGTGATCGGCCCACTGGAAGTCGTCGATGCGCAGCACCAGGCGGCGCCGGTCGGCGATGCGCGCGAGCATGTCGCCCAGCGCCGCGATCGCACGACGGCGGGCATCGACGGGCTCGACGTCGTCGTCGCGACGCCCGGCCGCCAGCGCGATGGCCGGGACCCCGCGCAACACCGGGAACAGCCGCACGATCGAACGCACGTCGCGGGGCAGCAGCGCGTCGACGTAGCGCGGATCGCTGTGCACGCCCAGGCGCATGGCCAGCGCGTCCATGACCGCGTCGAGCGCCTTGTACGGGATCGACTCGCGCTCCGAGCAGCGGCCGACCAGCACCAGCGCGTCGTCGCGGGCCGCGACCTCGGCGGCGAAGTGCTGGGCCAGCGCGGTCTTGCCGATGCCCGAGGGCCCCTCGACGAGCACGAGCACGGGCTCGCGCGAGGCCTGCACGTAGCAGTCGCGCAGCACCGCGAGCTCCTTGCTGCGGCCCAAGAACGCCTCGGTCGCCCGCGGGCCTGCGCTGCGCGCCGGCGCCGAGCCCAACCGCGCGACGATCTCGGGGCCGGTCGGACGCGCCGCGGCGTCGGGCACCAACAGCGCGCGGCACAGCGCGTCGAGATCCGCGGGCACGTCGGGCACCACGGCCGAGGGCGGCGGCGGCACGCTGTCGCGCTTGGCCGCGAGCATCGCGAGCATGCCGAGCTCGTTGAACGGCGGCGCGCCGGCGAGCGCGTGGTACAGCAGCTCGCCGACCGCGTACCAGTCCGCCGGCGGCCCGACCTGTCCGCCGGTGGCCTGCTCGGGCGCCATGTACATCGGCGTGCCCAGCAGCGCACCGTCGGCGGTGACGCCCAGGTGCTCGTCGACGCCGTGCTCGCGCACCAAGCCGAAGTCGAGCAGCACCACGCGCTGCTCGGGCGTGACCAGCACGTTGGACGGCTTGATGTCGCGGTGCAAGATGCCGGCCTCGTGGATCGCCTGCACGCCCTCGGCCAGCTGCAGCATCGCCGCGCGCAGGCGCGACAGGTCGCGGCACGGCGCGTGGCGTCGGCCCTGGATCGCGGGACCGCAGACGTCGGTGATGAAGTCGACGCCGCGGACCAGCTCCATGGTGAAGAACAGCTGCTCGCCGTCGCTGACCAGCTCGTGCAGCGCGACCACGTTGGGGTGGCGCACGCCCGTCAGCGATCGGAACTCGCGCTTGAAGCGGTACACGCGCTCGGGCCCGAGCCGGTGCATCGCCTTGATCGCCACGCGCTGACCGCGGACGTCGTCGATGGCCTCGTAGACCACGCCCATCGCGCCCTGCCCCAGCCGACGCACCACGCGGAAGCGGCCCAGTCGCTCGGGATCCGCGATCGGCGGCGGCGCGGCGAACTCGTCCATCGTGGCCGTCGGATCGGACGGCACCTCGTCGGGCCGCCCGTTCGGACCATCGCGATGGTTGGGGTCGGCGGGCATCGGCGAACGCGGGCGGCTGATCCAACGATCGCGGATTTGTGCGCCCGGTTCAATGCCGCGGGCGTGTGCGAGCGCGCGAGGATTTCCGTGCGCAGCCCCGCTGCGCGCCGCCGGGCCGTGGCGCCCGCCGGCGGCGTCCGGGCGCGACCGCGCCATCGCTGGACCGCCCTGCGGGTCCGCGGCTCAGGGCACGTCTTCGGGGGCGTGGTTCTCGTGTTGGTCGACGAAGCAGGTCAGCGTCGCGAGATCGGGCGCATCGAAGCGCAGGACCCACGTCCACGCGATCGCGGCGAAGCGCTCCGCGCCGGGCAACAGCGGATCCTTGGTCAGCACGATGCGAAGCTGTGGCCGCGCCGCGAGCACCTCGCGCAGGGTCTGGAGCTCGGGCTCGCAGTCGTCGTTGCAGCGGTACGACAGCACGATGCCGCCGTGCTCGAGGTTGTGCACCCAGTTGCCCCGCGGCACGACCTCGTCGTGCTCGCCCCACTCGACCCACGTGGGATAGTGCGGGCCCGAGGCCGGCGGGTCGTGCTGCCACGAGACCGCCGAGTCCTGCGGCACGTGCGTCTGCCCCTCGGAGCACACAGGCGTGCCGACGACGGCGGCGCAGCCGTCGATCTCGCTGGCCGTCGAGGGCTCGCGACCGTCGGCGCACGGCGCGTCGCCGGTGCTGCCGTCGCTGCCGCCCGAGCCGTCGTGCCGCCCCGGTCCGCTCGCGCCGCCGCTGGTGGCGTCGCTGCTCGCCGTGCCGCTCGAGTCCGCCGCCGTGCTCGCGCTGCCGTCCCCGCCACCGTCACCGCCGGGTGCGGTGCAGGCGAGCAGCATGCACGTGGGCAAGACGATCGCGCGGCGCATGGGTCCGCACAGCATATCCCGCACGGGCGCGATCGGGTGCGCGCGCGAGCCCTCGCGCCGCGGCGGCACGCATCAGCGCTGCAGCTGGCGCAGCCGCAACCACCGGCCGAGTAGCGCCACTCGGCGGCGCCCATGTCGTTCGCGCGCGTCGCCAGCACCGCGAAGCCGCCCAGCACGATCACGGCGGTCAGCAGCAGCGACGACCGGACCGGGCGTCACCGCGGCGACGACGACGTGCGCGAGCACGCCCGGCAGCGCGGCCCACAGGCACAACCGCGCGTAGTCACCCAGCGGGAACGTGCGCCAGCGCGAGGTCCCGGCGGCGCGGGCGATCTGCACGGTGTAGATCGCCACCGTCGGGAAGAACGCGAGCACGGCACCGAGCGCCGGGCCCAGCGGGCCCAGCCACAGCGCGAGCGGCAGCTGCAACACCACTGCGAACGACAGCGACGCGACCGCGCTGACCAGCACGTCGCGCGGGCGCGCGGCGGCGACCAGCACGATGCCGAAGGCCGCGACCCGCATCATCGTCAGCAGCGTATAGCAGCGGAACACCGGCACCGCGCGCACGTACTCGGCGGTGAACAACAACTCGACCACCGCAGGCGCCGCGACCAGGAACACCATCGACACCGGCACCACCACCAGCGAGACCTTGCGGATCGACGCCTGCCACAGCGCGATGGCCTCGGCGCCGCGGTCCTGCCCGAACAGCTGGCGCATCGGCGCGGCGCAGGCGGTACCGACCGCGTAGGGCACGTTGACGATGAGCGGGATCTGCCACGCGCCGACCTGGTACTCGGCGAAGACCTCGGCGCTGAAGAAGAACAGCACCAGGTGGCGATCGAGCCGCTGCGCGATCGCACCGACGATGTCGGTCAGGCCCAGCGGCAGCGCGTGGCGCAACACGCCACCCACGCCCAGCGGTGGGACCTCACCGTCGACGGGCGCGTCGCGGTACAGCCGCGCGAACGCCAGCGGCACCACGGCCCAGTTGAGCCCGGCAGCCGCGGTCACGCACAACGCCACCTGCCACACCGGCAGGCCCAGGGCCACCGGCACCAGGGTCGCGGCGCTGGTCAGCAGCGACTTGCCGACCGCGAGCTGGGCGCTGACGCGCGCGCGGCCCTCGACCACCAGCAGGTTGGGCAGCGCCCGCGCCGGCAGATCGAACAGCGGGTACGGCAGCATCCACAGCAAATCGGCCGACTCGGGATCGTCGACCAGGCCGCTGCGCGCGGCCAGGGCGTAGCCGGCCAGCGCCACCCCGGCGAGGATTCCCAGCAGGTGGAGCGCGAGCAGGCTGCTGCCGCGCCCGACGCACGCCCACGGCCTGGCCCGGTAGCATCATGAGCAGCGACGCGGGCATGCCCGCGGTCGCGACGATCGCGACGGTCTGGCACACCACCAGCAGGCCCGCGAGCGCGCCGACCTCGGCCTTGCCGAGCAGACGCACCACGATGATGAGCACCGCCGACTCGGCGATCATCGCCAGCGCGCGACCCAGCAGCAGCGCGCCGGCATCGTCGGCCGCCTGCTGCGCCTGGCTCATGCCGCCCGCGCCTCGGCCCGGACCTGCTCGAACAACGCCATGAGCTGGTCGGCGTGGGCGCGCCAGGTGTGCTCGCGACGGACCTTCTCTGCGCCGCGGCGTGCGAGCTGGCGCGCCGCGATCGGATCGTCGCACAGCCGCGCGATCGCCTGCGCCAGCGCGTCGGCGTCGCCGCTGTCGACCAGCGACAGGTGCACGCCGTCCTCGAACAGCGCCATGATGTTGCGCGAGCGCACCGACACCGTCGGGACCTCGGCCGCGAGCGACTCGAACAGCTTGAGCGGATCGAGCACGAAGCCGCGGCGGCGCGACAGCGGGTGGCGCTCGGGCACGAACGGCGCGACGAAGACGTCGCTGGCCGCGAGGTACTGCGCCATGTCGTCGTAGGGCACCGCGCCGGTGAAGACGAAGCGGTGGTGCGCCGGCGATAACGACCCCTGGGGCCGCGGGCGCGGCGCGCGCTCAGGGCCATCGCCGACCAGGAGCACCGTCGCGGGCGCGCCGCGCCAGCGCGCCATCGCGGCGACGAGCACGTCGACGCCGTGCCAGTCGCGGAACGAGCCCGCGTAGGTGACCACGCGGCCCTCGCCCAGGCCCCAGCGCTGCCGCACCGCGGAGGCGTCGACGCCAGGGTGGAACCGCTCGACGTTGGCACCCCAGCTGACCTGCACGGCCTTGTCGCGGAAGCGCGGCGGCACCAAGGTCGTGTCGGTCGCGATGATGCGGCTGGCATAGCGCAGCGACAGCGGGCTGCGGTGCTCGTCGAGCACCATGCACACCACCGGCACGCCCAACGCGAGGCCCAGCAGCGAGCCGGACATGCCGTAGGACGACGCGCGCTCGTAGATCACGTCGGGCGCGAAGCGGCACACCGCCGCCAGCGCGCTCGCGCCGACGACCGTGGCGAGGGTGGCGCAGGCCGAACGGCGGCGTGCGCGGCCACGGCCCCACGTCGAGCACGCCGGGCCCGTGCGAGCCGCGCCGCGCCAGCAGCATGGTCTGCGCGCGCTCGCCCAGCGCCGCGACCAGCTCGCTGACGTGGGTCAGGCCGTGGGTGCCGGGCACGTCGATGTTGGTCGCGACCACCAGCACGCGCATGGCGTCACGCCCCCGCCGCAGCCGCGCCGCGGCGGCGACCCCGAGGTCGAGGTGCCAGCCGCTGATCCGCGCGGATCTCGATCGCCGCGGCCCGCGACCCGGGCGGCCTGCGGCGTCGCGTGCTGCAGCATGAACCCCCGCGGCGAGCGCGGCGGCGAACCCGGCAGCGCAGCGAGCTCGCTGCCGACCGAGGCGACGAGATAGTCGTCGTCCGCGAACGTGCGCGTCGCATCGAGCAGCGCGACGTCGAGCTCGACCAGCCCGAGCTTGGCGTCGCGCGCGAGCCGACGTCGGTGAAGATGCACGGCAGGTCCATGGCCATGGCCTCGTTGCACACGATGCTGTTGCCCTCGTAGCGCGACAGGTGCCGCGGCCTTGCGCATGCGGTCGGCGACCTCGTCGGGCTTGCACGCCAGCGGCTCGAAGCGCCACTGCGGCAGCAGCATGCTCGATCTGGCGCTGACCCTTGTGCGGGCTGCGGGCATCGTGCAGCACCAACGTCGAGCCGGCGGCATCGCGGCGGCCGTCGAAGCGCTCGGGCTCGACGTAGTGGAACACGACGTGCTGCGGCGCACCGGGGTGCAGGCGCCCGAACGCCCGCGCGATCCAGTGCGCACGCGACCCACACCGTGCGCGGGCGTCGGGCCGCGAGCAGCTGCCGCGCGGCCATGCGCGCGTCGGTCAACGTGCGCGTCAACTGCGCCTTGCCGCGACGCCGTGTTGGAACGCGACGAGCGGGTAGTCGCGGGGCCAGTCCAGCGCGGTGTGGTTGTCACAGATGACGATCGCGCGGTCGCGGACAGCGCGTCGACGCTGCCGCGCTGCCGGGCCACGCGAACTCGACCTGCTCGAACACCTGCGTGAGCCGGCGTGCAAACGCCTCGACCCCGCCGGCGCTGCCACGGGATCCCGGCGACCGTAGTGGACCACGCGCAGCGGCAGCAGGGGCGCGCGGCCGACCTGCCCGAGAAGTGCTGCGCGCAGCGGAACCTCGGCCTCGGCGCATCTGGCCGGCGCGGGCGCGGGCGATCTGCCGCAGGTGAACAACCCAGGTCTCCTCGCGCGCACGCGCGCTCGGCGGTGCTCGGCGGATCGCGTAGGCCCGCGCGGCGCCAGGACATGCTCGCGAGCCGCTCGGGATCGGCGAGCAGCTCGGAGACCTTCTGCAGCCAGCGATCGGTGCGCCACCCAGGCGGCGCGAGGCCGGTCGCGCCGTCCTGGACGATCTCGCTGGACCGCCGAGCCTGTCCAGGACCGCCGCCGGCAGGCCGACGCCGAGCACGACGTTGCTGAAGGTCTCGGTCGTCGACGAGAAGATCATCACCGACGACGACGCGAACGCGGCCGCGAGTTCCTCGCCATGGAGATAGCCGGTGAACAGCACCGGCAGCCCCGCGGCTTGGTCTCGAGCGCCTCGCGCGATGCCCATCGCCGACGATGGCGAGGCCCACGTCGAGGTTGCCCTCGGCGCGGCCGCGCTCGCGCAGGCCCTTGAAGATCTCGACCACCGCGTCGATGTTCTTCTCCTGCGACAGCCGCCCGACGTACAGCGCGACCTGGCGGTTGGTCAGGCCGCGGCGGGCCCAGAAGTTCTCCTCCCGCCGGCGCGGCGTGAACAGCTTGGTGTCGACGCCGCGGCGGATGACGTGCACGCGGCTGGTGTCGATGCCGTACTCGAGCAGCGCGTCCTTGGTCGCTTGGCTCGGCACCGACAGCTCGCCGAGGTTGCCGTAGAACCACCCGGTGTAGCCGCTGACGATGCGTGCGACCGAGCGATCGCCGATGAGGCGATAGGCGAACTCGGCCACGTGGGTGTGGTACTGGCCCGCGATCGGGATGCCGTGGATCCACGCGGCGAGCATGGCGATGAGCCCGACCGGACCCGGCGTCGTGATCACGACCAGATCGATCTCGCGCTGGTCGAGCCAGCGCAGCATCTCGACCAGGCTGGGCCAGCCCAGGGTGTAGGCCGAGTAGCCCGGGATCGGGAACGTGCCGATGCTGGGGAAGCGGACGATGTCGTCCTCGCTGGTCTCGTTGCCCTCGTCGAGTCGCGCGCCGCACAGGTACGCGGTGCGACCGCCCTCGCGCAGCTCGCCGACCAGGCGGCGCAGGCCGATGCCGACGCCGTCGACGTTGTCCAGCGTGTCGCAGAAGATCGCGACCTTGGACTCGGGCTCGGGGGTGCCGGGCAGGCCCAGGCTCTCGTGCAGCACCCGCGCGCGGCGACGCTCGGCGTGGAAGAAGCGGAAGCCGAAGTAGTACGGGATGTTGAACAGGAACAGCCGCAGCAGCGTGGGCAGCTCGTCGATGATCGGCTCGGGGTCGAACTTCTCCGCGCTCTCGCGCACCGACTTGAAGCTGGCCCGGAACGCGCGCAGCAGCGAACCCAAGATGACCTGGTAGAGCTCGTCGTGGACCTCGGGCGTGTGGCCCTCGGCCGCGAGCCACTTGCCCGACAGCGGCACGTTGCGCTCGGCCAACGTCTCGAGCGACGCCGGCAACAACCGCTGCAACACCGGCGGCAGATCCTCGAGCTTGGCCGGCAGCTTGCCGCCGCGCGCGACCTCGAACAGCCGCGAGAAGGTCTGCTTGCTGCCGTTGCGGTGGGTGTGCCGCATGTAGTTGAGCGTGCCGGCGGCGGCGGTGTGCGCGTAGCTGGTCGCGTTCTTGTCCCAGCCGCGGATCTGCACGTCACCGTCGCGCACGGCGCGGGCGAGCGTGGCG
>JAXLYC010000062.1:0-33890 GCA_046351635.1 Nannocystaceae bacterium | reverse complement strand
GGTGAAGCACAGCTCCGTGAGCCGGTAGCGATCGATCGCGAGCGCGAGCCCGCGTCGTACCTGCGGGTCGCTCAGGTGGCGTTGCTCGGTGTTGATCGCGAGAAACGCGGTGCTCATGCCGGCTTGGAACAGCTTGCGCGCCGACTTGAGCTCGGCGACGTCGTCGCGCGCCAGCGCCAGGGTGAAGTCGACGCGGCCGCCCTCGAGCGCGGCGAGCAGCTCGCTGGGACGCCCGTCTGCGCCGGGGGCGAAGCACTGCACCTCGACCGCCTCGATCGAGGGCTGCCGCGCGGCGTGCTCGTTGCGGACCAGCCGCACCAGGTCGCGCGCGGCGTGGGCGATGCGGAACGGCCCCGTGCCGATCGCAAACGGCGTCCCCGGGCGAGCGACCCGCATGCCGATGCCCGCGAGCAGCTCCTCTGGCCGGTGGTTCCACACGCCCGCGCGCAGGGCGACCCGGGCACCGGCAGGCTGGATCTCCACGCCGTAGGGCGCGAGCATCGGCGCCAGCGCGTCCGCGACGTGCTTGGCCGTGAGCGCTGCGCCGTCGCAGAAGCGCGCGTCGGGCCGCAACTCGACGTTGACCGCGGTGCTGCCGGCCTGTCGCTGCGGCATGCCCAGGGCCAGGCGCGGCTCGATCCGCTGTTCGACCCGGGCGTACAACGACTCGAACACCTGCGACAGCACCAGGTGACCGGTGAAGTCGTGGGCCCGCTGGGGGTCGAGCGACGCGATGGGCGTCAGCGTCCCGACCCGCAACACCTTGCCCTCGCCCATGGCGAACCATCATAGCCTGACCGGCCGCGCTGCGCCGCAGGTCGTTGCCGCCGGGGAGGCCGCAGCGGGTACACTGCCGCCCGCGACATGACCGCACGTGCGCCGTACTACACCGACGATCACGATCGGCTGCGCGAGACGGTCCGCCGTTTCGTGCAGCGTGAGATCGCACCGAACATCGACGCCTGGGACGAGGCCGGCGCATTTCCCCGCGAGCTGTACGCGAAGGCGGGGGAGCTCGGCGTGCTGGGCCTGGGCTTCCCCGAGGCGCTGGGCGGGCTGCCGTGCGACCCGTTCCATCGCATCGTGGTCACCGAGGAGCTCGCGCGCGTGGGTTCGGGTGGCCTCGTCGCGGGGCTGATGAGCCACGGCATCGCGCTGCCGCCCATCGTCGCCCTGGGGGACGAGGTCGCGGCAACGGGTCGTGCCGCGGGTGCTGCGCGGCGAGCGTGGCGGCGCCAGCGATCAGCGAACCGGACGGCGGCTCCGACGTCGCGAACCTGCGGACGACCGCCACGCGACGGTGACCACTACGTCGTGCGCGGCAGCAAGACCTTCATCACCTCGGGCATGCGCGCGGGCTTCATCACCGTCGCGGCGCGCACCGGCGGGCCCGGCATGGGTGGCATCTCGCTGCTGGTGGTCGAGGGCGACCGCCTGGGGTTGACGCGCACACCGCTGTCGAAGATGTGCTGGTGGTGCTCGGACACCGGCAACGCTGTACTTCGACGAGTGTCGTGCCCGCGACCAACCTCATCGGCCAGGAGAACCAGGGTTTTCTCGGCATCATGCAGAACTTCAACGGCGAGCGCCTCGCGATCGCCTCGATGGCGGTGGCGTTCTCGCAGACCTGCCTCGACGAGGCGCTGGCGTGGGCGCGCGAGCGGCAGACCTTCGGCAAGCCGTTGCTGTCGCGACAGGTCATCCGCCACAAGCTCGTCGACATGGCGCAGCGCATCGAGAGCACGCGTGCGTACCTCGAGCTGCTGGCGTGGCGGGTCCAGCAGGGGCAGTGGCCCATCGCGGACGTGTGCATGCTCAAGAACGCGTCCACGCAGTGCCTCGAGTTCTGCGCCAAGGAGGCGGTGCAGATCCTCGGCGGTGCCGGCTACATCCGCGGCGCGAAGTCGGAGCGGATCTACCGCGAGACCAAGGTGCTCGCGATCGGCGGCGGTGCCGAGGAGATCATGAAGGAACTGGCGGCCAAGCAACTCGGCTGGTGATCGCGCCGCGCCGTCCGGGGCCGCGGTACCCTGCGCGGGCCATGGCTGCCTCGGACGAGCTCGCACTTCCCGATTGGACCGCGCGCGTGCGCCTGGGTGATCGCGCGCTGTTGTCCCGGCTGACGGTCCCGGTCTACGCCAACGTCGCCGGCATGTCGCCGCCCTGCGATCCGGTGCGAGCGGCGATCGTGACCGCCATGGACGAGCTCGCGGCGCGCGGCGCCGCGGCGGGTTGGGGGCTGCTGGGTGCGCGTGAGCTGCTGCGCGCGCGGCTGGCCGCGCTCGTCGGCGTCGCGGCCGACGAGATCGGGCTGGTGCCCAACACCACCACCGGGCTGCGCGCGATCGCGTTCGGGCTGCCGTGGCAGCCCGGCGATCGCGTCATCGGCTTCGACGGCGAGTTTCCCGCCAACGTGACGCCGTGGCAGCAGGCGGCGGCGGCGTTCGGCGGCACGCTCACACTCTTGCCGCTGCAGACCTGGTCGCAGCCCGAAGCCGGGCTCGCCGCGCTCGAGCAGGCCCTCGCCGGCGGTCGCGTGCTCGCAGTCGCAGTGTCCGCCGTGCAGTTCGCCAGCGGCCTGCGCATGCCGCTGCAGGAGATCGGTGCCCGCTGCCGCGCCCACGGTGCCGCGCTGGTCGTCGACGGCATCCAGGCCTGCGGCGCGGTGCCGGTGGACTGCGCCGCCCTGGGCATCGATGCGCTGGCGTGCGGCGGACACAAGTGGCTCGGCGGCGCCATGGGCCTGGGCTTCGTCGCGATGCGGCACGCCTTCGCGCGCACGCTACGACCGCGGGTCGCCGGCTGGACCAGCCACGAGGACGGCGCCGCGTTCCTTTTGCAGGGTCCGGGGCTGCTGCGCTACGACCGACCGGTGCGCGCGCGGGCGGACTTCGTCGAAGACGGTGGCAGCGCGCTCGCGCCGGTGCCCGGGTTGGCTGCCGCCGCCAGAGCTACTGCTCGCGCTCGGACTCCGAGGCCATCGCGCCGCGCACGCGCAAAGGTGACGGCACTCGAGCCGGCGTTGTGCGAGCGCGGCTTCACCAGCCTGCGTGGCGCCGCAGCCCGAGGCGCGTTCGGGCATCCTCGGGCTCCGACCACCGCCGGGCGTCGACGTGGTCGCGCTGCACCGTGCGCTCGAAGAGCGCGCGGTGTCGCCTGTGCGATCTCGATGGCGTGCTCCGCTTCGCGCCGCACTGGTCGAACCACGTCGACGAGATCCCGCGCGTGCTCGCGGCCGTCGACGCGAGTCGCTGAACCGGCGTGCGGGTGCGTGGTTGCGAACAACGTTCGAACGCCCACGCTCTGGGCGTTGCCTACATCGGAACCGATCGCGATCGCGCGGCACCTTGCGATCGAGCGTACTGCCCTACTGGTGCCACCGCGTGCTCAACTTGGGCACGCCACCAGACGTGAAGGTGTGAAGTTCGCGAAATCCTTGGGCTTGGGGACCGGGCGTCCGACTTGCTGAGGTACCCTGACGTGGCCGGCGAAGACGAACACGGTTGCCGGACCGACCACGTCAACTTCGGCGACGCAGTCACAGCGGCTGCCTCGCTTCATCCAACAAGCTGGAGAAGGAGTCCGTCCCAATGTTTTTCGGCGTATGGCTGTTTGTGCTCGGTGTGCTCGGAGCCTCGAACCTCATCATCGCTCGCAAGCCTCGATGCCCGTGAGCCGATCGCCAGCTTCGCCCCCTACCAGGGCTGGATCGGCGCTGTGTCTGCGTTGTGGGGCGTGTGGGGCGTCATCAGCTGCGTGCTCAACCTCGGCATGCTGAGCACGCGCCCTCATCTGGTGGGTCACCTGGATGGCCTACCAACGTCATCCTCGTCTCGCTGGGCTCGCTGCTCGGCATCGGCACGCTCAAGACGTTCATCAAGCAGCCGCAGGCGGTGCAGAAGATGGACATGCTCGTCGCGAAGCTCGCGCCGAAGCAGGGCGTGCTCGGCCTCATCGGCATGGGCCTGGGCGCCTGTGCCTGGTCGCCAGCTTCATGTTCCTCTGATCGTTCGGTTCTCTCTCTCGTTCGGTGTCCAACGTCCATCGGTCCCTGCGGCCGCGGTGCGGCCGCGGGCTTTTTTCCGCCGGGGTTCGGTCCGCCAGGACCCGCGCGGGGCCCTGCTCGCCGCGGGGAGCCGCGCGCGGGCGGCCGCGGCCCACGGCTGCGGGAGCGGCGATGGCACGGGAAGGCGACAACCGCATGACGATCACGCTGGGCCCTGCGCTCGTCGCGTCGGGCCTGGTGGTCGTGCCACCAAGAGCCGTGGTATGGTCGGGCCGCAGACCGAGCGAGAACTGGTGGGCAAGCACGGCGCCAACCCGCCCGAAGAAGAGGGCAAGCTGGACCGCACGACGCTGCGGCCGCAGGACATCGGTGGGCTGTCGCGCGGCTACCGGCTGCTCGTGATCGGCGAGCACCAACACACGGCGCACCGGCTGCCGCGCTCCGGTGATGTGAGCCTGGGCCGTTCGGACAGCGCGGACATCCAGATGCCCGACCCGCTGATGTCGCGGGTCCACGCGGTGCTCCACGTCGGGCCGACCCTGGCGATCAGCGATCTCGGGTCGAGCAACGGCACCATCGTCCGGGGCACGCGGATCCCCGCCAACGAGCGGGTGCCGATCTCGGTCGGCGACACCATCGAGGTCGGCTCGACCGTCGTCATCGTGCAGCCCGAGTTCGCGCGCGGGGCCGCGCCGCCGCTCGAGCGCACCGAAGGGGTCGAGCGCACGGCCGCGGGTCCCGACGACCCGATGGACCGCATCTACAAGCTGGCGCGACGCATCGCCGGCAGCGCAGCCATCAACGCGCTGCTGCTGGGCGAGACCGGCGTGGGCAAGGAGGTGATGGCCCGCACCATCCACAGCTTCTACCGCGCGCGAGCAAGCCGTTCCTGGGCTCCCTGAACTGCGCCTCGCTGTCCGAGACGTTGTTCGAGAGCGAGCTGTTCGGCTACGAGAAGGGCGCCTTCACCGGTGCGCAGCAGAGCAAGCCCGGTCTCATCGAGACCGCCGACGGCGGCACCGTCTTCCTCGACGAGCTCTGGCGAGATGCCGCTGTCGACCCAGGCGAAGCTGCTGCGCGTGATCGAGGAGCGACAGGTCATGCGCGTGGGCAGCCTGCGCGCGCGCGAGGTCGACGTCCGCTTCATCGCCGCGACGAACCAGAACTCGAGAAGGAGATCGAGCTCGGCAACTTTCGCGAGGATCTCTTCTACCGTCTCAACGGCATCTCGCTGGTCATCCCGCCGCTGCGCGAGCGCCTGGGCGAGCTGCAGGGCCTCGCGCGCAGCTTCATCGCCGAGGCGTGCAAGGACGCGGGCTTCGCCAGCCAGCCGGTGCTGTCGCGCGACTCGGTCGACTGGATGCTGCGCCACGCGTGGCCCGGCAACATCCGCGAGCTACGCAACGCCATCAACCGTGCGGTGTTGCTCGCGACCGGCGGCGTGATCCAACCCGAGCACATGCGCACCGAGGCCTATGCGCCGCGCACCGGTCGCGGCTCGGGCCGCACCGGCGACGCGCCCGCGCCCGCGCCCGCACCGGTGCCGGTGCCGACAGTGCCCTCGTCTGTGGCGGCGCCGATCGATCCCGACGAGGAAGAGCGCCAGCGCATCATGGCGGCGCTCGCGGCCTGCGGCGGCAACCAGACCCGCGCGGCGAAGGTGCTGGGCATCGCCCGGCGCACGCTCACGAGCAAGCTCGGCAAGCTGGGGCGCCGCGCCACGCAAGGACCGCGACGACCCCGACGACGACGACGACGACGAGTGACGCTCAGTTCGTCGCCGCCTTCGGCGGCGAACTCGATGACCTCGCCAGCGAACGCGTCGACGTCCGCGACCATGCCGGCCTCGGTCGCGCGCACGGTCCAGACCACGCGATGGTGGGCGGGCGAGAAGCGCAAGAACACGTGATCCGCGGGCTCGCGGCCGAACAACGCCTGCGCAGCCGCGACCTGCCTCGTGCGAGGGCAGCACGCGCGCGACGTCGCAGCGCGACGCACCCGCGGCCTGGCAGCGCAGCGCGACGGCCTCGTGGTGCGAGGGCTCCGCGACCGCACCGACGGGTTCGACCGGGTTCGCCGGCGCAGCCAGGCCCGGGCAGCGCACCGGCGTCACGCGTTCGTCCTCGGCATACGCGTCCATCGCGAGCTCGACCGCGAGGTGGATGGAGGCGCCGGCGGTCGCGATGGCGAGCGCGAGCATGGATGCGCGGCATTGCAGGTGACGCACGTGCGGCATGGCGCCCGCGATCTGGAGCGCCGCGGACGCGCAAGGGCGCGGCCGCGGACGCGGCGCGGCCCGCCGCGCCCGGGCCAGCGGGGGGACGGACCCGCTTGCGGGCGTGCGGGCGCGCCGGTCGCGGCCCGCGCGGCTCCGGCTCAGGGCGCGATCGCGAGGTCGGCCACGACCGGCAGGTGGTCGGAAGCCGTGGCGGATGCGATGCACGGGATCGGATCGCCTTGCAGCGCGAGGAACTGGCCCGCGGGCGGATCGTCGATGCCGTCGTCGCGGCGGGCATCGAACACCACCGCGCCCTGCACCGTGGGGCCGTCGAGCCAGAGGTAGTCGATGCGGACGCGGTCGGACGCGGCGGTGACGCCCCACGTGCCGATGCGATCGAGTCCTCGTGCGTGACCTCGAGGCGCTGCACGCCTCGCGGCCGCGATGGTGGTGAAGGGTCGTAGGTCAGCGGCAGCGCGATGTCGTCGCCGAGCTCGTACGACGGCGGCAGCTCCGGCGGCGGCACATCGAACACGGTGCCCAGGCCGGGGTCGTCGGTGTTCTCGTTGAAGTCGCCCATGACCACCAGCGGCGTGTCCCCGTGACGTGCGTGCACGTCCGCGACGGCCTGGCCCAGGCGCACGAACTCGACCTGACGGCGGAAGAAGTCGACCGGCTCCTGGCCGGATTTCGCGTGCACCGCGATGACGTCGACGGCGCAGTCGTCGACCACCACGCGCACGGCGAGGAAGTCGCGGCCGACGTCGTTGGCGTCGGGATCGCCCGACAGCTCGCTGCCGTATGAGTCGATGCGCGACATTGCGTGGGGACCCATGCAGGCGTTGCGCAGCTCGCCGCCGATCGCCGGCGACGGCTCGGCCTGGATCGGCTCGCCCCAACCCAGCGCCATGGTCAGCGCGCGCAGCGAGGCAGTCTCACCGTCGCCGAACTCCTCGATGCAGACGATGTCCGGGGCCAGGCGCGGGAGGATCGAGCCGAGCGCGTCCCACTCGTCGCTGCCCTCGAGCCCGACCGACTTCACGTTGAAGCTCATCACGCGCAGGTTCGTGCCGTGGCAGTCGAGCACCTCGGTAGTGCTGCTGTCTGCCTCGCTGGTCGCGGTGGTCGCGGTGGTCGCCGTGCTCGCGGCGCTCGCCGTGCTCGCGCTGCCGTCGCTGCCACTGCTGCCCTCGCCGCTGCCGTCGGCGACGCACAGCGCCGCGGGACGGTCACACGCGGCGCCGCTGGGCAGGCAAGCCGGCAGCAGCGGGACCACGGCGAGGACCGCGGGGGCGGCGACGCGACGCATCGCGGCGATGATGGGGCAGGGCGCGGCGATGTGCCAGCGGGTCAACCCGCGATCTGGCACGGCACCGGCGCGTGGCCCACATCGTTGTCGGTGCGGCACTCCTTCCACGCGTGCGCGGGCATGCCGTCGTCGACCACGACCCACGCCTCCTGGGAGCCGTCGACCAGGGCCTGGGGCGGCGGATCGAGCGGCAGCACCACGTCCTCGGCCTCCGCGGGGTAAAGCGTCTTGTGCGTCAGGTCGCTGCCGAGCAGCGTGCCGCCCGCGCCGGGGTCGCCGTCGTAGAAGCCGACCGCGACGCCCGCGGGCACCGCGGCCTGGCCGATGTTGCGCACGCGCGCGACCAGGGCATACGAGTCGGGCTCGCAGCGCGCGAGCACCGAGACCACGAGATCCGGTGCGGCGAATTCGCCCTCGGGCTGCACGTTCTGGCGGAAGTTGTTGAGCCCCGCGACGACCCAGTTGCGCTGCTCCACCGCCGGGATCGATCCGTCCTCGTCGATGTTGGTCACGTGGTAGTGGTGCTGGTTCCACACCCGCCGCGTGCGGACCCAGCGGCCCTCGACGTCGCCGAACACGCGCACGCCCTGCTGCTTGGAAGAGTCCGCCGGGCAGATGATCGACGAGTAGCTGTTGGACACCGCGATGATGTCGGCGTGGCCGTCGCTGTCGACGTCGGTGATGATGGGGTACTCCCACAGGGTGCCGGTGGTGTTGCAGGTCTCGAACAGCACCGCGCCGGTGGTGCCGTCGTAGATGCGCAGGTACTGCTCGTCGCCGTAGACGACCTCGGCCTTGCCGTCGCCGTCGAAGTCGAACACCGAGCTGCCGGTCGCGCGCGAGCTGCAGTCCACCGCCGGCGTCAGCCACAAGATGGTGTCGGTCGGCACCATCACCAGCGGGTCCATGATCTTCTGCCCGTCGAACACGGTGTAGCCCACGCCCGCGGCGACGCCGACGTCGGGCACGCCGTCGCCGTTGAAGTCGGCGATGGTCGGCGGGCCGCCGCCGTCGCCACCTTGGCACGGCGGAAGGCCGTCGTTGATGTCGATGCCGGCGCGGATGGTCTCGACGCCGCTGCCGGGCACGTAGCGCCACACGTACAGCGCGTGGGCCGGGCGGTTGATGGCTGCGACCTCGGGCTCGCCGTCGAGATCGAGGTCGGCGATCGCGTGCTGGTAGCCGGCCACGCCGCTGTCGGCGAGCATCGTGCCGTCGGCCTCGAAGATGTAGCGCGGGCCCACGACCTCGAGCGCGCCGTCGCCGTCCATGTCCGCGGCCGAGGTGGTCTGCTGCCACGCGAACGTGGCCTCCTGCACGCCGGTGGCGCCGTCGTAGATCGAGGCCTCGGTCAGGACCTCGGGGAAGCCGTCCTGGTCGAAGTCGGCGATCGAGGGCATGAAGCAGCCCGTCGCGGTGCTCGCGACCCACAGCAGCGCGCCATCGTGGTCGAACGCCATCGCGCGGCCGTCGACGCTGCAGCCGACGATCTCGTTGCCGGGGCTGCCGTCGACGTCGCCGGTGGCGATCGACAGACCGGGGTTGAGCTGCGGCGACTGCGGGTTGACCGACCACTTCTCGACCACGGCGCCGCCGACGATCGAAATGGCGCGCAGGGTGCCGTTGACGGTGTACTGCCCGCCGGCGAAGGTCGCGAACACGATCTCGGGGATGTCGCGCTCGTCGACGATCTTGTCGCAGTTGTCGTCGTCGAGCTGGATGACCATCGGCGCCATCATCGAGTCGCCGCCCATCCAGTGGTACTTCACCGTCGGCTCGAAGCCGCCCTCGGGGATGACCTCGCACGCCGGCAGGCAGTCGATCTCGTCGGCGTCGGCCGGCGGCTCCACGCCGTCGGGGCACAGCGGCGGCTCGGGCAGGCACTTGCCGGTCGCGAGCGACTCGCCGCCCTGACACATGCCCATGCCGCCGCCCATGCCGGGCTCACCCAGGGAGTACTCGCAGTACTGGCCGGCCTCGCACTCGCTGGCGTCGACGCACTCGACGCCAGGCGTGACGCACTGCTGGAACGAGCACACGTCACCGGCGGCGCAACAGAGCTCGCCGCACGCCGACTCGAGCGCGCAGCACGACCCGTCGATGCACACGCCCTCGCAGTCTGCCGCGCAACCACCCCCGCTGCTGTCGGCGGCGCTGCTGGACGAGCCGCCGCTGCTGCTGCCGTCGCTGCCGCTGCCCGAATCGCTGCCGCCTTGGGTCAGCGAGACGCTGCCCTGGCTCGCATCGTCGCTGCGCGCGTCGGCACCATCGCCGCACGCGGTCAGGGCGACGAGCAGCGGGAGAACCGGGACGGGGCGTGGGCGGGGGGACATGCCAACCATGGGGACCTCGGCTTGGACCCTTCGGATTGCGGAATTTCCGAGCCGCGAAGGGCCTGCTTGGACGCTCGCACAACTGCGGTGGCCGCGGCGCTGGCGGCTCCGCCAGCGGTGGCTCGCGTACCGTTGGCGGACGTGCCGAACCGACGCCGCGCTCCATGGCTGCTGTTGCCGCTGCTCGCAGCGTGCTTCGTGGAACCGGGCGGGGCCGGCGAGGGCGACGGCTGCACGGTCGCGCTGGGCTGCGCGTGCGGGCCCGGCGGCGCGTGCGAAGACGGGCTGGTCTGCGCCGTCGGGGCGGAGGTCTGCATCCGCGAAGGCTGCGACCCCGGCAGCGCGCTGTGCACCTGCAGCGAGGGCCTGTGCCTGCAGGGCCTCGTCTGCGACGCCGGGATCTGCCGCGCCACCGACGGCAGCAGCGGCGGCGGCAGCGGCAGCAGTTACGGCGGCGGGTCCGCGAGCGCGGGCACCGGGGACGACGGCACCACCGCGGTGACGGCGAGCAGCGGCGACGCCACGACGGTGTCGACGACCGACGCCAGCGCGAGCGTGAGCGCGAGCGCGAGCGCGAGCGTGGGCTCCGAGGCCGGCAGCGGCGGATCGGCAACGGCCCGCCGTGCCACGCGTGCACGGCCGCGGTCACGCGCCAGGACGGCTGCTCGATGGAGCTCGCCGGCTGCGCGGGCAACTCCGAGTGCATCGAGCTCGCCGGCTGCGTCGGCGGTTGCCTCGACGCCGACGACCCCATGTGCATCGCCGGTTGTTGCGAGCTGCACCCCTCGGGGCTCGCGCCCTACGACGCGCTCGCGGGCTGTCAGACGATGGCGTGCGCGATGGAGTGCGACGGCTTCGTGCTGATCTGCGGCGGTTGATCCCGCCGCGCGGCGTCGAGGCGCCGAAACGACGAAGCCCCGGCCGCGCAGACGCGGACCGGGGCTCGGGGCTGCCGCGGGTGCCGAGCACCCGCGGTCGCGCGCGGACTACATGTCCATGCCGCCCATGCCGCCGCCACCGGGGCCGGGCGCCGCGGGGGCTTCCTTCTTGGGCTTCTCCGCGATCATCGCCTCGGTGGTCAGCATCATGCCCGCGACGCTGGACGCGTGCTCGAGCGCGGTGCGAACGACCTTGGTCGGGTCGATGACGCCGTCCTCGATGAGGTCGACGTACTTGCCGGTGCGCGCGTTGAAGCCGAAGCCGCCCTTGCCGTTCTTCACCTCGTTGACCACCACGCTGGGCTCGCCGCCCGCGTTGGCGACGATCTGGCGCAGGGGCTCCTCGCGCGAGCGACGCACGATGGTCACGCCGAACTGCTGCTCGGCCGAGCCAGCCTCGAACTTCTCCAACGCCTTCTGGGCGCGGATGAGCGCGACGCCACCACCGGGGACGATGCCCTCCTCGACCGCAGCGCGCGTGGCGTGCAGCGCGTCCTCGACGCGGGCCTTCTTCTCCTTCATCTCGACCTCGCTCGCAGCGCCGACCTTGATGACGGCCACGCCGCCGACGAGCTTGGCCAGGCGCTCCTGCAGCTTCTCGCGGTCGTAGTCGCTGCTGGTCTCCTCGATCTGCGCGCGGATCTGCTTCACGCGGCCCTGGATGTCGGCCTTCTTGCCGCCGCCATCGACGATCGTGCAGTTGTCCTTGTCGATCGTGATCTGCTTGGCGGTGCCGAGATCCTTCACCGAGATGTTCTCGAGCTTCTCGCCGAGATCCTCGGTCAGGGCCTTGCCACCGGTGAGGATGGCGATGTCCTTGAGCATCTCCTTGCGGCGGTCACCGAAGCCGGGGGCCTTGACCGCAGCGACGTGCAGCGTGCCGCGGAGCTTGTTGACCACCAGGGTCGCCAGCGCCTCGCCGTCGATGTCCTCGGCCAGGATCAGCAGGCTGCGGCCCTGCTTTGCCACCTGCTCGAGGATCGGCAGCAGGTCCTTCATCGACGAGATCTTCTTCTCGTGCAGCAGCACGTACGCGTCGTTGAGGTGGACCTCCATCCGCTCCTGATCGGTGATGAAGTACGGCGAGAGGTAGCCGCGGTCGAACTGCATGCCCTCGACGACCTCGAGCTCGGTCGTGCTGGACTTGTTCTCCTCGACCGTGATCACGCCTTCCTTGCCGACCTTGCTCATCGCCTCGGCGATCAGCTTGCCGATCTCCTCGTCGCCGTTGGCCGAGATGGTGCCGACCTGCGCGATCTCCGACTCGCCCTTGGTCGCCTTCGAGAGCTTCTTGATGGCCTCGACCGCGGCGACGACGGCGGCATCGATGCCGCGCTTGATCTCCATCGGGTCGTGACCCGCGGTGACCATCTTGATGCCCTCGCGGAACAGCGCCTGCGCGAGCACGGTCGCGGTGGTGGTGCCGTCACCGGCGATGTCGGAGGTCTTGCTGGCGACCTCCTTCACCATCTGCGCGCCCATGTTCTCGAACTTGTCTTCGAGCTCGATCTCCTTGGCGACGGTGACGCCGTCCTTGGTGACCGTGGGCGAGCCCCACGACTTCTCGATCACCACGTTGCGGCCGCGGGGCCCGAGGGTGACCTTGACCGCGTCGGCCAACACGTTGACACCGCGCAGGATCGAGCTGCGGGCGATCTCATCGAAACGAACTTCCTTGGCTGCCATGACTGGAATCTCCTGTGATGCTTCTGCGCGAGGGGGTTACTTCTCGATCACCGCGAGGATCTCGTCCTCGCGCAGCACGATGTGCTCTTCGCCGTCGAGCTTGAGCTCGGTGCCGGCGTACTTGCCGAACAGGACCTCGTCGCCGGCCTTGACGTCGAGCGCGATGCGCTTGCCGGCGTCGTCGCGCTTGCCCTCGCCGACGGCGACGACGAGCCCACGCGCGGGCTTCTCCTTGGCGGTGTCGGGGATGAACAGGCCGCCGGAGGTCTTGGTCTCCTCGGCGACGCGCTTGACGACCAGCCGGTCGTGAAGAGGACGGATCTTCATGGTGTGCTCCTCGGGGTGGGGGCGGTCCGTGGGTCCCGCCGGATCGGTGAAGGTGGCCCTGGGCAGGGCCGAGCCGCTGCGCGCTCGCGCAGACCGGCAGGCATCTCCGCGACGCTTTTGGCGGCGCGGAGACAAGACGCGGCCGACGCGGGACGCCGACGAAAACGGCCGGAAATCCCGCGAGTTAGCAGTCGCCCTCGACGACTGCCAGGCGGGGCGGAGCATAGTCTTGCCGCCAGGGCGGTCAACCCCCGTGGCGCGCAGAAAGCTCGCGCTCCCCCTGGCATCGGCCGTGGGGTGTCTCACAATCTTGTGGTGCCCAGCCTTCTCCTCCACCATGAGGAGTTGGAGGCGTAGGCCAACCTACCGGAGTCCGAGGATGTCATCTGCGGTCGCCGTCCACCACCACACCCTGGAGTCCTTCTTCTTCGAAGAGATCGAGCACGTGCAAGGACGCACGGGCAAGGCCCTGCCGACGGAGGTCGAGGCCTACGTCGTGCACCTGCTCGCCGCGTACGCGCGCAAGACCGCGGCGGCGGGGCGCACGAGCAAGCCGCTCGCGCTGGAGTACCTCGCGGCGAAGAGCCAGTCGGGCTCGGCCCGCGCGGTCGCGCTGCGCACCGTCGGCGATCGTGCGCTGTACATCAGCGGCGTGGTGCCGCGCAGCCTGCATCGCACGCCGGTGAACGTGAAGTACGTCCACGGCATCGGCGAGTCGGCCTACCGCGAGGTTGCGGCCCCGGGTGCGCTCGCGGTGCTGGGCACGCTCGCGGACATGTTCGAGCAGGTCGCCGAGGTCATCGGCGACGTCGTCGAGCTCGGCCCTCACGGCGAGTCGTCCGATCTCATGGGCTTGTACGAGCGCTGGCGCAGCCACGGCGATCCCCGCGACGCCAAGCTGCTGGTGCGTGCGGGCGTGCTGCTCGACAAGGACGGCACGGACGTCGTGCAATGACGCCGAGCAACCTCTCGCGCTTGTTCGCCGGGCTCGAGGCGCTGTACGGCAGCGAGTCGGGACTCGATCCCCACGCGCTGCTGCTGCCGCTGCCCGACGACGGCAGCGACGTGCGCGAGCGCGTGCTGGTGCGCGAGGCCGACGACGGCGTGCTCGAGCTGGGCCTGGCGATCGACGACCGCACCCTGGCCCAGCTCGAGGCTGCCTCGGTCGACGTCGCGCTGTCGGATCACGCGCTGGGCCACACGCTGCCGGTGCTCGAGGGTCTGAGCCACGTGCTGTACATCGCCGAGGCCGCGCGGCGCGAGCGACCGGTCTCGGGGCTCGAGCTGGAGACCCAGGCCGAGGTCGACAAGCTCGCGGTGTGTCTGCTGCACCGCTGGGCCGACGCGCGCGCGCAGTTCGAGCGCTTGGTGCAGCGGCTGTTCTACTCGTTCGAGCTCATCGCCGACGCGGCGCTGCAGGAGCGCTACCGCACCGCCAACCGCGTCGCGCTGCAGTTCTCGCGACGCCTGCGTCCGGCGGTCGAGGCCGGCCGGCTCGAGGAGCTGCGTCGTCTGCTGCAGCGCTTCTGGTCGGCGTCGATGACCGAGAAGACCGCGCTGGCGGCCTGATCCCGGGGCGCCCGCGTCGCGACCGTGACACCGCTGCCGCGGGCGCACATCGGCGCCGCATCGAGATCACTGGCGCGCGCGCTGGCATCCCGCTTGCGAGGCAGCCAGGGTCCCGCGACGAGGTACGCGCGGGCGGGTGGGTAGTCGGATGTCGATGGGTCGTGATGGTGAAGTCCTTCATGCGTTGTTGCTGTGCGCCGTCGTCGGTGCCGTGGGCTGTTCGAGCGCCGGCGACGACGCGCAGGCCAGTGGCAACGGGGATGGCGGGAGCGAAGGCGGTTCGCTCGATGAGGGCACCGGCGGCGGAGGTGGCAGCACCGGTGGCGGCTACGAGACCGGCCTGACCGGCGACGGCGGTGACACCGGCAGCGCCACGGCGGGCGCCGACGATGGCGATGTGCAACCCGACGACACCGGTGCCGAGGGCAGCTCGTCGAGCACGGGCGAGCCCACCTGCGACGAGACCACGCCGGTCGAGTTGTTCCTGTCGCCCGACGACTCCAACTCGATGTCGTCGCCGGTGCAGGCCCGCGAGGCCGCACTGTCGCAGTGGGCCTCGGTGGCAGCCGCGCCGATCCGCACGTGGGAGTTCTTCAACTACTACAGCTTCGACTACCCCGCGGCCGAGGCCGGCAGCGTCGTGGTCACGCCGTCGCTGGTCCACGACGAAGGCATGCCCGAGGGCGAGTACGTGCTGCAGATCGGCGTCAGCAGCGAGGCGATCGATCCCGAGGCGCGCCCGCCGATGAACCTCGCGCTCGTGCTCGACACCTCGGGCTCGATGGAGGGGTTGGCCATGGACATGCTCAAGGCCAGCTGCCGGACCATCGCGCACAACCTCCGCGCTGGCGACGAGATCTCGATGGTGACGTGGAACACCGAGAACGCGATCGTGCTCGGCGGCCACACCGTCGACGGGCCCGATGACCCGATGCTGCTCGAGGCGATCGCATCGCTGTCGGCCTCCGGCGGCACCGACCTCAGCGGCGGGCTGCAGGCGGGCTACGATCTCGCGGGGCAGGTGTACGACCCCGATCGCATCAACCGCATCGTGCTCATCAGCGATGGCGGCGCCAACGTCGGCGTCACCGACGTCGAGCTCATCGCCGCGCAGGCGGAGCTGGGCGGCGGCGACGGCATCTACATGGTCGGCGTGGGCGTGGGCGAGGCCGGCGACTACAACGATGCGCTGATGGACCAGGTCACCGACGCGGGCAAGGGCGCGTCGGTGTTCGTCGGCAGCGAGGCCGAGGCCGAGCGCATCTTCGGTGCGCGCTTCATCTCGACGCTGTCGGTCGCCGTCCGCGACGTGCAGGTCCAGCTCGATCTGCCGGCGGGCTTCGAGATCGTGAAGTTCAGCGGCGAGGAGTACAGCACCAACCCCTCGGAGGTCGAGCCGCAGCACCTCGCGCCCAACGACGCGATGGTGTTCCACCAGCACATCTCGACCTGTGCGCCGGCGCTCGCCACCGACGAGGCGCCCATCGTCGTGACCGCGCGCTTCGAGCACCCGACCACGGGCACGGTGCAGGAGGTCACGGTCGAAACCAGCTTCGGTGAGCTGCTGGCGGCCGACGCAACGCAGCTGCGCAAGGGCGCGGCGGTGTTCGCCTACGCCGAGGGGCTCAAGGCGTGGAAGGACGCCGTCGACGCAGACGCCCAGGGCACCGCGATCGCGGCAGCAAAGGCCGAGATCGTCGCGGCCCAGGCGCTGCTGCCGGACGACGCCGATCTGGCGGAGATGCTCGCGGTGCTCGACGCGCTGTGACGCGCGGGTCCGACTACGAGGCGGGCGGTTGCCACGGCTGCCCGCTCTCGCAGTCGACGTGGCCCAGGCGGACCGAGTCGCGCGTGAGTACGAGCGTGCCGAACAGGATCGGCAGCTGGAAGCGCCGCGGACCGCACGAGCCGGGGTTGAACACCGCGACGCCGCGATCGCGGGCGACCAGCGGGATGTGCGAGTGGCCGCACACGACCAGGTCGGCGGACGCGGCCTGGGCGACGCGTGCTGCGTCGGCGCGCAGCCGTACGCCCGCGAGCGCGATGTGCAGCAGCGCGATGCGCAGGCGCACGTCGCTGCCGTCGACCAGCTCGAGCACGCGCACGTCGGGCTGCTCGCGCGCGTCGATGTTGCCGCGCACCGCGAACAGCGGTGCGTGCTGCTGCAGGCGCACGAGCACGGCGGGGTCGCCGATGTCGCCGGCGTGCAGGATGGCGTCGGGCCCGAACGCGGTCAGGTGCTGGTCGAGCGCGCGATGCGGGGCGCCGTGGGTGTCGGCGACCACCGCCACGCGCAGTCCGCCGTCCGCGCGCATGGCGATGCGATCGTGGACCCGCCGCAGCTGCGGCGGGGTCCGGGTGTGCCGAGGGGTCGCCCCCCCCCCGAGCATCAGCGCAACGTCACCTCCACGTCCAGCTGGCGGCCGTCGGGGCGCTCGATGCTGGCGATCCGTGTGGGCTTGCCCGGGCGCAGCCGCGGCCGCGCCTTGATGGTGATGTCGTCCGGGCCCGAGCGGCCGCGGCGGCACTGCAGCGTGATCGAGACCACGCCGTCGCCGGGCGCGTGGCTGGAGACCTCGCAGAAGCGGCGCTCGTCGCCTTCGGAGACCCACGCGGCGAGCTCGCCCTCGTCGGGCAGCGACAGACGCGTGCGCGTGCGGGCCTTGCCGATGCGCTCGACCAGCTCGACCTCGAGCGTGGGCGTGGCCTCGGTCCGCGCCACCGGATGGGCAGGCGCGCGCGTGGGCCCGGTCGTGAGCAGGGCCGGCAGGAGCAGTTCGACGATGGCTGTGGTGACGTCCATGGCCGTCCGCTTCGCAAGCCGCGGGCCAGCGCCACCGCGCGGGGTTACGCGCCGCTTTGCAGCGCCTGCCGGCCTGCGAGATGACGAACTGGCGCGCGCCACCGCTGCGGCGCTGTCGCGACGTCATCCGCGCGCCGCGGCCGTGGGTCCGCGGCCGCGCCTGCACCCGCGCCGAAAACGTGCGTCCCCGAAATGACCCTGGCACATCGGACGTCGGGACCGCAGATCATCGATGTTGCCGCTGCTCGGAGTCGGCCTCTCGTATTGGCTCGCGCTGCTGGTCGCTGGAGCGAACCCGCAGCCGGTCGCGCCGGTGCAGACGGTTCGGCTCGAGGGCGCCGAGTTCGTCGTGGTCGATGCGCCGCCGCGCGTGCTCGCGCCCGAGGTGGTGCGCGTGCGCGTGCTGGTCGAAGCCGAGCACGCCGAGCACGCCGACGCGTTCGCGACCGCGGTCGAGGACACCCTCAGCGACCCCGACGGCTGGGCCGCGGCGGGCTACGAGTTCGCGCTGGTCGCCCAAGACGCCGACCTCACGATCGTGCTCGCGCGACCGGCCACGACCGACCGGCTGTGCGCGCCGCTTCGAACCGGCGGCAGCTTCTCCTGCGGCCGTCACGGCCGCGCGGTCGTGAACGCGCGCCGATGGCTGCGCGGCGCCGCGACCTACCGCGGCCGCCTCGACGAATACCGCACCTACGTCGTCAACCACGAGGTCGGGCACCTGCTCGGCTTCGACCACCGCCGCTGTGAGGGCGCACGCCGCAGCGCGCCGGTGATGCTGCAGCAGACCAAGACCCTCGGGGGTTGTCGCGCGAGCCCCAAGCCCAGCGCGCGCGAGCTCGCGGTGCTCGCGGCCCGGCCGCATCGCTTCGGTCGCGAGGGCGTGCCCGCGTCCGCGGCCGCGCCGGCCTTCGCCGCGGCCGTGCCTGCGCGCGGGTTCAGCTCCGCCGAGCCGTGAGCCGGCGCCGCCGCGCGACCGCGGGCAGCAGCAGCAGAAGCGGCAGCATCGCCCGCGTCGGCACGCCGCCGCCCGTGCACGCGCAGCCGGGATCGGTCGGTGTCTGCTGCGGGCCGGTGCCGGTGCCGTCGCCGGCCTCGCTGCCGCCGCCGCCGGACGAACCGCCGCCACCGGATCCGCCCGAGCCGCCCGAGCTGCCCGAGTCGGCGCCGGTGGTCTCGGGCGCGTCGGTGCCGACGTAGATCGTGACCTCGGCGGCGCCCTCGTTGCGATCGTGGTCGATGGCCTCGACGCGGATGGTGTACGCACCGTTGGGCAGGCCGGTGAGATTCCAGCTGGTCTCGAACTGGTAGGCGTTGACGATCTGCTCGTCGCCGCCCTCGGGGATCACGCGCAGCCGCCAGCCCGCGCCGTCGTGGTCGTCGGTGACCTCGGTCGCGACCGGCACGTCGGCGCCCGCGGGCACCTCGAGTCCGTCGGCGGGCTCGACGATGGTGACCGATGGCGGCTCCATGTCCGGCGCGTTGGGCCCGAAGAACGCCGTCAGCTCGGCGTCGTCGTTCTGCATGCCCGAGTCCATGCCGCAGAAGACGTCGTGCACGTAGGTGCAGCTGATGCCGCCGGTCGCGTCGTTGTAGGGTGTGCACTCCGTGGCCCAGATCTTCTCGCCGCTGGTGCCGAAGGGGTACATGATGTGCTCGCTGCCATCGATGTGATCGAGGCCGAAGGCGTGCGCGGCTTCTTGCAGCGCGGTGTTGCCGATGGTCAGCGCGCTGCCCGAGGCCTCGGTGAACGCGAAGGTGGTGTCGCGCCACCAGGTGTCGCCACAGTCCGAGCTGCACGACACGCCCAGGGTCCCGGGATCCATGCCGATGTCGGAGGGGTCGCCCCCCATCATGACCATCGAGTAGGGCAGGTGCGCCGGCGGAGCCTCCTCGTAGGCGATACGCACCGCATACGGCGACATCGCGTTCTGGAACACCTGGATCATCGACAGCGCGGTTGCCTGCGAGCCGCCGAACATCGGGTAGTCGACGTCGACCGCACCGACGCAGCCGGCCTCCATCTCGGCGGCGTTGGTGCCCGAGGACAGTGTGCCGCCGAAGAAGTTGAGGAAGATGGTCGCGTAGTGCGGCGGGTCCTCCCAGGTGCCGGTGCCGTGGGCCACGCCGGTGTGCGCGCGCAGCCCGGTGGGACCCAGGCCGTCGCGGCGACGAATGACGTCGCCGTCGAGCTCGAGGCCCTCGAGCTCGAGGTGCTCGTCCAGCGCCGCGCGTCGCTCGGCGATCTCGTCGGCCGACAGCGGCGTGCGCGGCAGCCGTTCGCGCCCGAACAGCCGCGCGTCGCCCGAGCGTGCCGGCGCGGTCGACGGCAGCGCGAGCACGACACACACGAACGACGAGCACGACAGGGCGCGACGCAACGAAGGCATGGTTCGCCGATGGTCGCACACAACCGCGGCGGCCGCCTCAGCGGGGTGACGCCGCAATGTTGCCGCCGTCGACCGGCAGCACCGCACCGGTCGTGCGCTCGGCCAGCGCCAGCGCCAGCATCGCCGCGGCGACGTCGTCGACGGTGACCTCCTGACCGAGCAGGTTCGCGCGGAAGTACGCGTCGGGATCGAGCCCGCGCGCGCGTGCGCGTTCGGCCAAGGCTGCGGGATCGAGCAGGGCCGTGCGCACGCGATCGGCGTTGACCGCGTTTGCGCGCACGCGCAAGGGTCCGCCCTCGACGGCGTACTGCTTCATCAGCGCGACCAGGGCGGCCTTCGCGATCGCGTAGGGCCCGAAGCCGGGACCAGGGTTGAACGCCGACTTCGACGCGTTGAACAACAGGAAGCCGCCGGTGGCCTGGGCCCGCAGCGCCCGCATCATGGCCTCGGCGAACCACTGGTGCGCGAGCAAGTTCACCGCGAGGCTCTGCTGCAAGAGCTCCGGAGGGCACGCGTCCATCGGCGCCTGCGGGGCGGTGCCGGCGTTGCTGACCAGGCCGTCGACGCCGCCGAAGCGTGCAACCGCCTCTGCGACGGTGCGGTGGACCGCGGCGCGATCGGTCACGTCGAGCACGGCGTAGGGCGCCTTGCATGCCGCGGCGACGCGCTCGAGCGCGTCGGCGTCGCGATCGACCAACCACAGCGCCGCGCCAGCGGCGGCGAATCGTCGCGCGACTGCTGCGCCGATGCCCGCGGCCGCGCCGGTCACGACCACCACGCGGCCCTGCAGCGGGCGCGCGCCGCCGCTGTTGCCGACGGTCAGCTTGGCCTGCTCGAGGGACCAGTACTCCATGTCGAAGAGATCGCCCTCGGGCAGGGCATGGAAGCGCCCGATGGCGTCGGCGTCGTCGATCACGTCGATGGTGTGCTCGTACACGTCGGCCGCGATTGCGGCGGCGCGCGCGTCGGCGCCCGCGGCGACCAGGCCGAGCCCGGGCACGAGCACGATCCGCGGATCGGGATCGAGCGGCCGCCGGCTCACGCCCATGGCGGCGCACTGGCGCTCGAAGTAGGCGCGGTAGTCGTCGCGGTAGCGCGCGAGCGCGGCGTCGATCGCCGCAGCGTGATCCCGCGGCGCGTCGGGCAGCGTCAGCACCAGCGGCCACGGCTTGGTCCGCAGCACGTGGTCGGGTGTGGCCGGTCCCCGCGTCGCCCGCTGCGCCACCGTGGCGTCGTCGACGAAGCGGCGGATCGCCGGGCTCTCGCGCAGGGTCAGCACGTAGCGCCGCTCACCCGCGCCCAGCCGCCCGCGCAGGGTCGGCGCGAGCGCGACCCAGTCGTGTCGCGGTGCCCCCACCTCGAGCTGCGGCCTGCGCCTGGGTGCGAGCACCGACTCGGCGCGGTCGACCACCGCGACGTGCCGCTCGTACGACTGCTGCGCGGTCGCGCCCCAGGTGAACAGGCCGTGCTGCAGCAGCAGCAGGCCCCACGCCTGCGGGTTGCGCTCGGCGACCTCGGCCGCGAGCTTGGCCAGGGCGAAGCCCGGCATCACGTACGGCACCACCGCGAGGTGCTCGCCGAAGATCTCGCGGCAGCGGGCCTCGGCGTCGGCCTGATCGACCAGCGCCAGGATGCGGTCGGCGTGCGAGTGATCGATGTACGTCGCGGGCAGGAACGCGTGCAACAGCACCTCGACCGAGGGATTGGGTGCGTGGGCCTGCAACAGCCGCGTGCGCGCGGCGTTGACCATGTCCTCGTCGCCCAGCGCGGGCAGCTGCCGCAGCGCCGCGAGGGTCTGCAGCCGCACCGCGGGCAGGCCCGGCGGCTCGATGTCGGCGAGGTCCCAGCCGCTGCCCTTGACGCACAGCACCGGCACCACCGCGCCGGTGTCGTCGGGCAGCGCGGTCTTGACCGAGGTGTTGCCGCCGCCGTGCAGCACCAGGCTCGGGTCGCGCCCGATCAGCCGCGAGCTGTACACCCGCAGCGCGAGCGCCTCGTTGCTGTGGGGAAGGTGGGCCCAGCGATCGATCGCAGCCTGGGCATCGGCGTCGGACCACGCGGACGGCATCGCCCGGGAGCCTAGCGCATCGGCGCACAGGCTCGGTCGTCGCGGGTGCCTTCTGCGTCCCTGCGCGACCCCAGGCCGGCGGCGTCCGCTGTCGGCCCGTCAGCGTTCGTCGAGGTTGCGGCAGGTCGCCGAGGTCTCGACCGTGCGCGGGTCCGGCATGGTCCCCAGCAGGCGGTCGCCGGCGTGGCCGGTCACGCCCATCCAGTAGTTCTCGTTCTTGAAGTGGTGGAGGCGGTGCAGCTTCCACAGCGTGCGGTAGAAGTTCGAGCGCGGCCGCCAGCTCGAGTGACAGATGTAGTGCGTCCACTCGTAGACCAGGCCCAGCGCCAGCATCGTCGCCACCACCGTGGTCGCCAGCGGCACCGTGGGCATGAGCAGCCACGCCAGCGTCACCAGGGCCACGAAGGCGCGCGCGAGGCTGCGCATGGGGATGAACCACCACCGCGGCTCGTGCGGATCGGCGTGGTGGGCCCGGTGGTCGCGCGCGACCGGCAGGTCGACGGTGCGGCCGAACCAGCGCTGGGGACGAAAGTGCAGGATCTCGACGTGGATCAACCACTCGGTGAGCGGGTGGGCCACGACCAACGTCACCGCCAGCAGCGCGTCCCACAGCTGGAAGTCGCCCAGCCACAGCCGCACCGTCAGCGCGGCGGACAGCAGCACCATCAGTGTGATCGCGGAGGGGCGGCGCACGAAGTACGCGATCGCGTCGCGCATGCTCAGGTTGGGCGCCCGCGGGTCGAGCGTGGCGCGGCCCTCGGTGCCGAAGAACGAGACGATGGTGTTCACGACGGAGTCCCTCCTGCGTCGGGCGCCTGCGTGCCCGACTTTCCCAGCGCGGCGATCAGCTCGAACATGCGATGCGTGCCGTGCTCGACCAACGCGGAAGCCACGTGCTTGGCCGAGACGTCGTCCTTGCGCGCGACCGCCTCGGCGATGGCGCGATAGCTGGCGAGATCCTGCAGCTCGTCCGCCATCACGTGCACCAGCGCGGTGCGGACGGTGTCGTAGGTGACGCGCAGGGTGTTGAACGCGAGCTCGTAGGCGATGTTGTCCGAGCCGCGCACGAGCAGATCCCAGAAGTCGAGCGACAGCTGCTGCAGCGCGTCGAGGTCGTCGGGCTTCGCGGCCATGGCCTCGACCACCTCGCCGAGCTCGCGCGTGGTCGCCTCGTCGGCCCGGCGCGCGCACAGCCGCGCGATGTCGGGCGCGAGCGCGGCACGGATCTCCATCACGCTGCGCGCGACCTCGAGGTCGATGGTGCCGCCGTCGCGGAACAGCACCTGGCTGAGCAGATCGAGGCCGGCGTTGCGGCGGTAGTCGAGCACCTTGGTCGCGCCGCCTTGGGCGATCGAGACCAGGCCGGCCTGCGCCAGCCGCCGCAGGGCCTCGCGCAGGGCGCCGCGGTTGACGCCGAGGGTCTCGCAGAGCTCACGCTCGGCCGGCAGGGCCACCCCGGGCTGCATGCGCCCCTGGACGATCTCCGCCGAGAGCTGCTCGAAGACCTCGTCCGACAGGGTCCGCTTCGCGATGCGCTGCAGGGCCATCGAGATGCTTATGCCATCAGCGTATCGGATGGTCAACTGGTATGACCAGCTGACCGCACGTGAGGGATCCTCGTGAGGCAACGCGGGTCTATCCTCGCCGGATATGAAGGATCCGAGGCCCGAGCCGATCCACCGCCGGGACTACCGGCCGCCCGACTTCTGGATCGACGAGGTCGACCTCCATGTCGAGCTGGGCGAGGAGTCCACGCGGGTCACCGCGACGCTGGCGGTGCGGCGCAACCCCGCGGTCCCGCGCGCGGCCGCGCTGCGGCTCGACGGCGAGGCGCTGACGCTGGTCGAGGTCCGCAAGGACGGCGTCGCGCTCGGTCCGCAGCAGTACGAGCGCGATGCGTCGTCGCTGACGATCCCGACCGACGACGATGCCTTCAGCCTGCGCACGGTGGTCGAGATCCAACCGCAGCACAACACCGAGCTGTCGGGCTTGTACCGCTCGGGCAGCTCGTTCTGCACGCAGTGCGAAGCCGAGGGCTTTCGCCGCATCACCTACTTCCTCGATCGGCCCGATGTGATGGCGCGCTATAGCACCACCATCGTCGCCGATGCGACGCGCTATCCGGTGCTGCTGTCCAACGGCAACCGCGTCGAGACCCGTGCGCTGCCCGAGGGCCGCCACCTCGCGCGCTGGCAGGACCCGTTCCCCAAGCCCTGCTACCTCTTCGCGCTGGTCGCCGCCGATCTGCGCTGCAAGGACGGCACGTTCACGACCCGATCGGGCCGCAGCGTCCGGCTCGAGGTCTGGGTCGAGCCCAGCAACGTCGACGCCTGCGACCACGCGCTGCGCTCGCTGCAGCGCGCGATGGCATGGGACGAGACCACCTTCGGCCTGGAGTACGACCTCGATCTCTACATGATCGTCGCGGTCAGCGACTTCAACATGGCCGCGATGGAGAACAAGGGCCTCAACATCTTCAACGCCAAGTTCGTGCTCGCGCGGCCCGAGATCGCGACCGACGACGACTACGAGGACATCGAGGGCGTCATCGCCCACGAGTACTTCCACAACTGGACCGGCAACCGCGTGACCTGCCGCGACTGGTTCCAGCTCACGCTCAAGGAGGGCCTGACGGTCTTCCGCGATCAGCAGTTCAGTGCGGACATGACCTCGGCCGCGGTCAAGCGCATCCACGACGTCATCGCCCTGCGCACGGCGCAGTTCGCCGAGGACCAGTCGCCCACGGCGCACCCGATCCGGCCCGAGTCGTACATCGAGATGAACAACTTCTACACGGTCACGGTGTACAACAAGGGCGCCGAGGTCGTGCGGATGATGCACACCCTGCTCGGCGGCGACGGCTTCCGCCGCGGCATGGATCTGTACTTCCAGCGCCACGACGGCCAGGCGGTCACGTGCGACGACTTCCGCGCCGCCCTGGCCGACGCGAACGAGGCCGACCTGCAGCAGTTCGGGCTGTGGTACGAGCGCGCCGGCACGCCCATCGTCGAGGTCGAGTCGCGCTTCGATCGGCAAGCGCGCACGCAGACCCTGTCGCTGCGCCAACGGGCACCGGTCAACCTCGACGCCGCCGCGTGGACGCCGATGCACATCCCGGTTGCGATCGGCCTGCTGGGGCCCGACGGCCGCGATCTGCCGCTGCGGCTGGTGCAGGGCCACGCGCGCGTGCGCGAGACCACCGCGCTGCTCGAGCTGCGCACGCCCGAGGCGAGCTGGGTCTTCGCCGACATCGACGCACCGCCGGTGCTGTCGCTGCTGCGAGGCTTCAGTGCGCCGGTCAAGCTCCGCTTCGAGCGCACCGTCGACGAGCTGGCCTTTCTCATGGCCCACGACGCCGACGCGTTCTCGCGCTGGGACGCGGCGCAGACCCTCGCCGAGGCCTCGCTCGCGGCGCTGGTGCGCGAGCGTGCGGCCGGGCGTCCGCTGCAGCTCGACGCGCGCCTGGTCGCCGCGTTCGCGCCGATCGTTGCGGATGCCGGCCTCGACGGGTCACTGCGCGCGGCGATGCTGACGCTGCCCGACGAACGCGTGCTGGCGCAGCACACGGACGTCATCGACGTCGACGGGCTCCACGTCGCGCGCGAGCTCGCGCTCACCGCCATCGCGCGCGCGCACCTGCCGGGGTTGCGCGCGATGTACGAGCAGCTGCGGCCGCGCGGGCCCTACCGCGTGGAGCAGCGCGACATCGCCGAGCGACGGGCGCGCAACGCCGCGCTGCGCTACCTCGTGGCCAGCGGCGAGCCCGAGGGCGTCGCGCTGGCGTTGGCGCAGTGCCGCGAGGCCGACAACATGACCGACATCATGGCCGCGTTGGGTTGCCTGGTCGACGTCGAGGGCGACGTGCCCGAGGCCCCGCTGGCGGAGTTCCGCCGCCGCTTCGGCCACGATCCGCTGGTGCTCGACAAGTGGTTCGCGGTCCAGGCGACCTCCTCGCGCGCCGACACGCTCGCGCGCGTGCAGGCGCTGTCGGGCGATCCCGAGTTCAACCTGCGCAATCCCAACCGCGTGCGCGCGCTGCTGGGCAGCTTCTCGGTGCGCAACCAGGTGCGCTTCCACGACGCCGGCGGCGGCGGCTATCGCCTGCTCGCCGACGCGATCCTCGAGATCGACCCGCTCAACCCGCAGCTGGCCGCGCGCCTGGTCGCCGCGCTGGTGCAGTGGCGGCGCTTCGACGCGGCGCGCGGCGACGCCATGCGCGGCGAGCTCTCGCGCATCGTCGCGCGAGCGGGACTCTCGCGCGACGTGTTCGAGCTGGCCAACAAGGCGCTCACTTCGGCGGGGTGAGGTTGGGCCGGTAGTAGAACCGCTCCCACACCACCTTGCCGTCCTTCCAGCGCCGCGCCGCGACCTGCGTGTTCTCCATCGCGGTGCCGTCCTTGAACGTGCACGCGAAGACCCACTCGCTGTAGGAGCGATCGCCCTCGACCGCGGCCGCGAGCAGCTCGCCGCGCTTGAACTCGGCGATGTTGGAGAAGAAGCCGATCTCGTACTCGCGGCAGGCGTTCTTGCCCACGCGCGGCGCGTCGACGTTCTCCTGCATGGTGCAGTCGTCGGCGTAGAACTTCTCGAAGGCGTCGAGCGCCTTGCCGGACATGATCATCTGGTTGAGCTCGCGATCCAGGGCAGCGATGTCGTGACTCATGGGGACTCCTTGGTCGGCCGCAGCGTAGGCCGCCCGCGCGCCGGGCCCAAGCCCGCGCGGTGCAACGAACCGTCTCGCGCGCTGCAACGCGGGGCGCCGTCGGCGGCCGGTGGCGCCGCCCTCGGCGGGGCCGGGCATGCGCGCAGGGCTGCGCGTGCGGCCCGTCGCGCTTGCCTGGCGCCCTCGCTGCGGTCAGGATGGATGCGTGGTCGCAGTGGCAGTGGTGGGTGGGCTCGGCCGGGCGCGATGGGTCGGGCTGGCGCTGGGGCTCCTGGTCGGCTGCGGCGGGGCCCGCTCGATCGACGACGCGGCCGAGGGCACCAGCGCGAGCGACGACGAGAGCAGTTCGAGCGCGTCGTCGAGCGGTGACAGCACCGGCGCGCCGGTGGTGGGATGGTTCGAGGTCGGCTGGGGCGCGACCGAGTTCAACCCGCTGCACGACGGCGACGTGTTGCAGGTGGTGTGGGGCGGGCAGGGCGCGGCGATGTTCCCGTTGCCGCTGCGCGGCGGCGAGTTCGTGCTGCCCGATCCGCCCGAGGACTACGAGAGCGAGCTGGCGCCGCTGCTCGATCTGACCATCGACATCGAGGGCCACGACGACGGCGTCGGCGGGCACTTCAAGTACCTCGCGAACTACCCCATCACCTTCGAGATCCTGCCCGACGGCAGCTACGAGTTCGTCTACGTCGCGGTGCTGCTGCCCGACGACATCGACCCGTCGATCCTCGACGGTCTGCCGGCGCACCTGCATGCGCGCCTGCGGCCCTACGGATCGGCGCCGCTGGAGATCGATCTCGATCTGGTGGTCGCGGGCGCGGCCGCGCCCGGTTGATCACGGCACCGCGCGATCACGGCGCGCGGGCGATCGCGGCGAGCATGCTCTCGCCCAGGCGCGCGAGCTCCCACGCATCGAGCGCGCCGCAGGCCGCGAGCGCGTCGGCGTCGGCCGGTGCGGCCTCGGCCACGGCGACGAGCGCGTCCTTGGCCAGGATCAGATCGGGCTCGAGCTGCAGTGCGGTCGCGAGATCGCGGCGCCACGATCGCAGGGCCTCGAAGCGCGTGCGCACGGTCGCGGGCGTGCGCGGTACTGGGCGGCGCCGGCGGTGGCGGTTCGGTCTTCGCCCGCGCGATCGCGTCGCACGCGCGCGGCGAGTCGGTGTGCCAGCGGCCCACCGACGCCGGGGATGGCCGCGAGGCGCGTGGGTCGGCGGGCTGACGCTGTGCGATCGCCAGCAGCACCGCGTCGCCGGCGACGCGGTAGGGCGCGCGGTCGAGCTCCTCGGCGAAGCGCTCGCGCAGGCACCACAACGCCGCGAGCACGCTGCGCGCAGCGTCGTCGAGCCGGGCCGCGCCGTCGATGCGGACCCAGCCGTCGGGGTCGAAGCTGCGCGGCCGCGGCTGCAGCCGGGTCGAGCGCTCGCACGCGTGCTGCAGCCACGCCTGGCGGTCGCGGCCGTCGAGATCGAGCTGCGCCAGCTCCTGCAGCTGTTGCGCGCGCAGTGCCGGCAGGTGGCGCGTGTCGGTGCGGGCGTAGTCGAGCGCCTCGGCCGGCAGCGGCCGGCGCGACCAGTCGAACTTCTGCCAGCGCTTGTCGCTGCGCACGCCCAGCCGCGTGGCCAACAGGTCGGCGAGGCCGCGCTGCGGCCACGCCAGCGCCCGCGCCGCCAGCATCGTGTCGAACACGTGGCACAGCGACAGGCCGAAGTCGCGCCGCAGCGTGACGATGTCGTTGTCGGCCGCGTGGAGGATCTTCAGGCAGCCGGGATCGGCGAGCCACGGCTGCAGCGGCGCGGGCGAGATCGCGAGCACGTCCACGACCGCGTCGAGCCCCGGCAGCGACACCTGCAGCAGACACACGCGCTCGCGCCACGCGTACATGCCGTTGCTCTCGGTGTCGAGCGCGGTCACGCGCGCCGCTGCGAGGCGTTCGACCAGCCGCGCCATCGCGGCGTCGTCCGCGACCCACCACGCTTCGGGCTCACCGTGCGCGTCGCCGTGATCCACCGCGCTGCCATACCACGAACCCCGCGGCAGCGTCGCCCGGGGCCGCGCGGCGGCGGAATCGTGCCGGGGCGTCGCGCGTCGCAGCCGGTGCGGCCGGCCGTGCCGCAGCACGGATGACCGCGCTATCTTCCCGGGCGCTCGCGATGGTTCGCCTCACCGCCCAGCGCGTCGTGCACCTGATCCAGCGCGTGCTGCCGTGGGCATCGCTGGCGGTGGGCATCGTCGGTGCGTTGATGATGGATCGCGGGCCCAAGCGCGGCGCGATCGTGGCCGCGGTCGCGCTCGCGTCGTGGTTGGTGCTGTTGCTGGTGATCTGGCTCGAGCGCGTGCACGAGGCCCGCGAGGCCGCGGCCGCGCCGGACCAGGCCCCGGCGGTGGTGGGCCGCATCGTCCGCGGCGCGCGGTTCTCGACGCTCATGCTGATGCAGTCGAGCATCCACCTGCAGCTGTACTTCGCGCTGCCGTTCTACTTCAAGTCGTGGGCCGGCACCGTCGGGCACACCGTCTTCCTCGCGGTGCTGTGCGCCGCAGCGCTGGCGTCGCTGTGGGATCCGTGGACCGAGCGGCTGCTCATGCGCACGCGCGGCGGCCTGCTGCTGCCGGCGTTCGCGAGCTTCGTGGTCATGGCCGCGGTGCTGCCGGGGCTGGGGTTGTCGAACACCGCGGCGCTGTGGGCCGCATCCGGTGCCGGTGCGCTGGCGTTGCCGGTGATGGTCTTCGCCGACCGCGTGCACGGCCGCCGCATGTTCGGCTCGGTCGTCGCTGCGATCGCCGCGGCGCTGGTCATGCCGCTGGTCTTGCTCGGCGGCGGCGCGCGGCTGGTGCCGGCGGTGCCGATGCACCTGGTCAGCGTCGAGGTCGGCACGCGCCGCGGGGGCTACGAGGTGCTCGATCCCACCGCGGTGCTGGCGGCGCCGCCGGCGAAGCTGGTGTGCGCCACGGCCATCTTCGCGCCGCTGGGCGTGCGCGAGCGGCTGCTGCACGTGTGGCGCAAGGACGGCCACGTCGTCGATCGCATCGAGCTCGAGATCCGCGGCGGGCGTGAGCAGGGCTTCCGCACCTACTCGGTCAAGCGCAACTTCGGTGACCAGCCCCAGGGCGAGTGGAGCTGTGCGGTCGAGACGGCCCTGGGCCAGTTCCTCGGCGAGCAGCGCGTCGTGATCGAGGGCAAGCGCTGAGCCGCGTCACAGCTGCTGCAGCACCAACACGGCACCGCCGGCCATCACTGCGATGGCCAACACGCGCGCACGGCTGATGCGCTCGCCGAACAGCAGCCGCCCGAACACCAGCGCCGCGCCCATGCCCAGCGTGCGCTTGACCGACTCGAGCACGGACACCGGCACCGACTGGATCGCGAGCAGCTGCAGCGCCATCGCGGCGGCCGCGACTGCACCCGCGGCGGCCAGGCGCGCGGGCGCGGCCAGCAGCGCGCGACCGATGCCGCGCGCGACCTCGCCGACGCGGCCGCGGGTCTGCAGCAGCCGCCACAGCGTGCCGCCGGCTGCGATGCCGAGGCTGAGCACGAGCGCGTGGATCGCCACCGGCGCGTGCACGGTCGCGCGCTTGTCGAGCACGATGGTCAGCGACCACGCGAACGCGACGCCCAGCATCGCGACGCTGGCGGGCTCGCGCACCAGCGCGACGACCCCGCGGCGACCGCCGCCGGTCAGCGCGACCGCGCCGGCGACCACCATCGCGATGCCCAGACCCTGCAGCGGTGTCGGCAGCTGGCCCAGCAGCGGCACCGCCAGCACCGCGGTCCACACCGGCACGAACGCCAGCAGCGGGATCGCGACGCTGAACTGGCCGCTGCCGACCGCGAAGAGGTAGAGCACGTTGGCGAGCACGTTGACCGCGACGCTCGCGAGCACCCAGCCGCCGTAGCCGTCCGTGATCGCGCCGAGCTCGGCGGTGGCGGCCCACGGCAGCAGCAGCGGCGCCTGCGACAGCGCCAGCCACACCACCAGCGCACCCAGCTCGACCCGCGCGACCAGCTGCTTGCGCAACACGTCGAGCACGGCCCACAGCAGCGAGCACACCAGCGTCGCGAGCATGCCCGCGGCGAGCTCGCTCACGGCAGCAGCATTCGGTTGTCGATCAGCCGCACGCGGCCGAAGAACGCCGCGATCGCGGCACGGGCCGGGCCCTCGATGCGCGTGAGCGGCGTCAGCGTGCGCTCGTCCACGATCTCGAGGTAGTCGAGCCGACCCGGCGCCAGCGCGGCCTCGGCCCCGGCGCACAGCGTCGCGACGTCGCGCTCGCCGGCGGCGAAGGCCGCGGCGACGCGATCGAGCAGGCGTGGGATCGCCAGGGCCTGCGCGCGCGTGGTCGCGTCGAGGTAGGCGTTGCGGCTCGACAACGCCAGACCGTCGGCCTCGCGCACGATCGGCATGCCGACGATCTCACCGGGCAGGAACAGGTCCTCGTGCATGCGCCGCACGATCGCGAGCTGCTGGAAGTCCTTCTCGCCCAGCAGTGTGACGTGGGGCTGCACCAGCGCGAGCAGCTTGCACACCACCGTGCACACGCCGCGGAAGTGGCCCGGCCGCGAGCGCCCGCACAGGTGGCGATCGAGCTGCTCGACGTTCACCCAGGTGTCGCGGCTGGGATAGAGCTGCTCGGGCGCGAGCGGACAGAACGCCAGCGCCACGCCGCAGTCGCGGGCCTTGGCCAGATCGCCGTCCTCGTCGCGGGGGTAGCGGTCGTAGTCCTCGCCGGGGCCGAACTGCGTCGGGTTGACGAAGATCGACAGCACCACGTGGCCGCCGCGTCGCCTCGCCTCGCGAAGCAGCGAGAGGTGGCCCTCGTGCAGGAACCCCATGGTCGGAACGAACGCCACGCGCTCGTCGGCGGGCAGGGCTGCTCGCCACGATCGCAGCGCCTCGACGGTGCGCACGACGACGGTCATCGGCGGCGATGGTGCCACAGCGGCCGGCGCCGCGCTGGGTGTCAGCGCACCGGCGCAGGCTTGCGCACGAGCTCCGCGCGGTGGCGCCGCGCGAGCACGCGCTCGGGCTCGGCCGGCTCGGACCGCGACAGGTACGCGTCCCACAACCGCAGCGCGGTGCCGCTGTCCTCGGCGACCTGGTGATCGAGCGCGCGCAGGTACAGCCGCTCGTGCACCGGCAGCAGGCTCTCGGTGGCGCGTCGCGCGATGATCGAGCCGGCTTCGTTGCGTAGATCGAGCAGCTCGGCGCGCGCGGCCGCGGTTCCGCCGGGGATGTCGAGCACCATCGCGCGGATGTAGCGCGTGATGGTGCGGTCGTCCATGGGCGCGTCGATGGTCGCGCGCTGGGCCAGGGCCATCGCGCCGTCGAGGTCGCCGTCGAGCAACGCGATCACGGCGCCCATGCGATCGCTGCGCCAGCGCTCGATCTCTGCCGCCGCGATGGCGCGATCGAGCGCGGCGCGGGCGTCGGCGGTGCGACCCAGGGACAACATCGCGTAGGCGAGCACGAACCGGGTCTCGCGTGGCGGCGGCTCGCGGCGTCGCGCGCTCTCCTGCAGCGCGGTCTGGCCCACTGCGCTGCCCGCTCGACGCGCTCGCGGTGATCGTTGACCACCGCGTCGAGGCTGGTGCCGGGCTCGTGCACGAAGCCGACGTCGCCGGCGGCGACCAGCTCGAGGCGCGCCGCGAGCACGAGCAGGCCCGGCACCGTGGGACAGCGACGCACGCGTTCGAGCCACACGCTGTTGTCCTCGAGCCCGCTCTCGCCCCGCGGTGCGCCGCCGTTGCCCAGCGCGATCGCCTGGCGACCGAGCTCCTCACACACCGCCCACGGCCTCGCGCCGGCGCGGGCCCAGGCCGACGGCGGCGGCGCGGCGGCGGGCTTCCACCCCGGCGGGGGCGCGAGCGACAGCAGCGAGCCCAGCAGTGCGACGGTGAGCGCCATGCGGCTGCCGCAGTATCGCACGCGGCCGAAAACTTGACCCTGCGCGGTGGCATCGCCTACCGCTGGCGTCGTGCCCGCGACGCCGACCCGATCCGCCGCCGTCCTCGCGCAGCAGGCGCTGCGCGCCACGATCCGGGCCACCGGTCGCGGCCTTGGTCGCGCGGGCGCGGTGCTGGTGGCACACCGCCGCGTCGTGCTCGCGGTCGCGGTGCGCGTGGGCTTCTGGGCCGCGTTGGTGATCTGGCTGCGGGCTGCGGTCGCGCTGCTGGGCCCGGCGCACGACCCCGGCGCGCTGGCCCAGGCCTCGGTCGCGAGCCTCGAGCAGGCGCAGCAGACCTTCGCGATCGGCACCGCCATCTGCGTCGCGATCGTGCTGGGTGCCTCGGCCACGCGCCTGCGCCTCGCCGGTGGGGTCCTGGGCACCATGCACGGCGCCAGCGCCGTGGTGCTGTGGTTGCTCGCAGGCGTGTGAACCGCCGGGCTTGCGGGCCTTCTGCCCGTGGGCAAAGCTGGGCGCGCGTGGATCCGCGAGCCGCAGTGACGAGCGTGGGCGCCGTGCTCGCGATCGCATGCGACGGCGCCGCGCCCTCGGGCGAGGGCGAGGGCTCGAGCTCGACCGGCCCGGTCGATCGACCGCCGCCGGACTTCCTCGAGCCCGCCGGTGGTGAGCTGCACCTCGATGTCGATCGCATCCTCGACGTCGAGCTCGACGTGTTCGCCACCGCCGGGGTCACGCGCGTGCTGCTCGACGGACGCAGCCTCGGCATGCTCTCGCCCCAGGGACCGCAGGGCGTGCTCGCCGACGGCAACCTGCGGCTGTACCTGCGCGGCGGGCTGGTGCCCAGCCGCCACACGCTGCAGCTGTCCACGCCCGATCCGGTGTCGAACGAGCAATCCGAAGTCGTCGACGTGTTCGTCGATCCGGTGCAGATCCCGGAGTTGCGCTGGGACGACGGCGCAGCGCTCGGGACCGCCGACGCCCTGGTCGTGGGCGGCAGCGGTGAGCGCGGCGTGCTGGCGCTGATCGATCGCACGAGCGCGCCGCCGCAGGCACGCGTGCTGCCGGTCGCCGGGCGCGGCTGGGATCCCACCGCTGCGCGCACGCTGCCGCTGCCCGAGCTCGTCGCGCCCGCGCCCGATGCGGTCGCGATCGAGTCCGACCAGGCGCAGCTGCGCGTCGCGTGGTTGCGCGGCGATCCAGCCACCGCGGTGTGGGTCGGCGAGCTGGCGTGGGACGGCGCGGCCGCGTCCGCCAACGTACTGGCGCTGGAGCTGTCCCCGCAGTGGCTGGGGCCCTACGAGTGGGCCAGCCTCACGACGCCGCTGTGGCTCGACGGCGAGCTGTTCGCGCAGGTGCATGCGCCGCGCGACGTCGAGCAGCCGCGGCCGGGCGATCACACCATCGTGCGCGAGCGCCTGCACGCGGGCCCGCCGGCACGGCTGGCGTTGCCGACGCTCGATCACGATGCGCTCGTCGCGGTGCTCGATCCGCTCGCCGACGCCGGCGGTCGGGACGTGTTCGCGCTGCGCCGCGACGGCCACACCCTGGCGCTGTTCGACCGCGATCGCGAGCGCGAGCTGGTCGATGTGCGGGTGTCGCACGCCGCCAGCGACGACCCGGTGTGGGCGGAGATCCAACCGCCGATCCTGCAGCTCGTCGGCGCGTTGTGCTCGCGCACCGCG
>JAXLYC010000061.1:0-33995 GCA_046351635.1 Nannocystaceae bacterium | reverse complement strand
AGCTTCTGGCAGCGGCTCGACGTCGACGTGCGCCCGCTGGGCGACTTCGCGGCGCTGGGTGTGCAGCGGCTGGTGACGCAGCTGGCCTACCCCGACGAGCTGCAGCCCGCGAGCCAAGCTGCGCTGGTGTTCGAGGCCGGCGACGCGACACTGCAGCATTTCGCCGCGTGGACCGACGGCAAGCCGCCGCGCTACCGCGTGCGCAGCGAGGTCCACTTCGTCGACAGTGGCGGATGGTCGGGGCCGCCGCAGTTCACCGGCGAGTGGCACGACGCGACCGCGCTGCAGTTGGCGGTGCATCCGCTGTCCGAGGTGCCGCGGCTCGAGCTCGAGATCGTGCCCGGCACGGTCTCGTTCGACGACACGCCGCAGGTGCAGATCGACACCCGCGTCGACGGCGTCGCCGATCGCAGCATCATGCTGACCAAGGCCGAGCCGCGCGCGAGCTTCCGGTGCCGACTGGCCCCGCTGCCGCCGCCCGAGCCGCTGCCGCCGCCCGAGACCGGGCCCTTCGCGGCGCCGCCCGCCGAGCCGCCGCCACCCAAGCCGCGGCTCGAGGTGCGTACGACGTGGTTCTTCGCCGACGGCCCGTCGGAGAGCGGCGCATGGGAGCCGGTCGAGGGCAACACCCTGGTCGTGCGCGCGCCGTGGCGCAGCCAGCGGACGCTGCGGCTGTTCCCGCTGCTGCCCGCGGACGTGATCGACGCGAGCGTGACCGTGTCGCTCGTCGAGGGCACGCGCGTGCGCACGGCCGAGGTCCGCTTCGAGCCCGGCGAGCGCAAGACCAAGTCGGTGAGCCTGCCGGCGCTGGCCGAGGATCCGCCGCCGATGCGGGTGGACGTGCTGGTCATCCGCGGCGACGGCAGCAGCTTCGTCGGCGCGCCGGTGCAGACCCGCGATCCGGTCTTCATCGTGCGCGACCGCGACGGCGAGCACCGCCAGCTGCGCGTGCGGCTGGTCGCGGGCCCGACGCTCGCCGGCCACGGCCTGCTCGCGGTCGCGCTGCAGCTGCTGGCCGACGACGACAGCGTCGCCGACACGGTCGTGTTCACGCAGTCGCAGCGCGAGCCGACCGTGCTGCTGGTGCCGGTCGCGACCGACGGCAGCGCGACCGCGCGCTATCGCGTGGTGCGCTACGGCACCGACGGCGTCGCGCGGCCGGGGGCGATCGAGAGCACCAGCGCGGGCGAGCTGCTGGTGCCCGCGGTCGCGGCGAGCTGAGCGATCACTCGCCCCAGCCCAGCGGCAGCGCGTCGAGGGCCGCGAGCGCCGTCAGGGCCACGCCCTGCAGCTCCGCCGGCGCGCCGGCGCCGAGCCACGCCCACTGCGGTCGCTCGACGATCATCGCTGCGATCGCGGTGCGGTCCTGCTTGAGCTGCATCACCGGCGCCGCGAGGCTGCGGCGGATCATCCGCAGGCGCACGACCCACAGGATGATCTCGAGCTGCAGCGGCGCGATCGCGGTGCCGCCCTCGGCCTTCAGCTCGCCGCCGATGTTCTTGTCGAGCCGGCCGTGGGCGCCCAGGTGCCAGCGTTGCTCGCCGACGATGTCGCACTGCGCGTCGATCTCGTCGTTGGTCACGTCGGCGATCTCGCCGTAGTCGGCCGCGATCGACGGCACACGCCGGCCGTTGCAGTGCGCGGTCCAGCGCTGCCGGCCCTTGCGCACGGTCAGCTCGAGCTCCCAGCGCCAACCGGGGTTGCGCGGCGCGTCGGGGCGCGTGCCGAGGTCCTCGCCGACGGCGTGCTCGCGCAGTCGCGGGCGCTCGACCACGTACTCGCCCAGGCGGTAGCCACCGCTGGTGCGCTCGCGCTCGAGCCGGGGCTGCCGCTGCAGGCCGGGATCGACGGTGCGCAGCGACGGGCGTCGCAGGCCGTCGCAGCCGGCTGCGATCGCGAGCACCAGCGCGAGGCTGCCGCGAGCGCGGGCGGCGAGGCACCGCGAGGTCAGCACCCAGGGCGGGGTCCCGTCACGCCCGGTGGGCCGCGGCCCGGCGTGACGCGTCGCTGCGGGCCGGCGGCTCGCGTCGGCCGCGCCATTGTCGAGCCGCGGCGGTGTGGTCTAGAAGCCTGTCCATGCCGCTTCATCGCCGTGTCCTGCGGGTACTCCTGGGTTGCGTCGCCGCATCCGCCTGCGTCGTGTCCGACTCCGACGACGGCGCCAGCACCGAGGGCAGCGGCGGCGCCCAGACCAGCGCCGAGGCCAGCGCGAGCGACAGCGGCGGCGGCACCGAGCAGGACGACGCCAGCTGCATGGACGGCGTCGACAACGACGGCGACGCCTTCATCGACTGCGACGACTTCGACTGCAGCGACAGTCCGTCGGTCACGGTCTGCCCCGGCGGCAGCGGCAGCGGTGGCTCGGCCGGCGGCAGCGAGAACGACCCGGCGCAGTGCGGCGACGGCGTGGACAACGACGGCGACGACTTCATCGACTGCGTCGACTTCGACTGCGCCGAGGCCGAGGCCGTGACCGCGTGCAACGGCCCCGAGGACGGCGACGACGCCTGCAGCAACGGCTGGGACGACGACGACGACGGCCACGTCGACTGCGACGACTTCGACTGCGCGATGAACCCGATGGTCACCGTGTGCGTGCCCGAGGACAACGACGCCGCGTGCATGGACACCATGGACAACGACGGCGACGGCCACATCGACTGCGACGACTTCGACTGCGCGATGAACCCCGCGGTCACCGTGTGCCCGCAGGAGAACACCGACGCGCTGTGCGACGACGGCATCGACAACGACATGGACGACCACGTCGACTGCGACGACTTCGATTGCGCGATGAACCCCGACGTGACGGTGTGCCCGTGAGTCGCGCGGCCCGGCTGCTGCTGGCGTCGTCGCTGCTGGCGGCCTGCCACGCGGCGCCGGCCGAGCCGCCGGCGGCCCAGCAGCTGCGCGTCGAGCACGTCGGCGAGTCGGTCGAGCTCGCGATCATCGGCGACTTCGGCAAGGCCGGCCCGGCGGAGGCCGACGTCGCGGCGATGGTCCACGGCTGGACGCCGGAGCTGATCCTGACCACCGGCGACAACAACTACGACGACGGCGCGGCCGCGACCATCGACGACAACATCGGGCAGTACTACCACGACTTCATCGCGCCCTATCGCGGACAGTACGGCGAGGGCGCGCGCGAGAACCGGTTCTTCCCGGCGCTGGGCAACCACGACTGGCGCACGCCGGATCTGCGGCCGTACACCGACTACTTCGCGCTGCCGGGCAACGAGCGCTACTACGCGGTGTCGTGGGGGCCGGTCGACGTGTTCGTGGTCGACAGCGACAGCCACGAGCCCGACGGCAACGCCGCCGACAGCGTGCAGGCGCAGTGGCTGCAGGCCGCGCTCGCGGCCGCCGACGGCCCGTGGAAGCTGGTGCTCATGCACCATCCGCCGTACAGCTCCGGCGATCACGGATCCTCCACCGGCATGCGCTGGCCCTACGCGGACTGGGGCGCGACCGCGGTCATCGCGGGTCACGATCACCACTACGAGCGCATCGAACCACCCGACGGCGGCGGCGTGCTCTACTTCGTGAACGGACTGGGCGGCAACCCCGAGCGCTACGCCGTGGGCAACCCCGTGGCCGGCAGCGTCGTGCGCTACAACGACGACCACGGCGCGATGAAGGTCTACGCCGACGCGCAGGGCATCCGCTTCGAGTTCATCACGCGCAAGGGCGAGGTCATCGACAGCGTCACGCGCAAGCGCTGACGGCCGCCGCTCGACCGGGCGGGGGCACACGCGGTGGCCGAGCGGCGGTGCGTGGTCAGAGCTTCAGCAGTTCGACCAGATGGTGTCGCCCAAGCACTCGGAGCTCCAGAAGCTGCAGCGGCCCCAGGTGACCACGCAGGTGCTGCAACCCGAGTCGTCCTGCCACTCGTAGCAGGCGACGCGCAGCTCCTCGGGGTCGGGCATCTCGGTCGAGAGCGCAGCGTCGGTCTGCGGCGCGTCCTCGGACACGTCCGGCTGCATCGGATCCGCGGGCGCGGCGACGATCTGGATGCTGTAGTCCTCGACGTGGTGCAGCTGGGCGAGCTTGGCTGCGCTGTGCTCCATCGAATCGGTGGTGGACTGCTGTTCGCACGCGCCGAGCAGCACGAGCGAGAGCGCGGTGAGGGTGAGCGAGAGTCGCTTCATGCCGCGGCTAGACCGCGACCGCCGAGGTTCGATTGCGCGCCGTGTCGCGAAATCTCGATCATCGATCGTGGCTCGCGAGCCACGCGGCCGCCTCGCGCGAGCGTCGCGTGGGCAACGGCGCGACCGTCGTCGCGCTCAGCGATGCCGCGCGCGAGAGCTTCACCGCGCGCACGCGATCGCGATCGGCGTCCCACAGCGCCCGCGCGAGCAGGAGCTCGAGCTGGGCGCGCTGCGCCAGCGACCTGCGCGTCGCGACAGGATCTCGAGCGCGCGCGCTCGGCCGCGTCGGCGGCCGCCCGAGCCGCCCAGTTCCGGTGGGCGCGCGCGAGCCCTGCAGCGCGTCGAGGTCGCCGTCGCCGACGCACCGGCGCGCCAGCGCTGCGCCATCGCGGCCTGGTAGCGCGCGATCGCCTCGCGCGGGCGCCCGGCCCCCAGCAGCACCGTGCCCGCGAGGTCGCGCAGGTGCGCGACCTCGGTGTGCTCGCCCAGCGCGGCCGGCCATCGCGACGGCATCGTCGGTAGTGGCGATGGCCTCGTCGTGGTGACCGCTGCGACCGAGCGACAGCGCCAGGCCGGCGAGCAGCGCCGCGGTGACCGGATGATCGCCCGGGCTCGTGCGCTGCATCGCCGCGACTGCGCGGCGCATCTGCGTGACCGCGTGCTCGGGCTGTCCCCGCTGCAACGCGATGGTCGCGAGGTTGTTGTACGAATACGCGAGATCGCCGTCGTTGCCGATGCGCTCGCGGATCGTCAGCGCGCGCTGGTGGTGACGCTCGGCCTCGTCGAGCTCGCCGCGCAGGTAGTGGACGCGGCCGACGTTGTCCTCCACGCCCGCGACCGTCGGCGAGTCCGGGCCGGCGGTGTGCTCGAGGATCTGGAGTGCGCGCCGGTGCAGCGCCAGCGCCTCGTCGAGTGCGCCGCGCTGCTCCGCGAGCTGGCCGAGGTTGGCGATCCAGATCGCGACGTCGGGGTGCTCGCCCAGCAGCGGCTCGCCCAGCGCCAGTGCGCGCTCGAGCTCGACGCGTGCCCGCGTGACGTCGCCGGCCATGCCGGCCTGCGCGCCCACGGTCGCGGTCGAGATCGCGACGTCAGGATGCTGCTCGCCGACCGCGGCGCGCGTGAGCGCCAGCGCGGACTCGGCGGTGGCCAGGAACCTCGACGTGGCCGCGCTCGTTCTGCACGCTCGCGACGGCCGCGAGCAGATCCGACTCGCGCACGCCTCCCAGATCGCCTGCGCGCTCAGGCCACATGCGTGCGTCGCCGGCCCAGGCCTCGGCGCGGTCGAGCTGACCCAGCTCGCTGACCCGGACCATGCGCGTGGCCGCAGCGGCCGCGAGCTCGTCGGCGCCGGCTGCCCCGCGCGGTGGTAGGCCGCGACCAACACGCTCGCGGCCTGGTCGAAGTGGCCTGGCCCTGGTCGATCGCGCCGACCATGAGCTCGGTCTGCGCGCGCAGCCGCCGTCGTCGAGCGCGGCCGCGGCCGTCGCCGCGGCGTCGGCATGCGCGCGGGCCTCGTCGTAGCGTGCCACCGCCACCGCCGCGCGCATGGCGAGCTCCCGTCGCACCGCGTCGACGTCGGCGGCGTCGGTGCCGGCCACGGGTCGTAGTGGCGCGGCGCTCGCGCTCTGCTCGCACTGGGCCACCGGCTCGGGCCGCGGCCATGGTCACCGCTTGATCGATCACCGCGCGGTCGGCCCGCGCCAGCTCGTCGATCGCGGCTGCGAAGCCCTCGAGCCGATCACCAGACCGCGCCGCGCGGGGCGTCGGTTCGGCCGTCGGCGCGGCGGCCTCGGCCAGACACGTGCGCTCGCGCAGCTGCGACCCGCGCCGCGCGCTGGCGGTCGACCACGGCACCACCTTGGCGAAGGTGGCGGCCGCATGCGGTGCACCGGTGGTGTCGAACGCCTGGCGCACGCGCTCGCGCGCGGCGTCGTCCCGCAGCGGATCGATCGCGGAGGCCTGCGCGGCGCACTGCGCCGCGACCCGTCGGTGCGACCATGTCTGCATCGCGGCGCCGGTGAGCAGCGCAACCGCGACGCCGGCCGCGAGGCTTCGCGCGATGCGGCGGCGTCGCGGTCGCGCTGCAACGCTTCGAGCAGCGCGTCGATCGACGCGAAGCGCTGCGCCGGATCGGTCGCGAGCCCGCGTCGCAGCGCCTGCCGCAGCCACTGTGGCGCCCGGCTGCCCTCGGGCGCCAGGCGTCAACTGGCCCTCGCAGACCGCGGCCGCGAGCTCCTGCATGGTGCGGCCGGTGAACGGGCGCGCGCCGTGCAGCGCCTCCCAGGCCGCTGACGCAGAAGCCGAACTGGTCCGACTTCGCGTCGAGCAGCAGGCCCAGGTGCTGCTCCCGGGCCATGTGCGCACGCCGGCGTGCCCACGACCGCGCCGGTGCGCGTGACCGACAGCGACAGCGCGTCGGCGGTGGTGATGCTCGGCTCGGTCGGATCGATCTCGGGTCCGCGCGCGAGTCCGAAGTCCATCACGCGGGTGCGGCCGTCACGGCCGATCATGACGTTGTCGGGCTTGATGTCGCGATGGACCAGACCGGCGGCGTGGACCGCCGCGAGGCCGCGGCCCGCGGCCACGAGCGTGGCGAGGATCTCGCGCCACGGGCGCGGCGCCGCAGGCGGCCGCCACCGCGGCGTCGTGCCCTCGACCAGCTCCATCGACGAAGACCCAGGTCTCACCCGCGCGGCCGCCCAAAGCCGTGAGTGCCGGCACGGTCGACGTCGTGCACCGCGACGACGTTGGGGTGGAGCCACGCGCGCGAGCGCCTGGGCCTCGCGCACCAGCCGTGCGCGCGTCGTCGTCGCCGTCGCCGCTGCCGAGCACCTTGATCGCGACGGCCGGTGCAGCTCGGGATCCTCGGCGGCATAGACCACGCCGCGCCGCCGCGGCCGAACGCTCGCGGATGCGGTAGCGCCCGATCGCGATGGGCGCCGACGACTCGGCCAGCTCGAGGGCAAGGCGCGGCGGGCCGCGGCCGCCGCGAGCACGCGAGCGGCGTCGAACATGCTCGTCGCCGGCGGCGTCGCGGCACCGGGTTCGAGCACCTGTGCGAGGTCGTGCTCGTCGTCGACGTCGCGCGCGTCGGGCCCTTGCGTCATCGCGCGGCCGCATCACGCGGCCGCACGCGCTTCAGGGCGGCGCGGTGGGCTCGGCGGCCGGCGCCGCGTCGGGCGGCTTGAAGCCGGCCGCCGCCGGCCACTCGCCGCGCTCGCCGGGGCTTTTGCCGCCGTCGTCGGCGTCGCCGGCCTCGAGATCCGCGATGCCCGGCAGCGCGCGTGCGGTGCTGGCCGGGCCGGGCGGCGCCTCGAGGTTCCATGGTCGGCAACGCGCGGGTCGTGTCGCCGGCGCGTGGGGTCATGGGGGCGTCGTCGACGGGAGCGCGGTCGCAGGCGCGATGGCGTCGTCGATCGGATCGGTCACCTGCGGCAGCGCGGCCGCGGTCGAGGGCGGGGGGCAGCTCGGCAGCGGCGCTGCGGGGCTCGCCGCGCCGCCGCGGATCCGCCGCGGGCCGGGCGCGGGGCCGGGCGCGGGCGCAGCGGTGGCGCGGTCGAGCTCGCGGCCGGCACGGTGTCCTCGTGCCCGTCGGTCAGCCGCTGGGCTGCCGGACACCAGGACGCCTGGACGCCGCGTTCGGCGGCGGCGCAAGCGCCGAGCCTGCCGCGGACCTTGGTTGAGCAGGCGCGCGCGCCTGCTCCGGCGCGATCAGCGCATCCCATGCTCGCGAAGCGATCCTCGAGCGCCTTGCTCAGCCCGCGCGCGATGATCTGCCGCACCGAGAGCGGCACCCCGGGCAGCTCTGCCGGCAGCCCGCCCAGGCCCTCGAGCGTCGCGGCCATCAGCTGCGCGAGGTCGCGGCCCTTGAACGGGGGCGATGGCCGTAGATGGCCTCGTACAGCGCGACGCAGAGGCTGAACTGATCGGTGCGACCGTCGGTCGGCATCAGGAACTGCTCGGGGAACATGTACGCCGGCGTGCCCATGAACGCGCCGGTGGTCGTCAAGGTCGCCGCGAGCGCGTCGAGGTCCGGGCTCGCCGCGCTGCTCGAGCTTCGCGTCGGGAGCACGCTCGGCCACGTCACCCAGCAGTTGCCGCAAGCCCGAAGTCGAGCACCTGCACGCGCCGTCCTTGCGGACGATGACGTTGCCGGGCTTGAAGTCGCGGTGGACCAGGCCGGCGGCGTGCACCGCGGCGAGGCCGCGGCCGGCCTCGGCGAACACGCCGACGATCTCGGACCAGCTCCGGTGCTCGCGCGACAGCCACGTCTCGAGCGTCTCGCCCGCGACGTACTCCATCGCGATCCACACGCGACCGCGCAGGCTGCCGACGTCGAGCACCATCACGAGGTTGCGATGGGACACCCGCGCGAGCGCCTGGGCCTCGCGCAGCATCCGTCGCTGCTCGCGCTCGGCCTCGGCGCCCTGCACCGGGCGCAGCAGCTTGATCGCCACGACCCGGCCCAGCTCGGGATCCTCCGCGGCATAGACCACGCCCATGCCGCCTCGCCGATGCGCTCGCGCGCGGTAGCGGCGATGGTATGTAGGGCCTTGAGCAGCTTGTGCTCGGTCGCCGGCGCGCGTGCACCTCGTCGCCGCCGGCGAGCTGTCCGCCCGACGGCAACGTGTTGGTGAACTGCGGGTCGTCGTGCCGCATCGCCGGCGCCACCTGTCGTAGTAGCAAGGGCGGACCCGCGACGGGACCTGAGGGGCGCGGGCACGGAGCAGGGTGCGGCGGGCAGCCAGCGTTGTACGCCGTGCTAGCGCTCCGCGCCCGCGATGAGCTCCATCATCTCGGGGTAGTGGTACGTCGCGCTGGTCGCAGGGTGGTGCTTGGCGGTCGCGAGCATCGCCGCGGCGATCTGCTCGGTGCGGATCGACTTGTACTTCGCCGGGGTCACGAACGAAAACCGCAACGCTTGCAAATCTCGAGCAGCCGGGGGGTGTGCTGCGAGCCGATGATCATCGCGGGTCGGAACACGCTGACGATGGGCAGGCCGTCGTTGCGCACGGCCTGCTCCGACTCGCCCTTGACGCGGTTGTAGCGCGGCGGCCGCCGGCTGCGCCTGCTGACGCCTTGGCCTCGGGGTCGGCCCCAGCTTGCGGCGCTCATGAACGCGAGATGCTGCACCTTGCCCGAGTCCCGCAGCGCGCAGACGAAGGCCTGGTTGAGCGCCACGTCGACCGCGCGGTGCTCGTCGAGCGTGAGCTTCGAGGTGCCCGCGCCGACGCCGAGCACGCTGAAGCCCTCGAGCTCGCCTTCGACGGCGCGCGCCGCTGCGAGGGTCGCGTCGTACAGCGACGCGGGGGTGCATCTCGGACACGAGCCGCTCGATCAGCGTGCGCCCGGCGGGCGGGCCATCGCGATCGCATCGGGCGACGAACGCCAGCGCGAGCGTGACGACGGTGTCGAAGCGCCGTCGCGCAGCAACGCGCGGAGCAGGGCGGTGCCGACCGATCCGGGAGGCCCCCAGGACGATCGCGGTGCGCGTGTGGGTCATGGCCGGGGCGATGATACGCGGCTGCGATCGCGTCGCCTCCGTGGCACGCGGCCCACGCCCACCGCGTCAGCGCGCGGGAGCTTTCGCACTGCGACGGCGCACTCGGCGCGCGCAACCCATCGCGACGCCGCGGCACAGCGCCACGCCATGAAGCCCGCACCACGCGTCGAAGCCGCTGGACTGTATTCGCCGCCACGCTCGTGATCGCCTCGCGACGAGCGGCTGTGCCGAGGACGTCTCGGACGGTGGCCTCGGCTTCGGCTCGGCCTCGGCGTCGGCTTCCGCGGAGGCCAGACCAGCGCGACCACGGCGACGAGCGCGGCCGGCGACGAGGGCAGCGATGCCGGCGGCTCGGCGACGCCGGCGGCCGCCGGGCGACGGTGGGGGCTCTTCGTCGAGGAACGCCAGCGACGGCGGCGCGAGCAGCAGCGATGGCGGTGCCGTCGACGGCGGCGAGGTCGGCAGCAGCGGCGCAGCGGAGAGCTCGGGCGGGGGACAGATCGGCCCGACCTACGACTACGGCCAGTGCAACGACGGCTGCCCCGCAGATCTGTGCATCACGATCGACGGGTTCAACGGCTCGTTCTGCACCACGCCGTGCGAGGACGGCATGTGCCCGCAACCGACCGAAGGCAACGCCAGCGGTCAGTGTCTGCTGGGGCCCGATCTGATGCTGCCGCCGGTGAACTGCATCCTGACGTGCTCGGTCGCGGGGCAGAACTGCCCCACCGGCATGACCTGCGTCGACGCGATGATGGGTGGCGACGCGGGCATCTGCCTGTGGCAGCAGTGACGCGCGGTCACGGCAGCTGCAGCGCGGCGGCCTTGCGTGCGCGCTTGGCCGAGCGCTCGACCCCGATCGCGTCGAGCCCGTGGGCGTTCGCGACCGCGAGCATGGTGCCGACACCGCAGAACGGATCGACCACCGTGCGGCACGCGGTGGCCTCGAGCAGGTAGCGGCACACCAGCGCGCACGCGGCCGTGCCCATGGCGCGTGACCATGTCATCACGCCCAGCTCCGGCAGCACGTCGGGCGCACCGTAGCCGCTGGGCAGCCGCAGCGCGCGGGAGAAACCCAGCAGGTGGCTGTACAGCGGCCGGCCGAAGCCGAGCGTGCCTGCGGGCTTGCGGCAGACCACACGATGGAACACGCAGGCGGCGTCGCTGCGATCGGCGCCTTGGTGCACGAGGTGGGCCTTGTCGATCCAGCGGCCGTCGTGCTTCACGTCGCTCTGGTAGAAGATCGCGACCGCCTCGGGCGCGACCGCGGCGCAGCACAGCGCCGCAGTGTCGACGAACCATCGCCGCCACTGCTCGAACGGACCCTCGAGCTCGCTGTGGTCGGGCAGCGAGGTGACGATCGCCGCCTCGGGGCCCAGCTGCGCGCCCTGCAGCCACGCGATGCCGTCGCCGTGCACGATCTCGCGGCTGGGGCGGCGCTCGCTCATCGCGCGCCCGCGTGGTTCGACGCGCGCGCCGACTCACCGACGAGGTGGACCGTGCGCGTGGGGAAGGCGAAGCCCGAGCCGGCCTCCTCGACGATCGCCGCGAACGTCAGCAGCATCTCCTGGCGGATGTCGAGGAACTCCTCCCAGTCGGTGGTGGTGAACCACGCCACGACCTCGACGTCGATGGCGCTGTCACCGAAGCCGACCACATGCACCGCCAGACCCTCGGACCAGATGCTGGCGTGGCTGTGCAGCGCCGACTCGATGCCCGACAGGATCGTGCGCAGCTGCCCTGCGGTGGTGGAGTACAGCAGCCCGAGGTTGCACTTGAACTGGATGCGGTCGCGCGCGGCGTAGGACTCGAGCTGCATCTCGGCGAGCTTGCCGTTGGGGATCGTGACCACCGTGCGGCTGTTGGTGCGGATCTTGGTCGAGCGCAGGCCGATGGCCTCGACCGTGCCCTGCACGTCGCCGACCTTGATGAAGTCGCCCTCGCGGAACGGCTGGTCGGCGCCGATCGAGAACGCACCGAAGAGGTTCTCGACGGTCTTCTGCGCCGCCAGGGCGATGGCGAGGCCGCCGATGCCCAGGCCCGCCAGCAGGCTGGTGATGGGGTAGCCCAGCTCGGCCAACAGCGCGACCACGGCGATCGCGACGATGACGACCTTGCCGATGCGTCGACCCAGCGGCACCAGCGAGCGCGAGGCCGAGTGGGTCGCGGCCCAGCGCGAGCGCTCGATCAGCTCGCCCGCGAGATCGACCGCGCGCGCCAGGGCCCAGAACACGCCGAACAGGAACAGGCCGTGCAGCAGGCGGTGCACGAACTGCTCGCCGCCGACACCGAAGCGCAGCCACGGCACCGCGAGCGCGACCAGACCCACGGCCACCAGCAGCGTCAGCGGCGTCCGCAGCCGCCGCAGCCGCGCGGAGTCGAAGCTCTGCAGGTTGCGATCGACCACACGCAGGCCCACGCGGCTGAGCAGCCGCGCGAGCACCGAGCCGGCGATCCACGCCACCAGCATCAACCCCGGCAGCGCCAGCCACTGCCACCACAGCAGCCCGCGCGGCCCCGGTCGCAGCATGAACGCGGGCAGGTGCTCGCGGAACCAGATGTCGTCGAGCTCGCCGTACCACGCGTCGATCTGCGCCACGACCGTGCGGTCGAACACCCACGCCGGGGTCCGGCCGGTGCGCTTGCTCAGGCGCACCGGCTCGTCGGTGCCGTCGTCGCGGCGCAGGGTCGTGAGCACGTCGATGTTGCGCGCCAGGCCGTCGTTGGACTACCGGCGCCGTCGCTCGACAACGCACCGACGTCGACGATCGCCAGGACTGCAGCACCGCGCACAGCCGCTCGGCGTACTCGTGCGGCTCGAGGCTGGCGCGCCGCGGCGCTCGAGCCACTGTGCCGCCAGGGCGAAGTCCTGCTTGCGGCAGGCATCCATGAACGCGGTCATCGACGCGCGCGGCGAGTCGGGCGCGACGGCCTCGGGCTCGGCCTCGCCGGGCTCGGCCTGGCCTCGGCCGGTGCGAGCACCGCGGGGCCGGCCAGGGCCACGCTGGCATGCAACGCCCACGGCAGCGCCGCGAGCAACCCCAGCAGCAGCGGCAGCATGCGCGAGACGAGGGCGCGGAGCAGGCCCGCCCGGCGGGTCGACGCAGTCGGAGGTGCAACGGTGGGCATGCGCGACACTGGTCTGCCGGCTTTGCCGCCGCGGCGCAACCCAGTGCCGGTGCTCATGGCTGTGAGCGCGACCCAGCGGTCGCAGCGTGGCCACGCGGGTGCCCGCGCCTCACGGGCACGCGATGCCGGGCTCGGCCACGGGTCGCAGTGCACCGCGATCGAGGTCCCCGACGGCACCGGGACCTCGGGGCGCCGCTCGACCACCAGCTCGAGGTTGAAGCCCGAGGTACGCAGAACGGTTCCATGTCGTCGATGGCCTCGGGCGTGCTGCCGTGGGCGTCGGCGAGCACGCGGTAGCACGCGCCGATGCCAGGACCGGGAAGTCCCAGCTGTCGCCCGTGATCACGCAGGGCTCGACCACGCGGTCGGGCTCGCCGGCCTCGAGCGGGAACTGCTCGATCAGCGTGCAGCTGGGCTGCAGGTCACCGCCGGGCTCGAGGTCGAGCACGCAGCCACCGACGCAGGCCTTCTCGTTGATCTCGCCGATGACGCCCGCGATCGACTCGAGCGCGACGCCGTAGTCGGCCGAGCACACCGAAAAGACGTTGGGCTCGTCGGTCGCGAAGGCCTCGACGACCTCGCGCAGGCGCACGTCGGGGATGCCGGGCGGATCCTGCACGGTCTCGCTGCCGAAGTTGCACGCCGGTCCGATGCCGTACTCGAGGTTGAAGTCGGGCAGATCGGAGTCGCGGAACTCGATCGCATGGGTCTGCGGGTAGTCGAGCGGCACGCCGGCGATGAGCGACAACAGCACCTGACCGTGGTAGCCCTGCGCCTGGCGTTGCAGCGACATCGCGCGCAGCGCATCGATGTAGCGCTCGCGCGGGTAGAGCACCGCGTCCTCGGGCGCCGCCGGGCCGCCGTCGCGGGCCTTGTCCTGGGCGAAGCAGTCGTCGTACACGCCGGGGCCGCCGACGCAGGTCACGCCCGCGTTCCAGCACGCGCCCGAGGTCGATCGATCCGGCGTGGTCCAGAACGGATAGCCCTCGAACTCCAGCCAGCCCTGCTGCTCGGGCGAGGCCGAACAGTCGGCCTCGTCGGTCAAGAAGATCACCGCGAGCAACGCGTCGGGTCGCAGGAAGCCGCCGTCGTCCTCGAGCACCAGCTTCATCGACTCGAGCGGTGCCTCGAAGCCGGGGCCGTTGATGCCCGGCGGGCCGATGCACTGCAGCGCCGCGGCCATGTCGTAGCCCGCGGGCAGGTTGGTGGCGCCCTCGCTCTTCTCGACCCACGGCACCGGCAGCGGGATCGACTCGTAGATGCAGTGATCGAGGCAGCCGCGCTGGCGCTCGTCGATGCTGCCGAAGGTCCACTCGAACACGAAGTCGAACAACCGCTCGCGGCAGCTGCTCGCGCGCAGCTGGCCGTCGGCCGCGGTGGTGGTCACGCCGATGCGGTAGTTGGCGCCGACCTGCTGCGACTCGAGTACCTCGACGAAGGAACGGAAGCTCTGCACCAAGGTGCCCTGCTCGCCGCCCATGGAGCCCGAGTTGTCGACCACGAACAGGATGTCGACCGCACGGCGCAGGCGCAGCTCCAGCGGGCACAGCCCGGTGATCGGATCGCACAGGGTGTCGCCGGTGCTCGAGCTCTCCGAGCTGCCCGGCGCGCCGGTGTCGGTTTGACCGGGACCGTCGCTGCCGGTCTCGCCGCGCTCGTCGCCACCGCCGGGCAACGGTCCCTGCAGGCCGGTGCGACCGCAGGCCGGCACGGCGAGCAGCGCCACCGCGCCCGTGATCCATCGCGCCCGCCACCACGTCTGCGATCGCACCAGGGTCGATTGTCGCCGGGGTGCGTGGGACGTCAACCGCGATGGGGTACGCCGCCGCCCTCGGGTTGTGCGGCGGGCCCGGTGCGGCGGTGCGCGAGCGCGGCGCGCCCGGCGGCGCGGGCCTCGCGGGGAGACGGGGTGCGACGAGAGCGTCGAGGCGGGCTCAGGGCGCCGGCGGATCGATCTCCGCGAGTGCCTGTCGCAGGCGGACGATCGCCCGGTTCATGCTGCCGCGCATCTCCACGGGCGCGACGCCGAGCACCGCAGCGATCTCGTCGTCGTCGCGTCCTTCGAAGCGCAACCGCAGCACGCGTTACGAGCGCGAGGTACTCCCGGAGACAGCGAGCACCGCCTCGGGCTCGCGTGAGGTGGAGGTGCCGCGAATGCCACGGACAGGTCGGTCGATCGCGGAGCGGCCCAACACCACCCCGGCAGGTGCGGCGCCTCACGGCTCCGCTGCATCCTCGCTCGCCCAGTTCCACCGCAAGCCGTTTCGACCCTTCGCGGGCGCGAGCCGTCGGCATCCGTTACGCTGATGGCAAGGCGCCCGATGGAGATCGGAGACCGCACCTTGCCGCCCGAGTTCGATCCGTTTGGTCGGACGGCCGCGAGCAACCCAGGTGGTGCGGCGCCCGCCAGCGCCGAGCTGACTCGTCTCGGTCGCTACGTCCTCATCGCGAAGCTCGGATCGGGCGGCATGGGCGTCGTCTACTCCGCCTACGACCCGCAGTTGGACCGCAAGGTCGCGGTGAAGTTGTTGCTGCCCGGGTTGCGCTCGAGCGAGCAGGCTCGACTGCTCCGGGAGGCCCGCGCGATGGCGAGGCTCAGCCATCCCAACGTGGTCGCCGTCCACGACGCCGGTGAGCACGACGGCCGCGTCTACGTTGCGATGGACTTCGTCAAGGGAGAGACGCTACGCGCTTGGGTTGCCCGCGGTTCGCGAGGTTGGCAGGAGACGACCGACATGTTCGCGCGAGTCGGCGCGGGGATCGCAGCAGCACACGAGATCGGCATCGTCCACCGTGACGTCAAGCCGGACAATGTGCTCGTCGACGAGCGCGGCCGGCCGCTGGTGACCGACTTCGGTCTCGCACGCACGGACATGATGGCGATTGCGCCCGGCTCGGGCGCAGTTCAGTCCGACGTCGATCTCACCGATGCAGGGGCGCTGGTAGGCACGCCGGCCTACATGGCTCCGGAGCAGTTCGCGGGCGCGGCCATCGACCATCGTGCGGACCAGTTCTCGTTCTGCGTCGCGTTGTGGGAGTCGTTGTTCGGATCACGGCCTTTCGCGGGCGACTCCGCGATCGAGCTCGCAACGAACGTGATGGAGGGGCGGCTGCGTCCCGCTCCTCGCGGGCGGGTTCCGCGATGGCTTCAAGTCGCAGTCGAGCGAGGGCTCGCGAAGGACCCGAGCGCGCGCTGGCCCGGCATGGATGCTCTCTTGGCGGAGCTCCGTCGCGGGCACGGACGCTCGCGCACTCGTCGACGCGGCGCCGCCATGGTCACGCTCGTCGCGCTCGTGTGTGGCGGCGTGATCTGGCACTTCGGCAAACGCTCGCTCGCCATCGCGCGATGCGATGCCGAGGCCGATGCGATCGGCCACACTTGGCCCGGAGTGGACGGTGGACAGCGGTCGGCCGTCGATGCGCATCTGCGGGCACTCGGAGTGAGCTACTTGAGCGATGGCGTCGCGCGCCTCGATCCATGGCTCGAGGGCATGACCGCCGCGTGGGCCGATGCGATGCGCGCGAGCTGTCGGGCCTTCGACGTGGACCACTCCGTCGACGAGGAGACGCATCAGCGGTCGCGTGAGTGCTTGGAGGAACGCCGACTCGCGCTGGCGATGTTCCTGGAGCACGCGGCGGAGCTCGACGCGAGCCAAGCGCCCGCGATCGTGCGAAGCGCCGCATCGTTGCAGGGCGGTCGCGACTGCAGTGATCCGTCGCTGCTCGCGAGGAGCCCCGCGCTTCCGCCGGAGTTGCGCGAAGGCGCGTCGGAGATCCGCGCGGCAGTCGCTCGTGGCCTCGCGTTGGGCGACGCCGGCGATGCGACCGGAGCGGTGGCAACGCTCGAACGCGCCGTCGACGACGCGGAGGATCTCGGCTGGGCTCCGCTGCGCGTGCGTGCTCGCGTCGCACTCGGGAGTATGCTCGAGCGCAAAGGTGACTATGCGTCGGCGGAGACAGAGCTCATTCGCGCGTATCTCGAGGCAGGCCGAGCCGGAGTCGCGTTGTTCGCCGCGCAGGCCGCCACGGGGCTCACGTTCGTGGTCGGTGCACATCGAGCGCGCTTCGCCGAAGGGCGCCTCTGGGCCGAGATCGCCGACGTGGAGCTCTTGCGTATCGCCGCGAGCGAGGACGACGTGCTCGCCACCGCGAGGCTCGTCAACCTCGCTTTGCTCGAACAGAGCGCGGGCGAGGCAGGGCGCGCGCGCGACCTACTGGGGCGCGCGCTGGTACTACGCGAGCGCACGCTCGGTCCGACACATCCGGAGGTCGCGCAATGCCTGTTCAATCTCGCGACCGTGGAGTTCGCGCTCGGCGACTACGTTGCGGCGAGAGCCAACGCCGAGCGGGCCCTGGCGATCGAACGAGAGGCGTACGGGGCCGAACATCCCGATGTCGCGATGACGCTGGGCGCGATCGGTGGTATCGACTATACGGTTGGGAACTACGTCGCGGCGGCGGACAACTACCGCCGCGCGCTCGCGATCCAGGAGGCTGCACTCGGTGGCGAGCACCCCAGCGTCGGGATGACGCTCTCCAATCTCGCGCTCGTCGAGATCGCGGCCGGCTCCTACGACGCCGCGCGGCGGATCCACCTCCGCGCAAGCCCGATCCTCGAACGAGCCCTCGGCGCGGACCATCCCGACTTTGCCCGTGTGCTCGATCAGCTCGCGTTGATCGAGAGCGGGACCAAGGCGCACGCTCGCGCGAAGCAGGTGTCCGACCGCGCACTCGCGATCAAGGAGCGTGCGCTCGGTCCAGCCCACCCAGAAGTTGCGGTTACGCTCATCAACCTGGCGAACGCCGAGTTCGAGCTCGGCGAGGTGACCGCTGCGCGAGAGCACTGCGAGCGTGCACTCGCGACGAATCAGCGCGAGCTCGGCGAGGAACACCTGGAGTCGGCCAACGCGCTGCACTGCTTGGCGCGCGCCCAGAGCCGTCTGGGTGAGACCGATGCGGCGCGGGCGAACGCGCGACGCGCCTTGGCGGCGTGGCGCCGCCAGCTTGGGCCCGATGACCCGCGCGTCATCGCTACCACTGCGCTGCTCGCGGAGATCTCGGCTCCGCTCGGTGCGAGAAGCGGCGGATCTCGGTAGCCGATCGCATCGCCAGATCCTCGGTCACGACCCGCCCGCTCCATCGGGCGCGAGCGTGACCTCCACGCGGGCGGCATCCGCCACCGCCAGCTCCAGCGCACCGATCTTGCCGGCGTCGCGCAGCTCTCGCGTCACGCCTTCGAGCAGCGCGAGCCGCTCGCCAGCGTCGAACACGACCACGCGCGCGACCTCGGCCGACAACGCGCGCTTGGCCTCCGTCTTCGCCCGACGGACCTCACCGAGTACCGCGGCAGCGGCCTCGAGCGCGGCAGGGCGACCGTCCGCGGTGACGGCTCGCAGCGTGTTCGCATCCGGCCACCGCGCGAGGTGGACCGACCCCTCGCGCCACCAGCTCCACACCTCTTCGGTGACGTACGGCAGGATCGGCGCGAACAGCTCCAGCACGCACTCGAGCGCGAGGCGCAACGCGAGCTTGGCCGAGTCTGCCGCGGGTTCGCCGTGGCCACCGTACGCTCGGTGCTTGACCAGCTCGAGGTAGTCGTCGGTGAACGACCAGAAGAACGACTCGGTGCGTTCGAGGCTGCGCGCGTAGTCGAAGTCCTCGAACGCGGCGGTCGACTCGTCGACGAGCGCGGCGAGCTTCGCCAGCATCGCGCGATCGAGCGCCTCGGTCACCGTGGCGCCGGGCGTCGGATCGCCGAGCCCGAGCGCGAAGCGAGAGGCGTTGAGGATCTTGATCGCGAGCTTGCGACCGATCTTCATCTGGCCCTCGTCGAAGGCCGTATCGGTGCCCGGGCGGCCGCTCGCAGACCAGTAGCGCACCGCGTCGGCGCCGTACTGCTCGAGCAGGTGCATCGGCGTCACCGTGTTGCCCTTGGACTTCGACATCTTCTTGCGGTCGGGATCGAGGATCCAGCCGGAGAGCGCCGCGTTGCGCCACGGCGGACAGCCGTGCTCGTGGTGGCTACGGACCATCGTCGCGAACAGCCACGTGCGGATGATGTCGTGGGCCTGCGGCCGCACGTCCATCGGGAAGACCCGCTCGAACAGATCGGCGTCGTCCTCCCAGAGCCCGGCGATCTGCGGCGTGAGCGAAGAGGTCGCCCACGTGTCCATCACGTCGGGATCGCCGACGAAGCCGCCCGGCTTGCCGCGCTGATCGGGGGAGAACCCCACCGGGCAATCGGTCGACGGATCGACCGGGAGTTGCGACTCGTCGGGCACGAGCAGAGCGTCGTGGTCGACATTGCCCTCGGCGTCGATCCGGTACCACACCGGGATCGGTACGCCGAAGTAGCGCTGGCGGCTGATGAGCCAGTCGCCGGACAGACCACCGACCCAGTTGTCGTAGCGGTGCTGCATGTATGGCGGATGCCACGCGATCTCGCCGCCGCGAGCGACGAGCCGCGCGCGGAGCTCGTCGTTGCGGCCACCGTTGCGGATGTACCACTGGCGCGTCGCGACGATCTCGAGCGGTCGGGTGCCGCGCTCGTAGAACTTGACCGGATGGCTGATCGGACGCGGAGCGCCGATCATCTCGCCCGAGGCCTGCAGGAGCTCGACGAGCTGCTTCGCGGCCGCCTTCGGCGCGAGGCCGCCGACGGTGGCGTAGGCCGTCTTGCCGGCATCGCCGGTGATCCACGCGGGTACGTCGGTCGCGAAGCGGCCGTCGAAGCCGATGAGCGCGCGCGACGGCAGGTCGAGCTCTCGCCACCAGGTCACGTCGGTGACGTCACCGAAGGTGCAGATCATCGCGATGCCGGTGCCCTTCGCGGGGTCGGCGAGGCGGTGCGCGAGGATCGGGACCTCGACGCCGAACAGCGGCGTGCGCACGGTCTTGCCGAACAACCGCGCGTACCGCTCGTCGTCGGGGTGGGCGACCAGCGCGACGCAGCACGGCAACAGCTCGGGGCGCGTCGTGTCGATCTCGATCTCGCCACCGCCGTCGGTCCGGTGGAACGCGAGTTTGTGGTACGCGCCCGGCGTCTCGCGATCTTCCATCTCGGCCTGCGCGACCGCGGCTCGGCAGCCGCCAGCGCGAGGTTGGGCAGAACGAGGGTCAGCAGCCACAACAGGACGGGGTGGCGCTCCGGCATGGCTGGGGATCAGTGGGCGCCCGATCGCCGTCTTCGTCGGGTCCGGGACCCGGAGCTACGGATCTTCGAACACGATCGCGACGCTGCCGCAGCTTCCGTCCCAGCTGGCCGAGGCCATCCGCGAGAACTCGCAGTCGCTCGACCAGTACTCCACGGGACAGACGCCGACGCCAGCTTCGTCGCCGGGAAACCGCGGCTCGTGGCAGGAGTGTGGACAGGACGACTCCGGTGCCGCGGTTGCCGTGATGCGATAGTCGCCCAACGGTGCCGCGCTCCAGACGCGGCAGTGCGTCTCATCGGCCGCGCCGCAGCCCGGCGGTAGGTCGGCATCGAACGTCACGAACGGGCCCCACCACGAAACCAGACGTTCCCCGGGTGGGATTCGCATCGGCGGGGGCAACGTGAGGCACAGCAGGCACGGCGCACTGTCGGGATCGATCACCCAGTCGCAGGACTCCCACTCCGCCGGGCAGTTGCTGGTCGGCGTCTGGGCCCTCCGGGGGCCGACCTGGCCTTCGACCGCAAAGTACCGCGGTGTCTGGCCGCAGCCAGTGATGGTGTTGCGCACGATGATCGCCTCGGAACCGGCGTTGATGATCTGGATCTCGATCGGAGCGTTGTCGATGCCTGCGGCATTGCTGCGGAAGTCGTCGCAGCGGTCGCGCCAGCTCAGCGGGTCTTCGTCGGAGTCGAACGGGGGACACACTGGCGGCAACGCGAGGGTGCCGGCGCTGGTGCCCTCTTCGCCCCCGGCCGTGCCGTCGTCGTCCCCGGCCGTGCCGGAGGCGCTCTCGGAGCACGCTGCTGCAAACACCAACCACGCAACGATGCGCTGCATGGCCGAAGGCGGGTGCAACGGGCGTGGCCGGTTCCGGCGATCGTGATCGCCAGGACTTGCAGCGTCGGTGTGGCAACTAGCTTGGCGTGGCCGTCAACTCCGTGCGCCTGCCCCGTCGCACACCGGCGGCGTTGCGCGGGGCGGAGCAGGGAAGGCGCGGCTGCGCGCCCCATCCGCGCGTTCCCTGCAGCGACCGCGCAACCATGGCGGGCTCCCCCGGCGCACGGCGTTGGTACCGTGGCTCGCGGAGGTCGCGTTCATGGCTGGAATCCTCACCCAAGTCGGCAGCCAACTCCTGGTCGCCGTGCCCTACGGGGGGCGACTTCACCTGTACGAGCAGCGGACGACCGCGCCCGACCACTGGCATCACGCCGTGACGAGTCGCGCGGCGCATGATTTCGTGCGGGCCGCGATCCGTCCGCCCGAGGGGGGCTACCCGGCCCACCTCCACGTCGTGACGCGAGACGCGGCCGGCGGACCGCTCATGCACGTGGTCGGGGTGCTGGGTGGGGACGCCGGCAGCGGTCCGCAGTGGCTGTACAGCTATGCGCGTCCGGAGGTGTCCCACGCCGAGGTCGCGCCACCGCCGGAGGTCCCGAGCTCGACGACATCGCCGCGGCCGTTCGCGGTCGATCGCTTCGAGTGTGTCGATGGGCAGCTCCGTACGTGGCTCGGTGAGCTGCAGCCCTTCGGCGGCTACGCATTCCGCGAGTTCACGGACGCGACGAACGGGCACGCGAGGCTGCCGCTGCCCGCAGACACCCTGGGGATCGCCTGCTGCGAGGTGGGATTCCTCGACAGCGCCGTCGTCTGCCACGCCGTCGTGTGCGACGCGGACGGGCTGAGCCATTTCAGCCTCGCCCATGATGGCGCGGCGGCCCAGCTGGGCACGCGCCGCTGGATGCCCGTCGTCCATTCGTCCGAGTCTCTCGGGGACGCTTCGCCGCGCTTCGCGACGACGACTCGCAACGGCAGCTGGGGCGCACCCGTGCTGGTGCACGATCGGCAGACGCGGGTGAGCACGCTCGTGGCGCCGCTATCGGTGTGGTCCGAGCGCCATCCGCACGACGATCGGCAGATCCGTCTGGTGCGCTTCACCCTGAAGGAGGGTGGGAGGTTCGAGTATCGGCCGACCGTGCGCTACCCGCTCGGGTCGCCGGGGCCGGACCCATGGTCCTCACCTCCGACGGTGCTCGGCGTTCGCGTCGACACGACGCACTTCGGCGCGGTCCAACGCCGCGACGGCAAGCTCGAGGTGGTCGCGTGGGCGCCGAGCACGACCACGACAGACCCACTGGCGCCTTCGCAGGCGCTGCGCCGGTGGGTGGTCGACGGCGATGTCTGGATGCGCAAGACGGTGCTCGACGACTGACGCCGCGTGAGCCTTCGAGGCGCCTGCGGATCCCGCTTCGCCGGCCTGCCTCACCCGTACACGCAGCACCCGGTCAGGCAGAACCCGCCCGGCCCGCACGGGTCCTGCCCTGGCTGGCCGCACGGATCCTGCCCTGGTTCGCACTGCTGGTTGCCGCCGCAGCCGGGCGGAGGATCCTGCTGGCGAAGCAGATCTCGCAGCCGTCGCAGCTGTTGAGGCACGCGGGCACCTGCGTGCACGGGTGGCACAGCAGCGGATCGTCGACCACGTCGATCGTGCAGCTGGGATCACCGCCCGCGTCGACGCTGCCCAGGAAGATTGTCACCTCGCCGCCGCCGGGCAGCGCGACGTCGCAGCAGCCGAAACAGTCGCAGCCGTTGGGCACCAGCGGGCCGCAGATGGTGTCGCACGTGTTCGACTGGCTCTGCGAGAGCTCGGCGCACGACTGGTTCGTGCCGGGGGTGTTGGCATTCGGGTCGTACTCGCAGGTCGGCGCCGAGGGCTCCAGCGGATCGCACTCGTGGTTCCAGAAGCAGTCGTCGTTGCCGGTGCCGGAGTTGTTGTCGAAGTAGCAGTCGTGCTTGCAGGGCGCGTTGTCCTGGCCCGGGATGCCGCCGTCGAGGCCCTCCTCGTTGTCGCTGCAGGGACCGAAGCAGTTGGTGTCGGCGGCGTCGACGTCGCAGTCGTTGTCGTTGTCGACGCAGTCGCCGCAAGCGTAGACGTGGCCGGCACACTCGGCGACGTTGCACGCCGCGGTGCAGCCGCCTGCGAGCACGCTGCAGGTCTGCCCGCACGGGCACAGGTCGTCGTCGGCATCGACGACGCACGCGTCGAGGGTCTCGTCGCAGCTCTCTGTGGTGCAGGCGATGCCGTCGCTGGCGCAGGTGACGGGCGGCGCCGCCTGGCAGTCGTTCTGCAGATCGCAGACCTCCGCGCCGTTGCAGAACACGCCGTCGTCGCAGTTCTCGTCCGCGGCGATGTTGTTGCAGCCGTAGTTGGCGATGCACTGGTCGATGGTGCAGACCACACCGTCGTCGCACGACAGGTTGGGGCCATCCTGGCAACCGCTGGCCGGGTTGCAGACCTCCACGCCGTTGCACGGGTCGCCGTCGGCACACAGGGCGTCCAGCGGCGTGAACTCGCACTGGCCGAGTTCCACGCACGCGTCGATGGTGCACGCGAACGCATCGCCGCACACGATCGGCGCGCCGGGCTGGCACACGCCGGGCATCCCCATCGACAGGTCACAGGTCTCGTCGCCGTTGCACGCGAGGCCGTCGTCGCAGTCGCCGTCGTCGCTGCAGGGGTCGCCGGCCACGCAGCCGCCGGGCTGACAGAACTGACCGCCGCCGCACAGCGTGTTGTCGAGCGTGCTCGTGCACGACTGCGTGGGCTCGTCGCAGCTCTCGACGGTGCACGCGACGCCATCGTCGGCGCAGTCGATCGCGGAGCCGTCTTGGCAGCCCTGGCCGGGTTCGCAGGTCTCCGCGCCGTTGCAGTACACGCCGTCGTCGCAGGCGAGATCGTCGGCCGTGTGCGTGCACTGACCCTGGCCCTCGTCGCAGGCGTCCTGCGTGCAGGCGATGAGGTCGTTGCAGTCCGGCGGTGCCGCGTCCATGCAGCCGACGCCGGAGATGCAGACCTCGGCGCCGTTGCAGAAGGTGCCGTCGTCGCACTGGCTGTCGTCGGGCGTGAAGGCGCACGCGTCCGCGTCCTCGTCGCAGGCGTCGTCGCTGCAGCCGACACCGTCGTCGCAGACGATCGGGTCGCCGGCGAGGCAACCCTGGTCTGCGTCACAGGTCTCGAGGCCGTTGCAGAACAGCCCGTCGTCGCACAGGCCGTCGCTGGGGAAGAAGCTGCAGCTGGTGTCGGCCTCGGTGCAGGAGTCGACCGTACAGTCGTTGCCGTCGTCGCACACCACGGCGATGCCCGGATCGCAGACGTCGTTCACGCAGGTCTCGACGCCGTTGCACGGCAGCAGGTCGTCGCAGTCCGAGTCCTGCGTGCAGGGCATGCCGCCGCCGGTGCTCGAACCGCTGTCGGAGCCGCCGCTCGAGCTCGAGTCGTTTCCGCCCGAGCTGCCGCCGGTGCTGCCACCCGAGCTGCCGCCGCTCGAGTCGGAGCCGGCGCTCATCGAGCCCGAGCCGCCGCCCGAGCTCGACGAGTCCGCAGCTGGGCCGCTCGACGATCCGCCGCCGTCGGATCCGGACGTCGAGCCGCCGGTGCTGCCGTCGGAGGCTTCGGTCACGTCGCCGTGGCAGGCCGCGAGTCCGAGTGCGAGCAACAGGGCGTTCTTGCGCATGTGCATCGGGACGATCCTGCCGCCGCGCGTGCGTCGGCCCGTTGCATGTACAGAACGCGTGAGCTGGATTCCAACGTCGGCAGTCGAAAACCGCGACGCGATCGACACTGCGATGCCGATCAGAGGATCGGCTCGCGCTCGGTGTGGGCGAACACGGCGACCATGTCGCCGGATCTCGCCCATCGCAACGCGGCCGCGACCGCGGCCCGCTCGTCGTCGGCCTGATCGATGGCCTCGGGCGCGATGCCGTGGGCCTCGAAGCCGCGGCGCAGGATCGCGGGCACGACCCCGGGCTCGCGCCCGCGCAGGTACTCGGGCTCTTCGCGCACGATCACGTGATCGGGCCGCATCGCCGCGATCTCGCCCGCGAGCTCCATCAGGGCCTCGTCGCTGCGATCGCCGGCCATGCCGAAGCTGACCACGAGCCGGCCGCCGCGGGCACGACGAAGGCTCGCGACCACCTCGCGCTGTTGCCTGAGACCGTCGCGATTGTGGGCGAAGTCGAGCAGCACCAGCACGCCGTCACGTTCGTAGCGTTCGAGTCGGCCGGGGTTGTCGTGCACGTCGCGACCGAAGTTGCGCAGCGTGTCGCACACGATCTCGTGCGGGATCGGCAGGCCCAGCGCGGTCGCGGCCACGCCCAATGCGTTGGCGAGGTTGTGCCGCGCGGCGCCCCCCAGCGCCAGTGCGATGTCGTCGGTCGCGACCAGGCTCGTGCGCTGGTGGGCGCGGCCGTGCACGATCGCGCCGTCCTCGATCCAGCAAGCCTCGCCGCCTGCGCGCACGACCTCGAGCAGCAGCGGATGGTCCGCGCGCTGCGAGAACCACACCTGCGGCGCGGCGAAGCGCCCGCGCAACCGCGCCAGCGGCGGGCTGTCGGCGCCCAGCACCACGCGGCCGTCGGGGCGAACCGCCGATGCGATCGCGGCCTTGGCCAGGGCGAGCTCGTCGATCGTCAAGATGCCCCACTCGCCGAGGTGGTCGTCGCTCACGTTGGTCAGCAGCGCGGCGTCGCACCAGCGCAGCGCGAAGCCACGGCGCAGCAGACCGCCCCGCGCGGCCTCGAGCACCGCGGCCTGCAGCTGGGGCCGTCGCAACAACCGTCGCGCCGCGCCCGGGCCGGTGCAGTCGCCCGACTCGACCAATGCGCCGTCGAGCGCGATGCCGTCGGTGGAGGTGTTGCCGGCGACCAGGCCCGCAGCCTTGAACATGCGCGCGAGCCAGCGCGCCGACGTGGTCTTGCCGTTGGTGCCGGTGACCGCGACCACCGGGATCGTGCCCAGCTGCGACCACGGCACCGCCTCGGGGCGCGGCACGGCTTCCAACGGCCAGGTCTGCGAGCGCGCGCCCAGGCCCACGGTCACGCCGTCCTCGTCGAAGAACGCCGGCAGGCCGCGGGCCGCGGCCTGGCCGAGGATCGCGAGCAGCTCGGGTCGCCGCTCGGCGGCGATCGCCTCGCGCAACCGCGGCGCATGCTCGCCCAGCGCGAGCGCGGCGTCGCCGGGTTGCGACGCCGCAGCGATGGCCCACTCGTTGACCTCGGTCGCGGCATACAGCGCGTCGGGCGGGGCCTCGAAGCCCAGCGCCGCACCGCTGTCGTCGGCGAAGCGCCGCGAGAAGCGGCGCGCGTCGGACCAGCCCAGCGCCGCGAGCATGTCCGTCAGTGCGGCGCGCCACGCCGGCTCGCACTGCGCCCACGACTCGCCGGGGTCGAACGCCACCTCGGCGATCGCCGCGGGCTCGGGCCCGTACATCGTCGGCCCGGTCAGTCGCCGCGAGTCGAGGATCCGCATGGTCGCCGCTTCAGTCCTCGGTCTCGCGCACGATGCGAACGCCGCGCTCGTCCTCGACCAGGGTCCCGCCCAGCTCCCAGCGCTTGGTCGTGCCGGTGGTCTCGACCGGTTCCATGCGCACGGGCTCGGGCCCGGGCTCGGCGCCGGCGCTGGCGTCCTTGAACTTCGTGATCTGCTTCCAGCAGCGCGAGATCTTGTCGCCGAACACCACCAGTAGATCGCCGGGCTTGCACAGCGCCAGCGCGGCGTCGATCGACTGTTGCTCGTCGGGGATGACCTGCACGCGCGCCGCGTCGACCCCGGCGCCCAGCAGGCCCTTGCGCAGCAGGCCCGTGATCTGGTCGCGGTCGCGGCCGCGGGTGTCGTCGTCGGTACGGAGCACGAAGCGATCGAACGCGCTCGCGGCCGCGCGGGCGATCTCCATGAGGTCCTCGTCGCGTCGATCGCCCGGCGCCGCGAGCACGCACACGCGTTCGCCCACGACCTCGAGCCGCTGCGCGAGATCGGCGATGGCGCGCACCGCCGCGGGGTTGTGCCCGTAGTCGAGGATCACGCGGAACGGCAGCTTGTCGAAGACGTTGAGCCGGCCCGGCGCCTGGAAGTAGGTGGTGTCGAAGGTGCGCAGGCCCTGGCGGATGTTGTCGACCTTGCAGCCCATCACGAAGGCCATCAGCGCCGCGAACATCGCGTTCTGCACGTTGAACAGCGCCTTGCCCTCGAGCGTGGCCGGGATCAGGTGCGCCCACAGCAGCGGGATGTGGCTGCCGCGATCGTACAGCGTGATCATCGCGCCGTTGATGCCCTCCTCCAGCACGGCCGCGGCGCCGCCGGCACGGATGTGCTGGCGCACGAGGTCGTGCTTGGGGTTCATCGTGACGTAGGCGATGCGCTTGGCGTCGGTGTTGCCGCCCATCAGCAGCACGCGCGCGTCGTCGGCGTTGAGCACGGCGACGTCGCGCGCGACCTCGACGACGATGCGCTTGACCTCCGCGAGCTGATCGAGCGAGTCGATGCCGCCGAGGCCGAGGTGGTCGCTGGTGACGTTGAGCACGCAGCCGACGTTGCACGAGCGATAGCCCATGCCGGCGCGCAGCAGGCCGCCGCGCGCGGTCTCCAGCACCGCGAAATCGACCCGGGGGTCGCGCAGCACCATCTGCGCCGCCATGGGTCCGGTCATGTCGCCGACGACGGTGCGCTCGCCGTCGATGTACACGCCGTCGGTGGTGCACAGGCCCACGGTGAAGCCCGACATCTTCTGGATGTGCGCGAGCATGCGCGAGACCGTGGTCTTGCCGTTGGTGCCGGTGATCGCGGCGATGGGGATGCGGCTGGGCGTGCCGGCCGGGAACAGCATCTCGATGACCGGACCGGCGACGTCGCGCGGCGTGCCCTCGGTGGGCGAGACGTGCATGCGGAAGCCCGGCGCAGCGTTGACCTCGCAGATGGCTCCGCCGACGACCCGGTGCGACTGCGAGATGTCCGGGATGATGAAGTCGATGCCGGCGACGTCGAGCCCGATGCCTCGCGCGGCCCGCACCGCGACCTCGCGGTTGTCGGGGTGGACCACGTCGGTCAGGTCGATGGCGGTGCCGCCGGTCGAGAGGTTGCCGGTCGAGCGCAAATAGAAGGTCTGGCCCGCGGGCAGCACGCTCTGCGGCGTCAGTCCACCCTGCTCGAGCAGGCGCAGCGCCTGGTGGTCGAGCTCGATGCGCGTGAGCACCTTCTCGTGGCCGATGCCGCGGCGCGGGTCGGAGTTCACCAGCTCGACCAGCTGCTCGATGGTGTGCTCACCGTCGCCGACCACGTGGCCCGGCACCCGCTTGGCCACCGCGATGAGCTCGCCGTTGACCACCAGCATGCGGTGATCGAAGCCCTTGATGTAGGTCTCGACGATGACGTGCCGCGAGTGCTCCTGCGCCTTGCTGAAGGCCAGGCGCACCGCGTCGTCGTCGGACAGGTCGATGGACACGCCGCGGCCGTGGTTGGCGTCGAGCGGCTTGACCACGACCGGGTAGCCCAACCGCCGCGCGGCATCGACCGCGCGCTCGGTCGAGCGGACCACGTGTTGCTTGGGCACCGGCAGACCCAGGTCTGCGAGGATGCGGTTGGTCAGCTCCTTGTCCGAGGCGATGTCGACCGCGATGTGGCGGGTCTCGGAGGTGACCGTGGCCTGGATGCGCTTCTGGTAGCGGCCGTGGCCCAGCTGCACCAACGAGTAGTCGTTGAGCCGGATCCACGGGATGTCGCGCTCCTCGGCCGCACGGATGATCGACGCGGTCGAGGGCCCGAACTGCCGCCGCTGCGCGAACTCGATGAGGTCGTCGAGTTCGCGGCGGTAGTCGAGCTCGTCGCGATCGGGCCGCAGCTCCGCCGGCAGCAGCGAGTGCAGCAATCGCAGCGCCAGCTGACCCAGCCCCGCCGACGCGCTCCTCCTCGAACTCGTAGATGACGTAGGCGGGTCGTCGCCGGCGCTGCGGGTCTTGCCGAAGGAGACCTTCGCGCTCAGGAGTTGCTGGATCTCGACGCGGTGACGTGCTCGAGCATCGGCCCAGCCACGTGCCCTCGTCCTCGCGCATGCGTCGGATGAAACCGCCGTGGGTGCCGTAGGAACAGGTGTGCTCCTCCAGCGTCGGCATCACGGCCAGCAGGCTGTCGACGAAGCCTGGCAGGCTGGCCGTGGGCCAGGTCTCGAGCGCGCCGAGGTCGAGCCGCAGGCGGACCACGGGAAAGCGCGTAGAGGTCTCGGACCACGGTAGATGCGGCGCTCGAGGATCTTCACGAGAGTTCGGTTTTAGAACAACTCCGAGACCGGCACCACACGAAGTTGCTTGCGACGCAGGCCCGCGAGGATCGCCGGCAGGGCCCGCACCGTCCGGCCGTCGCGATCTGCAGCAGCACGATGTCGCCGGCCCCCGCGGCTTCGACCACGGTCGCGGCGATCGTGTCCGCGTCCGCGCCGGCCGAGTCGCCGCTGTCGACCGACCACAACACCGGCGCGTCGCCGCGCGCGTGGACCAGCTCGACCGCCGAGGCGGGGAAGCGGCCTGAACGGTGGTCGCGCTGAGCCGGGGCTGCACGCCGGTGGCATCGGCGATCGCGGCGGCGGTCGTCGAGCTCGCGCCAGCTGGGACGGAACAGCGAGCGCCACGAGGTGTGCGACCAGCCATGGTTGCCGAGCTCGTGATCGGCCTGAGCGGACCATGGCCGCGATCCTCGGGGTGGCGCTGGACTCGCCAGTGCGCGAGCATGAAGAAGGTTGCCCGCGCATCTGCAGCCGCAGCACCTCGAGCACGCGCCGCGTCACTCCGGGGTGTGGGGCCGTCGTCGAACGACAGCGCCACGCGATCGTCGGTGCGGCTGCCGGCGTAGCGCGGACCCGCTGTTGCCGCCGGCGCTGTGGGGGCGACCGCGGCGAGCACCGCGGCACGGGCCGCGACCGGCTCGCCTGCTGCGTCGTCGTGGCTCCCGCGGCTCGGTGCGGCCGCGTGGACTGGCGCCGCGTCGGGACCGGCGGCGTCGCGCGCCGCGGCGTCGCTCGGGGCCGGCGTCGCCGAGCACGACGCGAGCACCGTCGCGATCGCGAGCCATCGCCGGGGAGCGCCCACGCGCCGAGCCTCGGCCACGCGGCGCGAGCCGAGCAAGAATCCGGCGCGGACGGCCGGCGGGCGCTGCCGCCGGCGTGGGCCGGCCCACTGCTATGCTGCGTGCGCTCGCATGCTGCAGCTGTCGGCCCTGGCGCGCACGCTCGGCGTCGAGCTCCTGCTCGGGTTGGTGCTGCTACACCGGCTCGCGCCCGACGCCTCGCTGCGGCGGCGCGTGGCGGTGCTGCTCGGGGTCAACCTGGCCACGCACCCGCTGGCGTGGTCGTGCAACCGGGCGCTCGCGCCGTGGTTGGCGTTCGAGCCGCGCGCGGCGGCGATCGAGGCGGCGGTGGTGGCGGTCGAGTCGCTGGCGTTCGCGCGGCTGGTGCCGCTGCCGTGGCCGCGCGCGCTCGTGCTCGCGGCGGTGATCAACGCGGCATCGTTCGGCTTCGGGCTGTGGTGGATGATGCGCTGACGAGGCTGAGCAGTGCCGGGAACTCGGCCCATGCATGCACGCCGGCGATGGTGCCGTACCACGCCCGCGCGCCGGCGAAGTCGATCCACCACAGCATCACCAGCGGCAACGTCGCCAGCGCCGTCGCGATCACGGCCGTGGGCGACAGCAGCGGTCGCCCGTGCCGCGGCAGCACCCCCAGCACCGCGACGTAGTGGGCGCACTGCAGGTACACGCAGGCCGAGAACGTCAGCAACGCCAGCTGTGGCGCCGCGAGCGGGTCGGGGCCCCAGAACGCACCGAACTGGATCGAACAGCGGCCCGCTGGGCATCGGCGCGGCCTCGGGCGCCGCGAGGCCCAGCGCGATCGCAGCCGCGGTCGGCAAGGCTGAGCACCAGCAGCGGCAGCGCGCCAACCACACCAGCACGCCGCTGCGCCAGGCGGCGCGCCGCTGCGCCGGCGGCAGCGCGTCGATCAGCAACGGCCATGGCGCGAGGTTGTGCAAGACGGCGAGCACCAACAAGGTGCCGAGCGGCGAGACCAGCAGACCTGCCAGCAGCGCGCCTGCGACCGCGAGCACGGCCGTGCGCGCCGCGGCGCCGCGGGTGCGCGCCACCGGGCAGCACCGCGAGCACGGTCGCGGCACCGGCGAGCAGCTCGAGCGCGTGCGCCTGCGGGCGCGGCACTCCACTGCAGGTTCGCGGCGCAGCGGATCGCGAACACGGCCGCGAGCGCCGCCACGATCGGCAGCCGTGACGCGCGGGGCAGCCGCGGGCGGATGCGCTGGTCGAGCACGCGCAGCTCGACCAGCGCGTGCGCGAGCCCGAAGCACGCCAACGACAGCGAGAAGTCGCCAGCGGCCACGCCACCGCGGCGACCAGCACGCGCCGTGGATCAGCGCTGCGGTCGCGAGCCGCATGGGCACCGTCGCACCGCGTCGCCGCCCAGCAGCAGCACCAGCAGCAGCAGCGGTAGACGACGGCGTCGGCGCGTCGACGCCGCAGCCCGACTTCGCGGGCGCGGCCAGGCGCCGGGGCCTTGGCGTCGGCGCTCGGCGTCGCCGGGGCCTTGGGATCGGCGGCCTTGGCAGCGCTCGCGGTCGGCGTCGAGCTCGTCGGCGGTGCGGCCACGGGCGCGTCGTCGGGCACGCACTGCTGACACGGGCGCTCGGCGGCCTGGGGCTTGCCGCTCGAGTAGTCGATGCGGCTGCAGGTCGCGGCGCGGCACGTGCCGGGCTTGTTGCCGATCGTGCAGGCCTCGCCTTCCTTGCGGTAGCGACAGATCTCTTCTTCGGTCGCGATGTCGTCGGCCGCGGCCGTGCGCGGCAGCGCGGCGAGGCAGGCGAACAGCGGCAGGGCGGAGCGCAGGCGGGCCATCACCGGCGAGTGTGCCACGGCGGGGTCGCTGACGTGCGGCGCGGCCATGGGTCAGTCGGGCGGCGCGTCCGGTGGCGCGGCCGTGCGCGTGCGCAGATCGAAGGTCGCGCCGGTCGTCAGCACGTGCAGCTTCACGCCGGTCAGGCAGATCGCGTCGCCCGAGCGGGCGAAGCCCATCGACGAGTGCTCGAGCGACGACGCGTCCACCACCGTGATCGCGCCCGCGCCGACGACGTGGATGACGTCCTCGGGGTCGATGAACGCGGCGGTGTCCTCGTCGAGGCCCAGACCGATGGCGAAGGGGTTGTAGGCCAGCGCGGCGAGCAGGCGGCCCAGGCGATCGCGCTGGCGGAAGTGCTGGTCGATGATCACGCGGTTGGTGAGGCCGAAGCCCGGCGCCAGCGAGACCAGGCCCGCGCGCGGCGTGGCACCGCTCTCACCGAAGGCGATCATGTGCTCGGACAGGATCGCGGCGCCGGCCGAGGTCCCGCCGACGATGACGCCGCGGGCGTTGAGCGTGCGGATCTGCTTGGCGACCTTGGTGCCGCCGAGGATGGTCGAGATGCGCAGCTGGTTGCCGCCGGTGAGAAAGACGCCGGTCGCGGCCGAGAGCCGCTCGTTGTAGTCCTCGCGCTCGGCGTCGCTGCGCGCGTCGAAGCCCAGCACGTCGACCTCGCCGGCGCCGAGATCGTCGAAGATCCGCTCGTAGCGCGAGCCGGTGTCGCGCTGCTTCGACGCGGTCGGAATCACCGCGATGCGGGCCTTGCGGCCGCCGGCGAGCTCGACGAAGCGGCGCAGGATCACGGCGTCGCGCTGCTTGTCCTCGGCGCCGCCGACCGGAACGATGTAGCCGCGCGCGTTGCTCGGATCGACCTTTGCTGGACACATGGGGTTCAGGGCCTTTCGAAGGTGCCGGCACGGACGGGCACGCGGTCGCGCAGCCACGGCTGGCCCCGCGCGACGACGCAGTGGGCCGCGCCGTCGTCGTCGAGCGCGAGCAGGTCGGCGAAGCCGCCCACGGCGACGTGGCCGCGGTCGCGCAGCCGCAGCAGCCGCGCGACGTTGCTGGTGAAGGGGCGCAGCGCCGACTCGAGCGACAGCCCCAGCGCGACCGTGCGCACCAGCGCCGCCAGCAGCGTCGAAGGGCGGCCCACGCCCATGCCGGCCAGGCGGCCGTCGCGATCGAAGCGCGGCATGCAGCCGCCGCCGTCCGACGAGCAGGTGATGCGCTCGATCGCGACGCCGGCGTCGAGGCACTGCACGATGGCTTCGTGCGCAGGGATCGCATCGCCGAGGTCCTCGTCGGGGAAGGCGGTGATGTCGATGGTGCAGCCGTGCTCGCGCGCCAGCGCCTGCGCCTCGCGCAACAGCGCGGGGTTGCGGTTGACGTGGGTGGGATGGAAGACGGAAGCGGGCAGCTCGGTGAGCTCGATCGCGCGGCGCACCAGCTCGAGCCCGCGCGGGCCATCGCCCATGTGCAGGTGCACGATGCCGGCCTTGCCCGACATCATGCCCGCGACGTGGGCGTCGCTCGCGACGCGCAGCAGCTCGTCGAGCGTGGGCTGCGACGAGCGGTGGTCCGACAGCGCCAGCTCGCCCACGCCCAGCACCGGATCGACGAACACGAGATCGGAACGCACCGCGCCGGTCAGGGTCCGCAGCGGCAGCTCGTAGCTGCCGGTGTAGCACCACGCCGACAGGCCCTCCTCGCGCAGGCCCAGGGTCTGGGCCACGAGCTCCGCGATGCTGCGGGTGGTGCCGTCGGTCCCGAGCACGCCGACGCACGCGGTCACGCCGGCGTGGGCCAGCGCACCGGCCGACAGCGGCGGCACGCGCGTGTGCGGACCACCCTCGCCGCCGCCGCCGGTGACGTGCACGTGCGCGTCGATCAGCCCCGGCACCAGCCGGCGCCCGCCGAGCTCGATGGTGTCGCACGGGCCCAGGGCCGGCGGCAGCGCGAGGCCCTCGCCGATCGCGACGATGCGTTCGGCCGCCACGAGCACGTCGACGCGCCCGCGCGCCTCGGGGCCCCACAGCTCGGCGTCGCGCAGGCAGAGGAACATCGTGCGGCGGGAGGATAGCCGACCTTGGTACCCTCGGCGGAGTCGACCGTCGATGCGCTCCGATTCTCCCGATCGCGTCGGCCTGACGCGCACGTTGGCCGAGACCCACCCGAGCGCGGCCCAGCTCGATCAGAGCCTGGCGCGCGGCTCCGTGGTCGGGCGCTATGTGCTGCTCGATCGCATCGGTGCCGGCGGCATGGGCGTGGTGATGGCCGCGTACGATCCCGAGCTCGACCGCAAGGTCGCGATCAAGGTGATGCACGCGCAGCCCGACGCGGCCGC
>JAXLYC010000060.1:0-34214 GCA_046351635.1 Nannocystaceae bacterium | reverse complement strand
GACCCGTTCTCCGAAGTGATGCACGTGCGCCATCACGTCGTGGCGCAGCCGTGCCTCGAGCTCGGCGACGCGCTCGAGGTCGAGTTCGTCGCGGTGCGTCCGCATCGCGGCAATCTGCTCCTCGGCGATCGGCAGGCCCAACCCGCGCTCGGCGTCCGCCAGCGCGATCCAGAGATCTCGCCACAGCAGCGCCCGGCGTCGGTCGTCGAAGTTGGCCACCATCGCCGCGGTCGCGTAGCGCGTCGCCAGCGGGCTGCGGTGTTCAGCGCGCACGGTCATCGTGGGCCGAACCGTACCCGGTTCTCGCGCCACCGGGGCCGACCGACGAGCGCATCGCGCGCCGCGAATGGCCCGCGGCGCACCCCCGCGGCGGGGCGAAATGCTGGCCGATTCCCGGGAGTTGGCGGATCCCGGGTGCAGCTTCGCCGTGGGGTCCGGAATAATGCCACAGGACGAGGGTTCCGCCGCGGCCACGATGGACATCACTGCCCGTCAGGAGTTCGAGGCGACCGCGCTCCCCCAGCTCGACGCCCTCTACGGCGCCGCGCTCCGCCTCACCCGCAACGCCGCCGAGGCCGAGGACCTGGTCCAGGACGCCTACGTGCGGGCCTACCGCTTCTGGCACACGTTCAAGAGCGGCACCTCGGTTCGCGCATGGCTCTTCACGATCCTGCGCAACACCTTCATCAATCGCTACCACCGGGCCAACCGCAACCGCGCGGCGACCAACGACCTCGAGGCGCAACTGCCCGCGATCGGCGTCGAGGCTGCGGTCGGTCACCCCACCAGCGGCACGCCGAGCCCCGAGGCCGCGCTCAGCGCTCGCATCACGCGCGAGCACATCATGACCGCGCTCGAGTCGGTGCCGGAGGATTACCGCGTGGCGGTGATCCTCGCGGATCTCGAGGGTCTCGCGTACAAGGAGATCGCGGAGATCATGGACTGCCCCATCGGCACCGTGATGAGCCGGATCTTCCGTGGCCGACGATTGCTGCACAAGCTGCTGCACGACCACGCGGTGGAGCTGGGCCTGGCCCAGCCCGGTGATGTGAACCACCGCGACGAACACTCGCGCGGCAAGACCGTCCATATCGATGACTACCGCATGCGAGGCCAGGCATGAGCTTGCAGGACATCCGCTCGGAGTGCACCGACACCGCCGCGCTGCTGCAGCCCTACGTGGACGGCGAGCTGGCGAGCGCCGAGCAGGAGCGGGTGGCCGCCCACCTCGAGGGGTGTCGACCCTGTCGGTCGGCGGTGAGCGAGCAACAGTGGGTCCGCGCGACGCTGCGCGCGGTCGAGCGTGACCGTGCGCCCGCGAGTCTGCGCGCGCGCGTGATGGCATCGCTCGATGCGATCGACGCCGAGGCACCGCCGCAGCCAGTGGTGACCGCGGCCGCAAGCACCACGCCGGTCGCCGCGCCCGCACGCCCACGGCGCTCGCTGTGGTCGCGCATGGGCTCGGCGATCGGCGACCTGATGCGCGGCGCGCTGGTGATGGTGCCGGCGAGCGCGGTCGCGGCCGGGCTGTTCCTGGTCGCGCGCGAGGGCTTCGTTCCGGTCGATCACGGGAACACCGCGCCAGGGCTCTCCGCCGCGCTGGGCTCCGCGCCCAAGCCGGCGGACACGACCGCCAAGCCAGCACTGCCCGCGCGACCAGGTGAGAGCTTGCCGCCGGTCGCCGCGCCGGCCCGGGGCGAGCTGCAGCTGGTCCGCGCCGACGTGCCGCCGGGTGAACACGGTGCCGGGCTCGCGGGTGCCGCGACGCCGGTCGGGGCGCGGCTGCGCTACCAAGTCCTGCGCAGCGGCCAGCCCACCGGCCAGCACGTCATCGACCATCAGGCGCCGCTGGGCCACGGGCCCCTGCAGGGTCTGCCGGTCGAGTTCCGCGGCCACCAGTTCTTCGTCGATCAGACGCAGGGCGGCGAGCCGAGCCTGCGCTTCGACTTCGGCGGCGTGGCCCACATGCTCGTGCTCGAGGGCGGACGACGCAACGACGACATCTCTGTGCTGCTCGAGCTCGCAGAGCAGAAGCTCGCCGAAGCCTCCCGCTGAGGGGCCCGGCCGCCGTCGGGCCGCGCGCGAACCCCCGAGGGCCCATGCGGGGAGGCAGGCGGCATGCGCTCACCACTGCACGCCCGCGGCCCTGGTCTCACCATGGCCGAAACGATACTCTCCGGGACGTGTTCTCGGCGCTGATCATCGACGCAGACCCCGATGCGGCACGCTCCATCCAGGGCGTCCTGCGCCCCTACGGTTTCGAGTTCACCTCGACGCAGGACGCCAACGAGGCCATGAGCCTCGCGCGCACGGCGACCCCCGACATCATCTTCCTTCGCGTCGAGCTGCCCAATGTCTCGGGCTTCTCGGTGTGCAACAAGCTGCGGCGCAACGACGAGACCAAGTACATCCCGCTGGTCATGTACGCCTCGGGGGTCTCCGACGACGTCTTCAACCAGCACCGCAACCTCAAGACCCACGCCGACGAGTACCTCAAGATCCCACTCGCGGACGGCCAACTGCTGGGCGTCGTGCGCGGGCTCATCGAGCTGCCCGATGCGGCCGTGGGCGCGACCGAGGATCACAGCCTCGAGGTCGACATCGACGATCACGAGGACAAGGGCGGCAAGAGCGGCGACGCCCTGGAGATGCGCGAGTTCGACGCCGAGTTCGCCGAGATGTCGCAGGAGACCGGCGCTCACCAGCCGGTCGCCGAACCCCGCCCCGACACCATCGGCTTGGGCGCCGAGACCGATGCGGCCTTCGACGCGCTGACGCTCGATGACTCGATCGACGACGCGTCCGCACCGGAGCCAGCACCAGAGCCAGAGCCCGAGCCGGAACCCGAGCCGGAACCCGAACCCGAGCCGGAACCCGAACCCGAGCCGGAGCCCGAACCCGAGCCGGAGCCGGTCCGTGCTGCAGCGCCAGCGGCTGCGGCCGAGCGCGCCGCAGCGCCTGCCGCCGTGACCGAGCCCGAGCCGTCGTCCGCGATCGCGGTCGAAAGCGTCGCGCGCGACGAAGACGCCGCGGGCGGTGCCGGCGAGTTCCGGGCGCAGCGCGAGGTCATCCAGCTCAAGGCTCAGCTCAACGCGAAGAACCGCGAGATCCTCGCGCTCAAGGAGGAGGTCGAGAGCCGCGATCGCGCCGCGCTCGACCTCAAGCACAAGAACCGCGAGCTGCTGACGCAGATCGGCGATCTCGAAGAGAAGCTGGTCCAGTCCGAGGAACAGATCATCACCGCCAAGGAGCGCGCCGACGCGGCGGTGCGCGACAAGAACACCGTGCTCAAGCGCGAGGAGGGCCTCAAGACCCGGCTCGAGCACGCGCAGAAGAAGATCAAGGACACCGAGGAGCAGATGGCGGCTGCCGCCGCCGCGGCCGCGGCAACCGAGCAGCGGCTCAGCGGCGAGCTCGGCGCGGTGCAGGCGCGGCTGGCGACCAGCGAGCGCGAGACCGGCGACGCCCGCACCCGCGGCGACGGCTTCGAGCGCGACCTCGCGGCCGCGCGAACGCAGATCGGCGAGCTCACGGGCGCGCTCGAGCAGGCGCGCACGCGCGGCGGCGAGCTGTCGACCGCGGTGACCAAGCTCGAGGACGAGGCCGCCGCGCTGCGCCGGGAGATCGAACGGGTGCGGCGCGAGGGCGAAGAGGAGCGCGCCGCCGCCCTGGCCGACGCGAAGCAGGCCGCAGAGACCGAGAAGGCCGCGGCGCTCAAGGCCCAGGCGGAGGAGCAGCAGGCGGAGCTCGAGTTCGCCGAGAGCCAACGCCGCACCGAGGTTGACAAGCTCAGGCACGAGCACGACGAGGCGCTGGCGACCGCGCGCGCGGAGATCGAGAAGCTGCGCGTGCAGCTGACCGAGGCCGAGGAGAGCGCGTCGGCCGAACGCGACCGCGCCAGCAAGGTGCTGGCCGACACCCGCACCGAGGCCGCGGCCATCTCCGCGCGGCTGACCGAGGAGCGCGACGAGCTCACCGCGGCGCTCGAGCGCGAGAGCCAGCAGCTGCGAGACACCACCGCCGAGCTCGAGCGCACGCGCACCTCGCTGCGCGGCACCGAGGCTGATCTCTCCGCGCGCCGCGACGCAGCGCGACGTGCCGAGCAGGCGCTGGCCGTCGCACTGCGCGTGCTCGACGAGCGTGCGCCGCAGTGAGCCAGCACGAGATCTACGGCGACACCGCGAACCTCAAGGCGAGCCACGTCAAGGCGCTGCAGCGCCTGGGCGAGCGCACCGTGCCGCCCGACCGTGTGGTCAGCTCCGCGCTCGCGCGCGAGCTGGTCGAGCTTGCCGTCGAGCTCAACCGCCGCATCGGGTTGTTTCTCGATCGCCGCGGTCGCGTCGTGCGCGTGATCCTCGGCGACGCGCACAGCCTGCAGCTGCCCGAGTTCGCCCGCGTCCGCGGCGTCGACGGCCGCCTGCGCGGCATCCGACTGGTGCTCGCGCACCTCGTGCCCGAGCCGCTGGGCCGCGAAGAGCTGGCCGACCTGACCAAGCTGCGGCTGGACCTGATCGTGGCGCTGCACCGCGGTCCCGCGGGATTGCAGGCCGACCTCGCCTGCCTCGCGCCGTCGAGCGGCGCCGGCACCGAGGCGTTCGTCACGCGCACCTGGCCGCGAACGAGCCTGTCGGCGCTGGTGCGCGACGACGAGGACATCGAGGCGCCGCCCGACCTGCCGATCCCGCTCGACGGTTTCCTGCGCGAGCTCGAGGCCGCGTTGGTGGCCGCGACCGCCCGGGCACGCGCGCTGCTGCAGGGGACCCGCGCGATGGCGTTACTCGTGCACGACGGCGGCGCCGCGGTGCCGGCGCGCAAGGCCGAGCTGCGCGAGCTGTGCCGCACGGCTTCGCTCGCGTTGGTCGAGCTGGTCGAGCAGCGGCGGCCGCACCCCGATCCGCGGACGTTCTTCGGCCAGGGCAAGCTGCGCGAGGTGTTGGTGCGCGCGCTCGAGCAGGACGTCGAGGTCTTGGTCTGCGATCCCGAGCTGACCGCATCGCAGGCCCGCACCATCGCCGACGAGACCGACCTCAAGGTCATCGATCGCACGATGCTGATCCTCGACATCTTCGCGCGACACGCGAAGAGCTCGGACGGCAAGCTGCAGGTCGAGCTGGCGCAGCTGCGCTACAACCTGCCCAAGATGGTCGGCAAGGGCACGATGATGTCGCGCCTCGCCGGCGGCATCGGCGGGCGCGGCCCGGGCGAGACCAAGCTGGAGATCGATCGCCGCCGTGCGAAGGACCGCATCGTCGATCTCGAGCGCCGCCTCGGCGGCCTGCGCAAGCGTCGTGAGCAGCAACGCGCTGAACGCCGACGCACGCGCGTGCCGGTCGCCGCGATCGTCGGGTACACCAACGCCGGCAAGAGCACGCTGCTCAACGCCGTGACCGGCAGCAACGTCGACGCCGAGGACAAGCTCTTCGCGACGCTCGACCCGACCGTGCGGCGGGTGCGGTTCCCCCACGACCACGAGATCGTGTTGCTCGACACTGTCGGCTTCATCCGCGACCTGCCGCCGGCGCTGATGCAGGCGTTCTCCGCCACGCTCGAAGAGCTCGCCGACGCCGACCTGCTGCTGCACGTGGTCGACGCTGGCGACCCCGATCAGGAGCAGCAGATCGCCAGCGTCGAGACCATCTTGGGCGAGCTCGGCGCGACCAAGGTGACGCGCTTGATGGTGTACAACAAGATCGACACCCTGCCGGACGCCGAGCTGGCGCGGCTGCGCGAGCGGCTGGCCAATCGCGGCGTCGACGCGCCGCGGGCGTTCCTGGTCAGCGCGCTCGATCGCCGCAGCACGCGGTCGTTGATGGACGCGATCGAGGACACGCTGTGGGCGCGCGGTCGCGTCGATCGACGCATCGCCGAGCACGGCGAGGTCGCAGGCGAGTTCGAATTCGATCACGAGGCGCCCGACGAGCGCGCGCCCACCCGCGCGAACGAGCGCTAGGTCGCGTCAGTCGCCGAAGAAGCCCGGCACACGAGCATGCACGACCCCCAGGCACAGCGCGATCAACCCCAGGCACACCAGGGTGCTGGCGAGCGCGCGCCGACGCCCGCGCCCCAGCCACGCGAGCCCCTGCAGCACGCCGACGAGCCCGACGAACGCGATCGCGAGCGACACCTTCGCCATGGTAGCGCGGCGCCGCGCTGGGCGTGGCCCGTGGCCGTGCTGGCGCTGCTGTGCGCGGCACTGCCGTGGTCGCTGCATGCCGCGGAGTCGGCCGGCGCGGGCGGGTTGTCGGTGCCCTGGGCCATCGCGCTGGGGGCCCTGCAGGGCATCACGGAGTTCCTGCCGATCAGCTCCGATGGCCACCTCGCCCTGGGCCAGCGCGCGCTCGGGCTCGATGCTGGCGCCGGCGGCCATCAGTTCACGATCATCGTGCACGCGGGCACGCTGCTCGCGGTGATCTGGACCTACCGCCGCGATCTGCTCGCGCTCGCGCGCAGCGTGCTCGTGCGACAGCCCGACCCGCCGACCCGGCGCCTGCTGGTGGGCATGATCGTCGCCAGCGCGCCGCTGGGCCTGGTGCTGCTGCCGGGGGTCGAGGACTTCGTCATCGCGATGGAGTCGCAGGTGCGGTGGATCGGCGTGTTCCTGTGGGTCACCGGCGCGGCGCTGTGGCTGGGCTTCCGCCACGATCGGCGCCACCCGCCGCGAGCCGGGCAGGTGCCCTCGCCGCTGCAGGCGCTCGCGATCGGCCTGGCGCAGGTCACCGCGGTGCTGCCGGGGTCTCGCGCAGTGGCATGACCATCTCGTCGTCGCTGCTGCTGGGCATCGATCGCAACGTCGCGGCGCGGTTCTCGTTCCTCATCAGCGTCATCGCAGTCGGCGGCGCGGTCGCCAAGGAGGGCCTCGACCTGCTGCGCCACGGCGCGCCCGAGTCCCTCGCGCTGGCGCCGGCGCTGGCCGGCTTCGCAACCTCGCTGGTCGTGGGCCTCGTCGCGCTGCAGGCGTTGCTGCGGCTGGTCGCGCGCGGCGCGGTGCTCGGCTTCGTGGTCTACCTCGCGGTGCTCGGCGGCATCGCGGTGGCGCTGGGCGGATGAGCGACGCGCTGCGATCGCGGTGGTTCGCGCGCGTGCACGCCCACGGCGGCGTCGCGCTCGACGACGGCACCCACCGCGTCGACGGACCGGACCTGCCATCGCGCATCGGCGGCAGCGCGCGGGCGCTGACCGCCGAGGGCGTGCGTCCGGGCGATCGCGTCGCACTGCTGGGCCTGCCCGCGACCGACCAGGCGCTCGCGGTGCTGGCAGTCCAGGCCACCGGCGCGATCCCGGTGCCGCTGGGCACGCGCCACAGCGCCGCCGAGCTGCAGCACGTGGTCGCCGACAGCGGCGCGACGCTGCTGCTGGTCGATCGGGCGCTGCGCGAGCGCGCCGCGCCCCTGGCGACGATGCTGCACGTGCGCGATCGCGACGCGATCACGCGCGCGCCCGCGGCGATGCTGTCGCCCCCGGTTGCCGACGACGACGACGCGGCGCTGCTGGTCTACACCTCGGGCACCACCGGTCGAAGCAAGGGCGTGGTGCTGCCGTGGCGCGCGCTGATCGGCAACATGGACGCGCTCGGGGCCGCCTGGGGCTTCGATCGCCACGACCGACTGTCGGTGTCGCTGCCGCTGTTCCACGTCCACGGCCTGTGCATCGGCGTGTTCGCTGCGCTGCTGCACGAGGTCTCGGTGCTGCTGCACCCACGCTTCGAGCCCGCGGAGACCATCGCGGACATACGCGATCGCGGTGCGAGCGTGTTCATGGGTGTGCCGACCATGTACGTGCAGTGGCTCGAGCACCTGGCCGCCAACCCCGGCGACGCGGCCGTGCTCGCGCGGATGCGCCTGTTCACGGCCGGCAGCGCCCCGCTGCCGCCGCGGGTCTTCGCCGAGTTCGCCCGCGCGACCGGCCACGCCATCCTCGAGCGGTACGGCATGACCGAGACCCTCATCACGCTGAGCAACCCGCTGGTGGGCGAGCGCCGCGTCGGCACGGTCGGGCTGCCGGTGCCGGGCGTGCGCATCCGCATCGTCGACGAACACGAAACCGAGGTCGCGCCCGGCACCACCGGCGAGCTGCAGGTCGCGGGCGAATCGCTGATGCAGGGCTACTGGCGCGACGCCCAGGCGACCGCAGCCGCGCGCTGCGGCGCGTTCTTCCGCACCGGCGACATCGCGTGTCAGGACCACGACGGCTACGTCCGCATCGTCGGCCGCGCAAGCACCGACATCATCAAGAGCGGCGGCTTCAAGCTTTCGGCGCGCGAGATCGAGGACGTGCTGCGCGAGCACCCAGCGATCGCCGACATCGCGATCGTGGCGGTGTCCGACCCGCGCTGGGGCGAGCGCGTGGGCGCGGCGATCGTCCCCGCCGCCGGGGCCCCGGCGCTGGAAGAGCTCGCCGCGGCCGTGCGTGCGCTGGCGCGGGCGCAGCTGGCCGACTACAAGTGTCCGCGGCAGATCGTGCTGTGCTCGACGCTGCCGCGCAACGCCATGGGCAAGCTCGACAAGCGCGCGCTGCGAGATCAACTCGAGCGCGGCGAGTCCGGCGACGTCGACGCGCGCGAGAGCCACAGGTAGTACACCGGCACGCCCGTCGCGATCACGCCGATGCAGGCGAAGAAGGTCAGCGGCTCGGTCACCAAGTACGAGCCCAGCAGGTACAGCGTCGCGGCCAGGAACACGCCCGGGACCACGGGATAGCCCCAGGTGCGATAGGGCCGCTCGCGCGCGGGCTGCCGCCGGCGCAGCAGGAACACCGCCAGCACGCCGAGGGCGTAAAACGGCCAGATGCCGATCACGAACTGGTCGGCGAGCTCCGCGAAGCCGCGCACGGACACGAACACGATGCCGAGCACGATCGACAACGCGATGGCGCGGCTGGGCGTGCCGCGGCGCGGGTCGACGTGGGCGAGCGCGCGGAAGAACAGCCGGTCCTCGGCCATCGCGAAGAACACCCGTGGCCCCGTCATCATCGAGCCGTTGAGCGTCCCGAAGGTGCTGATCGCGACCGCGGCGGCGACGAAGGCCACGCCGCCGCGGCCGATCGCGATCGCAGCGACGTCGGCCGCGACGAGCTCGCGCTTGGGCATCTCCGCCAGCGGGATGACCGCGAGGTACGCGGCGTTGGCCGCGAGGTACAGCACCGCGACCGCGAGCGTGCCCAGCAGGAACGCCCGCGGCAGGTTGCGCTGCGGATCGCGAACCTCGCCGCTGACGAAGCCGACATCCGACCAGCCGTCGTAGGCCCACAGCACCGAGACCATCGCGAGCCCGAACGCCGCGCCGGGGCTCGCGACCGTGCGCACCGACAGCGCCGGATCGGGCGCGTGCGCGTGCGCGAAGCCCAGGGCGCACAACCCGGCGAGCGCGCCGATCTTGAGCACGGTGCTGGCGTTCTGGATCGCTGCGCCCAGCGAGACGCCGCGGATGTTGGCGCTGCCGACCACCAGGATCAGCCCGGCCGCGCCCAGCTGCGTGCGTGTGAACCCCAGCAAGGCGGTGCCCTCGCCGTCGACACCGAGCAGGCGCCAGCCGTAGTCGGCGCAGGTAATGGCGATGGCGCCGTAGGCCGCGGGCCGCAGCACCAGCAGCTCGGCCCAGCCGAACAGGAACGCCGGCAGCTTGCCGTAGGCCTCGCGCAGATAGACGTAGATGCCGCCGGTACGCGGCATCATGCTCGACAGCTCGGCGTAGGTCAGCGCGCCGCACAGCGCGATCACGGCGCCGGCGATCCACACCGCGGCGAAGATCGCCAGGCTCTCGACGCGCTCGGCGATGACCGCTGGGGTACGGAAGATGCCGCTGCCGATGGTCGAACCGATGACCACGGCGCCGGCGCTCCACGGGCCCAGACGCCGCGGCAGCCGCTCGCCCCATCGATCGACCGCGGCTGGCGAGTCGCCCACGCGCGCGTCAGTGTAGCGGGCCGGCCGCCTCGGCGGGGACGAAGCGCTCGAGTGCGAGCTCGAGCGGGCGATCGTCACGGCTGCAGCCCGGCGCCACGCGCATGCGCCCCTGCGACGGCATCATCGCGATGCGAGCACAGGTGCGCGAGGCCGAGGGATCGCCGCGGAGATCGTCCACGTGGGCACAGATGCTGCGGGGATAGCCGTCGTGGCTGCCCAGCAGCGCCCACAGGCCGTCGACGTCGCGGGCTGCTGCTGCGCGTACAAGGTGGTGGCCATGTCGAGGCGCGCGAAGCTGGTGGTGCCGGGCACGAGGCGTTCGCGCCCGCGCAGCACGGGATCGAAACAGTGGTTGGTGTGCAGGTGCGCGGCCTTGGGCCCGACCTGCGTCAGCACCTTGAGCTCGCCGCTGCACTCGACGCCGAAGAACGCGCGGCCATCGGCGATCATGTAGTGGTGGCCCGACGACAACGGCGCCGCCAGCAGGCGCTCGTAGGCCGCGCGGGCGTCGTTCGCCGCCAACATCGAGCGCACCAACGCCGGCCACACCAGCCCCACGCGCGCGTCGGTGCTGTTGAGGTTGTTGATCGTGACCGCGACGCCGTGCTGGCCCAGGCCTGCGAGGCCGAGGCACCCGGTCAACGTCAGGCACAGCACCTCGGCGCCACCGGGCGGCAACAGGTGCATCACGCGAACGAACGGCGCGGCGGTCGCGTGCATGTCCCAGGTCTGGCCCAGCACCGCCCCCTGCTCGCCGCACAGGTAGATCGCGGTGCAGCCGTCGGGCTCGCCGCCGCCGCCGGCGCCGGGGATGTCGCGCAGATCGGTGTAGTGGTTGAGCACGAGCACGCGCTCGGGCGAGAGGTCGGCGCCCTCGGCGATGCCCAGCAGCTCCTGGTGTAGCGCGGGCTCCTGCGCCGCCAGCACCGGCAGGTGCGCCGCGGCGACGCGATCGAGCGCGTCGCGATCGGTGTAGCCGGCGCGCTCGAGGCACAGCTGCACGCGCAGCTCCGCGAGCTCGTGGATCTGCGGCCGCCACAGCTCGCCGTGGGCGCGGCCGCGCGCGCGGGGATCGTCCTGTTCGAAGCGAACCGGCTGCAGCAGGCTGGACGCGGGCACGGCAGGGCAATCGTCGCACAGTCGCGGCGCCCGTGCGCTCGGCCGCGCGCGCGCCCACGCCGCGGACGGTGGGCCCGCCGACACGCGACGCGTCCACGCGCCCGCGCGCGGCTTGCTAAAGTGGCGGCGATGCGCCCTCGCCTCACGGCGGCGTTCTACGGCGGTCGCGGCTTCTCGCTGTACCACGCCTGCGGCTCGGCCAGCCGCGTGCCGCTCGCGCCCCACTTCCACGACGAGTACCTGATCTGCGCGCAGCTGCGTGGCGACGAGCACTGTCATGTCGCGGGCAAGCTGCACGAGTTCCGCAGCGGCGACGTCGCGCTCATCAACCCCCACCAGGTCCACACCGGCAACACCGAGGGCGAGGACGTCGAGTACATCAGCTTGTACGTCGACGCCTCGTGCGTGCAGCGGATCGCGGCAGAGCTGGGCGCCGACGCGCGCACGCCCGAGTTCACGGTCGTACGCATCGCCAACCACGCCGCGCTGGTGGAGGAGATGGCGCGGCTGCTCGCGGCGGTGCAGGCCCGCGGCGGCACGGTCTTCCCCACGCCGCACAGCGACGACGATCCCGAGCTCGAGCTGCCGCGACGGGTCGGCCCGCCCGCGCTGGCGGCTGCGCTGGCGGCCGCGGCCCACGAGCCCGGGCGGCCGCCCGACGACGATCTCTCGGTCGACGAAGCACTGACCCGCGTGGTCGTGCACGCGTTCGAAGAGTTCTCGAACCTGCGCACGCCGCTGCAACGCTCGACCAACCGCGTGTCCCACCGCAAGATCGCGCGGGCGCTGGAGTACATGCGGCAGCTGCCGCCGTCGGCGACCGCCGATGCGATCGGGCTCGATCGCCTGGCCGAGATCGCCGAGCTGTCGAAATTCCACTTCCTGCGGCAGTTCGACCAGGTCGTGGGCATGACCCCGGGCGCCTACGTCCGCACGCTGCGGCTGTGTCACGCCGCGCGGCTGCTGCGGACCAGCGAGACGCCGATCCTCGACATCGCGTCCGCGGTCGGCTTCGCCGACCACCCCAGCTTCAGCCGCGCGTTCGTCCGCGCGATGGGCCTCACGCCGAGCGAGTACCGTCGTCTGGGTCCGCTGTGAGGGGCGCGTCGAGCCGCCGGCGCAGCCCCAACGCCAGCGCCGCCACGCCGATCGCGAGCGCCCCCGAGGCGAGCATCACCGGCGCGATCGCGGTGGCATCCGCGATCGCGGCGCCCAGCGGTCCCGCGATCGCGGCGCCGGCCATGTAGACCACCTGCGACGCGGTGAACGCGGCGCCACCGATGTCGCGGTCACACTTGGACATCGCGAGCACGAACACCGCGACCGCGACGCCGCCACCGGCGAAGTTCTCGCACGCGACGCGCACGCCGTAGCCCAGCGGCGTGACCACGCCGGCCTGGTACTGCGCGATCACGATGAGTGCGACGCCCTGCAGCGTCGAGAGCACCGCGACCGTCGCGGCCCAGCCACGGCGCCGGGCCAACACGCCACCGGCCGCCGCGCCGACGATGGTCGCAATGCTGCCGAAGGTGCCGTCGAGCGTGCCGATGAGCTCGCGCGAGAAGCCGTGAGCGACCATGGACGGCTTCACCAGGGATCCGCCGAGCGACTCGCCGAACTTGGCCGCGACCAGGAAGACCAGGTACGCGGGCTCGCGCACGATTCCCCGCAACGCGCGTCGAACCACGCCCAGGGTGTCGAGCGCGGGCACGACCGCGTCGGCGGGCTCGCGCACCCACCACACCGCCGCCAGCGCGGCGGCGATGCACACCGCCATGATCGCGAACACACCGTGCCAACCCAGCTGGGTCGACAGCGCGAGCAGCACGCCGCCGCCGACGAGGTTGCCGAGCTTGAAGCCACCGACCTGCGCGGTGTTGCCGTGGGCCAGCTCGCGGCCACGCAGGATCGAGACCGCGTAGCCGTCGACCGCGATGTCCTGCGTCGCGGCCGCGAGGTTGAGCACGAAGAACAACGCGAGGATCGGCGTCAGGGTCTGCACCGGATCGAGCGCGCCGATGGCCAAGGTCGCCAGCAACATCACCGCCAGCGAAGGCAGCATCCAGCTGCGGCGCCGACCCAGGCGCGCGCTGCCGTAGCGGTCGACCAGCGGCGACCAGAGCACCTTGAACATCCACGGCAGCGACAGCGCAGAGACCAGGCCCACGCGCGTGAGATCGACGCCCTGCTGCAGCAGCATCACCGGCAGCGCGACCGCGAGGAAACCGCCTGGCAGCCCCTGGCAGAAGTACAACGCGCCCAGCAGCAGCAGCCGGCGATCCATCGCGACGTCGAACGCTCGCGGCCGCGACGCGGCCGGCGGATCACTCGTTCTGCAAGCCGGCCTTCTGCTGCCAGGTGCCCTTGTCCCACGTGGCGTCGGTGGTCACCGTCCAGCGCTTGCACCCACCGCCGAGCTCGAGCTCGGGGTAGTCCTTGGGCGAGACCAACACGACCCACGAGTCGCCCTGGCCGGCGATGCCGTGGGTCCCCGGCGCCTTGAGCTTGTCGTCGGGCACGCTCGCGGTCTTGCCCTTGCAGTCGCTCACGCTGGCCTTCATCGACTTGGGCGGCTTGCCGGCGTTGAACACCACGGCGCAGCCGTTGGCGATCTTGCCGTGCGAGACCGTGACCTCGCCCTCGCGGTGGCCGCGGGCCGATCGCTGCATCTGCGCCTCGCCGCAGCCGGCCTTGCCGCAAAACCACGCGCCGCGCACCGACACGAACTCGTTGCGCATGTTCTGGCGCATCTCGGCGCAGCCGCCCAGCGTCGCGAGCAGAAGCGGCAGCAGCCAGGCAACACCGCGTGCCGTCACCGTCCGGACCCCTGCTCTCGCGCCACTGCCATCGCTCGTGCCGTGCTGCATGTCCGAGATCTATCACGGTGCCGCGCCGCGCGACCACGCGCCGGGACCCGGGGCCGATCTGCTACGATCGGGCGGCGATGACGAGCGTGGCCCTGCGCGATCGAGTCCGCGGTTGCCTGCTCGGCGGCGCCGTGGGCGATGCGCTGGGGGCCGCGGTCGAGTTCCTGTCGCTGGCGCAGATCCGCGGCCGTTGGGGCCCAGCCGGCGTGACCGACTACGACACGGTCTACGGCCGCCGCGGTGCGATCACCGACGACACACAGATGACCCTGTTCACCGCCGAGGCGCTGGTACGGCTGCGCTGCGCGCGATCGCAGGGTCTGCGGCTCGAGCCGGTGGTCGCGCTGCACCGCGCGTACCTGCGGTGGCTGCACACCCAGGCCATGCGCTCGGCCCACCCCGAGTTCGACGACGCGCTCGACGGCTGGCTCATCCGCGTGCCCACGCTTCACAGCCAACGCGCGCCGGGCAACACCTGCGTGTCGGCGTTGACGCTGGCGCAGCCCGGCAGCGTGCAGTACCCGATCAACGACAGCAAGGGCTGCGGCGGTGTCATGCGCGTGGCTCCCATCGGACTGTGCGGCGAGCGGCCGTTCGAGATCGGCTGCCAAGCCTGCGCCATCACCCACGGCCACCCCGCGGGCTACCTCGCTGGCGGTGCGTTCGCGTCGATCGTCGCGCTGGTGATGCAGGGCCTGCCGTTGGCGCAGGCGGTCGCGCGCATGCGCGAGCAGCACGGGCCGGTGCTCGGTGTCGAGGTCGGCACCGCCATCGATCGGGCGCTCGCCGCGGTCGCGACCGCGCCGCGGTCGGCCGAGACGGTCGAGTCCCTGGGTCAGGGCTGGGTCGCCGAGGAGGCGCTGGCGATCGCGATCTACTGCGCGCTGTCGGCCCGCGACTTCGCCGACGGCGTGCTGCTCGCGGTCAACCACGGCGGCGACAGCGACAGCACCGGCGCCCTGGTCGGCAACCTGCTGGGCGCCGCGTGGGGCGTGGCCGGGATCCCGCCGCGGTGGCTGGCCGAGCTCGAGCTGGCCCAGGACATCGTCTCGCTCGCCGACGACCTCGCCGCGGCCTGCGAAGGTGTCGCGGTCGACCCGGCCCGCTACCCGCCGCGGTAGCCGGGCTCAGAACAACGACGGCTGCGCCAGCAGGCACGCGGCATCGTCGTTGTGCACGTCGTTGACCCGCACCGACGCAGGCGTCGCCACCAGCGCGTCGTCGGGCGCGGGCGCCAGCGCGCCGGCGAGCGCGGCGAGCCACGCGTCGGTCGATGCATCGGCCGGCCGATCGTGCAGCCACGCGTCGGCGTCCTGCGGCGCGAGGATCACGGGCATGCGATCGTGCACCGGCGCGACCACGGCGTTGGGCGCGGTCGTGATGATGGCGAAGTGCGGCACCGCGACGCCGCCCTCGCTCGCCACGCGCAGCGTCGCGATGCCCGCGAGCAAGAACGGCCTGCCGTCGGCACGGTGGAAGCGGATGGGCGTGCGCGCGCGCTTGGGCCCGGTCCACTCGTAGAAGCCGTCGGCGACCACGCCGCAGCGCAGCCGCAACAGCGCGCTGCGGAACAGGCCCTTGCTCGCGAGGGTCTCGGCGCGGGCGTTGATGTGGATGGGCGGGCGTGGCAACCCGGCGTCGCGCGGGGCGACCAGACCCCACTGCCCGGGAACCAGTCGTCGACGCGATCCCGCCGCGCCCGCGACGACGATGGGGTGGCGATCGGTCGGCGCGACGTTGAAGCGCGGGCGCCACCCAGCGGCGTCCGCGGGCTCGTAGTCGGCGTCCAGCGCCTGGGCCACGTGCTCGTAGTCGTTGGTCGTCAGCGTGAAGCGGCCGCACATCGTGGGTGCTCGGTCCAGGGTAGTCGCTCCCGCGCCGGACGCCAGCCCGGGCGCCCTGGGCCCGCCGCGGCCACGCGCACCGTGCAGCGGCACGGCCGTCGCCCGCACGCCGTGCGCGGGTTTGCGGCCCGGGCTTGATCGACCCGCATGGCATCGGGAAAGCTCGCCCGCGACGATGATCCCCGCGACCCTGATCCCGCTGCCCACCGACGCGGAGATCGCCCGGCGGGTCAGCCGCATCGAGCTGCCGTGGAACCGCCACGGCATCGACCCCTACGGCATCGACCAACGCGAGCTCGCGCGGCTGTACACGCTGCTGTCCTTCTTCTACCACCGCTACTTCGACGTGAAGGTGTACGGCAGCAACCACGTGCCCGCGCGCGGGCGCGCGATGCTGGTGGGCAACCACTCCGGCGGCTGGGCCCTGGACGCGATCATGATCATCGCGTCGGCGTTCTTCTCGCTCGACCCGCCGCGGTTGGCCCAGGGCATGGCGGAGAAGTTCATCCAGCGCATGCCGTTTCTGGCGTGGTTCACCAGCCGCATCGGTCAGCTGACGGGCCTGCCCGAGCACGCGGTGCGGCTGCTGCAGGACGACCGTCTGCTGATGGTGTTCCCCGAGGGCGCCCGCGGCACCGCCAAGCTGTACCGCGAGCGCGACTCCCTGGTTGGCTTCGGGACGGGCTTCGTGCGGCTGGCACTGCAGACCCGCACGCCGATCGTGCCGCTCGCGTTCATCGGCGGCGGTGAGGCCATCCCCACCGTCACCAACCTCTACCGCGTGGGGCGCCTGTTCGGCGTGCCCTACATCCCGGTCACACCGTGGGGCGCCGCAGTGCCGCTGCCGGTCACGCTGCAGATCCTCTACGGCGCGCCGATCATGCTCGAGGGCAGCGCCAGCGACACCGACGATGTCATCGCGCGTCACGTCGAGCGCATCAAGGGCCGTATCGCCGCCCTGATCCGACAGGGCCGCGCCCTGCGCGACGGCAAGCTGCGCGAGACGGAGCTGGATCTGACATGAAGGTGCTCATCACTGGCATCTCCGGTGCGCTCGCGCGCGAGGTCACCCGTCGCGTGGTCGAGCGCGGCCACGAGGTCGTCGGCATCGACGTGCGGCCCTGGTACCACCCGCCCGAGGGCGTGCGCGTGGTCCAGACCGACATCCGCAAGCGTCCGGCCGAGGAGGTCTTCCGCAGCTTCCGTCCCGACGCGCTGGTGCACATGGCCACGGTCACGCACCTGACCCACCGCAGTCGCGATCGCTACCGCATCAACCTCGGCGGCACCCAGGCGGTGTTCGAGCACTGCGCCCACTACGGCGTCAAGCAGGCGCTGTTCGTCGGCCGCCACACCTACTACGGCGCGGGGCCGGACTCGCCGCTCTATCACACCGAGGCCGAGCCGCCGATGGCGGTGCACACCTTTGCCGAGCTCTCGGATCTGGTCGCCGCCGATCTGTACGCCGGCAGCGCGTTGTGGCGCCACCCTCGGATCGACACCGCGGTGCTGCGGCTGTGCTACACGCTGGGCCCGTTCCGCCAGGGCACGCTCGCGGCGTTCCTCAAGGGCCCGCGCGTGCCCACGGTGCTGGGCTTCGATCCGCTGTTCCACTTCATCCACGAGCTCGACGCCGCCGCGGCGATCGTGCTGTCGCTGGAGGCGCGCCTGCGCGGCGTGTTCAACGTCAGCGGCCCGCCGCCGGTGCCCTTGTCGGTCATCATCCGCGAGACCGGCCGGACGCCGGTGCCGCTGCCCGAGTCGCTGATCCGGCCGCTGCTGGGTCGCTTCGGCCTGCCGCGGCTGCCCCCGGGCGCGCTCGAGCACGTGAAGTACCCGGTCGTGATCGACAGCAGCGCCTTCCGCAAGGCCACCGGCTTCGCGCCGCAGTACGACGAGGACGCGACCATGGCCGCCTTCCGCGAGGCCGGCTGAGCCGTCACGGATCGGCCGCGAAGAACGTGATCGCGCGCAGGCACGCGGGACCGCCGTCGACCGAGGGCTCGACCGTGGCGGTGACCCCCTGACGCGTGCGCAGGGCATCGAACAACTGCGTGAGCACGACCGGCTCGATGCGATGGTCGCGGCAGCGCTTGCCGCCGAACGCCAGCTCGGTGCGGGCACCGTCGAGCGCGATCGGCCGCAGCACCATGCTGCCGCCGCGCCCGTCGAGCGCGGGTGTGATCGACTCGATGCGCGCCGCGGGTCCGGGCGCGTCGAGCTCGCTGGGGGCCGCGTGGGCGGCGGCGAGGAGCAAGGCGAGAAGCGGTGCAGCCATGGTGGGATCCCGGCCCCGAACGACCGCACCGCGCGTGGACTTACGCGCGCGGGCCTTTCCCCGCCGGCGCGCACGGGTCAAGATCTCGCCGTGACCACCCGCGTCTCGCCGGCGCCGCGCGCCCGCCGGGTTCGGCTGGGGCCAACCCTGCTGCTGGCCGCGTCGCTGTCGTGCGGACGCGCCGGCGCACCCGCGACGGCGGGCACGGCGATGGACGGCGACGACGCGCCCGAGACCGGGCCCGCGACCGTCGCGGGCTCGCGCACGCGCGAGCCCCTGCGTGCGCGAACGCCCCGGGCCGCGACCGCGGCGAGCTCGACCAGCAAGGATCCGGCGACCGCCGACGCGGTGCCGGTGCTGCCGCCGGCCGCGTTGACCGAGACCTACTTCCGTCACTACGGCGTCAACCCGACCATCGACACCGAAGAGGAGCCGATCTCGAGCTTCGCGCTCGACGTCGACACCGCCTCGTACACGCTCGCGCGTGGCTACCTCGAGCGCGGCGAGATGCCGGAGGAGTCGTCGATCCGCGTCGAGGAATTCCTCAACGCGATCGACTATCGCTACCCGCTGCCGGCGCGCGACGACTTCGCGCTGCACACCGAGCTGGTGCCCTCGCCCCACCGCGCCGGCTACCATGTGCTGCACGTGGGCCTGCGCGCGCGCGAGGTCGCGGGCAAGGACCGCGCGCCGGCGAATCTCGTGTTCGTGGTCGACGCCTCGGCCTCGATGGCGCTCGAGTCGCGCCTCCAGCTGGTGCAGGACGCGATCGCAGCGCTGGTGCCGCGGCTGGGGCCCAAGGACCGCGTCGCGTTGGTGTCCTACGGCGAGACCGCGGAGATCGTGTTGCCCTCGACGCCGGGCGACCGCGCCGAGAGCATCCGCGAGGCCCTGGGCAAGCTCGCGCCCTCGGGCTCGACCGACGTCGACGCGGGGCTGCGGCTGGGCTACGAGCTCGCGAGCAAGGGCCTGATCGACGGCGGCATCAACCGCGTGCTGCTGTTCTCCGACGGCGTCGTGACCTCGGGCCCCGAGGCCGCCGAGGAGCTGCTGGCCCACGTCGCCGACGCGGCCGCCCGCGGTGTGACGATCTCGACCCTGGGCGTGGGCGTCGAGAACTACGACGACGTGCTGCTCGAACAGCTCGCCGATCGCGGCAACGGCAACTACGAGTACCTCGACCGCCTCGGTGAGGCCGAGCGCGTGCTCGTGCGCAACCTGACCGGCACCCTGCAGGTCATCGCGCGCGACGCCAAGGTCCAGGTCGAGTTCGACCCCGCCGTGGTCGCGCGCTACCGCCTGCTGGGCTACGAGAACCGCGGCCTGTCGCCCGATGCGTTCTCGAGCGAGAGCACCGACGCCGGCGAGATCGGACCCGGTCACGCGGTCACGGCGCTGTACGAGGTGCAGTTCCGCGGACCCGCCCCCGCAGCCGATGGTGCCGACGTGTTCGGCCGCCTGCGCCTGCGCTACCGCCAGCCGCACACCGGCCTGGCGCGCGAGCTCACCGCGCGGCTGTCGCGACCGGGTACCGACGCGACGCCCTCGGCCGCGACGCGCACGGCGCTGGTGGTCGGTGAGTTCGCCGAGAAGCTGCGCGGCTCCTACTGGATCCGCGATGTCGCGTGGGCGCAGATCCAGGCCGGCTTCGACGCGCTGGGCGAGGCCGAGCTGGCGCGCAGCGAGATCGCCGAGCTCGGTGCGCTGATCGAGGCCGCGGCGCGGCTCGATCGCCGCGTGCCCACACCGGATCGCGAAATCGCCGGCTCGCAGCTGGACTTCGACCGCATGCGGGTGCTGCAGTAGCCATGCGTCGCCTGCTGCCGACCCTGGTCGTGCTGTCGCTGGGCCTGCTGACCCTGCTGTGGGGGCTCGCGTCGCTGCAGGGCATCTTCGTGGCCGAGCGCAACGACGCGCAGGCGCGGGTCGAGGCCGAGCGCGGCGCGCTGCAGGAATACGCCCGGCGCACGCTCGAGCAGCTGCTCGAGGGCGAGCTGCACCCGGCCGAGGACGCCATCTCGCGTGCGCTCGACGATCCGCTCGCGGGGACCTCGGACCTGCTGCTGGTGGTCGACGGCCACCAGCGCTTCCCTCGGCCGGTCAGCTTCGAGGCGGGCGGCAACACCCCCGCGCGCGCGCTGTACCTCGCGCTGCGCGGCGACGCCGACGTGGCCGCGCGCGACGATGGCTCGCCGTGGTCGGAGCGGCTGCAGCTGCACCGCGAGCTGCGCGCGGCCCTGCGCGGCGGCGGCCACGGGGCCATCGAGCGCGCGTTCCGAAACCTGCTGCGGCACCGCACCCGCTACGTCATCGACAGCGAGCTCGACCTGCCGTCGATGGTCGCGGCGCTCGACGAGCTGTTCGACCGCGCCGCGCCCAACCTCGAGCTCATGGGCCTGCTGCTGCGCGGCGGTGTGCGCGACGGCGGGATCCTCGTGGTCGAGGGCCTGCAGCCGGCGTTGCTGCGACGCCGCGATCGCTTCACCGAGGAGGACTTCCGCTTCCTCGCCGAGCGGGTGCTCGCGCTGTCCGAGCGCGCCGGCACCGAGGTCGAGGACTTCCGCGCCCGCATCGCCGAGCCGTTGTCGACGCCGCTGCGAATGCCGGTCGCCCTCGACGCCCCGTCGCTGGTGCTGGGTGGGCAGTGGTACGCGCGCAGCGACACCTACGGCGCGGTCGTGGGCACCGCGGTCGATTTGTCCGCGCTCATGGCCGTGATCGACGAGCAGATGCGCGGGCGCGCGCTGATCGCCCCCGACGACGAGCTCGACATGCCCGAGCTCACCGCCGAGATCGTGCCGATCGCGAGCCTGCCGATCCGCGTGAGCTCGCCGCGCTTCGCCGCAGGCATCCTGCAGGCCGACGACAACTACCGCATCAAGAGCGCGTTCCTGGTCGGCAGCTTCGGTCTGGCGCTGGTCGCGGTGGTGCTCGCGACGGTGCTGGCGTCGCGCAAGCAGAAGTTCGTCGAGCTCAAGAACGACTTCGTCGCGACGGTGTCGCACGAGCTGCGCACGCCGCTGGCATCGATGCGCCTGATGGCCGAGACGCTCGAGCGGCGCACCGCGGGGTTGGCTGCGGCGCGCGACTACCCCACGCGACTGGTGCGGGAAATCGACGATCTCAACTTCCTGGTCGAGAACATCCTGTCGTTCAACCGCCTCGACAAGGGCCGCTGGCGGCCGCGACACGAGCGGGTCGATCTGCGGGTGCTGGTGGACGACGTCGCTCGGGAACTCGAGCAGTGGTCGAGCAAGCACGTCGAGCTGCGGCAACGCGGACTCGAGCGGGCGGTGCTGCGTGCCGATCCCGAGTTGCTCCGGCTGCTGCTGCGCAACCTGGGCAAGAACGCGTGCAGCTACTGCAACCGCGAGACCGTCGCGCTCGAGGTCGAGGGCGTGCTCACCCGCAGGGGCCTGCGCCGGGTCTACCGCGTGACCGTGCGCGACAACGGCGTCGGCATCCCCCGACGCGAACACCGGCGCATCTTCGGCGACTTCTACCGCGTCGGCGGTGGCCAGCGCTCCCGCGGCAGCGGCCTCGGCCTGGCAATCTGCCGCAAGACCATGGCGGCGCACGGCGGCAGCATCCGTATCCTCGAGAGCAGCGCGGAGGGCACGACATTCGCGCTAGAATTCCCAGTGAACCTGCTGGAGGGCTGACGGGGGGAGCGATGAGCACGGGCAACGACGGCGGCGCGAACCAGCAGGTGCTGGTGGTCGAGGACGACGAGAACCTGCGCGTCGCCCTGACCGACAACCTCTCGGAGGAGGGCTACGTGGTGCACGCCGTCGCAGGCGCGACCGCGGCCCTGGTCGCGGCCCGCGAGCGCAACTTCGCGGTGGTCGTGCTCGACATCATGCTGCCCGATGGCGACGGCTACTCCGTGTGCCGGCAGCTGCGCGACGCCGGCTGCACCGCCGGCATCCTGATGCTGACCGCGCGCACGCTCGAGGACGACATCGTGCGCGGCTTCGATTCCGGCGCCGACGACTACCTCTCGAAGCCCTACCGCCTGCGCGAGCTGCTCGCGCGCGTGGGCGCGCTGGCGCGGCGCGGCGCGACCGGCCCCGCGCCCGCGCCGCCCTCGCGACGCGATCGCATCGCCGACATCGCGATCGACCGCAAGGCCCGGGTCGTGAGCCGCGGCGGCGTCGAGATCGAGCTGACGCGCACCGAGTTCGACCTGCTGGTGTGCCTGGTCGACCACGCCGGCGAGGCGCTCGCGCGCGAGACCATCCTCGATCAGGTGTGGGGCACCGGCATCGTGGTCGAGCAGCGCACGGTCGACAACTTCATCTCCAGCCTCAAGCGCAAGCTCGGCTGGCGCGACGGCTGCGGCTTCAACATCCGCGCCGTGCGCGGCATCGGCTATCGCTTCGAGGTCGACCGGCGCTGAGCTGCGCTCGGCCGCGCTCAGCCGCGGTGCATCCGCACGAACGCGCGCAGCAGATCGACGGTCGAGACCACGCCCGAGAGCCGATCGCCGTGGATCACCAGCAGCCGGTGCACGCCCAGCTGCAGCATGCGATCGGCGGCCTCCGCGATGGTGGCGTCGGCGCCGATCGAGATCACCGCGGCGGTCATGAGATCGGCCACGCGCCCCGGCCGCGCGTAGGCATGGTCGCCGCGCTCGTCGGTCCAACCGTCGGTCACGCGGTAGTAGACGGGGTAGCCGGGCTCGTCCGAGGCCACGCGGTCCGGATCCGCGAGGTCCGACAGGCTGATGACGCCGACGACGCGGTGCTGCGCGTCGATCACCGGCGCGCCGCTCACGCGGCGCTCCGTGAGCAGGCGGGCCGCGGTCTCGAGACTGGTATCGGGCGCGACCGCGAAGACCTCGCGCGTCATCACTTCCATCACCAACGGCATGCTGTCGCTGCTCATGACATTGGGGAGTCTCGCCCCTGTCGGCCACGCGCGCACGGACCAGTTTCACGCACCGGGGCATCTCGGTACGGCAAAGCTTGCGCGGGACGCGGCTTCGCACAGCCTTCACGGAACGCCGCGGTGGCTTTGCGTGGCGGCAACGATGCCGCGGCGCGGCCGGGCGTCGAAGACGAGCGAAAGGAAGAACGCCTCCATGTTCTTCGCCAAGCTGCCCGCCCTCGTCACCTCCGCCCTGCTCTCGCTCGTCGCCGTCCGCGGCACCGCCGTCACGACCGCCGGCGATTCCGATTCGACCCGCGACGCGGCGCCGGTCGCCGCCAGCGATCGCGGCGACGCCCGTGGTCCCCAGGGTGGCCTGTGCGCGGCGCTGGCCTGCACCGACGCGCAGAAGGCCGAGCTCGGCCGCGTGCGCGAGTCCATCCGCGCCGCGCGGAAGGACCGCGACCACGGCGACGAACGTGCCGCGCTCGCGGACATGCTCCGCGACGGTTCGCTGGACGCGAGCAAGGTCCAGGCGCTGCTCGACCAGCGTGTCGAGGCGATGCGCGCCCGCGACGAGTTGCTCGCGCGCGGCCTGGTCGACTTCACCAGCACGCTCGATGCGAGCCAGCGGGCCAAGCTCGCCGACATCGTCGAGCACCGCGGCATGCCCGGGGTCCTGGGCGGCATGGGCAAGCACCATGGCGATCGCGCCAAGGGCAGCCACGGCAAGGGCGATCACGGCAAGCTCCGCCACGGCAAGCGCGGCGACGACGACGCGAGCCGCGGCGGCGATGACGACGACGCTCCGTCGGTGAAGGCCGACCGCAGCGGCAAGGGCAAGCGCAGCGATGCGTCGCGGGGCGCGCCGCCGCGACACCGCGCGGGCCCGCGACGCGCGCTAACCCGCCGACGCGGACCGATCGCGGAGCGACGGGCCGCGCGGCGATCCGATCTCAGCCCAGGGCGCGCGCGCGGGTCCGTCGCGCGCGCCCGCTGCGGGGCGCGCTGGCGAAGCGATGCAGCTCCGCCGGCCGCCCTGGCCGCGATCGCGCGCGCACGCCGTCGAGCCGCAGGATCGCGCCCTCGTCGACCATGCGATTGAAGCGCTTGTTGAAGTTGCTCTGATCGAGCCGCTGCCCGCTGACGAGCTCGAGCGCGCGGCGCAGCTCGAGCTTGGTGAACTCGCGCGGCACCAGCCGCGCCGCCAGCGGCAGCTCGTCGGCGGCGCGGGCTCGGACCACGCGCAGCGCGACCTCGAGCATCTCGGCGTGATCGAACGCCAGCGGCAACTCGCGCACCCGCGACAGCGGCAGCCACTGCGCCTCGATCGCATCGTCACCGGCCTGCGGCACGAGGTGCGGGGGCACCAGCGCGAAGTAGCCCACCGAGATCACGCGACCCCGGGGATCACGGCCCGGGCGCCCGAAGGTGTGGAACTGCTGCAGCCACACGTCACGCGGTCGCAGTCCGGTCTCCTCGTGCAGCTCGCGTGCCGCAGCGTCGTCGAGGTCCTCGCCCTGGTCGCCGTCGTCGCGGACCTCGACGAAGCCGCCCGGCAGCGCCCAGCGACCGCGGTAGGGCGGATCGCGGCGGCGGATGAGCAGCAGCTCGAGCTCGGGATCGCGGACCGCGAGCACGACCATGTCGACCGCGAACGCCGGCCGCGGATACTCGTAGCAGTACCGCGCCTTGGCTGGGCGGCGAGTCACGCGGTGACCACCCACTGCACGCCCGCGTTCTGCAGCTCGGTCGCGGAGCGCTCGGCCCCGTTGGCACCGCCGATCGGCGCGGTCGCGAACGCCAACACGCGCACGGCGTAGCCGAGCCTGCGCAGCCCCAGCGCCGCCGCGTCGACGCAGTAGCCACCGGTGCAGTAGCCGATGACGTCGAACCGCACCGCGTCGGTGCCTCCGAGCGCGTCGACCAGGGCGCGCACGACCGGCTCCGCCGCGGGATTGGCGAACATCGAGTAGACCTCCTTCTCGAAGTAGACCCCGACGCCAGCCTGGGCCTCCTGCGCCAGCGCGGCGGCATCGAGCACGCGGTTGCCCTCGCCCTTGTTGGCCTCGCCGACGAGGTTGTGCACGCCGCCGTCAGCGACTTGCATCGGCACGAACCTGGTGCGCCGCGGCACGTCGTGGAACACCCGCAGCCACCCCGGCGAGCCCTTCACGCAGTGCGGCGGGAACGGTCCACCGTTGGGCTGGAACTCCCAGGCATCGTGCGCATGCGAGTCGACCGATCCGATGATCGGCGTGCCCTCGCGCTGCGCCTGCTGCAACACCCGCGCGATGGCCATGCGCACCATCGCGTCTGCGGCCACGAACAGCGCGCCTTCTTGCAGCATGAAATCCCGCTGGGTGTCGACGTCCACGATGATGGTCTTCATGGCGGTCTCCGGGGCGGTCGAGCCTCACGAGGGGGTCAACGCAGCGCGCAGACGGCCGACCAGGGCCTGCGTCGCTGGCGAGAGCTTCACGTGGCGATCCTCGGGCGACAGCGCCGCGGCGCGGCGCAGGTCGAGTACGTTGCACAGCCGCAGCTGCTCGAGCGCCTCGGGGTTGCCCGACAGGCAGACGTAGTTCTCCGGCGGGTCCTCGCCGGCCTGACCGATGATGCCGACCGGGCCGTCGCCCCGCAGCCGTCGCCACACCACCGGCCGTCCCGGGACGCTCTGCTTGCCCGCGCCGGTCTCGTTGCCGAACTTCATGCGCGGCTCGCTGCCGGTCTGGCTGAGCTTGAACACTGCACTGACGCGATCGCGCGTGAACGGGGTCGTCATCGGTGCCGCGACGATCGAGCCGCCGTAGCCGTAGATCTGCGCCCGCGCCGGCCAGCCGGTGAACTCGCGCAGGCGCTCGAAGTGCACCGTGGCCTCGAGGTCGAGGCCGTCCTCGAGCACATGCGTCGGCTCCAACCCCTCCTCGCGCAGCAACTCGCAGGCGTGGAGGTACTGGATGAACTTGTTGCCCGAGTCGTAGCGGATGGCGCACGGGTGCGCGCGCTCGCGCATGACCTCGACCGCGGCCTTGATGCCCGAGCCCATGGTGTCGAAGGTGTCGAGCAGATAGCTGGGCGGCGAGCTCCTCATGTCGCGCATGGCCTGGAACGCCGGCAGATCCGCGCCCCAGCGCTGCACGTGCTCGTGGCCCATGGTCCCCACCGGGATCAGATCGAGCTCGCGCGCGAGCGCGACGTTGCTCGTGCGCACCACGCCCTCGGCCTTGCAGGCCTGCAGCGCGATGCGGTGCTGCTCGGGGCACACCGCCGAACGCATGCCGACCTCGAACACGCGATCGGGGTCGCCGACCGCGGCCACCAGCGCGCGCACGGTCTCACGCACGCGCGCGGCGTAGGCATCCTGCTCGTCGACGATGCCGGCGTCGCTGCGACCGGCCTCGCGCAGCGCGGCCTCGACCAAGGCGCGGTGTTCGGCGCACGTGACCGTGATCCACGCCGGATCGATGGCGCCGTCGTGGCTGCGCAGCGCGGTCGAGAGCTGGATCGGGAAGTTGAGCCACAACAGCATCGGCTCGAGCCACGAGACCAGGAAGCTCGGCCCGGTGATGGTGAGGATCGGCTCGCGCTCGCACACCCATGCGCCGCGGGGTACGGCCTCGATCTCGATGGCGTCGGGCTCGCCCAGCGCGCGTTCCATCGCGTCGCTCAGGCCGTAACCGTGGCGCCGCGCGAACTCGCGATCGTGGGCGTCGCGCGTGAGACCGCCGAGCAGGGTGCGGACCTGCAGCTCGAGGTCGAGCGGGATGTACTGCAGTCCGCCGCGTCGCAGCGAGAAGTAGAAGGTCTCGCGCCGCAGCGGGAAGCCGGCCTGGGCCATCGAGAACTTGTAGGCATCGGTGCTGAGCGGCGTTCGCGGGGTCACGGGGCTTTCTCGTGATATGACCAGAAACGGCGGCGATTGCACGCGACGGGGCTGCGGCGCCGTGGCGGCGCGCGCGGCCCGGGTCTGGCCCGTCCCTCTCGCCCGATCGTGGCGAGGGGGCCGGTTCTGCGCCGGTTTTGCCAGCGTTGAGGGAGCACACGGCCGCGGGCCCGCAACCTCGCGAACCCATGTACGTCCTTGGAGCACTACGGTGTGCCCCGGAGTCGTACGCATGCGAAGCCCCGCTCCCGTCGTTCGGCGCCGCCCTGGCGTCGCGTCCCTGCTGTTGGCCTGCGCCGGCGCCCAGATGCCTGCGCAGGCGCCGAGGGCGACGAGCTTCCGCGCGCACGACAGCGGTGACAGCGGCCAGACCGAGGGCACGAGCGATCCCGGCAGCGACACCAGCGGCGGCGGCGGCAGCACCGGCGCCGGCGCGACCACCCTCACGACCGCATCGGACGACGACTCGGGGCCCACGACCGCGCTCGGCGACCCAGGGCGACGACAGCACCGGCACCGTCGACGACGGCAGCTCGGGCGGGCCGGGCAGCGGGGCAGCAGCGACGGCGGCGGTAGCAGCGACGGCGGCAGCTCGAGCAGCGCGGCGCCGAGACCGGCGTCGGACTCGATGTCGATCTCTCGGGCTGATCGTCGTGCAGGCCAACTCCGCGCGCGAGATCGTGATCCCCGACGGCACCATCGTGCCCGCCGGCGGCACGCTGGTGATCGGCCGCAACGCCGCGCCGGGGGCATTCCAGGACTTCTGGGGCGCAAACTGGGGCGCCGAGGTCGTCTACGTCGACGGGCTCGACGACTTCCCCACGATCAACGGCGACGAGACCTACACGCTGCAGACGCCTGACGACGATCATCGACGGACCGACTGCGGCGCTCGAGCTCGCCACCGGCGCGATGCGCAACGACGCGGATCTCGACGGCGGCAACGCGGCCGCGTGGGACGTGACGCTCGCGCCCAACCTCGAGGCGACGCCGGGATCGAGCAGCGCCGCGGGCGGCACGCCGGGCGTGCCCTACATCTCCGAGATCGTGGACACCACCGGCGCCGGCAACTTCCCCTACGAGTACGTCGAGATCCACGTCCCCGGTTGATCGGCCGCCGCGGCAGGGCCGCGTGCTACGATCGATGCCGGCCATGGAGATCGTCACCGTCCTCCTGCCGTTCATGCTGCCGCTGCTGTTGCTCGGCTCGATCGTCTCGCGCATGGGCGAACGTCGCTTCGACGCCATGCGCGAGCTGCCGCGCGCGAGGCCTGGCGCGTCACCTGGCGCGCTACCTCGGCCGCGCGCCCTGGACACGGCTGCACCGCCCACAGCGCGATCGCGCTGCCGCGCTCGCGACGCTGAGCGAGTCGACGCCGTGGGCCATGGCGATGCCGACCCGGGCATCGCAGCGCTGCCGCACCTCGCCGGCCACGCCCTCGCCCTCGCGGTCGAGCACCAGGCCCAACCGCGGCGGTGATCGGCGGCAGCCTGCTCCAGCGCGCGGTCGCATCGTCGTCGCACGCGAGCGCCCACCACACCAGCTCGGCAGCGCCGCCGCGCCGTGCTCGAGTGCCTGCGGCAGCGACGGCACCGCGACCCACGGCTGCGCCAGCGCGTGGGCCCATCGACGCTCGCAGGCGAGCGGCGCGACCACGGGTCGGCACAGCCGGGGCCCATCAGCACCAGCGCGACGTCGAGCGCACGACAGGCGTAGCACCAGTGCCGACGTTGGCCGCGTCGGCCAGGCGATCGAGCGCGACGATGCGCAGTTGGCTGCGCGGCCACGGCCGCGAGCGCATCGGCGAGCGAGCGCGCCGCCGCTCGCGGCGCGATGGCGATGCAGCCGCGGTGGAAGAACCCCACCACCGCGGACAGCTCGGCCTCGTCCATCACCGCCGCGAGCTCGGCCACGCTCGGAGATCGAGCCGCGATGGCCGCGGGTGTCGCGAGCAGCAGCTGCGGGCGCAGCCCCGCCGCACGTGCGCGCGCGAGCACCAGCTCGCCCTCGAGCACCAACGCGTCGGTCCGCGCGCCGGCACCCGCCGGTGCCCGCGCAGCGGCGCGAGCCGGGATCAGTTGCCGCCAGCGGCTGCCACATCCTGGCCCTGTCTCGCCTCGAAGTCGGCGACCGCCCGCGCGATCTCGTCGCACACGCCGTCGCGCGCGGCCTTGGCGGCGACCTTGATCGCGTTGCCCAGCGCGCGCGCGCTGCTGCGACCGTGGGCCTTGAGGATCGGCCGCGTGAAGCCCAGCAACGGCGCACCGCCGTACTCGCTGTAGTCGGTCAGCTGCTTGAGTCGCCGCAGGCGTCGCTGGCGAGCAGCAGCAGGCCCAGCTTCCACATCAGGCTCTGCTTGAACGCCCAGCGGCCGAGGTTGCGGAAGAGCTCGCCGGTGCCCTCGGCCATCTTGAGCGTGACGTTGCCGAGCAGCCCCTCGCACACGACGACGTCGACCTTGCCCGCGGGGATGTCGTTGCCCTCGATGTTGCCGGTGAAGTTGAGCATGGCTTCGCCCTGCAGCAGCCGATGGGCCTCGACCAGGGTCTCGCCGCCCTTGGTCGGCTCCGAGCCCATGTTGAGCAGGCCGATGCCAGCGCCTGACCTGCTGATGTGCAGCCGGCGTACGCGTGCCCCATGTACGCGAAGAACAGCAGGTCCTTGGGTCGGCGCACGGTCGCGCCGACGTCGAGCATCAACGCGAAGCGGTCGCGGTTCCTGCCCCGCTGCGGCGTGGGGTAGACGGCGGCCAGGGCCGATGGATGCCGTGGATCCGCGGCACCACCGCGCCGCCGCCAGCACCAGCGCGCCGTCGATCCGGCGGAGACCAGCGCGTCGGCGGCCATCGCGCAGCGCTCGCATGGTGCCACGCACAGCGACGCCTCGGGCTTGCGCTCGATGGCCTCGCGCGGCTTCTCGTCCATGCCGATGGTCCCGCGAGGGCAACACCCTCGATGCGCGCGGTTTCGTGGGGCAGCTGTGCCAGCTGCGTCATGATGGTCTGGCTCCCGACGAGCACGATGTCGATCTCGGTGGTGCGGCCGATCTCGGCGGCTGCGCGGATCGGTTCGGTGGGCGCGTGGTCGCCACCATGGGCATCGAGCAGGATCCGCATGGCCGCCATCGTAGTGGCCACGCGCGCGCTTGGCTACGTCGCGTCGCCCTCGGGCGTGGTGCGAGCGGACTCGCCTTCGGTCAGCGCCGCGGGCTCGGACTCGTCGGACGACCACAGCCACGAAGGCGCGAGCCCCAGGCGCTGTAGCTGCGCCTTGACCCACGCGCGATCGAAGATCATCGCGAAGCGCCGCCGCAGCGTCACCGCCTTGCTCGCCGACAGCCGCAGCCACTCGAACAGCGGTCCCGGCGGGCCCGAGGGGGCGCCGCCGGGCGGCGCCGCGACGGGGAACTCGGCGTGGACCAACGCACCGTCGGCAACGAAGCGCGCCTGCGGCGAGAGGTCCTCCAGCAGGTCCTTCATCGGGCGGTTGGTCGCGAGGAACTCGGTGCGGAAGCGCTTGACCTGCCGCGCCGCTGCAGCCGCGATGAGGTGCTGCAGCAGACGACGGCCCAGGCCGCGGCCCTGCAACGCGTCGAGCACCGCGACCGCCGGCTCGGCAACCTCGGGCTCGTCGGGCAACCGCACGAAGCGACCCACCGCCACGCCCTCGCCCTCGGTGCCGTCGGGCAACACGCGCGCGATGCCGACCGCGTAGTGATCCCAGCCGTCGACCTCGGTCAGGTAGCGCAGCTCGGCGTCGGTGAAGCGGCTCTTGGCGGTGAAGAAGCGCAGGTACTGCGACTCGGGCGACAGTCGCGCGAGCCCCTCGGCGATGCGCGCCTTGTCGTCGGGTCGCAACGGCCGCATGCGGAAGCACTCGCCGCTGGGCAGCGAGAAGTCCTCGGTCCACACGGCCGACGCGGATGGCGGCGTCGTACTCACGGTCGCGCGCGGCAGCGTAGCACCGCCGCGGCTGCGCGCGGCTGCTGCTAGACTGGCGCCGGACCCATGCCCGTGCGCCTGACCCCGGCCCAGGCGGCCGCGATCGCCGACGACTACCGCGCGCGCCTGCGGCAGTGCGTGCCGTGGTCGCCCGCCGTGAAGTGGGCGCCCAAGCTCAACTTCATCGGCGACACCTACGAGGTCTTGGAGCTGTTCCCCGGCGTGGTCGCGTCCGATGATCCGGTGGACTCGCTGCAACCGGGTCAGTTCGTCGACTCGCCCGGTCGCCGCTTCCGCTACTGCGTGCGACTGCACCGTGCGGGTCAGCCGCTGCTGACGTGGTGGGGCGCCGAGGTCGGCACCGTCGTGTTCGACAGCGACGTCATCATCCCGGCGCTGTACCAGGTCAAGGACGACCTGCAACCGGGCGAGCCGCGCTGGAACGAGGCGCCGTGGATGTCGCTCACGCCCGGCGAAATCCTGACGCTGCGCCCGGGCACGCGCCTGGCCAAGGGCAAGGTCGTGATCGCGGGGCTGGGCCTGGGCCACCAGCTCATCGAGGTGTGCAAGCGTCTGCAGGTCAAGCGCGTGGTCGTGGTCGAGATCGATCAGGAGCTGGTCGACTGGATGATGCCCGCGTTGCGGCCCCACCTGCGCAAGCCGGTCGAGGTCATCGTCGGCGATGCCTTCGCCGAGATCCCCAAGCTCACCGCCGACATCGCGCTGGTCGACACCTTCCCCGGCTACGGCGACGGCTTCCGCGTGGTCGAACAGCTCGCGCGCCGCAGCCCCGGCATCAAACGCTTCTGGGGCTGGGGCACCTCGGAGATGACCGGCCTGGCGCAGCGCGAGCGCTGAACCGGGCCGCGGCTTCAGATCAGAGCCTGACAGCGCATGCTGACAGGCTCGTCGCGACAGCGACCGGAAGGAGGGAAGGCGCGACGGCTTCGCCGGCGCGACGGGGAGGACGCGGAGCTTCCTCCTGGAGACTAGCCCGCCTGCACGAGGCCGCGCACGGTGTCGTAGTGGCTGGCCTCGACCTCGCCCATCCGCACGCAGCGGATGCGCTGCTCGGCGTCGACGAAGAGGTGGATCGGCAGCGCGCTGTTCTCGTCGAGCCCGATGGACTGCAGCCACGGGCCCAGCACGCTCTCGTCGCGGATGCGCAGGCCCTCGGGGGTGCCAGGGTGGGCCTTGCGGAACGCGGCGACGGTGGCGTCGTCGGCATCGACCGACAGGAACACCAGCTCGAGCGGCAGGTGGTCGGCCGCGAAGCGCTCGCGCAGGCCCGCGAGCATCGGCAGCTCCTGCACGCACGGCTTACACCACGTGGCCCAGACGTTGATCCAACGCCAGCCGCCGGCCTTGGCCGGCGCGACGCCGGCGAGCTCGGGCATGACCATCGCGCGGGCGCTGGCCGCGGGCGCGTGCGTCGTCGCAGAAGCCTTCGATGTCGATCTTGGGCGCCTTGGCGACCACCGCGTCGACCCGGCCCCCACCGGGCTTGGGCGCGGGCACGTCGCCGCCGTCGCATGCGATCGCGAGCAGTACCAGGGCGCACAGGGAGCGGGCGTTCACAGGCGACAATCGATCCACGCCACGAAGGCGCTGCGGTTGATGTCCTTGGGCTTGCACTTGTCGGCGCCGCCGCTGCGGTTCCATGCGCAGAAGTCCTGCGCCAGCTGGGCGTACTCCTCGCCCAGCCACAGCAACCCGACCTCGCGATCGAGCGCAGGGTCCGCGAAGTTCTTGCGCAGGTGCGCCATGACCGAGTCCGCGCGCTTCTGCGACAGCTCGCGGTTGTGTTCGGTGCTGCCGTCGGGCGAGCTGCGCGCGACCACGAAGAAGTAGCTCGCGCCGCCCTGGGCGGCGAAGATCTTGTCGAGCAGCGCGCTGTCGGCTGCGTCGAGCTCGGCCGAGTCCTTGTCGAACTGGATGATGCCGGCCTTCTTCTGCAGCGGCAGGAACAGCGCGTTGAAGTCGTCGCCGGTCATGGTCGCGACGTTCTTGGCCTGCACCGGCTGGCAACCGCGGACCTCGCCGGTGCCGAGCAGGCCGCAGCTCTTGAGCACGCGCCGCAGGATCTTGCGCAGATCACCGTTGCAGTAGCCCTCGTCGGCCGCGGCCGCGACCGCGACCTTGCCCTCGTCGTCGGCATCCTCGGCCGCGAGATCGCCGGACTCGATCCGCGCGAGCCGCTTGCCCGCGCCCGAGACCCAGGTGCCCGCGAGCAGCGTCGGCACGCCCGCGATCGCGATCCCCAACACCACACGCAACGCCATCGGGTTCATGGCTCACCTCCGCGACGCGACAGCAACCGCGTCAGGCTGTAGTCGAGCCCGAGGTCGGTGTCCTCGGGGCAGAGCTTGGTGCCGCCGACGTACAGCTGCGGCGTGAGCACCGGCAGCTCGTGATCGACGGCCCAGCGCAGGCCACGGTTGAGGCGCTGCTGGATCGCGGCCGAGCCCACGCAGGCGCCCAGCTCGGGGAAGCGCTCGACCACCAGCGACTTGGCCGCGGCCGGGTCGGCCTTGCTGGCCTCGCGGATGCGCTCCTGCTGCGCGAAGGCCCAGTCGATCACCGCCGTGGTCGACGGGCCCTTGCCCTCGCTCGCGCACAGGATGGCCTCGCTGATCGTGCACGCACCCGGATGCACCGCGCCCTCGACCATCCAGTTGCAGGCTTCCTCGAGCGGGAACAACACCGCCAGGCGGTGCAGCTTGCGGTCGAGCCCCGACGCGGCGAGCCGGCGGTCGAAGCCGCGGCAGGCGGGGCACAGCGGATCGAAGACCTCGATCGCCGTCGGTGCGCCGTCGTTGGCGTCGAGCGCGACCATGACCCCACCGGGATCCTGGGTGTCGCGCAGCTTGCCGCAGGTGCCGACGTAGCGCGAGTAGTCCGGCATCAGCGTCACGTAGGCGACGATGGGCACCGCGACGAAGCTGCCCAGCTGCACCAGGCCCAGGCCCCACACTGCGCCGGCCGAGGGCTGCGGGTCCTCGTCGGTCGCGCCCTCCTCGGGCCGCCGCAGCGACGCGAACGCGAGCCCGGCGGCGAGCACCGTCACCAGCGACGCGCCGTAGATCCCGATGCAGACCTTGCACGCGGCGTCGAGCTCGAACAACGCGATCGCCCCCATCACCGCCGACGCGAGCACCGGAATCCACGCGCACGCGAACAGCAGCGCCGCCGACGATCGTCGCGCGCGGCCGCGACGACCGAACAGATCGATCGCGCGGAAGGCCAAGAACGCGAACACACCCATGGCCGGCAACGACACCGGCACGCCGCCCCACACCGCGCTGCGCAGCACCGAGGAGTACGGGCTCATCATCGTGACCTGACAGCCGAGCGACTCGCCCGGTGCGGCCTCGGTGTGCTGGCCGGGGATGAAGGAGCAGTGCAGCTGGTGCTCCTGCCGATCGAGGTGTTGCGCGAAGTCGAAGGTCGACACCGACGCGAACACCAGTCCGGCGAGGCAGGCCAGCAGCAGGATCGCGACGTGGATG
>JAXLYC010000059.1:0-34619 GCA_046351635.1 Nannocystaceae bacterium | reverse complement strand
GGCCACGACGCGGCGGTGCACTCGATCGCAGACGGCGGCAGCACCGGCGGCGCGGGTGAGAGCGGCGCCACGGACCCGGCGAGCTCGACCGGCGTGTCCGGGTCCGACGAGAGCAGCAGCGACGAGGTCGGCAGCAGCGACGCCGCGCTCGACCTCGGCGGCGTCGAACCGGTCGCGCTGTGGCACATCGAGTCGCCGCGAGACAGCGCGCGCACGTGGTTGGTCTCGCCGCAGGGCGAGCGTGTGTTCTGGCTCGGCGTGAACACGGTCATGCGCGACAAGACCTGCGACGGCATCCTGGGTTGGATCCGCCGCACCGACCCGAGCACGGCGGCGCACGTCGAGTGGGCGCGGCTGTCCGGCGGCGCCAGCGGTGGCGAGCACAACGACGCGCCCTACTGCTTCAACTCGGTCGGCGCGTTCTCCGACACCAACGACTTCGATGATGGCGGCGGTGACTCGTGGATGATCCGCAGCCTCGACGAGGGCGGCGCGGCGGCGCCGTTCGGGCAGGTGCTCACCGTCGACGCGCGCGGCGACGACCGGGCGCTGCGCGACGCCGACGGCGTGGTGTTGCGCGGCGGCTTCGCCGAGGCCCGGATCGGCGATCCCTACAACCCGGCGTTCGTCGCCGACATCGAGGCCATGGTGGCGCAGGACGTCGCACCGCGCGTCGGCAACCCGCGGCTGCAGATGTGGTTCCTGGGCAACGAGATCGGCCTGTTCGATCGGGCCGGCCACGGCACCACCGGCGTCCGCGATCTGCGGCGATGGATCTGGTCGCAGTGCCCGGCGCGCTCGGACATCGACGCGCCGGCCTGTGCCCCCCACGCGCTGCTCGCCGCGCTGCGCGAGCGCCACGGCGACGTCGCTGCGCTCGCGGCGGCATGGGAGCAGCCGCTTTCGCAGTGGGACGACGTGCTCGCACTGCGGCCGGTGCCGTACGTGCGCGACTGCAACCTCGCGTGCCGCGAGGACCTGCAGCGCTTCGTCCACGACGGGCTGTTGCGGCGCTGGGTCGAGGTCGTGACCGGCACGGTGCGCGCGACCGATCCGGACCACCTGCTCGCGACCCCGCGCTTGGCCGTCGGCGATCCCGCGAGCCACCGCTTCTGGGCCCCCGCCAGCGTCGCGGACTCCGAGGTCTGGGCCGACGCGCCCGCGGTGCCGGTCCCGACCGACGGCGACGTCCGCTACTGCCCCTACGACCTGTTCGCGCGCGACGGTGCGGTCGGCTTCGATCTCGTCGCGGTCAACGTCTACGACGGTGCGTCGAGCTTCCCCGAGCCCTGGCTCGGCGACGGCCTGCGCAAGCTGCACGAGCGATCGGGCCTGCCAGTGGTGATCAGTGAGTTCAGCGTACGCGCGCGCATCGACGGCTGGTCCAACCGCGGTGGCGCGGCTGCGTTCGTGCCGACCGGCGATGGCACCGACGATCAGATCCAGCGCGGCGCCTACTACCGCAACCAGCTGGCCCAGTTCGCCGGGCACCCCTTCGTGCTGGGCGCGTCGTGGCACGCGTGGAGCGACCGCTACCTCGCGGCCGACCCCAGCCACCAGATCGACATGGGCCTGCTGCAGTGCAACGACCCGGTGCGCGGCTTCGAGGCCGGGGCGCGTTGGGCCGAGCTCGACGATCGCGTGGCCGAGGCGAACTGTGGCGTGATGCAGACCATCGCGGACCTCACGGGGCTGTGACCCCAGAGCGATCGTGCGCCGGCACTCGCGGCCGTGCTCGCGATCGTGACGCTGCGCGTGATGGCGCTTCGGCTCGATGCGCGAAGCGCGTTTCGAGGCCGCGGCGCCCGAGGTCCCTGCGCGAAAGCGATCGGCGGCGAAACCCCGCGGGTGATCTCGCGCGCGTGCGAGCGCCCGCGACGCAGCTCGGGGCGCGCACGCGACCGCGGTTTCGCGGTATGAGCCCGCCATGCGTTTCTCTGCTCCGCCTCCGCGCCGACTCGGCGCACGCTCTTCGGCGCTCTCGTTCGCTGCGATCTCGCTGTGCCTGACCGGTTGCCCCGGCGACGACGGCGAGACCGGTGCGAGCGGCGAGTCGTCGTCGACGACCGACGACCCGACCGAGACCAGCGACACCAACCCGTCGACCACGATGACGACGACCGTGTCCGACACCACCAGCGCCTCGGCGGACACCACCGACGGCAGCACCACCGACGTGTCGACCACGACCGACGCGCCCACCACCGGCGAGACCACCGCGAGCGACAGCAGCAGCTCGGGCGGCAGCAGCTCGGGCGGCAGCTCGGGTGGCAGCACCTCGGGCGGTCCGGCCTGCGGCGACGGTGTGATCGGCGGCGACGAGGTCTGCGACGGCGACGACCTCGGTGGTGCGGACTGCACCTCGGAGGGCTTCGCCGGCGGCACGCTGGCGTGCCTCGAGGACTGCTCGGGCTTCGACACCTCGTCGTGCGACGCCGCGGGCAACGCCTGCGCCGACGAGTTCCTCGCCGAGATCGGCGCGCCCGCGCTGATCGGCAACACCGAGATGGAAGACGACGATCTCGACGGCAGCTGCGGCGGCGCCGGTGGCAACGACCTCGTGGTCGAGTTCACCGCGCCCGAGGCCGGCACCTACGCGTTCGACACCTACGGCTCGGACTTCGACACCGAGATCGCGCTGTTCACCGACTGCGAGGGTGCCACCGAGCTGGCGTGCAACGACGACTCCGGCGGTACGCTGCAGTCGCAGGTCATCCTCGACATGCGCGCGGGGCCAGGTCGTGCTCGTCATGATCGACGGCTTCAACGGCTCGGTCGGCAACGTCTCGCTCAACATCGGGCCACCGCCGGTGTGCGGCGACGACGTCGCTGTGCCACCGGGCGAGTACTGCGACGGCACCGACATCTCGGGCGCAAGCGCCGGGCTCGGGCTCGGCGGTGACGCATCGACGTGCGCACCGACTGCACCGCCTTCGACATCCTGGCTGCGATCGCCTGACCGGCAACTGCTGGGTGGTCCGGGTCCGTGATCACCGCCGACGAGCAGTGCGTGCTCGACGGCCTCGGCAGCCGCGCTGGCCTCGAAGTTCGAACTCGTCGATGTCTCCAGTGCGGCCCCGCGCTGCCCACCGGCACCGCGGCGCCGACGTGCAGCCTCAACGCAGACGGCTCGGGCGAGTGCTACCTCAGCTGCGAGCTGGGCGAGACCTACCCCGACGGCATGGTCTGCAGCACCGGTGTCTTCTGCGCCTGGCCGATGCGGCGAGCCACTGGCTGCGCTCGCGGGATGACGGCGCGATCGCGGTGCGACGCGGCCGTGCCCGCGAAGCGCGGCGAGATCGGACTACATACGGAGCGGGAGACGGAGCTCGAACCCGCGACATCCAGCTTGGGAAGCTGACACTCTACCAACTGAGTTACTCCCGCGCATGGCACCTTGGTAGCACGGGCGGCGCGGGCGACAAGGGCCCTTGGCGTCGGCGGGCGATCGACCGATCGGCGCGGGTGCCATGGCGGCGCGCAGGCGGCCGCGCGGCCGGTACGGGCGGCCGCGGCCGGTCGGCGAGCGCGCCGGCGCGGCCGCTATGATCGTGCGCTGACAGCTCGTCCGCCAGGACCGCGATGCTCCTGGCCTGCTGGCCAGCGGCTGCATCGGCATCGAGAACACCGTGCTCAGCGCACAGGTCGACACCGAGTCGGCCTCGGGCACGTCGCTGTCGGGCGATGGCAGCGAGGGCAGCGGCGGCGCCACGGCCAGCACCACCGTGGCCACCTCCGCCAGCGACGCGAGTGCGTCGGACAGCGCGACCGCGACGGACACCGGCGCGGGCACCTGGACGCCGACACCTCGGGCAGCGACACGACTGGCGGCTCGACCTCGGATCAACCACCAGCATTACCGGCATGGCCAGCAGCGAGAGCAGCGGCGGCAGCGACAGCGGTGGCAGCAGCGGCAGCGACGCCAGCAGCGGCAGCGACACCGGCGACGGCAGCAGCAGCGGTGGCAGCTGCGGCGACGGCGTGATCGATCGGGCGAGCAGTGCGACGGCCTCGATCTCGGCGGCGCGACGTGCATGGACGTAGGCTCCCCGGCGGACGACTCGCCTGCGATCCGACCAGCTGCACGTTCGACACCAGCGGATGTCAGTGAGCGCGCGCAACCAGCTGCGCGGCCCTGCGCGCCGGGCCGCGCTCGCTCCGCACCCAGATCGCGACCGACTCGCGGCGCTCGCGTACTGGTGCGTTGGCCCGCGTTCGTCACGGCCGCGCGCGTGCTCGCGTTCGTCGGCGTGGCCGGCGAGCGACACCGCGCGATCCTCGCGGCCGCATGGGCCCGCGGCGCCGCGGTGTGGTTGCCGCGCGTCGACGGCGAGCGACTGGTCTTCCACCCGGTCGCGAGCCGCGACACCCTGGTGCGCGCGCGCTTCGGTCTGTTCGAGCCCGCCACCGGGTGACGACGGCATCGTCGATCTGCGCGCGCTCGCGCCTTCGTTGGTGCTGGTGCCGGGCCTGGGCTTCTCGCGCGCGAGGCGGCCGCATCGGCTTCGGCCGCGGCTACTACGATCGCGCGCTCGCGCCACGATCCGCGACGACGACCGCTGCCTCCGCGTCGGCGGCGTTCGACGCCTTCGTCGATCCACCCGAGGGCCGAATCCCCATGCTCGCCCACGACGTGCCCATGCACGCGCTCGCGACCGAGCAGGGCAGGCCCGCTGCGGCGCCGCGCGCTGAGGCCGAGTCAGCGTGGCGCGTCGTCGAAGCTCGCGCCGACCGCCTCGACGACCATGTCGGTGAGCACGCCCAGGTCGCCTCGCCCTCGGCCGCGGTCGCGGCCGCCGGCGTGCCGCGAAGTAGGCCTGATCGAGCCGCAGTCGGCGAAGTCGCGCGCGCCCGCGGCGATGCGCTCGTGCAGCGGCACGATGTGCGGCAGGGCTGCTGCGCGCGCGGCAGGTCGACCAGCGCCGGCGCGATCGCCAGCACCAGCGACGACTCGTACTGGCCCGCGTGGCACGAGCCGCTGCGGAACTCCGCGCCGAGCCGCTCCGCCTGGCGTCGGCGGGTCTTGCCGAACAGCAGTGGCGTGCCGACCTCGTCGGCGAAGCGCTCCGCGACCGCGCGCAGGGTCGCGATGTGGGCTGGCTCGAGGTGGGCGTTGGTCACGACCACGCGCGCGAAGCCCATGCTCGCGGCCGCGCGGCAGGTCTCGAACACCACCGCGGCGGTCGTGTCTGCGCCGAGCGAGACCGTGCCGGCGAACATCGCGGCCCAGTCGGTCACGCCGTAGTGGATCGGCGGGAAGCGCAGGCACACGTAACCGCGCTCCGCCAGGGCGCGGCCGATACCGCCTCGCACGACCTCGACGCTGATGAGGGCGTGTCGGTACCAGCAGCAGGTGCGGACCGTGGGCCTCGACGCTGCCGACCGGCACGATCGCGACGGTGCGGCGCGAACCCTGCAGCAGCCGCGCGACCGTGGGAAAGGTCTGCTCGACCAGGGCGCCGTCGAAGCCCGCGCTCACGCGCTGCCCGCCTTCTCGCGCAGGGCCGCGCGGCGGATCTTGCCGGTGTCGGTGCGCGGCAGCGTGGTGAACTCGATTCGGCGTGGGGCCTTGAACGCCGCGATGCGTCCGCGTGCGAACGCGATGAGCTCCTCGGCCAGTGCCGCGGTGCCCTCGACACCCTGTTCGAGCTCGACGAAGGCCATGACCTTCTCGAGCCCGGTCTCGTCGCGGTAGCCGACCACGCCGGCCTCGTGCACCGCGGGGTGGCCCAGCAGGCAGTCCTCGACCTCGACCGGCGAGACGTACACGCCCGAGCACTTGAGCATGTCGTCGCCGCGGCCGCAGTACCAGAAGTAGCCCTCGTCATCGACGATGAACTTGTCGCCGCCCTTGACCGCGTCGCCCCAGAAGGTCTCGCGGCTCTTGTCGCGCATGCGCCAGTAGCCGGCGCCGGCCGAAGGCCCTTCGATGACCAAGGTGCCCATCTCGCCGCGTGCGACCGGCTGGTTGTCGTCGTCGACCAGGCGGTACTGGTAGCCCTCGACCAGGCGGCCCAAGCTGCCGGCCTTCACGTCGCCGGGGCGGTTGGTGATGTAGACGTGGAACATCTCCGCCGAGCCGATGCCGTCGTAGATCTCCACGCCGTAGCGGGCCTTGAAGTCGTGGTACAGCCGCGGCGGCAGGGCCTCGCCGGCGCTGACCAGCGAGTGCAGCGAGCCGAGATCGAAGCGCTCGCGATCTTCGAGCGCGGTGAGCTTGGCGATGTTGGTCGGCACCGTGACGAACTGCGTGACGCGGTGCTGCTCGATGAGTGCCAGGTAGTCGCGCGCCTCGAGTCGCTCGTGCACGAGCACGCAGCTGCCGCCGACCGAGAACGGGAACAGCATGTTGGACGCCAGCGCGTAGCCGAAGAACAACTTGGGCGCAGAGAGCGTGCGGTCGCTGCCGCGCAGCTGCAGTGTGCGCTGGGCGTAGGCGACGGTGTTCCACACGAAGTCGTGATGCATGTGCATCACGCACTTGGGGTTGCCGGTGGAGCCCGAGGATGACAGCCAGGTCGAGAAGTCGTCGCGCCAGGTCGGCTCGGTCCGCGCGACGTCGGGCTGGCGGCCGACCAGCGCGTGCCAGTCGTGGGTGCCCTCGGGCACCGGCCGCCGCGCGCGATCGAGCACGATGAAGTGGCGCGTGTGCGGGGCATCGCGGAACACCGGCGCGAGGCGCAGGCCAGACCTCGGCGTCGACGATCACCGCCTTGGGCCGCGCGTACTCGAGGTAGTAGGCGTAGTCCTTGGGTTGCAGCCAGGTGTTGGTCGGCACGGCGACGCACCCGGCCCGCAGCACGCCGAAGTAGGCCTCGACCCACTCGGGCGTGTCGAGCAGCAGCAGCTGCACCCGGTCCTCGATGCCGAGGCCGAGCTCTCGCAGCGCGCCAGTGACACGGCAGCTGCCGGCCACGAAGTTCGATACGTGCGGGTCGTGGTCGTGGCGGCAGCAATGTCGCCACCGGCGCGCAGATCGCTGTGGATCAGCGCGACCTGGTCACCCTTGCCCTCGGCGATGCGGTCGTCGAGGAAGAACGTCACCATGTTGAGGCGGTCGGGGATCGCGATCGGTTCCGACATCGGCGAGAGCCTCCACGCCGGCGCGCGCGGGCAATCCGGGCGCCGATCAGCAGGGCTCACGAGTGACTGGGACGTGCAACCACTGGTGCAGTTCGACCTGCGCCGCGAACGACTTCGTCGCACGCGCTGGGTCTCGCTCGAACAACGCCGTCGCCGCAGGCCCCACCGTCGAGGCATGCGGTCGAGCTGCAGCTCAATCGCAGCACCGTGCTGGGCCCGTCGATTGTACGCGCCGCGAGCTCGAGCACGCGCCGGTCACCTGCGCAGCAACCGGCCGCGGGGTGCACGAGGTCCTGCGCGCCGCGAGCGCGCGCGGCCTGTCGACGTACAGCTCATCATCCACGGATCGATCGCCAACGCGCCGTACGCCTCGCTGTTCCACATGCGCGACTACGACGGCCAGGCCATCGACACCCGGCCGATCGATGCCACGCCGATGCTGCAGGTGCAGCCGAGCACGCCCGGCGTGCTGGCACGTCGCCGGGCAGGCCAACGTGCGCGTGCGCATCGAGCTCAGCGGCGCGCCGATCCATCTGCGGGTGGTCCGCTGAGCCGCGCCGCCTCGGCCCGCGGGCTCAACCCTTCTTGAGCATCTCCTGCATGCCCGGGATGTCGCCGAGCAGCGGCATGAGCACGATCTCGATGCGGCGGTTCTGCGCGCGGGTCTCCGGCGTCTCGTTGCCCGCGACCGGGTCGAACTCGCCGAAGCCGGCCGCGCCCAGCTGCGCCGCGGGGTAGCCCTGCTCGATCATCGCGTCGACCATCACGACCGCGCGGGCGGTCGACAGCTCCCAGTTGCTCTTGAACCGCGCGGTCTTGATCGGGACGTTGTCGGTGTGACCGGCGACGAGGAACTCGCGGTCGCCGACGCTCTTGAGCGCGGGCACCAGCTGCGCGACCGCGGCTTCGCCTTCGGGGCGCAGCTTGGTCTTGCCGCTGTCGAAGAGGATCGAGTCCGAGAGCTTGACGACCATGCGGCCCTTGCGGAACACCACCTCGATGGTGCCGGCGTCGACCAGGGCCTTGAGCCGGCCGAACAGGTCCTTGTAGACCTTGAGCTCGGCGTCGCGCTTGGCCTTCTCGGCGCGCAGGTCCGCCAGCTCCTTGGCGGTCATGCCCTTCTCCTTGGCGAGATCGTCGATCTGCGCCGCGAGCTGGTCGCGCTCGGCCTCGAGCTCCGCGATGCGCTGCTCGTAGGTCTTGTTCTGCTTCGACAGCGTGTCGTTGTCGGCCCGCGACTTGTCGAGATCCGACTTGGTCTGGGCCAGCTCCGCCTTCGTGCGGTCGAGCTCCGCTTGCAGCTTCTTGGCCTTGCAGCCGGGCAGCAGCGATAGTGAGGAGAGCAGCACGAACAGGGTCACGCGTCGCATGGGCGGCCAAAGCTACCAACGGCGGGGACCGGGCCCCAAGCGCCCGGCAACGACGTTTGTTTGACCTCGCTGTAGGACTATGTAGGATGCGATCGGCCCGAACCTCCGGTCGTGGCCAACGCATCGGTATCACGAGGGAAAATGTCGAATCGGCGCGGCAAGACGAGGACGGCGACCCAGGCCCCGAGCGCCCCGCGCTCGTGGACGGAGTTCCTCGGGGTGGCCCTGGTTGCGGCCGGGGTGCTGACCCTGGGCGGGCTCTTCTCGTACCAGACCGGCGCGGCGGCGTGGATGGGGCCGGTCGGGCACCTGCTGGCCTCGGCGCTGTACGCGAGCCTGGGCATGGCCTCGTACCTGGTCGCGCTCGGGGTGCTCGCAACCGGAGTGCAGTCGCTGCTCGGTCGCGGCGTCGAGCTGAGCCTGTCCGACGCGCTGGGCTTCACCATCGCGACCATCGCCGGTTGCGTGCTGCTGCACGTCTCGTTCCCGCACTACCGCGTGCACGGCTACACCGCCGGTGGTCTCGGCGGTGAGCTCGTCGGCGAGGTGTGCCTGGGCCTGTTCCACCGGCCCGGCACGTACCTCGTCGCCGGCACCGTGATGTGCATCGGCCTCATCGCCTCGACGCCGCTGTCGGCCGCGCACCTGGTGCGGCTGGCGAAGACCGCCACCGCCGGCCTCGCCTCGGTCGCGCGCTACCTGCTGCGCGGCGCGCAGGCGCTGTTGCAGTCGGTGCGCGAGCCCGCCGTGCCGGTGCGCGTCGCGGCGCCACCGATCGATCCCAAGCGCCGCACCCGCGCGGCCAAGATCGAGGTCGCCGCCGCGCCGATCGCCGCCGACGACGAGGACGAAGACGACGAGGACGCAGAGGACGAAGCGGACGAAGACGAAGCGGACGAGGAGGGCGAGGACGAAGAGGACGAGGACGAAGAGGACGAGGACGAAGAGGGCGAGGACGAAGCGGGCGAGGGCGAGCAGGGCGAGGACGAAGAGGGCGAGGACGAAGAGGGCGAGGACGAAGAGGGCGAGGACGACGACGAGGCGCCCGCGGCCGCCGCGTCCGCGCGCGGGCGTGCGCCGGCCAAGCCGCGCAAGTCCGACGAGGTGCCCGAGATCGTCGTCGGTGCCGTCCCCGAGCCGGGCGCCAAGGCCAAGAAGGCTGCGCCGCCGCGGCCCGAGGAGCTCGCGAAGGTGCCCGCACCCAAGGTGGTGCCCCCGGCGGCGCGCCCACAGCAGAGCGCGATCCCGGGCGTCATCCGCCTCACCGACGGCGCCTACGAGCTGCCGCCGCTACACCTGTTCGAGGCCGCGGAGCGGGTGCAGACCGAGTTCGATCGCGACTTCGTGCTCGAACAGGCCCAGCGCCTGGTCGCGGCGCTGGCCGAGTTCCGCATCAAGGGCAAGGTCACCAAGATCCACCCCGGGCCCGTGATCACGCGCTACGAGTTCAAGCCCGAGGCCGGCGTGAAGTTGTCGAAGATCGAGAGCCTCGAGAACGACATCGCGATGGCGCTCGAAGCGTTGCGCATCCGCATCCTCGCACCGATCCCGGGCAAGTCCACCGTCGGCTTCGAGGTGCCCAACAAGGGCCGCGAGACGGTCTACATCAAGGAGATCCTCGCGGCCGAGAACTTCGGCGCGGGCAACAAGCTGCCGCTGGCGCTGGGCAAGGACATCACCGGCAACGTCACCTTCACCGACCTGGCCAAGGCGCCGCACCTGCTGGTCGCGGGCGCGACCGGCTCGGGCAAGTCGGTCGGCGTCAACGCGATGGTCTGCTCGCTGCTGTACACCTGCAGCCCCGAGGACGTGCGCATGGTGATGATCGACCCCAAGATGTTGGAGCTGTCGATCTACGAGGGCATCCCGCACCTGCTGCTGCCGGTGGTGACCGATCCGGAGAAGGCCGCGCTGGCGCTGCGCTGGGCGGTGCAGGAGATGGAGCGCCGCTACGCGCTGCTGTCCGACGCGCAGGTGCGCGACATCGCCGGCTACAACCGCAAGTTGCCCGAGCTGCAGGCCGAGTGGGATCGCGAGCGGCGCATGCTCGAGCTGGCCGCGGCCGAGGTCGAGCGCGACGCCGCCGAGCACGGCGAGGACGGTGCCGACGGCACCAAGCTCTCGGGCACCAGCTTCGACGCGCAGGGCAACCCCCGCGCCGTCACCGGCGGCCAGGTCGACATGCCCGAGCGCCCGGCCAAGCTGCCGTACATCGTCGTCATCATCGACGAGTTCGCGGATCTCATGATGGTCGCGAGCAAGGAGGTCGAGCAGTGTGTGGCTCGCATCGCGGCCAAGGCCCGCGCCGCCGGCCTGCACCTCATCGTCGCGACCCAGCGGCCGTCGGTCGACGTCATCACCGGCACGATCAAGAACAACTTCCCCTCGCGCATCGCGTTCCAGGTCACCAGCGAGGTCGACAGTCGCACCATCCTCGACGGCAAGGGCGCCAAGCAGCTGCTGGGCATGGGCGACATGCTGCACATGGACCGCGGCATGCAAGCGCAGCGGGTGCACGGCTGCTTCGTGTCGGAGGACGAGATCCTCAAGGTCGTCGAGTTCGTCAAGCGCCAGGCCAAGCCGGTCTACAACATGGACATCGTGCGCAAGCGCGACGACGACGGCGAGCTGGCCGAGGCCGACGAGAACCTCGACCCGATGTACGACCGCGCGGTCGAGATCGTCGCCGAGGCGCAGAAGGTCTCCACCAGCATGCTGCAGCGGCGCCTGGGCATCGGTTACAACCGCGCGGCGAAGATCGTCGAGGCGATGGAGGAGCGCGGCGTCATCGGACCTGCGCGCGGCACCACGCCGCGCGAGGTCTTCGTCACCGCGGCCTGAGCCGCGGCGCTGCTACGCCAGCAGCTCGAGCAGCGCGCGGCCGTAGGCGTGCGCGTCGCCGGGCCACCGCGCCGAGACGTAGCGGCCGTCGCGGACCACGAAGCCGCGCTCGAGGTGGTCGGGGTCGTCGCGCTTGGTCGAGCGCGGCCCGAGCTCGAACTGCGACGGATCCGCGAGCGCGCGCGTGACCTCGGACTGCACCGTCTCGGGATACGTGCGGTAGTAGTCGCCCAGCCACAGTCGCGTCAGACGCCACGCGAGCAGCTCGAGCCGCTCGGTCAGCGCGGTGGTGCGACGGCCGTGCAGCACCGAGCGGCCCTCGCTGCGCGCACGCGCGGCCACCAGCACGCCGTGGCAGATCGCGCCCAGGGGCTTGTCGGCGGCCATGGTCGCGACCACGGCGCGCTGCACCGCCTCCGATTCCAGGTACACGCGCATGCCCTTGGCGTGGCCGCCGGGCAGGTGCATCGCGTCGAAGCCCGTGTCGGCGATCGCGTCGTAGGTGATCGGCTGCGCGAAGCTGGGTAGCGCCGCGGTCACGGCCCAGGCCTCGCGCCCGCGCGCGTCGGCCCGCAGCACCCACGTCCATGGGCCCAGGCCCTTGCCGGTGAGCATGCGGACGTCGGCGCTGGCAACGCGGCCTTGCGGCGTGGCGAACACCAGCGTGTGGCCGGCCTCGGCCAACATGCGGCAGGGGACCCCGACCTCGGTGGGATCGACGTCTTGCTCCGGCAGTGGGACCAGGATCCGGGCCATCGTGGCGCGGCAGTGTAGCGCTGCCGCGCTCCGGCGTGCGCGCGCCAGGCCGAATGCGCTAGGCTCCGCGTTCGGAGAAGCCATGGACGTCGTCACGTGCCTTTTGTCGTACGGCCTGATGTGCAGCGCCGCCGAGAAGCCGGTCGAGCCCGCGCCGCCGCCGGCGATCGAGGACTTCGACGGCGAGGAGCCGGCCGCGGAGAAGGGCGCGGCGAGCAAGCTCGTGGGCAAGGTGCAGAGCTTCTACGACGGCACCACCGACTTCACCGCGGGTTTCAAGCAGACCTACGTGCAGCCGGTCTACGGCACCAAGACCGTCAGCAACGGCAAGCTGCGCGTGAAGAAGCCCGGCAAGATGGTGTGGGACTACGAGCAGGACGACGCGCCCGACATCTGGGTCGACGGCAGCAAGGTCGTGGTGGTCGAGCGCGACACCAAGCAGGTGCTGCGCAAGGACGTCGACGCGTCGGACTTCGCCGGCGCCGACAAGTTCCTCTTCGGCGGCCAGCAGCTGCTCGACGAGTTCCTGGTCAAGCTCGCGCCCGAGAAGCTCGTCAAGCGCTACGGCATGGCCGACCACACCGCGGTGCGGCTCAAGCCCAAGCAGAAGAACCCGCACTACAAGGAGCTGCTGCTGGTGGTCGATGACGCGACCGGACGCGTCGACGCCTTCGTCGTGCTCAACGGCGACGGCAGCACCAACCACTTCGTGCTCAGCGACGTGAAGACCAACACCGGCATCGGCGACGGCGAGTTCACCTTCGTGAAGCCCAAGGGCTTCACCGTGACCGACGGTTGACGCGAGCGCCGCTTTCGCGCGAGCGTCACCGTGACATCGTGGTCGTGAGCCAGCGCGCGGACGCGGCCGGTCGCGCCGTGGTCAGGGCAGGGCGGCCCTGCTAGGCTGCGCCGCGTTTCGAGGCCACGACGATGATGATCCCAAGCTTCCGCCCTGCACTCGTGTTCTCTCCGACGCTCGCCGCGATGCTCGCCCTGGCCGCATGTCCGGCCGGTGACGACTCCGACACCGGCGCCGCCGACAGCTCGTCGAGCGCCAGCGCCAGCGCCAGCGCGACGGACTCGGCCAGCGCGACGGACTCGGCCAGCGCGACCGACAGCGCGTCGAGCGTGAGCGCGACCGACAGCGCGATGCGCACCGGCGGCACGGACATGTGCCCGGGCGCCGGGCGGGGCCGCCGCGGACGGCGACGCGTGCACCGCCAACGGCGACTGCGCCTCCGGCGTCTGCACGATCTTCACCGACGTGCCGCTCAACGACGACGCCGTGTGCGCGCCGACGCCGAGCATGACCGAGCAGGGCTGCAACACCCGCATCACCGGCACGGTGTTCGACTTCTCCTCGCGCATGCCAGTCTCGGGCGCGACCGTGAAGGTCGCCGGTGCGCTCAACGCCATCACCAACCCCGCCGGTGCGACCGCGCTCGCGAGCGCGACCTCGGGCTCGGACGGCCGCATCGACGTGACCACCGAGATGCCGATCAACCAGGCCATCGCGATCATCGCGCTGGTCGAGGGCAGCGACGGGTACCTCACCGCGACCGGTCTCGCGTCGCCGGTGATGGGCTCGGTCTACGCCGTGGGCACGGGCATCCACGACCTGTGGCTGGTGCCGTCGGCCAAGTTGACCGCGTGGTCGACCGCCCTGGGCGCGGACCCGGAGATCGACGCCGCGTCGCTGCCGCTGGGTGACGCCGGCGGCGTGATCGGTCTGGTGCGCGACGCCACGGGCATGCCCATCGCCGGCGCCACCGTCGTGCCGGCCGACGCCAGCAGCGGCGCGGTCGTGCGCTACGTCGCCGCGGACGACACCATCACCGCGGACATGACCACCGACACCGGCATCTTCGTTGTGATCGGTGCTGCACAAACCGGCGAGGACTTCGAGGCGCGCATGGGCGACACCGTGCTGGCCGACGGCACCGCCGGCAGCGCGAACGGTGCCGCGTTCACGCTGATCCTCAACGCCGACTGACGCTCGCACGCGTCGCCGCCACCAACCGAGGCGGTGGCGCGTCCGCGCGCCGCTGCGCATCCGGGTCGGATCCGCCCGGATTTCCACGCCCCACCGCATGTCCCCTCGAGGGCCGCGCGCGTGGGGCGTGCGGCTTTGCGTCCCGCGCCGCGCTCTGGTAATGCGAATGGGGGCCGTGGGTCGGTGTGCGACCGACGCCCGTGGGGAGAGTGCGCGTGAAGAGCTCCAAGACCACCCATCGCAGTGCCCGGATCCTGTGGCTCGCCCTGCCGCTCGCGGTCGCCTGCACCGGCTCCGACGACGGCGGCGACGACGGTGCGGCCGACAGCACCGGCGGTGATCTGCCCGAGGGCTGCGACGTCTATGTCGAGCCCAGCGAGGACGACCAGACCGCGCTGGCCGAGGCCTTCGTCGACGCGACCGACGGCAAGACCCTGTGCATCGCCGCGGGCGAGTACCACGTCACGCGGCAGCTGACCCTGACCGGCAACGGTGTCACCGTCCGCGGCGCGGGCGTGGACATGACCACGCTCGACTTCGCCGGCCAGGAGACCGGCGGCAACGGCATCCTCATCAAGGGCGACGACGTCACCTTCACCGGCCTGACCGTGCGCAACACCCCGGGCGATGGCATCCGCGCCGACCAGGTGGCCAACGTCGCGTTCGTCGAGGTCGACGTCATCTGGGAGGCGATGCACTCGCTCGACAACGGCGCCTACGGCCTCTACCCGGTCGGCAGCACCGGCGTGACGATCCAGAAGTGTCAGGTGGTGGGTGCGCGCGACGCCGGCATCTACGTCGGCCAGTCGACCAACATCGTGGTCGAGGACTCGGTCGCGCACGACAACGTCGCCGGCATCGAGATCGAGAACTCGACCGACGCGATCGTGCGGCGCAACCAGGCCTACTCGAACACCGCCGGCATCCTGGTGTTCAACCTGCCCGGGCTCGACGTCAAGGACGGCAAGCGCGCCAACGTCTACGACAACGACGTCCACGACAACAACGTCGAGAACTTCGCCGATCCCGGCACCGTCGTCGGCATCGTGCCGCCGGGCGTGGGCATGCTCGTGCTCGCGGCCGACGGCAACGAGATCCACGGCAACACCATCTCCAACAACGACAGCGTCGGCGTCGCGATCATCACCTACAGCTCCGAGTCGGGGCTGTTCGAGCCGCCCAACGATCCGGACTACGACATCTACTCCGAGGGCAACTACGTCCACGACAACAGCTTCAGCAACAACGGCACCATGCCCGACGAGCTGGTGCAGCTGCTGACCGGGGGCATGACCATGACCCCGGACGTCATCTTCGACGGCTGCATCGACGCGATGAAGGACAACGCCGACGGCTCGCTGTCGAACTGCCTCGCCGACGACGGCGCGCGCTTCATGAACGCGGATCTGTGCGGCGACAACATGGGCAGCTCGACCGACCCGGCCACGGCTGCGTGCAGCCACGACCCGCTGCCGAGCGAGCTGCCATGAGCCGCGCCACCGCCCGGTCGCTGTGCCTCGCGGCCGCCGCCGCGCTGTCGCTGGCCGCCTGCCGCGAGGAGCCCGCGCCCTACGATCCGGGCGATCCGCCCTACGACAAGCTGTCGGACTGGCGGTTCTTCCGCGGCGCGCTCGCAGATCTGCAGCCGGCCGACGATGTGCTGCCCTACACCGTGGCCGCGCCGCTGTGGGCGGACTTCGCCGGCAAGGGTCGCTACTTCCGTCTGCCCGACGGCGGCAAGATCGACTTCACCGAGCAGGACGAGTGGGCTTCCCGAGGGCACGATCTTCATCAAGACGTTCTTCGACACCGACCGCTCCGATCCCGACGACGAGCCGCGCATCGTCGAGACGCCTGCTGGTGTACGAACCCGCGGGCGTGGCCTCGTACATCTACCTGTGGAACGAGACCGCAGGACGAGGCCGAGCGCACCGGCGGGCGGCGCCGACATCCACCTGGCCTACACCGACGCGGCCGGCAAGCCTGCCGAGCAGCTGTACCTGTGCCGGACCGAACACCTGCGAGGACCGCCACGCGCGCGACGACGCGCGGCGGTGCTGGGCCTCGACCACCCACCAGCCTACCGCCGCGCCGCCGGAGTCCGCGCTGCGCAACCAGATCGATCCGCCCTCGCGTCGCTGGGCCTGTTCCGCGAGGCTCCACCGGCGGCCGCGTCGTTGCCGGCCTTCGCTGCACCCGACGGCGACGCGCCCTTGGCCGAGCGCGCGCTCGTACCTGCATGGCAACTGCGCCCACCGCCATCGCCCTGGCGGCGGCGGCGGTCCCAGCGGGCTGTCGTTCCTCTACTGGGAGGATCGCCCGGCGGAATACGGCGTGCAGCCTCGGCCGCCGGCGCCGGTGCAGGCGGACGTCAGGTCGACATCTGGCCCGGTGATCCCGAGCGCAGCATCGTGCTGTTTCTGCATGAGCACGACTGACCTGGACATCAAGATGCTTGAGCTGCCGAAATGCTCGCCGACGAGTTCGGCGCCGAACTCGTCAGCGAGTGGATTTCAACCGTCAGGCCGCTCACCGATCCGCCTTGCGAGTACTGATCGGCCGGCATGCGGCCTGCGCGCAGGCGCGGGTCGTTGTAGAGCTTGAGCTGGCGGTAGACGGCGTGCTGCCACGCTCGACCAGGGCCTGCCAGTGCCCGTCGAGCTCGCCGCACAGATCCTCGCTGCTCGTCGATCACGCGCAGCCGCAGCGCTGCGACGTGGCACCTCGACCGGGTGCGGCGGTTGAGCATCGCCCGGGTTGTGCCAGCGCGCAGCTCGCAGATGGCCAGCTTGTCGACCAACGACCGATGAAGGCCATGGCGGACTCCGCGCACGCGCGGCCCACGCGATGACGAGATCGTCGATCGCCTCGATGGCGCCGTTGCGGCGCTGGTTGAGCGCGTCGATGGTGCGCTTGGCCCGTGCGACCGCGAGGTCGTCGTCGCCGCGCGCGGCGTCCTCCTCGCGCCACAGCGCAGTTGATCTGCGCCAGCTCGGCGACCAGCGCGCCCAGACCGGGAACTGGGGCAGGGACGGGGCGGTGGTTCGGCCCAGGTGCTCCAGCGGCTCGGCTGGGCAATCGGGCGGTGCCGTGCGGACACCGGCGTCGTCCTGGCAGGCGCGCGCGAGCTCGGCGAGCGGGCGCGTGGCCGGGGCATGCGGTCGAGCGCGTCGACGAGGGCGCGATGGCCCCACGCGGCCGCGAGTTCGCGCAGGCCCGCGGCGCTGCGCGGTGCGAGCTTGTCCTGCAGCGCCTGCGCCACGCAGGACACGCGGCGGTGGGCGCATCGGTCGGCCACTGCACCGCGACGCGCCGTCGAGTCGGCGCGCGCGCACGCGCGCCGGGGTCGCGCCGTCGAGCCACGTTTGCGCCTGCGCCGGTGTGACCGCGATCGTGCTCGCGGGCGTCGACGCGCTGCCGTCCTCGTCGACCCACAACAGCAACGGCTCGCACGGCGGCGCGTCGGCGGCATCGGCCACCGCCGGTGCCAAGGTGGTCGATCATGGCGCGGTCGGCCATGCGGCGCTCCTGCCGGGTTCGCTGCCACCGGCGGCGATGCGGCGCGCCGCGATCGCCAGCGGTCCGGCGCCGCCTTGCAGCGCGCGCCAGCGTCGGCGACCCGCGTCGCTGCGACCTTCGGCCAGGCGCGCGAGCGTGTCGGCCGCGGAGCGGCTCGCCGGCCCAATGCCCGCGCCGAGCAGTTCGCGCCAGCCGGCGTCGTCGCGATCCTCGTCGTAGCTGTGCACGCGAGCGCCCGCAGCCACTGCGGCGTCGACAACCCCAGCAAGCCGTGATCGTCGCGCCAACCCGCGCGCACGCGCACGCGCTCGAGCATCGCCGCGGAGCCGCTCAGCGGCACCGGCGAGGGCGAGAACTCGCCGCAGCGCCAGCGCGAGCACGTCCTCGACGCTGGCGGCGTCGCCGAGCGCGTCGACGCACAGCGCCGTGGGCCCGGGCACGAACGCGTGGCCGCGCGCGGGGCCCTGGCGCAGCACCACCGTGGGGCAGCCCACCGCGGCGGCGAGGTGGATGGCGACGGTGTCGACGCTGATGAGCCCGCCGGCCTCGCGCAGCAGCTCGGCGTACTCGGGCAGCGGGCACGTCATCACGGTGGCGAAGCTGCCCTGGGCGATGGCCGTGAGCGCCTCGCGCTCGGCCGGCGCGCCGACGATCACGACCGGGCGACCCGGCGACGCGGCGGCGCGTCCGACCAGCTCGCGCCAGGCCGCGACGTCGCGCCAGTCCTTGCTGCGCTCCGAGCCGAACGGGTGCGACCACGGGCCCGTCGCGCCGTCCGCCGCCGTCGCGCAGGCCGGCGAAGCCCGACAACCGCACGCCCGCAGCCAACGCGTAGAGATCCTGGTGTGCGAACACGCCCAGCTCGGGATCGCTGCCCCAGTCGTTGAGGTGATCGATCGCGGGGTGGCTCGCGACGTAGCGCCTGAGATCGTCGATGGCCGGGCCGAGCATCGCGCCCGCCCGCGCGCGCGAGCGCGGGCGCGAGCCAGCACGCGAAGCGCGTCGACGAGAGGTTGATCACGGTGTCGAAGCCGCCACCGTCGACGATGCGCTCGACGAAGTTGATGCAGCGAGCGCACGGCTGCGACTGATGATGCGGCGCCGGCGCAGGCCCGAGAACGGCAGCGCGTGCCACCGCGCGACGCCGGGCAGCATCGTCGCGGCCTGGGCGGTCGCGTCCCAGTGCACCAGCTCGAGCGTCGCGGTGTCCCCAGAAGTCGCCGGCATCGGTCATGCCGGTGAGGACGTCACCGAGTCGCTGCAACGCGAGCACGGCGATGCGTTCGCGGGCCACAACGGGCTTGTTCGGTCGGCCCCCAGCGCGGCAAGCCCCGGCCCGAAAAGGGGCCGGCGCCGCCACGCGCCCGCGCCGCGAGCGGGCCGCGGGCGTGGGCGGGTGTCCCCGGCTCGGGGCTTCAGCGGCTGCGGCCCCCGGGCGATGGCCTGACCGAGCAGCGACGTGTCCGACCGTGAGGCCACCCCACCCGTGTTGCGATTCGCGATGTGGTGATCGACGCACCCGATCGATGAGTCGCCTGCGCGGGGTCTGCGGGGCCGAGGTGAGCTGGTCTCGCTGTTCGCTGCGGCGCGCGGGTCCAGGACGCGACGCGGGTGGTGCGGGCCGAGGCCGGCGGCGACGACGAGGATCACCCCGTGCTGGCTGGTGATCGACGTGCGTGGCTGTCGGCCGCGGACGCGGCCCCGGTGCGGCTCGAGGTCGGGCTCGGCGTCGGCGACGACGTCGCGATCGTGCGCCAGCAGGTGCTCGATCTGGTCGGCGTGGTGCGGCGGGCGTGGGCGCGGCTGGACCAGCTCGAACGCGAGCGCAACGAGGCGCGCAAGGACGCGCTCACCGGCCTGGGCAATCGCCGCGCGATCGAGGAGTGGCTCGACGGCGCGTGTCTCGACGCGTTGCACCGCGGCGGCGAGCTCGCGGTGATGCTGGTCGATCTCGATCACTTCAAGCGCGTCAACGGATACCTTCGGTCACCCCGCCGGCGACGACGTGCTGCAGCACGCGGCGGTGTGCTTCCGCGGCCACCCGTGACCGACCGATCGCGTTTGGTGTTGGGGCGGGGTGGTGTTTCACATCGGGCGGCCCGGCGCCGGCGCGCGCACGGCCACGACCATCGCCAACCGACTGCGCGAGGCCTTCGCCAGCGACGCCCGCGCGCGCGGCTGCACGATGACGATCGGCATCGCCGATCTCGAGTCGCTCGCGCCCGGTGGCGGCGCCGGGGCGGCCGAGCTCATCGCGCTGGCCGACGAGTGCCTGCTGGGCGCCAAGCAGGCCGGCCGCAACTGCATCATCGCGGCGGCGCGGCTGCGCGACACCGGCTGAACCGCGCTGCGGTCGCGCATGGCCGTGCACATGTGACGCCGATGCCAGGGGGCCGTGGGCTTGCGACAGCGCCGTGGACGGATCACGCTGCAATCCATGGAATGGTCGATGGCGTGGGTTGGGATGCGGAAGGTTGCGATTGCGGCGCTGCTGGGGGTGATCGGGTGTACCAGCGACGGCGGTGGGGCGAGCACGGGTGACGGCGCGAGCGCCAGCGAGAGCGCCAGCGAGAGCGGGACCTCGATGACCACGGCGGGCTCGAGCGACTCGGGCGCAGAGGCCGGCTGCAACGGCGGACCTGCCTGCGGCGCGGACGAGTACTGCTACGCCGGCGGCTCGGTGTGCACGTGCGAGGACAACTTCCAGCACTGCAGCTCGGAGTCGCCGCCGGCCGGCTGCACCGCGGTGCCGCCGGCGTGCACCGGCATGCAGGGCGCGGCGCTGCAGAACTGCGTCGCCGAGCAGAGCTGCGGCGTGTTCCCCGGCGTGTGGGTCGACGGCGCGCTCGACTGCGAGACCGAAGAGTGCGCCGGCGATTGCGACCTCGATCCCGACGCCTGCATCGACACCAGCTCCGGCGGCAGCAGCACCGGCGGCGGCAGCTCGACCACCGACGGTGGCAGCAGCAGCGGTGGCAGCAGCACCGGCGCTTGAGCGCGGTCGGGGCGAGCGCCCGGTCGCGTCAGTCGACCGGGACCTCGAGCACGGCGGGGATCCGCAGCAGCTTGCTCAGGACCTTGCCGTCGGGCGCCATGCGTAGGTAGTACTCCTGGCCGCCCGCCGCGATCTCGAGCGTGAGCTCGTCGAGGCCGGGGCCCTTCTTGGTCTCGGCCTCGTGGATGGTGCCGTCGGGGAACATCGCCGCCACCTGGGCCGCGACCGGCGCGGGCAGGGCGCTGGCTTCGATGCGGCACTCCTCGTACAGCTCGCCGCCGTCGTCGGCGATCGCGAGCTCGCACTGCTGCCCGCTGGGCAGCTGCACCTCGACCTCGTGCACGCGGCCGCGATCGACGTAGCGCTCGCTCTCGTAGCGCACCACGGCGGCGTCGGGCCAGCGCGCGAGCGCCTTGCTGCGCACCGCCTCGGGGATCGCCTGGGCGTCGCGGTGGTAGATCGACTGCTTCTGCAGCGCGCCGCTGGCGTCGACCCGCAGCTTGGCCTTGATCGCGACGCCGGGCCGTCGCGCGATCGCGACGAGATCCGGATCCACCGCCGCGCTCGCGGCCGCCGGCCCACCGCTGCCGCCGGGGGTCGTGGTGGTGGTGCTCGCGGCCGGCTGGCACGCGAGCGACGTGGGCACGATGCACAACAGCAGGAGCAGCGGACGCGCGGCGGTCATCGGCGGTGATGGTCGACGCGCGTCGCCACCTTCGTCAACCGCTTCAGGGCTTGTCCGTGCTCGGCACCGCGGTGCAACGCAGGCACGGCGTCATGCCCGGCAGCACGCGGGGGCCGGCCGTCGCGCTCGCCCGCGGCAGCGCGATCGCGGCCGTGACCCAACGCCGGCGGCGCCACACGTGTAGCGTGGCCCGCGGCGGGCCGCCGTGCAGGTGCAGCACTGCGAAGCCGGGCGCGAAGCTCGTGTACTCCGGCTGCAGCGCGACGCCGTGGACCCACCGCAGCCGCCGCGCGGGCGGCCCGCCGGCGGATCCGCGGCGTTGCCCGAGACCAGCTGCCACAGCGGGCGTCGCAGGTAGACCTTGTCGCTGCGCGCGATCGCAGGGGACAGATCGCGCTGCAGGTGCATCGCGCGCTCGCTGCCCGCGACCACGCCGTCGAACACACCGTCGACCAGGGCCTGCTGCAGCGCCGGCGGCGCTGGTGGAAGGTCGCGATGGGATCGAGGTTGCTGCCCAGGCCCAGCTCGTACGCGCCCTCGACCGGCAACGTCAGCGCCAGCACCCGCGGGCTGCGCGAGGGCTGCCGGGCGACCGACTCGACCAAGGACATCGCGCGCGCGAGCGCAGCGTCGTCGGCCCGGCCGCCGGCGCGGTACCACGGCTGCAGATCGAGCAGGACCAGGTCGATCGCGCCCGGCGCCGCGTCGTCGCGCACGCTGCAGCGATCGTCGGCGCACGACGAGATCACCTCGGTGGTGCCGCCCTCGCGCACGCGCACGACCGCGTGGGCGGTGGTGGTCACGGCGCTGGGGCGGTGGCGCTCCGCCGCGCCGGGCAACGCCAGCACCGTCGCGTGCGGCAACGCGGCGACGGCCGCGGTCACCCGTGCGTCGGCGCGGCCGCGGGCCCGCCGCGCGCGCGCGCCGGTGCGGCGCGTGATCGCCGGGCAGCACCACCACGGCCGTGCCGGCGCCGGCCAGCGCACGCTGCAGCGCCGCGGCGGTGCGCGTGGCCGCGGGGCCCTGCGCACCGGCGCCGCCGACGATTGCGATCGCGACCTCGCCGGCGTCGGCCTGCGGCGCGCCGGCCACGAAGGGCCCGCGGTGGATCCCGCACGCCGCGATCGCGACCACGAGCCCGCCGAGCCTCGCGCGGATCATCGCGGCGGTGCGACCTCGGCCCGGGCCGGCAGCTGGACCAGCTCGAGGCCCAGCTGCTGCGCGGCCTCGAAGATGCGCTCGTCGCGGTAGAACTCGCCGTACACCACGCGCACGATGCCGGCGTTGGCGATGGCCTTGAAGCAGTTCCAGCACGGCGACGCGGTCACGTAGATGCTGGCGCTCTCGATCGCGGTGCCGTTCTTCGCCGCCTGGATCACGGCGTTGATCTCGGCGTGGATCGTGCGCACGCGGTGACCGTCCTCCATGAGGTGGCCGGCCTCGTCGCAGTGGGGTGTGCCGCGGATGGAGCCGTTGTAGCCGGTCGACAGGATGGTCCGGTCGCGCACGATCACCGCACCCACGTGCTTGCGCGCGCAGGTCGCCCGCGTCGCGATCACGCGTGCGATGTCCATGAAGTACTCGTCCCAGCTCGCGCGGGCTGCGGCTCTGGCCTCGGTCACGGACCGCAATGTCGCACACTTCGCCGGGGCCCCGGCAGGGCTCGCGAGAGGGTCGGGGCCGACTCACATGCGCCGGGGTTGAGCCGCAGGGCCTGCGCGGGCCAGACTGCAGCAACCGATGACCGCACCCGTGCGTCTGCTGCAGTGCACCGTCAACGGGCGCGCCACCGCCGTCGCGGTCGCGCCCCACCGAACGCTGCTCGAGGTCCTGCGCTACCAGCTCGATCTCATCGGCAGCAAGCAGGGCTGCGACAAGGGCGACTGCGGTGCGTGCACCGTGCAGGTCGACGGCGTGCCCAAGCTCGCGTGCCTGACGCTGGCGCTCGCGGTCGAGGGCCGCGAGGTCACCACGGTCGAGGGCCTCGGCGAGCGCGCCGGTGGCTGCCACCCGCTGCAAGACGCGTTCGATCGCCACGACGCGGCGCAGTGCGGCTTCTGTACCCCCGGCATCCTCATGGCCGCCGATGCGCTGCTGCGGCGCGTGCAGCGACCGGTGACGCCGGACGAGGTGCGCGCGGCGTTGGCCGGCAATCTGTGCCGCTGCACCGGCTACACCAAGATCATCGACGCGGTCGTCGACGCGAGCCAGGTGCGCTCGAGCGGTTGACGCTCGCGTCCGCACCGTCGCGTCTCCGCACACCTCGGCGCCGCTGCGCGCGCCGCTCGCCAGCACCGTCGCGCTGCTATCCTGCGCAGCCATGACCCACCGCTCGCTTGCCCTCATGACGTTCGTACTCGCCGCGGCCTGCGGCGGCGATGACACCTCGACCTCGGTCGGCGACGACACCAGCGCCTCGTCGACACAGACCACGACCGCGTCGACGACCGACTCGACCACCGCGTCGACGACCGACTCGACCACCGCGTCGACGACCGATTCGACCACCGCGTCGAGCAGCGAGTCCTCCGGCGGCGGCAGCAGCAGCGCCGGCAGCAGTGGCCCCGGCGACAGCTCGGGCGGCAGCAGCGACGGCGGCAGCAGCTCGGGCGGCGGCAGCTCCGGCGGCTCCACCGGCGTGGTGTGCGAGCCCCTGACCGAGGATCCCAGCGCCATCGGACAGGGCTGTGACACCGATCTCGACTGCCCGACGGGGTACACCTGCTTCGACGCGGGCGGAATCGTCGCGCAGACCTTGTGCCACATCCTGTGCACGCAGGACTGCGAGTGCCCCGACAGCTACAGCTGTGTCGACATGAACATCAAGGGCAACATGTTCAGCGAGTGCGTCCAGTAGCGCCGCGGCCGCGTCGGCGCGCAGACGCGGCCGCAGCTGTGGTATCAACGGTGACCTCGAGGGGAGCCGCGATGCCCGACGACGCAGCCAAGAGCATTGCCGCGCCGGTGACGGTGGTCGCCAGCGCGGGTCAGGTCGGCAAGGTCCATCGCAAGGTCGACGCGATGGAGCGGATGCGGGGCGTCACCCGCTACACCGACGACCTCGTGCTGCCGGGGATGCTGCACGCGAAGATCAAGCGCAGCCCCCACGCCCACGCGCGCATCGTCGGCATCGACGCCAGCGCGGCGCTGGCGATGCCGGGCGTGCTGGCGGTGATCACCGGCAAGGACCTGCCGGTGCCCTACGGCATCATCCCGTGGACGCCCGACGAGACCGCGCTGGCCCTGGACAAGGCGTTGTTCGTGGGCGACGGCGTCGCCGCGGTCGCAGCCGTCGACGAGGACACCGCCATCGCAGCGTGCGACGCGATCGTCGTGCACTACGAGCCGCTGCCGCCGCTGTTCGATCCCGAGGCCTCGCTGGCCGCGTCGGACAGCAACCCCATCAACCCCTACTCACGCCACGGCAACCTCTCCAAGGAGGTCCTGCTCGAGTTCGGCGACGTCGAGGGCGGCCTGGCCGCGGCGCCGCTGGTGATCGAGGGCGACTACTTCTTCGAGGGCACGACCCACGCGGCGATCGAGCCCCACTGCGCCCTGGCCCACGTCGAGCCCTCGGGATTGTTGACGGTGTGGTCCGCGACGCAGGTCTCGCACTACCTGCACCGCGAGCTGGCCAAGGTGCTGGGCCTGCCGGCCCACCGCATCCGCGTGATCCAGCCGCCGCTGGGCGGCGCGTTCGGGGGCAAGAGCGAGCCGTTCGACCTCGAGTTCTGCGTCGCCAAGCTGGCGATGATCACCAAGCGTCCGGTCAAGCTGTTGTACACGCGCGAGGAGGTGTTCTACGCCCACCGCGGCCGGCACCCCATGCGGATGCACTACCGCACCGGCTTCTCGCGCGAGGGCAAGATCCTCGCGATGGACGCGCGCACGCTCATCGATGGCGGCGCCTACTCGAGCTTCGGCCTGGTCACGACCTACTACTCGGGGCAGCTGGCGTGCTCGCCCTACGTCATGGGCGCGTATCGCTTCCACTCGCGGCGCGCGTACACAAACAAGCCCGCGTGCGGGCCCAAGCGCGGGCACGGCTCGGTGCAGCCGCGCTTCGCGACCGAGGTCCAGCTCGACAAGGCCGCCGTCGCGCTGGGACTCGATCCGATCGAGCTGCGCCGTCGCAACGATCTGGGCCGCGACGCCAGGACCGTCAACGAGTTCTGCATCGGCAGCAACGGCTTCCTCGAGTGCCTCGACAAGGTCGAGGCCGCCAGCGGCTGGATCGAACGCCGCGCCAGCCTGCCCTACGGCCGTGGCCTGGGCGTGGCCGGCAGCACGTACATCTGCGGCACCAACTACCCCATCTACCCCAACGCGATGCCGCAGGCGGCGGTGCAGATCTGCCTCGATCGCAGCGGCCGCGCGCGCGTGTTCGCCGGCGCCAACGACATCGGTCAGGGCAGCAACACCATGCTCGCGGTCATCGTCGGCGAGGAGCTGGGCCTGCCGCTCACCGACATCCGCGTGGTCACGGCCGACACCGACCTCACACCGGTGGATCTGGGCGCGTACAGCTCGCGCATCACGCTGATGGTCGGCAACGCCTGCCTCGAGGCCGCTCGCAAGCTGCGCAAGCGCGTGACCGGATCGGTCGCGAAGCGCTGGGGCATCCCCGGCGATCGCATCGTGCTGGCCGAGCGGCTCGCGATCGATCGCGAGAACCCGGAGCAGAACGTCGCGCTGGCGCAGGCCTTCGCGTGGGCCGAGGAGGACCACGGTCTGCTCGGCGAGGTCGGCTCGTACAACACGCCCAAGGACCGCCACGGCGACTACCGCGGTGGCACCATCGGCGCGTCGCCGGCGTACAGCTTCACCGCCCACGTCGCCGAGGTCGAGGTCGATCCCGACACCGGCGTCGTCGACGTCAAGACCATCTGGGTCGCGCACGACTGCGGCCGCGCGCTCAGTCGCAAGGTCGTCAAGGGCCAGATGGAGGGCTCGGCGTACATGGGCTTCGCCGAGGCGATCATGGAACAGCACGTCGTCGACCCCGGCCATGGCGGTGTCCATGCCGGACCCAGCCTGCTCGATTACCGCCTGCCGACCTTCCTCGACACGCCGCAGCTGCACAGCCTCATCGTCGAGGCCCCCGATCCGCAGGGACCCTACGGCGCCAAGGAGGCCGGCGAGGGCCCGCTGCACCCGTCGATCCCGGCGATCGCCAACGCCATCTACGACGCGGTCGGGATCCGCATGGACACGCTGCCGTTCTCGCCGCCCAAGGTGCTGCGGGCCCTGGCCCAGCGCCGCGCGGCCGAGGCCGCCGGCGAACTCGCGCCGCACAAGCGAGGAGGTCGCTGATGTTGCGCCTGCCCGGTTTCGAGGTCGCGACCCCGCGCACGCTCGACGAGGCCGCGACGTTGCTGGCGACGCCCGGCGCACGCATCGTCGCCGGCGGCACCGACCTGCTGCCCAACCTCAAGCACCGGCTCGAGCGGCCGCCGCTGCTGGTCTCGCTCGCGGCGGTGCGCGAGCTCGGCGACGTCGCGGTCGACACCCGCGCCCGGGTCCTGCGCATCGGCGCCGGTGTCACGCTCACGGCGGTGTCCGAACACGCGGCCGTGCGCGAGCACCTACCGAGCCTGGCCGATGCCGCCGGTCGCGTCGCCAGCCCGCTCATCCGCAACATGGGCACCCTGGGCGGCAACGTGAACCTCGACACGCGCTGCCGCTACGTCAACCAGACCGCGTTCTGGCGCTCGGCCATCGGCGGGTGCCTCAAGAGCGAGGGCAGCGTCTGCCACGTCGTGCCCGGCGGCCGCAACTGCGTCGCGGCGATGTCGTCCGACTGCGTGCCGGTGTTGATCTCGCTCGACGCCGCCGTGGTGCTGCGCAGCCACGGCGGTGGGCGCGAGCTGCCGCTGGCGGAGTACTTCCAGGCCGACGGCCGCGAGCACACCGTGCGTCGACCCGACGAGATCATGGCCGAGATCCGCGTGCCGTTGCCTTCTGGCCCGCGGCGCTGCGCCTACAGCAAGTGGTCGGTGCGCAAGAGCATCGACTTTCCGCTGGTCTCGCTCGCGCTGCGCTTCGATCTCGCCGCCGACGCGGTCGCGGCCGCGATCACGGGCGTGCGCGTGGTCGTGGGCGTGCTGGGCTCGCGGCCGCGCGAGGTCACGCAGCTCGACGGCATCGTGGGCCAGTCCCTGGCCGACCCCGCGGTGGCGGAGGCGGTCGCGTCGCGGGTCCACGCGCAGTGCAAGCCGCTCGAGAACGTGCCCTACGAAGCGCCCTACCGTCGCGAGATGCTCGCCGTCCACACCCGCCGTGCGATCGCGAGGCTCGTGGCCGAGGGCGGATGACCGCCGCGCGCGATCCGGCGGCCGCGCTCGGTCGCAACATCCGGCTGTTGCGCGAGGCCCGGGGCCTGACGCAGCGGGAGCTCGCCTCCTTGGCGTCGCTGCCCCGCGCGACCTGGACCAACCTCGAGTCGGGCGCGGGCAACCCGACCCTGTCGGTGTTGCTCGCGGTCGCGGCCGCGCTGCAGGTCACGCTCGACGAGCTGGTCGCGCCGCCGCGGGCGAGCGCGCGGCTGCTGCGGGCCGACGCGCTGCCGCAGCGGCGGCGCGGCGAGGCGACCATCCGCAAGCTGCTGCCCGATCCGCTGCCGGGCCTCGACATCGAGCGGCTCGAGCTGCCCCCCGGCGCCGGCTTCGCCGGGGTCCCGCACACGCCCGGCACCCGCGAGTATCTGACCTGCGAGAGCGGCGCCTTGGAGCTCGCGGTCGCCGGCACGAAGTACCGCCTGGGTCCGGGCGACGTGGTCGTGTTCCGCGGCGATCAAAACCATGGCTATCGCAACCCGTCGCGCGGCGTCGCGATCGCGTTCTCGGCCGTGGTGCTGGCACCCGGTCCGCCGTGACCCGCCCGCGAGGCATCCCCGCGATTTGCCCCGTCGGCGGGGTTGGCAGTAGGCTTCGCCCACGATGACGCGTTGGGTTTGGGCCGGGGACGAGGCCGACGTGGTGAGGCCCGCGGGCGCTGGCCTGCGCACGGGGATCTGCACCCTCGCGATGCTGACGTGCGGTGCCGTCGCGATCGCGTGCGGGGGCGAGCCCGCGGCGGTGGCCGAGCAGGAGCCGCCGCCGGTCAAGGCCGCCAAGCCGGCGCCCAAGCCCACGCCCAAGCCGGCGCCAGCCGACGATCCGGCGCAGCAGGCCCCGGTCGCAGGGCCCAAGACCCTGCCGCTGCCCGAGGCGATCGCGAAGGCGACCGAGATCTTCGCCGACCACCGGCAGTCGTTCTACTGCGGCTGTTCGTACACCGCAGAGCTGCGGACCATCCGCGCCTCGTGCGGCTACAAGACCCGCGCGAACGAGACCCGCGCCCACGAGATCGAGTGGACGCAGGTGGTGCCACCGTCGGCCTTTGGTGCTCACCGTCCCTGCTGGACCACCGAGGCCTGTCGCCGCGACGACGGCAGCGCCTTCGGTGGCATCGAGTGCTGCCGCAAGAGCGACGCCGTGTTCGCGCGGATGGAGGCGGATCTGTACAACCTCGTGCCGGTCATCGGCGAGATCGCCGAGGATCGATCGGACCACGCGTTCGGCGAGATCAAGGGCGAGGAGCGGCTGTATGGCATGTGCGACGTCGAGGTCGACGCGGCGCGTGCGGTGATCGAGCCGCCGGAGAAGGTCCGCGGCGACATCGCGCGGATCTATCTCTACATGCGCGCGACCTACGGCGACGCGCTGCACGTGCCCGCCGAGCAATGGACGCTGTTCGAGCGCTGGGCCGGCGAGGATCCGCCCGACGACTGGGAGCGGCTGCGCTCGAGTCGGATTGCGGCGGTGCAGGGGCAGGGCGATCCGCAGCTGCAAGGTGGCGGCGAGGCCAAGCCGCCCGCGCCGGGGTGAATCTCTGGGGAGGAAGCTCCGCTTCCTCCCCGGCGCGCCGGCGAAGCCGTCGCACCTTCCCTCCTTCCGGTCGCTGCCGCGACGAGTCCGTCAGCATTCGCTGCCAGGCTCTGAGCGCGTTGTCCGACACCGCGCGCTCAACCACCCGCAGGGCGTGCGAACAGCTGCGCGTCGGCGCGTGCCAGCAGGGCCCGCACGCCCGCGGCACGGTCGCGTTGCCGCGCTGCGATGTCGACCGTGGCCGCGTCGTTGCCCGAGGGCAGCCGCACGCACACGCCCGCGCGCCCGACCTCACCGGGCGCCGCGACGCGCGGCCGCGACCGCAGCTGCGCCCAGTACGGATCTTGCCACTGGTCCCACGGCCCCGCGACGCCCAGGCGCAGCAAGAGCTCGATCTTGGGTCCGCGACCGTACGCGATCGCGGGATCGAAGCGCGCCGCGCAGCGCGAGCCGATCGCGAGCTGCGGCTCCGACGGCCCGTGGGCCTCGTGTCGCCCCCGCGCCGCGGCCTGCTCGGGATCCTCGCCCGCGAGCAGCCGCACCATCGGCACCGCATAGGCGATGCACTGCGGCTGCGCGTCGACGTCGGCCAGCAGCTGCGCCCACGCACCCGCCGGCAGCATGATCTGACCGTCGAACGGCAGCACCACGTCCGCCTGCGCCAGCCCCAGCGCGATGGCGTGGTTGCGCGCGCCGTTGTTGTTGGTCAGATACTCCGCGCGCGCCCGCGCCGTCGGCAACGCCCGGTACTGCGCCGGATCGATCGCGATGCGATCGACCGGATGGCCGGCGTCGTGCAGCATCGCGGCGAGCTGCGCCTCGCGCTCGGCATCGACGATGCGGTTGAGCACGAAGCGCTTGTGGCAGCGCGGCAACGCCGGCTCGTGCGCGAGCAAGTACGCGAGGTTCGTCGGCGACTGCGCCGCGTCGTGCAGCGGCGGCAGGTCGTTGCCGAGGATCCGGCACAGGCACAGCGCGGGGGCGGACATGCTCGGACGCGGGGGGACCGTGCAGAGGGTGACGGGAGGGGGGGCGGTGGTTCCGCGTGGCGGATCAGAACTGGAACGCCAGCTGCACCCGCGCGCGATCGCCCCGCAGGCCGCCGTCGCCCCAGATGTGCACGAAGTCCGCCTGCAGCTTCAGCGCGTGTTCGGCGAAGTAGTACGACAGCCCCGGGCCGGCCTCGTCTTGGTCCACGATGCTGGTGCGGCCGAGGCCGCGCACGCCGGAGACGCGCGCCGCGATCTCGATCGGTGCGTGGGGGATCAGAAATCCCGCTTGGCCGGTCCAGCCGATGCCGTTGCGAGCGGCTTCCTTGGGCGCGGGCCGGGTGGTGCCGTCGTCGGCAACGAGCGTGGCGTTGCCGAAGTTGCGGTGGCCCTGGCGCCACCACACGTCGCCCATCAGCGAGAAGCCGCGGACCTTGAACATGAGGTCGGCGGTGAGGTTCTGCGTGTCGGTGGTGCCGCCGTCGCTCGGGGCTGCACCGCCGATCGCCTTGGTGCGGGTGTCGTTGTCGGCGAAGGCATAGCCCGCGCCGATGCTGAGCTTGGGCTTGCGTCGGCGCGCGAGGTCGGCCTCGACATAGTCGTCGAAGTCACCCAGCGGCTGCACCTCGAGCCGGCCGTAGTAGATCATGCCGAAGTCGTTGGGCTTGGCGAATTCGGTGCCTTCGCCCAGGAACACGCCCAGGTGGTAGCGCAGCTTGCCCAGCTTGAAGAGGTCCTTCGAGCCGAGGTCCACGCCGATGTCGCGCTCGAGCCCGAACTCGCTGCTGGCGAGCGAGAAATCGATCATCTGCAGCTTGAGGATCGGCGTCACGCGCTGGCGCGACCACGGGATGAAGAACATGCCGACCTGCGGCACCAGGTTGGGGAAGCGTTCGAACCGCATCCACGCCATGAACACCGGCGACTGCTTGATGGTGCCGGCGGAGTAGCCCAGATCGCGCGGTGAGAACTGCAGCTGCGCGTAGTACTTGACCGTGGGCGAGAACAGATTGCCGGAGAAGAACAGCCGCATGCGGCGGATCTCCAGGGTCTGCGAGGTCTGTGGCGCACCCGCCGGTGGCGGGTGCTGGTCGTTGACGGTGTAGAGGAACTGTCCGCCGACCCCGAGCGAGAGCGCGAAGTGCTTGTCCTTCGTGGTCCACGTGATGCCCTGGCCGGCCTTGTAGATCGCGTGGTCGCCGAGGGCGCGCTCGGCCATGCGCTCGGCCTCGCCCTTGGGTCGCGCCCAGCTGTCGTCGCTCGCGGGCGCGGGCGCTCCGCGGGTGAGGATGCCGAGGCCGTCACGGCGCGCGGCTCGATCGCCGCGACTGGCTGGGGTGCCGGCGTCGGGTTCGCGGCGGTGTCGGGCTCCACCACCCGTCGTCGGTGGTTGCAGCGGCGGCGCGGCGTAGCGCGGCTGCGGTGGCAGCGTGCCGGGCTCGCCGATGGCGGGCTCGGCGGGGATCGTCGAGACCTCGGGATCGTCGGGCACCGGCGCCGCTGCGGCCGCGCGCGCGAGCGTGGCGGTGATGCACACAGGGACAAACCAGCAGGAGCAGCGGAGCAGGTTCATGCGCGGGGATGGCCGCCGCGGGTGGCCGCCGGGAGCGTACCTTGGTCCGTGGCCGGGCCGTCGCCGCGTTTCACGACCCCAGCGCGAGCACGTCGTCGTCGGCCAGCACCCGATCCAGGGTCTCGTCGCCGGCGGCGATGAACTCGGCCGCCCCGTGGGCCCGGCCCCAGGTCGCCGTGCACAGCCCGTGCAGCAGCAGCTGCCGCAGCTGCGCCCGCGCACCGTGGCATCGACCGCGACACCCCAGCCCCGCACGAACGCCCGCGCCAGGATCGGATCGGCGTTCGGCGGCGCTGAGGCCCGGACCGCGTCGACCCACGCATGGTCCCCGCGCGCATGGCCGAAGTCGACGCAGGCCACCGCGCCCTCGGGCGCGACCCGCCGAATTGCGCGGCGCGAAGTCGCGGTGACGAAGCGCCGCGCGCAGCTTACCCAGCGGCGAGGGATCGACGCGCGCCGCGACGGCGTCGACGATCGACCCGCGCAGGTGGGCGCGGGCCTTGCCCAACCTGGCGAAGCGTCGCGCGATCGCATCCGCCAGCGGCACCGGGTCGTCGTCGATCGCGATCGCATCGAGCGACGGCGCAGGCCCGGCCGCGTGCCACACCGCCTCGCGCCGCGTCGCGTCGAGGTCGATCGCATCGTCGCCCTCGACCACCGTCATCAGCAGCGCGCGCACGGGAAGCCTCGTGCCGAAACGGCTCAGGGCAGCCGGGCCGGCCGTCGCCGTCGCGCAGACCCGCGGCGCGCTGCAGCGCTGCGCGTTCGAGCGTGAAGCCGCGGCCGGCTCGCACGTGCGCGAGGCACCGCGATCGCGCGGCCGTCCGCGTCGATCGCGGCGTGGACCGCGGCCGTGGTCGCGCGCTGCAATGGGCGCCAACGCACGGCGTCGTGCCCGCGCGCACACAGCTGCGTCCGGGCCCACGCCACGGCCGGCCCCAGCGGGATGTCGAGCTCGCGCGAGGGAACGCCCATGGCGGTGTTCGCGGCAGCCTGTGGTTTCCGCCCCTGGGGAGGCCACCGAACCCTGCCGCCTGCCGGGCTACCACACTCTGGTGTGCTGGCGTGGTCGATGGCAGCGAAGGCGGACGCACGCGCTGGCGATTCACCCGCGGCGCACGCTCGCCCGCGCTTGGTCGATCCCACCCGCATGTGGCCCGCGGCGAAGGCGGCCCGCAGCCGGGCTTGCAGAGCCGCCGCGCGTGCGCCTATCCTCGTGACCTGCATTGCTGGGATACCTTGCAATGCTCCTGCCGACCCCCCAGCCGGGAGCCCCCAACCGTGCTGCATCTCACCGCTTCGATCACTCTCGTCGCTGCCCTCGCTCCCGATGCCGTGTCGGAGGACGACGAGCTGTCGATCGAGCCCTCGCGTCCCGCGACCTGGGACATGGATCTGGACGCGCTGCAGGCCATCGGCCTGGGCCAATCGCGGGGAATCCCGGTGCCCGCGCGCGAGCCCCCCGGCTTCGTCGCGCCGATCGAACCCCAGCGCGCCGAGATGGCCGTGGTGTTCGTGAACTTCGAGGCCATCACGCTGCAGCAGGGCTTCGACGATTCCCACAACGACGTCTCCGAGATCATCGGCGGTGACTTCGTGGCCTACGGCGGCGACGCCTCGGCGCGCGCGGCCGTGATGGAGGCGGTGCGCATCGACTGGGCGCCGTACAACGTGCTCATCGTCGACACGCGGCCCGCCGGCGGCGACTACACGATGAACGTGACCTCGCCGACCAACCCGTTCGGCGGCGGTGTGCTGGGCATCGCGCCGCTGGACTGCTTCAACCAGATGTCGAAGAACAACATCACGTTCGCGTTCCACGGCGCGAACGACGGCTTCCCCGCGCCGGTGCAGGCGACGACCATCGGGCAGGAGGTCGCGCACTCGTTCGGGCTCGAGCACGTCGACGAGCCCGGCGACATCATGAACCCGTACAACTCCGGCGGCGATCCGGCGTTCCTCGACGAGTGCCTGCCGGTGGTCATGGGCGGGGTCTGCGGCTCGCAGCACGAGCCCAATTGCGGCTCGCAGTTCAGCCAGAACTCGCACCAGGACCTGCTCGATCTCTTCGGGCCCTCCGAGCCCGACACCCAGGCGCCCACGGTGCAGATCATCGCGCCCGGCGACGGCGCGATGTATCCGGTCGGCGCGGAGTTCGAGATCACCGTGATGGCCGCGGACGACAACGCGGTCGAGTTCGTCGATCTGTACCGCGGCGACGCGAAGCTGCAGTCGGACGCGGTCGCGCCCTACGGCTGGAACGTCACCGACATCCCCGAGGGCACCTACCAGTTCTCGGTGCAGGCCACCGATCTCGCCGGCAACGTCGCGACGAGCAACGTCGTGACGGTCTACGTCGGCGTCGAGATGCCCAGCGACGACAGCGGCTCGGCCGACGGCGGCTCGGCCGACGGCGGCTCGGCCGACGGCACCGCGGGCGAGGGCGGCACCGACGACCCCGGCGAGAACGGTGGCGGCGACGAGGGCTGCGGCTGCAACCTGCGCAGCGCGACGCCGCCTGGGGCCGCGCTCGCGCTGCTGCTGCTGTTCACACGACGCCGACGCGCGCGTGTGAGCCCGCGCGCTTGACGTCGCCCGCGCGGGCCACGAGGCTAGCTGCCCATGCAGGGGCTGGGGCGCGCCCTCGGGGCGCTTGGGTGTGCGTGCGCGAGCGCGTGCGCGTTCGATGCGACCGGCGCGACGCCGGGCGGCAGCTCGAGCGGCGCCGCGGCGGACAGCAGCACCAGCGTGTCGGCCGCGGCCGAGTCGAGCAGCGCCGGCACGGGCGGCAGCGGTGACGGTGGTGGCGATGCGCTGCCACCGGGACCGTGGGACCAGGGCTGGCCGATCCCGGCCGAGCCCCAGCTCGAGGGCGACGCCGAGGCCGGTTGGCAGCGGCTGGTGACCGAGGGCTACGTCTCGTGCGGCATCCCGATGTCGATGTGGG
>JAXLYC010000058.1:0-38800 GCA_046351635.1 Nannocystaceae bacterium | reverse complement strand
CATGGAGAAGACGCCATCCCTCGTCACCAAGGCATCGACATCGCGTGGGGTCATGCGGGTGCGTCGATCGTCTCGGTCTGTGACGGAGTCGTCGAGAAGGCAGCAAGGGTCTACGAGAGCGGCGTCGGTGGCTACGGTCGTACGATCGTGATCCGGGGCGAGGAGACAGGGGAACCTCGCTGGTACCTCTACGCCCACTGCAAGACCATCGACGCGTCCGTTGAAGTGGGGCGAGATGTCCGAGCCGGGCAGGTGATCGGGACCGTGGGGCTGTCGGACACGGCAGGAAAATTCATCTTCGACCCAAAAAATGAAAACGGGGCGCATCTCCACTTCGAAGTCTCGGCATCGAAGTACTGGAAGAAGCAGTACATCGAAGAGAGCAACCAGAACCACTTCGTCCCGGGGGCGACGCCTCCAGCGCGAGCACGTCTCGATCCGCTCGCTGAACTTGCACGGCTCGGGCCGTGGGGAATGACCCGCGTGTTCATGCCGAACGCAGAGCTGAGCTCGAACGTCTCTGGAAGCGGTGGGCCCTCCACAAGCAAGATCAACTTCCGACCGTTGGAGGTGGATCACGTCACGAGGCTCCATGGCGAGATCGAGTTGAGCTCTCGGGGGGGCTACTTCCCGCTCGGCGCGAACAACGACTGGCACGGCGGCGTGCACCTCCCAGCCCCGTCATCGAGCACGATCGTCGCGCCGTTCGACGCCGACATCGTCGCATTCCGGCTCGACGCGGATCCGGTCAAGTCGCTCACGGACGCGGGCCACACGAACTTCATCCTGCTCCGGCACAAGATGGCCGAGACCGCGGCACGGATGTTCGTCGGCAAGCCACCGCTCGAGCCAGCGCCCGGTAAGAAGGCGAAGCCGCCCTCGGTCGGTCGCGATGGAACGAACGAGCCCGACCTCGTGATCAAGGTGAAGTCGGGCCTGGCCCAGCGGTTGAAGGACGGTACGCCGATTTACCATCCCGCCGATCCCCTCCAGACCCTCGACCCCACCGCCGACGAGGAGCTGTACCAGGCCATCGAGACGTTCCAGCGGACGCTCGCGCCGCCCAAGGCGAAGAAGAAAAAGAAGAAGCCACCTCCCCCATGGCCCGATGGGCTCATGACGGTGAACGGCTACAGCTGGATCTCGCTGTTCGGTGCGCCGACGAAGGAAAAGGCCGAGCCCACCACGCCTGCCGAGGGGCCCAAGGATGAGCCCGGCGTCCCCACGAAGGACGGCGGAGACCCGCAGACCCACGAGCCCACGGCCCCGGCACCCGGTGACCGCGAGCCCCGGGTCTACTCGCTGCTCATGCACCTGGGTCCCCACGCATTCGACGCCTCGGCGGTGAAACGGTTCCCGTGGCTCGGTCGCGCCACGATGGTGCCGCGCGAGGAAGACGAGTCCGAACGCGCGGCGGCACGCAAGCGGGAGGAGCGGGAGGCCGATCGCAACGAGGCGCAGCACACACTCAAGCGTCGCGTCGGGTTCCCTCCCGTGCCCGAGGATCTCGACGACATCGGCAGCGCCGACATCGACCCGGGCGATACCGACGACATCCGCTGGGTGCAGCAGCGACTACGCCGGCTAGCCGGCTACGCCGGCGAGGCCGACGGCACGTGGGTCGAGGACATGCGCCCGGTGATCATCGAGTTCCAGCGGGCGCACACCAAGTACTTCAAGAAGCACCTCGACGAGGCCCAGGGGTATGTGATGCCGAAGGGCCAGACGTACAAGGCGCTCAAGCGCACGGCCGTCGATCTGTTCGGTGGTGAGGATGACCCGGCCGTCGACGAAGTTCTGCGGCTGCGCGCGAGCGAGCGCGACACGCCTGGACACGTGCGCGTCGTCAGCGGACTGAAGATCCCGGTGAAGAGCGGCGAGCCCTTGTGGATCCCCGGGCCTGCCGAGGGGGTCATCCCGGACGTTTGAACCGAAGGACAGCCTGCTCGAGCAGATCCACTGGGAGATCTTCTCCGAGAGCAACGTGACCGACTGGGGAGACGATCGTCGATCCGGACGAGAACCGCACGGCCAACCTCTCGCCCGAGCTCTACGCCCAGATCGAGATCGATCGACCGCCGTCGGCCGCCAAGGACCAACAGCTCGTCGCCGCGGAGGTCCGCGAGTTCTTCAACAGCGGGCGGGCGGAGCCCTGCGGCGTCGCGCGTGTCAGTTCCAGCCCGTGGAACGCCGACAACGCTGCGTGGGTGAAGACGCTCACCGATCTCGGTTTCCGATCCCGCGGACGCCGAGTCGTTGCTCGATGCCTACAAGTTCTGGCCGGCCGCGGCCGACGTGCTGCCGAAGAGTTCGCTGCACGTGTTCCACTACAACCCGATCGAGTTCCTCGGGCGGTACGCCGAAATCCTCGATGCTCTGCGGCCGCCGCCGCTGTCGCCGCCGAAACCGCTCGGAGTTGTGCGTCCTGCGCGTCGAGGTCGTCTACGCCGACGGTCAGCCGTGGTCGTGCCGGGGTGAGCGCAGCGCTCGCGTTCATCGGCGAGGCGGGCAAGTGCGCGCCGCGAACGTTCGCGGTGTCGTAGAGTTCGACAACCTCGACGGCGACAAGGCTGGTTTCGTGCGGATCGTCGGCGACGCGACGTCCTCGCATGCAGTCGTCTTCGATGCGCGATACGAAGAGATCGTCCTCGAGGCTGCCGTGCCAGGGCCAGGGGTGAGTACCGGCGCAGCGTACGTCACCGTTCGGGATGGCGCTGGCAGTCCGGTGGCGTCGTTCGTCGAAGCCGTCCTACGCGACGACGGTGACGCGGAGATCGTCCAGACGACCGGCATGGACGGTGTCGCTGTTTTCCTTGCAGCTCGCCCCCGGCGAGTACGTCGCCCTGCACCGCGTGGAGCGCACCCGTCGACTTCCTCGCGATGGTGGCCGAGCAAGAGGGCGAGATCGAGCTGCTCCAGACCGGTTCCTCGGCATCGCAGGTGACGACGCGCTTCCAGAACGGAACGGTCGCGACCGGCTTGGACGTGAACGCGGACTGCGACGGAGCCGTCATGGTCGGCACGCGCGTTGCCGCCGGGGTGGTCGCGTTCAGCGAGCTGCCCTGCCGACACATGTGGTGTTCGTGCCGGGCGAGCCGCAGACGCAGATCGACGTCTCGGTCAGCCGGGCAACGGAGGTGGTGGATCCCCATCGTCCCCGAGCCTGCCCCGCAGCTTCCCGGTGGCATCGTCGTCACCGTACGATGCCGCGGCACGCCGCAGGCGGGCGAGCGGGCTCTTGCTCGACGACGACAACCGCCAGATCGACGAGGCGGCGAACAACTCGAAGGTCGAGTTTGTCGGTGCCGGACCCCGCTCATACGGCGTGTCGTTCGACCACGGAACTCGGACCAACTGGCGATTCGTGTGAAGGCGGGCGAGCCTGGTCCACGTGGACATCGAGGTCCTGCTCGCCAACCGCACGCTGCTCGGGTCACCGTCGGGCCTGGAGCACCGACGGCGAACTGGCCCTACGGCACGCCCAAGGTGACCACGATTTGTTCGGGGCCGTCGCGCAGAAGCAGCTCGAGGGCTCGGGCGACGCGCAGTTCCCCGGCCTGGAGGCAGGGCGTCACCTGGGTATCTCGACGGATTCGACGACCATGCCATCTCTGTGGACCTGCCCGCGGGCGCAACCGTGCCGGTGCCGATCATCCTGCCCGGAGTCGACGGATGAGCGGCCCGCGAGCGTTCGTCGGACGAGGGCGCGCGCTTCTTCCCCGCGCCGCCCGAAGGCTGGCCTCGTCGCAGGAGCTGTGGGCCTTGCAGCAAGGCGCGAGCCCAGCGACGGGCCAGGACCTCGAGGATCTGTCGTGCTGGCCCGGGGTGCAATCGCTGCACGAGGGGACCAAGCTCGAGCAACTCGCGGCGGCGATCGAGGCGGGCGAGCTCGAGTTGTACGAGCTCGACGACGGGTTTGGATTCGGCATGATGCCGATCGTCGGGGACGCACCGCATCCGACGGGCGACTGGGATGAAGCGCCGCGGATCTCCGACCTCGGGCGCGCAGACACCACCGAGTACGGGGACCTCTCGGTGGAGCTCCTCGATCCCCAAGGCATCCCGTTCGCCGGATCCGAGCTCACCGTGAGGTACTGCGACGGCGGGAGCGAACGCATCGTGCTCGATGGGGCCGGCAAGTGGAGCGGCGACCGGGTGCCCAAGCCCGGGCCGACCCGAGTGGTCCTTCCGGCCCGGGTGGTCCTCGACGATCGGCAACGGTCACAGGCGCCGGTGAAGGGGTTTCGGAGGGGACCCGGGGACATCCTGGTCGAGCGCCAGGGCAACGGCGAGATCGAGCTGCCGGAGCTCCACCGACACTACCGGCTCATCGTCCGGCCGCCCCGCCGCCACATGAGTGCGTGACACGAGCCAGGAGCGACCCATGGGCGACCAGCTACCCTTCGTCGACTACACCTTCGAGTGCGCGGGACTTTCGTGGCGGGTGCGAGCGCTCGTCTTGCGTGAACGGCTGGGAGATCCGTTCACCAGCGAGCTGCGACTGATCTATCCCGGGCAAGCCTCCCCCGCCGACCTGCTCGGTCGGCCCTCCGTACTGACGATGTCGCGTGGGGATAGGGCTCGGGCGTTCCACGGCGAGGTCGTCCAAGCGGAGCTGTACGCGGCTCGCACCGGTGAGACCCATGCGCGGGTCCGCTTCGAGCCCGTCATCGCGCGGGCGGGCATGGTGTCGCGCCATCGGATCTTCCAGGACGTGTCGGTTCTCGACATCGTCAAGGAGGTGCTCGGCCCCTACGACCAGTTCGAGTGGAGCGAGGCGCTCCAGCGCAGCCCCCACCCTCGTGACTACTGCGTGCAGTATGGCGAGAGTGACCTCGCGTTCGTGCAGCGCCTGCTCGACGACGAAGGTATCTCGTGGAGTCTCGAGGATCGCGACGACAAGCACACGTTCCGACTGCTCGAAGGCTCCGCTGCGTTCGAGCCGATCGGCGACGAACCTCTGCTCTCGATCCTCAGTCGGGCGCCCGACCTGGTCGATCGCGAGAGTCTCCAACACCTCGCCATGGTGCGCTCGATGCCTGCTCCGGGGGTCGTGGAGCGCGACTGGCAGTGGGTCGAGGCACCTGCGAGCGTGGGAGAGACGATCTACCCCGCCGACGCGACCGAACCCCTCAGCAGCGTGTTTCATCCGCGTCGGTGGGCCGACGGTGACCGCGACTGGTCGACCCAGCAAACCTACGAGCGCAACGCGGCCACCGAGCAGGTCGGTGAAGGTCATGGCAACGTGATCGCGATGGCGCCCGGGCGCTACTTCAGCGTCGAGCTCGGAGAGGACGAGCCGACCTCGCTCCTGGTCGTCGACGTGACCCATCGCGCCGACTGCCCCGACGCGGAACTCCAGGGTGACGCGGTCCGACGCGGGCCGAACTACACCAACACCTTCGAGTGCCGCAGGCTCGACGTGCCGTTCCGACCCCGAAGTCGGTGGCGACGGACGCGGATCCACGGCGTACAGACCGCCGTCGTGACCGGCCCCGACGGCGAGGAGATCCACACCGACGCGCTGGGCCGGATCCGCGTGCGCATGCACTGGGATCGCAGCGACAGCGACGGCGGCAGCGCGTCGTGCTGGATCCGCGTGTCGCAGCCGTGGGCCGGTGCGGGCTGGGGCGCGAGCTTCATCCCGCGCGTGGGCATGGAGGTGCTCATCGCGTTCGTCGACGGCGATCCCGACCGGCCGATGTGCGTCGGCTGCGTCTACAACGGTGGCAACCCCACGCCGCAGACGCTGCCCGACGAGCGCACCCGCGCGGTGCTGCGCACGCGCTCGACCCCCGGCGGCAACGGCTTCAACGAGCTGTCGTTCGAAGACGCCGCCGGCGGCGAGCAGGTCTACCTGCACGCGCAGCGCAACCTCGACGAGATCGTGCGCGCCAACGCCTCGCGACGCGTGGGCGTCGACGAGCACGAGCACGTCGGCCGCGATCGCGCGACCACCATCGCGCGGCACCAGACCCACGCGGTCGACGGCGATCGCATGCGCCAGGTCGGTGGCAACGAAGGCGTCACGGTCTCGGGCAGCCAGCACGTCGTCATCCTCGGCGGCCCCGGCAAGGGCAGCGACACCGGCGCGCCGCCGGTGCCCGGCGCCGATCTGTTCGTGCACGGCCGCTACGAGCTCTGGGCCCGCGACGAGATCGTCGTGCACTGCGGTCCGTCGTCGATCACCATCGGGCCCGCGGGCATCCAGATCACTGCACCCGTGGTCACGGTCACCGGCGGCGGCTCGCAGCTGGCGCTCTCGCCCGGGCTCGCGACCACCGCCGCGCCCGCCATCGCGCTGGCGGGCGCCAAGGCCGGCCTGCAGATCGACGACGTCGCCAAGCTCACCAGCGAGGTGCAGGTGCGGGTGCAGGTCGGCGACAGCCGGCTCACGCTCGACGGCACCGCGCGGCTGCGGGCGCCCAGCACCACCATCGAGGGCTCGTCGTCGCTGGCGCTCACCGGCGACGCCGGCATCGACGTCGCCGCGCGGGCCATCACGATCACGGGCGACGCCGAGGTCAGCATCACCAGCCCGGCGCAGGTCGCCGTCGACGGCGGTGGCGGCACGGCCACCTTCGCGGCCGGCACCGTGCAGATCTGCGAGTGATACACTCGTGAGCGTGCAGGAGCCCGCCCCGGGGGTCGTTCTCGGTGCCTTCACGCTCGTCCGCCTCGAACGCAGAGGTGAGAGCGACGTGCAGCACTGGCTCGCGCGCCGCAGTGACAGCGCGACCGTGGCGGTCGCGCTGCGCCTTCGCGGCGCCGTGGCCCGGCTGTGCTGGGTGCGTTCGGCCGGCGAGGTCGAGCTGCAACCGTGGCTGCAGCACGGCAATATCCTCGCGCCCAGCGAGCAGATCGAGCTGGGCGAGTGGACCGCGGTGGTGGGCGAGGACGACCGGGCACGACCTCGCGGCCGCGCCGGCGCTGGGCGCAGCTGCGGACAGACGATCCCGGCGGCTGCGCCTGCGGTGGCCGTGCACGTGATCGAGTTGCTCGCGCGCGCGCTGATGCACGCGCACGCGCGGGCTGGCGCGCTGGGTTTCCTGCGGCATCGTCCACGGAGCGGTGATGCCCGCGGCGGTGTGGCTGGGCCGCGACGGCTCCGTCGCGCTGACCGGCTTCGGCGCGGTGCAAGCCGACGCCGATCCTGCCGGTGCTCGACCGCGACCTCGAGCCGCTGCGCTACGCGGCGCTCTCGAGCAGCTCGCCGTCGCATGCGCGCGCCCGCGATCGACGTGTACGCCCCGCGCGCGCTGCTGTACGAGCTGGTCGAGGGCACGCCGCTGCGCGGCCACGCGACCGATCCGCGCGCGATCTACCAGGCGCTGGTCGCCGCCGAGATCCCGCCGACCACGGTGACGTGGCCGGCCGCGCTCGCGAGTCTGCGCCAGGCGCTGCTGGCCAAGACGCCGCTCGATCGTCCGCGCGCCGACGCGGTCGCGGCCACGCTCGCGGGTGTGCCCCACGACGCAGGCCGCAGCGCGCTCGCAACCCTGCTGGCGCCCGCGAAGGCGGAGTCCCGTCGCCGAGCCCGCGCCGCTGCCCGCACCGATCCCGCCGCCGCAGTTCGATCCACCGCGGCCGCCGGGCCTGCCACCCGCGGTCGCCGACGACGAGCACACCGTCGCGATCGACGAGATCGAGCTGGCGTGGCATGCGGCAGCGCGCCGCGCTGCCTCGGGACCCATCGTCGCAGCGGACCTGCCGGCGCGCACTGCACCGATGCCCGCGCCCGCGCCCGCGTCCCCACCCGCGCCTGCGCGCCTTCACCGACGTGGTCGAGCGCGCCTGCACCCGCGACACCCGCGACACCGCCGGCACGCACGCACGCACCGCCGCGGCCGGTCGCGCACGACGGCGAGGGCACGACGACGACGACCCAGGACCACGCACGCGCACGCACGCGCTTCGTCGCCCTGGTCGTTGCCGCAGCACTCGGCGCGATCGCGATCGGCACGGCCTTTGGCCTGCTGCTCGCGGGCGACTGACCCGTCACGCCCCTGCGATCGCGCCGACGATCCACCACACCAGCGCGATCGGGGCCGCGATGCCCGCGAGCACCAGGGTCCCCGCCGCGGCGAGCACGAGATAGTCCGAGCGGCGCGCACGCGGCTCGAGCTCGTGCTGATGGCGTTCGAGCAGCGCGAGGTTGCGGGTGTTCGAGCGCCAGCAGGTCGAACAGGTCGCCCGCGACCGGCAGCGCGCCGAGTACCTCACGTCGATGCCGATGTTGAGCAGCACCGCGCCACGACCACGCCGGGCATTGTCGGCCGCCGCGCAGCGCGGCGGCGACCAGGCTCAGCGACCGCGCCGGTGACGACGTCGCCAGACCCGGCACCACCGCACCGACGATGGCGTCGAGTCCGATGCCGAACTGCGCCAGGATCTGCACCAGATCGTCGAGCCAGCGCATGACCTGGCCCATGCGCTCGACCGTCGGTGCGCGCGAGGTGCTGGGCAGCCATCGTTTCCGGCCTCGGCGACGGCGTCGCCGGCGGGGTGGAACGCGGGACGGGATGTAGCGGCGGTGGCGGACACGTTGGCGAGCGCGGGCCCGCCGCCGTCGCGCGCAAGCCCCCGGGCATGAACGGGCGGTGAAATCCGCGCGGCCACGGCCGCGCGCCGTCACTGCGCCAACAGCACGGTCACGGCGCCGGCGGCGAACGTGGCCACGACCAGGTCGTCGTCGCCGTCGCCGTCGAGGTCGCCGGCGAGCACGCGCACCGCCGCCGACGGCAGCGCAAGGCCTGGACACCGGCGCCGCCGTGCCGTCGGCCGCGAGCTGCAGCAACGACAGCCTCGGCTCGTCGTCGTCGATGACTGCGAGCACGTCGGCGTGGTTGCCCACGACGATGTCGAACGGGTCCACCGTGGTGTCGACCGCGGCCGAGGCCACCGGCGTGCCGCCGGCCTGCGCGACCAGCTGCACGCTGCGATCGCCACGACCCGCCGCGAGGATCTCGTGCACGCCGTCGCCATCGAGATCGACGACCTCGAGCGAGGTCGGCACCAGCGTGAACGGCAGCCCTGCGACCGCGTCCCAGCCGTCGCCGTCGGCCACGGTCCATGCGGCCGCGCTGTCGGCATCGAGCAACACCGCCGCGGTGACGTCGGTCGCCGTGCGCGCGACGTCGAGGCCGTTCCAGTCGCCAGCGCGGCCGCCGAGCGTGGTCGTGGTCACCGGCCAGGTCGCACCGCCGTCGGCCGTGGCCACGTGCAGCCGCACGGTCGCACCGTCGACCGTCAGCATGACGAGGTCGTCGTCGCCGTCGCCGTCGTGATCGACGAAGCGGCTCGAACGCACCGGCGCGTCGGTCCACGGCGCGAGCACGTTGGCCGCGACGAAGCTGCCGTCGGCCTGGCCCAATGCGAAGACGCCGTCACTGTCGCAGGTGCCGTAGAACAGATCGGCCCGCGCGTCGCCGTCGACGTCGCCGACGATGGGGAACGCGCTGCACGCCGGCACCGTGCCGTCGACCGGCGCACCGAAGCCCCCGGCGCCGTCGCCGAGCAAGGTCGAGGCCGCGACCACGGAGTTGGCGGTGCCGGTGACGACCAGATCGAGCGCGCCGTCGCCGTCGACATCCGCGAGCGCCAGCGCCAGGGGTTGCAGCTCGATCGGCAGCGGCACGCTCTGCGGCTCGCCGAACGGATCGTCGGGGCCGCCGCTGCTGCTCGAGCCCTGGGTGCCGCTGCTGTCGGGGTCCACCGTCGTGGTGCCGCTGCTCGCGCTGCCGACGCTGCTGCTCGCGCTGTCGGTCGCGGTCACGCCCGTGCTCGAGCCGCTCGAGCTGCCACCGCTGCCGTCGCTGCTCGCGTCCGACGACGCGTGGCCGTCGTCGTCGCCGCAACCCGTCCAGGACGTCGCGGCCACGAGCATCCACGCGGATGCCATCCCCATCCTGCATCGACCCATGGCCCTACCCTGCCTGCAGTGGCCGCCCACGGCAAGGCCGCGCGCGGCCGAAACCCGGCCGCAGCGCGTGCGATCGCGGCACCAGTGGCGATCACGGATCGGGCGCGTGCGGGCCATCGCCCAGTCGAGGACCCGAGCTCGCCGATGACCCTGGGACCCCTCGCGCCATGGCCCTGGCCGGTGGCGTGGCGCGACCATGCTACGCTGGATCGAACTCCGATCCCGATGGCGCGCACGATCACCATGGCCGCGACCGCGGCCGCGCTGGTGCTCACGCTGGTGCTGCCGATCTACCCCGACGGCATCACCCCGCTGATCGCGGCGTTCTTCGGGCTGTGCGGCGTGGGCGGGCTGTTCGGCCTGGCCGACCGGCGCGCGCGCTACGAGCTCGCGATCATGGCGCCGTGGGCGGCGGCGCTCATCATCGGCGTGATCGTCGGCAGCATGCACAACGGCGAGTCGCAGCAGGCGGTCGAAGACGCCCTGCCCTACGGCCTGTTCGTGGTCGGCCTGGTGTGCGGCCGCGGCAGCGCGCGACCGCGCTGGCTGCTGCAGGTGCTGCTGTGGGTTTGCGTCGCCGACAGCGTGGTCTCGATCGCGTCGATGGAGTCGTACGGCGCCGGCGTGCGCTCGACGTTCACCTACTACAAGATCACCGCGGGCCTGCCGCTGGTGGGCCTGTACTGCGCCTCGGTGCTCCGCGACACCCCCACCAGCCCGGCGCGTCGGCGTGCGCGCTTGCTGCTGCACGTCGCGGTGGTGGTGGCGCTGGTCGCTGCCATCATCCTGTCGGTCACGCGCGGCATGCTGATCGGCTGGATCCTCGGCGTGGTCGTGGCCGCCTACGTGCGCAAGCCGTCGCAGGCACTGCTCGGCCTGACGCTGCTGCTCTTCGCCGTGACGGTGTGGTCGTCGGCGTTCACCGAGATCGGCACCGAGTACCTGCGCTTCGGCCAGGAGTCGACCATCGAGGGCCGCTTCCGCGAGGTCGAGTCGGCGTGGGAGGGTTTCGTCGCGGCGCCGTTCTTCGGCCAGGGCCTGGGCGCGCTGGTCGACGTCGACGGCTTCCACAAGGCCTTCGTGCACAACCTCGCGGCCTACCAGCTGTGGAAGTTCGGCATCGTCGGCACCGGCCTGCTGGCGGTGCCGCTGTTGGCGCTGGCGCGCGAGCTCGGCGGCACCCAGCGGCGGCTGCGGGCCCACGCCCTGGGCGGCGCGGCCGCGGTGCTGGCCTATCTGGTGACCTGCGCCGCGTACAAGACGTACTACCTGGTGTGGATCCTCGGCGCGGTCGTGGGCATCAGCCTCAGCTTCTTCGAGCAACACCGGGCCGCGCGCGCGCGCGTGCCCCTGGACGCCGGCGCGGCCACGCGGCCGCAACGCTGAAGCGCACCGCGGTCCGCGGCGCCATCGCGGCGGCGCGGTGTACCATCGAGGGCGCGCTGCAGTGACGTCGCCCCCGCCCGATCCACGCGGCGCGTCCGCCCGCGCGCCCAGCTGCGCCGAACAGGCGCGACTGGACGCGGAGCGCGAGCACCAACAGCGCTGGAAACGCTGGGGCCCGTACCTCAGCGAGCGCCAGTGGGGCACGGTGCGCGAGGACTACAGCCCGTGGGGCAACGCGTGGGAGTCGTTCCCGCACGACCACGCCCGCAGCCGCGCGTACCGCTGGGGCGAGGACGGCATCGCCGGCTGGAGCGACGACCGCCAGCTGCTGTGCCTGTCGCTGGCGCTGTGGAACGAGCGCGATCCGATCCTCAAGGAGCGACTGTTCGGCCTGACCAACGCCGAGGGCAACCACGGCGAGGACGTGAAGGAGGCCTACTGGTACGTCGACGCGCTGCCCTCGCACGCATGGGCCGCGATGCTGTACCGCTACCCCCAGGCCGCATTCCCCTACGCCGAGCTGGTCGCGCGCAACCAGTCGCGCGGGCGCGACCTGCCGGAGTACGAGCTGGTCGACACCGGCGTGTTCGACGGCCAGCGCTTCTTCGACGTGTTCATCGAGTACGTGCAGGTGGCCCCGGACGACACCATCATGCGGGTGCGCGCGATCAACCGCGGCCCGGTCGCAGCACCGTTGGTGCTGCTGCCGCAGGCGTGCCTGCGCAACCGTTGGTCGTGGAACCGCGGCGTGGCGCGGCCGCGCATGACCCCGGTCGACGCCGGCACCGTGCGCATCGACGACGCGAAGCTGGGGCGCTACTACCTGCACCACGAAGCCGCCGCGACCGCGTTGTTCTGCGAGAACGACACCAACGTGCGGCGGCTGTTCGGCAGCGACGGCGCCGGTCCGTTCAAGGATGCGTTCCACGAGGCCATCGTCGACGGCCGCGCCGCCGCGCTGGCGCAGCCCGGCCACGGCGGCACGAAGTTCGGCGCGCTGCGGCGCTTCGAGCTCGCACCCGGTGAGGAGGTCCGCACGCACCTGCGCTGCAGCCCCGACGCCCACGCGCGGCCCTTCGCCGACGTCGACGGGCTCTTCGCCCTGCGTCGCGCCGAGGCCGACGCGTTCTACCACCGCCTGCAAGCGGACATGTCCGACGCCGACGCCCGCGCGGTGCAGCGCCAGGCGCTCGCGGGCATGATCTGGTCCAAGCAGTTCTATCACTACGACGTGCGGCAGTGGCTCGACGGCGATCCCGATCAGCCGCCACCGCCGAGCGAGCGCCGCAGCGGCCGCAACCGCACCTGGCGGCACCTCAACAACGCCGACATCATCTCGATGCCGGACACCTGGGAGTACCCGTGGTACGCGAGCTGGGACCTCGCGTTCCACTGCCTGCCGCTGGCGCTGATCGATCCCGAGTTCGCCAAGTCGCAGCTCGTGCTGCTGACGCGCGAGTGGTACATGCACCCGTCGGGACAGCTGCCCGCGTACGAGTGGGCGTTCGACGACGTCAACCCGCCGGTGCACGCGTGGGCGGCGTGGCGCGTGTTCAAGATCGATCAGAAGCGCCGAGGTGGCGACGGCGACCTCGCGTTCCTCGAGGGCGTGTTCCACAAGCTCATGCTCAACTTCACCTGGTGGGTGAACCGAAAGGACGGCGAGGGTCGCAACATCTTCCAGGGTGGCTTCCTCGGGCTCGACAACATCGGCTGCTTCGATCGCAGCAAGCCGCTGCCGACCGGCGGCTTCGTCAACCAGGCAGACGGCACCGCGTGGATGGCGATGTACAGCCTCAACCTCATGCGCATCGCGCTGGAGCTGGCGCTGCACAACCCGGTCTACGAGGACATCGCGACCAAGTTCTTCGAGCACTTCTTGCACATCGCCGAGGCCATGTGGCAGCCCCACGAGGACGGCCCTGGTCTGTGGCACGAGGGCGACGACTTCTACTACGACGTGCTCAGCCTGCCCTCGGGCGCACGGCTGCCGCTGCGCGTGCGCTCGCTGGTCGGGCTCATCCCGATGTGCGCGGTCGAGGTGCTCGAGCCGGCGCTGTTGCAGCGGCTGCCGGGCTTCGCCGAGCGGCTGACCTGGGTGCTCGACCACCGGCCCGAGCTGGCGAAGCTGGTCTCGCGCTGGCACGAACCTGGCCTGGGCGAGCGGCGACTGCTGTCGTTGCTGCGCGGCAGCCGACTCAAGCGACTGTTGCGGCGCATGCTCGACCCCGCCGAGTTCCTGTCGGACTTCGGCATCCGCTCGCTGTCGGCGGCACATCGGGAGCACCCCTTCCGCCTCGAGGTCGAGGGCCAGCAGCTCGAGGTCGACTACCAACCCGGCGAGTCGACCACCGCGCTGTTCGGCGGCAACTCGAACTGGCGCGGGCCGATCTGGCTGCCGATCAACTTCCTGCTGATCGAGGCGCTGCAGAAGTTCCACCACTACTATGGCGACGACTTCCGCGTGGAGTGCCCGACCGGGTCGGGCCAGCGCGAGAGCCTCGATCGCATCGCCGACATGATCGCGCGGCGTCTGGTCGCGCTGGTGCTGCGCGGCGCCGACGGCCGGCGGCCGTCGCTCGGCGACGATCCGCGGGTGCAGCACGATCCCCACAGCGCCGGGCTCGCGCTGTTCCACGAGTACTTCGACGGCGACAGCGGCAAGGGCCTGGGCGCGTCGCACCAGACCGGCTGGACCGGCCTGATCGCGAAGCTGCTGCAGCCGCGCCGCTGACCCGAGCCCCGAGCTCGGCCCCGCAGTTTCGCGCAGTTGCACGATCATCGCGCCAGGGCCACACGGTTTTGCGCCGGCGCGGGAAACTGCACCACACCGGGCAAGCACGATGCAGCTCCAGCTCCTGGCCGCCGTCCTCGCCACCTCCGTCGCCCTGGGCCCGCGGCTCGCCACCGCCGCACCGCCACCCGCGGCGCCGGTGACCCACGCGCAGCCGAACGCGCCGGCGCGCGAACCGGCCGACGCGCAGACCCGCGGGACCTGGCTGCGACTGCGCGGCCCCGAGGGCCCGGCCCGCGATCGCCTCGACGTCGCGCTGCAGGACGAGGCCCAGGCGCGCGGGCTGGTCGAAGGCCACTCGGCGCTGCAGGTCGACGACGTCGCCTGCGCATGGTCCGACGTGACGTGCCTGGCCGAGGCCGGCCACGGCCTGCACACGCGCTCGCTGCTGTACGGCGAGCTGACCGTGGGCAACGACGGCATGGTCCTGCGGGTCGCGCGGATCGACGTCGAGCGCGCCGAGCTGGTGCGGGAGTACGCCCAGCCGATCGCGGAGGACACCCTGCTCGGCGACGGCCCCACCCAGGTCGCGATCGCGGCGATGCGTGTGCTCGACGTCGACGACACCACCGTGCCCGACGGCGCGGTGCCGCTCGCGAGCTTGGCGGCACCGCGGCCGAGCGCCGCGACAGCGTCGAGCTCCGTCGACGGCCCGCCGCCGCCACCGGCCGACAGGCGCGTGCGCTTCGGCCTCGAGGTGAGCACGCCGAAGTGGAAGTGGGCGGGACTGGGCAGCTCGATCGCCGTCACGAGTGTGACCGCGATCGCGGCCATCGGCTTGGCCGCGGCGCTGCGGACGAGCCTGCGCAAGGACCTGCAGGAGGCGGTCGACCAGAGCCTGCTGGATTCGCGGCCCGAGAACGACATCCCCCGCAACACCCCCGACTACTGCGTGCTCGCGCGACAGTCCTCAGACGGCGGCCTCACGGTGAAGAACGCCCAGGTGACCCGGGTGTGCATCCGCGGCGTCGCGCTCGAGCGCGCGGCGCTGGGCACCGGCATCACCGCGCTGCTCGGGCTCGCGAGCACCCTGGTGTTCACCGGCCTGATCACCATCCACCGCGGCAAGCGGCTGCGCCGCGACGTGCGATCGCCCCGCGTCACCGCGCTCGCGTCGCCACGCTTCGGCGGCGTCGCGGTCTCGGGTCGCTTCTGATCCGCCGCGGTCGCCGTCGGCGGCGGTGCAGGGGCGCCGCTGGCCCCACGCGGCCCACTTCGCGCTAGGCTGCCCGCGCGTGTCGCCGGACGCAGCCGACGATTCCTCGGCCAGCGCGCCGAGCCTGGCGCTGCCCGAGCTGGGCGTGCCCACGATCGACGCCGCGCTCGCGCGCGAGAAGGTGCGCGGCACGTTGTTCGGCGCGCCCGCGCTGCCGCCTCGGATCGGCCGCTACACGCTGCAGCGTCGGCTCGGCGAGGGCGGCATGGGCGTGGTCTTCGCCGGATTCGACGGTGAGCTGCGCCGCCGCGTCGCGCTCAAGCTGATCCGAGGCGATCGTGATCCGGCCGCGCGCGCGCGTTTGCTGCGCGAGGCCCGGGCGATGGCGCAGCTGTCCGACCCGCATGTGGTCGCGGTCTACGAGGTCGGCGAGCACGACGACCAGGTGTGGATCGCGATGGAGCTGGTCGAGGGCGCCACGCTCACGCGGTGGCTCGCGAACACGCCGCGGCCCAGCCGCAGCGCGATCCTGGCGGCGTTCGTGCAGGCCGGACGCGGGTTGCAAGCCGCCCATGCGCGCGGGCTCGTGCACCGCGACTTCAAGCCCGACAACGTGCTGGTCGCCCGCGACGGCACGGTCAAGGTGGTCGACTTCGGGCTCGCGACCGCGATCGAAGCCGCGTCGATCGACTCGAGCAGCACCGACGAGGTGCTCGAGGCGACCGACGGGACCGCGCCGCACCTGGCGGCCGCGATCACCACCACCGGTGCGGTCATGGGCACGCCGGGCTACATGGCGCCCGAGCAGTTCGATCGCGGCGAGCTCGACGCGCGCACCGACCAGTTCGCGTTCTGCGTCGCGCTGTGGGAGGCGCTGTTCGGTCTGCCGCCGTTCCCGCGGCACTCGATCGCGGCGCTGGTCACCGCGGTGCAGGCCGGCACGATCCAACCGCCACCGCGAGGCACCGCGGTCCCGCGGGCGATCCGCCGCGCGCTCGAACGGGCCTGCGGCCCGACCGCGCCGATCGGTTCCCCGACATGGCCGCGCTGCTGCACGCGCTCGCGCGCCCGCGACGGCGCGCGCACGCTGGCGTGGGGCGGCGCGATCGCAGCGACGGTCGCGGCCACCTGGGCGCTCGCGGCCAGGCCCACGGTCGCACCGAGTTGCACCACCGAGCTGCAGGGCTGGGACGCCGATGCGCGCACGCGCACGCGCGAGCGATCACACGCCGCGCGGACGCCGAGGTCGCGCGCCGGGTGGAACAGGCGATCGACGGCTACGCTGCGCTGTGGGCCCAGGAGCGCCTCGCGGCTTGCACTGCCCTGCGCGACGGCATCGCCGGCGCGCCGCAGCGCCACGCCTGCGGCGAGCGCCGCGCGACCGAGCTGCGTGCGCTGCTCGACTCGATCGCGGCTGCCGACGCACCCGACGACACGCGCGTGCTGGTCGCCATCGCGCGACTTCCCGATCCCGCGAGTGCAGCGACGCGGCGCTGCAGGGCCGCCGCGCGCCGCCGCCGGCGGATCCACAGGCGCGCGACGAGTTCGACGCGGGCAGCAGCGCTTCGCCGAGGCACGCACCGCTCGCATGCTCGCCGACGCACCCCACGCCACCGCGCTGGCCGACGGTTTGCTGGCCGAGGCGCGTGCGCAGGGCCGCGCCGACCTCGAGGCCGACGCGCTGCTGCTGCGCGCCCACGCGGCGCGCGACGCCGGTGAACTCGAGCGCGCGCGCGAGGACACCGCCGCGGCGTACTGGGCCGCGCGCGGCAGCGGCCACGACGCGCTCTCGGCCGAGGCCGCGATCGAGCTGGGCGAGCTCGAGCTCAACCTGCGCCCCGAGTCGGCCGCGACCTTGATCGAGCAGGCCCGTGCCGAGATCGAGGGCATCGACGCGAGCCCGGCGTTGCGCATGCGCCTGCTCACCGCCCTGGGCAACGTCGCACTGACCACGCGCGACGACGCCGGTGCCGAGGCGCCCTACCGCGAGGCGCTCGCGCTGGCCGAGTCGCTCGAGGACGACTTCGCCATCGCGGTGTGCGAGCAGAACCTCGGCGCGATCGCGTTCTGGCGCGCCCAGGACGACGCCGCACGCGGCCACTACGAACGCGCGCTGGGGCTGTTGCGCGAGCGCCTGGGACCGGAGCACCCCGACCTCGCGGGCGTGCTGCAGATGCTCGCGAGCATCGACCACCGCGCCGGACGCCTCGAGGCCGCCGAGGCCGGCTTCCGCGAGGCCATGGCGCTGATCGAGCGCGGCTGGGGCCCGGACCACGTCGAGCTCGGCGGCGTGCTCAACGGCCTCGCGCTGGTGGCCGAGAGTCGCGGCGACCGCGAGGCCGCGCTGGGCTACCTCGATCGCGCCATGGCCGTGCTCGCCGCCGCCACCGGCCCCGATGATCTGCGGCTGGCGACCTTCGAGGGCAACGCGGTCGACCTGCTGGTCGCGCTGGGCCGCGGCGAGCAGGCGCTGCTGCGAGCCCACCGCGAGCTCGACATCTACCGCCGGCAGGTCGGCGAGGAGCACCCCGGCACCAGCGACGGCTACTGCCACGTCGGCGAGGCGCTGCACCTTCTGGGGCGCGCGACAGAGGCGGTCGAACCCTACGAGGCGTGCCTGCGCGTGCGGCTGGCGCTGGACGCCCCGGCGCGCTTCCGCTGGAAGCCGCGCATGCAGCTCGCGCGCTCGCTGCACGCGGCGACGCCCGGCGATCCCCGCATCGTCGCGCTGCTGGCCCGGGCACAGGCGGACGTGGCCGAGCTGGACGACGCCGACGCGAGCGCGCGGCTGGCCGCCGCGCAGGCGGAGATCGCCGCCGGCGCGGCGCGGCGGTGAACCGCGATCAGCCGGCCTCGCTGCGCGCGAGGTGCCAGCGCAGCTGCGAGGCCCAGCGCGCGAGATCGTCGACCGTGATCGCCTCGAGCTCGCCCGGGCGCGCCTGCATGGCCTCGACCAGGGCCTCCTTGGCGCGGCGCAGGCGGCTCTTGACCGTGCCCAGCGGCAGCTCGAGCACTGCCGCGACCTCGGGCAGCGCGAGATCCTCCCAGTAGTGCAGCTCGAGCGGCAGCTGCAGGTCGAGCGGCAGCTCGCGCAACGCAGCGAGCAGCCAGCGCTGCTGTTCGCGCCGCGACGCGGCCTCGCTGGGGGACGTGCGCGAGTGGGCCTCGAACTGCGCCAGCGCGAACGCCCGCCGTTGCTCGCGGTCGTGCTCGCGGTAGGCGCCCACGAGCACGCGCCGCGCGATACCCAGCAGGTACGCACGAAACGGCAGGCCCTCGGGCACGCGCTCGCGCGACTCGACCACCGCGAGCATGGTCGCCTGGATGAGATCGGCGGCGCGGCCGGGCACGCGTGCCGCGAACAGCCGACACAGACTCGCGAAGTGCAGCTGCAGCAGGCGATCGCCGGCGTCGGCGTCGCCACGGCGCCAGGCCGCGAGCAGCTCGCGACTGCGGTCGTCGCTCACGGCGTCACCTCGCGCTCGCCGCCGACGCGGTCGCGCTCCGCCAGCGCCTGGGCCATGGCCGCAGCGCGGCGCTCGGCCGCGGCCGCCGCGACCTCGTCGCCGCGCGCCCCCGCGAGGCGAGCCCACTCTTGGTGCACGTCGACCAGCCGCGGATGCACCGGACCCAGCGCGCGCTCGAGCAGCGCCTGCGCCCGCGTGAGCTCGGCCGACGCGCGCTCCAGCTCGCCCAGGGATCGCGAGGTCATGGCGAGGCCGTACTCGGCCACGCCGACGGCGAAGTGCTCGGGTCCGTAGTCGATCGCGAGCTGCTCGCGCGCCCGCTCGCCTTGGTTGCGTGCCTGCGCCAGTGCACCGGTGCGCCGCAGGAGGTTCGCGTGATCGAGCAGCAACACCCCGTGATCCGGCCGCTGGGTGCCGGGGCGCTCGTACACCCGCAGCACGGGTTCGATCGCCGCGAGCGCTTCGTCCGCGCGTCCGGCCGCGTCGAGCGCGTTGGCGAGGTTGATGATCGCGCCCAGGGTGTCGCTGTGCTCGTCACCCAGCAGCTCCCGCCGCAGCGCCAGCGAGGCCTGCAACGACGCGATGGCGCCGTCCGGATCCCCACGCGCGAGCACGATGTTGCCGATGGTGTAGTGCGCGAGCGCGACGTCGGGGTGACGCTCGCCCACGGCCTCGAGCCACAGCGACAGTGCCGCGCGACCGTTGCGTTCGGCGGCCTCGAGCTCGCCCCGCTGCAGCTGCGCCGCCGCGAGGTTGTGCAGCGTGACGGCGACGTCGGGGTGACGCTCGCCCAGGCGCGGCCGCTTGAGCGCGAGCAGCCGCTCGTGAATCTGGATCGCGCGGCCGTAGTCGCCCAGGTGGGTCCACGCGTTCGCGACGTTGTCGAGCGCGCGCGCGAACGCGAGGCTCTGCTCACCCTGGACCGCCGCCTGCGCGTCGGCGTCGGCTTGGTAGTGCTCGAGCGCGCGGCGCCACAGCCCGCGCGCGCTGGCGAGGTGACCGAGGTGGCGCTCGACTTCGCCGCGCAGCGCAAGCGGCTCGCCCGCGCGGGCGAACGCGGTCCATGCGTGCCGGGCCCAGCGGTCGGCGTCGTCCAGCGCGCCGCGATGGATCGCCGCGATGCTGACCTGCAGCGCCGCGATGCGCGCCCCGGTGATCGCGTCGTCGGCTGCCTCGGCGCGGTGCCAGGCCTCGGTCAGCGCCGCATCGGCGTCGGCGTAGCGACCCTGTTGATCGAACGCGCGGCCGATCGCGAGCCCGCGCCACGCCGCGGCCGCGGGCGAGAGCGCCGCGAGACCCGGCAGCGCGGCATCGGCCGCGGCGACCGCCGCGGACACGCGCCCGGTCGCGAGGAAGGCCTCGATCTCGACGACCACGGGATCGTCGCCCTGTACCGCCGGCGCGCTCGGGTCCGACGCAGCGCACGCCAACGGATCGCCGAGCGCCTCGATCGCCGCGAGCGCGCCGTAGGCCGCATCGGCGCCGCCGTCGGGCCACAGCCGCACCAACGCCTCGGCCGCGGCGCGGCGGTGGGTCAGGACACACGACCGCGGCGCTCGGCCCTGCGGTCGTGCACGCCTGGCCCCGTGCGACCACCCACGCGCGACCCATCGCGGTCATGCGCTCGTCGACCGCCGGCACCAACGTGCCTGCGATCGCGACGGCGTCGCGCTCGAAGCCGTGCGCCACGGCGTCCTTGGCCGCGGCACTCCACACCCGCGACCACCCCGGATCGTCCGCGGCGCACAGCGGCGGCGTCGTGCTCGCGAGCCACGGCAACGCCGTGAGTACGCCCGCGCCGCCGAGCGCGAGCCACAGCGAGCGTCGGCGCCACCACGGCGGCCGCGTCGCGGCGTCGAGCGCGTGCAGCAGCGCATCCATGCTGGGCCAGCGCGCACCGACCCGCGGCTGCAGCCCGCGCTCGATCGCGCGAGCCAGCGCCGCGGGCACACCCGGACGCGACGGCAGCTGCGGCGCGGTGCGCTTGAGCGCGAGCAGGGCTGCGAGGTCCGCGGCCGCAGGGCGGCCCCAGATGGCCTCGCGCAGCGCGAAGCAGAACGCGTACTGATCGGCGCGCTCGTCGAGCGGATCGCCCGCGTGTTGCTCGGGCGCCATGTACATCGGCGTACCCAGCACGACGCCGTCGTCGGTCAGCGAGGCCTGCTCGAGCGTCGGCGTATCGCGGCTGTCGGGAGTGTCGGGCACACCCGCGCGCGCGAGCGTCAGGCCGAAGTCGGCCACGCGCACGCGGCCATCGCGACCCACCAGCACGTTGTGTGGCTTGAAGTCGCGGTGCAGCAGCCCATGGGCGTGGGCGGCCGCGAGCCCACGACCGGCGGCGCTGAACACCGCGAGGATGTCCGCGAGCGCACGCGGACGCGCGAGCCACTGCGACAGGTCCTCGCCCTCGACCAGCTCCATCACGAGGTAGACGCCCTCGTGCGTGTCGCGGCCGCCACCATGCCACGGCAGTGGCCCGGCATGGCGGCCCACGTCGAACACCGCGACGACGTTGGGGTGCGAGAGCTTCGCCAGCGCCTGGGCCTCGCGCAGCAGGCGGGTCTGCGGCGAGGCCACGCCGCCGCCGCGACCGCGCACCAGCTTGATCGCGACCTCGCGACCGAGCTCGGGATCACGCCCGCGCAGCACCAGTCCGGTGCCGCCGGCGCCCAGCGGCGCGACGGCTTCGTAGCGACCGAAGCGCACGCGCGCGGCGGCGTGGCCGAACAGTTTGGCGCGGACCTCCGCCAGCAGCGCGGCCTGCCCCGGCACCGACGGCACCGAGGGCTGCGCGAGCAAGCGCTCGACCCAGCCGACCTCGACGGTCGAGTCCACGCAACCACGCTACCCAAAGCCGCGCCGCGGCGGGCCGAGGATCGACCGTCGGGGCCGCGATTGTGCGCCCGGTGGACCGTGGCGGGCGATCTGCGGCCTGCCGTGATCCGCCGCGGCGGCCCGGCCAATTGCAGGGCGCATGTCGCTTTCCACGCTCGCCCGGCGCGGCCGGGCCCACCCCGCTCCCTGTGGTCGCGCCCGCGTCGGCGTCGCCGCGTTCGCCACCCTGCTCGCTTGCGGCGAGCCAGCCGCACCCGAGCTGCCCGCGTCCGAGGGCGCGGGCATCACCGGGATCGAACCGGCGAGCTCGAGTGGCGACGACGGGCCACCGCCGCCGCCCGACGAGAAGCTCGACCTCGGCGCGCCCCAGGATCTGCCGCTGCCGCCACCGGGGGCGTGCGCCGCGACGACCCTGGGCGCGTCGCTGTCGTACCGGCCGGTCGACGTGATCCTCGTGATCGACACCAGCTCGTCGATGGACCCCGTGAGCAGCGCGGTCGAGGCCAACATCAACGAGTCGCTGGCGCAGATGCTGGCCGACAGCGGGCTCGACTACCGCGTGGTCGCGATCGCGAACTACGGCGCCGGCGCGTCGCTGTGCATCGCGGCGCCGCTGGGCAACGACGACTGCAGCCCGCCCGGCCCGCTCGCACCGGTCGGACCGCGGCTGTTCCAGTACTCCATCGGCCTGGGTTCGGGCTCGTTCCTGCAGGCGATCCTGTCGACCTACGCCATGCCGCCGGGCGCAGTGCAGGCGGGTTGGTACGACGAGCAGCCGATGGGCTGGGGCGAGTGGGTCCGCGCCGACGCGCTCAAGATCTTCATCGGCATCACCGACGCCGAGGAGATGTCGAACTCGCCCGCGGGCGGCGACAGCTTCGACGCCGGCCTGCTCGCGCTCGACCCGCTGCAGTTCGGCACCGCCGACGCGCGCAACTACGTGTTCCACACCATCGCCGGTCTGGCGCAGAACAACCCCGCGACCGCGCCGTGGCCACCGGACGCGCCGATCGTGAACACCGACTGCGTCGGCTTCTCGGGCAAGGAGCCGGGCCAACCCATGCAGCAGGTCAGCATCCTCACCGGCGGCCTGCGCTACCCGCTGTGCGAGTACGGCTCGTTCGATGCGCTGTTCGAGACCGTCGCGACCGGCGTGGTCGAGGTCGTGCCGATCTCGTGCGACCTCGCAATCCCGCCGGCGCCCGAGGGCGACAGCATCGACCCCGACACGCTGGAGGTGCAGTGGACCGATGCCACCGGCGCGGTGCACCTGTTCCATCAGGTGCCCGCGGCCGCAGCGTGCGAGCCCGACGCCTTCTGGGTCGACGCCGCGACCATCCACCTGTGCGCCGATGCGTGCGCGAACGTGCAGGCCGACGACGCCGGCGAGGTCGCGATCCGCTACGGCTGCGACGTCGGCTACGACCCCAACGGATGAGCCGCGTCCCACCGCCGCGCGGCACCGCGGTCGGTGCCCAGGGCCGGAATCGAACCAGCGACACACGGATTTTCAGTCCGTTGCTCTACCAACTGAGCTACCTGGGCGGGGGCCTGTAGGTACGCGATCAGCCCCAGGCCGTCAAGCCCGCCGCCCGCGGGCCCGCGAGGCCCTCGCGCGAGCGCCTGGCCGCGCGGGCCAGCGGTCGGCTCGGCCTCAGCCCGCCGCCGCGCCGCCCTCGCCCTGGGCGAGCCGGATCGTGTTCTGTACCGCTTCCATGAACGCACCGCGCGCGAGCGGATGCTCGTCGAGCAGCTGGCCCAGGCCGTCGGCCAACAGCGGCAGCGTGTACGCCGAGGGGTTGCAGCACAGCAACCACTCGCGCAGCTGCTCGCGCACCACGCTCTCGGCCCGCACGGCATCGTGACCGGTGCGCACGTACTGCTCGGCAAACTGATCGCGGATGCGCGCGAGCACCGGCGCGAGCTCGCCCGACATGATGCGGGAGATTTCGTCCTCGGTCTCCTGCGACATCGGGGCATCGAACGCGCCGCTGCTGTGCGCGGTCAGCAGCTCGCGCAGGGCGTCGGCCTGCACGCCGACCAGCGCGCGCACCGGCGCGACCGCGGTGTCCCGCTCGAGCAGGGCGACCACGGTCGCGTCCTCGGTCAACGGGATCACCATCATGCGTGCGGGGCCGAAGTTGATCAGCAGCTCGCGCAGCGGCACGCCGACGGTCTCGGACGCCACGGTCATGCGTCGGACGGTCTTGGCCACGTCGTTGGCGACCGCCGCGGGCAGCCCGCTGCGAGCCCCCGCCGCCATCGCGCCGTCGGAGGTCGCGATCAACGCGCCGCGAACGCCCTGGATCGCGCCGAGCTCCTCGAGCAGATCGAGCAGCTGCTCGCGGGTGCCGCCCTCGCTCACTCGACCCCCATCACGGCGTCGCGCACGGCCTCGGGATCCGCACCGGGGGCCACCGAGAGCACCGCCGATGCGGCGCCCATGCTGACCATCACCATCTGCTGACCGTTGACCGAGCGGGCGACCACGCCATCGAACACGTTGAAGCCCAGGGTTCGCGCGATGCGGGCCGCGCCGCGCATGTAGAAGCCCGCGAGCGTGACCAGCGAGCTGTTGGTGCGCATGTCCTCGGCCAGGACCTTGCCGGTGCTGGAGATGATCGCGACGCCGTTGATGCCCTCGAACTGCCAGAACTGGTCGAGCATCCCGCTGCGCGTGTCGGGATCGTCGAAGATGGCGTGGCCCGCCGCGGTGCTCATGGCGGCCGAGTCCTCGGGCGAGACCAGCGATGACTCGCCCATCGCGACCGGCTCGGGCTTGCTCGGCGGGCGGCCCTTGGGGAACGGATGCGTGGGCTCGTCGAGCCCGGTGACGCCGGTCGAGCGCTTGCGCACCGTCGGCGCGGGCGCGGCGTCGGTCGGCGCCGCCGCGGCCGGTGTGGCCGCCGTCGCGGGCGTCGCCGGCACCGCGGGCGCATCGGCGAAGGGATCGGCCTCGAGGTCGTTGAGTTCCTCGAACGACTCCTCCTCGGCGATCGCGATGTCGGCCTCGATCTCGATCGCCTGGTGCAGCGGCACCGAGCGCTGGGCTTCGGCTTCGCTGTGCAGCGCCAGCGCGGCCGAGCCCTCGGGCCGCACTGCACCGGGCACACCGAGGATGCCCTCGTCCGCGAGGCGTGCCGCCTCCATCAACAGGTGCGTGCTCGAACGCGTGACCGTGCGTCGCGGCGCGCGGCGGTTGAACAGCTCGCGGAAGGTGCCGCGGTTGACCGCCAGCAGCATGTAGAAGGCCGTCTCGCCGCGGTATTGGTCGTACTCGCAGTGGACGATGTCGCCGTGCTCGAACCAGATGAGCCCGCGACCCTTGGGCGTGTGCACCTCGACCAGTTTGTCGCGGCCCGACAGCGCGATCATCTGCACGTAGTCGAAGAACTCGACCTCGATGGCGTTGCCGTAGAAGCCCTTGCGCGGACCGGCCTCCTCGAGCGCCGTGATGACGGCGTCGGTGTCGATGGGCTTGTCGAAGATGCGGATGCCGCCGGCGCGGCCGTACAGCTCGCGCATCTCGTCGGTCATGACCGACGACGCGATGAACGATCGCGTCGACGGGGTGTAGCTGCCGATCCACTGCAGGATCTGGGTGCCGTCGGCGCCTGCGATCCGCACGTCGGTGATCACCGCGTCGAAGGGCTCGCTGCGCAGGCGATCGATCGCATGCCGCACGCTGGTCGCGGAGCCCGTCTCCATGCCCGCCTTGCGCAGCGCACGTTCCAGCGGGAAGCGCACGTTGACATCGTCGTCGACGACGAGCACACGCATCGCGACCTTGGCCGCGGCTCGAGCCGTTTCGGACACGTCGGTGGATGGTACTGGGCACCGGCGGTCCGGCCGAAGAAAACCGGGCGCGCGCGGCGTCGCAGCGCGATCTCCCGGCCGCGGCCCGAGCTGCCCGTCGCGCGCCGGCCGGCCCGAACGTGGCGCGACCGGGTGCGGCGCGGCCGCACTTCGACCGTGGGCGGCCGGAATTCTCGAGGGTCGAGGCGCGGGGACGACCCGTTCGCATCATTGTTGATTCGCTATGCGGTCAGAACCGAGCATCTTCCGAGAAGCCTGAGTTCTGCGCGTAGTCTGCATCGCGTCGAAGATCGCGGTTCCGAGCGGGCTGTCCGAGGGATCGCCAGATCCATGGTGGATCGGCGCGGTTGTGCACGCTGCGTGACAAGCGATGATCGACAGCGCGCGCGGCCACTCGGCCAATGTGGGCTATTTCGCGCACCCTGCGATTTTCTGCCAGAGAATCTCGAGTATTTTTTCTTACAAGAAAAGGCTTTTCCACCAGCTCGATTTCACGTACAGTGCTCGTATGGCGATTCTTCTGGAAGACCTCAACCTCCGCAAAGCCGAGAAGATGATGTGCATGCAGGCCCTCGAGAAGGGCGGCAGCATCGTCGAGGCGGCGTTGCTGCTGGGCATCACCCGCCACGCGCTCAAGCGGCGGATGATCAAGCACCGGATCGACTGGCCATCCGCACAGGAGCGGGAGAGCCGCCAGGCGGACAGCGCGCAGATGTCGGCGGCGGCGGACGGCGCCTGAGGCCCCCGCGGGCCGCACTCAGGCGTGCTCGTCGCCGTCGCCGAGCACGTCCCGCGTGACGGCATCGATCCGCGCGAGGACCTCCGCCACCTGCCGATGCACCGCCGCGTCGGCGTCCGGCGCCGTCAGATCCGAGCGCCGCAGCAGCTCGAGCGCGGAGGTCCAGCCCTGGATGAACGCCGCCAGCTGCGGCGGCGAGAGGCCCTCGGTCCGCGCGAGCAGCAGCTCGCGCACCAACAGAGCGATCGGATCGACGGTGCTCGACGCGCCCACGCGTGGGGTTCCGAAGCGGCGGCCAGCGGTCGACCCGTGGAGCGCGCCCGGCGAAGTGTACCGCGGCGCGATTCCAGGACCAAATCCCTGCCCTGCAGCCCCCGGCAGTCCGCGGCGACCGGGTGCGTTGGCGCGCGGTGGTATCGTCGCCGCCCGATGACACAGGCACCCGATCCACGCGCGCTCGCACGGGCGATCGACGACGTGGTCGCCTCGTACGCGCTGCACGGCAACATCAACCACCTCGACGGCGCGAACCTGCCCTCGCGCGCGCTGGTCTCGCAGCTGCTCGAGGACCTGCTGTCGATCGTGTTCCCCGGCTACTTCGTCGAGGATCAGGTCGACGCGCTCACGTGTCGCTACTTCGCCGGCGAGCGCTGTGCGCGGGTCCTGCGTGGGCTCGAGCACGTGGTCGCGCGCGCGTTCGCGGCCGACGGCGCCGCGGCGCTCGACGTGAGCACCGCGCGGGCGCAGCAGGTCGCGATCGAGGTGATCCAGGAGATCCCGACCTTGCGCGAGCTGCTCGACACCGACGTGCAGGCCGCGTTGGCGGGTGATCCCGCGGCCGGCAGCGCGTCGGAGATCATCATGAGCTACCCCGGCATCGAGGCCATCGCGGTGCACCGCATCGCGCACACGCTGCACACCCGCGGCGTGCCGCTCATCCCGCGCATGATGTCCGAGTGGGTCCACCGGCAGACCGGCATCGACATCCACCCCGGCGCGGTCATCGGCCCGAGCTTCTTCATCGACCACGGCACCGGTGTGGTCGTGGGCGAGACCTCGCGCATCGGCGCGCGCGTGAAGCTGTACCAAGGCGTGACCCTGGGCGCGATGTCGGTCAGCGGCCGCGACGCCCACGCGCGGCGCAAGCGTCACCCGACCATCGAGGACGACGTGACCATCTACGCCGGCGCGACGATCCTCGGCGGCGACACCGTCATCGGCGCGGGCTCGATCGTCGGCGGCAACGTGTGGCTCACCCACAGCCTGCCGCCCGGCACCACGGTCATGCTCGACAAGCCCTCGCTGCGCTTCATCGCGCAGGACGGCTGAGATGCTGTCGGCGGATGCTGACAGCGTCTCGTCGCGACGGCGACCGGCAGGAGAAAGGACCCGCGGCGGCCGTGCCGGCGCGGGAAGAGGAAGCTGAGCTTCCGCTTCGTGGCCAGAGCCGCGCGGCCCCGATCACTGCGGCGAGGCGGGCACGGGCACGCGTGAGCGCGACACCAGGTTGCGGCGCACCCGTCCACGCAGGGCGTCGCGCACGATGTCCTTGGCGTCCTCTTCGAAGTTGCCGTCGAGCATCCACCGCAGGTACGCGCGCTCGTTGGGATCGGATGCGACCCAGCGCAGGCTCTTGCCGCGCAGCCGCCCGAAGTTGAACACCGGCTCGGCGTCGCGCCAGGCGAAGCGGCGCGAGGTGTCGCAGTACTGGTCGTTGTGCTGCAGCGACAGCGCGTGCAGCTCGTCGAGCTCGACCGCGAGATCGCCGTAGCGCTCGAGCTGGCCCGCGAACACCTCAAGCGCCGCGATGGTGTCGGCCTCGGCGCCGTGGGCTGCGACCAGCTCGCGGCCGCGATAGAACCGCAGCGCCGCGGCGAGGTTTCGCGGCTCGCGCTGGTGATAGATGACTTGGGTGTCGACGATGCGCGCCTGCGACAGGTCGAGCGTGCGACCGGCGCGGACGAACTCGGCCTGCAAGATCCGCAGATCGAAGCGCGTGATCGAGAAGCCTGCGAGGTCGGCCCCGACGAACAATGCCGCGAGCTCGTCGGCGAGGTCGGCGAAGCGCGGTGCGCCGACCAGATCACGGTTGTAGATGCCGTGGATCTCGCTGGCCTCGCTGGGGATCCGCACGCCCGGATCGATCCGCCAGGTCCGCGGCCCCTCGCACGTACCCGGTGGGCACACCCGCACGACCGAGATCTCGACGATGCGGTCGGCGATGGAGTCGGCGCCGGTGGCCTCGATGTCGAAGAACACCACCGGCCGTCGTAGGCCGGCCGCGAACGCGGCGAAGCGCGGACCCAGCTCGGCGGGCGCGGGCACGACGGTGGCGGTTTCGCTCGGGGCGTCGGCGGAGTCGGTCATGCTGCAGCGGCAGCCCACGCGACGGCGCGAGCCGGCCACGGTGTACCACGGCGCCCACGCGCCCCATGGGCGGCCACGCGATCATCGTGCGCGCTGGGCAACTCGCCCATCGCCGGGCGAACTTGGCCCAGGTCCCGCGCGAGCGGGCCGGTCGCCGTCGCTGCCGCGGACCACCGCAGGATTCCGGCGTGGGCACTACTACGCGATGACGCGCTCGTCTGGCGACCGAGGGGAACCCGCGCGCGCGTTGGGGCAACACCCGAACAATCCGTGACGAGCTGGGTGCACTGCGACGAGACCGCGCGCATGACTTGCCCCACGCGCAACATCCCACGCGCACGCGCAGCTCGGCGCATGCGCCCACTTGAGCGTCTGTGTGCAGGCCTGTTAGGTTGAGCTGTCATGAGAGTCTGCTGCGCCCTCGCACCTTGCTTGCTCGCCCTCGCCTGCGCAGACGCCGGTCGCGAAGGCGACCCCACCGGGCAAAGTGCCGAAGGTGGGATCTCGGTCTCGGGCAGCGCGTCGCTCGACGGCGGCATGGACTCGGCCTCCGATGCCGAGGCCGAGGCCGGCGACGACGGCGAGAAGCTCGACGTGGGGGCCACAGGCGGCATGGTCGACTGCCCCGAGGGCCAGGTCTGCGACGACTGCGTGGAGATGGACCACACGCCCTGCGACGGCGACTCGACCGATCCCTTCCGCGCGATCGGCCTCAACTGTCCCGGCACCGCCGAGGTGCAAGGCACGATCGACGGCAGCCCGATGGCGGTGGGCCTGCGCGTCGGCTTCGGCAGCACGCAGCAGTGGGCACCGCGCGAGGGCTCGAAGTACGTCGTGCTGGGCTCGGGCCTGGTCGCCGACCTCGACATCCCCACGCCGCAAGGTGACCTCGACGTCAGCCCCACGCACTGCAACGACGATCTCGGCGCGTTCGATCCGGGGCCGAACCTGCCGGCGCCGGTGCGGACCAACGACGTGAGCGGCGACTGCACCGCGGACGCCGGACTGCTCGGCACCGGCGACTGCTCCAACACCATCGAGGGCCAGTTCAGCCAGGGCGTCGCCGCGAACGACTACACCGAGATGCGCATCGTGGGTCAGGTGCCGCCGTCGAACAACTCGATCTCGTACGACCTGGCGTTCTTCTCGGTCGAGTATCCCTTCTACTACGGCAGCCAGTTCAACGACATGTACGTCGGCTGGCTCGAGTCCGAGAGCTGGACCGGCAACATCTCGTTCGACGAGCAGGGCAACCCCATCTCGCTCAACGCTGGCTTCCTCGACTTCCGCGACGACGGCGGCAACCGCCCCGAGTTCGCCGGCACCTGCATGCGCCAGCACGCGGGCACCAAGTGGCTCAACAGCACCGCCCCGGTCACGCCCGGCGAGGAGATCACGGTGGTGTTCGCGATCTTCGATCTGTCGGACTCGATCCTCGACAGCTACGTCTTCCTCGACAACTTCCACTGGGGCTGCGAGGGCACCGACCATCCGATGACCACGCCGGTCGGCTGAATCCGGCGCGGTTGCGGCGCGCGGTTCACGGGTGCTGCTCGAGCCACGCCTGCGCGTGGCGACGCGTGACCCTGTAGGCCTGCTCGGCCTGCGCGAGCGCGAACGGCCCCAGCGCCGGCACGCCCGGCGTCACCAGCACCTGGGCGTCGAGCGGCGGCATGACCTCGGCCGCGCGGTTGCGGCCGACACGGCGACGCGACGGGATGAGGTGCATGAGCACGCGCTCACCCGGCTGCAGCGCGACGCGACCGATGCGATCGGACACGCCACCGTCGACCACGACGCGACCGCCCAGCAGCATGGGCCGGAACATCAGCGGCACGGTGCACGAGGCCCGGATGGCGTCGGCGAGGTCGCCGCGATCGATCGGCAGCGTCCGGCGCGACAACACGTCGTGCGCGATCGCCACGAAGGGCAGCTCGCACTGCTCGATCGCGACGCGACCGGTGGCCGCGAGCACGCGCCGTAGCTCGGCGGCGAACTTGCGCCCGCGCAACAACCCGAAAAGCGGCAGGCCCGGATCCCAGAAGTCGCGGCGACGCAGGGCCAGCAGCTCGCGCGCGAGCGCCTCGGCCGGCAGGCCCGCGGCCCACAGCCCACCGGCGAGCGCGCCGGCGGAGACCCCGATGACGCGTCGCGGTCGCACGCCGGCGTGCTCGAGCGCGTGCAGCAGGCCGGTGTGCGAGTAGAACCCGAAGAAGCCCGCCGAGAGCACCAGCGTGAAGGGTTCGGCCTCGAGCCACGCGCGGCGCGTCACGGCCGCGACTATCGATCCACCGCGACGCGGCCGCAAGCGCGTGGCCTCACACGCGCGCGTGCACGTGTGCGGTCGCGAGCACCCGCAACAGCGCCGCCGCGATCGCGGTCTCGCCCACCGCCGCGGTCGCGAGCACCTCCGCGACGATCGCGAGCGCCGCGAGCTCCACGTCGGTCGGCGTGGACTCGTCGTCGAGCGCGCGGCGGATCCACGCGTGGCGCCCGCCGACCTCGAGGTCCCACACCACGCCCTCGGGCTTGCTGACCCGCACCAGTCGCCACGACAGCCACGCGCGCTCGAACCCGCCGGGACGACCGAGACCGTGGCGCACCAGCGCCGGCAACCACGTGCGTCGCAACGGCGGCAGTCGTCCCGCGCTGGCGGCCTGTGGCGAGAGCACCCGCGGCTGCGATCGCGGCGGCGGTGCGCGCAGGCCCAGGCGATCGTCGCCCGCCGCAGCGGTCGCGTCGCAGTGCTCGACGAAGCGCTCGATCGCCCGACGCCGCGCGCCGCCGGGCGGAGCCAGCACCGCCTGTCGTCGCGCCGCCTCGACCAGCGCGCGTGCGTGGCCCAGCAGCATGGTCTCGATCGCGGGCCGACCCGCGCGCACGCCCGCGTCCGCGAGCCACAACCGCCCGCCCAGATCCGACAGCGGCGGCGGCAGCGGCAGCGCGCCGACGTGCAGCCCGCGGGCCCACAGCGCCACGCCCGGCGGCGCACCGCCGCCGAGCTGCAGCGCCCCGACCGCGAGGGCGTCGGCGATGGGATGACGCAGCAGCGGCTCGGCGCGCACGGCATCCGCGACCGCGCCACCGCGTGGCGGCGTGCCGCCGGCGCGGCCGCCATCGGGCACCGGCTCGAGCGGCAGTGCCAGCGCCTCGTGCAGCAGCGTCGCGATGCCCGGGCTGGCCTCGACCACAGGCCCGAGCAGATCGCGATCGACTGCGCCGCAGGGCACCACCGCGAAGCTGCGCCCGTCCGCCTGCATCGCGGCGATCGACAGCAGCCGCGAGGGCGTGACCGCGCGCGGGTCGTACACCGGCAGCAGCGGCACCTCGCGCAGGCCCATGGTGTCCTCGCCCAACGCGATCGCCACCAGGGCGTGGGCCAGCAGGGCCGTACGCGCGGCAACGTCCGCGCCGCCGCGGCCGAGCAGGCGTGCGACCTCGTCGCGCGGCAGCAGCAGCTGGCGCTGCGCCGCGGCCGGGGCCACGTGCGCGTGGCCCTGCGGCACCGTGGGCATGATCCACAGCGTCGCGCGACCGAGCACGCGAAGCAGCAGCTCGGCCCCGCTGGGAGTCGCGATCCAGGTGTCGTGGCGACCGTCGTCGAGCTCGAGCGAGAACCACCGCCTGGCGGCCTCACCCAGCACCAGGCCACCGACCTCGCGCGCGCGCACCAGCGCGTCGCCGAGGCTGCGCGGGCTGCCGTCGCGCGCGTTCGCGACCCGCAGCGCCAGCAACGGTTGCTCGCGCCACGCGAGCGCAACGACGCCATCGCGGTCGCGGTAGCTCAGCGCGACAACGCGGGCATCGACGCCCGCGATCGCGGCCGCGAGCAGCGGCACGCGCTCGCGCAGCGCGTCGTCCAGCGGCACCGCGAGCGCATGCTGCACGAGCGCGTCGCGTTGCGTCGCGAGCTGCGCCCAACCCCACGCGACCAGCTCGCGCAGCTGCGCCGCGGCCTCGGCCCGATCGCCGGTCTCACCGCGCATGCTCGCGCGCGCGAGCGACTGCGAGGTCGACGACAGCGCCAGCCGCAACACCAGTGTCACGCCCGGCAGGCCCGCGTCGTCGGCGGCCTTGCCGGCGGGCTCGCGCAGCAACACGCGATCGTGGGCCGCGACCACGGTGGTGCTCTGCACCGCGACGCCGTGACGATGGACGTAGACCTCGGCCGCGATCGCGAGCGCATCGCCGTGGGGGCGCGGCCACGGCGGCGGGGTCCACGACCACGGCGGCAGGCTACCCTGCGCCAGCGGTTCGAGCTCGAGCCGGCCCCTCGTCCGCGGTCTCGGCGACCACCCGCACCGGCACCATGCGCAGGCCCGGCGCCTCCTGGGCCAGGGCCTCGAGCTGGCTGGGCCACGGCGCGAGCACCTCGATCGCGCAGCGCCAGCGGCAGGGTCTGGGCCTCGTGGCGCCACACGTAGGTGACCTCGCGGTCCTGCCGCGCGAGCGCGAGCAGGCCCTCGCGCGCGACCACGGTGCCGGCGGCGTCGACCAGCGGTTCGGGCTCCGCCGGCCACTGCGCCGACAAGAGCTGTCCCGCGGTCGCGGCCGAGGCGTCGTGCAGCCACGCCGTCAACAACGCGAGCGCGTCGTCCTTGACCACGGTGTTCTCGTCGAGCGTCAGCTGCAGCGTCGCGCACTCGATCGCGACCGCGGCGGCCTCGGCCGGCAGGCCCTGCTCACGCAGCACCGCTGCGATCGAGCACACCAGCACGCCGTCGCGCACGAGCCAACCGCGCCACTGCGACGCCGCTGGCAGCAGCCGCGCGACCCGGCCCAGCGGCACGCTGCCCTCGAGCGGCGGCACCTGCAGCGTCGCCGCGCCGGCGCGCAGCTGGGCCCCGGGCACGCGCGCGGCCCACAGCGTGCGCACGGCACCGAACAGGCCGTCCTTGCCGAACACCAGCGCGTCGAACCACCGCGAGACCGTGCGCTCGACCGCGATCCGCACGACCCACAGGCCCGCGCGGCCACGCGGCGGACCCATGCGCTCGACATAGGGATCGCCGGCGCCCTCGCGCCGCACGAAGCTGCGGCTGCCGAGATCGGTCTCGAGCGTCAGGCTGCGGGGGCCGGCCGCCAGGGCCTCGTTGAGCGCCCGCGCGAGCAGCCGCCGCAATCGCAGCTGCCGCCGCGCGAGGCTACCGTCGCCGGGCCCGGGATCGGGTTCGATCGCGGCGTCGAACAGCAACCCCAGCTCGAGCCCGCGGACGACCTCGGGATCGAACGCGAGCTCGAGCACCAGCTCGTGCACGTCCTCGCGCGCGACGGTCTCGCCGGTGACCTCGACCGCGTCGGTCAACGCCAGCAGCGCGCGTACCAGCACCAGGGTCCACGACCACGGCTCGGCGCCGGGCCGCTGGCGCAGCCGCAGCCGCGCCTCGGTGGTCTCGACCGTGAACGCCTGTCGCGGCGCAGCACCGCGACCGAGCCGGCGCGAGGCGAGCACGCCCGCGATGGCGTCGCCGCTCACCCGCGCTCCTTCGCCAGGGCATCGATGGCGTCGCGCACCCGCTCGAGCTCGTCCGCACGATCGCGGCTGCCAGCCAGCTCGCCGCGATCGCCAGCGCGATCGCGGCGACCGACACCAGCGGTTGCACCGGCAGGTGGACCATCGCCGCACGCACGAGCACGTGCCGCTCCTCGAGCCACAGCGTGTGCCCGCGTGCGGACGGCACCGTGCGCGCGCCGACCACCGCGACCTCGGTCTCGCCGACGCCCAGCCCGACCAGCGCGTCGGGCTCGGCACCCATGCGCGCCAGCCTCACGCCCCCGACCAGCTTGGCCTCGCGCAGCACCGTCGCGACCAGCTCGACCAGGCTCGCAGCGCCGGCTTGCGGCTCGGCCCGCCGCACCGCGACGCTGGCGTGCTGCAGACCCAGCCCCACCGCGGCCGCGGCCTCGCCCAGCCACCCCGCGACGCAGCGCGCGGTCGCGAGGACCACCGGCACACCCGCGGGCTCGCACAACGCGATCCACGATGCCGACTCGGGCGCGTCGGGTTCGCACCACGCGAGCACGCCGTAGCGCGCCGCCCGGGCCAGCGCGCCGAAGCTGGCCGCGTTGCCGCCGGCGCGCCGCACGATCGCGGGTCGATCGAGCGCGGCGCCCAGCGCGTCGCGTTCGCAGCGCAGGTGCTCGTGCAGGTAGGCATACTGCTGGTGCAGCGCCGCGGTCCAGCTCGCGGTAGTGCCCGCGAGCGCGACCAGCCGCTCGATCAACGCGCCGCGCAGCTCGTGGACCTTGGCCACGACCACGCGCTCGACCGCAACGCGCCCGGCATCGTCGATGACGTGATCGCGGCCGATGTCGGTGCGCAGCGAGGGCGAGTCGGCCCACACGCGCAGGTGATCGAACGAGGCCGCGATCGATTGCGCCGCGTGCGGCAACAGCTCCGCGGGTCCGCCCTCGGCCAGCACCAGGCCGTGGCGCAGCAACACCGCATGTGGTGGCACGGCGAAGGCCACGCGCACGCGGGTGTCGCCGATCTCGTGCACCGCCACCAGGGCCTCGTCGCTGGGCAGCGGCACGTCATGGATGCGCTCGGGCCCCTCGCCGGTCGCGACGTCGTCGAAGCTGATCTCGATTGGGCAGAACCGGCACCACCGCCACAGGCTGTCGCGCACCGCCTCGGCGATGCCGGCCCGCTCGGCGCGGCGGCCGGTCCGCAGCAACCGCAACGTCGTGCCCTCGAAGGGCTCGTCGAGCCGGTGCTTCTCGAAGCGCCGGTCGCGACCGAAGAGCAGCTCCCACGCCTCGGTGCCGCGTCCGGTGTGCAACAGCACGGCTTCGGGTTGCCACGCGAACACGCTGACGAAGCCGATGCCGAAGCCGCCGGCCATGGTGCGATCGTCGGCCTTGCCCGAGGCGAACAGCCGCGTGAGTTCGCCGTCGATGATGGCCTCGTCCATGCCGGCGCCGGCGTCGACCACCTCGATCTCGAACACGACCTCGGCGTCGGCGTCGTCGCCCGCGACCGCGTGCTCGTGCAGCGCGATCTCGACGCGATCGCTGCCCGCGTCCATCGCGTTCTGCACCAACTCGCGCAGGAAGTCGTAGGGCGAGGCGAACTGCGCGACCAGGCGCGCGACCAGCTCGTCGATGGCCTGGCCCGCCGCACCCGAGGGCGGCGCGGCGGTCACGGATCGTCCGTCGCGGGGATCTCGTCGGGTGCCTCGAGCATCAGGGCCGCGGCGAGCTCGTCGTCGTCCTCGGCGAGGGCCGCGAGGGTCTCGGGCACGCTCACCAGCTCGAGCGCCCGCTTGCCCGGGCGTCGCACGCTCCAGCGCTTGCGCGACTGGTACTGGCGCGCGCCGGTGGGATCGCCGTGGACGATGAGGCAGTAGTCGAAGCCGCGACTGGGCTTGCAGCTCTCGAAGCGCACCTTCTGCGTCTTGCCGTCCTGCAGGAACGTCAGCTTCGCGGCGTCGCGTCCGTCGGCGACCCACGAGAACACGTCGTGGTGCCCGCGCAGGGCCGAGCCGTGGAAGAACGCGCCGATGAAGCGATCGTCGCGCGATCGTGTGGTCACGAACGCGCTGATCTCCTGCTTCGCGGAGGTCGGCACGGTCGAGATCCACAGCCGCTCGGTCGGCGCCGCGACGTCGGAGCCGCCGCACGCGGTGAGCACGAGCACGAGCGACGACCAGGCGAGTGTCCGAGACATCGGAGCACAGCGTGACAGCGTCGCAGTCGCGGTTCAAGCCTCGGGGCGCGCAGGTTTGCACCGGCGGGGCTTGGTGGTAACAACTCGGTCGTGCGCAAGCCCGAGTCCGCCGTCGTTCCACCGCCACGCGCGAAGCCGATCGGGCCCGCCCGGCCCGCAGGGGCGCGCCGACGCGCCGTGCGTCGGCTCGCGTTGTTCGCCGCGCTGAGCTCGCCACTTCTGCCCGCGTGCGACCGCCACGAGCCCTTGCCGCCGTTCAAGCAGCGCACCCGCAGCGCGGGCAAGCGCGCAGCCGGCGAGGCCGCGGCGGCGATGCCCGCGGCCAAGCCCACGTCGTCGCCCGCGGCGCTGCTCGATCGCGTCAAGCTCACGCTCACGCCGCTGCCGCCGCGGATGGACTCGCCGACCAACCCGATCACCCCCGCCAAGGTCGAGCTGGGTCGCATGCTGTTCCACGACGAGCGCCTGTCCAAGGACAAGGACATCTCGTGCAACACCTGCCACGACCTCGCCAACTTCGGCGTCGACGTGCGCGAGCACGACGGCGCGCGCGCGCGCACCTCGGCGGGCCAGGGCGGCCAACGCGGCGAGCGCAACTCGCCCACGGTGTTCAACGCTGCGCTGGCGCTGGCGCAGTTCTGGGACGGCCGCGCCGCCGACGTCGAGGAGCAGGCCGGCAAGCCGATCCTCAACCCGATCGAGATGGCGATGGCCGACGAGGCCGCGGTCGTCGCGGTGCTGCGCGGCATCCCCGGCTACAAGGACAAGTTCGCGGCCGCGTTCCCCGACGAGGCCGATCCCATCAGCTACGCGAACCTCACCCGCGCGATCGGAGCGTTCGAGCGCACCCTGGTGACGCCGTCGCGCTTCGACCGGTTCCTGCAAGGCGACGTCACCGCGTTGTCGTCGGCCGAGCTCGAGGGGCTGCAGGTGTTCCTCGACGCCGGCTGCCCGCAGTGCCACACCGGACCGACCCTGGGCGGCACGCAGTTCCAAAAGCTCGGCAGCATCAAGCCTTGGCCCGATCTGAAGGACGAGGGCCGCGCGGCGGTGACCAAGAGCCCGCTCGATCGCTTCGTGTTCAAGGTCCCGACCCTGCGCAACGTCGCGAAGACCGGGCCGTGGCTGCACGACGGTTCGATCGACGATCTCGGCGTCATGGTGGCGAAGATGGCCGAGCACCAGGCCGCACGCGGCGCGATGGCGCCCGACGAGACCAAGGCCATCGTCGCGTTCCTCGACTCGCTCACCGGCGAGCCGCCCCAGGACATCGGCGAGCCGGCGCTGCCGTGAGCACGCGAAGGATGCGGCGCGCGTCGACCCTGCCGGTGTTGCTGGTGCTCGCCTGTCGCCCGCACGGCGACGGCCGTGGGCCCGCGGACCCACCCGCCACACCCGCGGGCACCGCGACGACGCCGGCGGCGACCACCGAGGACGACACCGCGACCAACGACGCTCGGATCCTCGCGGCCATGCGCGAGATCGAGGACAAGGCCGCGGCCGCACGCGCGCGCTGGACCCCCGAGCTCGAGGCGACGGCGCGCACGCTGATGCAGACGCGCTGGCACAGCACCGCCGAGGCCATGCGCGCGATCGTGGCGAGCCCGCACCGCCAACCCGACAGCCCGTCGCGCGATCCCTGGCGTCATCCGGCGCAGACCCTCGAGTTCTTCGGCCTGACGCCGACGATGCACGTGTTCGAGGTCGGACCCGGCGGCGGCTGGTGGACCGAGATGCTCGCGCCGCTGCTCGCGGCCCAGGGCCAGCTGTCGCTGGCGGTCTACGAGGCCACCGACCAGGACGCCGCGCGCACGCAGTACCGCGCGCGCACGGTCGCGGCGCTGCTGGCCTCGGCGCCGGTGCTCTACGATCGCATCGCGCGCGTGCCCAACCGCGGGCTGTCGCTCGACATGGGCCCCGACGACTCGCTCGACATGGTCCTGGTCATGCGCATGACGCAGAACTACATGCTCGGCGGCGGGCTCGAGCCCTTCCTCGCGGAGGCCCACGCGGCGCTGCACGAGGGCGGCGTCTTGGCGATCGAACAGCACCGCGCGCCTGCGAGCATGACCGAGCCGGTCCACCCCGAGCTGGGGTACCTGCCCGAGGCCTGGCTCATCGCGCAGGTCGAGGCGGCCGGCTTCGAGCTCGAAGCCAAGTCGGAGATCAACGCCAACCCCAAGGACACCAAGGATCACCCGCAGGGCGTGTGGTCGCTGCCGCCGGTGTTCGCGGACGGCGAGGCCACCCGCGCCAAGTACGAGGCCATCGGCGAGAGCGATCGCATGACACTCAAGTTCGTCAAGCCGCGTCGTCGCGGCTGAGCCGCAATCACGGCGTGACGTCGGCGATGAGCACGCTGTAGCCCTCGTAGGCCTGCAAGGAACAGTCGGGCGCACCGAGGTTGACGCGCACCGGCTGCTGCGCGTGCAGCACCGTGATCACGTAGTCGCTGTCGCCCAGCGTCACCTGGGTCGACGTGCCGCCCCACACCGCGACATCGACGCCGTCGGCGACGAATCGCACGCGCTCGCGCGCCCACGACCAGCACGAGTTCGACTCGACGCACGGCGCCAGGCACAGATCACCCTCGACCGTGAGCGAGAACGGCCCCCACGCCGGGGTCCCCGGGATCGGGTCGACGGTCTG
>JAXLYC010000057.1:0-39460 GCA_046351635.1 Nannocystaceae bacterium | reverse complement strand
CCGCCGCGGCCGCGAGCGCATCGATGGTCGTGCCGACCGCGAACAGCCACGCGCCGTCGGCTCCCTCGGCCGCCAGGGCCTGCACCTGCTCGATCGCGGCGGCGTGGGCCTGCTGTGCCCGCGGCAGCCACGGCGCCACCACGAACGCGGTCGGCTCGTCGCCGAGCTCGTCGTCGCCGAGCTCGACCGCGGCGGCGGCGGCGAGTCGCTCGAGGATGGCTCGGTGCGTCGACGCGCTCACGGGCCGCGCGAAGCGGATGATGCAGGTCGCGTGGGGGCAGTGGCTCGGGAGGACGTCGAAGTGATGCAGCTGCACGGCGCCCGCAGCATGGCAGGTTGCGTGCCGAGTCGGGGACGGCCGCGGCGCCCACGGCATCGCCGCGGGTTGTCGCGCGTCCGCGCTGGATCGGCGGATGTTGCCCACGACGGCGGCGTGCGCGAGCTTGCCCAACTCGGGCGTGGGGCTCGCCCCAGTGGAGCAGGTCCTCGCACCGCGGGTGCGCCCGGGCCCGCGTCTGCGCACGCGCGGGTGTGCTCGCGGTCATGCATCCAGTCGGGCCGGTCGCGGGACTCCCACGCGTGGAGGTCGGGCCCATGCACGCAACGACGTCGTCTCGCCGTCCCTTCGCGGTTCCGGCACTCGCCGCTGCAGCGATTGCGTCGCTGCTCGCCGGCTGCGACCAGCCGATGTACGTGAGCGAGCGCGGAAGCTACGAGATCGACGGGCAGGGGCTCACGCTCGAGCTGTTGCACCGCGCGTCCGACGGCGCGCACCTCGTCGAGCAGAGCCAGCTGTGCCCCGTGCTCGTGGGTGCGGTCGATGCCGACGGTCAGCGCATCACGGTCGACGAGGGCGAGGACCTCGCTGCCTGCGCCCGCTACGACGGCAGCGGTGCCTTGCAGGCGAGCGAGCCCGGTTGCTTCGCGCTGAGCCCGGGTGCGGGCACGCTCACGATCACCGGGCAAGCCTGCAGCGCCGAGGGTGCCCAGGCGATCGCGCCCGACACCCTCGCCGTCGACGTGCATGCCTTCGACGATGTCGCGGTCGAGTACGACGATGCCAGCGTGCGCTGGCTGTACCGCGATCTGCAGCCGGGCCCGGGGCGGACGCTGCCGCCCGCGCCGACCCCGGAGCCCGATGGCCGCTGGTACGTGGTCGCAGGCGAGTCCGTGGGCATGGTGCCGCAACCGATCGGTGTCGCCGATCCGACGCAGCGGTTGGGCTTCACCGACGGCACCGTCCGCGTCGAGGGTCCCGACGCGCCGAGCCTCGAGACCGGCGACGACGGCATCACGCGCATGGTGCCGCGCGCCGGCGAGCCATTCGCGCTCGCGCTCGAGCTGCCCGCGGGCACGCTCGTGGGTCCGCCGATCGTCCCGGTCGACGGCGCCACCGCGACGTCGCTCGAACTCGTGGTCGGATGGAGCGACTGTGACGACCCCGACTGCGAGCCGCAGCCGCTGCTGCTGCAGCCGATCGTGCGCGATGGGCAGGGCCACCGCCTGCACGGCGCGGACGTGCACTACACCCTCGATGGCGCCGGCGTGGTCGACGACGACGATGGGCTGCCCGGCGACGGCGCGTTGCTCGACCAGCTGTGCTCCGACGGCACTGCCGGGACCGACGTCCGCCTGGGCGTGCGCGCGCAGTACCGCGGGCTGCAGGCTACGGCCGATCTCGAGTTCCGCTGCCCCGAGGTGCCGCTGACGCCCGACCTGGACCTCGACTGCGCCTGCCGCAGCGACCGCGGGACCGCGGGCGCCGCGGGCGTGCTGCTGGTGCCGGCGCTGCTGTGGCTGCGGCGGCGTCGTCAGCCCGCGGGCACGAACAGGCGCTCGCGGTAGAACCGCAGCTCGGCGATCGACTCGCGGATGTCGTCGAGCGCGCGGTGCTTGTCCGACTTCTTGGGCGTGTCGAGCTGGGGATACCAGCGGCGCGCGAGCTCCTTGATCGTGCTGACGTCGACCAGGCGGTAGTGCAGGTGCGCGTCGAGGGTGGGCATGTGCTTGACCAGGAAGCGCCGGTCCTGCCAGATGGTGTTGCCGCACAGCGGCGCGGCCTTGGGTCCGCAGTGCGCCGCGACGAACGCCAGCGTCTGGGCCTCGGCGTCGACCAGCGAGATGTTCGATGCGCGCACGGCTGCGGTCAGGCCGCTGTCGCCGTGGTGCTTGGTGCACCACTCGTCCATCGCCGCGAGCACCGCTTCGCTCTGGTGGATCACGAGGTCCGGTCCCTCGGCGACGATGCGCAGCTCTGCGTCGGTGATGATGGTCGCGATCTCCAGGATCGCACAGCGATCCGGATCGAGGCCCGACATCTCGAGATCCATCCACACGAGCGGCGCGGTCACGGCCCGGTCGATGTAGCGGGTTTGCGCGCGGCTGTCCATGCGCGCCGCGGTCGCGGGCGACCACGACCGCAGCTCCGGTTCACCGCGGCGGCTCGATGCGATACGGGGTCGCGGCGGCGCTGGGCCGCAGCGCGAAAGCGTCCACGAAGCGCTGCAACCGTGGCCGCGGCAGCCACGGCAGCATCGGCCGGAACGCGAGGTGCTCGAGCAGACAGAACAGCGTGATCTCGAGCAGGCTCACCGAGGTGCCGTCGCTGCGTCGCGGGATCGCGGCGAGCACCGACTCGAGGTGCGCATCGAGCCACTCGAGCGCACCGGCGAGCCCGACGCGGGCCTTGGCGAGCAAGGGGTGCGCGGGGTCGAGCCCGGCGACGCGCGTGGCGAACACCAGCTGCACCTGGGTCTGCATGCCGTAGGCCGTGAGTTCGCCGGCGTTGCGGGCGACCCGATCGGTCACGGCCTCGGGCCACACCAGCCGACCGGGCGGCGCGTCGGCCCACGCCGCGATCGTACGGCTCGCGGGCTCGCTGCCGAACACCGGGCCCTGCGGTGTCTGCAGCGTCGGCACCTTGAGCGCCGGGTTGTCGCCGTAGGCCGCGGGATCGATCGCGGCCAGATCCGGCACCGGCACCAGCGGCAGGACCACGCCGAGCTCGTGCGCGACGATGCGAGGCACCCGCGTGAAGTGGGAGCTCGCGCGTCCGACCAGGGTCAGCGTGCTCATGTTGCCTCCGCGGGCTGCAGCCGCAGCCGGAAGAACCCGAGGATCTCGTCGCGTGCGGCGAGGGTCGGGTGGCCCTCGCGATCGACCAGGTGCGCGGTCACGACGCTGTGGGCACAACCCACGACGTCGCGGAAGAACGGCGGCGGCTCGGGGTTGGCCGCCTCGCCCGGCAGCACCGTGGGCTCGAAGCGCGGGCCCAGGGCCTCGGCGTAGGCGGCGAAGCGCGCGGCGGTGCAGAAGCGGTCGCCGTCGAAGCGGTAGGCGCGGACGCTCAGGCGCTCGCGATCGAGACGCCCGCGCACCCACGCGAGCTCGTCGTCGGCGATCTGCAGCCCCGCGAGATCGCCCAGGGGCAGCGAGGGCTGGCACAGCACCGGGGCCAGCACCGCGGGCTCGAGCATCATGCTCAGCGCGAAGTTGCCGGTGAAGCACATGCCGATCGCACCGACGCCGGGGCCGCCGCAGGCCTGGTGGGCCAGCCGCGCCAGCGCGCGCAGCCACAGCGTGACCGGGCTCGAGGCGCCGCGTGCGAGCGCACCGAACTGGGCGCTGATGCACGCGCGTTGCAGCACCGCCGCGCCCTCGTCGGCCCGCGGGTAGGCGCCGTCGCGACCGAACAGCGACGGCATGTACACGGTGAAGCCGGCGTCCCGCACCCACCGCGCGAAGCGGGCGACATCGGGGCTGATGCCCGGCATCTCGGCCATCACGATCACCGCCGGACCGCGACCGGCGCGCCACACCGGCTTGGTCGCGCCGAGCAAGCTCGTCGGCTCGCAGTGGAAGTCCTCCAGCGCATCGTCGCGCCCGTCGTCCATGGCCACAGCATGGGCCGCGCGCGGTCCGGGCGGCAGTGGCAAGAGCGACAGTGTTCGGTCTATCCTTGCCACATGCTCGTCCACCTGGTCCTCGACGGCACCACCGATGGCCCGCTGGGCGTCGCGCTCGACGTGTTCGCTGCCGCGGCCCGCGTGGTCGCGGCCGGCCTGGTCCCGTCGTCGGGGCCGGCGGCGGCGCTGCGGCAGCGTGTGGTCTCGCCCGACGGCGCGCCGGTGCGCAGCAGCGGCGGTCGAACGATCCTGGTCGACGGCGCGCTGTCGCTGCGCGGGCTCGGTCGCGGCGACACCATCGTGCTCGCGGGGCTGGGCGCGACCACCGAGGCGCGCATCGACGCGCTGCTGCGTCGCGCCGACGTCGTGCGCGTGGTCGAGCTGCTCGGTCGCGCCGCTGCCCGCGGCGTGACCCTGGCGGCCTCGTGCTCGGCGACGTTCCTGCTGGGTGCGGCGGGTGTGCTCGATGGCCGCGCCGCGACCACGGCGTGGTGGCTCGCGGCCGGCTTCGCGCGACGGTTCCCACGGGTGCGGCTCGCGAGCGCGCGCATGGTCGTGGACGCGGGGCCGTGCCTGACCGCGGGCGCGGCCCTGGCCCACGCCGATCTCGCGCTGGCGCTGCTGGTGCGCCGGCGGGCCTCGCTCGCGCACCTGGTCACGCGCTACCTCGTGCTCGACGAGCGCGACTCGCAGGCGCGTTACCTCGTGCTCGAGCACCTCCGCAGCGACGACGAGACCGTGCGCGCGCTCGAGCGTTACGTGCAGCGCAACCTCGCGCGGCAGTTGACGCTGCAGCAGATGGCGCGCGCGACCGCGACCTCACCGCGCACGCTCGCGCGCCGGGTCGCGGCCGCGCTCGGCACCACGCCGCAGCGCTTCGCCCAGCGCATCCGCATGGCCCGGGCGGCACAGCTGCTCGAGACCAGCGACGTCGGCGTCGACGAGATCGCCGCGCGCGTGGGCTATGCCGACGCGGCCGCGTTCCGCCGCGTGTTCCGTCGCGAGCTCGGCTGCAGCCCGCGGGCGCAGCGACGCGGTCCGCCCAGTGCGTGAAGCCCAAGCTCCGCTTCCTCTTCCCGCGCCGGCAGAGCCCTCGCGGGTCCCTCCTCCTTCGGGTCGCTCGCGCGACCAGAGGCGGTGGGCATCCCCTGACAGCCGCTCAGCCCGCCGGCGCGGCCGGCCCGAGCAGCTGTGCGAGCGCGCGGCTGACCCACGCAGGCGCATCGGCGAGGCCGGCCGCGTCGTCGCGCGGCGCGGTCACACGCAGCACCAAGTGATCCTGCGGATCGCTCGGCTCGGGCTCGCGCTTGCGCAGGCCCACCGTCACCGTGCCGAGGCAGTCGCTGCACTTGGGCACGCGGCCCTGCAGTCGCGAGTACGCGCGCGTGACGTCGGCGAAGCCGATCTCGACGTCCTCGGTCAGCTCGAGCGGATAGCCCGAGGGGTCGAGCTCGGCCAGGCGGGTCATGCGGTAGGCGAGCCCGTGCAGCAGGAACGTGGCCTGCTGCAGCACGGCCTCGTCGCGCGGGAGTCCGTCGAGCTCGAGATCCGCGCTGCCGAAGCGCCGCATGCCGCGGGTGGTCAGGCGCAGGTACGGCGCGCCGTGGCGACGATCGGGGAACGGCACCACCGCGACCTGGTCCGCGACGTTGCCCAGCCCGCCTGCAGCCGGCGGCGCTCGAACGCGGTCACGCCCATGGTCTCGCCGGTGTCGGGGTCGTGGATGAGCGCGTGTTGCTGCGCCGCGAGCAGGCGTACCAGGGTCTGCAGCAGCCGCAGGCCCCGCACTGCGCGCTCGTTGCGGTAGTCGGCGCGCAGCAGCACGCCCGCGCGCAAGCTGGCGAGCTGCGCACGCTCGGGCGGATCGAGCTCGCGCGTGAGCACCGGATCGGCCAGGGCGGACTCGGACACCGCCGCGCGGCGCGTGGTCGCATCGAGCGCCTCGATGTGCAGGCCGATGAGATCGCGCGGGTGCGTACCGGCGGACAGCCGCGGATCGACCGTGGGGTCGAGCGCGATGAACTCGAGCAACACACCGACCTCGGGGTCGTCGCGATCGCCGGCGAGCTCGCGCTCGACCAGGGCCGCGAGCTCGGTCCGCGTCGGCGCGGGTTGCTTGCCGTCGACCAGCAGCACGTAGGCCAGCGAGGTTCGATCCGCGAACACGACCGACTCCGGCGCGGCCACGGCGGGCTTGCTCGGCGCAGCCGCGGGCGTGGCAGCCATCGACGCCGGCGCGCCGTCGGCGGGCGCCTCCGGGCGGCTCGAGCAGCCCAGTGCCAGCGCGGTCGCGAGCGCGACGCGGCGCGTGATCACGCGACCGCCTCGCCGCGCTGCAGCAGCGTGGCCACCAGCGACGGCTCGACGTTGCCACCCGAGAGCAGCACGCCGACGCGGCGACACGAGCGCGGCAATGCGTCGGACATCGCGGCGGCGAGCGCCGCCGCACCCGAGGGCTCGACCAGCAGCTTGCCGTGCACGAGCAGCCGCACCAGCGCGCGCGAGAGGCCGTCGTCGTCGACGCGCAGCCCGCCCGCGAGGGTCTGTCGCGCGATCGCGAAGTTGAGCTCGCCGACCTGCACGGGTTTGAGCCCATCCGCCAGGGTCGGCGCCGGCTCCACCGCCACGCGCGTGCCGGCCTCGAGCGAGCGCGCCATCGCGTCGCAGCCGACCGGCTCGACGCTGTACACCGCGGTGCCGCTGCCGTGGCACACGATCGCCGCGCCGGCGACCAGGCCACCGCCGCCGCACGGCACCAGCACCGCGTCGAGCGTGACGCCGAGCTCGGCGCACTGCTCGAGCAGCTCGAGCGTGGCGGTGCCCTGGCCCGCGATGATGTCGGCGTGGTCGAACGCTGGGATCATCGTGCCGCCCTGGCGCGCCTGGATCTCGAGCGCGGCGGCGTGGCGCTGCGCCGAGGTGGTGCCCGCGAGCACGACCTCGGCCCCCAGCGCGCGCACGGCCGCGAGCTTGATCGGCGGCGCGTCGGTCGGCATCGCGATGGTGGCACGCGTGCCCAGCTCGCGTGCGGCGAGCGCGACCGCCTGGGCGTGGTTGCCCGAGCTGTAGGTCAGCAGGCCGCGCGCGCGGTCTTCGGGCGTCAGCCGCAACGCGGCATGCAGCGCGCCGCGGGCCTTGAACGCCCCGATGCGCTGCAGGTTCTCGGCCTTGAGCCACAGCTCGCGGCCGGCGAGCTCGTCGAGCGCGGGCACGCGCACGATCGGTGTCCGCACCACGCGGCCACGCAGCCGCGTGGCGGCCGCGCGCACGTGGGAGCGATCCATCGGCAGCGCGGCGGTGGGGGCTTCGTGCTCGGCGGCCACGTCGCCGAGAAAGGTACACCGCGGCTGGCGCCCGGGCCACGATCGTCGCGGCCGCTGCAGCCCGGGCCTGGTCACGACGCGGCGGCAGCTGCTACCGTCGCCCGCGTTGGACTCGCCCGCCGATGCCCCGGCCGTCGCGCCGACCGGACCGCGTTGGCTGCGTTGGCTGCGGTGGCTGCTGACCTCGCCCGGCGGATGGGCGACGTGGGTCGCGATCGCGGTGGTGGCGATCGATCTGGGCACCATCGCGATGGCGGGGCCGTGGGATCCGTGGGAGACGCACTACGGCGAGGTCGCGCGGCAGATCGTCGTGCGCCACGATCCGGTCGATCTGTGGTGGCAGGCCGGCAACGGCGGTCCCGCCGCCACCACCGAGACGTTCTTCGCGTCCAAGCCTGCGCTGCCGTTTTGGCTCATGGCGCTGTCGATGCGGATCTTCGGCGTCGGCACCTCGGTCGATCCCGGCGAGCTGGTGCGATCGCCTCTGCCCGAGCTGGCGCTGCGCCTGCCCAGCATGCTCGCGGGCTACGCCGCGGCGCTGGTGCTCGGCGCGACCGCGTGGCGGCTGGCGTCGCCGCGCGCAGGCGTGCTCGCCGGCACCATCGTCGCGACGATGCCGCAGTTTGCGATCGTGACGCGGCAGGCGCTGACCGACATGTTCTTCGTCGCGCCGGTGGTCGCGGCCGGCTGCGCATGGGCGCTGGCGTGGCTGCAGCCCGATCGCGCGCTGCGACGCCGCGGTCGCGGCTGGCGCTCGCTGCCGTACGACCGCGCCTGGCTCGCGTTCTTCCTGGTGTTCGTGCTCGCGGCGATCGTGCCGCTGGCGGTCATCCACCAGCACGCGTTCGATCCGTGGGTGTGGCGCGCGTTCGGCAAGGTCCAGCGACGTGCGGATGGCTTGCTGGGGATCCAGCGCCACATGTGGATCTACTGGGCGCTGTGCGCCGCGATCCTGCTGCGTTCGCTGCGATGGCAGCGGCGCAGCCAGCCGCTGATGGGCATCTTGTATCTGTGCGCGGGGCTGTCGCTGCTGGGCAAGGGCCTCATCGGGCCCGGGCTCGTGGGCCTGCTGGTGCTCGTGCACCTGATCCAGAGCGGTCGCTGGGAGCGCCTGCGCCACGCGGGCCTGCCCACCGGCATCGCGCTGTTCACCGTGGTCGGCTTCCCGTGGCACCACGCGATGGCGCTGTACCGTGGCGAGCGATGGGTCAACGAGCTCATCATGGACAACAACCTGCGCCGCTTCTCGACCGGCGAGCAGAAGCAGGCGGTGGGCGGCTTCACCTACTACCTCGAGACCCTCGGGCTCGCGGCGCTGCCGTGGTCGGCGATCGTGCCCATCGCCGGCGTGCTCGGGCTGCGCGCGTTCGGGCGCGAGCGCCCGGTGTCGAGCGAGACCCCGGCCGCGGAGCGCGGCGACGCGTTGCTGCGCTTCGCGATCCTGTGGCTGGTGGTGGCGCTGTTCGCCATCACCTACAGCACCACGAAGTACTACCACTACATCTTGCCGGTGCTGCCGCCCGCGGCCCTGGTCGCGGCGCTGTGGCTCGACCGCCAGGCCGACGAGCGCGGCAACCCACGCTCGTGGAGCGCGTGGGCGACCACCGGACTGGGGCTGGCGCTGGTGGCCGTGGTCATCCGCGACGCGATGCACGAACCCAGCTGGATCGCGCATCTGACCACGTACCTGTACACCGGCATGTGGACCGAGGGCGCGCCCGCGGTCGGTGCGTTGATGCTGACGTGCGCGCCGTTCGCCCTGGGCTTGTTGGCGTGGCCGTGGGCGCCGCGGGTGCCGTGCCTGACGGCGATGCTGTTGGGCGCTGTGCTCACACGCAGCTGGATCATCGCCGACTACATCCCTGGCGCGTCGGAGAGCTGGTCGCAGCGCAGCGCGATGCAGGTGTACTTCGACGGTCGCGGACCCGAGGATCGCCTGGTCAGCTGGTGGTTCTACTACCGCGGCGAGACCTTCTTCTCGAAGGCGAACATCTTCGTGATGAAGGAGAACGACCGCAAGGTCCTCGGCGAACTGGTCGACGAGGCCCGCGGTCGCGGCATCACGCTGTGGTTTGTCACCACGGTGCAGCACGCCAACCGACTCGCCAACCAGTTGCCCTCGGATCTGCGCGGTCGGGTCGAGCGCGTGTACGAGAACTTCCACTACGTGTTGCTCAAGGCCGCGGTGCCCTGAGCGAACCCGCCGCTCACGGGCTGTAGCGCAGCTTGGCCGGGATCGCGTGCTCCCGCAGGGTCTGCGGCGCGTCGGGGTCGGGGCCGATCGGCGGCCACGGGACGTCGCCGAACCACGCCGGCGGGTCGATGCGGTACAGCGACGGCGGCAGCGACTGCTCGTCGATGCCGGGGTCCCACCCGATCGCGCCGTCGGCCGCGTTCCAGTTGCCGTGGATGATCGCGGTGTCGTACGGCGCCGGGTCGTGGCCGTCGGTGCCGCCGCCGCCGCCCTGCGCGGTGTAGCCGAACTTGAGCACGACCTTGGACATCAGCACGTCCTGCTCGCCGTTGGCCTGCGCGATGTCCTCGAAGCCGGCGCTGCCGAGCACGTTGCCGACGATGTTCTCGTAGGTGTGCGTCGCCATGATGTCCATGACCCACAGGCCGTAGCTCCAACCGCGATCGGTCTGGTTGAAGATGCGGTTGCGCCAGTAGGTGTTGTGCGAGGCCGAGCCCCAGTAGTTGTCGCCCATCACCTTGGACTCGAGCCAGTTGCCCTCGACGAGGTTCATCATCGCGTGGGGCGCGTGCTCGGTGATCGCGGCCTGGGCCCACTCCGGATCCCAGTACTGCGCGTTGGTGGCGAAGTTGTAGGCGATGACGTTGCCGCTGACGGCACCCTCCATCGCGATACCGGTCAGCAGGGTGTGGAAGATGTTGTCCGCGACCAGCCACGCCGTGCTGTAGCTGCCCAGGAACAGGCCGTAGGCGTGATCGGGCTCGTAGCCGGCTGCGCCGGTGTGCACGGTGTTGCCGCGGAACTCGTTGCGGAAGCCGCCGTAGGCCCACACGTGTCGTCGCACGCTGCCGATCAGCTCGACGTCGAGGACCCACGACATGATCGTGGCCTCCATCACGATGGTGTCGCGCGCGGCGCCCTCGCGGTTGTCGATGGTCAAGGACTCGAGCCCCGCGCCCTCGATCGCGCCGTCGAGTCGCACGAGCTCGGGCGCATTGTCGGGGCCGAAATCGCTGTACAGCGCCGGCGCGATGGTGACCGACTCGCCCTCGAGCTCGACCACGCGCACGAGCTGACCCTTGACCCGCGCGCCGCCGCCGCGGCCGCACCACGTGCACGCCCCGGACTCGCCCGCGCCGATCACCAGCGGCGCGTCGTTGAGCTCGTCGACCAACACGTAGTCGCCCACGTTCCAGTCCGGCGGATCGTCGAGCACGAGCGTGGTCGAGCCCTTGCTCCCGCCCTCGAGCAGCGCGCGCGGGTCCTGTCCACCGAACTCGGAGTCGTACGCGCCGTCGCGGACGTACACCGCGGCATCGTCGCTGCCGTCGTAGCGCAGGATCGTGACGCCCTGGCCCGCGCCGCGCAGGCTGACGTGCGGACGCAGCTGCAGCGCCGCGCCGATGCGATACGTCCCCGGCGGCAGCTCGACCACGCCCTCGTGCGGACACGCGTCGAGCAGGGCTTGGATCGCGGCGGCGTCGTCGGTCACGTCGTCGCCCGCGAGCGTGCTGGCGTCGCCGCAGACCTCGGTGCGGTGCGGGATGCCGCCAGGGACGCCGGGTTCCCACGGGATCCGTCGCGCCGGCGGGATCGCGTCGGTCTCCAGGCTGCTGCAGTCGTCGTCGAGCGCGGCGGTGCAGCCAGCGGGACAGCAGCCGTCGCCGGGGTCGCACGCCATGACGTCGCCGCACTCGTGCATGCCGGTGTCGCCCGTGCCGACCGAGTCGCTGTCGCTGGTGGTGGACTCACCACCGCTGTGGCTCGCGTCGGTGCCGGCCTCGCTGCTGCCGTCACCGGTCGGGTTCGTCTGCGGCCCCTGATCGCCGTCGTCGGTGCCGCCGACTCCACCGTCGCCACGACACGCCGCCGCGAGCACGAGCACGACCACCGACGCCCTGCGCCAACCCATGGTTGGCTTCGTTGCACGAGCCCGCGCCCGGTTCGGCCACAGGTGCTGCGGTGCCGCGGGCGGGCGCGTCGGGCCCGAGGGCGGCCTCAGCCGCCGAGCCCGCGCGCGAGCTCAGGCGGAGCGAACACGCCCCGCTCGGTCACGATCGCGGTCACGAGCGTCGCGGGCGTCACGTCGAAGGCAGGGTTCCACACCGGGATCGCCGGCGGGGTCATGCAGCTGCCGCCGTGGCAGCGGACCTCGTCGCCGTCGCGCTGCTCGATCGTGATCTCCGCGCCGCTGCCGATCGACAGATCCACCGTGGTCGAGGGCGCGGCGACATACAGCGGGATGCCGTGGTGCTTGCACAGCACCGCCACCGTGTAGGTGCCGATCTTGTTCGCGACGTCACCGTTGCGCGCGATGCGGTCCGCGCCCACGATCGCTGCGACGATCTCGCCCCGGGCCATGAGCGCGCCGGCCATGCCGTCGGCGATGACGGTGACGTCGATGCCGTCCTTGGCCAGCTCCCACGCGGTCAGCCGCGCGCCCTGCAACACCGGTCGGGTCTCGTCCGCGAACACGCGCAGGGCCTTGCCGTCGGCGATGGCGCGGCGGACGACGCCCAGCGCGGTGCCGTAGCCCGCGGTCGCGAGCGCGCCGGCGTTGCAGTGGGTCAGCACCGCGCCGTGCTCGGGCAGCAGCGGCGCGCCGTGGGCACCGATCGCCAGGCACGCGCGCAGGTCGTCGTCGACGTGCTGCTGCGCGCGCTGCAGCAGCGCCGCGCGCAGACTCGCGGCGTCGCTCGACGCCGGCGCGGCGTGCAGCACCTCGCGCAGCTGCGCCAGCGCGACGAAGAGGTTGACCGCGGTCGGTCGGGTGCGCGCCAGCCGATCGAGCCCCGCCGCCACGGCCGCGCGGAACTCGGTGGGGTCGTCGGCGAAGCCGCGGGCGGCGACCGCGAGGCCCAGGGCCGCGACACAGCCGATCGCGGGCGCGCCGCGGACCGCGAGGGTCTCGATCGCGCGCGCGACCGACTCGACGTCGTCGAGCTCGAGCCAGTGCTCCTGCAGCGGCAGCAAGCGTTGGTCGAGCAGGTGCAGGCGCGCACCGTCGCGCGACAGCGCGAAGGAGCGCACGCCCAGCGCGGTCGCAGCGGGCTCGAGCGTGGGGCGCGGGGCGATCACCGGCGGCGACGATGGCACGTCCGCGCGCGCGATCGCAACGACCCCGCCCCACCCGCCGGCGGCTTCGGTGTACGCTGCGCCGCGGCCGACTCCGGCCCGACGACCGCGCGATGCGTCCCTACAAGATCCTCTCCGACTTCGACGGCGTGTGGACCGATCACCTCGAGGCCGAGGTCGTGCGCGACTTCGCGGCCGTGGCCCTGGCCCAGGCCGTGGGCGCCGCGGTGCCTGCGGTGGCCGACGACTACGCGGCGATGCTGCGAGAGGTCGCGGCCGCGCCGCACGAGCACGGCTGGGCACCCGACGGCCGCATCAGCGCCTACGTCGACGAGGATCCGCTGTGTCAGTGTTCGGCGATCTGTCGCTTCATCGAGCACGATGCCGGCGCGGTGGCCACGCGCTACCGCGCGGCCGTGGCTGCTGCCGGCTTCGCGAGCATGTCTGCGTTCGGCGAGCACTGTTTCGTCGGCGGCACCGCGCGCTACCGCGAGCTGCACCCACCGTGCATCGTCGACGATGCCGCGGACATGCTCGCGGCGGTGCGAGAGGGCGGCGCCGAGGTCGTGGTCGTGTCGAACTCCGCGACCGAGAAGCTGGTCGCGTTCTTCGCCGCTGCCGGCATCCACGCCAGCGAGGCGCCGCCGCAGCACGGCGATCACCCGGCGGTGCTGCGCGTGCGCGGCTCGGCCGGAAAGTGGTTCCTGGGCCCGACCGACGAGACCATCACCGTGGGAGGCCGCGCGATCTTCGTCGACCGTCCGCGCTACCGCGCCGTGATCGCCGACGAGCAGCCCGACCTCGTCATCGGCGACGTGTTCTCGCTCGACCTCGCGCTGCCGCACGTCATGCGCGGTCGCGGTGACGCGGGCGCGCCGAGCACGTTGGTGCTGCGTCGCCACCATCACACCCCGGCGTGGATCGGCAACAGCCGCGCCGACGGGGCCATCGACGCCATGGTCGAGCACGTCGGCGATCTCGCCCACGTGCTCGCGGACGCGCGCACGCGACGGGCCTGAGCCATGCACAAGGTGCTCGAAGAGTCGATCTCGATCGTGGTGCTGGTCACCGCGATCGCCATCGTCGTCGCGCGCCTGCCTCGCATCGACGTCGGCCACACCACCGCGTTCAAGCGCCGCCGCCTGCGCAACTGGATCCCCGTGGGCGTGCTCTACGCGCTGCTGTACATGGGCCGCTACAACCTCACGGTCGCCAAGAGCGTGTTCGGCACGATGCTGGGCCCCGACGGCGCGCCGATGATGGACAACCCCGACTTCGCGCTGATCTTCGGCGTCGGCACCACGGTCTACGGCGTGGCGTTCATCGTCAACGGGCCGCTGACCGACCGCATCGGTGGCAAGCGCTCGCTGTTGCTGGGCGCGTGGGGCTCCATCGTCGCGAACGTGTTGCTGGGCGTCATCACGTGGATGCGGCCCGGCGGCAGCCTCGCGCTCTTGTTCTCGATCGTGTACGGGCTCAACATGTACTTCCAGAGCTTCGGCGCGGTCGCGATCGTGAAGATCAACGCGCCGTGGTTCCACGTGCGCGAGCGCGGCACGTTCGGTGCAATCTTCGGCATCCTGATCGCGCTGGGGCTCTACCTCGCGCTCGATGTCAGCCGCCTGATCGTGGACGCGATCACGCTCGAGTGGGTCTTCTTCGCGCCGGCGCTGCTGCTGGGGTTGCTCGCGATCGCCACCAGCGCGCTGGTGTGCGACACGCCTTCCCAGGCCGGCTTCGACGAGTTCGACACCGCCGACGCCAGCTCGGACGACGTCGGTGGACCGCCGCTGACGGTGGGGCAGGTGTTCGCCAAGATGTTCCGTAACCCGGTCATCGTCACGATCGCCTGCATCGAGTTCTGCACCGGCTTCCTGCGCCAGGCGATCCTGCAGTGGTACCGCTCCTTCGCCGAGGCCACCGGCGGCACCGACAGCTTCGTCTACGCGCACTGGGGCATGGTCTCTTGCTGCGCCGGCATCCTGGGCGGCGTGTTCGCGGGCGTCATCTCCGACCAGCTGTTCCAGTCCCGCCGCGGTCCGGTCAGCGCGGTGCTGTACGGCTTCATGCTCGCCGGCAGCGTCGCGGCGGTGCTGCTGCTCGACACGCCGATGCTGGCGCCGATCTTCGCGTTCATGTCGATGTGCGTCATCGGCGTGCACGGCATGCTGACCGCGACCGCGAGCATGGACTTCGGTGGGCGCAAGAACGCGGGCGTCGCGGTCGGCATCATCGACGGTTTCGTCTATGCCGGCACCGCGGTGATGTCGTTCACCTACGGCCAGCTGCTGCCGACCAAGGAGGCCGCGAAGGTGGTCTCGAACTGGATGGCGTGGCCGGTCGCGATGGTGCCGGTGGCGCTGCTGGGCTTCGTGCTCGCGCGGCGGGTGTGGTACGCGACGCCCCGCGGCGCGGCCAAGGCCTGAGCGCGCGGCCGCGACCACGGCCGGGCGCGGGCGGGGAATCGCGGTGGTGGGCTGGGACGTCTGCGGCACGGAAGCGACCCCGCCACGTCCATGCGCCTGACCCCCGCCCGCCAAGTCTTCGTGCTCGCCGCCGCCGCCGCCGTGCCCGTCACCGTGGGCATCCACATGCACCTCGAGCACCTCGAGGTCGCGCGTGTTCGCTCGACGCGGCCGCGCCGATCGAGCGCGAGACCGTCTCGATGCTGCCCATCGCGACGCCGGTGGTCGCACCCGCGCCAGCGGCGGTCGAGAGCATCGCGGTGGCGTCGCCGCCGGCCCACGCGCTCGCGTTCGCCCACGTCATCCACGCCGATGGCGCGCACGTCGTGCTCTCGACCACGGTCGATCCGCAGTGGGCGGTCGACCCGCCGCACACCCGTCGCCGGCGCGGCAACGATGTCGACGACGTGCCCGCGTTCCGCAACGTCGCGCTCGAGCGCTTGCCCGAGGCTGCGCGCGCGGCCATCGCCCGGCCCATGACGGTGTGGTCGGCGACCGGCCACGTCTGCACCGCGACGGTGGGGCGGCCGGTGCTGGTCGGCGAGTTCTGGGGCGATCACGAGTCGATGGACGACGGCGAGAAGCCGCGCACGGCGCTGGCCGAGGCGGTCGAGCGCTGGGGTGACTCGCGCGTGGTGTTGGCGGCGCCGCTGCTCGCCAGCGACGACTGCAGCCTGGGGCTTTGGGCGCGCGACGCCGAGCTGCCGGCGCCGCGGATCTACCTCGCGCAATCCGGCGAGGATCTGCCCTCGCCGGTCGCACGACGCCTGCTCCAGCGCGATCCCGAGGTGCGCAAGGCCGCGCGCGAGTTCGACGCTTTCGTGCGCGAGAACCTCACGCCGTCCGAGGGCGAAGCCGCCGACACCGAGCTGTTCACCACGCGACGCCTCATCGATCGCTTCGTGGGGCGGCGCTGGGTCGAGCCGACCAGCGGTCACGAGCTCGACGTGTTCGTCACCGAAGGCGACGAGTTCGGCGGCTGCGGCGGCGTCGGTCCCTCGTGGGGCGGCGTCTCGGTCGATCCCGAAGGCACGCCCTTCGCCGCCGCCTACGACGACGTCGGCGAGGCCGTGCTCGCGGTGTTCGACCTCGAAGGCGATGGTCGCGCGGAGGTGCTGACCGAGCAGTGGCTCGGGCCCACGCAGCTGGTGGGCGTCTCCGCCGACGGCGAGACGTTCGCGCGTCGCAGCGAGCTGCCCGCGGTGCCGTACTGGGGCTGTCCCTGTTGACGCGGCGGCACCGGTCGCGACAAGCTGTTGCGAAGGTGGGCCCCAAGCTCGAGTTCGGCGACTTCGAGACGCTCGTGCTGGGCAGTCCGCGCCGAGCGTTGGTGGTCACACCCGCGGAGCGCGTGCGCGTGGGTCGTGCGCGCCTGGAGGCCGCCGCGCCCGGCCCGGCGCAGGCCTCGGCGCTCGACGACGAGATCGTCCGCACCCTGGCCCGCTGGCCGCGACCGGTCGACGTGGTCCTTTTGCGCTCGTGGGACGGCAGCGAAGGTCGCTCGTGGGGCTTCGATCCCGCGCTCGACGACGCCGCGACCGACGAGCTCGCCTACGTGGTCCTGCGCGAGCAGCTCGCGTTCTTCCGCGCGGTGATCCAGCAGGGCGTGTACGCCCTGGTCGCGACCGACCTCGGTGCGCGCGAGTTCGACGCGATGCTGCGGGCCAACAGCCGCATGCTGCGCGAGCTCGGCGGGCGCGAGAAGGCCCGGACCGCGAGCGCCGAGGACCACGCCGATCGCTGGATCCTCAGCCACCTGTCGCTGTGGACCACGCGGCCCTACGACGAGTTCGTGCTGCAGGGGCTGCCCGAGCTCTTCAGCTTGGTCGATCGCCACCGCGACGAGCTCGCCCAGCTGTCGGGCAAGCCCTGACGCGCGGCTCAGCGCCACACGTGCAGCACGCTCTCCTCGGCCGGCACGCCCAGGCGGATGGGAAAGCCGTAGTGGCCGTTGGCGCGGTGCACGTAGAGGCGATCGCGACCGCGGGCCCACAGGCCGTGATCGGGGATCGACGACACCAGCGAGAGGAACGTGCCGTGGTGGCCCAGGCTCACCAGGCCCACCTGGCCGCCGTGGGTGTGGCCCGACAGCACGAGATCGGCGTCGCCGGCCGGCACGTGGCGGAATGCGCCGGGATCGTGCAGCAGCCACAGCCGCAGCGCGTCGGGCTCGCGTGGATGCGCGGCGGCCAGCTGCGCGAGGTGTTCGGCGCGTCGTCGCCACACGAAGTCCGCACCCACCAGCTGCACCGGGCCGGCGTCGGTCTGCACCCGCACGGCCTCGTCGACCAAGAGCGTGATGCCGCAGCGCGCGTAGGCGCGGGCGACCACGGCGCGGGCCTCGTGGTCGTGGTTGCCGTGGCACGCGAACACGCGGCCGGGCAGGGCCGACAGCGGCGCGAGCGCGCCGGCCACGACCTCGAGCTGCTGCGACTCCATCGTCATCAGATCGCCCGTCACCAGCACGAGGTCGGGCTCGGCCGCGACCGCACGGCTGCAGATCGCACGCAGCCGCGCGACCGACATGAACGGGCCCAGGTGGGGATCGGTGATCTGTACGATGCGCAGCGGTCGACCCGCGCGCGCGGGTGCCGGTGCGGAGGCGGAGGTGCGCTGCACGCCGGCGCGGTGCCGTCGCGGCTGCACGCCTGCGACGTCCTGCCGGTCGAGCACGATGTGCACGTGCTCGCGCCGCGTGACCAGCGACTGCCACAGGCCCAGCAGACACAACACGAACGGGATCCACGCCCCCGCGGCGCCGCCCGCGAACGCCGAGACCAGCGCCCACGGCCACGCGAGCAGGCACGCGGCCGCGAACCACAGCCCCGGGACACTCACCAGCGCGCGGAACCACAGCGGCCGCAACGCCGGTCGCAGCAGCAGGCCGGTGAAGTGCACGTCGGTCGCGAGCTGCAGGTACAGCACCGCCGTGCCCAGCGGGCCGAACTCGCCGCGCAGGGCGTTGCCGATCGCGGTGGGGAACACCAGCACGATCGCCGCGAACACGCCGAAGGCACGGCTGCGCACGAACGCAGCGGCGACCACCAGCGCGTAGCCCAGCCACGCGATCGCGTCGACGCTCACGCGGACGCACCCGCGGCGATGGCCGCGTCGAGCCGCTCGGCCACCAGCTTGGGGTTGGCCTGCCCGCGCGTCGCCTTCATGATCTGGCCCACGAAGAACCCGCGCAACGCGTCCTTGCCCGCACGCAGCGCTGCCAGCTGCTGCGGATGCGCGGCCAGGATCTCGGCGATGGTGCGATCGATCGCGTCGGTGTCGCTGACCTGCTGCAGGCCCTCGCGCGCGGCGATGGCCGCGGCCGAGGGCTCGCCCTGCCACAGCCGCGCGAACAGATCCTTGCCGGTGCGGCCCGAGACCGTGCCGTCGTCGACAATCACGACCAGCTCGGCCAGGGCCACCGGCGGGATGGGACAGCGCGACGGCGGCAGGCCCTCGGCCGAGAGCTTGCCCAGCAGCTCGGTGACGACCCACGCCGCGACCCTGCGCGCGGGGACCTGCGCGCGGCGTGCGGTCGCGGCCGCCAGCGTGGCGTCGAAGTAGTCGGCGAGCTCGCGCTCGGCCGCGAGCAGCTGCGCGTCGTCGGTGGCGACGCCCGCGGCGGTCCAGCGCGCGCGGCGATCGGCCGGCAGCTCGGGCAGCGTCTGGCGCACGGCATCGATCATCGCCGGCGAGATCGAAAGCGGCGGCAGATCGGGGTCGGGCAGGTAGCGATAGTCGGCCGCGTCTTCCTTGCTGCGCATCACGAACAGGCGGTCGCGCTCGCCGTCGAAGCCCAGGGTACAGCGCTCGATCGCGCGACCCTGCTGCAGCAGGTCGTGCTGCCGCGCGACCTCGGCCTCGATCGCGCGCGCGAGGAAGCGGAACGAGTTCACGTTCTTGATCTCGCAGCGCACGCCCAGGGCCGCTTGGCCGCGCGGTCGCAGCGACACGTTGGCGTCGCAGCGCAGGGTGCCCTCTTCCATGTTCGCGGCCGACAGGCCCAACGCGCGCACCAGCGCCCGCAGCTCGCGCAGGTACGCTGCGGCCTGCTCGGCGCTGCGCAGATCGGGCTCGCTGACGATCTCGAGCAGGGGCGCGCCGGCGCGGTTGTAGTCGACGCCGCTGCTGCGGCCGACGTGCAGGTTCTTGCCCGCGTCCTCCTCGAGGTGGATCCGCTGCAGCCGCACGCGCAGCGGCGCGGCGCCGGGCACGTCGAGGTGGCCGCCGGTGGCGTAGGGCCGATCCGACTGCGTGATCTGATAGCCCTTGGGCAGATCGGGATAGAAGTAGTGCTTGCGCGCGAAGTGACTCTCGCCGTGGATCTCGCAGTGGGTCGCGAGCGCCAGCGCGATGGCCTTGCGCACGGCCTCGCGGTTGAGCACCGGCAGGGTCCCGGGCAGGCCCCATGTATAAGGATCGGTGCGGGTGTTGGGCGCGGCGCCGATCTCGAGCGGGCAGGGCGAGAACAGCTTGCTGTGGGTCTCGAGCTGGCAGTGCACCTCGAGGCCGATGACGGGCTCGAGCGCGGTCATGCCTCGGCCTCCGCTGCCAGCGGCGGGCGCTCGCGGTGCCAGGTGCCAGTGCGCTCGTGCAGCGCCGCCGCGCCGAGCACGAGGTCCTCGCGGAAGCGCGGCCCGACCAGCTGCAAGCCGATCGGCAGCCGTGGCGCGCCGCGGCTGAAGCCGCACGGCACCGAGATCGCCGGTAGGCCCGCGAGGTTGGCCCCGACCGTGAACACATCGCCCAGGTACATCGCCAGCGGATCGGCCACGCGCGCGCCCAGCTCGAATGCCGGCTGCGGTGCGGTCGGCGAGGCGATGACGTCGCAGTGGGCGAAGGCCTCGCGGTAGTCGTCGGCGATGCGCTGGCGAACCCGCTGCGCGCGACCGTAGTAGTGCTCGTAGCTGTCCTTGCGCAGCACGAAGTTGCCCAGCAGGATGCGGCGCCGCACCTCGGCGCCGAAGCCGGCGCTGCGCGAGGCCTCGATGGTGGCGGCGAGGGTGTCGGCGGCGACCCGCACGCCATACCGGATGCCGTCGTAGCGCGCGAGGTTACTGGCGGCCTCCGCGGTGCACAGCACGTAGTAGGTCGGGACCGCCGCGGTCGCGTGCGGCAGCGCGACGTCGACGATGGTGGCGCCGGCGTCGCGCAACCGCACGAGCGCGGCCTCGAACGCCGCGCGCACGTCGGCGTCGAGGCCCGGCAGTGCGAGCGCGTCGCGGTGCACCCCGACGCGCAGGCCCGTGGGCACGTCGCGACAGGCGGCGACGAAGTCCGGCACCGGTCGCGCGGCGCAGGTCGAGTCGAGCGGATCGGCGCCCGCGAGCACGCCCAGCACCTGCGCGACGTCGAGGACCGAACGCGCGATCGGGCCTGCCTGGTCGAGACTCGACGCGAACGCGATCATGCCCGCGCGCGTGACCCGGCCCCAGCTGGGCTTGAGCCCGACCACCCCGCACAGGCTCGCGGGCTGGCGGATCGACCCGCCGGTGTCGCTGCCGATCGCCGCGGGCACCATGCCGGCCGCGACCGCGGCCGCGGCCCCGCCCGACGAACCGCCGGCGACACGGTCGAGCGCCCAGGGTTGCGCACCGGTTCGCCCGGCACGTTCCTGCTGGACGGCTCATCGCGAACTCGTCGAGCGAGAGCTTGCCCAGTCGCACCGCGCCGGCGTCGTCGAGGCGGCGCGCGTGGCTGCCGTGGTACGGCGGGCGCCAACCGGCGAGCATGCGCGAGCCCGCGGTCGTGGGCATGTCCGCGGTGACGAACAGATCCTAGCCCCAGCGGCACCCCGGCCAGCGCGCCGTCGCGGGCGCCGGCGTCGACGGCGCGGCGGCCTCGCGCGAGCGCGGCGTCGAGGTGCACGAACGCGTGCAGCTGCGGTTGCAATACGGCGATGCGCGCGAGCGCGTGCTCCACGACGTCGACGCTGTCGAGCTCGCGGCGAGCGATCGCAAGGGCGATCTCGGCGACGCCGTACGGGATGCCGCTCATGACTCCACGAACCGCGGCACTGTCACCAGTCCGTCCTCGCTCGCCGGCACCGCCGCGAGCACGCGGTCGCGATCGATCGCAGCACCGGCGACGTCGTCGCGCAGCGGCGCGGCGGCGGGCTCTTCGGGGCGCCACGGCGGCACCGCGTCGACGTCGATCGATTGCAGCGCCTCGAGGTATGCGATCACCTCGCCCAGTTGTCGCGCGAACGCCTCGCGTTCGTCGTCGCGCAGCGACAGTCGCGACAGCCGTGCGAGTGTCGAGCTCGTCGGGATCGATCGCGGGCACGCGGCCCAAGGTAGCGCGCGGCTGCGCCAGGCACCTGCGATCGGGCGCAGCGGGCGGGCCGTCGAGCGGGGCGCGCCGCGCGGCGCGCGCTCGCCCGCGGCCGCGGCCGCGAGCCCGGGCCGGTCGGTGTGCGCGAGGGCGGCGGGCCCGGCCGAGCGCACCGCCGACGATCGGCGCGGGGGCGGCCTGGACCCGCGCGCCGGGGCCCGTTCGTGACACCGGCCCCGCCGCGGGGTAGGGTACAAGCGTGAGTTCGTCCCGCCGCGCCACGCCACGGCCCGGCCGGTCCGGCACGTCCGGGCCTGCCCGCGCACTCGCGTCGGCGTTGCTGCTGGTCGCGTGCCTTCGATGGCGGGACCCGGCCCGATGTCGAGGGCGAGTCGTTGCGATTCGTGCGGGTCCACGTCGTGCTCGAGCCGCCGACGATCGTCTCAGCAGCGACGGCGGTGCACCCGAGCCGGCGGACGTGAGTGATGCCCAGCTCGAGGTCGCCGCGCGCTTCGTGTTCGTCCGCGGTCTCGACGAGGAATTCGCGCGCGCACGCGGGCATCTCGGTGCTGCCCCACGACGCGCTGCGCCCCGGCGAGTGCGTGCCGAGCGACTCGCTCGCGCTGCAGGCCCCCGAGCCCGAGGACTCGCCGGACCCGCGCCGAGCTGGTGCTGGTCGATGCCGGTGATCTCTCGGTTCGCGTGGGCGATGCCGCCTTCGACGTGCCGCTCGCGTTGGTGCCGGATCTGCTGCCGTACATGAGCGGCGTGGAGTACCTGCACGAAGGTGAGAGCGTGCCGTTGCTACCGGCCGCGACGCCGCGGGTGGTGGTCGCGGCCAAGGGCTCGATGACCGACGATCTGCCGCCGTTCTCGACCGAGGGCGCTGGACACCGCCGTCGCTGGGCTTGTTCGCGACCGAGTCCGGACGTCGCGCAGCAGCGCGACGGCGCGCTGGTGTTCTGCTGGACCGCCGCGTCCGCGGACCAGCCCATCACGGTCCGTCTGCTGCCTGGTCGGAGGCGAACCCGCGGGCGACGAGCTCACCTGCGTGCTCGCCGATCGCGGTGCCGCTCGCATCGACCTGCGCCGCCTCGCGCTCCCCGCCCAGGCCGAGGCCGTCCGCGTGACCGCCAGCCGCCTGGAGCTCGCGAGCTTCGACGTCGGCGAGTTCACCGGCACCGAGCTCGTGATCGAGCGGCGGGATCGGCTGCAGCTGCCGCTGGTGACCCGAAGCGCGCCGGAAGGCCGCAGAGCGCGCTGTTCCGCCCTGCGCCGGGCCGGTGCGGGCCGGCCGGTGCCCCCTCCATTTCCCCCAGTGCAAACCTCGGACCCCTCGCGAGCAACCTCATCTTCCGGGGAACGAGGATCCGGCGAGCCGGGCGGCGCCGCGACGGTTGCGGAACCATCGCGGCGGGGCGTCGACGGGCTTCCTCGCGCAAGGAGCGGAGGATGCCGAAGTCTCGGGCGAGCCACGCACGCGTGCACGCGATCGGTTGCGTGTTCGCTGCCGCCACGGCGGCGTGCCAGATCGACATGCAGAACCACCCCATCGGTGTGGCCGGCACCGCCGGCATCGACACCGCGGGGCCCGGGGCGGGCGACGGCGACGGCGGCGAGGACGACGCGCCCGAGGCCGAGCCCGCGGTGCGGGTGCAGCTGCGCCGGCTGACGCGCGAGCAGTACAACCGCTCGATCCAACAGTTGCTCGGCGCCGACGTGGTCCTGCCGATGGCGTTGCCCCCCGACGCGGTCGACCACCACTTCACCACGGTCGGCACCGCGCCGCTGCCGATCTCCTCGTTCGACGTCGAGCAGTACGAGGCCGCCGCGGTCGCGCTGGCCGACGCGATCGTCGACGACGAGACCCGCCGCGCGGCGCTCGTCGGCTGCGACCCTGCGACCGCGGCGTGCCTCGACGGCTTCGTCGACAGCTTCGCGCGGCTGGCGTTTCGTCGCACGCTCAGCGCGACCGAGTCGCAGCGCTACCACGACCTCGCCCAGGCCACGGCGGCCCGCTTCGAGGACCCGTGGCAGGGCGTGCACGCGACGCTGTCGGCGGTACTGGCGTCGCCCAACTTCTTGTACATCGCCGACGTCGGCGAGCCCGATCCCGAGGTCGAGGGCCGCAGGCGCTACACCAGCGTGGAGATGGCCTCGCGGCTGTCGTTCTTCCTGTGGGGCCACGGCCCCGACGCGGCGCTGCTGGACCGCGCGGAGGCCGGCGAGCTCGACGACGCCGAGACCGTGGCCGAGGTCGCCGCCGACATGATGGCGCAGCCGTCGGCGCGCGACGGCATGGGCCGCTTCTTCCGCGAGTGGCTGTCGATCGAGGCCATGTCGACGCAGACCAAGGACGCCGAGGTCTTCGCCGACGCCACGCCCGAACTGTTCGGCTCGATGGCGCAAGAGATCGAGCAGATGGTCCAGCACATCGTGTTCGAGTCCGACGAGTCGATGCTGTCGCTGCTCGACACCCGCACCGCCTTCGTCGACGATCGCCTGGCCGCGATCTACGGCATGGAGGCCCAGGGCGGTGGCATGGTCGCGGTGCAGCGCGCCGACGACGATCCCCGCGTGGGCATGCTCGGCACCGCCGCGGTGCTGTCGCTGACCAGCCGTCGTGCCCGCACCGCACCGACGTTGCGCGGCATCTACGTGCAGCAACGGTGGCGTTGTGTCGACCTGCCGCCGCCGCCGCCCGACGTCGACGTCGAGATCCCCGACAACCCCGAGGACGAGCCGACGCCCTCGACCATGCGCGAGATGCTCGAGGAGCACGACACCAACCCCGCGTGCGCGAGCTGTCACTCGGTGGTCGACCCGCTGGGACTCGCGCTCGAGCACTTCGACGCGATGGGCCGCTGGCGCAACGACGACCGCGGCATGACCATCGACGACAGCGGCAAGCTGGGCGAGTCCGAGTTCCACGGTCTGGCCGAGCTGGTCGCGTTGCTGCGCGAAGACCCCGAGGTCGAGACCTGCATGGCGCGGCAGTTGTACCGCTACGCCACTGGTCACCTCGAGCAGGAGGATCAGGACGGCCCCGCGATCGTGGCGTTGGCCGAGGATTTCGCGGCGGCCGAGGGCCGGTTGTCCGCGTTCGTGCCCCAGCTGGTCAGCAGCACGGCGTTTCGTACGTTCGCGGAGGTGGAGCCATGATCATCGTTCGCTCGCGCGCGCTGAGCCGTCGTCGTTTCCTGCGCGGCACCGTCGCCGGTGGTCTGAGCTGCGCGGTGGGTCTGCCGCTGCTCGACGCGATGCTCGATCGTCACGGCACCGCGTTGGCCTCGGGCGAGGCGCTGCCGCTGCGGCTGGGCTCGTGGATGTTCGGCAACGGCATGCCGCCCGAGGAGTGGACCCCGGCCGAGGTCGGGCCCAACTGGACGCCCAAGGCCTGCATGGCCGCGTTTGCGGACCCCATCATCAAGCCCTACGTCAGCGTCATCAGCGGCACCGATCTCGGCGTCGGTTTCGGTGATCACATCACCTCGCGCGCGGTCGCGTTCAGCGGCTCGACCACCGGCGTGCAGGCGGGCCAGGCCGACGCGGCCACGACCATGCCGAGCATCGACCAGCTCGCCGCCGACGTGCTCGGCGCGACGACCTCGTTCCGCTCCGTCGAGCTGGGCGTGTCGAAGGCCTCGTACATGGGCGCGGGCGCCGACGAGTTCTCGGTCGCGATGCGCGACGGTCAACTGTTGCCGGCCGAGTTCTCGCCGCTGTCGCTGTACAACCGCTTGTTCCTCGGCTTCCAGCCCGACACCCGCGTGCTCGACACGCGCCTGGGCGTGATCGATGCGGTGCGTGCCGACGCGCAGGAGCTGCAGGCGCGGCTGGGCGCGGCCGATCGCCAGCGGCTCGAGGCGCACCTGCAGGGGCTCTCGGAGCTGCAGACGCGGCTGCAGTCCGAGCCGCCGACCTGCAGCCCGCCGATGGCACCGGTGGATCCGCAAGACAACGGCGCCAACGAGCCGCTGTCGGCGCGCAGCCAGCTGCTGTGCGACGTGCTGGCGCAGGCGCTCGCGTGCGATCTCGTGCGCGTGTTCTCGATGCGCTTCAACCAGGCCATCTCGGACACGGTGGTGTGGGAGGCCGGCATCACCGAGGGCCTGCACACCATCACGCACGATCCGGGCAAGCGAGGCATGTACGTCAGCGCGGTCGCGTTCTCGATGGAGCAGCTCGCGTACCTGTTGTCGGCCCTGGCCGCGATCCCCGAGGGCGAGGGCAACGTGCTCGACCGCTGCGCGATCTACTGCAGCAGCGACCTCGCCGATGGTCAGCAGCACACCGTCACGGACTACCCCGTGATCGTGGCTGGTCGCGCGGGCGGTGCGCTCCGCAGCGGCGATCACATCGCGACCGGCGGCAAGAAGACCTCGGTCGTGCCGCTCACGCTGCTGCAGGCCGTCGGCGTGCCGACGACCATGTTCGGCGACGCGAGCTACGGCGCGAGCGAGCCGCTCGCGGAGCTGCTCGCGTAGGCGCGCCGCGGCCGTCGGCGTGGCCACGCCGGCCGCGGGCGTGGCGCACCTCTTTCGTCGGGCCAGCTGGTACGCTCGGGCCCGCGATGGCCCACCCCTGGCACGATCTGCCCAACAACCCCGACACCGCCGAGGAGTCGGTCAACGTCGTCATCGAGATCCCACGGGGCTCGAAGGTCAAGTACGAGCTGGACAAGCCCACGGGCCTGCTGCGGGTCGATCGCATCCTGTACAGCTCGGTGATCTACCCGGCCAACTACGGCTTCCTGCCGCGGTCGTACTGCGACGACGGGGATCCGCTGGACATCCTCGTGCTCGGTGCCGAGGCGGTCGTGCCCCTGGCGATGATGCAGGCGCGCCCGATCGGCGTGATGCACATGGAGGACGAGGGCCAGGACGACGACAAGGTCATCGGCGTGCATGTCCACGATCCCGCGTTCGCCGAGATCACCGACATCAGCCAGCTGGCCAAGCACACCTTCGCCGAGATCCGCCGCTTCTTCGAGGACTACAAGGCGCTCGAGCAGAAGCGCGTCAAGGTCGAGGAGTTCTCCGACCACGTGCGCGCGGTCCAGGTCGTGCGCGAGGCGTTCTCGCTGTACCGCAAGGAAGAGAATCGGCTGCGCGGCTGGAAGTGATGCTGCGCAAGCCCGATCTGTCGCGCTTCGATCCCAGCTCCGCCGGCGACCCGGAGGCCAGCGTGTTCGGCGTGCCCTGCACCCGTACCGAGGCCAACCTGGTGCTGCTGCCGGTGCCGTGGGAGGCGACCACGAGCTACGGCCGCGGTACCGCGCAGGGCCCCGCGGCGATCCGCGCCGCGAGCCCGCAGCTGGATCTGTTCGATGTCGAGCTCGCGGCGCTGGGCCTGGGCGAGCCGTGGCGCTGGGGCCTGCACATGCTGCAGGAGTCGTCGCGCGTGCGCGCGTGGAACGAGCGCGCCTGTGCGCGGGCGCTGCCCGTCATTGCCGCCGGCGGTGTGATCGGCGACGACGCCGAGCTGCAGTCCGCGCTGGCGGACGTCAACACGCTGTCGCGCGAGCTCGATCGCTGGGTCGAGGCCGAAGTCGGCGCGCTGCTCGACGCGGGCAAGCGCGTCGGCGTGGTCGGTGGCGATCACAGCGTCGCGCTCGGGGCCATCGTCGCCCACGCCGCGCGCCACCTTGGCCTGGGCGTGCTGCACATCGACGCCCACGCCGACCTGCGCCAGGCCTACGAGGGCTTCGAGCGCTCCCACGCCAGCGTGCTGCGCAACGTGCTCGAGCGCGCCCCCGATCTGGCGGCACTGGTGCAGGTCGGCATCCGTGATCTCAGCGCCGACGAGCACCACTTCGCGCGCGAGCACCCGCGCGTGCACACGTTCTACGATCACGCGCTGCGGCGCGAGCGTCACGACGGCAAGAGCTTCGCCGCGCAGTGCCGCGAGATCGTCGCGGCGCTGCCCGAGCGCGTGTACGTCAGCTTCGACATCGACGGCCTCGATCCCGCGCTGTGCCCCGGCACCGGCACGCCCGTGCCCGGCGGCCTCGGCTTCGGCGAGGCCACCGCGCTGTTGCTCGCGCTGGTCGAGGCCGGCAAGACCGTGGTCGGCTTCGATCTGGTCGAGGTCGCACCGCGTGCCGGCGACGAGTGGGACGGCAACGTCGGCGCGCGGCTGCTGTACAAGCTGTGCGGCGCGGTGCTCGCGAGCCTGGGCGCGCGCGACGACGCGGCGGGCTGAGGCCGGCCCGACGCTGCCGCGTCACCCGTGCGCCGCGAGCCACGCCTCGAGCTCGGGCATGCGCGCGCGTCGGATCTCCCCGGCCTGCTGCCACAGCGCGAGGGCCTCGCGCGCCAGCGCCGTGGCCCGCGCGGGATCGCGATCGAGCAGCGCCTGCGCGAGCTCGAAGCGGAGGTCGCCGCGTTCCTCGGCCGAGGCCTTCGGCGTCTGCAGCGAGAGCGCGCGCTCGAGCTCGGTGCGGGCGCGCTCGAGCTCGCCCTGCAGCCGAGCGACGCGGCCCAGGCCCATGTGGCCGTAGGCGGTGCGCGCGTCCGAGGCACCGCCGAGCGTCTCGAACGCCGCGATCGCGGCGCGGTACGAGTCCTGCGCGCGCGCGGGGTCGCCGGCCGCGAGCCATGCATCGCCGAGCAGGTCGCGGGTCCAGCCGACCTCTTCGTGATCGGGCCCGAGCGTGGCGGCCTTGATCGCCAGCGCGCGCTCGAGGTGCGCGACCGCCTCCTTGCCGCGGCCCAGGCGCGTGAGCGTGCCGCCGAGGTTGAACAGCGACGCCGCGACCCCGAGGTGGTTGGGTCCGTTCGCGCGAGTGGAGACCTCGATCGCGCGTTCGAACGCGATCGCGGCCTCGCTGTCGCGACCGAGCTCCACGAGCGTGAGGCCCTCGCCGGTGGTCACCGCCGCCACGTTCGTGTGGGCCTCACCGAGCGCAGCCACGAAGATCTCGCGCGCCTGGCGGAACATCGCCACGGACTCCTCGTAGCGGCGCTGCTGATTGCGCAGCCGCGCGCGCGTCGCCAGCACCACGCCGGCGCTGGGATGGGCCATGCCGACCTGGGTCTCCACGATCCGGAGCGCGCGCGCGAGCATCTCGTCGGCTTCTTGATCGCGGTCGCTCTCCATCAGCGCCACCGCCATCGCGCTGAGCGAGCCCACGAGCACGGGGTCGTCGTCGCGACCGAGCTCGTGCGCCAGCTCGAGCGAGCGACCCAGGGCGGCGAGCGCCTCGGTCGTGCGCCCGCGGACGTTCTCGACCTGGCCCAGGTCGGAGAACAGCAGCATGCGCAGGCGTCGATCGTCGCCCATGCGATCGAGCACCGCCGCGGCCCTCCGCGCGTAGGTCTCGGCCACGTCGAAGCGGTTGAGCCGCCGGCCCTCGTTGAGCATCAGCACGATGCAGGCCTCGACGATGACCGGATCGTGGCCGCTGCGCTCGGCCAGCTCGAGCGCGTCGCCCAGCGATGCCACCGCGGTGGGCGCCTCGCCGACGTTGCCTTCGAAGGTGCCCTTGAACAGCAGCACCTCGGCGACCACCGGCGAGTACTCGGTCGCACGCGCGCGCGCCAGCAGGTCGGCGATGCGGGCCTCGAGTCCGTCGAGCTTGCCGGCACGTGCGAACGACTCGACCTCCGCCAGCTCACCGCGCAGGGCCTCGACGGTCTCGCGCGCCGCCGCGTCTTCGGGTGGCGCGACGCCGTGCATCAGCTGCTCGGCGTCGGCACACGGCGCGAGATCGGGCAGGCCGTAGGCGGCCTCGACCGCGCGCTGGACCGTCTCCGCGCCGCCTTGCGACAACGCCTGTGTGAGCGCGCCCAGCCGTCGCACCCGCCGCTCGAGGCAGGCCATGCGGCGGCCCATGAGCTCGTCCGATTGCGTGCCGTAGACCCGCGCGGCCTCGCAGGCCTCGCGTTGCATCGCGACGATCGACGCGGCGTAGCCGTCGAGCGTGCGCGCGACGTTGTCGAAGCTCGCCTCGGTGTAGGCCTTGTGCTCGGCCTCGAACGCCTGCTCGACCGCCTCGCGGCGATCGGCGTCCCACGCGTCCGCGAGCAGGGTCGTGCCCACGTCGCAGGTGGAGTCGCGCGCCAGGCCCCGTGCCGCGGCCGCGCCGATGACGAGCGTGCCCACGAGCGCGCCACCGACCGCGAGTCCACGCCGCACGCGGCCGCGATCGCGTCCGAGCTCCGCCAGCAGCGCGCCCATGTCGCGGAAGCGATCCTCGGGCCGCCGCGCGAGCCCGCGTCGCAGCGCCGCGTGCAGCCAGCCGGGTACGTGCACACCGGTGGGCTCGACCAGCTGGCCGGCGATGACGTTGGTGGCGATCTCGGCCAGCGAGCGGCCGTTGAACGGACGCTGGCGATAGACCGCCTCCCACAGCGCGACGCAGAAGGCGTAGACGTCGCTGCGCTCGTCGACGGTGCGGCCCATGTGCTGCTCGGGCGCCATGTACATCGGCGTGCCCATGACCAGCCCCGGCGCGGTCAGCTGCAGCTCGAGGCTGTTGGCCGGCGACCACCCGCCGTCGGCGCTCTCGATGGTCGCATCCTCGGTCCGCGGGCCGCCGGCGGCCCGCGCGAGGCCGAAGTCGAGCACGCGCACGCGACCATCGCGACCGATCATGAGGTTGTCGGGCTTGAGATCGCGGTGGATGATGCCGGCGGCGTGCGCGGCCTGGATGCCGCGGCCCGCGGCAACGAACACCTCGACGATCTCGCGCCACTCGCGGTCGCGCTCGCCCAACCACTGCGTCAGGGTCTGGCCCTCGATGAACTCCATCGCGAGGTACACGCCCTCGTCGATGGTGCCGACGTCGTAGATCGCCGCGACGTTGGGGTGGGACAGCTGCGCCATCGACTGCGCCTCGCGCAGCAGTCGGGTCTGGCCGCTGCCGCTGCCGTCGCTGGCGGCCGACAGCACCAGCTTGAGCGCGACCTTGCGGTCGAGCTCGGGATCGTAGGCCGAATAGACCACGCCCATGCCGCCCACGCCGACGCGCTCGAGCACGATGAAGCGCCCGACCGGCGTGCCGCGGAGCAACCCCGGGGCCAGCTCCAGCGGCTCGGGGCCCGAGCGCAGGGTGTCGTCGCGTTCGCTCGGTCTTAGCGTCGCGCCGTTCTCGAACGCCGCGGTGCTCTGCTGCGGACCCGCGCGGTCAGCCTGCGTCGGTCGACGCGGCTCGTGCTCGGGCGGTGGCGCGGAGTCGGGCACGTGGACGCCGATCGATTGTACGCCCAAGCCGCGCCCGCGCGCGTCACTGTGGCCGCATGATCGTGCCGAAGCGCAGCTGGCCCATGCCGTTGGCCGCGACCGCGGCTCCGTCGGCACAGGGTGCCGCGGTGTCGGCGATGCAGTAGTGCATGTTCCAGGACAGCACCCACGGCGCGCTGCGAACGCTTCGGGCACCGCCGGGCCCGTGGCCGTCAGCTCGTGCTGCAGCCCGATGGGGGCGTCCATGGCATCGCGCAGCGTCCCGATCGGCTCGAGCGTCACGCTGTCGAACGGCGACGAGCCGACCGAGAACTGCACGCCGTAGTAGCACGAGTTCATGCCGCAGGGCCCGGTCACGCGCACGATCGGATCGCCGCTGCCACCCCAGGCGATGGGCTGGCCCGGCGTGAAGCTGCCGACCGCGGGCTCGAGCACGTTGCCGAGCTGGCCCGAGTGATCGCCGTCGATGCCGTACCAGCCCATCGGCAGCACGTCCTGCGTCGCGCAGTAGGGCACGTAGGCCTCGACGCCGGATTGCTCGACCACGGTGATCCACACCCAGGTGCCGTAGCCGTCGACGATCGAGCCCTCGATCATGCAGGTGTCGGGATCGACGGTGATGCCCTCGGGCATGCTGCCGTTGCCTTTGCCCGGCGGTGTCGTGCAGCTCGGCGGCGCCCCGTCGCCGCCGCTGATCGCCGCGGAGAGATCGTCGCCGGGCTCGACGCAAGGCTTGCCCAGCGCGTCGAGGTCGATGGCGAAGCCGGCACCGATCGCGATCGTGCAGGTGGCGCTGACGCTCTGACCGTCCTCGCTCGCGGTGATCTCGACGTCGAAGCTGCCCTCGCTCTCGGGGTTGCCGTAGATGGTGCCGCCGATCGCGGCGAAGGTCAGACCCGGCGGCAGCCCCGTCATGTCCCACAGCACCGAGCCGTGATCGCCGGTCACGGTCGGCGCGTGCGAGTACGCCGCCCCGACCGCCCCGGCGGGCGGATCGGCACAGTCGATCGCGAGCACCGTCGGCGCCGCGCTGGTCGAGCTGTCGGCGTCGGTGGTCGAGCTGCTCTCGCTGCCGCTGCTGGTGCTGGTGTCCGCGCCCGTGCTGGAGGTCGTTTCGGTGGTCGTCAGGGTGGAGCCGTAGCCCACGCCGTCTTCACCCCCGCAGGCCGCGAGCAGGGCCACCCACGCGAGGCCGCGCCGTGGGATCGAGGCGAGCAAGTCCATGATCCGACGGTAGCACGAAAGCCCCGCGCGCTCGCTCGCGGTCGCGGCTCGGCGCGGGTGGTGTCCGGGTGCGAGGGTGCGAAGGCGCGAGAGCGCGCGGTGCCGTGATCGGGGCTCAGCCCTCGGGATCGAGCACGACGTCGTTGATCGGTTGTACGTTCATGCCGCCGGGGTAGCCGTACGACACGTTCGACGTGAAGGTGGTGGTCAACGGCGTGCCCCAACCCCACACCCACAGCCCGAAGCGGCCGGCGCTGGTCATCTCGTGGCGGCCGTTGTCGCATGCGCCGACCGGCTCGAAATCGCCGGTGACCAGATCCACGCGGGTCCACTCGTAGCTGCCGATCGACTGCCAGCCGTCGAGCGAGCCGTAACAGTCGAGCTCGACGTCGGCGAACTGACCCTGGCTCGGGCGCCGGATCACCACGAGGTTGGTCTCGGGGTAGGTCGGATCGGTGAAGAAGACATACCGCGGCATCCACTGATCGGGCGGCACCGACAGAACGAAATCGGAATCGCCGTAGCCGGCCGACAAGCTCGGCTGCCACTGCGAGCCGCTCATGAGATCGAGCAGCACGAACGGGTGATCGGCGTCCTGGCTGGTCACCACGAAGGGCTCGTCGGTGATGAACTCGGTGCGGTCGCCACGGTCGAGCATGGCGGGACCACCGACGTCGCTGCTCCACGACAGCACCGTGCCGTCGACCACGCCGACGACGCGCCACAGCGACGGCTCGTCGACCCGCGGTCGGTGCATCACGCCGACGTACTCGCTGCCGAGCGAACGCACCGGTGGGATCATCTGCTCGGCGTGATCCGAGTAGTACGTGCCGACCGGCGCGAGCATGCCGGTGTGGCCGCCCATCAGGCCCACGGGCGCGTCGGCCTGGATGATGCTGCCGGTGAGCTCGCCGTCTTGCGTGAGCTGCAAGTGCTGCGCGCGATCCAGCGGGATGTCGACCGCGACGTCGGCGGGGCCACCGGGCACACCGCCGCCACCGGCGAGCGCGACGCTGGGCTGCAGCGTGACGGTGGTGCCGTCGTGCGCCGCGATGATGTTGGCCGTGGGATCGCCGTTGCTGGCGGGCAAGGGATTGACCACGACGTAGTTGGTGTCCCACGCCGAGGTCGGCAGCAGCAGCGACGCGCCCGTCACCGCCGCGCTGCCGCCACCGTACGGGTTCATCTGGTAGGCCACGACCGGCACGTCCGCGACGATGCGGAAGGACTCGCCGAAGCCGGTGCCCGTGACTGCCACGCCGTCGGGCACCGCCGAGGGGGTCGGACACGCAGGCCCCGGGCCCTGGGGGCCCGAGAGGAACAGGATCGCGACCTCGCCGGGCGCGAGCCCGGCCGCGTCGTCGTAGGCGCCGTAGGTGAGCCCCGGTCCGGCGCCGCTGGGAATCCGCGTGAAGGATTCGACCGGCAGCGCCGCGCCCTCGTACTCGACCTGCAGGTGCGCGGCGCTGTTCCACGTGTTGGCGACGAACGCGACGAAGCAGCGATTGCCGGGACCATCCCAGTGCTGCATGAACGTGGCGTAGTACTCGCAGCCGACCGATTGCTGGTTGTTGGCCGCAGCGGTGCACGCGTCGATGCAGCTGTGGCTCATCAAGTCGCAGCCCTGCATCGGACCGCAGGCCTCGACCAGGGAGCCGCCGCAGGTGACGACCGACTGGAAGTCCGACGCGCAGTCGAAGCAGTCGCCGCGCGGCATGTCGGGGGCTCCGCCGAAGTCGAACTTGGTCGCGTCGGTGTCGCTCGCGCTGGTGCTGGTGGGGCCGGAGTCGGCCGTGGTGTCGACCGCAGTCGTGCTGGGCGCGCTGGTCTCGCTGCCACCATCGCTGCTCGCGGTCGCGGTGGTGTTGCCGGTGCCATCGTCGCCGCCGCCGCCACCACCGTGGCCGCACGCGAGCAGGACGACGCAGGCCAGGGGCGAGGCGACGCGGCGGGACGGCATCGCCCCCAAGGATCGGGCCGGACTGTGCGCCCGTCCAGGCGCGCTGCCACGCGCGCGGTCCGGGCCGGCATGTGCGTGGGCTCGCGCGTACGCGGCCGCCGGTCGGCGCGCCGTGCCGTCGCGGGCGGGTTCCCGCGGCCGTCCGCGGCGGGTCCTGGCGCCCGCGCGGTGGTGTCGCCGGGATCGCGACCGCAAATGGTGTCCAATGCCACTGGGATGCCGCCCGGCCGCCACGACGACCCCACGCCCCCGCAGGCCGCGGGCCTGGCGACGCACAGCGTCGCGGACGTGGAGATGCAGATCGCGATGCGGGCGGTGCTCGCGGGGATGCTCGGCCGCATCCGCGACGTGCAGATCGGACGCTACATCGTGCGCAAGCGCCTGGGCCACGGCGGCTGTGGCTTGGTGCTGTTGGCCGAGGATCCGCAGCTCGATCGCGAGGTCGCGATCAAGGTCGTGCTGCCGGTACGCGATCGCGACGGTGGCAGCGCGACGTGGCAGAAGGCGCTGCAGCGCGAGGCGCAGTCGCTCGCGCGCCTCGAGCACCCCAACGTCGTCGAGGTCTACGACGCCGGCACCACCGAGTACGGCCACGAGCGCGACGGACGTCCGCGCGTGGGCGTGTTCCTGGTGATGGAGCGCCTGCGCGGCGTGACCCTGCGGCAGTGGCTCGAGCAGGCACCGCGCAGCTGGCAGGAGATCGTCGACGCGTACCTGCAGGCCGGTGCCGGTCTCGCGGCGGCGCACGAGGCCGGCATCGTGCACCGCGACTTCAAGCCCGACAACGTGCTGTTGACCCGTGATGGTCGCGTGGTGCTGATCGACTTCGGCCTCGCGGATCTCGAGCACCTGCTGGCCGATGGTGCCGCCGACGTGACCGGCGAGCTGCTCGACGAATCCTCGCCCGGCAGCGACTCGCACACCCGCGAGTCGCGGATCGTCGGCACCCCGGCTTACATGGCGCCGGAGCAGCACCTCGGCCACGTCGCGGGGCCGGCGGCCGATCAGTATGCGTTCGCGGTGTCGCTGTTCGGCGCGCTGTTCGGCGCGCCGCCCTTCGCGGGCGAGAGCCTGTCCGCGCTGGCGTTGGCCAAGGCGCGCGGGGTGTTGCCGTCGTGGCGCCGGGCGCAGACCCGCGGGGTGCCGCTGGCGATCTGGCGCGCGCTCGCCCGCGCGTTGCGGCCCGAGCCCGGCGCGCGTCATCCCTCGCTCGCGCTGCTGCTGCCGCGGCTACGGCCGGCCCGCCCCCCGCGACGGCGCTGGCTGCCGCTGGCGGCCGCGACCGCGGCGTGCGTGCCCGCGCTGCTGCTGCTGGGCTCGGGCCGTGCGCGTCATCCGTGCGACGAGGCCGTCGGCGGCGTGGCACAGAGCTGGAACGACGAGGCGCGCGCGGCCGTGCTGACCTCGCTCGCGGCGTTGCCCGATCCCAACGCCGCCGCGGCCAGCCGCAGGGTCGGCGAGCGTCTCGATGCCCACGCGCGGCGCTGGCACGACGCGCACGACAGCGCCTGCGCCGCGGCGGTCTCGCCGCGGCTGACCGCGCAGCTGGCCTGCCTCGATCGAAGCAGCGCGCACAGTGCCGCGGTGATCGAGTCGCTGCAAGACATCGGGCTCGACGAGCTCGGCCACGTCGGTCGCGTGCTCGACGATCTCGCGCCGCCCGGTCACTGCCTCGAGGTCGACGACGACGTCCGCCCGGCGGCGCTGCGCGACGAGCTGGCCGAGCTGTGGCGCCGTACCGACGCGCTCGGCGTCGAGATCAACGCCACCGGCACGACCACGTCGATGGACTGGGCGCAGACCGCCTTCGCGCGGGCCGAGGCCCTGGGTGAGGGCTCGCTGGCGTCGATGTTGGCGTGGCGCATCAGCCAGGTCGAGCGCGCCGCGGGGCGGCTGGACTCGGGCGAGTCGTGGCTGCGCACCGCGGTGTTCCGCGCGGCCGCGGCCGACGACCACGCGCGCGCGCTCGAGCTCATGCCCATGCTCGTGCTCGCGGTCGGCAGCGATCTGGCGCGGCACGACGACGCCGAGCGCCTGGTCGAGCACGCCAAGCTCATGGCGCAGCAGGTCGACGATCCGCGCAAGGCCCTGGCGGTGCTCGACGCGAGCTGGGCCTACGTGCGCATCGAGGCCGGCGATCGCGAGGGCGCCAAGGCCTACTACGACCGTGCGATGGCGCAGTTCGACGCCCTGGGCGAGCCGTCCGAGGACGCGGCGCGCTGCATGCTGTCGCTGGCGGGCTGGGCGGTCGAGCACGGCGACCACGAGCAGGCGCTGACGCTGCTGACGCGGGCGCAGGACATGCTCGATCAGGTCGCGATGCCGACCGACCTGATCTACGCCACCATCGAGTTCCTCGAGGCCGGCATCGCCGAGGATCGCGACGACCTCGAGGGCGCGGCCGTGGGCTATCGCAACGTCGTCGCGCGGGTGCGCGCGCGCCTGCACGGCCATCCGTTCCTGGGCGTGGCGCTCGATGTGGTCGCGCGCGCCGAGGCGCGGTTGGGCCGACCGACGAGGCGACCTCGCTCGCGATCGAGGCGCGCGCGCTGGCCCTGGCGAGCCACGGGTCCGCCCACGCCGACACCATCCGCTACGAGATCCTCGTGGCCACGTCGCGTGGCTCGGTGGCCACTTCGACGACGCCGTGGCCGCGGCCGATCGCGCGCTCGCTGGCGTGGTCGAGCTGCCCGCGCGCGCCGGCGACTTCGCCACCGGCGCGCGGCACCTGGCCGCGTGGGCGCGCGTGGGCGCCGGCGATTTCGAACGCGCGGCCGAAGATCTCGCGGTGGTGCGCCAGCTCGGCGGCGAGGGCGACTCCAACGTCGATCTGCCGCGCAGCCTCCGTCGGCTGCAGGCCGCGATCGCGCTGGGCCGCGGGGACCTGCGCGCGGCGGCCTCGGCCATGGCGCAGCCCATCACGACAGCGGTCCAGCCACCGCACGACGAGACGCTCGAGCAGCGCCTCGACGCCCTGGTCGACGCTGCGATCGCGTACGTGCCGGCGGTGCTCGACGAGACCGGCCTGCGCCGCGATCGCGTGGGTCACCTGCATGGTGGCCTGCCCGCGCGCCTGCACGGGCGCGCCGCGGTCGCGAGCCCGCACTGGCGCGCGCGCAGCCGTGAGCGCGCCCTGGCTCAGCGGCGGTGACGTCGGCGCCGCTTGCCGCGACGCTCGTCGCACGGGCACGTGTCGTGGCGTGGCCGCGGCCTTGCTCGCCGCTGGCGTCGCGTGCGCGGCCTGGCCGCGGGCCCGGCCTGGCGTGGGCTTGGGCTTGCGCGGCCCCGCGTCCTTGACGTAGCGCGGTCGAACCACATGGTGGTCTCCGCCAGCACGTGCTCGATCGACTCGCGCGCGCGGTGCCCGGGACTCGAACGGCAGCATCACCAGCTTGGTCGTACCACCGGTGCCGCGCACGGCCTCGAACAGCTTCCGACCGCAGCGGCACGGTGCCGGGGTGTCGATCTCGCCGTGCACGATCAGCAGCGGCTCGTCGATGCGGTCGGCGTGCAGCACCGGCGAGAGCTCGAGGTAGCTCTTGGGCGCCACGTACATGCTGCGGCGCTCGTTCTGGAACCCGAACGGCCGCATGGTGTGGTTGTGGCGCCGCTGCGCGACGCCGGCGCGGAACAGGTCGGTCCACGCGAGTAGGTTCGCGGTCATGAGCCCGCCGTGGCTGTGGCCCATCACGCCCACGCGATCGCGGTCGGTCACACCGAGCGCCACGGCCTTGTCGATGGCCGCGCGCGCGTTGGCCTCGACCTGCGGCAGGAAGTCGTCGTACGCGGTCTCGGTCGGACCCACCACGGGCATCGCGACCTCGTCGAGCACGGCGTAGCCCTGCAGCGCGAGGAACACCGGCGAGGTGCCGGTCACGGAGGTGAACTCCTGCGGCGCGGCGCTGACCTGTCCGGCGTGGCGCTTGTCGGTGTAGTCGAGCGGGTAGGCCCACACGATCGTCGGCAGCCGCGTGCCCTCCTTCCAACCCGGCGGTGTGTACAGCGTGAACGACAGCGGCACGCCGTCGGCGCGCTCGTAGGTCACCAGCCGCTTGCCGATCGCGCGCAGCTGCGGCGTCGGGTCGGTGAAGTGGGTCAGGGCCTTGGCGTCGCTGCTGCGCGCGGCCTCGCCGTCCTTGGCGTCGCTGCGCGCGGCGCCGAGCGTGCGCAGCATCAGGTTGCGCGGCGTGCTCGGGGTCTCGCGCGTGGTGAAGAAGGTGCCGGCCTTGGGGTCGAGCCACGCGGCGAAGCTCTCCAGCCCGTCGCGGTCGCTGCGGAAGAGTCGCTCGCGCTTGCCCGAGGCCAGCTCGAGACGATCGAGGAACGGCCGATCGCCCTGCGGCGAGGCGCCGGTGCCGTCGAGGAACATCGCGCCGTCTTCGACCTGCACCAACCACTGCCCGGTCGGGGTCTGTTCGAACACCGGATCGCCGGGGTCGCCGTAGCGATCGTCCCAGCTGCGATCCCACAGGGTCCGCGCGCCCTCGGTGGGCCGATCGACCGCGACCAGGGTCGAGCGCTGGCGGTGTTCGGCGCGGTCGGCCTCGGCCACGATCGCGTGCTTGCCGTCCTCGAGCCACAGCAGACCGGCGAAGCGATCGCGGGTCTGCAGCCACGCGCTCGCGCTGCCGCCGACCGGTTTCATCATGATCCGATCGTGGGCCGCGACCTCGGCGTAGGTGTCACCGCCGTCGAGCGCCTCGACCCACACCAACGTCGCGGGTGCGGTCGGCCGCCACGACACGTCGCGCGGGCCGGTGCGCACGCCGTCGACCGGGACCTGGTCCGCGAGCGGCTGTCGCACCACGGTCTCGACCACGGTGCCGCGCAGATCCCAGACCTCGATGACGGCGGGGAAGCGCCAGTACGCGCGCGTGAAGGAGTACGGCCGCTCGATGCGCTGCACCAGCACGTGGCGGCCGTCGGGCGAGGGCGTCGCGTCGGTGTACACCGCGGGCTTGCCCAGCTTGCGCACGCGTCCGCGCGCGTCGACGACCGCCAGCTGCGAGGTGCCGTAGTGCTCGAACAGGTCGGCTTCGTGGGGCGTGCGCAGCAGGTCGCGGGCTTCGTAGGTGCTGCTGGCGCTGACGACCTTGTCGCTGACCTCGATGCGCGGGCCCGTGGGCGCGTCCGGTGGCGACGGGGGCGCGCCGGGCACCACCAGCTGCACGAGCAGCGACTCACCGTCGGGCAGCCACTGCACCGGGGATCCGAGCATGGGGTTGAGCGCGAGCTTGCCGACGCGGCGTAGCTTGGCGGTCGCGACGTCGAGCAGCCACAGCTCGACCGCGTCGCGCGCGAGCATCGACAGCGCGACCTTGGTGCCCGCGGGGTTCCACGACAGCTCGGACACCTGCGCGCGGGCCGGCAGCGACACCGGTCGCGTGGGACCGTCGGGCAATGTCATCACGCCGATCTCGACCACTGCCCGCTCGCCGTGGTGCGCACGGGTCCGCGGATCGATGCGCACGCCCGCGAGCTTGAGCATCGGCCGCGCGAGCGTCTCGATCGACGGATAGCGCAGGGTCCGGGTGACCAGCGCGTGCTGGTGCGTCGGCGACAGCCACACCGACGGCGGCGGCGGGGCATCGAGAACCTCGCGGATCTCCGGCGCAGCGCGCAGGTACTCGTCCTGGGCGTGTGCAGTCGAGCCGACCGCGGCGAGGGTCGTCGCCAGCGCGCACACGAGCGCGCGCAATGGACCGAGGCGGGCGCCCCGCGTGGGGCGGCCCGGGCTGGGAAACGGCATGCCGGATTCTACGCGAACAGCGACGGGTCGAGGCAGCTCTCGTCGGCTGACTGCACCGTCTTCGCCAGGGCGATCGCCTGCGGCAGGATGTGGTTCACGTAGAAGTCGA
>JAXLYC010000056.1:0-39620 GCA_046351635.1 Nannocystaceae bacterium | reverse complement strand
CAGCGAGGACGGCACCACCGTCGCGTTCGACGTGCCCGCGGGAGTCAGCGGCGTGCCGGCGGGGCCGCTGTCGCTCGACGCAGGCGAGCTGGCCGAGTTCTTCGTCACCGGCACCCCCGCGGCGCCGGGTGACTTCTTCGTCGACGCCGACAAGCCCATCGCCGTGTTCAACTACATGACCGGCTACGAGGCCATGCCCGGCGGCGCGACCATGCTCGGCGATCCCGCGATGGTGCAGCTGGGCGCGGTCGAGCAGTTCCTCGATCGCTACGTGCTGCTGGTGCCGAGCCAGTGGACCTGGGACTTCCTCGTCGTCACGCGACCCGAAGGTGCCGGCGTGGAGCTCGACGGCGCTGCGATCGACGACGGGCTGTTCGTGTCCGCCGGCGGTGGCTTCGAGGTCGCGCGCGTGCCGGTCGACGACGGCGTGCACGAGGTCGACGCCAACGCCCCGATCGCGGTCGAGGTCGTCGGCTACGACACCGCGGACAGCTACGCGTACCTGGCCGGCGGCGGCACCGGGGTCATCAACCCGGTCCCCGCGGGGTGATCGATCGGCCGCCGGCTGATCGTGCAATGAATGTTTGAATTCGTCGTCGGCTTTGCTAGGCTCGTCCGGTGCGATGCTGGGTCGGTGGGGTGCTGGTGCTCGCGGCCTGCGGGCCGGCGGTGGCCGGGGGTTCGGCCTCGGGATCTGGTTCGGACGGCTCGGGTTCGACCGCGGGTGACGCCGACGGCACCGCGACGAGCGCGAGCGCGACCGTGGCCGATGCGAGCGGATCGGGCTCGAGCGCCGGCGGGAGCGATCCATCCGGCGCAGACGACAGCAGCTCCGGCGCGCCGCAGTCGAGCTGGTGTCTCGAGCGCGCGGACATCGAAGACTTCGCGCAGCTGCCCGACGAGGCCGTCGCCACCGCCGACCCCGCGATCGGCCACGCGCGGCTGTGGCAGCTCGACGCGAACTGGGATCCGTTCGACGAGTCGCTGACCACCAGCCTGACGCCCTACGACGTCGCGACGGACGGCAGCACCGTGCCGGGCGACACGCTCGATGTGCCCGCGTGGGTGGAGTTGTTCGCCGACATCGACGGCGACGGCATCGACGACGTCGTGCTGCGCGACGTCGGCGGCGCGCAGCTGTCGTGGCTCGCGTTGGGTGACGGCGGCGCCGGTTCGCCGCAGCCGCTCGCGGTGCCGATGCAGGAGAACGCGCGCTGGCTCGACGGCGACGGCGACGGCCGCGTCGATCGCTTCGTGTTCGCGCCCGACCCCGGTGGCCTCACGCTCGAGCGCGGCGACGGCAGCGGCGGCTTCGCGCCGTTCGTAGACTTCGGCACACCGATGGGCCCGCAGGCGCCCATCGCCAGCGCCGTGATCGTGGTCGACGCCGGCGTGCTCGCGCTGGAGTTCGCCGAGCCGTGGCACGACTTCGGCTACGGCAACGGCAGCACCACCGCGACGATCGACGGGCCCGGCGCCTTCGCGCTGGGGCCGGCCACGCCCATCGCGATGCACCTGTTGGTCGCGGCCGCGGACTTCGACGGCGACGCGCGCGTGGAACTCGTGCTGGGCGAGGAGTCGAGCGCGCTCGTGGTGTGGTCCGACGACGGTGCCGGCGGACTCGTGAGCACGCCGATCGGGGACGCCAACGATCACGCGGTGGTCGTGCACCTCGGCGACGTGCCCACACCGCAGCTGCTCACGATCACATTCGACGGCATCGTCCGCCGCTTCGAGAGCCCGACGCTGGGACTCGGCAGCGGCGTCGAGGTCGGCGGGACGCTGCCGATGGCTCGCGTGCCCCAGGTCATCGACGTCGACGGCGACGGGCAGGACGAGCTGCTCCTGCCCGGCTACGAGGACGAGCGCTGGCACTACCAGCTCGCGAGGTTCGTGCCATGCGAGTGAGCGCGAAGGTGGCACTGTTCGCGGCGCTCGGCGGCTGCGCGCTGAAGCGCGTCGGCGCAAGCGGCAGCGGCGGCGACGGCGGCAGCAGCAGCGGCGCCTCGACCGTGGCCGACAGCTCCACCGGCGCAACCGCCTCCACCGCGACCGCAGGCTCGGGCCCGGGCGGCAGCGGCAGCAGCGAGGGCAGCAGCAGCAGCGGCGTGGCCAGCGACAGCGCGAGCACCGGCAGCAGCAGCGACGGTGGACCGCCAGCTTTGGGGTGTGGCAACGGCGTGGTCGAGGCGGACGAGGGCTGCGACGACGGCAACCTCGACGACGGCGACACCTGCGATCACGACTGCGTCCCGACCGATGCGATCGTGTGGAGCACCGAGATCCCCGGCGTGCCCGGGGCCAACGACTGTGCCCATCGCGTGGCCGTGAACGGCCTCGGGGTGTGGGTCGCCGGCATCGCGCGCGACGACCAGGGCGCCAGCGACGGCATGATCGCGCGGCTCGATCTCGACGGCGCGGTGCTGTGGCGCGCCGACTTCGACTCCGAGGATCACGAGGACGACCAGGCCCACGGGCTCGCGCTCGCCGACGACGGCACCGCCTACGTCGGCGGCACGTGGGAGCAGAACGGCAGCCATCCCTGGCTGCAGCGGGTCGAGCTCGACGGCACGATCGCGTGGGCGCAGGAGTGGTTCGACGGCGAGCCCGGCGGCGAGGCCGGCGTCGACGTCGCGCTGGTCGACGGCGCGCCGTGGCTGCTGGCGTACCTCGACGCGACCGGCGAGCCGCTGCTGCTGCGCTACGGTACCGACGGCGTGCTGGCGGCGACCACGGCGATCACGTCGACGCCGGGCGAGCTCCTGCTCGGCAACGATCTCGAGTCCCGCGCCGGCGCGACGTGGATGTTCGGCCTGCGCCACGACGAGTTCGCGCCGACCGGCCCACCGACCGCGCTGCGGCTGGGCGCCGACGCCAGCGTCGCGCAGGAGCTCGCGGTGCAGACCCACACCTTGCATCCGGGCGACGGCGGCGTCAGTGGTGCGCTGGGTCCCGACGGCAGCCTCGTGCTGGTGTCCTACGACCAACCCGCCGGCGGCGAGACGCCGACGATCCGGCGCTTCGACCCCGAGGGCGCGCTGGTGGCCGCGTGGCTGATCGAGCTCGACGGCCACCCCGAGGTCGAGGACGTCGCGCTCGACGCCGACGGCGACGTCATCGTCGTCGGCCGCATCGACGACGCGGCGTGGGCCCGACGCAGCGATGCCGAGGGCACGCTGCTGTGGGACCGCCGCTACACGCCGCCGGCCGGGGACGGTGAACTCGAGGCCGTCGCGATCGCGCCCGACGACGGCGCGGTCGTCGTCGCGGGCTGCATCGACGACGCCGGTGGCAAGGCGGCGTGGGTCCGCCGCTACCAGCCGTGACGCGCCGCGTCACTGACCTGCGAGGTGGAGGTCGACGATCTCCGCTCGCGCGGCGCGACATCGATGTCGCGCCCTGCAGTCGACGCCCGACGCATCAACGGCCGCGAAACTGCGGCGCGCGCTTCTCGAGGTAGGCCGCGATGCCTTCGGCCGCGTCCTCGCCCTCGAACAGCCGCTGCTGCAGCTCGCGCTCGAGCGCAGGTCCTTCGCTCAGGCCGATCTCGCTGCCGCTGGTGCACGCCCGCTTGATGAAGCCGATCGCGCGCGAGGCCGACTTGGGCGGCACGAGCTCGCGGACCCACGCGAGCACGTGGGCCTGGAAGCTCGCGTGATCGGCATCGTCCCAGACCTGGTTGACCAGGCCCAACGCGGCTGCGCGTTCGAAGTCGAAGGTCTCGCCGCTGGCCATCAGCTCGATCGCGCGGGCGCGGCCGAGCACCCGCACCAGCCGTTGCGTGCCGCCGGTGCCGGGCAACACGCCGAGCTTGACCTCGAGCAGGCCTGCTTGCCCGAGCCGCGTCGCGCGATGCGGAGGTCGGCCGCCAGCGCGACCTCGAGCCCGCCGCCGACGCAGTGACCATCGAGCGCCGCGACCACGAGCTTGGGCGTGTGCTCGAGCCGCAGCAGCGTCTCGTTGGCGTGGAGGCAGAAGTTGTACTTGAACACCGGATCTGCGCCGCGCAGCATCGCGATGTCGGCACCGGCGCAGAAGAACTTCTCGCCGGCGCCGCGGATGATGATCGCGTGGATGTCGGCATCGAAGCGCGCGCGGAGGATCGCGGCGTCGAGCTCCTGCATCATCTCGTAGGAGTAGCAGTTCGCCGGCGGCGCGCTGAGGGTGAGCCGCGCGATGCCCTCGAGGGACTCGTACTCGACCAGTGGCATCGGCGGAGCATACACTGTCGCGGTCGTCGCCATGACCCACGCCGCCGCCCCGTCCGCTGCCTCGCGATGTCACACGCTGCACGTTCGCGTGGGGTGGGGCCAGTGTGATCCGGCCGGCATCGTGTACTTCCCGCGCTTCTTCGAGCTGTTCCACCAGGCCATGGAGAACTGGTTCGATCGCGCGCTGCAGCTGCCGTATCACGACGTCATCGTCGCGCGGCGCATCGGTCTGCCCAGCGTGCACACCGAGGCCGACTTCGTGAAGCCCACGCGCTTCGGCGAGGACCTCTGCGTGGAGCTGCGGGTGCTGCGGCTGGGTCGTTCGTCGATCGAGCTGGGCTATCGCATCGTCGGTGTCGACGCCGCCGGCGCGCCACGGGACGCGGACGTGCGCGCGACCGGTCGCACGGTCTGCGCCGTCATGGACCTCGACCCCGAGAGCCCGGGCTTCCGCCGCGCCACGCCGGTGCCCGACGACATGCGCGCGCGCATCGAGGCCTTCGGCATCGGCTGATCCCGCGCGCACGCCCGTGCGGAATCTCTGGCGCCCGCGCCGGAACCCGCGCGCCCGCCCCGGCACTGCGCCGCGCCGGAGGTGGTCATGCGAACGGTGCGTCTTGGAGGCGGGCTCGGGCTCGCGGTGCTGGCGGTGGCGTGTCGACTCGAACCCGATGGCTTCGACGCCTCGGTCGGCGGCACCGCCGGTGCCGGCGAGTCCACCGCGGGCGACGGATCCGCGGGCAGCAGCGGCGGCGTGGGCACCACCTCCGGCAGTGCCGACAGCTCCGGCGCAGCGGTCGACACCGGCGCCGGCAGCAGCGGCGAGGCCGGCACCACCGCGCCCGCCGAGGGCTCGTCGAGCGGCGCTGCGGACGAGGGCGGCAGCAGCAGCAGCGGCGTCGCGACGACCTGTGGCGACGGCGTGCTCGACGACGGCGAGCTGTGCGACGACGGCAACCTCGACGACGGCGACGACTGCCCCGGCAGCTGCGAGCCGGCGCGCTGCGGCGACGGCTACGTGCTCGCGGCCGCCGAGGCCTGCGACGACGGCAACCTCCTGGTCGGCGACGGCTGCGACCACCACTGCGCGGTCGAGTCGGTGCCGCCGCTGCGCGTGTTCGTCACCAGCTCGATGCACTCGGGCGCGATGAACGGCCTCGCCGGCGCCGACGCGAGCTGCCAGAACCTCGCCGAGGACGCCGGCCTGGACGGCACGTTCCTGGCGTGGCTGTCCGCCGGCGTGACCGCGCCGGCGCAGCGCTTCAGCCACGGCACCACGACCTACGCCCTGGTCGACGGCACGCCCATCGCCGACGACTGGGACGATCTGACCGACGGCTCGCTGCTGCATCCGATCTCGCTGACGCAGAACTCGACCGACGCGCCGCAGGGCACGCACACCTGCGGCACCGATGCGGTGTGGAGCAACGTCACCGCCGCGGGCGAGACCGCCGACCCCAACACCCACTGCGAGGGTTGGACCAACGCCCAGGGCATCCAGAGCCACAGCGGTCGCTACGACATGAGCACGCAGGAGTGGAGCGCCTCCTGCTTCGGCGGAGGCGCGACTTGCCTGTGGTTCTCGCCGCTGTACTGCTTCCAGCAGTGACGGTCAGAACGGCACGTTGATGTTGAGCGCGAAGTCGGCCCCGCTGACGTCGGCGTCCTCGATCACGACCTCGACGCAGCCGATGCCGAAGCCCATGGAGAACGCGAGGTCGCCCATGTCGGCGTCGGGCGCGTCGGGGTCGGCGTTCTCGTCGTCGTCGAGGAAGCCCGCGACGTAGTAGGTGCCGTTGGGCAAGCCCTCGACGGTGTACGCGACCGGCGTGTTGGTCTGCGACAGGTCGGCCATGGCGACCGAGGTGCCGCCGACCGAGGCCGCCGCCTGATCGCAGGCGTCGAGCACGCCGATGTAGAGCGTGCCGATGCCGTCGTCGCCCAGCGAGATGATCGCGGCGGCGCTGCGCGTGACCGAGCCCGAGACCGAGTAGCCGCCGGCGCCGGTGTCGGAGCTCGACCCGCCGCTGGCGCTGCTGGAGCTGTCGGCGCCGGTCGATGTGGTCGCGTCGGTGGTCGAGGCCGTGTCGGTGTCGCTGGTGGTCATCGTCGTCGACGCCGTGGTCGTGTCGGTCGTCGACGCAGTGGTCGTCGTCATCGTGTTGCCCGACGTCATCGACGTCGCGGTGGTCCCGCTCTCGCTGCCCGAGCCGCTGGAGCTGCCGGTGCTGCCGCCGCCGTCGTCGTCCGACGGGCAGCCAGCGAGCAGGGAGCCGAGCACCACCAAGGAAAGCGCATGGGTTCGCATGGGCCGGCAGGCTAGCACGGCGCGCGATCGCATCGGCTATCCTGCCGCGGCCATGACCCCGCACCCGCCCCACGCCGCAACGCCTGCGTTCCGCCCGCGCGCGATCGGCCGCACTGCCGCAGGTACCGTGCTGCTGTGGGCGGCGCTGGTGAGTTGCCGCCGCGGCGACGCGGCGACCACGACGGCGCCGCCCGATGCCGGCGCGCCGCTCTCGCATGCCCCCACTGCCGCGGCGCCGACCGAGCTCGCCACGGTCGTGGCCGAGCGCGTGCGCGAGCACGTCGCGTTCCTCGCCGACGACGCGCAGCAGGGCCGCGCGCCGGGCACCGCGTCCGACGCGGCGGTGCAGCGGTACGTCGCGGATGCGATGAAGGCCCGCGGGCTGCAACCCGCGGGCACCAACGGCTTCTTGCAGCCCTTCGAGATCACCGACGGCGTGCGGCTGCGGGCCGATCGCAGCAGCACGCTCGCGCTCGGAGCCACCGCGATCGCCCACGGCCTGGTGCCGTTCTCGGGCGAGTCGAGCGCGCCGGTGTCGGCCAAGCTCGTGTTCGTGGGGCACGGCATCGCGCAGGGCCGCAAGGGCAGCGGCGACTACGAGGACCTCGAGAAGGCGGTGCACGGAGCCATCGTGGTCGCGCTCGCCGGCGCGCCCGCGAGCGACCCCCACATCAGCGTCGCGCAGACCCGCGCGGCGAGCAAGGCGATCACCGCACGCGATCACGGTGCGGTCGGCTTCGTGCTGTGGGATCCCAAGCTCGAGCGCTACCCCAACCACGGCGAGGCCGCCGATCTGGGCTTGCCCGCGGTGTTCGTGGGCACCGCCGGCACGCCCGCGCTGTTCGCCGCGCTGGGCGGCAAGGCAGCCAAGGGCGGCACGATCGATCCCGCCGCCCTGCGTCGCGGCCGTCGCAGCGCCAAGCCGGCGACGCTCGAGACGCCGATCGAGCGCGTGCGGCTGCAGACCGCCAATGTCGTGGGCAAGCTGCCGGGCTCGGGCAAGAGCGACCGCGTCGTGGTCGTGGGCGCGCACATGGATCACCTCGGCTTCGGCACCGACGCGTCGCTCGCACCCGGGGTCGACGCGATCCACAACGGCGCCGACGACAACGCCTCGGGTGTCGCGGTCATGCTCGAGCTGTGCGGCGCCGAGGCCGGCCGCAAGGCGGCCGCGCGGCCCTTCGACGTGATCTGCATCGCCTTCGGCGCCGAGGAGATGGGCCTGTTGGGCAGCAAGCACTACGTGCAGTCGCTGCCCAAGCCCGAGCTCGCGCGCATCGCCGCGATGATCAACTTCGACATGGTCGGGCGGTTGGGTCCCGAGGGCGTGGTCGTGGCCGGCGCCGGCACGGCGAAGCAGTGGCCCGAGCTGGTCGAGGCCAACCGCGGCAAGCTCACCGTGCGGACCACCGACGATGGCTACGGCCCGTCGGATCACGGCAGCTTCTACGAGGCTGCGATCCCGGTGCTGCACTTCTTCACCGGTCCGCACGAGGACTACCACAAGCCCAGCGACGACATCGATCGGCTCAACATCACCGGCGCGGCCGCGGTCGGCGGTTTCGCGCTGACGATCCTCGACGCGCTGCAGCGCGACGCGCTGGTGCCGAGCTACATCGAGGTCGCGCGGCCGGCCCAGGCCCGCGGCGGCGGCTTCCGTGTGTCCCTGGGCACGATCCCCGACTACGGCGCCAACGTCGATGGCGTGCGGCTCTCGGGCGTGCGCAAGGACGGCGCGGCGGAGAAGGCCGGCCTGCGCAAGGGTGACGTGATCGTGCGCATCGCCACGCGCGACATCCACAACCTCGACGACTACATGGCCTCGTTCGCCGAGCTCGCGCCCGGCGTGTCGGTGCCGATCGTGGTCGTGCGCGACGGCAAGCGCGTCGAGCTGCAGCTGGTGCCGCAGTCGCCGCAGCCGCGCTGAGGCGCGGGGCGATCAGCGGCCGCGTCGCGCGGTCGTGCCCGTGCGATCGCGGCGCCTGGCCAGCGCGAGCTTGACGATGCCGCCGACCAGCACCGCGGCGCCGGTGCCCAGCACCGCGAAGCCGGCGGCATACAGCGCGCGCGAGCGCTGCACGCCGTCGTCGAACGCCGGCAACGCGGTCGCGTCGTTGGCGTCGCGGCGGCTCGCGAACGCGGCCCCGAGCAGGCCCGCGCCGATCGCCGCGATCGCGCCACCGCCCAGGGTCAGCGACAGGCCGACCGCGTCGCCGCGGCGCCGCGGCTGCGGCTGTGGCCGCGGCTGCGGCGGCGGCAGCTCGACCAGCGGTGGCTCGGGCTCGGGCTCGGGGGTTGGCTCGGGCAGCTTGCAGCGCTCGAGGTTCGTGCGGGTGTCCGCGGCCGCGGCCGCGGGCGGACCGGTCTCGAGGAAGGCGAGGAAGCGCTCGCGCGCACGCACGCAGTCGCCTTGCAGTCGCGAGAGCTGGCCCAGCGAGTACAGCAGCACCGGCGCAGGGTCGAGCGCGTAGGCGGCCTCGAGCTCCCGCTGCGCGCGGGGGTAGTCCTCGGCGAGCCACGCGTCCATGCCCAGGCCGAAGTGCTCGCGCGCGGCAAGGTCGGTGATCTCCGCCGGGACCTCCGGTCGCGAGGCCGGCGCAGACAGCCACAGCGCGAGCAGGACGATGCGCGTCATCGACGGCCGCGGTCGGATCGCCGCTTGGGGTCCAAGGTGCCCCAAGGCTGCGGCGCTCGCAAGGCGAGCCTGGCGGTCCCGAACGCTGCGATCAGCCGCCGCCGGGCAGCAATCCATCGACGCCGCGCACGAGCGTGTCGGGCTTGCGCGGCGCGGCCTCGGGCGTGCTGGCCCCGCGCTTGATCCGAGTGCCCCGCCGACGCGCGGCGGCGTCGGAGGGCCCCGGCGTGGGCGCGACCGCGGCGGGCTCGCGCGTGTCGGCGTCCAGTTCGGGCGCTGCTGCGGGCGTGGCCACCGGCGCTGCGATCGGCATTGCGACCGGGATCGCTGCGGCCGCAGGCGGGCTCGCGGCCGCGGCGGGGGGTGCCGGCGTCGCGCCGGGTTCGCTCGGCGCGGCCGCGGCCTGGCCGGACGTCGCACCGCCGCCGAGGATCGCCACGGCGGCGCCGCCGACCAGCACGCCGCCGACCAGCGCCGCGACCCAGCCCAGCGATCGCCGGCCGCCGCTGCGCGCCGCCGTGGCGGCACCGGGCACCACCAGGGTCGAGGCCATGCGATCGGCGAACTCCGGTGCAGGCTCGACCGAGGGGTACTCGCGCTCGCCGCAGACCTCGGCCATGTAGCGGCCCAGCGCCGCGCCCGAGGGCAGCAAGCGCATCGCCGCCGCGAACGACTCGATCGCGTCGTGCAGCTCCATCGCGCTCTGGTAGCGCGCCTGGGGCTCGCGCTGCAGCGCGCGCGCGAGGATGTCCGACAGCTCGCGCGGCAGCTCCGGCACCACCGAGATCGCCGTGGGCGCATCGACGGTGGTGATCTGGTTCATGATCGCGAACTCGTTGTCGCCGCGGAACAGCCGCCGCCCGGTGCACAGCTCCCACAGCACGACGCCGAGCGCGAAGATGTCGCTGCGGCGATCGACCTCGGCGCCGACGCACTGCTCGGGCGACATGTACGAGACCTTGCCCTTGCGCGTGGGCCCCAGCGTGATCGAGGTGCGGCTGGTGGCCTTGGCGATGCCGAAGTCCAGCAGCTTCACGCCACCCTCGTAGGTGAGAAAGACGTTGCCCGGCGACAGGTCGCGGTGGACGATGTCGAGCGGGCGGCCGTCGACGCCGCGCCGTTCGTGGGCGCAGTGCAGCCCCGCGGCAATGCCCAGCGCGATGGTGACGACGTGCACCAGCGGCACGCGCTCGCCCATCGCCACGACGTGGTTGAGCAGCCGGCCCAGCGACTCGCCGTGCAGGTACTCCATCACCATGAAGAAGCTGCCGTCGTCGTCGACCAGATCGTAGGTGCGCACGACGTTGGGGTGATCGAGCGTGGCCGCCAGCCGGGCCTCGTTGAGGAACATCGACACGAACGCGGGATCCGAGGCGTACTCCGAGCGGATGCGCTTGATCGCGACCAGCTTCTGCACCCCGCCGGCGCCGCTGGCCCGCGCCAGCAGCAGCTCGCCCATGCCGCCGATGGCGAGCCGCCGCAGCAGGGTGTAGCGCCGCGTCGGCGTGCCGGAGCTGCGCCCGACCGTGGTGCCGACGAAGGACTCGGTGGCGCTGGTGGACGCCGCTGCCGTGGGCGCGGACACGGGCACCCAGGATAGCCCAAGGGCCGCGCGCGCGTCCGCGCCGGCGCGGTGGCAGGGGTGCGCACGGCCGTGGCCGCGCGCGTGGACGGCCACCGCGGCCGGGTGATAAGTCAGATCCGAAGTGGTGCGCGCGGTCTCGAGGCAGGGTGTGTATGCGGCGGCGCTGCTGCTCGGCGCCGCGCTCGCGTGTCTGCCCGCGGCGGTGTTCGACTGCAGCGACGACCAGCAGTGCGCGCCGCTGGGCGTCGACGCGCGCTGCGAATCGGTCGGCTACTGCAGCGTGCCCGACGACGACTGCGCGTCGATGCGGCGCTACCACGAGTTCGCCGGCGGCGGCCTCGCGGGCAGCTGCACCGCGCAGGCCTGCGGCGACGGCAACCAGTCCGCCGACGAAGCGTGCGACGACGGCAACGACGTCGACGGCGACGGCTGCAACCGCGACTGCACTCGCTCGGGCCAGCCGGTGTGGACACAGACCTACGCCAGCGTCGGCTTCGTCGAGGACCGCGCCTATGCCCTCGCGGTCGACAGTCACGGCGACTTCGCGGTCATCGGCCACGTCAGCGTCGCCGACCAGGGCTTCAACCTGTGGATCCGCAAGTATCGCAACGACGGCACCGAGGTCTGGACCTGGGTGCTCGACGGCGGTGCGATGGCCGACGAGGAGGGTTGGGCGATCCTCGCCGACGCGAACGACGACTTCGTCGTCGCCGGCTACGTCAACACGCCCGACGGTGGGCCCGACGCATGGATCGGCAAGCTCAGCGGCGACGGCCTGCTGCTGTGGTCGGCGCAGCAAGACGGCGGCGTGTCCGGGGTCGACGAGGTCCGCGGCCTCGCGTTCGCGCCCGGCGGCGATCTCGTGGCGCTGGGCTACGCGACGCCCGCGACCACGACCGACACCGATCTGTGGTTCCAGCGGCGCAGCGGCGACGGTCAGAGCGTGCGGTGGACGCAGCTGCGCGAGGGCTTCCCCGGCGGCATGCCCGATCGCGGCCACGCCGTCATCGCGCTCGAGGATCACTTCGTCGGCGTGGGCTACCGCCAGAGTACCGCCAACGAGCAGTTCTACTGGCTCGCGCGCTTCGACGGCGACGGCAACGACGTGTGGGTCGACGAGGGTTCGATGGCCGAGCCCCCGGGCACGTGGACCACCGTCCGCGCGGCGCTCAACGGCGATCTGTTGCTCGCCGGCTGGCGTCGGGCCGAGGCTGGCGACAACGACATGTGGCTGCAGCGTCGCGATCCCAGCGGCGCGCTGCTGTGGCAGGACATCGTCGGCAGCCCGCGGGCGCGGACGACCGCGCGAACGTGATCGCGGCCGCGGCCGATGGTGGCTTCGTCGTCGGCGGCGAGATGGGTGCGGGGGCCGGCAGCACCGACGCGTGGATCCGCCGCTACGACGCCCTCGGCAACGCGCGCTGGACCGAGACCGTCAGCGGGCCCGCCGGCGATCGCGACACCATCTGGGGCCTGGGCTTCGACCCCGCGGGCAACATCCTCGCGTGCGGCTACGTCTCGACGCCCGCGACCAGCTGGGACATCTGGGTGCGCAAGTACACGCCTTGAGCCACGCGTGCCACGGTTGCGTGGGGCCGCCGGGCGGTCGCACACTTGCCGCGTGGACCCCGGGCCAGCGCCGCGCTCCGATGCCGAGCTGCTCGCCGCGTGGGGCCTGGGCGATCGCGTCGCCGCGACCGAGCTGGTCGATCGCTACTATCGCTCGGTGCTGCGCTTCTTCGACCTGCGGGTCGGCGGCGCCGCCGAGGACCTGACGCAGCGCACGTTCCTCGCCTGCGTCGAGGGCCGCGAGCGCCTGCGCGAGGCCGAGAGCTTCCGACCGTTCCTCTTCGGCATCGCGCGGCGGCTTCTGCTCAACCATCTGCGCACGCGCGTGGTCGAGTCCAACGTGTTCGACGACGGCGACGTCTCGAGCGCGACCGATCCCACGCCGACCGCCAGCCGCATCGTCGCGGGCTTCGAGCAACAGACGCTGCTGCTGCGCGCGATGCAGGTCCTCGACGTCGAGGCGCAGATGCTGCTGGTGTTGTTCTACTGGGAGGGCCTCAAGACCTCCGAGATCTCGGAGGTGCTGGGCGCGCCGGTCAGCACCGTGACGACTCGGCTGTCGCGCACGCGCAAGGCGCTGCACGACGCCATCGCGGCGCTGCCGGCGGTCCCGGGCTCGCGCGACTCGCTGCTGGCGGACCTGGACGCGTGGCTGGGCTCGGTCCGGGGCCTGGCGCTGGGCTGACCCCGGCCGCCGCTGCCGCCCGTCCCGCGACCTGCGTTTTGTCGGGTGAGCGCGCCGCAAGAATCCGCGGAGCCGGTGTCTGACCTCCCGAGAGCAGGGGGTTCATGGCTCACGGCGCTCCGATGCCACTACCGTCGCAGCCGTCGCAGGTCGAGGCGCAGCTGCAGCACGCCGACTGGTTCGCCTCCGTGGGCCAGATCGCGCCGGCGCTGGGCATGTACCGCACCGCCGCGCTGCAGTGCGAGCAGCAGGGCGACCAGGCCCGCGCGCTGGCGATCCACGCCCGCATCGCGCGGCTCGACCACGACCCGGCGGTGCGGCTGCGCATCGGCGAGCTGCAGCTGGCGCTGGGCCAGACGCAGCAGGCCGCCGAGACCCTCGACGGCGTGGTGCGCGACGAGCTCCGCTGGGCCCGCGTGCCGCAGGCCCTGACGGCGGCGACGGCCGCGGTCCGGGCCGATGGCACACCCATGCGCCGCCTCGTGCTCGCCGATCTGGCCCAGCGCGCCGGCGCCTTCGAGCTCGCGGCCGAACAGCTGGCCCAGCTCGCGCAGCTCGAGCTGCAGGCCGGTCGACACACGCGCGCGCAATCGCTGTGCGTCCGCGCGCTGCGGCTCGCGCCGCAGCACCTGCCCAGCCTGCGTGCCGCCGCCGACGCGCACCTGCGCGCGCGCGATGTCCATCGCGCGGTCGCGGCCATCCGCTGCATCCTCGCCCAGGCCCCCGGGGACGAGCTCGCGCTCGAAGGCATGGCCGAGGCGTTCGTGCTGCTGGGTCGCAAGGAACGCGCCGCCGAGGTCATGCGCCGGCTCGCGGTGCGGCTCGCCGCCGCCGGGCCGGCCCACGCCGATGCCGCGCGCGCCGTGATCCACCGCGGCCTCGCGTGGCAGCCCGATCACGAGGGCCTGCGCACGCTCGACCGTCAGCTTTCCGATCGCCCCGGCCCGGTGTCGCGCGAGATCCTGGCCGAGGCCACCCGCGTGATCGACCTCGGCGACCTGCTCGAGGTCCGCGGCGCGTCGGCCACCGCCCGCCGCGCGCCGCCGCCACGCCGCACCGGCGCGTACGCTACCGCACGCTGAGGCTGTCGTCGCGCGCGCGAGCGAGCGCTGCGCGGCAGCTTCGGGATGTTGCGGTCGGCCTGCGCGTCCGGCCTCGGGACACCGCGAGCGGCTGCAATCACCGCGAAAGCGCCACGTGCAACCACCGCGTGGGCGCGGACTATGATCCACGTTGGTGCTGCTCGCGTTCTTGTCGCTCGCGCTCGCGACCTCGCCGCTGGGTCGCTACCGTGAGGTGCGTTGGGCCGTCGACGACGGACTGCCGCAGTCGTCGATCACCGCGATCGCGCAGAGCCCCGATGGTTGGCTCGACCTGGGCACCTTCGGCGGCTTCGCGCGCTACGACGGCCACCACTTCGAGTCGATGGCCGCATCCGAGCTGTCACAGTGGAGCTCGATCCGGATCACCGCGCTCGCGGTCGACACCGCGGGCACGCGGTGGTTGGGCTTCCAGGACGGCGACGTGGTCGCGCTCGACCCCGACGGGCGCACGCGTTCGGTGCCTCGCTTCGCGCCGCTGGCCGGCGGTGCGATCTGGTCCATCGCCGCGGTCGGCGACGTGGTCTGGGTCGGCAGCGCCACCGGTGCCGCGCGCTTCGACGGCGGCTGGGATGCGCTGCCGGTGGGCGCGACCCCGGCGGTCCTCGCCGACTCCGGCGGCGCGTGGCTCGGCACCGACGACGGCTTGATGCGGGTCGAGGGCGATCGCACCCGCGCGATCGCGACGCCGATCGCCCCGGTGCGCGCGCTCGAGCGCGACGGCGACGCCTTGCTGGTCGGCGGCGACGCCGGGGTCGTGCGACTGGTCGACGGGCGCACGCAGTGGCTCGAGCGTACGCCGACCCACGCACTCGCTCGCGCGGCCGACGGCACGGTCTTCGCCAGCGGGGACGCGTGGCTGCGGGTGGTGGGCCAGCCCGATCGCGTGCAGCTGCCGGCGCCGGTGCGCGACCTCCACATCGATCGCGAGCAGGGCCTGTGGGTCGGCACCGCCGGCGATGGCCTGCACCGCTTCGTGCGCGAAGACTGGGGCGTGCGCTGGGCCGGCGGCGACGTGTTGCCGGTGCTCGAGCGCGACGACGGCACCGTGCTCGTGGGCTCCGGCAGCGATCCCGGCGGTCTGCTCGCGCTCGCGCGCGACGGCTCGATGCGCTCGCTCGCCGGCGGCAGCGTGCGCGCGCTGGCGCTGGCCAGCGACGCGGTCTACTTCGGCGCGGACACCTGGCTGATGCGGCTGGACGCCGACGATCAGACCCAGGCGGTGGTCGATCTGCGGCACGAGGCCCAGGTGATCCTGCCGCGCGAGCGCGACGACGGCCGCGAGCTCGTGATAGGGACCAACAGCGGCGGCGCGTTCGTGGTGCGCGACGGCGTCGCGACGGCGCTGGACGTCGGCCTCACCCGCGTGGTCGCGATCGCGGCGGGTCACGGCGGGGCGCTGTGGTTCGGCGGACACGACGCGCTGACGCGGCTGCAACGCGGCGTGCTCACGCGCTGGGATCGCCGCGACGGCCTGCCGGTCGGCGAGATCCGCAGCCTGCGGGTCGACGACGACGGCACGGTGTGGCTGGGCAGCTACGGCGGCGGCCTGGGCGTACTGCGCGACGGCGTGTTGCGTCGACTGACGCGGGCCGACGGACTCGCGGACAACGTCGTGTCGGCGATCCTCGACGACGGGCGCGGCGGGCTGTGGCTGCACGGCAACCGCGGCCTCGCCCGGGTCTCGCGCGCCGAGCTCGAGGCGCGCCTGGCTGATCCCACGCAGCCGCTGCACGCCCGGCGGTGGGCCACGCCCGAGGGCAACGGCGGCGGTCAGCCGGCGGGGATCATCACGCGCGAGGGCGTGCTGCTGCTGCCGACCATCGCGGGGCTGTTGTCGCTCGATCCGCGGGCCATCGCCGACACGCCGCCGGCACCACCGGTGCAGCTGCTGCGCGCGAGCGTCGACGGCACGCTGGTGCCGCCGGGACAGCAGACCACGCTGACGCCCGGGGTCGGCCGGCTCGAGGTCGCGTTCACCTCGCCGATCCTGCGTCACCCCGAGCTGGCGATGTTCGAGTACCGGCTGCACAGCGACGGCGAGTCGGAAGCGCCATGGCAGGTCGCAGGACCCGAGCGCGCGCTGACCTGGGCCGCGCTCCCGCCGGGTCGACACGTGCTCGAGCTGCGGGCCTCGGCGGAGGACGGTCGCTGGTCGACGCCGACCGTGCTCGCGTTCACGTTGCCGCCGGCGTGGCACCAGCGCTGGTCGCTGCAGCTCGCCGCGGTGGTGGCCGCGCTCGCGGCGGTCGGCGGCGGCGTGGCGGCGCGCGCCCGGTGGTTGCGCGCGCACGTGAGGACCCTGCGCGCCGAGGTGGCCTCGCGCGCGACGGTCGAGACCGCGCTGCGTCAGCGCGAGGCCCACTACCGCCGCGTGTTCGACGGGGGCTCCGACGCGCTGTTCGTGCTCGGCCCGGACGGCCGCGTCGAGCAGGCCAACCCCGCGGCCGCGCGCCTGCTCGGCCGCGATCCGGTGGGCTGCGGGTTCGAAGGCCTGTTCGAGCCGGCGCGCGAGCCCGGCGGCAGCCAGGTGGTGATCGGCGCGGCCACGCCGACGTTTGCGTCGCTGCTGCGCACGCGCTTCGACGACGATCGACAGCTCGCGCGTGCGGTCGACGTCACCGCCCAGGTCGCCGCCGAGGCGCGGGAACGCCAGCTGGCCGAGCGTCTGTCGCAATCCGAGCGGCTCGAGGCGGTCGGGCGCCTGGCCGGCGGCATCGCGCACGACTTCAACAACCTGCTCACGGCGGTCCGCGGGGTCGCCGACGCGCTGCAGGATCAGCTGCCGGCCGAGGGCCCCGACGCCGCCGCGGTGGGCACGCTGCAGGCGTGTGTCGATCGCGGCGCCACCCTGACGCGGCAGCTCTTGGCGTTCGCGCGGCGGCAGCCGTTGACGCCGCAGTCGGTCGATGCCGCGTCGCTGGTGCGCGAGCTGCAGGGCATGATCGGTGCGCTGCTGCGGCGTGACGTCCGTGTGGGGTTGACGCTGCCGAGCGCGCCTGCGGGCGTGCTCGCCGATCCGACCCAGCTCGAGCTCGCCCTGGTCAACCTCGTGCTCAACGCGCAGGAGGCGATGCCGGCCGGCGGCGAGATCACGATCGAGGTCGTCGCGCTCGACGAGGCCAGCGCGCGGGCGCGGGTGCCGGCGCTGCCCTCCGTCGCGCCGCGGTGGATCCTGCTGTCGGTGCGCGACCAGGGCGTCGGCATCGCGGCCGACGAGATCGGCAAGGTCGTCGAGCCGTTCTACACCTCGCGCACCACCGGCACCGGCCTGGGCCTGCCCTCGGTGCTCGGTTTCGCCGCGCAGTCCGGTGGCACGCTGCAGCTCGACAGCGAACTGGGCCGCGGCACCGTCGCGACCATCGCGTTGCCCGAGGTCTCGCTGCGGACCGACGCGACGCCGGCCTCGGCACGGCGCGCGCGGCCGGCCGGCGAGCCGGTCGAGGTCGTGGTCTGCGACGACGACGAGCTGGCGCGCGAGTCGTTGCTGTTGTCGCTGCGTCGCGGCGGCTACGAGCACGCGGCTTCGCGGATCCCCAGGCGGTGTTGGCTGCGATCGAGCAGGGCCTACGACCCGACGTGCTCGTGAGCGACGTGATGATGCCGGGCTGTTCCGGGCCGGAGCTGGCCCAGCGCGTGCTCGCGACGCATCCCGGCTGCGCGGTGGTGTTCGTCTCGGGCTTCCTCGAGCACGACGAAGCCGCGCGGCTGCCGGGCCGCCTGCTGGTCAAGCCCGTGCGCGCTGGCGCGAGCTGGTCGACGCGGTCGCGGCCGCCGCTACACTGTTGCAGGCATGAGCGAACCCGACCCGCGTCGACGAGCACGCGCGCGCAGTCGACGGCTGTCGTGGCTGCTGCGCCACGGTGGCGCGGCCGCAGGCGTGCCCATGGACGAGGCCGGCTGGGCACCGATCGACGCGGTGCTGGCTGCGACCGGGCTCACGCGCGACCAGCTCGAACGGGTCGTCGCGACCAACGACAAGCGGCGGCTCCAGCTCGACGGGGATCGCGTGCGCGCGTGTCGGGGACACTCGCGGGACAACACCGCGGTCACGCTCGAGGGCCTGGAGCGGTCGTGGCGCCCGTGGTCGGGCAGGGGTTCGCTGTGGCACGGCACCGACACCGCCGCGATCGCGGCCATCGCCCGCACGGGCCTGTCGCCGATGCGTCGTACCCACGTGCACCTCACCGACGACCCCGCGGCGAAGGTCGGCAAGCGCGCCCAGGTCGCGTGGTTGCTCGAGGTCGACGCCGTGGCCGTGCGCGCTGCGGGCCTTGCGATCTTCGTCGCGCCCAACGGCGTCGTGCTCGTGCGGCAGGTGCCACGGCCGTGCATCGTCGGCGCACGGCCGATGACCGCCCGGCAGGCCCAGGCCGAGCGCGACGGCGTGTTCGCGGCGCTGGGGCTGTGACGTAGCCCCGGCAACGCGCGGCGGTCGTGCTTCGATCTGCCGCCGGGTGCCGGGCGCGTGCGTGCATGAACCCGCCGTCTGGCACGTCGGAGCCCGCCATGACGGGCTCGCAGCAGCGGCGCGGGGCGCCCGGGGCGATCGGGATGGGGGCTGCGCTGCTGGTGACGGCGTTGCTGGGTTGTGACCGCCGCGCGACCGCGACCGCGGGCCCCGAGCCGACCGTTGCGGTCGAGCGCGGCCTCGATGCCACTGCGGCGCGGATGCTCGCCCACGTCCCGGCGCGCACGCCCTACGTATGGGCCGCCGTCGATCCGCCCTCACCGCGGGAGCTGGCGCGGCTGCAGCCGTTGGTCGACGCCACGCTCGCGTCCGTGTCGGCCCAGCTCGACGAGGCGGTCGTGCGCGAGCCCGACGGACAGGCCCTGATCGCGGCGCTCAGAGGCCACGTCGATCGCGACGGCCTGGTCGCGCTGGGCCTGCGCGCGAATCCCCACTGGGTGCTCTACGGCATCGGCCGGCGCCGGTGCTGCGCGTGGAGCTGGGCGACGCCGAAGCGATCGTGGCGACGATCGACGCGATCGATGCCGCCGACGGACGCTCGTCACGACAGGTGCTGGCCGGTCACCCGACGTGGACATGGACGCTCGACGACGCCGAGCTCGGCGTCGCGGTCGACGGCGATACCTTGGTGCTGTCGCTGTACCCGGTGCCGCTGCGCGCCGAGATGCTCGCCCACGTCGCGGGCGCGACCACGCCGGGCGAGTCGCTCGCGCGCTCGCGCTGGTACGACGAGGCCCGCCGCGATCACGGGCTGCTCGGCGCGGGCCTGGGCACGGTCGATCTGCAGCGGCTGGTGGCGCTGCGCCGCGGCGAAGGCGAGCGGCTCGAGCGCGCCATCACCTCGGCGTGGGTCGACGACGTCGACCCCGGTGATGCCTGCACCGCCGGCGTGGTGGCGTGGCTGCGCGACGCGCCGCGGATCTGGTTCGGGCCACGGCAGCTCGGCGGCGCGCAGCTCGAGGGCGCGGTGATCTGGCCGCTCGCACCGGCGCACCACCCGGACGAATCTGCGCGGCATCGTCGCGCCGCTGCCGGGGCTCGATCGCGGGGACGATGCCCTCACCACGGTCGCGATCGGGATCGACGCTGACGCCGCGGTCGCGCTGGCGCAGCGCTGGATCGCCGCGCCGCAGCTGCGCCACTGCCGGATCGCGCAGGCGCAGCTGGTCGCGCCCGCGTGGCTCAGGGGCCTGCGCGGCGCGTCGCTGCAGCTCGACGACTGGGATGCCGGCCGCCGCACCGGCGACGGTGTCCTGACGGTGGGCGCCGCCGATCCGTTGCGCTGGCTCTCCGACGCACTGCCGTCGCTCGACCGCACGCTGCTGGCACGCGTGGGCAAGGCCGTGCGTCTCGACGCACTCGATCCATCGCTCACCGATCCGTCGCTGCGCGCAGGCTGGGCCGCGCGGGGGCGCGAGGCCGTCGCCGCGGCGCTGGGGCAGGGCGCGCGCCGCCGGGCTCGCCGCGCCGCCACGGCCGCGCAGCGCAACCGCGGCATCGCGGCCGTGGTCGCAATCGACGTGCACCGCTGGACCGAGCGGCTCACGCACGCGCAGGTGCGGGCCGTACTCGCTGCCAGCGCACCCAGCGAGCGCGCGCTGCTCGACGCCACCCTCGGTGCCATCGAGCAGGTGCGGACGGAGCTGGTGATCGACGATCGCGGGCTCGAGCTGCGCTCGGTGACGAGCTTGCGGCGGCCGATCACGCGCCGGTGAGCGCGATCTCGGCGTGGCCGAAGCTGCCGTCGAACAATGCCGACGACGGGTACGACTGCCACACGCGGTTGCGGTTCGCGGTCGGCGAGGGCGGCGAGGCCCAGCTGTCGACGTCGGCGTGCGGTGCGTACTGCTCGAGGCTCATGTAGCAGGTCACGCCGGGTTGGATCAGCGTGCCCCAGGCGGCGGTGTCGGGCAGCGCGATGCTGTCGTCCGCGGTCACCAGCAGCAGCTGCAGCTCGCCCTGCTCGCACACGAGCCACACCACCGTGACCGCTTCGGGCATTCCGCTCCAGGCGATGGTGTCGCCGTCGGCCAGTGTGCCCCCGGCGGTCGGCATCGCGAACGCCGGCAGCGCGGGGATGTCGAGGTCGGCATCGAGCGTGTCGGGATCGATGTAGGCGCGGAAGGCATAGGCGTAGTCGTTGCCCGCGCCGGCGTAGAGCGCGACCGACGACCACGCGCCCTGGCCCTGCGGCACCACGAAGCTGTAGCTGTCGCCGGCGTCCTCGGCCCAGCCGACGAACGCGCTCGCGCGCTCGCCCACGCCGACGAACAGGCGCAGGCCGGCGTAGTCGTAGGCGTCCGGCAGGCCGATCGCGCCCTCGACCAAGGCGTCGGCGACCGGCAACAGCGTGAGGTCGTGATCGGGGAAATCGCCGCCGTCGGCGATGGCCAGGTCCTGGCTCGCGAGCCCGTCGTAGCCGGTCGGGTGACCCAACACCGATTGTCCGTACTGCACCGCGAGCACGGTGCCCTCCTGCGTCAGCGGCCCGTACCAGCGCGGTTGCAGGTAGTAGTCGCCCTGATCGCCCTGGCTGTACGAGCTGCCCTCCTCGTGCATCGCGATGCTGTCGAACGAGACCGTGAAGTCGTGTTCGGCCGGCTCGGGGAAACCGGCGCCACCAGCGAGCTGGCCGCTCACCGTCGCGCCGCGCTCGCCCTGCTCGAACGCGACGGTGTGCAGTGTCGGATCGCTGCGCGTCAGGCCGTAGACGATCATGACGCCGTTGGCCTCGACGATGGCGTCGTACGGCGCGCTGACGCCCTCGAGCGTGAAGTGGCCGTCGGCGTCGGTCGTGGTGCTGTCGCCGGCGATGGTGACCTGTGCGTCCGCGACCGGCAGGCCCAGGTAGCTGAGCACGACGCCTTCGACGGTGATCGGCGCGTCGCCGGTGCTCGTGCTCTCGGCGCCGCTGGACGATCCGCTCGCGCTCGACTCGCCGCTCGAGTCCCCGGTCGCGCTGCCGTCGGTCATCGTCGCCGAGGCCGACGCGGACGCCGAGGCCGACGCGGACGCGGACGCCGAGGCCGAGCCGTCGGTGCCGCCGCTGCTGCTGCCGCTGTCGCCCGCGGTCGAGTCGCCGCCCGGACCGCCGTCGTCACCGCACGCCGCCACCATCAGACCGAGGACCAGCGCGCAGCCGCGCCGCATGACGTCGAAGCCCATGTGCTGCTCGACGGTCGCGCTGGCCGATGTGACGGACGTCAGCGCGCGACCAGCGAGATCCCCGGCCGCCAGGAACGACTGCTCGTACTGCAGGTCGGTCGCGGTCATCGGATGGTCCTCGAGCCAGCCCTTGGGAAAGCGCAGCTCGACGATGGTGCCAGCCGCGGTCATCTCGGGCAGAACCGCGCCCTCGGGGTCGCGCGCGCGGTTGAGCGTGGCCGCGAGCCGCAGCAGCACCGCCAGCCGCACCGCCGCGTTGCCGCCTGCGCCGCGCAGCTCGGCCACGCGCTCGGGCCGCAGCCGCCGTCGGTGCGCGCCGACCAGCGCCGCGAGCAGTCCTTGTTGCTCGCGCGAGAAGCCCGGCAGGTCGGAGTTGGCGACCAGGTAGGCGCCGTGCTTGTGGTAGCCGCTGTAGCTCAGCGCCAAGCCGATCTCGTGCAGCCGCGCGGCCCAGCCCAGCACCAGCCGCAGATCGGGATGATGCAGCTCCCACGCGGCCTGGGCGCGATCGAGCAGCGCCAGCGCGCTGGTCTCCACCCGCGCGGCCTGGCTGCGATCGACCGCGTAGCGCTCGCACAACCACGCGATGGTGCGCTCGCGGACGTCCTCGTGTGCAATGCGGCCGAGCGTGTCGTACAGCAGGCCCTCGCGCAGGGCCCCGCTCGCGGTCGACATGCGATCGATCTTCAGGCTCTTGAACGCGCCGTAGAGGATCGCGAGCCCGCCGGGCAGCACCGACGCGCGGTCCGCCGGCAGCCCCGGCAGCTGCAGCTTCGACAGCCGGCCGGCCGCGATCATGGCGTCGCGGAGCTGTCGCAGCCCGTCGCGCGTGATGCTCTCGCCCCAGCCGTTGGCACGCAGGATCGCCTCGATCGAGAGGATCGTGCCCGAGCTGCCGATCGCGGCGACCCAGCCGGTGCGGCGGAAGGCCTGCTCGATGGTCTCGAGCTCCACGCGCGCGGCGGTGGTGGCCTCGCGGAACGACTCCTTGCGCAGGCGCCCGTCGGCGAAGAAGCGCGTGGTGTGACCGATGCAGCCGATGTGCAGGCTCTCGGCCAGCTTGCCCTCGAAGCCCTCGCCGATGATGAGCTCGGTGCTGCCGCCGCCGATGTCGATGACGAGGCGTCGCTCGGCCGCGCCACCGAGCGAGCGGACCACGCCCAGGTAGATCAGCCGCGCTTCTTCGCGGCCAGGGATCACCTCGACCGGGTGACCCAGGGCCGCGGTGGCCTTGCGCAGGAACTCGCGGGTGTTCCGGGCCTTGCGCAAGGTGTTGGTGCCGACCGCCCGCACGCGCACGCCGGCGGGGATCCGCTCCCCGAAGCGCCGCAGGCAGTCGATGCCGCGGTCGATCGCGTCGTGGGTGAGGTTGTTGCGCTCGTCGAGGCCGGCGGCGAGCTGGACCCGCTCGCGCATGCGGTCGATGAGCGTGAGCTGGCCGTCGACGACCCGCGCCACCACCATGTGGAAGCTGTTCGAGCCCAGGTCGATCGCGACCAGTTGAGTGGCCTCGGCCATGCGCGACGCCGGCACGGTACCAGGGCCAGGCGGCCGCGGCCACGTTCCCGTGGCGCCATCCGCGTTGCCGTCGGTGTTCGCGCGGGCCATCGCCGCGGGGCCCGAAGTGGCATACCCTGGGCACGACGTGTGGGTGCATCTGTTTCGCCACGGCATCGCGATCGACCCGACCGACCCGTCGTGTCCGACCGACCCCGAGCGCTACCTGACCGACAAGGGCCGCGTGCGCACCAAGCTCGCGGCCAAGGGCCTGCTCGCGGTCGGCATCGCGCCCGAGGTGATCATCGCGAGCCCGTACGTGCGCGCGCAACAGACCGCAGAGATCGCGCGCGAGGTGCTCGGCGGTGACGCGCTGCCGCTGGTCACCAGCGACACGCTCACGCCCATGGCCGATCCCTCCGACGTGGTCGACATGCTCCGCGCGCGCGGCGAGCAGAACCTGCTGTGCGTGGGCCACTCGCCCAACCTCGACCGCGTGCTGGCGTACCTGGTCGGCGCCGACGAGCCGATCGGCGCGCTGAAGAAGGCGGGCTGCGCCAGCCTCGAGATCCGCCACGGTCGCCCCGGACCCGGCAACGCGCTGCTGGTGGGGCTGTACCCCACGAGCGTGCTGCGCAAGCTCGGCGGCGACACCAGCGACTGAAGCGCGCGGCCGCGACCGCGGCGCAGGGGGTCAGTGCACGCGCGTGATCGTCAGCGCCACGTGCGAGCGCGCGGGCTTGTCGAGCACGTCGATGCGGAACACGGCGCCGTCGTCACCCTGGGCGTAGAGGACGTCGCCGGGCGCAACGCGGATCTTCTCGTGCTCGGTGTCGCCGTCGACCTCGCGGGTGTCGGAGCGCTTGTCGCCCAGCTGCGGGTCGGCATAGAAGCCCGGCGCGTCGTAGGCGTAGGGCCGCACCGGATCGCCGTCCTCGCCCAGCGCGATGTCGTGCTCGGTCACGAAGAACAGCCAGTCGCCGTGTTGGTCGGCCGGCAGCGAGTCGATGCCGCGCACGTAGTAGAAGTCCGCCGCGCCGACGGTGCTGTCGGTCAGCAGCGATGCGAACTCGCGCAGCGCCTCGGGGTTCGAGTGCACGTTGGCCTTGACCTGTTCGATCATCTCCTCCGGCGGCACGCCGACCTCGACGTCGGTGATGGTCATCGCGACGTCGGCCTCGCCCTCGGCCAGGCCGCCGTCGTGCAGCCGCACCTGCGCCAGCTCCAGCTCGAGATCCCACATGTACGCCGGCGGCGGCGGCGAGCCGACGCCGTTGAAGGTCTCCAGCGTGACCCAGCCGCTGTCGTCGATGCAGCCGGTGAACGCGGACACGCCGGTGCCGAGCTCGTAGTCGTTGCAGTGCGCCGGCGTGTCCGCGACCGCGGCGCTGGCCATGTCGAGGATCAACCGCTCGAACTCCCACGGCAGCAGGTCCCAGCCCGGCGAGTTGCCGGTGGGCGCAGGATCGCGGCTGTCGCCGCCGGGCACGAACGCGTCGTTCTCGACCAGGCCGAAGCCCAGGGTCTGGACCTTGGGCACCGGCACCAGCCCGGTGATCTGCATCCAGTCGGGATCGCTGAAGTCGTGCAGCGTCTCGATCTGACCGCCGACGCTGTTGACGCTGGCGACGTCGCCGTTGGACAGATCGATGCCCTTGTACGGCAGCGCGTTGGCGTTGACCTTCGACGTCATCGAGAACTCGTCCTCGACGACCGAGACGCCCTTGGCCTCGAGCACGAAGCCGGGGTGGCCCTCGACCGGGCCGAAGCGCTCGGCCATGTCCTCGAAGTTGGTGATCACGTCGGCCAGGGTCAGCGGGATGTGGCCGGGCGCGACCGGGTAGATGCCGTCGGGGTGCTCGGCGTCGACCGGGCCGCGCCGCGTCTGCGCGTTGGGGTGGGTCGAGACCACATTCTCGAGCATGACGTCGGCGATGACCTCGACCGGGATCACCGGGTCGGTCACGCCGATGCCGACCAGGTCGGACAGGCACTTCGCCGGCGGGATGCCGACCGCGGCCGAGATCGCGATGAGCTCCTCGAGCTTGGTGCCTTCGAGCTCCGCGTTGTCGGGCGTCATCAGCACCAGCTTGCGCATGTTCTGGCCCGCGATCGGCAGCGCCGCGACCTCCGACTCGGGCATGTCGCGCAGCTTGCTCAGCGCGTTGACCAGCAGCGGGCGCGCGTCGAGATCCAGCAGCCACACGTCCTGCAGCACCTTGCGCGGCATGGCGCGCAGCTGCGCCAACGTGTTGGTCTTGGCGAAGCCCTTCACGTCGAAGCGCAGGTATCGCAGCTCGACGTCGCGGGTCTCGCCCACGGCGATCGGCGCGGGGTCACCCGGCAGCCCGACGGTGTCCTCGCTGCAGCCAGACGAGGCGAGCAGGGCAGCGCCCGCGAGCCAACGCAGAGGATGTCGCGCGGTCATGCTCTCAGCCTCCCAGCTTCGGTGCGACGTGCACGGTCAGGGTGTCGTCTTCGATGGTGCGTTCGAAACGCGCGCGGTACGTCTGGCCCGCATCGTCTTGGAAGTACAGCACGGTCTCGCCGGCCAGCAGCTCGATCTTCTCGTGCACGGTGTCGCCCACGCCCTCGATCGCGGTGCTCGAGGCCTTCTGGCTCAGGCTCGCGTCGGCGAAGAAGCCGGGGTTGGACCAGCCGTAGCTCTCGCCGTCTTGCAGGTCGACGTCGGCGACGAAGAACAGGTACGGGATGCCGCCCTCGGCCCGGCGGTAGTAGAAGTCGACGTGGTCGTTGTTCTTCTTGTAGTCGCCCAGCAGGAAGTCGGACAGCTCGCTGGCCTGCTCCTGCAGGTACGGGCGCACGCCCTCGGCCGCCTGCGGCCCGGTGATGCCGACGGGGATGTCGAACAGCGTGAACGCGACGTCGGCGTCGCCGTCGGGGATCGAGGCGTACGGCGTCTCGTGCAACGCCACCTGCGCGACCTCGAGGATCGTCTCCCACACGTACTGCGGCTCGGGCGGGTTGCCGAGGTTGAGCGGGATGTCGTACTCGACCCAACCCGGCGGGTTGCCGTTCTGGCCGATGTACACGTGCGCCGTGTTGAGCAGGTAGCCCTCGCTGAAGGTGCGGGTCTCGTAGTCGTTGCGCGCGCCCGCGGTGACGTTGTACTCGAGTAGCCACGGATCGAGCGCCCACACCGAGTCGCTGCCCTGCGGTGAGCCCGGCGCGTTGGCCGTGCACGGCGGATCGCCCAGGCAGCTGGGCACGAAGCCGACGGTCTCGAGCGTGCGAAAGCGGAGATCGACCGTGGGGTTCTCGACCAGGCCGCCGAGCTGGAAGTCGTCGGGGTTGGTGAAGTCGAACTCGAGTTCGTCGTCGTACTCGGGCCCGGTCTGATCTGCGATGACCGACAGGAAGCCCTTGCCGTTGTCGGCGTCGATGCCGTCGCACAGCCGCAGGTTGGACTTGGCCACCGCGCGCATGTGGAAGTCGGGGCCCAGCACCGCGCCCGAGGGCACGAACGAGGGATCGACGATGCCGGGGTGGCCCTCCATCGGGCCGTAGCGATCGGCCAGCGTCGCCAGGTCCGAAAGCGCGTCCTGCAGCGTGATCGCGAGCTTGCCGTCCTCGCCGACGTTGGGGTGGCTCGCGACGAAGTTGGTGCGGAACGACTCGACCAGGCCCGCGGTCGAGACCACCGGTGCGGTCCGCGGGATGCCCAGCGCGTCGGCGAGGATCTGGCCGTAGCCGCCGCCGATGCCCAGCGCGTCGGACAGCTCCTGCAGGCCCTCGCTCGAGGTGCCCGCGACCACGACGTTGGCCGGCGTCATCGTCAGGATGCGGACCAGGGCATACTCGGCGCTGGTCTGCCAGGTGCCGTCGGGGCCCATGAAGGTCTGGCCCAGCGGCGTCAGCGAGCAGTCGTGCTGCGGATCGGGATCGTCCTCGCGCCAGAACTGCCCGCACGCGTCCTTGATCTGCTCGAGCGACTCGGTCAAGAGCGTGGTCGAGTCGAGCTCGATGAGCAGGACCTCGTCGGCGCGGTCGCCGAACAGCTCGGTGACCTCGTCGCGGTTCATGTCGAGCACCAGCGGCGGCGGTGGATCGTCGTTGAGCCGCAGCTCGAAGGTCTGCTCGGGCCCGAACTGACCGTCGTCACCGGTCGTGCCGCTGTCGGCCGAACCGCTGCCGTCGCCGGTGCTCGAGCCGGTCTCGCCGGTGCCGGCGCGCTGACCCGCGGGCCGCACGAGACCAGCGCCAGCGAGATCGAAAGAGATGCAGTCGCGCTCCAACGCATTCGCGGCCCCGCGTACATCGTCGTACACGACCGGCCGCGATGTCGAGCCCGGAGCAACCCCTTCGCGTCACGTCCGCGGCTCGGGCACCGGCGGCGGAGGCACAGGCGTGGGCCCGCCCACGCCTGTGCCTGCGCTCGACGGCGTCCGCATCGGTCGCAGGCGCGGCTTCGCTCGACGGCGCCTGCGTCGCGGCGGGATCGGCCGCGCTCGCGTCGGGCGCGGTCGTGGGCGCGGCTTGCCCGCGGGCGCAGGCTTGGCCTTCGCTCGCTTGCCGCGGAAGCGTGCCGAAGCGGAACTGCCCGTGCAGCATCGCGGCGCCGATGAACATCGAGTAGCGGCCGTTGCCCAGGTCGTAGTCCGACTCGGTGTTGGTGCGCGGCACGATGAACTGGGTCTTGAGATCGGCGAGCAGGGCGAAGCGCGGCGTGAAGCGGTGACGGATGCCCGCGCCGACGATCAAGCGGTGGCCGTCGGGCGAGAACACGTCGAGGGTCGAGTCCGGCGACGCCGGCGAGTTGTAGCCCAGCGTCAGCGACACCCGCAGCTTCTGGGTCGCCTCGATGCGGCCGTTGATCTCGGTGTTGACCGTGCCCTTCCAGTTGCGGATGAGGTTCTGGTCGTTGTTGGGGCCCAGACCCAGGCCCGGCTGCGCGAGATCGGGCGAGCTCAAGCGGATGCGGATGCGATCGAAGTCCTGGTAGAAGACGTACGACACGAAGCCGTCGAGGCTGAAGCGCTTGCTGATGACGTAGCCGGCGCCGAGCGTGATGCGCTTGGGCAGGCGCAGCCGCACCGTGGCCTTGCCCGCGACGATGGGCTTGTACTGCAGCCCCTGGGCCGCGAGGTCCTGGGTGAAGAACTCGTCGTTCATGTCCAGGCGGAACTTGCCGTGGAACGTCAGGTTGGCGCCGTGGTGGTAGACCAGCCCGAGCGAGAGCTTGTCGGTGGGCTGCAGCGCGATGCCGGCGTTGAACGAGATGCCGTGGGCGATGGCCTGTTTGATGTCGATCGGCCGCGCGAGCACGTCGAGCTCGCGCACCTGCGGCGGCGCGTTGGCGCCGAAGTCGTTGGCCTGGCCGATGGGCGGTCGCGCGAGGCTGTCGCCGAGATCGACCGCACCGAAGTCCTGGATCTTCGACAGCGACAGCGTGCCCAGCACGTACGACACGCCCGCGCCGATCGAGATCACGCGATGGGCCCGCACCGCCAGCGCCAAGGTCGTGTGCGGCGCGGCGAGGAGATCGACTGCCCCGCGAAGCGCTGCGGCCACGCCCTTGGGGAAGCCCAGCGCGACGTAGGGGATGCCCACGCCCACGCCGAACACCAGCCGGTCCGGGATCGCCGGGATCGCGGCGTAGGATCGAACGCCGGTCCACCAGGTTGGCGCGGACCTTCTGCTGCGGGCCGAACTTCGCGGGGTCGATGTCGGCGGGATCGACCGGGGTCTGGAAGTCGAGGTTGTCGGCGAACTGGTACACCCGCGCAGGTCGCGTTGGTAGCCGATCGCGCCGAACACCAGCCCCGCGCCGACCTGCAACTCGGGTTGCCGCAGGGTCCCGGTCGACCGGGGTTCACCACGTCGCCGCGGCGTCGTCGGTGACCGGGCCCGACTGGCCCGATCCGATGAGCGGCGCGTCGAAGCCCGAGGCCCGCGCGGCCGTGGGTGCAGCTGCAAGCACCAGCGCGGGGCAGAGCAGGGCGAGGCGGGGCAGGGCGCGGCGCATCGTCGAGGCGTGCGGCTATAGCATCAAGCCGGCGAGCGGAGCAGCGATCGCCAAAGTTCGGCCGCGACGGCGCGCGGCGCCGGCGAACGCGACCGCGGCGGCAAGGGGGCGCCGCGCGATCACGTCGCGGCTCTATCGCGCGCGGGCCACCTGGGTGGCCGCCGTCGAAGTCGCGCATGAGCGCGTCGGCGAGCACCCGGCCCATGTGCAGGTAGCCGAGCTTGGTGAAGTGCAGATGGTCGCCCTTGGCCAGCTCCCGCCTCGACCCAGCGATCCATCGAGCCCTCGCCGCCCATCCACGCGCGCGTGTCGAAGTAGCCGCAGCCGCGCTCGCCAGCGAGCGCGCGCTGGACTTCGATGATCTGCGACAGCCGCGGCCGCGGCACCCACACCGTCGTCGCCCTTGCGCGGGAAGTCGACCGGGCCGACGAGCACGCAGCTGGCCCCGGGCGCGGCCTCGGCGAAGCGCTGCAGCACGCTGGAGGTTGTCGCGATAGCTCTCGATGGGCTCGTCCTCGTCCATGCACTCGTTGGCGCCGTAGGCGAGATCCATAGATCGGGCGGCCGGGCCGCCAGCGCTGCGGTCCACTCGGGCGCGTTCCACCGCAACATGTTTGCCGCCCGCGTGCCACCGATGCCGAGCGAGTCGACGATGACGCCGGGCTCGTCGCGCTCGAGCTCGGCGCCCAGCAGCCGCACCTCGCCGTCGCCGCGCAGGGTCAGCTCGAGCGGCGGCAGCGGCTGGCCCGGGGTGTGCGGCACCGCGAAACTGTGCACCGCGTCGGCGGCCGCGCGGGTCGAGATCGTGCGCACGGCCTTGCCGCCGAGCTCGACGGTGAAGCGCCCGCCCTTGGGCTGCGCGAGGTAGTGCAGCGTGAGCGAGTCGCTGTCCGCGTAGGGCGAGAACGACTCGGGCGCGCCGCCGGCGGCGGTCGCCAACTCACGCGCTTGCGCGCGGCGAAGATCGCGGCGCCCATCAGTCCCAGGTGGCCGCCCTCGCGGATGGTGGTCTTCTGTCCGTGCTCCACGCTCCAGCCGCGCGACGCGGTCAGCGAGACCTCGTTGTGGCGGTGCCACTTCCACAGCGGCGCGAGCGCGACGTGGCCGATGCCGCCGTCGCCGAAGCGCTGCTGCAGATAGCCGCGCAGGTAGCCGGAACAGCGATCGACCGCGACCGACGACCTTGAACCATAGATCGCGACGCGGACCTTGCCGTCCGCGTCCTGACCCGCGGCGAGCTGGCGCAGCGCGTCGTGGAAGTGCGACAGCGCGGTCGCGGCCCGCTCGATCGGCACCGAAGCCGACCGCCTCGTGCGGCGGCAGCGGTCCGCCGGCGGTGCAAGGACTGGGCGTGGGCGTGGGCGGCCTCGCTCTGCGGCGTCGCGACCGGCGCGGGCGGAAGGCGGCGGCGCCGGGCTCGGCCGCGGCGGGCTCGGGCTGCGGCGCGGCACCGTGGCGATCGGCGGCGTCGACTCGGCCGGCGGCTTGGCGCCGCAGGCCGACAGGGTCCAGGCGAAGACGGCGCCGAGCGAACGCAGCCGGGACGTCACCCTCCGATCGTAGCGCGGACGGCCCGGTGGTGCCGCCTTGTCGGCGAAAGCGCCGGGACGGCGGAAGCAGGGGAGACGCGACGGCTTCGCCTTCGCGACGGGCAGGACGCGGAGCTTCCTGCCCGACGGCTCAGACCTCGACGCCGGCGAAGTAGTGCGCGCGCACGAACGCGCGCTGGCCCTGGGGCGTGCGGCCGGCGTGCTCGCCGACGGTCTCGAGCACCACGTCCGCCGGGCTCTGGCCGCGGGCGACCAGCTCGTCGACCGGATCGAGGAAGCGGGCCTCGGTGCGGCCGCGGTCGTCGCGACGGTTGCGGCGCTCGAGTCCGGCGCGGGCCTGCGCCAGCACGAACGCGGCGTGCGGGCGAAGAAGCGGCGAGGCCAGCCCGCCGTGACGCGCCTCGAACCACAGCTCCGCGCGCGCGCCGGCATCGAGCCCACCCAGGCGCGACCACGTCGCCGCGAGCGCGTCGTCGTCGTACAGCACGCCTTGCAGCACCGCCGGCAGCGCGCACAGGTAGCGCGACGAGACCGCGTCGGCGGAGCGGAACTCGATGTACGGCTTGAGCCGGACCTCGGGGAACACCGTCGACATGTGGAGGATCCAGTCGGCCCAGGTCGCGGCGTGGCGGCGACCATCGGGCGCGGTGAAGCCCTCGCGCAGGAACTGGCTGAACGGCACGTGGTGCGGGTGGTACGTGCCCGCGCGCTTGACGAAGAACGTCGGCACCTCGAGCGCCCAGTCGACGTAGCGCTCCCACGAGAACGGCGCGCCGTCGAACACGAACGGTGGCGTGCCGCAGCGCGCGTTGTCGACGTCCGTCCACACGGTGCTGCGAGCGGTGCGCAGGCCAGTGTCGCGGCCCTCGACGTGCGGCGAGTTGGCGAACATCGCCGCCAGCACCGGCGCGATCGCGTTGGCCACGCGCAGCCGCTCGCCGCACTGCTGCTCCGAGGCGAAGTCGAAGTTCGCCTGCACCGTGCAGGTGCGCAGCATCATGTCGAGCCCGCGGCCGCCGCGGGTGGGCAAGTACTGCCGCATCACGCGGTAGCGGCCCTTGGGCATCCAGTTGAGCTCCTCGCGGGTGGCCCAGGGATGGAACCCGGCGGTGAACCACGACAGCCGCAGCGGCAGTGAGACCGCATGCAGCTCGCGGTAGTGCTGCGTGAACTCGGCGCAGGTCTGGTGGATGGTCGCCAACGGCTTGCCGCTGAGCTCGAGCTGGCCGCCGGGCTCGAGCGTGATCGAGGCGCCGTCCTTGCGCAGCTCGATGATCTCTCCGCCGATGCCGCGGTCGGGGCCGGGGGTCCAACCGTGCTGGTCGCACAGCGCCGCGAGCACGCGCGCGATGTCGCCGTAGTCGACCGGCTCGAGCGGGCCGTCGTCCTTGGGCACGCGCACGCCGAACTTCTCGAGCTCGGTGCCGACCAGGTGCGTGGCGGGGTCGGGCCGAACGGCCGCGGTGAACACGTCGAGCAGATCGGTGCGTGAGATCGGCTCGTCGTCGGCGTGCGTGGGTCGCATGGGCAGCGCGGGTGCTTCGTACGTGTGGATGGCCAACATGCGCCCTGCCTCGCGGAACGCGTCGTCGGGCGACGCAGGGTCTCGATCGGCCCCCGGCTGGCGGTTGTTACCCGAGCCGCGGGCTGCAGTTTGGGTGATGCTGGGCCAGGGCGTGGCGTCGCAGGCGGCGAGCCGGGCTCGCTTGACCGCGCTGCAGCGGCATTGTTAGCCTGCGCCCGCCGGTTTTTCCACCGCAGGGCCGGTATCCAACGCGATGGCTGCTCCCGCTCCCCGAACCACCACCTGCGTGCTGGGCCCGCAGATCACCGTCCGCGGCTCGCTCTCCGGTGAGGAAGATCTCGTCGTCGAGGGCCGGCTCGAGGGCAGCGTCTCGCTCGTCGGCCACCTCGTCGTCGCGCCCGGCGGCACCGTCGAGGCCGACCTCGACGTCACCAGCGTCGAGGTCCACGGCGACGTCCGCGGCGACATCGTCGCGTCGCGCTCGGTCACCATCGAGCGCGGTGCCCAGGTCGTCGGCAACGTCCGCGCGCCGCGCGTGATGATCCACGACGGCGCACGCTTCGACGGCGCCGTCGAGATGGACGTGCAGCTCCCCGACGGCCTCGGCCGCGTCCGCTGACCGATTCCTGGGCTGCTCCCTCCGCCGAGGGTGCGCCACGGCGCCCCGCGCTGCTTCCCACTCCCGCTCCCGTTCCGCTCCCACAGGCAGACACCATGGCCAACACCGTCATAGGCAGCACCATCGTCATCGACGGCGAGATCACCGGCGACGAAGACCTCGTCGTCCAGGGCACCGTCAAGGGCCGCGTCTCGCTGCGCGAGAACATCTTCGTGGAGGAGAGCGGCGTGGTCGAGGCCAACGTCGAGACCGCCACCATCACGATCCACGGCCGCGTCACGGGGGACATCCACGCGACGGAGCGCGCCGAGCTCAAGAGCAACTGCCGCGTGGTCGGCGACATCCGGGCGCCGCGGGTGCTCATCGCCGACGGCGCCTCGTTCAAGGGCTCCGTCGACATGGACGGCTGACGCATGGCTCGCACGCAACACGCCAATCCCCTGGTCGCCGGCGCGGGCACGGTCATCGGACCCGACATCCGCGTGCTCGGCCGCGTCAGCGGCGAAGAGGACTTGCACGTGCAGGGCCGCGTCGATGGGCCATCTCGCTGACGCAGACGCTGTACGTCGCGCCGGGCGGGATCGTCGCGGCCGAGATCGACGCGCACAACGTCGTGGTCTCGGCGTGATCGTCGGCAACGTCACCGCGCGCGACTGCGTCACGTTGCACGCGGGCGCCAAGCTCGTGGGCGACATCAACGCGCCGCGCCTGGTCGTGGCCGCCGACGGTGCCGCGTTCAAGGGCAACGTGCGCATGGGCGCCGAGCCGCCGGCGCCGCGCGAGAAGCCACGCAGCGTCGCGCGCACGCGCCCGGTCACCACCGCGGTGCGTCGGCCCACGCCGGCGGCACCAGCACGCGCGGCCGCACCTGCGGTCGAGCGGGCCGCAGGAGCGGGCGGTCACGCTCGAGCGCGCGCCCGAGCGCAAGGCGCCGCCGCGTCGGGTCGAGCCCGCGGCCGAGCCGGTCGACGACGAGCCCACCGTGATCGTGCGCCGGCCAACGCGTTGCCGCCTGATTCGCCGCCGCGGCGGAACCCGAGGCGCGCTTCCGCGGCGTGCGTGCGACCCGTTCCGATCTCCCGGCTCCGCCGGAGCCGCCGGAGCCGGCACCCAAGAAGAAGCTCTCGCCCCGGGCGCGGATCCCCAAGCCCGGCAAGCGTCGCGTCAGCCGTCGCTAGTCCATCGTCCCTGTCGAGCCGGCGTTCGCCGGTGCCGAGGTCCCCATGAAGTCGCGCCTGCACCGTCTGCTGTCCGCCTCCCTGCTCTCGCTGACCCTCGCCGCGGGGGCCTGCAAGGAGCCCGATCCGTACAGCTTCGACACGCACATCGAACGCATCCGCGATCCCGCCAAGCGCGCGAGCGGCTTCACCGGGCTCGAGGAGCTGACCAAGACCGTCGTGACGTCGCCCGACAACAAGGCGCGGCTCGACGAGTTCGCGACCAAGGTCATCCCGGTGCTCGACGAGGTCTGGGACAGCGCGACCGAGCACCACGAGAAGATCCTCGTGATGCTGCGCGACGTCGGGCGGCCCGAGGGCTCGGTCATCTGGAACAAGGCGCTCACGCTCGACGGCAGCGTCGAGGCGCGCAAGAAGTCGATCCTCGCGCTCGAGGGCATCCGCAAGGCCAAGGCCACCGGCAGCGTCGACACCGTCATCGCCGAGCTCGAGAAGCTCATCGCCAACCCCAAGAACGACGCGGGCAAGGACGAGGAGAACGGCAAGGTCCGCTCGCTCATGGCCGAGACCCTGGGCGCGCTGGGCGACAAGAAGGCCGTGCCGGTGCTGATCAAGGTGCTCGAGCAGCCCCACGACAAGCAGCCGACCACCGTGCACCGCTCGGCTGCGACCGCGCTGGGACACATCGGCGATGGCTCGCAGAAGACCGTCGACGCGCTGCTCACCGTCACGTTCCGCGTGCCCGACGCGGCCACGAGCAAGAACGTCGGCGTGCGCGCGAAGCAGGCGCTGGTGGCCATCGGCGAGCCCGCGATCCCGCGGCTGGTCGACATGCTCAACGGCAAGCACGACGAGGTGCAGAAGCTCGTCGCCCAGGCCAGCGCCGAGCAGGAGGGCCTCAACCAGTTCGTCGTGACCCAGACCGCGGCCAGCATCCTGGGCGCGATGGGCTCGCCCAAGGCCGTCGACGCCCTGCTCGCGGCCTATCCCCGCAAGGACTGCGACGCGCCGGCGCCGGACGCCAAGAAGGACAAGAAGACCGACGAGGAGGGCGAGGAGGAGGACGACGGCGGCCTCGGCATCGCGCTCGCGCAGCTGCGCGCGGTGGTCGCCAACGCCCTGGGCCTCATCGGCGATCCACGCGCGACCGACTCGCTGTGCGCCTGCGCGCTCACGAGCAAGAACCCCGGCGACATGTTCGAGATCCTGCAGGCGCTCGGCCGCGTCGGCGGCACACCGGCGGTCGACTGCCTGGTCAACGCCATGAAGCTGGCGGAGTACTCCGATGACGCCGTGACCAAGGAGTTCAAGTACGAGGCGCGCTGGGAGTCGGGCCGCTTCGCCATCCTCGCCGCGACCATCGACGAGCTGCCCAAGATCGAAGAGGCGATCGCAGCCGCCACCGATGCCAACGTGAAGAAGGAGATGGCGCAGTGGAAGGACGGCATCGAGGTCGCGCGCAAGTGCAAGTCCGACAAGGAGTGCTTCCTGGGCGTGCTGCGCGACTCCAACGCGCCGTGGTTCGCGCGCGAGAAGTCGGCGGTCGAGCTGGCCAAGCTGGGCTCCGGCGACCCGAAGATCGCGACCGAGATCGCCAAGGCCTACAAGGTCCGTGATCCCGACGCGCGCGTGACCATGGCGTGGCTGCCGGCCAAGATGCTGCAGGGCAAGACCTGCCCCGAGTGCGCGCAGGCACTCGATGCGGTGCTCGAGTCGGAGAAGCTCTCGACCGACGCGAAGTACCAGGCCGCGGTGCTCATGGCCCGCGACACCATCGCGAAGCTCGCCACGAGGGCGCGGCCCTGGCCGCCGCGCCGGCGAAGCGGAACCGGCCGTCGCGGCGCGACGGTGCGCTGGGCATCGTCGCGCTGGCGCTGCTGTGCTCGCGCACGCGGCGCCCGTCGCACGGCGCCAGCGTGGCGCCGCGCCCGTCGTCCCACACGAGCGCGGCGACGCAGCCGGCGCCGGCCGACGCCGCGGCGCTGCTGGCCGAGGGCGAGGCCGCCCACGACGACGGGCGCCACGCCGAGGCCGTCGCGCTGCTCGGGCGGGCCCTGGCCGAGGGCGGCTCGCGGCCGACGCCGAGCGCCGCGCGTTGGTGGTGCTCGCGGCCTCGCACGAGGCGATGCGCGACTGCGCCGCGGTGTTGCGCACCGGACGAGCTGTACCTCGCGCGCTTCCCCGACGCGCCCGATCGTGCAGACCGAAGCGCGTCGCGGCGCATGCCAGGCCGAGCTCGGCCAGTGGCAGGCCTCGGCCGACAGCTTCGCCGCGGTCGCCGACGCGCCCGGGCAGCTGCCCTCGACCTTCGCATCGAGGCGCTCGCGCGGCAGGGCTTCGCGCTGTTCAACCTCGACCGCTTCGATGACGCCGACCGCGTGCTCGCCCGCGCCGACACGATCTTCGAGCAGGCCGAGCGCGAGCACGCCGAGCGCTTCGCCAGCTACTACTTCGTCGGCATGGCTCGCTTCTATCGCGCGGCCATCCAGCACCGCCGCTTCCGCGAGGTCGCGATCGAGTTGCCCGAGAGCGTGATGAAGCAGCGCTTCGAGCAGAAGCTCGCGCTACTGGTCGCGGCCCAGGACGGCTACAACCACACCATCCGCGCCAAGCACATGTTCTGGGTCTCGGCCGCGGGCTACCAGCTGGGCGCGCTGTTCACCGAGTTCTACGACGCGCTGATGCACGCGCCGGTGCCGACCTGGCTCGACGCCAAGCAGCGCGGCATCTACTACGACGAGCTCAAGAAGCAGATCCGTCCGGTGGTCGACAAGGCCATCTGGGTGCTGGAGAAGAACCTCGAGACCGCGCGACGGCTGGGCTTCGAGAGCGAGTTCACCGCCCAGACCGAGGCTCGGCTCTCGCACCTGCAGGCGGCCCTGGCCTCCGACGCGCCCGAGCTCGGCCGCCCGCTGCCGCGGCTCGCCGACGCCGACGGGGTCACGGCGGCGGGGCCCGACCCGGGGCCGGCGGCCCCGACCGGCGCGGCCGCGGACGCACCCAGCCCCGCCGATCGCAAGCTCTTCGTCCCGCCGCTGACCCCCCTGGCCCCGTGAGCCCGCGACCGCGGCCGGCCGCGCGGGCACGGCCGCCGGTGCGCCGCCGCGAGCCCGCACCCGCCGCGACGAGGACGGTTGACCGTCGGCGACCTGGGAGCTATAGACGCGGCCCCGACCGCACGCGGTCGAAGGAGGCACCGCAACGTCCCTGGCTGGCGTAGCTCAACGGTAGAGCACCTGATTTGTAATCAGGCGGTTGCGGGTTCGAATCCCATCGCCAGCTCTCCCTCGCCTCCTGCACGCACGCGGCCTCGCGCCGCGGAGGACGAACGACTTCCGGATGGGTTCCCGAGTGGCCAAAGGGAGCGGGCTGTAAACCCGCCGCGTCACCGCTTCGTAGGTTCGAATCCTACCCCATCCACAACCGCATCGGCACCGCACGATGCACCCCGCGGGAGTAGCTCAGTTGGTAGAGCGTCAGCCTTCCAAGCTGAATGTCGCGAGTTCGAGCCTCGTCTCCCGCTCCCCTTGCCGCCAGCCACTTCCGTCTCCACCCGCAACGACTCCGCGCCCTCGTAGCTCAGTTGGTAGAGCGCATCCTTGGTAAGGATGAGGTCTCCGGTTCGAATCCGGTCGAGGGCTCCACTCCCGCGGCGCGCCGCCGCTCGCCGCCCGCGGGCGGCCGGCCGCTCGGTCTGAGCACGGTGCGTGCGCGCGTCGAACTGCGCGCGTGACCCCGTGCGCGAGGCCGCGGCCCGCGGGCGCCCGTGCCGCGGCGCGCGCTCGCAGGGTGGATCGCCCGCCGCAACGCCGGGTCCCGCCGCGAGACTCAGCGCACGCGTGCTGCCTGGACGCCCGCGCCGCCGCTGCCATCGCTTCGACTCACCGCGCCGGTCGTAGTTGCAACGCGGAACGAGTCTTGCTATCCGTTCGCACCTTCAGCCCAAAGACGCCCCATGGCCGCCGGTCACCGCATCATCATCTCGCTCGAGTGCCAAGTGTGCAAGCGACGGAACTACTCGAAGATGAAGAACCGTCGCAACTCGCCGGAGAAGCTCGTACTCAAGAAGTACTGCCGCTTCTGCCGCAAGCACGCAGAGCACAAGGAGACCAAGTAGCCGTTGCCGCGTCCCGGCCGCGCGCCCCTGCGGGTGCGCGACAGGGCCTCCCACGATCTTAGGGCGTTAGCTCAGTTGGTAGAGCAGCGGACTCCAAATCCGCAGGCCGGGGGTTCGAGCCCCTCACGCCCTGCCGCCCGGTCAGAACCGGGCGGACACGCACCATCCTGAGTGGGCCTCGTCGCAAGGCGGGCCCACCTCCCAGGCCGCGGCCGGCCGCCGGAACCCTCAGGAGCTCCTTCTCATGTCGCGCGTGCGCCGTACCAAACGCAAGCCCACCTCTGCGCGGGAGTTCGATCCCAGTCGCTGGGCGCATCTCGTCTTCGTGCTCGGGGGCTTCCTCGGCGCGTGGGTGTTGTCGCACGCGATCGAGGACATCTGGTCGCTGGTGTGGAGCTACTGGCCGCGCATCGGTCGGGCCGACGAGCTCAAGTCCAACCTCATCGGCATCGGCATCGCGCTGCTCGCCACCGTGTGGGCGTGGCGCAAGCCGCACTGGTTTCAGTACACGACCGAGGTCGTGTCCGAGGTCTCGCAGGTCAGCTGGCCCAGCAAGGCCGAGGTCCGCGTCGCGACCCTCGTCGTCATCGTCATGACCCTCATCTGCTCGGTGATCCTCGCGGGCATCGACACGGTCTGGTCCAAGGTGACCGACTTCCTCTACGGCATCTAGCGGGGCATCGCGAGCAAGAGGCTTTTCCCATGGAATGGTACGTCGTGCACACCTTCTCGGGCTACGAGAACTCGGTCAAGCGAGCGCTCGAGGACCGCATCAAGGGCAAGCCGATTGCCGATCTGTTCGGTGACATCGTCGTGCCGAGCGAGCAGGTCACCGAGCGCCGCGGCAAGAAGACCGTCAAGACCAACCGCAAGCTCATCCCTGGCTACCTGTTCGTGAACATGGAGCTGACCAAGGAGACCTGGCACCTGGTCAAGAACACGCCCAAGGTCACCGGCTTCCTCGGCGGCAACACGCCGCGCGCGGTGCCGGCGTCCGAGATGGCGCGCACCCTGGGGCAGACCGTGCCCGAGGCCGAGGTGCCCCAGGTGCTGCCGGATGTCACGTACAACGTCGGCGATCACGTCCGCGTCAAGAGCGGGCCGTTCGCCAACTTCACCGGCGAGGTCGAGGACGTCGACCGCGACAAGCGCAAGGTGAAGATGTCCGTCTCGATCTTCGGGCGCCCGACGCCCGTCACCGTCGACTTCGCCGAAGTCGAGCTGGTCGCCAGCTGAGCCTGGCGTCCGCCACACCGAGGATGCGCCAATGAAGAAGGTCACCGCGATCGTCAAGCTTCAGTGCAAGGGTGGGGAAGCCACGCCCGCACCGCCGATCGGCCCCGCGCTGGGTTCGAAGGGCGTGAACATCATGGAGTTCGTGAAGCAGTTCAACGCCCGGACTGCCAAGGACAAGGGCAC
>JAXLYC010000055.1:0-40820 GCA_046351635.1 Nannocystaceae bacterium | reverse complement strand
ACAACCACCGCACGAAGGTGGGCTCCGACTCCACATGGCGCGTCGATCGTCTGCGTCACCGCGCGCTGCCGCTGCTGCTCGCGGTGGACGAGGACGACCGCCTGGTGTTCGTGTCGTTGCACGCGCGGCCGGGGCCGCTGTTCGCGTTCGCCCAGCGCCACGGCGCGACCCTGGTGGTCGAGCGCCGCGCCAAGACCCGCGCGCGCACGCAGATGCGCGAGTACCTCCACGGCCGCCGCACCGCGTTCGAGCTGCCGTTCGCGCTGCTGGGCACCGAGTTCGAGCAGCACGTGTGGCGCACGCTCGCGAGCATCCCGTACGGTGAGACCCGCGCCTACGCGGAGCTGGCGTCGTCGATCGGTTCACCCAACAGCGCCCGCGCGGTCGGTCGCGCCAACGGCCGCAACCCGCTGCCGCTGCTGTTGCCGTGTCACCGCGTGATCGGAGCCACGGGCGCCCTGGTCGGCTTCGGCGGTGGGCTGCCGACCAAGCGGTGGCTGCTGCAGCTCGAGCGCGAGCACCAGCCACCGCCGTGGCGGCCCGGTGAGCGCGGCGACGCGCCGCTGCAGCTGGGGTTGTTCGGATGAACGGCGCCTCGGCCCTGCTCGCGCGGTTGCTGCAGCCCTTCGCCACCGTCGGCGCGATCTCGGCGTTCTTCTTCGACGTCACGCGCACCGCACTGACCTCGCCGCGCTACATCGGCGAGACCGTGCGCATCATGTGGATCCTCGTGGTCCGCTGCATCATCCCGGTGGGCCTCGCGGTCGCGCCGGTGGGCGCGGTCATCTCGCTGCAGGGGCTCGAGATCTTCCGCATGTTCGGCCTGGATCGCATGCTGAGCTCGCTGCTGGGCACCGCGATCTTCCGCGAGTACAGCCCCGCACTGGCCTCGGTCATGGTCGCGGCGCAGGCGGGCTCGTCGATCGCCGCGCGCATCGGCACCATGCGCGTGCGTGGGCAGATCGACGCGCTCGCGGTCATGTCGGTCGATCCGATGCGCTACGTGGTCGTGCCCGGCGTGATCGCATGCGCGGTCGTGACACCTTTGCTCGACGTGCTCACCAACGTGCTCGGCGTGGCCAGCGGTTGGCTGTTCGCGGTGCCGCTGGGCGGGGTCGATCACGGCGCGTTCATGGAACACCTCACCGCCCAGGTCACCGCCGCGGATCTGTGGGTCGGGCTGGGCAAGTGCGTGCTGTTCGGCACCGCGGTCGGGTTGCTCGCGGGCTACCTCGGCATGAAGGTCAAGGGCGGCGCCGAGGCGGTCGGTCAGGCCGCCAACGACACCGTCACGCAGACCATCGTGCTGATCCTGCTGGTCGACTACGTCGTCAGCATGGCGCTGCTGGGGGCGGGCCTGTGAGCGTACTGTTCGAGTTCCTGCGCTTCGCGCAGCGCGCGGCGGTGGCCCAGTTCAGCCACCTGCCGCCACTGCAGCAGCTGGTCAAGCACACCTACCAGGCCTCGGTCGGCAGCGTCGCGCTGCTGACCATGTTGACGGTGTTCGCGGGCCTCAACCTCTCGGTGCAGTCCTACGCCACCTTCGAGCGCTTCGGCGGGCAGGATTTCCTGGGCATGTTCGCCGGCATCGGCGGGGTCCGCGAGCTGTACCCGGTGATGGCGGCGGTGGTCTGCGGCGCGCGCATCGGGGCCAACCTCGCGGCGGCGTTGGCGAACATGAAGATCAGCGAGCAGGTCGAGGCGCTCGAGGTCATGTCGATCGACCCGCTGCGGTTCCTGGTCGCGCCGCGGTTGTGGGCGGTCTCGATCGCACTGCCGCTTCTGTGCGGCTACGCCGACGTCATCGGCATCGGCGCGAGTTACGTCGGCGCGGTCTACCAGCTCGGCCTCGACGGCGGCACCTTCTTCAGCCAGCTCAAGCAGTTCGTGCACCTGCCGGACCTGCTGGTGGGCGTGTTCAAGGGCCTGGTGTTCGGCTGGATCGTCGCGCTCATCGCCTGCTTCCACGGCTACCGCGCGGCCAAGCGCGACGGCGCCGAGGGCGTCGGCGTCGCGACCAACCGCGCCATCGTGCACGGTGCGGTGGTGTGCATCGTGCTCAACCTCGTGATGAGCTGGGCGCTCTACGGCTGATCGAGCCGGCGCCGCACCGCGCGGAGCAGCTCGTCGGGGCTGTAGGGCTTGTTGAGCAGCTGCAGCCCGCGCTCGCGCAGCAGCGCCGCGACGTTGGTGTCGGCGGTGTAGCCGCTGGTCAACATCACGCGCACGCCCGGGCGCGACGCGGTGATCCGCGCCAGCACCTCGGGCGTCGGCAGGCCCGGCATGATCACATCGAGCAACACGAGGTCGAACTGGTTGTGCGCGACCGCCTCGCACGCGGCCGCGCCGTCGTGGACCAGCGACACGCGGTAGCCCGCGCGCTCGAGGATGCGATGCACGACCGCGGCGACCGCGGCGTCGTCCTCGGCCACCAGGATGTGCTCGTCACCGCCGCGGATGGGACCGGTGAGCTTGTTGCCGACGTCGGCGGCGCTGCGCTCGGACACCGGCCAGTAGATCTTGAAGGTCGTGCCCACGCCGGGCTCGCTGTAGCAGTGCAGCAGCCCGCCGTGCTGGCGCACGATGCCGTAGGCCACCGACAAGCCCAGGCCGGTGCCGCGGCGCGGCGACTTGGTCGTGAACGCGGGCTCGAACACCCGCGCGACCACCTCGGGCGTCATGCCGATGCCGTCGTCGGTCACCGAGATCAACACGTAGCGCCCCGGCACCGCCCACGGGTGCGTGGCGCGGAAGGCCCCGTTGATCACGACCTGCTCGAGCTCCAGCGTCAGGCGCCCGCCCTGCGGCATCGCATCGCGGGCGTTGATGCCGAGGTTCATGATGACCTGATCGAACTGCGTCGGGTCGGCCTCGATGTTGGCGTCGGAGTGGTGGGGGATGACGTCGATGGTGATGGTCGCGGGGAAGACCCGCCGCATCAGCGGCAGCAGGCCCTGGATGCGGCTGCTGGGGGAGATCGCGCGCAGCTCGAGGGTCTGCGAGCGGCTCATCGCCAGCAACTGCCGCGTGAGCGACTGGCCGCGCTCTGCGGCCTCGATGATCGCTGCGAGGTTCTCGTCGCGCTCGCTGGCATCGTCGGCGCTGCGGGCCATGCCGGCGCTCGAGAGGATGACCGTCAGCAGGTTGTTGAAGTCGTGCGCGACGCCACCGGCGAGCTCGCCCACGCTCTCGAGCCGCTGCATCTGTGCGATGCGGCCCTCGAGTGTCCGCTGGCTGCGCTCCTGCGCGCGCGACTGCTCGACGAAACGGATGCGGCTGGCCGCGACCGAGACCTGGTTGGCCATGCCGGTGAGGTACTCGAGCGCCGCGGGCGTGGGCGGCAGGCAGCCCTCGTCGCCGAAGCTGCCGACGCCGAGGCTGCCGAAGGGCTTGTCGAGCAGCGCCAGCGGCACGTTGATGATGGTGCGATTGCCCAGCCGCTCGACCAGATCCTTGTTGGTGCGCGGGTCGGTGCGCGCATCCTCGACCACGACCGGGGCCACGCTGGCGAACAGCTCGGCCAGCATCGCGTCACCGTCGATGGGGATGGTCGCGGCATGCTCGAAGAACTGCTCGCGGCGCACGCTGTCGGCGTCGATGAGGCGCAAGGTGGTGGCCTCGGCGCTGTCGAGCACGGTCAACCACGCGTGGCGGTAGCCCAGCTCGCGCTCGGCCTCGGTGCGGCACAGCTCGAGCACCTCGCCGAAGGTGGTCGCGCGGTTGAGCGCGCGCGCGAACTCCAGCAGCCGTTGTGGAACGCTTCCCTGCATCGACGACGGTGCAGCGAGTGTCGATCGGTTCCGGGGCGGATGTCACGATCGGACCGCGCGGCGATGCGCGCTGCGGTCGCACCTCGCACGCGCTGCATCGCGCCGCGATCGGTCGGCCGGTGCCGTGGCCGGTGGCCGCTTCCGCCCCCGCACCGAACCGACTACCCTGTTCATGCGATGAGGGTCCTGCCCACCGTTCCCGGCTCGTTGCCGCCTGGCGGCGTCTCGTTGGCCACTGCGACCGTCGATCGCGTCGACGAGGACGGCACCGTCCACGTCGCGTTCGCGGGCGGGGCGACTTCGCCCGCGCGCGTGGCCGTGCCCCTGGGCGCGGCCGTGCCGGCGCTGCCGGCCGGGACGGCGGTGGTGGTGCTGCTCGAGCCCGGCCGCGACGAACCGCCGGTGATCGTCTCGGCCATCCTCGCGAAGGTGCCGGTCGCGCCGCCGCAGCGGGTGGAGCTGGCCGCGTCGCAGACCCTGGCGCTGCGCTGCGGCGAGGCCAGCGTGGAGCTGCACGCCGACGGCCGCATCGAGCTGCACGGCGAGCGCATCGACGCCGAGGCCGAGGGCATCCATCGGATCAAGGGCGCGCAGGTGCGGATCAACTGACGATGCCGCCGCGCCCGCGACCGCCGCTGCAGTGGGACCTGGTGGCCGAGAGCTTCACCGAGGCGGTGTTCCTGTGGGCGCGGTGGCAAGACGCGATGGACTCGCCGCGCCACGATCTGCGCGACGTGGTCCACTGGGTCGAGGGCCGCCTGCGCGGCGGCATCGACGGCACGCGGCTCGGTGGTCAGCGCGCGGTCGACGAGCTGCTGTTGCCGGCCCTGGGCGGTCGTCGACCGCGACCGGCCGCGGTCGCGGCCCACCTGCTCGCGTCGATGGGGCGCGCGGGCATCGAGCACGTCGTCGCGGCCATGCTCGCGGCCGGGCCCGATCGTCTGCCGGCGCTGCGTCGCGGGCTCGAGGCCAGCGCCGGCGCGCAGTGGCCCAGCGTGCTGGTCGAGTTCTTGCCGCAGCTGCCGGCCGACGTCCAGGCCGCGGTGCTCGACGCGCTGGCGTTCCGACGCTGGCCGCTGCCGCCGGGCATCGACGCGATGGTCGATCGCGGCGCGAAGGCGGTGCAGCTCGCGTCGCTGCGACTGGCTACGACCGTGCGCGACAAGTGGACCAAGCCGTACATCGAGTGGGGCCTGCGGCGATCGGACCAGCAGCTGCGGGTCGAGGCCACGCGCGCGGCGCTCTTGCGCGCGCTCGAGGGCGCGACCGCGAAGGCCGGCGATCTCATCCGCGACAACGTGCCCGGCAGCGACGTGCTGCTGCCGTTGGTGGCCAGCGGCGCGGGCGAGCGGCTGTTGCCGGTCATCCAGTCGCGACTGCGCGCGCGGCACGGCTCGGCGCGGCCGTTGTTCGACGCGCTCGCGACCATCGGCACGGTCGCGGCGGCACAGCTCGCGGCCTCGCTGCTCGATCACCGCGAGCACGCACGGCTCGCCGCCGACGCGCTGCGGGCCATCACCGGGCTCGATCCCTCGCCGCCGCCGGGGGTCGTGCCCGAGGCCGACTGTCCGCGCGACGAGCTGCTGCTGCCCACGCCAGCGCCGGAGCTGCTGCGCGAGCGCTGGCTCGAGCTGCGCCCGTCGCTCGATCCCAAGCGCCGCTATCTGCAGGGCGAGGCCTTCGATCCCGAGCAGCTGCCGCAGTGGCTCGCGCGCGCGCCGATGCGGCGCCGCCACGCGCTCGCCGACGAGCTCGCCATGCGCACCGGCGGCGCGTCGCAGATCGTCACGACCACGTGGACGCGGGTGCAGTGGGCCCAGCTCGACGCGCTGCGTCCTGCGGCGCCGGGCGAGCGGCCGCCGCGGCTTTCGGCCATGCCGAGCGGGGCGCACGCCCACTGAGATCCCTGCCATGCTGCAGCTCGCCAACGACACACCCTTCGCCGTCGGGGCCTCGATGTTCCCGACGAGCGCGGTGTCGATGCACTGTACCTGTGCATCAAGGCGACCTTCGTGGTGCGGCCGCGGCTCACGCTCGCGCCGTCGCAGCTGGCCATCGCCAAGGGTGACCTGCACCTGGGCGAGCCCGGCCGCTCGAGCCTGATCGAGGCCGGTGAGCACCACGTCGGCAAGGCTGGCACCGACGTGGTCATGCACGGCTGTGCCCACGCCGAGCACGGTCGCGCGGTCGAGCGCGTCGCAGTCTCGGTCGCGGTGGCCGAGCGTCGCAAGAGCGTGGTCGCGGTCGGTGACGCGAGTTCCGGGCCATGGATCGGGTGTCGGCACCGCAGCCCTTCGTGGAGTTGCCGCTGGTGTACGAGCGCGCGCTCGGCGGGCGGGCCGCGCCGCACGACAAGGCCGCGGTCGAGCTGTCGGCGTACAACCCCGTCGGCGTCGGCATCGACCGCCACCCCGGTGCGCCGGTGCCCAACCTCGAGGATCCGCGCGCACCGTTCGAGGGCGGCGGCGATCGCCCGCGCACCGTGGGTTTCGGGCCCATCGCGCCGCACTGGCGCCCACGGGTGCAGTACGCCGGCACCTACGACGCCGCGTGGCAGCGGCGTCGCGCGCCGCTTCTGCCCGACGACTTCGACAAGCGTTTCCTCAACGTCGCGCCGGCCGAGCTGCAGTTCGATCGCTTCCTGCAAGGTGGCGAGCCGGTCGTGATCCTCGGCGCGTCGCGGGCCGGGCCGCTGCAGTTCACGTTGCCGCGCTGCGTGCTGCAGGTCGGCGCGACCGTCTCGGGCATGCCGCGCGAGCTGCCGACCCAGCTCGAGACCGTGGCGCTGTGGCCCGACGAAGACAGCCTGTCGTTGAGCTGGCGCGCCAAGCTGTCCTGCGATCGCGAGCTGTTGTCGATCGAGCAGCTGCGCGTCGCGATCGCGCGCATGGACGGGGTCGCGGCATGAGTGGCGCGGTCGCGATGCGCATCACCGGCGTCGGCGCGATCACGTCGATCGGTGTCGGCGCGGTGCAGACCGACGCCTCGCTGCGCGCGGGGCTGTCGCGCTTCCACAGCGGGCCGTGGCAGCCGGCGGGCGAGCCCGTGACCATGGCGCTGGTGCGCGACGCGGTGCTGACCGACGCGATGGCGCACGTGCGGCAGCGCCCGTCCGCGCCGCCGGGCGACTGGTCGGCGCGGCTGTCCGCGCTGGCCGGGATCGCGCTGGCCGACGCGTTGTTCGAGCGCCCGCCGCAGCGTCCGCTGGCGCTGATGCTGGGCCTGCCCGACAAGCGCGAGGGCGTGACGCTGCCGGCCGATGCCGCGTTGTGGGCTGCGATCGGTGACGCCAGCGGCATCGCGATCGATCCCGGTCGCTCGCGCAGCTTCGCCAGCGGGCGCGCGTCGGTGTTCGAGGCGCTGGCGGCCGCGCGCGAGCTGCTGCAGCGCGAGCCGGGCACCCTGGTCGTCTGCGGCGGCGTCGACAGCTACGCTGCGGCCGACCGCGTGGGGCGTGAGGACGTCGACGGACGCACCGTCGGGGCCGGGGCCGCGTGCGACGGTCGCGTGCTCGGCGAGGCGGCGGGCATGCTCGTGCTGGAGGCCGATCCGCAGCGTCGCGGCGGCGTGATCGTCTCCGCCATCGGTCGTCACCACGATCCCGGCCATCGCTTCGGCCACGCGCCGGCCAAGGGCGAGGGCGTGTCGGAGGCGATCGAGGCGCTGCGCGCCGAGCGAGAGCCCGGCCGCTTCGCGACGGTGTGGGCCGGCATCATCGGCGAGGTCCACGAGGCCAAGCAGTGGGGCCTGGCGCAGCTGCGTCACCGCGACCTGCTACCCGAGCGCGTGCGGCTCGAGCACCCCGCCGATCGCCTGGGCGATGCCGGCGCGGGGCTCGGCGCGATGCTGTTGGTCGACGCACAGCTGCGCCTGGTCGCCGGCCGCGCCGAGGGCCCCGCGCTGGTGTGGGCGGTCTCCGATCACGGGCCGTGCGGCTGCGCGGCACTGCACCTCGATGCCACAGGAGCTGCACGATGAGCGCGAACACCTTTGCCAACGCCCGCGGCGTCGCCCACCAGGGCAGCGGCGGCATGAGCATCGTCTTCCCCGACGTGTGCAACACCCCCAGTGCCGCGGGCCCCGTACCGATTCCCTATCCCAACATCGGCCAGGCCAGCGACGCCAGCGGCGGCCCCACCACCGTCACCGCCGACGGCGGCATGCCCATGACCAAGGGAGCGCAGTACGCCAAGAGCAGCGGCGACGAAGCCGGCAGCGCCGGCGGACTGATGTCGGGTCGCAACATGGGCGCGTGCGAGTTCCTGCTCTACTCGTTCGACGTGGTGTTCGAAGGCCAGGGCGTGTGCCGCTTGGGCGACATGCTGACGCACAACGGTAAGAACGCGCTCGGGTGATCGCGGCGCGCGGGCGGGGCGGCGCGTGCCGTCACAGCCCGACTTCGTTCCGGATCGTCAGCGACCGCACCCCGAAGCGCGACAGCTCGAGCGTCCGCGCGGCCTTGCCGTGCTCGACCGGATAGAAGCCGGTCGCGCGGACCGACCAGCCGTCGGCTTCGACCGTGACGTCGTCATAGTAGAGCATGCCGCCGTCTCTCAGCCCGGGCGGCACCTCGCCCACGGCGGCGGGATCGAGCGTGACGGACGTGACGCCCAGGGCCGCGAAGAAGCGCGGCAGCGGCACCTTGGCGTCGCCCAGCAGGTTGACGTCGATGTACAGCGCCTTGGACAGGCCCTGCTGGCGCAGGAAGTCGCCAGCGTGGGGACCCTCGGCCAGCATCACGTCGAAGAAGCGCACGTTGTAGCTCGCCAGGCCCAGCTCGACGATGCCGGTGTCGCTGGGGTGCTCGCGCTCGAAGCTCGCGATCATCGCGGGCATGTCCCTGCCGTCGCGAAAGGCCGCGAGGAAGCCCAGCAGGGTGGACTCGGTCTGTTCGATCTCCGCTGGGCTGGTGAAGCGGCCGCGATCGGTCGTGAGCTCGTAGACCCAACGCTCGGCCTCGGGGTTCTTGCGGCGGTCGTGGGTCATCAGCGAGCGGAAGCCGCCGTGCAGCGGCGCGATCGACCAGCGCTCGGCGACGTGGGCGTAGTCGCCCTCGAACACCGACGGACCCGGGGCCGCCGGCGGATCGCCGTGGGCGTACGCGTCGGAGATGGTGATGTGATCGATGATGGGATCGTCCTTGGCGAACGGCGGGCGGCGACGGAACTTGCCCTCGTCGTCGTAGCGCGCGTAGTACTGCGAGCGCAGCTCGACCAGCAGCGGCGTGTTCGCGTCGAGCCCGGGGTGGAAGATCGGCGTGCCGCCGATGTTCACGCCTTCGCCGCCGCGATCGTGCACGAACGTCGGATCGAACGACTCGGGGTTGAAGTGCCGCTTCAGCGAGTGTCCGACGTGGGCCTCGAGCTCGCTGAGCCGCAGCGGGAACTTCGGCAGCCGCGCGAGCGCGTCGATCAGCGCGTCGGCCTCGGCGCGATCCATCTGTAGCGCGGCGAGCTTGGGCGTGTGCTTGCCCGGACGATCCCCGGTCGGCTCGGGGTCGTTCGACGCGCCCGGGCGCTCGCACGCCGCCAGCGCGCACGCGAGCGCGGCGACGACGGCCGCGAGACCGCGACGCCGCCGCGGGGCGACCAGGACGGAGCGAGCCGGCAGGGGCGGGGACGCGGTGGTGACGACGGTCATGCGCAGACGATGGTAGCAACGCGGGTGCCAGCGCGCCCGCGGGCGCGCGTCGCTGGCATGCGCGCGGGCGCGACTCGAATCGTCACCGCGGCCGACCCAGATCGCGTCCGCGCAGCCCTCACCACATCCCGTCGAAGCCGACCTCGCTCGCGAGGTTCATGTCGACGTTGCCGTGGGCGCCGTGGCTGAAGATCGCATTCTGCAGGTACTGCCACACCACCGTCTGCACGTTCGAGGCGTGCGGTGGTTCGGCCGGCACGAATTCGTCGGGGATGTCGTCGCCGCCCAGCTGCGCGTCGCTATTCGCGGTCAGGACCCGGCGGGGCTCGTTCGACCACGTAGAACGCGTCGGCGCCGGGGCCGTCGAAGGGATCGACGCCGCGCTCGACGATGCCGTCGACCAGCACCGCGGTCATCGCCGCGCGCAGCTCGTCGCTCCAGATCTCGCCGGTGGTGACGCGACGAGGCGCACGACCGCCGCTCCAGCGCGTCTCGTCCTCGATGCGGCGCTCGGCCTCGCGCCGGGTCGCGGCGCTGCGGATGTGCGCCAGCGCGGTGCCGTAGTGGTGTCGAGGATCCGCGGGGCTCCTCGACCACGCGGATGGGCCGACCGTAGACGCCGCAGCGCCAGTTCGCGCCGCGCATGGTCTCGAACCACCCGCGGAACCAGCCCACGTCGCCGGCCCAGTTCTCGACGTCGGCGTAGACGATCACGCTCGCGGGCACCTCGAGCTGCTCGCACAGCGCGATGGCCTGGTTCGCCGCCGCGGCCCCGGCCGTGCGCCCGCCGGTGAGCCGATCGGTGCGGCCGCCCGAACCGTTGTAGACCGGTAGCACGCGGCAGCCCTGCGCATGCAGCCACGCGACCTCGCGCGGCGTCAGGCGATGCTCGCCCGGGGGTGATTCCACGGTGCCGTCGTGCTGCGGCAGGCGCTGGTTGAGGTAACGACCCCAGAACGTCGGCGCGCGGCCCATGCGGCGCGTGACCAGCTCCAGCCGCGAGATGTGGCTGTGGTGATCCTCGCCGTCGCGGCGCAGGGCCTCGGGCACCTGCTGCTCCGCGTCCGCGGGCCCGTAGCTGTCGACGCCCCAGCGCATCGGCGCGCCGGTAGCATACCCCGCGTCGGCGCGCGCCGCGGGTGGTTTCGTGCGACAGTCGTCGCACCGCGTCCCCGGTCGCGGAGGAGACGTCGTCGTGGCCACCGCATCCGATCTCGAAGGCGACGCTGCCGCGACCGCAGGCCTGCGGTCCGGGGTGCGGTGCCGCTTCGACTGCCCGCGCTCGGCCCACGGCTGGCAGGTCCGACACGCGGTCGTGCGCGAAGCGCTGTCGCGCCCGTACGTCGTACACGCCTCGATCGTCAGCCAGAACCTCGACGTCGATCCCGACGAGCTGGTCGGTGCGACCTGCGAGTTCGCCTTCGATCGCGGCGCCCACTGGCGCACGCTGCCGGGCGTGGTCCTGCGCGTGCAGGTGCGCGGCACCATCATGCTGCGCGGGCGCGAGCCGGTCTACGCGCTCGACGTCGAGATCGGCCCCGCGCTCGCGACCATGGCGCAGCGCATCAATTGCCGCATCTTCCAGGACATGGCCGTGCCCGACGTGCTGCGCGACATGCTGCTGGGCGAGCACGTCGGCGCGGGTGAGCCGGCCGAGGGCCTCGCGGCCTATGGTCGCACCGTCGACGACGGCGGGCTCTCGCCCACCGACTACCTGCCCGCGCGCGACTACTGCGTGCAGTACAAGGAGTCCGACCTCGACTTCGTGCTGCGGCTCATGCACGAAGAAGGCATCGCGTTCTTCTTCGATCAGGAAGGCGAGCAGGAGCTGATGAAGCTGGTCGATCGCGAGGACGCGCTGCCGGTCTACGGCGGCGCGCAGGGGCCCCGCCTGCGCGTGGACCCCGACGCGGTCGGCGGCGAAGCCATCACGCGGCTGGTGATCGACCGCGCCGCCGCGCCGCACAAGGTGGTGGTCCACCACCACGACTGGCTCCTGCCGACCGGGCCGGTCCGCGCCGACGCGGCCGCGACCCCGGCGGGTGCGGTCAACGACAACGGTCGCGAGATCTACGTGCCCTCGGACCGGCGCGTGCGCGAGATCTACGACGGCCCGCGGGTGCTCTCGAGCCACGACGACTCCCAGCGCCGCGCCGCGATCGCGCTCGAGCACACCCTCGCGGACGAGTGCATCGGCCGCGGCAGCAGCACGGTCACCGCGCTGACCGGCGGGCTGGTGTTCGAGATCGATCGCCCGACCGCCTACGAGCGCTGGGTCGTGCTCGAGGTCGTGCACGAGATCAGCGGCGGCGACAACACGCTCGACACGCCCGGGCAGTACAACAACAACTTCGTGTGCGTGCCGGCGTCGCGCTTCCGCTCGGCCACCGCCGGGGTCGGGCGGCCGATCATGCGCGGACCCCAGACCGCGACCGTGACCGGGCCCGAGGGCGAGGACATCCACACCGACAGCTTCGGTCGCATCAAGGTGCTGATGCACTGGGATCGCGACGGCGAGGGCCGCGGTCGCTCGCGCCGCGCCGATCCGACCTCGTCGGTGTGGGTGCCGGTGGCGCAGACCTGGGCCGGCGCAGGCTGGGGCGCGGTGTTCATCCCGCGCGTGGGCATGGAGGTCATGCTCGAGTTCCTCGACGGCAACCCCGATCGCCCGGTCGTGACCGGGTGCCTGTACAACGGCCGCAATCCGCCGCCGTACCCGCTGCCGGACGAGCGCACGCGCAGCACCTTGCGGACGTGGAGCACGCCGCACAACGGTGGCTACAACGAGCTGCGCTTCGAGGACTCGGCCGAACGCGAGGAGCTGTACATCCGCGCCCAGCGCGACATGAACGAGCTGGTGCAGAGAAACCACGGCACCGAGGTCAAGGTCGATCAGACCCACATCGTCGGCCACGATCGCACGCGCGTGGTCGGTGGCGACGAGATGATCACGATCAAGGGCACGCGCATGGTCGTGATCGGCGGCAAGAGCGAGAAGGGCTTCTCCGGCGAGACCATCAAGGTCACCAACGACTACAAGCTCGACGTCGCCAAGACCATCCTCGTGCAGGCGCCCGACGAGATCCTGGTCAAGTGCAAGGGCTCCTCGATTCGCATGACGCCCAACGAGATCACGATCGAAGCCGGCGGCGGCGCCAGGATCGTGCTCAACGAGAACGTCACGATCGAATCCAAGGACCTCAGCCGGGTGTTCATGGACAAGAACGTCGAGATCAAGTCCAACACCGGCTCGGTGATCAAGCTCGACGACACCGCGCGAACCACCAGCAACGACAAGGCCGAGCTGCTGCTCACGGCCGATGCCAAGCTGAGCTCGGGCGACAAGGCCTACGGCCTGTTCGAAGCCGAGAAGATCACCATCGATTCGGGCGAGGCCACCATCGAGATCGACAAGAAGCAGATCAAGGTCGACGCCGACGACATCGACGTGAAGGCCGAGACCAAGATGGCGCTCGAGGGTGGTGGTGGCCGGGTCGCGATGTCCGGCGGCAAGGCCCAGGTGAACTGAGGAGTCGCGCGTGACCGAGTTCGGCGAACCCACGGCTGCTCCCGGCACACGGCGGACACGTCGCCGTCCGGCACCACCTGCGCCGACCACCGGCATCGTGCAGGTGCGCGTCGATCAGCAGGCGCTGTGCTGGGACACGTTCGGGCCCGACGGCACCGACAGCGACCGGCCGCTGTCGGGTGTGATGGTGATGCTGTCGCCCGCGACCGGCGCGGCGCAGTTCCAGTCCACCGACGACAGCGGCACGGTCACGTTCAACAACGTGCCGGTCGGTGCCGCCAACCTGCGGGCGACCAAGGTCGGCTTCGTCCACGACGGCAGCCACGGCGAGGCGACCGCGACCGTGAACGTCACCGGCGCGGCTGGGCCGGCGACGGTGCTGACCCTGCGCAGCGCGAATCTGGTGTGTACGCGCAAGCACGTGGCCAAGCCCGCCGGCACCCCGGGCACCAACGTGCTGGGGCCCATGTTCTGGTCCGACGAGCCATGGATCCTGCTGCTGCGCGACGTGGTGTGGCTGCTGTTCATGGTGCTCTTCGTGCTGTTCACCGCGCTGGGCCTGGGCCTGCCGGGCCTGTCGATCTGCCTCGGGCTGGGCATGATCTGCTTCGGCATCTTCGCCTACGCGACCCACGTCATCTTCGGCATGATCGCGGGCGTCATCACCATGAGCCTGGCGTTCGCCGGCTTCCTCGCCCTGGTGGTCTTCACGTTCCTGTCGCTGCTCACGACGCCACCGCTGCCGGTGATGAACGGCACCACCGGCACCTACGGCATGCCGTCGCCCGACATCTTCTTCTTCCCACCGTTGTGCGGCCTATGGTTCGCCTTCGGCGTGGGCCTGGCCGCAGGCAAGCAGGCCTTCTCGCACAAGGACTGGATGACCACGATCGCCGCGATGATCGTCGGCATCGTCGTCACGATCGTGGTCTACCTCATCGTGTACTACTTCGCCGATCCGGTCGGCTTCATGGCGAACCCGGGCTACGTCGTCGGCGGTGCGGTCGCACAGCTGTTCGCGGGCGCGGTGACCGGCTTCCTCGGCGGCTTCATGGGCCACGTCTTCATCAACGACGGCAAGATCGACGAGGCCCAGCGCTGGGGCCTCGAAGATCTGATCCTGCCGTACGCCGGGGAGCGCTACTGCGTGCAGGGTCACCACGGCTTCATCAGTCACTTCTATCGCCAGGAGCCCTATACCGACCGCAACGGCGTCGCGCGGATCTGGACCACCGACGAGGAGTTCTCCTACGACTGGTCGATGCCCGAGGGCGAGCACATCCTGTGCGCGCGCGAGGGCCACATCATCTCGTTCCGCGAGGACAAGACCGGCAACACCATGTCGTCGCCGCCCAACAGCACGGCGAACCACGTCTACGTCAAGCACTTCGACGGCACCATCGCGCACTACCTGCACCTCAAGCAGGGGGGGGTCACGCGCGCGAACCCGGCGCTGGCCCCCGCGGCGGTCAAGGGCACGTTCAACGACGGCTACGACATGAACAGCAACCCGGTCCACATCTGGGAGGGGCAGTGGATCGGCGAGGCCGGCAACGTCGGCTACAGCATGTTCTCGCACCTGCATTTCCAGGTGCACCTGGCGAGCCCCGACGGCAGTCGCAACACCCGGCCGGTGAAGTTCAGCGACGCGGACGTGCAGATCCACGGGGGCCGCTGCTTCAGCATGCGCAAGTACCGGTCGGACAACGTCGATCGCGGCACGGTGCAGCTGGGCACAGACAGCACCGCTGGCGGCGGCGGGCCCTGAGCCGCGCCGCGGGTGTTAGGCCGCGGCCGCCGGCGGCGTTCCGGGGGCCGTGAAGCGCCGCAACCCCCTCGCTCTGTTCGCCCTCGGCCTGTCTGCGCTCGGCTGCAGCAAGCCGGTCGCGCCCCCGGTGCAGCCCGATGGGCCGACGCCGGCCGAGGCCCGCCGCGAGGCCGCCAAGGTCACCGACGCGAAGGCGACCCAGGGCCTGCAGCGCTTCCGCTCGAAGCAGGCGTTCGCGAGCTACCTCGCCCAGAAGGGCAGTCGCGCCCGCCGGATGATGGAGGAGGGCGGCGGTGACTACGAGTCGGCCGACGACGCGCCGTCGCTGTCGGCGTCGAAGTCCGACGCCGCCGCCGGAGCCGGCGTCGGGCGAGGCCGAGTCGATCACCACCACCCAGGAGGCGGGCGTCGACGAGGGTGGCATCGTCAAGACCCACGGCGATCACCTGGTGGTGCTGCGTCGCGGGCGCCTGTTCACGGTCGACCTCGCGCGCCGGTCGCTGCGGCCGATCTCCGCCATCGACGTGAGCCCCGAGAAGGGCCACGACGCGTGGTACGACGAGATGCTGATCGACGGCGACACCATCGTCGTGGTCGGCTTCAGCTACCAGGTCGGTGCCACGGAGATCGGCCTGTTCGAGGTCGACGGCAAGGGCAAGCTGTCGCATCGCGACACCTTCTTCCTGCGCTCGAACGACTACTACTCCTCACGCAACTACGCCAGCCGCCTGCTCGGCGACAAGCTGGTGTTCTACATGCCCTACGCGTTGCCATCGTCGATCAACGAGCGCGATCCCGATCTGCCGGGCGTGATGCCGTGGCAGCCCGAGCGCGGCAAGAACGACTGGCACGCCATCATCGGCGCGACCGAGATCTACCAGCCGATCCAGGACACCGACAGCCCGGTGTTGCACACGGTCGTGACCTGCGATCTCGACCGCCGCGACGTGCAGTGCAAGGCCCAGGGTGTGATCGGCCCCTACGGTCGCAACTTCTACGTCTCGGGCAACGCGGTCTACGTCTGGGTGCACGAGGGCTACGGCGCCGACTCGGCCGCCGGCGCGGTGCCGCCGGGCGCGGTCTATCGCTTCCCGCTCGCCGGTGGCGATCCCTCGGCGCTGCGCGTGGGGTGCGCCGGTCGATCAGTTCTCGTTCAAGGAGGCCGATGGCTTCCTCAACGTGCTGGTCATGGCCGACTCGGCCGGTGACGGCATGTGGGGGCCCGAGGTCGCCAGCCAGGACGTCGCGATGATGCGCGTGCCCACCGCGGTCTTCTCCGACGGCGTACGCACGGTCAACGCCGCGGCCTATGTCGACCTGCCCGAGCCCGGCGGTGGCGGCTATGCGTTCCAGAACCGCTTCGTCGGCAACCATCTGCTGTACGGCACCGGCGGCAGCTGGGGCGGTCCCAGCAACGGCGACGGCAAGCTGCAGGTGTTCGACATCCGTGGCCGCGACAAGCCCTTCGCGCTGCAGCTGCCCCACGGCGTCGATCGCATCGAACCCATGGGCAAGGCTGCGGTGGTCATCGGCGCGCGCGCGTCGGATCTGCACTTCTCGTCGGTCTCGCTCGAGGGCGTGCCCGACATCGCCGGCGAGTTCGTGCAGTCCGACGCGGCCCAGGGCGAGACCCGCAGCCACGGCTTCTTCTTCAAGCCCGACGGCGAGGACGACGGCACCCTGGGCCTGCCGATCCGTGGCGGCGGCGAGCCGGGCTACGAACAGCTGATCAACGGCTCGGCCAAGGTGCTGTTCCTCGACGTGCACGATCTGCAGCTGCGCAAGATCGGCGCGCTCGCGTCGGACCCCAACACGCCCCAGGACGATCGCTGCACCGTGAGCTGCGTCGACTGGTACGGCAACGCGCGGCCGATCTTCTACAAGGGCCGGGTCTTCGCGCTGCTCGGCTACGAGCTGGTCGAGGGCAAGCTCGCCGGCCGCCACGGCCACATGAGCATCGACGAGGTCGACCGCACCAACCTGCTGTCGGCGCTCGGACGCGGCGACGGCGGCGTGGTGTGGAAGTCGCTGTGAGGCCGGCGCCTCCTGCCTCCGGTCGCTCTCGCGACGCAGAGGCTGTCAGCATGGGCGGGCAGCCTCTCAGGCGATCGCAGCCAGCGGTCGCGCGAGCACGCGCTCGATCGCGGTCAACGCGGGGTCGAGCGCCGCGGGGTCCAGCGCGCCGCCCTTGCTGACGGCGGTGAGCACGAAGCGCCCGCCGTCGACGTGGAACACGCGGTGCAGGATCAGCTGGTTGTCCTCGTCGCGTAGCACCGCGGCGATCGGCGGGGGCTGGCCGTTGGCCTCGACGCGGTCGATCAGCGTCAGCAGCAGCGACGAGATGCCCGCGCGGGTCTCGGCATCGATCGCGTGGGTATTGCTCGCCAGCGGCAGGCCCACCGAGTCGCTGATGAGCACGGTCGCGAAGCCGCCGACCTCGGCGATCGCGTCCATCAGGCCCGGCAGCGCGGCGTCACCGCGGGCGGCGAGGTCGACCCGCGCGAGCGCGTGCGACAGCCGCTCGCGCTCGCGCAGCGGCGCCAGCAGCTCGTTGACCTGATCCCGCAGGCCACCGTCGTCGCGCTCGCGCGCATCGACGCGACCGGCCAGGGCCTCGATTGCGGCGCGCAGTTGCTGCTCGTGGTCGCCGCGCGCGGCCTGCTCCTGGCGCAGGGTCTCGAGCTGCCGCCGCAGCTCCTCGAGCAGCTCGCCCTCCTCGCGCGCGGTGTTCGAAGGTCGTGAGCGTGCGGCGAGCGGTGTGGGCCTCGCGGCGCGCCGACTCGAGCGCCTGCTTGAGCTCGAGCAGTTGCGCGCGCGAGCGCTCGAGGTCGATCTGCAGCTGGCGCTCGCCCTCGGTCGCCTGACCCTGGGCCGTGCGCAGGTCGAGCTCGAGCGCCTGCGCCCGTGCGGTCGCGGCCGAGGCCGCGCCCTCGAGCTCGCGGCAGCGTGATGCGCTCTCGTCGAGCGTCTGCGCCATGCTGGCCCGCACGCCGCGTCCCCGTCGCGCGCCGAAGAGATAGCCCGCCAACAGCAGCGCGCTGGTCGAGGCCGTGAAAGCGAGTGCGGTCGCGACGATCATCGGTTGTCCTCCACGGTGAAGGCCCCGGGGCAGCCGTCGGCCTGGGTCGCGCGCAACACCACGCGACGGTTCGCTTCGGGGCCGGCGCCCACGCGGGGTTGGAATTCGCCGACCGCCTGGGCCACGACGCGATCGGCCGCGACGCCGGCGGCACGGAAGCGTTTGGCCACCGCGCGGGCGCGGCGATGGCTGAGCGTGAAGTTGTACGACGCGCGACCGCTGGCGTCGGCGTGGCCCTGCACCACCAACACGCTGCGCGGGTGCGCGGCGAGCCAGGTCACCAGCGCCGCGACCGCGCCATCGTCGATGGCGCTGGGCGTCGTCGCGCCGTGCTCGAACGCCACGCCGAACAGCGGCGGACAGTCGTTGGGTACCGCGTCGGCGGTCGGCGAGTCCACCGCGGCGCTGCCCGGCGCGGCCGTGGCGGCCTTCTGCGGCGCCACGGGCGGTGCGAGCGTCGCAGCGGCTGCGGGTGCCGCGACCGCGGCGCCGCCCGGCGGCGGCGGCGATGCGGCGGTGTCCAAAGGCGCGGCCGCGAGGCTGTCGATCGACCATGCCATGCCGCTGGCGCCGCCCAGCAGGCAGACCAGCGCGAGCGCCAGCGCATCCTCACCCCACACGCGCGGGGCCGCGGCTCCGAGCCGGCTCATGTTCCACCTCCGAAACCGAGTTGTGCCAGTCGCAGCAGGTTCGCGCGCACGCGCGGATCCTCGGGTGCGATGCGTGCGGCGTCGGTGAACGCCAGCTGCGCGGCGAGGTAGTCCTTGCGCAACAGCGCATCGACGCCGCGTTCGTAGGACGCATCGAACGCGGCGGTGATTGCCGGTGAAACCGGCGGCGGCGCCGGGGCCTCGCCGCCCTCGAGCAGATCGTCCCACGCCGCATCGACGCCCTCGCCGGCGCGGGGCTCGGTCCGGCGGGACGCGTGCATGCGCTCGTCGTGCAGTCGCGCGGCCTCGAGCAGCACCGCCTGCCACGAGCCGGTGATGTCGCGCGGGCCCATCGACGCACGGACCCCGCCGCAGCGTGGGCGCAGGGCCGGGTCGTGCAGCAGCCGCTGGAGCGCGTCGGTGCCGCTGCCACGGCGATCGTGCGCCGACCACAGCTCGCCAGCGCGGACGGTGATCGATCCCACCGTGACGCCGTCGCGCTGCAGCTCGATTGCGACCGAGCGGTTGCCCATGCACGCCAGCTGGATGTAGTCCGTGGTCGAGAACGGCTCCTCCGACTCGACGTCGACGCCCAGGCGCGCGACCACGTCCGCGCGCAGGACCTCGAGTGGGACGGGCTTCTCGCGCACGGTGACGTCGCGCCGCACCGGCACCCGGCCGGAGAACCGCAGGGTGTAGGCCGACACGAACAACACCGGCGGATGCATGCCGCGCTTGTCGAGCGCATCGAGCACGTCGAGCCCGGTGCCGTCTTGCAGGTCCAGATCCGAGATCACCAGCCGCGGCTGCACCGCGTCGATGAGCTCGATCGCCTCGCGCAACGAGCCCGCGTCCACGACCTCGACGTGGGGCAGCCGCGCGAGCCCACGAACCATCGACGCGCGCAGGACCGGCTCGTCGTCCACGACCAGGACGACGGCGTTGTCCGACACGGCAGCGGCGGGATCCAGCGGCGACATGGGCTCACTTCTTCGGCAGTCGGATGATGTTCTCGATCAACGCCCGCTTCATGCCGGTGAAGTCCGTCAGCCGGGCCAGGCGATCGTCCTGGTACGCGAGGTTGATGACGAGCAGGTCGAGGTCGAGCAGCTTGCACAGGCTCGCGTACTTGTGCGTCACGTCCTTGGGATCGGGGTTGTCGCCCGCCATTGCGGTCGCAGCCATGGTGCGGATGAGGCTCATGACGCCCTCGACCCAGAACGGGTCGAGCCCGATGCGCACGTGGGCCAGGCCGATGCGCCAGCGGCCCTCGAAGTAGGGCTGACCGTACTCACCGGCGAAGAGGTCGGCGAACCACTTCGCGTGGGTGCGCTTGAGCTGGTCGACGCGGCCCTCGATGAGCTTGGCGGTGGGACCGTGCTGCCCGAGCACGTCGTAGAACGTGTCGGTGATCTGGCGCTGGTGCGGCTCCATCACCGGCCCCAGCGCGCGCAGGTTGGCGACGTCCTGCGCGCCGAAGTTCAAGAAGGTCTTCATTTCCTCGATGACTTGCATGTCCATGGCGGCCCTCCTCGGCGATGGTGTGGATGATCAGAGCACCTTGCGGATGTCGGCGACGGCGCGCCGCATGTCGAGGAAGGTCAGGCCCAGCTTGGCCGCGCCGCTGGTCAGGCACAGCAGCAGGGTGCCCTGGCCCGAGGCCATCATGACTGCGTAGCCGTCCTTGCCGCGCACCAGCACCTCCTCGACGTCGCCACGTTCGAGCTCGGTTGCGGCGCGGGTGCCCAGCGAGAGCAACGTCGCGGTCATACCGGCGACGCGGGACTCGTCGACGTGGGCCGGCAGCGCGCTCGCGATCATCAGGCCGTCTTCGGAGATGAGCGCGGAGGCTTCGACGTCGGGGGAGCCGCTCTGCAGCCCGCGGAGGACACGATTGAGATGATCGACGCGTGACATGGGACTCGCTTCCTTTCCAACAGGTACGTTTTTGCGACGAAGTCACCGGCTCGCGCCGGTGCGGGGCCCGGCCGCTCAGCGGTCCGAGGCGATGGGGAGCTCGATGTCGACCGTGGTGCCGAGACCGACGTTGCTGTCGATCCGGAGCTGTCCGCCCGCGGTCTCGACCGCGCGGGCACACAGACTGAGACCGATGCCGCTGCCGAGTGGCTTGGTCGTGAAGAACAGATCGGTGGCGTGCGCCAGGACCTCAGGGTCCATCCCGCGGCCGTTGTCACGCACGCGCAGCCGGAACATCCCGGCACCATATTGTGCGGTCACGAGCACGCGGCCACCGCTGGCGGTCGCGGCCAGGGCGTTTTCGACGAGGTTGCCGACGATCGCCCGCAGCACCGCCGGGTCGAGTGCGAGCAGCGGCATGGACTCGACGCGACAGACCAGCGAGACGCCGCGGCTGCGGGCCTTGGCCTCGAGCACGCGTGCGGCCTCTTCGATCGGCAGATCGACCACGCAGGGCCGGTCGCAGCGCAGCTCGCGGCCGACTGCACCGACACCCTGCAGCGTCAGCGACAGCTGCCGCAGCACCGTGAGGATGGCGTGGAGATCGGCCTGGGTCGCGGCCGGGGCCTCTTCGATCATGACCTCGATGGTGGTCGTGATCGCACCGATGGGGTTGCGGATCTCGTGCAGGATCGAGGGCAACACCGCGTTGATCGCCGCGAGCTGCAGCAGTCGATCCCGCTCCTGACGCAGGGTCGTGAGCTGCGAGATGTCCTGGAACAACACCAGGCGGGTCTCGCCGTGGGGGTCGTCGCCGCAGCTGCTGACGGTGAAGCCGAGCTGACGCCGCGGATGGCCCGAGGGTTGGATCTCGAGCTCGAAGCGCGTCGGCTCACCCTGCGCCGCGACGTCGGTGCCGAGCCCGAGATCGTCGAGCGTGGTGCCGACCAGGCGCTCGCGCCCGAGCAGCGCGTGCGCGCGCGGGTTGGCGTACTCGACCGTGCCGCGCCGGGCGACCAGCAGCCCGGCGGCGAGGCAGTCGAGTGCGCGGCCGGTCACCGCGGCACCGTCCGTCGCGGCAGCCCGCCCACGTGCCCCCGAGCCGAGGTCCGAGCGAGCGAGCGATGATGTGCGACCGTCGTCCATTGCGCTGGCGTCGAGCAGTGGGGCTGCCGACGTTTGTGCAAGATACAGATTCGGCGCTAGCGCTGCACGTCGCCGCGGCGCGCAGAAAATTCCCTTCGCCGCGCGCGCGCGCATCGAACGAGGCCGCGAGGTCGCGCGATCGAAGCGGCGATCCGACGGACACTCGCGCACGTGCGCGGGGGTTTTGCGGCGCAAACGTCATTCGGAGTTTCGAGCGGCGCGTCGATGCACGACCGCAGCGGTTGCGTCGGCGTTCGGGCGGTGGATTCGGTGGCCCAAATCAGTCCGCGGACAGGCGTGATTCGGGCACTCGATCCCAGCATGCCGCATCGATGTGGAGCATCGCGCACGCGAAGCCCTCGCTGCACGACGGCTGTGCGACGAAGCGGTACTTGCCGTCTGCACAGACGATCGAGAGCTCACCCTCGTGATCGCGCTGGGCGATCTTCGGCCAACAGAGGATGCCGCGCGACTCGAGCAGACGCTGGGCCAGCGTGTGCTCGTCGAGGTGCTGCAGCCGACCCCAGCGCAGCCACGCCGCCGCGACCACGACCGCCAGCGACACCATGGCGAGGGTCCGCCAGCGCGGTCGTCGGGCCCGGGGCATGTCCGAGCCCGACGCACCACTCCCTCGGACGATTCCCGGTGGCCGGTGTGGGCCTGGAGTTCACTTCTTGCGCGGTCGCGGCAGGTCGTACAGGTCGAGGCGCTTGACCAGGGTCCGGCGCGAGATGCCCAGCAGCCGGGCCGCCTCGGTCTGGTTGCCGCCCGCGCGCGCGAGCGCCTCGACGATGCGCTCGCGCTCGAGGCTCTCGAACTGCGCGCGCACGTGATCGACCGCGTCGACCTCGGCGATGGCTTCGGCGAAGGCACCGCCCAGCTTCTCGAGCGGCAGGTGGCTCGGCAGCAGCACCGGCCCCTCGGCGAGCAGCACCGCGCGGCGCACGACGTTGCGGAGCTCGCGGACGTTGCCGGGCCAGCGGTACGCGGCCAACCGCGTCAGCACGGCCTCGCCGATCACGGGCGGCTCGCGCCCCAGCCGTGCGCACGCCTGCGCGACGAACTCGTCGACCAATGGCGCGAGGTCTTCGCGCCGCGATCGCAAAGGCGGCACCACCAAGGTCACGCCATCGAGCCGGTGGAACAGCTCGATGCGCAGCGTGCCGGTCGCGACCGCGGCCTCGACGTCGTGTCGCGTGGTGGCGAGCACCCGCGGCGCGTCGCCGTGGTCGTCGAGCAGCCGCTCGAGCGCCTCGAGCAGGCGCACCAGCTCGGCCTGGCGCGCGGGCGCGAGCTCGCAGACCTCGTCCACCAGCAGGGTCGTGCCGCGCTGGGCCAGCAGCGCGCGCATGGGTTCGCTCGCGGGATCGAGGCTGCCGTCGGCGACGCCCTCGAGCCGCACCAGCGCGCCGGTGCGGGCCGAGCGGCGGTGGATCTCCTGCGCGACCACCTCCTTGCCGCTGCCGGTCTCACCGACGATCAGCATCGGCATCGTGTCGGGCGCGAGCCGTTCGATGGTGCGCACGAGCTCGTGCATGACCCGCGACTCGCACACCAGCGTCGCGCCCTCGTCGCCGGAGGCGAAGGCCTCGCCGTGTTGTGCGCGCAACGACGCCGCCGCGACCAGGGAGTCGGGCTCGCGGCCGTCCTCGGGGAAGCGCGCGTGGCCGAGCGTCAGCGCGACGCCGTGATCGACCAGCGCCGCGACCAGCGTGCGGATCTCGGCCTCGAGCTCTCGTGCCTCGGTGCCGACCAGCAGCACCTCGTACTCGCCGGGCACGTAGCGCGCGACCACGTCGAGCCGGGGCAACAGCGCCGCGAGCCGTCGCTCGAGCGCGGGCGCAGCGCTGCGTTGCGCCGCGCGCAGGTGCAGGATCGAGAAGCGAGCGCCCTGACGCTGCGCGCGGCGACACTCCTCTTCGATGCGCGCCTCGAAGTAGTCCCACGGCCACAGCCGCCGCGGGCCCGACGCGATGGCGCGGTCCTGCAGCACCAGCATGGTCGAGCCCAGCTCGACCGGGACGCCGGCGTCGAGCCGCATGCGACTGCCCGGCGCAATGGCGACCCCGGCCACGCGCGTGCCGTTGCTGCTGCCGAGGTCCTCGAGCGTGACCTCGGGGCCCAGGTGAAGCACGAGGTGGTGGCGCGAGACGTCGGGCTCGTCGATCTCGACCAGGTTGTCGCTCGCGCGGCCGATGGTGACGCGGCCGCTGCTGCCCAGCGGCACGCTGGTCTGGAAGCCCGGGCCCAGCACCAGCAGGGTCCGACGCGCGCCCTCGCCCCGCGCGTCGCGCTGGATCGTGACACTGTCGGCGATCTCGGCCACGCGAACCCGAGCATAGCCGACCGCGGACGCGCTCTCGCTGCCCTCGCACCGCAGGCTCGTACGACCGCTTGCGACGACCAGCGTCACAGGCACACCGCGATCGCGCCGGCGTCGTCCTGGTCGAGCACGCACTGCATGCCGCTGGGGCACGTGCGTCCGCCGGCGCAGTCGCGCGAACGCCCTGGCCCGCGACCGCGATGCAGATCCGTGGTCGCGACCTCGCCCGGGGGCGGCGGGCAGCTGTCGGGATCGAAGCCCACGCACGCTGTGGTGCAGGTCGCACCGGTCGTCTCGCCCTGCAGACAGCCGAGCCCGGGCGCGCACACGCCATCGGCACAGCTCGACCACGGTCCGCTGCCCGGGCGCACGCCGGGATCGGCACCCGCGCTGTCGGGCTCGTCGACCGGCGGTGGCAGCTCGCCGCTGCTGCCCTCGCCCGCGCTGTCGCCATCGCTCGTGCTGCTGCCGTCGCTCGTGCCCGCGTCGCCCTCGTCGTGCGAGCCGGGCTTGGGTGGCGTCGGTCCGTCGGTGTCCGCCGGCGTGCCGCCGTCCATCGGTGCCGGTCCGCCGGCGTCGGTCGACGACGACACGTCCGCGTCGCCGCCGACCGAGCCACTACGGCACACCCCCAGCGCACGCCCGCTGTCCTCGCGATCGCAACCTGCGAGCGCGAGCACCACCGCGACCACGCGGCGATCCTGAACAGTTGTTGCCCACGACATCGTCTTGCCATCCACAGATCATGCCCACCGCGCCACAGTCGAAGCTGCGCAACACCGCGTCCTCGCACCACACCAGCGTCGCGCCGTCGCAGCGACGGCGTAGTCGACCTCACCGCAGCCCGCGGGGGCGTCCGGCTCGGGCGCCGGCTCGTCGCCGGGATCGCCGGGCATGTCGTCCGCGGCATCGCCACCGCCGACGGCGTCGTCGGCGGCGGTGAACGGCAGCGCGCGTACGGTCGCGACCTCCGGGTAGTCGGGCTCGTCGAGCAGCGCGCGGTGGGACCAGTCGCCGTGGAACGCCATGATGGATCGACGCTGTGCGGCAGCGTGAGCCCGTGACCGAGCTCGTGGATCGCGGTGCCGCGCCAGAACTCCGGCGTGCACCACCAGTTGCCCTCGCAGCGCGCGGGATCGGTGAGCGACTCCATGCCCAGCACCGAGAAGCCGGCCATGCCGTTGCCGGCGCCGCCGGCCAGCCGGACAGACCCGCGCCGACCAGCAGCACCAGATGTCGGTGTCCCGGCGAAGCCCAACGCCGCGCGCAGCTCGTCGGGGCCCAGGGCCCAGATGTCGGGCGCACCGTGATCACCGCGATAGGTCGCCGCGTCGCGTTGGCCGTAGACCACCTGCAGCGGCGCGACCACCAGGTGGCGATCGCCCAGCTGCACGTCGTACCACGACCACACGTCGGCCAGCGCAGCTTCGACCGCGGCGATGCGATCGGTGCCGGGGTCCTCGTCGCTCGGCACGAACACGACCGGCGTGATGACGCCCGCGCCGCCGCCTTGCCGCGGGTCGCCCGCGGGCGCGAGCAGGGCGTCGTCGTCGAGCACGGGCCGACCCACCTCGCCCTCGTCACAACCGGCCAGCGCGGCGGCCGTGCACGATCCCAGCACCCAGCCCTCGATCGCGCCGCGGCGTCCTGTTCGTCGTTCCATGTCAGCGTGGGATCGGCGGCGCCAGGCTCCTGAAATGCGCGCGATGCGCGAGGACATGCATCGTGCACCGCGGCGGTGCGCGACCGCGATGCGCAGAAAGCTGTCAACGTGCAGTCGCGAGCCGGCGCTCGATCGCATCGCGTTCGCGCCGCTTGGCCTCGCCGAGCTCGAGGTAGTGCGCGAGCCCCGTCGCGGGCCATGTCGCGGGCGCGGTCGGGCTCGTCGCGGAAGGCGACGCGCGCGAGGAGCTGGCTTCGCCCTCGCCCCACAGCGCGTAGCGGTCAGGCCGTGCGCGCGAGCAGCTGCAGCGCCCGCGCAGGCCTGATCACCCGGCCTCGCGGTCGTCGCCGCGTGTCCGAGCGCGGCGTTGCCGTCTGATCGAGCGCGTACACCAGGTGGCGTGGGCGCGGCCCAGGGCGGCCTCGCGGATCTCGAGCGCGGCCGCGACTGCGCGGCCTCGTCCCACTGCGCACGATCGAGCTGCAGCAAGCCGAGGTTGACCAGGCTGGTGCGCAGGCGAGCATCCGGGCTCGGCCCGAAGCTGCGCTCGTTGGCGGCGAGCGCATGCTGCAGCGCGACCTCGACTCGGCCAGCTGGCCCTGCTCGCGCAAGCGGTTGCCCAGGCGCTCACGCGTGGCGGTGGTGTCGGGATGATCGGGTCCCAGCGCGGCCTCGCGCAGCTCCAGTGCCTCACGCAGGTCGGCCTCGGCCGCTTCGACGCGGCCCAGCTGGCCCAGCGCGATGGCACGGTTGGTCCAGCACCATCGCGACCTGGGGATGGCGATCGCCGAACGCGCGGCGACGGATCGACGTCGGCGCGCGATCGTAGAGCAGCAGCGACTCGGCCGCGCGCCCGAGGTCCATCAGCGCCACGCCAGGTGTTGCTGTCCATGGCAGGGTGATCCGCCAGGCGAGGTTGGCCTCGCGGATCGCGAGCGCGTGGCGAGTACGACGCCAGCGCACGCTCGTGCTCGCCGCGGTTGCGCAAGGCGTTGCCGAGCGGTGCTCGAGCGTGGCCACCCGCGGGTGGCCTCACCAGCTTGCCGGCGCGCACGTCGCCCAGCGCCTGCTGCAGCAGCGGTTCGGCCTCGGCCCAGCGCCGCTGGTGGCCGTAGACCCCGCGAGCGTGCGGCGCAGATCCGCCGTGCCGAGGTGGTGCTCGCCCCCATCGCTCGGCCGCGGCCGCAGGCGCACCTCGCGGGCGCTGCGCTCGGCCTCGTCGAAGCGGCCGAGTTCGGCGAGCAGCGCGGCGTTGCGTCCCTGCAGCGCCGGCGCCGGAGCAGGCGCGTGCTGCAGCGCCAGCGCGGCCGCCGCTCGCCCGCCGCCAGCGCGGCGGCCAGCTCCTTGCCCTCGCCGTGCAATACGCTCTGCTCGAGCTGTGCGATCGCGGTCGCATCCTCGGCCGGTTGGCCCAGGCGCTGCCACAGCGCCGTGATCGCCGACAGCCGCGCGTCAGCCGCGTGGTCCCTCGAGCGGGCCGGCCTCGAGCGCACCGAGCTCGCGCAGCGCCGACAGCCGCGCGCGGTCGTGGGCCCCGCGCTCGGCGGCGGCGATGGTGCGCTCGAGCAGCCGCGCTTGGCGACATACTCGCCGCGGGCGATCGCGAGCCGTGCGTCCTCGAGCTCGAGCTCGGCGGTCGCGGCGACTGCGTCGACGCCGGCGAGCGCGCTGCGGGCCCGTGCGATCGCGGCCGCCGCTTCGTCGTACCGATGCGCCGCGGGCGACCCCGTGCGACCGACAGCTCGATGCCATCGCCGCGGTCACGGCTTCGCGCCCTGCGCCGGCAGTTCGTCGCCGCCGCTGCGCAGGCCCACGACGTCGCCGCAGCGCTCGGGCCCCGGCAGCGCCGCGATCGCGTCGTCGGCGGCGACCACCGCCTCGACGTCGGCATGCTGCAGCGCTGCACCAACACCCCGAGCTCGTCGCCGGCGCGCGCGAGACAGGCCATGCGCAGGTCGAGCAGCGCATCGGACTGCTCGCGCCGCACCGCGCTCGCCTCGCACGCATCGCGCCGCTGCGCGCCAGCGGCGCCGTAGTCGTCCAGCGCCGCGATGGTCCGCTCGGCGCTGGCCGCGAAGCCGCGATCGACCGCCGCGAAGCCGTCGCGGATTGCGTCGCGTGCCGCGTCGTTCCAGTGCGCGGCCAGGCGCAGGTCGTCGTCCGCGCACGGGGCCCGCGACGCCGACGCGCCGCGGCGCCCACGGCCGCGCTGCCGCCGACCGCGCCGCCGCGAGCAGCAGCGAGCGCGCGTGCGCTCGCACGGCGATGCGCCAAGAACCTCGCGCATCGACGGCCAGCGCGCGCGGGCATCGGCCGACAGCCCGCGTGCGACGGTGCGGCGCAGCCACGCCGGCACCGCGGCGCACGACCGGCGAGATCGTCGGCACGGCGGCGTCATCGCGCGCACCCGAGCCGCTTCGGGTCTCGACCGGCGAACGGACGCGCGCCGTAGAGCACCGTGGAACGTCACGAAGAACGCGAACTGGTCGCTGGCCGCGTCGGCGATGGCACCGGCGAGCAGCTCCAGGGCATGTACGCCGGCGTGCCGACGATGGTGCCGGCGGCGGTCTGGCTACCGTCGCGCAGACCACGGCAACGTCGTCGTCGGCGCACGCACGCCGCCGAGCTCGCGCGCGAAGGCCGAAGTCGGCGACGCGCGTGGCCCGAGCCGTCGACCAGCACGTTGTCGGGTTTGAAGTCGCGGTGCACGATGCCGGCGGCGTGGGCCGCCGCGAGCCCCCGCGCGGCGTCGCGCATGATCGCCGCCACGGCACGCCAGCTGCGCGGCGCGGCTTCGGCCCAGCGTCGCAGGGTCGTGCCCTCGACCAGCTCCATCGCGACGTAGAGGTCGTCGCCGTGCCGGCCGACGTCGTAGACCGTGACGACGTTGGGGTGGGCCAGGCGCGCCATCGCCTTGGCCTCGCGCGCGAGCCGGTCGCTGTGGTCACGGCCGAGCTCCGAGCCGGGCCCGCGCTCGCGGATCAGCTTGATCGCGAGGCGCCGGTCGAGCTCGGGATCGTAGGCGGCATGGACCACGCCCATCGCGCCTTCGCCGAGCCGCTCGAGCACCACGAAGCGGCCGACCTGCGCGCCGCGGGCGAGCCGCGGTGGCGGGCTCGGGGCCGGCGCGACGTCGCGCTCTCGGAGGGCACCGCCGGCCGGGCGTGCGCGGTCGGGCATCGTCGGTGCGGCGTCGGTCGCAGCCGGGGGCCGATCCACGATCTGGAGCGTGGCAGCGGCGCCGGGGCGCGACAAGCCGCGGCGGGCCCGGCCTGCTCGCGCAGCGGCCGAGCGCGGCGCGAGCCCGAGCCATCGTGCGCACGGCCTGGTGCGCATCGTGTGCACACACCGTCGCTTCGAGCGCGACGCCCGGCGGGTCGCGCGGTATCGTCGCGCTCGTGGACACGCCCCCGGGCCCCGACGACGCGGTCGTGCTGCAGCACGTCAGCAAGTCGTTCGGCACGCACCGCGTGCTCGACGACGTCAGCCTGCGCGTGCGCAAGGGCTCCATCACCGTGCTGCTGGGCCCCTCGGGCACCGGCAAGTCGGTGCTGCTGCGCATCCTGGTGGGCTTGATGAAGCCCGACGACGGCAAGGTCTTCGTCGGGCCCCACGACATCGCCGCGCTCGACGAGCGCCGCAGTCGCGATCGACGGCTGCTGTTCGATGTGCGGCGCAAGTTCGGCATGCTGTTCCAGGACGGCGCGCTGTTCGACGACATCAACGTCGGCGACAACGTCGCGTTCCCGATGCGCATGCATACCCGCATGGGCGAGGACGAGATCCGCGCCAAGGTGCAGGACAAGCTCGCGCGGGTCGGCCTGCCCAACGCGGCGCACAAGTTCCCGTCCGAGCTCTCCGGCGGCATGCGCAAGCGCGTGGCGTTCGCGCGGGCGATCGCGCTCGAACCCGAGATCGTGCTGTGCGACGAGCCCAGCTCCGGCCTCGACCCGGTGATGTCCGCGACCCTCGACGAGCTCATCATGGAGATGCACCGGACCCTGGGCATCTCGTTCATCGTCATCACCCACGACACTGCCGAGGCGCTGACCCTCGCCGACACCATCGGCATGCTCGCGCGCGGCAAGCTCGTGCACTACGGACCCAAGCGCGACCTCGAGCACGACTGCCACCCGGCACTGCGGCAGTTCTTCGATCGGTCGACGCAGGGACCCATCCAGGTGGTCTGAACCGCTCATGAACCGCACGCACATCGGACTCGGCATCTTCGTCGTCGCCACCGTGGGACTGCTGATCTGGCTGGCGCAGTCGCTCGGCGCCATCGGTGGTGGCGGTGGCAAGCGCTACGAGCTGCGCCTGGCCCACGCCGCGGGTCTGGTCGAGAACAACGCGGTCAAGATCGCGGGTGTCTCGGTCGGCAAGATCGAGAAGGTCTCGGTCGATCACGACATCGCGGTACTGACGCTGCGGGTCGACGGCGACATCGTGCTGCACGACGACGCCAAGGCCATCGTGCGCGCCAAGAGCCTGCTGGGCGAGAAGTACCTGCAGCTGCATCCGGGCGAGCGCGATGGCCCGGCGCTGCCCGACGGCGGCACCATTCCCAACGTCGAGGTCCCGTTCGAAATCGACGAGGTCCTCAACGCGCTCGAGCCCATCCTCGGCGGCGACGACTCCATCGCCGCCGCGCTGGCGCCGTTGGCAGGTCAGCTCAACGACCTGCTCGCCGACGCCTCGGGCAAGCGCGGCAAACCGCCGATCATCACGCGCGAGCAGATCGACAAGCTGGTCGAGGACCTGACCGCGACCTCGGCGTCGGTGCGGCGCATGACCGAGCAGAACGAGCAGGGTGTGGCCGAGCTGGTCAAGGACGGCAACGCCCTGGTCGACAACGCCAATGCGCTGCTGACCGGGCCCAAGGTCACGCGCATCGTCAGCAACGTCGAGTCCATCACCACCGACCTCGACGCGCGCCTGCCGGGGTTGCTCGATCGCGCCGACAAGGCGCTGGCCGAGCTCGAGAAGCTCGCCGGCGTGGTCGACGAGGACAAGCGCAAGAAGATCGCGACCATCATCGACGATGCCTCGGTCGCGACCGCGAACCTGCGCGAGCTCACCGACGAGCTGCGCGGTGTGTCGAAGTTCGTCGGACCGCTGGTCAAGAACCTCGCGACCATCGCGGAGCGGGCCTCCAAGGTCGACGAGACCATGATCCGGCAGTTTTTCCAGCGCGAGGGCATGAAGATCTACTTCGGCAGCAAGAAGAAGGCCGAGGAGTCGCTCGAGGACTTCCCGGACAAGTGACCCTCGCCGCCGGGCCGCCGCGCCCGGTCGGTGGGCCACATGGCCAGTCGCCGCGCGGGATCGCCGGGAATTCGGCGGTCGGTCGGCGCGCTTGCTAGCCTGATCGCCACGATGGCGACCTCGGCCGGCACGACGCCGATCCTGGCCGGCGCCGGCGGACTGTGGCGGGCGCTGCCACGGCTGGCGCCGACGCTGTTGGTCATCGCGTTGCTGGCGTGCGTGCTGGTGCCGCTGCCGACGGTGCTGGTCGACCTGCTGCTGTCGCTGTCGCTGGCCGCCTCGATGCTGGTGTTGGTCGCGGCGCTGCTGGTGCGTCGCTCGACCGACTTCCTCGCGTTCCCGTCGCTGCTGCTGCTGCTGACGCTGTATCGGCTCGCGCTCAACGTCTCGACCACCCGGCTGATCCTGAGCCAGGCCGACGCCGGCCGCGTCATCGATGCGTTCGCCGCCGTGGTCGTGCGCGACGATCTTCTGGTCGGCGGCGTCATGTTCGCGATCATCACGGCGGTGCAGTACGTCGTGATCGCGCGCGGTGCCGAGCGCGTCGCCGAGGTCGGCGCTCGCTTCGCGCTCGACGGCCTGCCCGGACACCAGGCCGCCATCGACGCCGACCTGCGCGCGAAGGTGATCTCGCCGCGCGAGGCTGCGAGCCGCCGCGCGCGGCTGGGTGAGCGCTCGAACTTCCACGGCGCGATGGACGGTGCGATGCGCTTCGTCAAGGGCGACGCCGTGGTCGGCCTGGTCGTCACCGGCATCAACCTGCTGGGCGGCCTCGCCATCGCCCGCTGGCGCCACGACCTGGGCCTGCTCGAGGGGCTCGAGCGCTACGGTCGGTTGACCATCGGCGATGGCCTGCTGGCGCAGATCCCCGCGCTGCTGGTCAGCCTCGCGGCGGGCATCCTGGTCTCGCGTGTCGATCGCCACGACGACGGCACCGTCGCGACGCCGTGGCTACAACCGCCGATGCTGCTGGTGCCGTCGGCGTTCCTGCTGGCCATGGCGCTCGTGCCGGGCATGCCCGCGCTGGCGTTCGCCGCGACTGCGATCGCGTTGATCACGACCGCGCTGGTGCTCGCGGCCCGCGGCGAGCGCGAGCGCCCGCACGCCGCCGAGCGCTCGCGCGGCCGTCTGCTCGTGCGCGTCGGCGGTACGGCCAGCGAGACTCGCGAGCTCGAGCGTGCGCTCGACGAAGTCCACACCCGCTGCGAGTCGGCGCTGCGCCTGCCGCTGCCCGAGCTGCTGCTGCGCGGCGATCCCAGCCTGCCCGACGACGCGCTCGAGCTCTCGCTCGACGACCTGCGGTTGTTGCGGGTCACGCTACCCGGCGGCCGCGAGCAGCAGGACGCCGCGGTGCTCGCGGTCTTCCGCGGCATCATGGATCACGCCGAGCGCTTCGTCGCGTTGCCGGCGCTGGACCGCGAGCTCGACGAGCTGCGTGGGGAGCAGCCCGCGCTGGTCGAGCGCGTGCTGCAGCACCGCGACGTGTTCGAGCTCGCGGCCTTGCTGCGTGGCTTCGCGCGCGAACGCATCGCGTGTCCGCGCCTGGTCGACGTCATGCTCGCGCTGGCCGACGCGCCTGCGTCGCTGGGTGGGCAACGCGATGCCGAGCTCGCCTACGTGCGCGAGCGGCTCGCGCCGCAGTGGTTGCCGCAGGCCCTCGATGCGCTGCAGCGGCTGGGCTCGCCGCGGTGGCTGCGGTTCGAGCCCGACGCCGAGGCCGAGCTCATGGCGCGCTTCACCCTCGGTGCCTCCGGTGGACGGCTCGGGCTCGACGCCAGCGAGCGGACGCGTTGGCTCGCCGGCGTGACCGAGGCCTCGGACACGGCAGCGCGCGGACCGACGATCGTCGTGTCGACGCCGGCCGCCCGCGCCGCGATCGCAGACTTGTGCCGCGGTCTGACGCCGTTCGTGACGGTGTTGTCGGTGGCGGAGCTGCACAGCGCGAGGGTGGTCGAGATCCCGACGCCGCGCTGGCTCGCGCCGCCCTGATCGCCGCGCCCGACCGAGCCGGCGCAGGGGGATGCCGCGGCGTTGCGCCGCGGTCGTCGCGCCTCGACCGGGAATCGTCGCGGCGAGGGATCGAATTCTCCGCGGCGATCACCTACGGGTTTGCCATGCCGCAGGTGCGGCCGGCAGAAGGGCCCCTCGATGCCGCTCCGCAGCGATTTCCTGGCTTTCGCGTGTCTGCTGTTCGCCGCGTCCGCGTGCGTGGGCGACCAGCCCACCGCCGCCGAGAGCGAGACCACCGGCACCTCCGCCCCAGGCGAGAACACCAGCGGCACGACCGGCGAGGCCGCCTGCATCCCGGGCTACGAGGGCTGCGCGTGCGCGCCCGAAGGGGCATGCCTCAGCGGGCTCGCGTGCTACTCGAACCTGTGCGTCGACCCCGGCGGCGACACGAGCGCGGGCGGGTCGGACGATCCGCCCACGAGCACCAGCAGCGAAGCGACGACCACCAGCGGCGCGCTCGACACCTCCACGGGCGACGCCAGTACCGGTGCCGCGTCCCAGGACAGCACCAGCTCGACCACGGCGCCCGTGCCCGAGTGCCTCGACGGTGACAACTACTGTGCCGACAACAATTTCCAGACCTGCGTCGAGGGCAACTGGGAGGTCGTCACGTGCCAGGAGCAGTGCGCGCTCACCGGCTACGACTCGCCGGGCTGTGCCGGCACGGACGCGTGCACGTGCGAGGGCTTCACCGACGAAGTGTGCTCTTCGGCGGCGTACAACCTGTGCATCTGCGCCGACCTCGACTACGGGATCCCGTGCGACCAGGAGCAGTGGGGCGTCTTCTACGACGAGTGCTTCCAGATGCTGAACGACTACGTCGAGTGCTTCTACGACTTCCCGATCGACAGCCCCGACGACTGCGTGCCGGCCGAGACGGCCTGTCTCTGATTGCGCCGCCGCGCAGGCCGAGCGGCCGCGGCACGGCGGCGGCGCCACGGCAGCAAGCGCGAGATCTGCGGCACGCAGCGACGCGTGCCCGGCGGTCGCGTCGGCCTGCGACGGCAGGCAGGCGCGCGCGGGCTCGCCGGTGTGACCGAGGTCTCGGGCGATGCGCCCCGCGGGTGCGGCCCCGTGCCGTTGCCCGACGGCGTCGTCGATCGCACGACGACCCCACGGTGGGATCGCAGGTCCGGGCACCGCATTGGCTTGCCTAGTCAGGACCGGAGGTGGCACCGTCGGCGTCGGTCATGGCTCGCTCGCCGACGACGTACTGGGACTACATCAAGGTCGAACAACTGCTGTCGCTGCAGCAAGGCGTCGATTCCGACGAACGCGTGCTCGCCAACGACGAGGTCCTGTTCATCACCATCCATCAGATCGACGAGCTGTGGTTCAAGCTCGTGCTGCGGGAGCTCGTGGTCATGCGCGACTGCCTGGCGCAGCCGGTGGTGCCGGAGCAGTCCCTGGCCCAGGTCGCGCGGGGCCTGCGGCGCACGGTGCTGCTCATGCACAACACCGCGCAGCACTTCGCGCTGATGGAGAGCATGACCACGCGGGACTACCTCGCGTTCCGCGACAAGCTCTCGCCCGCGAGCGGGTTCCAGTCGGCGCAGCTGCGCGAGATCGAGATCCTGCTGGGCTTGCCCGACGATGTGCGCGTCGGCTTCGGCGAGGGTAGTTACCTCGACGCGCTGCGGGCTGCTGGTGGCGGCGAGTCGCCGGCGTTGCGCCGCGTGCTCGCGCGACAAGCCGATCGGCCCTCGATCCTGCACGCGGTCGAGCAGTGGCTGTACCGCACGCCGATCTGCGGCTCGTCGCCCGACGATCCCGCCGACGCCGCGCGAGTGTCGGAGTTCGTCGAGCAGTACCTGCGCGCCCACGCCGCGGAGGTCGAGTCGACCAAGGCGCAGTCGCTCGCGGTGGCGACGACCGAAGGCGATCGCGATCGTCTCGCGGCGCGATACCAGCGCGAGATCGACGGCGCGCGTGCGTTTCTCGAGGCCGCCGATCGGCCGGAGGCAGAGCGCGCGCGGGCGCGACGCATCCGCGCCGCGATCGTCTTCATCGAGAGCTATCGCGAGCTGCCGCTTCTGGCGTGGCCGCGCGAGGTCGTCGACGGCATCGTCGCGCTCGAGCAGGCGTTCCTGGTCTTCCGCCAACGCCATGCGCGCATGGTCGAGCGCGTCATCGGACGCCGCACGAACACCGGCGGCGCCGCGAGGTCGACTATCTCGACCAGACCGCGTTGCGGTACCGGGTCTTTGCGGATCTCACCGGCGGTCGAACGCTGCTCGTCCGCCGCGATGCACTACCCAAGCTCGAAGACACCCACTTCTATGACTTCGCCGGCGGTCGGTGATCGCCGGCCTCCTGGGTTGCTCCGTGGGCCGGGCCTGTGAGGAGGCCTGCCCACCGCGCGGGCGGTGAAGCCCGCGCGGTTTGGCACCGCAGGTCGGACCGTGTGCGAACCCTGTCGCCGCTCAGCCCCAGGAGCTGGGCTGGCGCGTGGGATCGCTCACCGACGGCGAGAGCGTCGGGCGGACGATCGGCGCACGCACCTTGCGGGACATGCGACGGATCATCCGGCGAAGCGACTTCGCGATCGCGTGGCCCGTGGGCAACACGACCGCGACGGTCTCTTCGCCCTCGCCCTGCAGCACCACGGTGTGCTGGCCGATCACGAGGCGGATCGTGCTCTCGTCGGTCTTTTTGAGCAGACCCATCGCCGCTGCGAGGATGGGGCTCCACGACTCCTCGCCGCGGAACTCTTGGTTGCCGGCCGGATCGGCCACGTTCACGGCCACGATGCCCGGGGCCGCTGCGAGATGATCGATGTTTGCTCGAAGACTCATGACACCTGCCTCTTGTATGGCCGCTCGGGCCAGAACCTGCGCTCCCAAAGTCTGTTCGATCCTTGCCGCCGTGCCAGTCGATCCCCGCAAGTACGTGGCGGGTCCCGATGCTGGATCGTCACGACGATGTCTTCGGTCACGCCCCCGAGCGGGTGACGTCGTTCGATCACGGAACGACGTGTGCTCGTCCATGGCCGCAGCCGCGGATTTCCATCCCCGAAACATCCCCGGACCGCGCGATCGCGTCGCAGCAGCGAAATCAGGCGCGTTTCGCAGGGGATTGCCCGGGGCGCCCACGCGGCGGTCCTCGGGGTCGCGGGCCCTCGCGGACGGGTTCATCGTGACACCCGTGACACGCCTGTCGCGCGTCACACGTGTCGCGAGGCGCTCGATCGGGTGCCAACGTCGGTGACCGGCACCACGCGTGGGGAACGCGCGGCGAGCTGGATCACGCGTCGCACTGGGTCTGCTCGACGCACACGCGCCACAGCGCCTCGAGCTGCGCCTTGTCGGCTGCGAACGGACACACGCGGGCGTGGCGATCGACCCACCACCGTCCGCTCCGCTCGGCGACCTCGGGGTCCGCGGCCACGAACGTGGGCGTCAGCGCGCCCTCGGCCGTCGACTTGACCGCCCAGCCCGAGCCCAGGCGCATCAGCGTCGTCATCCACCCCGGCTGCTCGCGGAACAGGCCGCTGCCGACCGCGCCCGGGTGACACGCGTGTACGGAGACCGCATCGCGTCCGGCGATCTCCGCCAGTCGCCAGGCGAGCATGCGATCGGCCTGCTTGCTCGCGGCGTAGGCGGCGGTGCCGGACCAGCGTCGGCGCTCGAACTGGACGTCGCCGAGGTCGAGCCCGCGGGCGTAGTTCGACGCCACGTGCACGATCCGCGCGGGCGCAGCGCGGCGCATCGCGGGCAACAGCAGGTTGCTGAGCGCGAAGTAGCCCAGCACGTTGGTCGCCCACGTGAGCTCGATGCCGTCGACACCCACGCGACGGTCGCGGCACATCACCGCAGCGTTGTTGACCAACACGTGGACCGGTCCGCCGGCGGTGACGTTCTTCACGAACGCGCGCAGCGACGCGCGGCTGGACACATCGAGCTGCAGCATCGTCAAGCGATCGTTGCCGCTGTCGTGCGCGATCTCGTGCAGCGCCACGCTGCCGCGATCGCGATAGCGGCACGCCAGCACCACGGTCGCGCCGAAGTAGGCGAGGTTGCGCGCGACCTCCTTGCCGATGCCCGAGCTCGCGCCGGTGACGATGCAGCGACGGTCGACCAGATCGTACTTCACGGCGCTCGCACGATAGTACGCGTTCGCGGCCGCAGCTGCGCGCCGCGCGAGCCCGCGCGCAGCGTCGCTGGCCGCTGGGGTACACTGTCGCCCGACCTCGGGATCAGGAGCACTCGATGACCGCGACGATGGTGGAGTTTGAGGCGAACGGAGACAGGGCGGCGGGCTACCTCTCGCTGCCGGCGACGGGCACGGGGCCCGGGCTGTTGGTGCTGCAGGAGTGGTGGGGCCTGGTCGACCACATCAAGCGCGTGGCCGATCGCTTCGCACAGGCCGGCTTCGTCGCGCTCGCCCCCGATCTGTACGACGGCGAGTCGACCACCAGCCCCGACGACGCCGGGCGTCGCCTGATGGCGCTCGACATCGCCCGGACCGCGCAGAAGCTCGCCGGCGCGGCCGACTTCCTGCTCGCGCACGGCCGCGTCGCGCCCAAGAAGGTCGCGGCCCTGGGCTTCTGCATGGGCGGGCAGCTGGCGCTGTTCGGCGGCTGCGAGCACCCTGATCGCATCTGCGCCGTGGTCGACTTCTACGGCGTGCACCCCAAGGTCGAGCTGCGACCGCAGCGGCTGTCGGGGCCGGTGCTGGCCCACTTCGGCGAGCGCGACGAGTTCGTGCCGCCGGAAACGGCCCACGGCCTGGTCGAGACCCTGCGCAAGGCCGGCGCCGACGTGCAGTCGCACGACTACGCGGCCGGTCACGCGTTCTTCAACGACGCGCGCCCCGAGGCCTACGACGGTCCGGCGGCCGCGCTGGCCTGGGACCGCACGCTCGCGTTCCTGCGCACGGCACTGGCGTGAGCCGGCCGCGCGCACGGACCCACGGGCCCACCGCCGCGCGCGTGGGCCTGGGGTTCTTCGTGCTCTCGACCGCGATGCTGATCACGCCGGTCTTTCCCTGGCTCGGCAACCACATCGAGCCCCGGGTGCTGGGGCTGCCGTGGTCGCTCGTGTACGTGCTGGGCGTGGTCGCGATCGACTGCCTCGCGCTCGCGGGGCTGTACGTGCTGCGCGCGGTCGACCACGCCGAGCTCGAGGACGCTTCGCAGTGAGCGGTGTGGCGCCTGCGCTGGTGGTATTCGGCTACCTCGCGATCACCTTGGTCATCGGGGTCGCGGCCGGTCGCGTCGGCCGCGGCGACGTGTCCGACTACGTCGCGGGCGAGCGCGCGTTCGGGCCGCTGGTGATGTACTTCGTGATGGGTGCGACCATCTTCAGCGCGTACGCACTGCTGGGCACGCCGCAGCGGGTGGTCGCCAAGGGCTCGGACGCCTTCTACATCATCGCCTACGGCGCGGTCGGGTTCGTGCCGGTGTTCTACTTCGGCGCGCGCGTGCGTCGGCTGGGCGCGCGGTTGGGCCTGGTGACCCAGGCCGAGCTGGTCGGGGCGCGGTTCGACAGCCGCGCCCTCACCGGCATCATGGGCGCCGCCACGGTGCTGGCGTTCGCGCCGTACCTGGTGATCCAGTTCAAGGGCGCCGGCGTCGTGATGCACGCGGTCACCGGTTGGCCGCTGCCGGTCGGTGCCGCGGTGGTCTACGCCGTGGTCGTGATCTACGTCGTCATCGGTGGCGTGCGCGGCGTGGCGTGGACCAACGTGCTGCAGGGCGCGGCCATGCTCGTGATCGTGTGGTGCCTGGGCCTGTGGGTGCCGCAGCGGCTGTTCGGCGGCGTCGGCCCGATGTTCGATCGCGTGGTCGCCGAGCACCCCGAGACCCTGACGTTGCCGGGTCCGGGACCCACCAGCTTCGCGCAGTACAGCGCCGAGATCCTGGTCTCGATGCTGGGCTTCTCGATGTGGCCGCAGGTCTTCATGAAGTGCTTCACCGCCCGCTCCGCGCGGCTGGTGCAGCTGTCGGCGGTGCTGTACCCGACGTTCCTGTTCTTCTTGGTGCCGCTGCTGCTGCTGGGCTACGCCGCGGTGGTGCTCGGTGGTCCCGCCGACGACTCGGTGCTGTTGTGGATCGTGTCGCGGCCGCAGCTGGGCGACACCTCGCTCGTGGTCGCGTTCGTGACCTTCGCGGTGCTGGCGGCGTCGATGTCGACCGGCGATGCGCTGCTGCACGCCGGCGCGTCGATCCTCGTGCGCGACGTCGGCGTGGTCGGGCTGCGCTGGCGCGCCGACGACGCGCGCCAGACGAGGTGGATGCGCGCGACCGTGGTCGCGCTGGCGCTGGTGACGTTCGTGCTGCTCGAGCTCGCCGGCGACACCTCGATCGTCGACCTGCTGCTGCTGGCCTACGCGGTGCCGATCCAGTTCCTGCCGCTGGTGCTCGCGGCGCTGTACTGGCCGCGTGCCAACCGCGTTGGCGCCCTCGCGGGCCTGGGCTGCGGCCTGGGCACCTGTGCGCTGTTGTTCGCCTCGCAACGGCTCGCGCCGGGGCTGTACACTGCGCTCAACCCCTGGGGCCTGCAGATCGGCGTGCTCGGCGGGGTCGTGACCACGCTCGCGCTGGTGGTCGGCACCTATCTCGCGCCGAAGATGGACCCCGAGCACCTCGAACGGTTCGCGCCATGATTTCATCACGCACTCGACGCCTCGGCTGGGTCCTGCTCGCGCTCGCGACCGGCTGCGATCGCAGCTCGCATCGCTACGACGTCGTCGACACGCCCGATCCGGTGCCGGCCGAGGCCGCCGCGCCGACACCGAAGCCGGAGCCCGACAACGTCGACCCCAGCGGTCAGCGTCTGCCCAGCGAGTGCACCCGCGGCACCGGCCGCAACGAGCAGGGCGCGTGCGTGCTGCTGACCACGCGCAGGCCACCCACGGGCGAGCAGGTGCAGATCCCCGCGGGCGAGTTCATCGTCGGCGATCTGCCGTCGAGCTACGACTTCCGCAAGAGCATCGACGAGCCCAAGCTGCTGTGGTCGGGCCAGCCGCCGCGGGTGGTCCGCAGCCCCGGGTTCTGGATCGACGTCAGCGAGGTGACGCGCGCGGCGTACGACAAGTGCGTCGCCGCGGGCAAGTGCAGCGCGCCGGCGTGCGATCCCAGCGAGGCGCTCGCGCGCACGCCCGAGGGCGCGCGTCCCGGCGTACCGCAGACCTGCGTGACCCACGAGCAGGCCGCGGCCTTCTGCAGCTGGGCCGGCGGCCGCCTGCCGACCGAGATCGAGTGGGAGTACGCCGCGCGGGGCGTCGACGCACGCATCTATCCCTGGGGCAACGAGCTGCGCGACGAGTTCATCGCGGGCGTCCTGCCGATCGACACGCCGATCATCGACCTGAGCTACTTCGGCGTGCGTGGCATGGGGGCCAACGCGAACGAGTGGGTCGCCGATCGCTGGGAGCCCGACGCGCCGATGTCGACGTACGTGCCCAAGGGCTTCCGTCGACCGGACGGACCGCTGATGCGCGCCCTGGGCTCGGGCGCGGCGGCGACCACGTGGGTGTGGAAGTCGGCCCGCGTGGGCGATCGCCAGCACGCCGACGGTGCGGATCCCCTGCGCGGCTTCCGGTGCGCGGCCGATCTGGGCGCCGACGCGCCGAAGCTGACGGTGCCGGCGCAGACGCTGCCGCTGCCGATCGTGCGCGAGGTCGGCGGGCAGCTGCGTTTGTTCGGCGGCGTGGCCGAGGCGGTCGATGCCGCCGAGGCGCTGACGTTCTGCGAGCGGCTCGAGGTCGAGGCGCTCGGCCGCACGTGGAGCGACTGGCGGCTACCGACGCTCGCGGAGATCGACTCGATCGCCGCGCTGTTCCGTGGGCCCGGGCCGTTCTGGACCGCCGACGGCGCCGCGGAGCAGCGCCCGCCCAGCGGCCAGCCCACCGCGGACACGCCGTGGGTCGCGGTCGAGCTGGGGCCGCAGGGCGCCGCGGCAGCGCGCTGCGTGCACGGCTGAGCGAGCATCCGCGGGCGTCGCCGCGGTTGTTTGCTAGTGTCGGCCGCGATGACGCACGTGTCGTTCGCCCGCTGCACCAAGACCTTCGCGCTCGCGCTGGCGCTCGTCGGCGGCTGCCAGGGCAAGCCGCCCGAG
>JAXLYC010000054.1:0-46053 GCA_046351635.1 Nannocystaceae bacterium | reverse complement strand
GCGCTTCGAGTCGACGGCTTGGGCCACCACCGACGAGGACGTGCTCACGCTGACGTTGGTCGGCACGCCGCAGCGGACGATCCAGCTGTTGCCGATCCACATCGAGGCGGGCGTGCGCGTGCACGCGACCTTGGTCGGCGGCGGCGTCACGCGCGAGCTCGAGCTCGCCGACCGCACGCCTGCGCTGGCGACCCTGCCGCCGGGTCGCTACACCCTCGCGCTGCGCTGGACCCTGGCCGACGGCAGCACCCGCACGCTCGCCGCACAGGAGCGCGACGACGAGGTCGTGGTCGTGCCACGGCCACCGCCGCAGTGACGCGCGCTCACGCGATGCGCAACAGCTCGTTCCAGCTGCGGCCGTCGACGTCGATGCGACCGTCGGGACGCGCGAGGAAGCCGCGCTGGAACGCCTCGATGGCGGCGATGGTCTTGGGCCCGCAGTCGCCGTCGATGGGACCGGGGTCGAAGCCACCGTCGGCGAGCAGGTTCTGCACCACCTCGACGTCCGCGCTGCGGTTGCGGCCGCCGCGACCGACCGAAGCGCCCAGCACGTAGCGCGGCGTGTCCGGCACCAGCCACAACATCACGGCCTTGGCGCGGTTGAAGTAGGCGTGGTGCCGGCACTTGCTGCCGTTCCACAGATCGAAGTGACCGGTGGCGTCGGTCCAGCCGTCGACCTCGAACGCGATGACGCCCTGCTTGCCGAGGAACTCCGGCGGCACGTCGCCGCCGTTGCCGTCGGGGTACTCGTGGCGCAGCTGCGGCGGACCGTACTTGCGCGTCATGTAGCGCAGGAACTCGCGCACGCGCAGGGCGTACTGCTTGCCGTCCCCGCCACGGATGGTGAGGATCTCGTCGCTGGGGTTCTTGGGGATGTCGTTGCCCGAGGCGTTGAAGCAGCGCGAGATCCGGAGCACGCACGTGTTGGTGATCGTGTCCGACTCGGCCGCGCCGCCGATGGTGTGCTTGGCCGCGTCGGCCCCCTCACCGGGGTTCGGGTACGCGTCCCACATCTTGTCGAAGTTCACGAGCGCCGCCGGCATCGCGGACGATGATAGCGCAGGGCGCGGCCGCGGCCGCGGGGTCGATCACCGCAATCGCACGGCCGCGCGCGACAGTCGGACCGTCGCCAGCGGCGTCGGCGGTGGCGACTGTGGCGGCACCGCACCGGGCGACGGCGCCGGCAGCTGCAGCGAGTCCGCTGCGGCGTAGGTCTCCGACAGCTTGTCGGCGTACGCGGCGACCTGTCCGCTGCCGTTGTAGCCCCGCGCGAAGTCTTCCCAGCGCAGCGCCCTGAGGTCGCGGATGAGCTCGCGCCGACGGTGCAGGTAGCCGGTCGCGTACTGGCAGTAGTCGAAGAAGCCCAGCACGTGGGCGCGCTCGTCGGCCTGGAACGCGTCGTACATTGCGACCTCGCTCTCGTAGCCGATGAGCCGCCGGTTGCTGACGAGGATCTGCGGCCCGCCGATGCTGATGCACGACAGCGCCGCCGCATCGCCGCACAGCTGCCGCGCGAACGTCAGCACCTCGTACTCGGCCGCCTGCTCGCCGTGGAAGCTGCGCCACGTCCCGCTGGAGTCGGCACGGAAGCGGTGGTTCTTCCACGACGATCCGGTCACGCCGGCGTGCCCCCCGTGCTGGAAGTGCTGGTCGTACAGCGCGACGTGGTCCTCGCCCCAGCGGTGGTAGAGCAGGTGGTTCTCGAAGCGGATGATGGCCTTGCCGGGCTCGTGCGCCGCGCCGGCGCTCTCGACCTTCCACACCGCCAGCACCGCCGCCAGCGGCACGCCGGTCTGGTCGGTGATCGCGGACATCAGGCCGCCCAGGCGGTTGTAGGTCTTCGCGACCGCGCGCTTGGTGTCCGACCAGCTCGACTCGATCGCGATCGGACTCGCCGGCGCGAGCGCCACGGTCGCGAGCCCAGGATCGTCCTTGAAGTAGCCGCCGAGGTTGCTGCGCACGGTCCACCCGATGCTGGCGCCCGCGGGGCGCGAGACCTGCACGAAGGCCTCGTCGGACGAGACCGCGTCGATGCGCACGCGGTCGTAGCGGGGGATCGTCGCGCCGGTCGAGGTGAAGTCGGGCGGACCCGAGCGGATGATCGCGACCGCGTCGAGCACGGTCTCGATGGTCCCGGGCACGGCCTTGGGGATCTCGCGGTCGAAGTCGATCTCGTCGGCGTCGGGCACCTCGCCGTACTGACCATCGTTCCACACCTTGGCTTCCTCGGACGACAGCGCCGCGACCACGGCGGCGAAGCGCGTTGCGTTGAGATCCGCGAGGATCGGCGCGGTGCGGAAGACGTCGAGACCGATGCGCTGGGCGTGGGCGACGATGGCGTCGAGCTGACGCTGCAGCAGCGGCACGGTCACCAGGCGCCGGACCGCGGCCTCGACGTCGATGGCCTCGTCGCGCAGCGCGTCGAGCAGCGCGCGATCGGGGTGCACGCCGAGCTTGCGCGCCGCGATGAACGCGAGCCCGGTGCGACTGAGGCTGGGCTGGATCGCGAACACCTGCTCGGGCTCGTCGACCTCGCGGATCAGCTCGGGTCGCAGCTCGGCGCGACGCAGCCCGAAGGCCTCGACCTGCAGCCGCAGGCGATCGAGATCGATGTGGCTCGCGAGCTCCGGACCACGGATGCTGGGACCGACCATCGCGGCAGCGTACCGCGGTCCATCGACCGCAGGTGCGTCGCGTGGGCCCGGCTTCGGGGATCGCTGCGGTTCCGAGTGATCGATCGATCAGTCGCCGCGCCGCTCACCGATCGCGCTCGAGCTTGAGCTTGCGGCGGGTGAGAAAGGCGCTCAGGGCCGCCCGGGTTCGCAGCGGCTCACCGTCGGGCGACAGCGCCTTGATGGCGCGGCGGAAGTCGGACACGCGGCCGTCGTCGCCGACCTGGTGGATGGCGGTGGCGACCAGCTCGAGCATTCGCTCGTGCTCGAGCCGCTCGGCCTCGGCCGCGCTGCGGGCCTGGTTCGCCATCAGCCCACGCGCCCGCTCGGAGGTCCACTTCACCATCGCGATCACCAGCGCGAGGACGGCGATGGCGAGCGCCGCGAGCAGGCCGCGCGACAGCCACTGGTCGACGCTGCGCTCGGTGCGGTCGAACAGCGCCTCGATGCGCGCGCCCAGGCTGCCCTCGTGCTGCGGGTCGAGCGAGTCGGCCAGGCCCTGGCTCAGGCCGGCCGCGGCCTCGTGCCCCAGGGTCTTCGCGGTCTGCGGTGCGTCCTTGGTCAGCTCCTTGATCGCGGGCACGAGGTGGTCACGCACGCGCTGCTGCAGCTCGGGCCCGATGAGACCCGACAGGCCCTCGCGCAGCGGCGCGACCACGTCGTGGGTGACCAGCGCGCGCACCTGCGGCCGCACGTTCGTGCGCAGGCCATCGCCGACCTCGGCGAACGCTGCCCGCGTGACCCGCTTCGCGGTGCCCTCGGGGTCCAGGTGCAGATCGGACTTCACGCCCGCGAGCATCTCGCCGAGCACCGGCCGCAGCGCGGGCAGCTCGTCGCGTACGCCGGCGATCATCTTGCCGCCGGCCTCGCGCGAGACCTCGCCGACGCGCGACTGCATCGCGTCGCCCAACGCGTCGAGCTGCGCCCGCCGCTCGGGCTCGCTGGCGGCCTGCAGCGCGCCGTCGACCAGCCCGTCGGCAGCGTCATACGCCGCGGTGTGGACGATCGCCCGCGCAGGGGTCTTGGCCGCGTGGTTGCGCGTGCCGATGTCCTCACCGATCGCAAAGGGCTCGGCGCGGTTCTGCTGCCGCCGCACGCGCTTGGCCATGCGGTCCATCCACAGCCCACACGAGCTGCCCAGCGCGAGGATCAGCGCGCCGACGAGGTACGGCAATGCTCTGCCCGAACGCACGCGAGGGCCCCCGGGGGAGATGCCACATCGCGTGCGCGCAGCCAAACAACGCGCAGGCGCGCGCGTGGCCTTTCGGCCACGCGGCCAGCGTCACTGCGGCGGGTTGTCCTCGGGCGGCGGCGGCGGCTCGTCACGCTCGGGCGCGGTGATGGCCTCTGCGATGAAGAAGCAGAAGTCGAAGAAGTCGCGCGGGCGCGCGTTGCCCCAGCCGATCACGCGCGTACCCCAGCTGATCGGGATGAGCTCGGTGCCACCGCCGGCCGCGGGGCTCAGCTTCCACACGATCTCCTTGAACACGCCCGCCTGGCGATCGACGCCGGTGCCCCAACCGTCGGGGAGGTTGGCGAGGCAGTAGATCTGACCCGGCTCGAGCGCGATCTCGCGGGCGTTGATGGCCCGGTACTCGTCGGTGGTCCCCTCGGGGAAGGCCGCCGGCAGACCGTTCGCGCCCATCACCGACATGATCTGCTTGGGGTAGTACGTGCCCATGCCGTCGCGCAGATACGTCGCGAGGCGGTACATCACCTGCTTGTACTCCTCGAGGTCGCGCGCGGGCACGCCGGTCGGCGGGCTCGACAGCCGCTCGAGCGGGAGCCGGAAGAGGTTCGCGTCGCGCTGCTGCTGCGCCGCGAGGGCCTCGGCCCATGCGCCCGCGCGAGAGCTCGGCGCGCCAGTGGGCGCGGGTTGATCCGGACGCGGCGCGTCGAGCGACGCCAGCAGGCGTCGCATCGTCGGTGCGGTGTCGAACACCGGATCGAGTCGCTCGACCATGCGCACCAGCGTGTACTGATACGGCGGCAGGTTGCTGCGCACGACCGGCGTCGCACCGGTGCCGGGCGCGGCGCCGGGCGTCGGCGTCGTGCCCGAGGCTGCGCCCGGACCCGTGCCCGGCGCCGCCGTCCCCGGCGTCCCACCGGTGCTGCCGGGCGCCGGCGCGGTGCCGGGCGCGGCCGCCGTGGGCGGCGTGGGATCGGGCGCTTGGTAGAACGTGATGCGCCGATCGGTGCCGGTGAAGAACACCAGATCGCGCTCGACGTGCACCGCCCCACGCGGCAGGAACGGATGGCCGTGGATGTCGATGGTCTGGCCGCAGTAGGCGCGGTAGCGGCCCACGGTGATCTCGAGCTCCGGACCGACCGCCTGCTGCAGCTGTTCGAGCGAGCGCACGGGTTGGCCGTTCACCTGCGTGTCCGCGCTCGCGCTCCCGGCGAAGAACGCTTCGAAGAACGCGCGCATGTGCGGCGAGAGTTGATCGAGTAGCTGGCTCACAGCGCGGCCTCCGGCGTCAGGGGATCGATCAGTAGGGTCTCGGAGCTCGACTTCACGGGCCCGATGTCGAGGTGGGTGTTGTCGTTGCGGATCCACTGCAACGAGTACTCGTAGGTGGTCTCGTTGCGCTTGCGCATGGGCACGCGCCACACCAGCGGGCTGGCCATCGCCGCGGCGTCACGCGCGGTGAAGACCTTCTCGAAGTCGGGATCGGCCCACTCGGGTGCACCGGCGTAGCGCAGCTTGATCCGCAGCGCCTTCATGTTGGCGGCCTGCAGATCGGCGAGGAACGTGACGTTGACCGTGAGCACGCCGTCGGCGCTGTCGCCGATGACCAGCTGGTCCGCGGTCGCGTCGATCCACGGCTGCTCCCGCACCGCGCCGCCGACGAAGTAGGTCACGCGGTAGCGGTAGCCGCGGGCGTTGCCCTCGGGCCGGAACGCCCACGTGGCCTTGGCCAGGTCGCCCTTGAGCTCGAGCGACCGGTCGGTGTCACCGCCGGCGCGCGCGAACTGCAGCGTGACCTTCTCGTAGCGCGACAGCGGGTCGGCCAGGATCGCGGTCACGGTCTTCACGCTGCTGGGCGGCTGGTTCACGAGCACCACGCCCGAGCCGTTGCGACCGAAGCCGACGAGCTCGGACGAGCCGTCCGCGTAGAAGAACGTCGCGTCGACCTTGACCGCCTGCTCGGTGCCGGGCCGCACCAGCAGCTTCTGCGACGGTGCGCCCTGCTCGAGCTTGACGATGCGGCTGGCGTCGATGCGCGCGCCGGCATCCTTGTAGACGACGTTGGCCTGGACCTGGCGCACCAGGGTCCAGTCGACCGCGCCCGCCTCGATCTGCAGGTTGAGCACCCTGCTGACCTCGCGCGGGTCGATGTCGAGGTTGCGCGAGGTGGTCTTGATCCAGCCGGTGACCTCGTCGGCCGCGGCGGCGCCGATGGCTGCATCGGGGATGTGGTTGAGCTTGACGCGGTACTCGAGCTCCTGCGTGCCGCGCTCGTCGAGCCACCAGTCGAAGCGACCGCTCGCACCGGTCTGCGCCAGCACGACCTCGGCGGTCTCCTTGGGGAAGCGCGCGCCGTCGTGGCCGTAGCGCAGCTCCACGGTCATCGACGAGACCCCGAGCTCGGCCAGCGGCGCGGTGGTCGTGACCGTGCCCTGGATCTTCTTGAAGAAGTCCGTGTCGAGCGGGACCTCCTTGATGCGCCTGGTCAGCTCGGTCGCGCTGGCGAGCATGCGGATCTGGCCCTGCGGCGAGATCGTGCGCTTGGCGGCCGCGACCTGCTTGAGGTCGAACACGATGTCCTGGCGCTCGCGCTGCTGGATCTGCTTGAGCTGCCAGGTCGCGTGGGGCCGGCCGGCCCGCTCCCACGCCCCGACCGCGCCGTCACCGGGCGGCGGCGGCACCTGTTGCTGCGTCCGCGGCGGATCGGTGGTCGCCTGCGCGGTGCTGCCCGAGGGACGATCGGTGCGCGGCGCCGCGGCGGCCTGGGCCGCGGGCGTGCCGTCGGGCGCGGCGACGGTGCCCTGCACCGCGCCCTGCACCGCCTGCTGGTTACGCTGCAGCAGCTGCTGGAAGTTGGGCGGCGGCGCGAACAGGTCGCGCTGGTTCTCCGGCAGCACCTTGCCCGGACGCAGACCCGGCGAGAAGAAGCTCCACGTCGCGAGATCCTTGGCCAGCTGGATCAGCTCCTGACGGTGGCGCTCCTTCGCCGAGTCGTCCTCGGTGTGATAGACGATCTCGCTGATCTGGATCGCGCCGTTCTTGGTCAGCTCCTCCATCTCCTTGTCGACGTCGGCCTGCAGCATGAGGCTCGAGAACGTCGCGCGCTGGCGGAGGTAGTCGTAGGTCTGATCGAAGTGGATGGTGATCTTGCACTCGTACGCCGGCAGCAGGCCGGTGTACGACAGCTCGTAGACCATGACCACCGGGGTCGCGCCGCCGTTGCGCAGGGCTGCGGCCAGCAGGGTCGCGCCGTCTTGCGACAGCGTGGTGCTGAACACCGCGCGCTCGTCTCCGTAGAGGCTGGGCGAGCCGGCCGCGATGATGCGCTCGACGAAGCCGCCGCTGCGGGCCTCGTCCGCGGAGGACGAGTCGAGCAGGCTGACGCGCACGGTGCCGCTGTCGACCGGCAGCGCCGACAGCCGCGCCTCCACGCCGAAGCGACGCGAGAGCTCGCCGCGCACGGTCTCGAGCCGTCCCTCGCTCACCTTGAGATCGGTGGTCATGGCGAGGAAGCCACCGCCGAGCGAACCCTCCGCACCAGCCGCGCGGCGATACACCAACAGCTCGAACATCGGCTCACCACCGGTGACGGTGAGCTGCGGCGACTCCGGCAGGTAGTAGAACAGCGAGCGATCGTTGAAGTCGCGGAAGATGCTCAACCCCGAGAGGCTGATGGGTTCGTCGAGTGACAGCATGCGCGCGCTCCGATGCGGGTGCGAACCGTAGCACGCTCGTCCTCGGGCTTGTGCGGCGATCGGCGTGGTCGTGCGGCTGACCGTTCGATCAGCACACCGCGAGCGGATCACCCCTGCGGGCAACTCCGGGCGCGATCCAACGGCCACTCGCGCCAGCGCGTGGCCGTTGGATCGAAGCTGTGACACTGCGACGGCGCTGGTCGGTCGTCGCGCGAGTGGCTATCCTCCCCGACGCCGACGCTAGCCGCGGTGGGAGCACGACGATGGTCGATCTACTGAACGTTCCTTGGACGCCGCGGGGCCAGACGCGCGAGAACCCGATCCGGTTCTGGGGCGAGGCCGGCCTCGACGATCAGCTCGCGTTCGCCAACACCTGGGGCGCGACCGCCAGCTCGCCGCGCGAGCACTTCAACAAGTTCAAGAGCGCATCCACGCTCGACGTGCTCAACATCTTGCAGCAGATCGGCGAGCACCGCTCGAACATCCTCGAGTTCGGCTTCCCGCCGCGACAGTCGTCGGCCAACGTCGACCAGGCCATCATCGACGACACCTTCGACGTGGTGAAGTACGAGCCGCGGCACTGCGGTGGCTGGCTGGGCCTGCTCAAGATCCGCGTGCCCAACCCGGCCCAGCGCGTGGTCGTGGTCGATCGCCCCAGCCACAGCGGAATGTGGTTCGTGCGCTGGCCGCCGGCGCCCGGCCGCGGCTTCCGCCAGATCTACAGCTGGCTGACGCAGACCATCACCATCGACGACTCGGTCTTCGACGTCGGCAACTCGTGGAACCCCAACAACGCGATGCTGAGCTTCGTCGCGGGGCAGCGGGCCACAGGCGGCCCGGGCAACGACGGCAACGCCCACGCCGGCTTCGAGTCGATCGTGAGCACCATCCGCGCGATGGTCTACGAGGCGTTCGACAAGCGCCTCATCGACTTCTACATCCGCCACCTGCGCGGTCACGGTCCGACCGAGGCCGGCAGCGTGCACCACTTCTTCCAGCTCGTCAGCGGCAGCGGCGAGGCCGACGCGACCGGGCTCAAGAGCCTGCTCGACACCACCTTGCAGCAGCAGCTGCTGGCGTTCCCCGCGGCGTGGAACCTCACCAGCAGTCCGTCGGACCTGTGGCCCGCGGCGGTCAGCGGCCACGTCGAACACTGGCGCGTGGGCATGGGCAACCACCGTGCGGGCCAGGAGTGGCTCAAGCAGATCGTCACCGCGCGCAAGACCGAGTGGGACAACGCCGCGATCCTCGACGTCATCGGTGGCGTGCGCGAGACCCAGCGCACCGTCGGCGTGACCGTGTCGCGTGCCCTCACGACCACGCAGACCGTGGCCGAGGAGGTCGCGACCACGATCGAAGAGGCCAACCGCGTCGGCACCACGAGTTCGTGGTCCCAGGCGCTGTCGACCGCGCAGACGCGGCTGACCAGCCTGTCGCAGTCCAACTCGTCGGGCACGACCACGACCACCGGCACCACCGGCACCAACGCCACCTCGGTGATGGTCGGCGGTGAAACGGGCGCGCTCGAGCAGCTGCTGCTGGGCAAGATCAACGGCGAGGTCACCAACACGATGACCATGCAGCTGTCGAACCAGATCGCGCGGCACCAGAACATGGAGACCACCAACCTGAGCTCCAACTCGACCACGACTGGCTCGACCACCACGACCACGCTCACGGCCATGCGCGAGCGGACCCTGTCGCTGGCGCGGTCCTTCCGCAGCAGTGTCACCCGTGCGGTGCAGGTCGCGACCGGCTTGTCGACCAACGTGAACTCCGTGATCGCGGTCGACGCGAACCGCAACGCGCAGAAGACCCAGGTCGTCAGCGGCCTCGACGTCGCACTGCGCGCGATCAACGACACCCTCAGCAACCTCTGACGCGCGACGGCACATGCTCGACGCCGCGCGTGCCCCTGCCCTCCACCGCGGGGTCGTCGTGTTCTTCGACCACGCCGATGCGGGCGTGGTCTACGTCGCGCCGGAGGTGCCGCATCTGCTGGCGGAGCCCACGCCGCAGCTGTCGCTGGTTCGCTTCCGCGGCCGCGACGGCGGCGGCTCGTTGCTGTCGCTGCAGCTGACGCTGGCGCCGGGCGAAGCGCAGCTCGACGCGCTCGCGCACGAGCGCCTGCGCGACGACGCCGTGGGCCCACCGCGGTTGCTGCGACCGTCGTGGCGCGCCGGCACCGTGCGCGTGTTCGGGTTCCTCGACGACACCACGCTGCCGCCGCGGGTGCTGGCCGCGGGCCCGCCCTCGCTGCTGGGCGATCCGAGCGTGGTCCTCGCGGCGCGGCTCGACGAGCAGGCCACCGCCATCGCCGAGGCCTCGCTGCGGGGCGACAGCCTGCCCAGCGTGGTCGCATTCGAGCTCGAAGCGCTCGCGCTGGGCGGGCCGCTGGGCATCGAGATCGAGGCCGACCTGCAGGCGATCCACGATCGCCTCACCGTCGGCGGCGCCCTGACCACGCCCTACGCCGCGGCCAAGCTGAAGGCGACCTGGGAAGAGCTGGCGCGCGAGCGGATCATCCGCGTGACGATCCTCGACGAGAGCGGCGAGCTCGAGAGCAACCGCAGCGAGGCGCTGCGCCGGGTCGGCGAGGCTTTGATCGGCGAGATGCTCACCAGCGAGCCCCCGCCCGAGGCGCCGCCGCAGCTCGACGACAAGCCGGTCGCACCCGTCGAGCTCAGCTTCCGACTCACCGCGCGGCGCGAGAGCCTCGCAACCCGCAAATCGTGGCGCTTCCACGAGCGCGCCGCCATGCCGCTGCGCTTCACCGCCGCCGCCAGCCTCGTCGACTTGCTGCGGGGCGAACCCATCGCCGCGCACATCCTCGACGCCGACGTCGGCAGCGACACCCGCGCGGTGCTGGTACGCGCGGAGCCCGAGCTCACCGCGCTGGGTCTGGCCGCGCTCGAGGTCGACGTGCGCGTCGCCGCCCGCGACACGTTGCAGTCGATCGTGCTCACAGACGCCGCACCCGAGGCCCGCGTCGTGCTCGAGCGCGACGGCTTCGAGCCCTGGCGGTGCGCGCACGCGCGCGCTTCGATCCCCACGCTCACCACCGCCGCCGATCGCAGCAGCGAGTGGGCCACGGTCGAGGGCAGCGCGGTGGTGGTGTCCGCGCGGCGGTTGTTCCCGCCGCGCAGCCTGGCCTTCATCATCGGCCGCGCCGAGCTCGACTGGATCGAGGCGATCGAGATCGCCGTCGACACCCCGCCCGAGCCCACGCGCACGGTCACGCTGTCGGAGCAGCGCCGCTGGGCCGAGCTGCTGCTGCTGGGCGCCGGCACCGCGCCGGCGAGCGCCCGCGTGCGCTGGCGCGGTCGCGCCGACGAACCCAGCGTCGAGCTGCCGGCCACGCCGCTGGTCGGCGACGCCACCGTGCTCGACAGTCCCTTCGGCCCGTCGCTGCAGGTGCTGTGCGTGCCGCTGCCGGCGAGCGATCGGGCGACGCTGACACTCGAGCTGCGCGCGCACTGGGGCGAGCTCGAGCAACTGCGGACGCTCGCGTGGGACGGCGACGATCGCCAGCCGCGTCGCACGAGCCTCCGTCGCCTGCTCGACGCCCCGCGCAGCTACGAGTTCCGCACCACCGCGGTGGGCTTCGACGGGCGCGTCGAGACCTCGGCATGGCAGACCAGCGAGGCCGCTTCGCTGGTGCTCGGCGGCGACGGCTACGTCGTCGCCAGCTGCGACGTGTTCGCGCTGGGTGGACCGGCCGGCCGCGGCAGCGTCGCGATCGCGCTGACGCTGCAGGCCGGCGAGCACGCGACCCACGTCGTGCTCGAGGGCACGCAGGATCACGCGACCCTGGTCCTGGCCCATCCACCGGACGCGGGTACGCCCGCGCTCACGCTCGACGAGTTCCTGTCCGACGGCACCGTGCGCACGCGCGTGGTGTCACCGACCCCATCGATGTTCGTGCTCGACCCTGCACCACCGACCGACGCTCCGGCCTGACGCCGCGCGCCCGCGTCGCCTGCGACGAAGGACCGCCATGCTGTACGACGACCCCGTGCTGTTCCACCGCGGCATCACCGTGTTCCGCGACTTCGACGATCCGCAGACGTTCTACTTCCTGCCGCCCGAAGCGCCACGGATCGCACGCACCGCGGAGGGTGGCGAGAGCGGCGACTATGCCCTGCGGCTGGTGCTGTACCGGCCCGATCCCAACTCGACCGCGCCGCAGGGCTTCGAGGAGGGCGCCGGCTTCCTCAACCTCGACGTCGATCTGCACGTGCCCGAGGCGCTGCTGCGCGACGTGAAAAGCGAGATCCGCCGACGCTTCGGCGTCGAGGGCAACCTCGTGCCGGTGCCGTTCATGGAGGGCGCCGTCGAGCTGGTGTTGCTGGGCGCCACGCGGGGCGACGACGCCGCGCCGATGGTGCGCAAGGTCGCCGGCACCACGGTGCCGTCGCTGTACGGCGACGAGCGGGCGGCGTTCTCGGTCGTGCTCGACAAGGACGGCGCCGCGCTCATGCGCGCGGTGCTCGAGGGCGGCGGCGCGACCATGGCCGCGGCGATCTACCACCTGAGCTACGCCGCGATCGGTCCGGCCTACAACCTCGAGATCACCATCGACTACCAACGCGTCTACGAGCACCTCGACCTGCGGATGAACGCCCGCATCGCGACCGACAGCACCAGCTCCAGCCGCACCGGCGGCAGCGGTAGCGGCACCGGCTCGGGCAGCGGCAGCGGCAGTGGTGCGCGGACCGGCTCGGGCAGCGGCAGCGCGCCCACAGGCGCGAACAACAGCTCGAGCCGCTCGGGCTTCGTGGGCCAGGTCGGCTTCCACATGCTGATGGAGGAGCTCAAGGAGAAGCGCGCCATCGTCGTGAAGGTGGTCGATCCGGTGCCGGGCGAGAACCCGCAGGCGGTGACGCAGGAAGGCATCAACACCATCATCGCCAACCTCATGGGCTCGACGTGGTTCAAGCCCACCTTGGCGCAGGCAGGGCAGCTGACGAACCTCGCGCAGGCGGCCAGCTCGACCACCGGCACCACCGGCACCACCGGCACCACCGGTACCACCGGCACCACCGGCACCACCGGCACCACCGGCACCACCGGCACCACCGGCACCACCGGCACGAGCACCCCGCGTCGTCGACCACTGCGACCAACACCGCGAGCACCACCAGCTCGACCACGACGCAGCCGGCGGCGGCGCCCCGACCGCGACGTGGAGCGAGACCGGCCACGAGCCTGCGACGATGCCGGCCAACACCGGCATCGAGCCGTTCACGCCCGCGGCCGCGCCGGCGACGCGGGAGGTGCTGGTCGTGCGCGGCACGCCCGAGGCGGTGCGCGTCGGCGGACAGCCGGTGCAGCTGCAGGGCAACCGCCTCGAGATCGAGCTGCCCGAGGGCGAGTCGAGGGACATCGAGATCACCTGGGCCGGTGCGACCGCGACCGAGGTCTTCCATCTGATGTTCCAAAACGATCGCCCCACGGCGGCCGAGGTACCGGCCTACTCGGCGGGCGCCCCCACCAACCCGACCGACCCGCGCTTCATCGATGTCTCGGGCGTGCGGCCGACCGACACGGTGCACGGACCCGCGGCCTTGCGCGCATGGCTCGACACGCTGTCGAACACGACGCTCGAGCTGCACGCGCATGCCAGCCACGATCCGACCCGCCCGGCGCCGCCGCCGGGCACACCCGATCCCGATCGCGTCCTGGCCGACCAGCAACTGTCGGAGCGGCGCCTGCAGGTGGCGCGCGCGCTGATCCCCGCGCGCTTCAACACCAGCAACGGCACCGCGCACGGTCACACGATGTCGCAGGCCAACACCATCGCGACGATGACGCCGGGCGGCGGACCCATCGACGCCCGCAACGGCGGCCGCGAGGAGCACCGCGTCACGCAGATCACGGGCACCAAGGCCGGCGTCCGCACGATCCTGCGCGGTCGCCTCGCGCGCGACCGCCGGCAGCAGGGCACGACCACGCCGGGCACGAACACGACCACGCAGCCGCAGACCGATCGCGAATCCACCTCCGCGGTGCAGGCGAGCTTCGAGATCAACTTCGAGATGATCCAGCGCACGGAGAAGATCGTCGCGTCGTACTCGCTGAGCACCCGCAAGGCCCGCAAGGTGCAGAAGCACCCCCAGGGCCAGCTGGTGCTCGAGGGTGACGGCAAGCGCTACATCCTCGAGGCCGACGGCGCGCAGGAGTTCTTCCGCAAGCTGCAGCTCGCGGCGTCGACCACCGCGATGTGGCAGCAAGACGGCATCAGCGCGGTGCAGGTGCAGCTCCGCTACGCGCCGCGCGGCGACGGCGGCTTCCAGGAGATCGGCGAGATGTTCCTGACGCCGGACAAGCTCACCGACACGTTCGTGCGCAACCTGCAGCGCGACAAGTCGCTGCCGGGCGAGCCCTACGCGTACTGGTACGAGTACCGCGTCACGATCCACTACCTCGACGACGTCGCGCTGGGCGACACGCTCGGTGCGGTGACCAGCGTCGGCGCACCGGGTGCCGACGCCGAGGGCTGGATCCGCTCGTTCGCGCGCAACCTCGTGATCCACCCCCGCGACGTGACACCGGCGCTGACGGTCAACCTCGCGACCGGCATCATGCACTTCGAGCTCATCGATCGCGTGCAGGTGGTGATGGGCTACGGCGCCTTCCGCCACACCCTGGTGCTGACTGCCCAGGACAACGCGCGACGACTCGTCATCCGTCCCGAGGCCGGGGCCGCGGCCACGCCAATCGAGACCTCGGGCACCATCTTCTACAAGGACGGCGCCCAGGTCGCGCTGCCCGAGCAGCAGTGGCAACCGCAGGAGCTGGTCGTCATCAACGAGCCCCGCGGCAACACCTTGCGCGTACAGGTCATCCTGGCCGACCCCAACCACGAGTTCCAGAGCGCGCAGGTGCGGCTGCGCTACGAGCACGGCAACCGCCTGGTCGAGCAGCCGGTCGAGCTGGTCCGCCACGCGCAGCTGTTCGAGTGGGCGGTGCGGCTCGAGGACGCGAGCGCACGCGACTGGCAGTACCAGGCCACGCTGATCGAGACCAGCGGCGCGATCCGGACCATCGACTGGACCGACGGCAAGAACGACCGGCTCATCCTCGGCGTGCAGGCGGTCGACGTGATTCCGGTGACGGTCACGTGGCTGGTCCCGCCGCCTGCGGGGGGCCTGCTCGCGGTGAAGGTCGACCTCGAGTACACCGATCCCGGCAACGACGTGCGCTGGGAGCACTCGGAGCTCATCCGCGGCGACCACAGCGGCACGTTCACGTGGGCGATCGCGGTCAAGGACGCGAGCGTGCGAAGCTATCGCTATCGCGTGACCGAGTTCCGCGCGACCGGGGCGACCGAGGGCCAGTGGCAGGAATCGAACGCGACGGCGTTGGTGCTGCTGCCGAGCGCGTGAGCCTGCACGGTCGGCTGTGGCGCGCCGCCCTGCTCGCAGGGATGGGTGCGCAGGCCGACCCGCTCGCCCGCGCGCTGGCGCGGGCGAGCCGTCGTGGCGCCGGCCGCTCGTGCCTCGAGGCCGGCGCGCCGCTGCAGCTCACGGTCGACGCGCCCGGGCCCGCGGGCCTGCGCGCCGGCGTGCGCCTGGGCGGCGCGTTGCAACCCGACGCGCTCGCACAGCTGGTGCCGGCCGACGACGCCGCGGTGCTGACCCAGCGACTCGCGCCCCTGCCCGCGCCGGCCCACGAGAGCCTGGGTGCGTGGTTGTTCTGGACCGCCGCGCGTCAGTCCATCTTCGTCGATCTGCGCGACCACGACCCCGACGCCGCGCTCGCGCGCCTGGACACCGTGCTCGCGCCGGCGGAGCGCGCCAGGCTGCAGCGCTGCGCACCACCGCGCAGCCTCGCGCGACCGTGGGCGCTGCGGCTCGAGGCCCAGGGCGGCAGCCTCACGCGCGTGCACGTGCACTGGTTGGTCGAGCGCACCGCGGCCATCGATCGCGTGGTCGCGCCGGCGGCGTGGCAACGCGCCGCGCGGTTGCTGGGCCGGCTCGTGCGCGTGCCCGAACGCAGCGGCCGCTTCGTGATCGCGACGCCGCTCGACGAACACTCCGCGCCGGCGTTGCGGCTGTCGAGCACCGCGGTGGCGCTGGTGCCCGAGGACGCGGCCAAGCAGCGGGCCCTGGGTTCGCTCGCGGCCGAGCTCGGCGGCGCGCGCGAGCACGTCGAGGCGATGTGGAGCCTGTGCCGCAGCGACGCGCCGCCGCGCTGGCGCGTGGGCCGAGCGGTGTCGCTGCACCTGCCCGACGACCCCGCCGCGCCGTCGCGGCTGCGGTGGTTCTTCGTGCCGTGGGTCGCCGGGCCGGCGGCTACCAGCGATACGTGAGCAGCAACCGCAGGTCCTGCATCACCTGGATGCCGGTCTGACCCGCCGAGGGCTCGAGCCGGCGGTCGCGCCAGATGGCGGTCAAGAACAGCACGTCGCGCCACAGGTACACGTGCGCGGCGGCGCGGTACTGCAGCTCCTGGATCTGACGCTTGAGGTCGTAGCCCAGCACCGCCGGCGGATCCTCGAACTTGGTCGCGAGGTACTGGCCGAAGTCGGCCGCGAGCATCAGTCGCTTGGACACCGCGAGCACGCCCAGCTGCACGTTGTACGCGGTCTGCCAGTTCTTGAAGTTGAGCTCGCGCTTGGTGTAGTTCTCCGCCGAGAACTGCAGCCGGCGCCAGCGCACGATGAACTGCACGTTGCTGGCCGGGTAGCGCTCCTGCGCGCGCTGATCGTACTTGCCGCCGACCGCGAGCGCCACCGCCAGCGGCGAGGGCGTGTAGATGAACGGCGTGTCCCAGCGGTTGTAGTAGCCGACGAAGTTCATCCAGAACTGCGCACCGGCCGAGAAGGTGTAGTTGTTGTTGTTGTCGGGGAAGAAGGTGCCGCCGATGTTGCCGGCGAAGCGACCGCTGCCGCCGCCCAGGAACGTGCGGTAGAGGAACTTGTTCTTCTTGTCGAGCGGACCGCCGAACTCGATGGCCGCGCCGTTACCCTGCTCGAACGCGTTGTACACGTAGTAGGCCGGATCCGACAGCATGCGCTTGTGCACCGAGCGGATCAGCTCGAGCGACAGCGTGCCGCCGCCGCTGTTGATGTTGAAGTAGTGGCCCTTCTTGCCCAGCGGCACCTGGAACATGGCGAAGACCACCCGCGGGGTCTTCTCCAGGCGCGCCGAGATCAGGAAGAACGAGTTCTGGATGAACGGCATCTCACCCAGGGCGCGTAGCTGCAGCACGTCGAACTCGGTATTCGACTTCTTCTCCTGCACGTCGAAGCTCTGCGCCACGCGGGCGACGACCGAGAGGCGGAAGTTGCTGCCGGGCTGGCACACGGTGACCTCGGACGACAGCTTGCAGCCGAGGTCGTCGCAGTCGGTGCGACCGTCGGCGTCGTTGTCGATGCCGTCGGCACACACGACGTTGTCGCGCTCGCCGTCGGCGTCGCCGTTCTTGCCGATGAGGTCGGCCTCGGTCTGGCCCTTGCCCGGCACCGGGTGACCGCCGCCGCCGCCACCGCCGCCACCGCCACCGCCACCGGCGCGATCCCAGGAGCCCTTGCACACCTCGACCGCGCCGCAGTCGAAGTCGTCGCAGTCGGTGAAGCCGTCGTCGTCGTTGTCGACCCAGTCGTGGCAGCGCTGCTCGTCGTTCTCGGGCCCGCCCTTGCGGCAGGCGTCGTCGTCCTTGCAGTCGGCGTCACCGCAGTCGTAGACGGTGTCGCCGTCGTCGTCCTTGCCGTCGCTGCAGTTGCTCTCGCGCGTGGCGGTCGTGGGCTCGGTCGCGTCGCCGTCCTCGGGCTCACACGCGGCCAGCTCCAGCACCGCCGCGTGGGCGGTGGTGGGCAGCAGCACGGACGCGAGCAGGCCGAGGCTCAGGCACAGCAACGACAGGATCAAAGATGGACGCTTCACGGGCGGGTTCTCGGATCTCGCGGGTGTCACTCGCACACCCTCGGGGTCGGGCATTTCGTTGCCAGGGGATTGTGGCTGCAGTCCCAGTCGTCGCAGTCCACGAAGCCGTCGCCGTCGTTGTCGACGCCGTCGGTGCACTTGAGATCGACCGATTGCGCGGAGGTGCCGATGCTCTCCTGGCACACCTGGGCCACGTCGGGATCGTCGCTATGGCTGCACGAGTAGTCTGCGCAGTCGATGTAGCCGTTGTGGTCGTTGTCGGCGCCGTCGGAGCAGGCTTCGGGCGTGACCTCGAGCACCGTGGCGCAGTAGGCCAGGATCATCTGGTCGGTCGACTTGGCGCAGGAGAAGTCCTGGCAGTCGATGAAGCCGTTGCCGTCGTCGTCCTTGCCGTTGCTGCACGCCGCCAGCGAGGTCTCCATCGGCTGCATCGCGCAGTAGTCGAGCACCTTCTGATCGGTGCTCATCGTGCACGAGAAGTCCTTGCAGTCGATGTAGCCGTTGCCGTCGTCGTCCTCGCCGTTGCTGCACGCCGCGAGCGTGTTCTCCATCGGCAGGCTCGCGCAGTACATCGTGATCGCGGGGTCGGCGGCCATCGAGCAGGAGAAGTCCTGGCAGTCGGTGTAGCCGTTGCGATCGTTGTCCTTGCCGTCCTTGCAGGCGGCCAGGGTGTCCTCGGGCCCCTCGGGTCCCTGGCACATCGCCGCCATGGCGCAGCCGTCGTCGTCGCAGTCGAGATCGCCGTCGCTGTCGTTGTCCTTGCCGTCGCTGCAGGTCGCATCGGCGTCCTCGCGGCAGACCGTCACGAACATGCCGTTGCGGCAGCCGAAGTCGGCGCAGTCGGCGAAACCGTTCTGCTCGTTGTCGATGCCGTCGCTACAGGTCGCGTCGGTGTTCTCCCGCAGGCAGCAGGTCTCGGGCACGCTGCGGCAGACCGGATCGCCGCAGTCGAACTGGCCGTCGTCGTCGTTGTCGACGAAGTCGTGGCACGCCAGCGGCGAGTCCTCGGGACCGTCGGTGGGGAACTCGGGCACGACTTCGCCGCACAGGGTCGACTCGACCAGGCAGTCGGGGTCGACGCAGTCGATCAAGCCGTCGGCGTCGTTGTCGTGGCCGTCCTGGCACGACAGATCGTCGGCCTCGTAGCCGAACACCGGCAGCAGCGGCTCCTCGTAGCACGCTGGCGTGGCCGCGGCGGCCAGCAACAACGTCCCCGCCAGCGCGGGCCCGCGGCGGCTCAGCGCAGACACGACGCCCGTCCCCCGCCGTAGCGGCGCTCGAACGGGACGTGGACCATGCACGAACCCGGCTCGCCGCGTTGGCTGCCCAGCGCGCCGGCGTCGACCTTCTGCTGCAGGTAGGCCTCGAACTCGAGCCGGCGGTCCTTGTCGATCGCTCGCGAGGTGTGGCGCCACTTGGCGAACTCGAGCACGGCCTGACGCAGCTCGTCGCGCGAGAGCTTGCCGACGGTGCGCGCGACCTTGGGGTCGTTCGCGACCTCCTCGGTCAACGCGTCGACCCTGGCGTCGTCGGCCTCGTAGACCATGTGGCAGACCTTCTGGCACTCGTCGTAGCGGTCGGTGTGCTTCCACTTCACCGAGTGCCCGTCGACGGTCGAGACCAGGCGGTTGTAGGTACCCTCGCCGGTGGTGTCCTCTTCGACCGAGTGCAGCGAGGTCAGCACGAACGGCGGCACGCCGTGGGCCCACAGCCCGCGCCGCGCGGCCTGGGCCTCGCGCTGGGCCTCGATCAGCTCGGGCTTGCCCGGCGAGTCGTCGACGCTCATCACGTGGGCCAGGCCCGCGCGCACGAGCGACTCGGCCAGGTCCGGGCACCACGTCAACATGCGACCGTAGGTGTCGGTCTTGCCGTCCGAGGTGCAGTTCCAGACGCCCGTGCGGCCGTGGTACATCGCCATCTTGGCGAGCACGAACATCTCCTTCTCGGTCCACGTGCCCCACTGGTGCACCGGGCCGTGGGACTCGAGCGTGTTGAAGCCGGCCAGGCGCGCCTGCGCGCCGCTGTAGGTCCCCGCCAGCACGCGGAAGCTGTCGCCGTCGTTGAACGACACCGGCACGGCGTCGCCGTTGAGGATCACGCGCGTACGGACCTGGGCCGACTCGGCGAGCGTCGGTGCAGCGAGCACCGCGATCGTGGAGGCGAGCGCGGCAGCGACGGACAGCACCGCACGCACGCGCGTCGCGGGCCTGGGCGGACATTGCACGGACATTGGCGCTCCCCGGGGCGACCCGGCGCGCCTTCTTAGCCGCCGCCCCGGCGCGTGACAACCCCCGCGCGCGACGCCGGCCGCGGGCCCGCCCACAGGGCTCGCCGCGCGCCGCGTGCTAGGCTCGCGCCGCCGATGAGCGATCGACGCGACCCGGGCGAACGGTTCGACGAGGACGAGGTCGGTCTCATCCTCGCGCGCGCCGCCGAGGCGCAGGCCGCGGGCCGCTCGATGACGCTCGCGGAGCTCGAGAGCGTCGCGGGCGAAGCCGGCATCGACGTCGCGCTGGTACGGCGCGCGGCCGCGGAGATCCGCGCGCGACCACCGGCCGCGGTCACGAGCCCCGCGCCGGTGGGTGGCGGCGCGGTGGGTTTGTTCGGCCCCACCGCGTGGGTCGAGGAGCGCCGCATCGAGGGCCAGCTCGACGCCGCCGCGTGGGAGGACGTCGTCGCAGAGATCCGGCGCAACGTGAAGCTCGACGGCGGCGTGCAGCAGCTGGGCAAGGAGCTGGTGTGGACCTCCCATCGGCTGCACGGTGGCGGCCGTGACGTGCGCATCATCGTGTCGACACGACGGGGCCACACGCTCGTGCGGGTCGAGGAGCGCGCCGGCGCCCTCGCGGGCGGGCTCTACGGCGGCATGGTCGGCGGGCTCTCGGCCGCGGGCCTGGGTTGGATCCTGCCGGTGTGCATCGCGGCGCTGCGGGCCCCGTGGCTGATCCCGCTGCTGCTGCCGCTGTGGATCGTCGCGGCGTTCCTGCTCGCGCGGGCGATCCACCGCACCGTGGTCGCGGGCCGCCGCACCGAGCTGCGCGGGCTCGCCGATGCGCTCGAGCGCACCTGTGTCGAGCTCGCGACGGCGGTGCCGACGCCGCCGTTGCCCCCGGCACCGTGAGCGCGACTCGACGACCGCCGCCACGGTGACGTACAACCGAGATCGCGTGCGACACCGACTCGGCCCCAGCTTCGTGATGACCGCGCTCGCGTTCGCGTTCGCGGGGTGCTTCGACCCGAGCCACCCGCCCGGCAACGGTGCGGACGAGTCGGGCAGCGGCACCGACGGCAGCGCGAGTGCGACCGACTCCGCCTCTGCGAGCGCGTCGGCCAGCGCCACGGCGTCGGCCAGCGCCAGTGCCTCGGCCACCGCGAGCGCGACCGACGGCTCGGCGACCTCGGCCAGCAACACCAGCGCCGACGTCACCGGCACCGACAGCGCCGAGACGACCGCGACGCAGACGACGAACACCGACGCGACCGCCGGCGACGGCTGCGACAGCGGACAGCTGTGCGTCCCCGAGGTGCCACAGGGTTGGAACGGCCCCGTCATCGTCGGCGATGGCAGCTGCGCCGGCGCGTACCCGTCGCTCGATGCCGCGCTGTTCGCCGGGCTCGTGCCGGGCGTGCCGCAGTGCGGCTGCTCGTGCAACATCGGTGCGGTCGGCTGTCAGCTGTGGCTCGAGAACAGCGACCAGGCGTTCGATCCGGCGGGCAGCTGCGACGAGCCACCGTTCGAGGACGAGTGCATCTCGGCGGTGGTCGAGGCCTCGTGCAACGAGTCGTTCGTCGACGTGCCGGCGTCGCCGTCCTGGGAGACGACCGCGTCCGCCTGCGGCGGTGCGAGCCCGGGCGCCGCGTGCGACGGCGGCACCTGCTACCCCGACGTCGCACCGGTGTGCGTCTGGCGTGACGGCGAGCAGGCCTGCCCGGCCGGCTTCGACGACGGCACGACCTACTTCACCGACCTCGTCGACTCGCGCGTCTGCGGCGACTGCACCTGCACGCCGGCGGGCCAGGCCTGCGAGCTGTCGCTGGAGATCTGCAGCGTCGGCTTCTTCGACATCACCTTGGCCAACCCCGATCCGTGCTTCCAGCTCAACAGCTCCGATGGTGACTCGGTCACGCTGTTCTCGGCCGCGATCACGGCGCAGGGCTCGTGCAACGCGAACGCCGGTGGCGGCGAGATCACCGGCGACGTCGTCGGCAGCCAGCCGGTCACGGTGTGCTGCCAGCCGTGAGCACGCCGCTCGCGGCGCAGGGCCGCGGGCCACCGCCGTGGGCCGCAGCGGTGGCATTGCCGCGCGCGCGGCCGCGACGTACGCTGCGGCGGTGGCTGCGTTTCGTCGATGCCTCGTCGTGACCGCGCTGTGGACCGCCGGCTGTCGCCAGCCCGCGCCGGCCGACACGGCGCCGGTCCCGGCGGCCGCCGGCGACGTCGCGCCGCCTTTGGCTGCCAGCGCGGCACCCACCACCACCGTGGCCGCGACCGCGGCCAAACCCGAGCCTGCCGCCATGCCCACCGAGCGTCCGCCCGAGCCCGAGGTCGGCCCCGACGAGCCCTGGTCGCTCGACATCGAGTACGTGCCCACGCCCGACAACGTCGTCGCGAAGATGCTCGAGGCCGCGGCGGTGGGTCCCGACGATCTGCTGATCGATCTGGGCTGCGGCGACGGCCGCCTGTTGGTCGAGGCGGCCAAGCGCGGCGCACGGGCGCGGGGCTACGACCTCGACCCCGAGCGCATCGCCGAGGCCCGCGCCAACATCGAGAAGGCCGGCGTGGGCGACCGCGTCACGGTCGCGCGGCGCAACATCTTCGACGTCGATCTGTCCGAGGCCACGGTCGTCACGCTGTACCTGCTGCCGTCGATCAACGTGAAGTTGATCCCGCAGCTGGAGAAGCTGCGCCCGGGGGCACGGATCATCTCGCACGACTTCGACATGGAAGGCGTGGAGTACGATGATGTCTGGACCGTCATGGCGGTGCACCACCGGCCGCCGCATGCGGACCGCGAGCACTACGTCTACAAGTACAGCGCGCCGCTGCGGAAGGTCAGCGTGGGCAAGCGCAAGCGTCGGTGAGCGGGGTCGGGCACGCAGCAGCGTGAACGGCGGAACGCGTGGCGTTCCTCGGCAGCGTGCTAGCCCCGGCCGTGGGGCGCGTCGAGATCCAGCAGCGGTCCCGCGGGCACGATGCGCGTGGGATTGATGTGCGCGTGGCTGCGGTAGTAGTGCTGCTTGATGTGATCCATGCGCACGGTCGTTGCGACGCCGGGCGTCTGGTACACGTCGCGCACGAAGCCCCAGAGGTTGGGGTAGTCCGCCAGGCGTCGCAGGTTGCACTTGAAGTGGCCGTGGTAGACGGCATCGAAGCGCAGCAGCGTGGTGAACAGGCAGATGTCAGCCTCGGTCAGCTGGCTGCCGCAGGTGAAGCGCTGCCGCGCCAACACCGGCTCCCATGCGTCGAGCGCCGCGAACAGCTCCGCGACCGCCTCGTCGTAGGCGGCCTGGGTCTTCGCGAAGCCGGCGCGGTAGACCCCGTTGTTGATGGGGCGGTAGTTGCGGTCGATGACCTCGTCGATCTGCGGCTGCAGCTCGGGCGGGCACAGCCGCACCGACGGCGTGCCCAGCCGCGCGAACGCGGTCGTGAACATGCGCAGGATCTCGCGGGACTCGTTGCACACGATGATGCCGCGCTCGCGGTCCCACAGCACCGGCACGGTCACGCGGCCGCTGTAGTCGGGCTGGGCCGCGACGTAGACCTCCCACAGGTGCTGCGCGCCGTGGACGGGATCGGCGATCACGCCGTCGGCCGGCGCGAAGTCCCAGCCGTCCTCGCCCATGAACGGGTTCACGATCGAGACCGAGATCGCCGACTGCAGCCCGCCGAGCTCGCGCGCGATCAGGGTGCGGTGGGCCCACGGGCACGCGTAGGCGGCGTACAGATGGAAGCGGCCGGGCACGATCGCGTCCGCCGGCAGGTCGGCGCCGCAGCGGAACTTGCTCTCGGGCCGTGCGAACCCGCCCTTGCGATCGGTCGGGAAGCCCTCGCCGCGCACCCACTTGCCGTCTTCGACGTGTCCCATGGCGACCGCGAGCATCGCCGATCGCACCGGCACGCGACAGCCTCGACGCAGCGAAATCACTGCGGGCGTGCGCAGCGCTCGAGCGCCGCGCGGGACTCGGCGTCGAGCCCAGCGCGAGCGGCGAGCGCCTCGGCCACGCGGGTGGCGGCGCGCGCCTGCGCACCCACGGCCCGATCGATGTCCGCGAGGATGCACACGGCGTCGACCCACTCGTCGCTGGTGTCGCGCGCGGCCGTCAGCGCCTCGAACTCCACCGCGACCGGCTGCGCCAGGCGCGGTCGACCCGCGGTGAGCAGGGCCTGGGCCAGGTTCTCGAGACTGTCGGCGATCTCGGGGTGCTCCGACGGCAGCGCCTTGCGGCGGATCGCGAGCGCGCGCTGGTGCAGCGCGACCGCGTCGTCGTGCCGCCCTTGCTTGGTCGCGATCAGGCCCTGGTCGTTGAGCGCGCGCGCGACATGGTTGTGCTCGGGGCCCAGCGCGGCCTCGAAGATCCGCTGCGCGCGCTCGAGGTGTTCGCGCGCCAGCTCGAGCCGACCGAGTTTGAGCGCGGCCACGCCGATCGACGCGTCGTACTCACCGACCAGCGGATTGCCGGGCGGAAGCCTCGGCACGTCGATCGCACGCGCGCGCTCGAAGGCTGCCAGCGCCGCCTCGGCATCGCCCGACGCGTCGTGGATCCAGCCGAGGTTGAACACGACCTGGGCCACATGCGGATGCTCGGGTCCCAGGGTCGCCTCGAAGATCGCCAGCGCCTCGAGCATGCGATCGCGTGCCTCGGTCACGCGACCGGCCATGGTCAGGGCCGCGCCGAGGTTCTCCAGCGCGTTGGCGGCCAGGGGATGGCGCGGGCCCAGCAACGAGATCAACATGTCGTAGGCGCGCTGCTCCTCGACCAGGGCCTCGTCGAAGCGACCCAACTGTACCAAGGCATTGCCGAGGCCCTGGTGGGCGTTGGCGACATCGATGCTCGCCGGGCCCTCGAGCTCGAGCCGCAGCCGCAGCGCCTCGCGTTGATCGGCGAGCGCAGCTTCGTACTCGCCGCGGACCATCCGCACTGCACCGCGGTCGTGCAGCAGGTTGGCCATGAGCTCGGGTCGACCGCCGCTGCGCAGCACCGCGGCCTCGGCCCGTCGTGCGGCTGCGTCGGAAGCCGCGCGGTTGGCCAGGCGATAGCCCTGCACGAACATCAGGCGCGTCCACGCCCGCGCGGCCAGCTCGTCGTGGCTGCCGGCCTCGGCCTCGAAGGTGGCCTGCTCGAGCAACGTCGCCGCGGCCTCGGCGTCGCCGGTGTCGTAGCGCAGCTCGCCGCGGGCGTAGGCGAGCTCTGCCGCCAGCGGGCGGAAGCCGGCGGCCTCGACCTCGGGCACCAGCGCCTCGAGCACCGCGCGCGCGTCGTCGTACTGCGCAGCTCGCTGCATCGCGCGCGCACGGGCCAGCTGCGTGCGCGCGGCCTCGACCTGGCTGCGGCTCGACGGCGGCGGCTCGAGGTTGCGGGCGAGGAGCTGCTCGATGTCGTCGCACCGCGCGGCGGCCTCGAGGCCGGCGACGAGCTCGTCGGCGTGCAACACTGCGTCGCGATCGGCTGCGGCCAGCACCGCCGCGGTCGCGTCGAGTTCGTCGAGGCGCCGCGACAGGCACACCATGCGCAGATCGAGCAACGCGTCGGACTGACGCCCGGCGCGGTGGCCCTCGCAGGCCTCGCGATGCGACGCGCGCCAACCATCGCTCCACGCGTCGAGCCGGCCGATCACGCGCGCCGCGATCGCATCGGCGTCGGGCAGGCCGGTGGCCGCGAACGAGGTCGTGGTCGCCTCGTGGCGCTCGGGCCCCCACACCGCGGCAACACGCTCGCCACCGTCGCCGCAGCGCTCGCCCGCCGGCCACATCCAACCGGTCACGCCGACGGCGACCATCGCGGTCGCGGCCAAACCCACGATCACGCGCGTGCGGCGACGGCGACCGTGCGCGAGCGCGTCGAGCAGCGCGTCCATCGACGCGAACCGCTGCGTCGGATCGGGCTGCAGGCCGCGGCGCACCGCCGCGTGCAGCCAGCGCGGCACCAAGATGGTCGCCGGCGCGCGCTCCAGCTGGCCGGCGTTCGCGGCCTCGAGCAGGCTCGCGACCGAGCTGCCGCGATACGGCGGGATGCCGTAGAGCGCACGGAACAACGCCACGCACAGCGCGTACTGATCGGCGCGCGCATCGGCGAGCCCACCGGCCAGCACCTCGGGGGCCATGTACGCCGGCGTGCCCACCAGCGCGCCGGTCTGCGTCAGGCGATCGACCATCGACAGCTCGGCGGTCGCGGCGGCGCGCTCGGCATCGTCGCTGTCACGGCTCGGCAGCGCCGCGGCGGCGCGTGCGAGCCCGAAGTCCATCACGCACGCGGCCGTCGTCGCCGATCATGACGTTGTCGGGCTTGAAGTCGCGGTGGACCAGGCCGGCGCGGTGCGCCGCTGCGAGCCCGCGGGCCGCGGCCTCGAACAACGGCAGCACCTGCGCCCACGCCTGCGGCCCCTCGGCGAGCAGCGCCGTGAGCGTGCGGCCGGCGACGTACTCCATCGCGATGAACAGCGTGTCGCCGAAGCGACCGACGTCGTGGATCGCGACGACGTTGGGGTGGGACAGCCGCGCCAGCGCCTGGGCCTCGCGCAGGATCCGAACCCGCGCGGACTCTTCGGCCTCGCCGCTGCCGCCGCGGTGCATGAGCTTGAGCGCGACGCGGCGGTCGAGCTGCGGGTCGATCGCGGCATAGACCACGCCCATGCCGCCGCTGCCCAGGGGCTCGAGCACGACGTAGCGGCCGAGCACGGTGCCCTTGCGCAGGTGGCCCTCGCCGCCGTCGTCGCCGGGGCCCTCGCCCTCGACCAGCGTCGGCAGCTCGGCGGAGCTCGTCGGCCGCGGCGTCGCGTCGGCGAGGCTGGTTTCGTCGGGGGGCGCCGCGGTCACGACAGGCCGGCCACCGGCCATCATCGTTCGGGCCCGGCCGGGCCGCAATCGCCGGGCCGCCGCTCGGCCGGGCCGCCCGCCGCGTGCGCGCGCGGTCAGCCCGACAGCGTCTTGTCGCCCGGGCGCCAGCCGCAGGGCGTCAGCTCGCCGGTCTGCAGCGCATCGAGGATGCGCAGGGTCTCGTCGACGTTGCGGCCGACCGAGAGGTCGTTGACGCTCACGTGGCGAATCGTGCCGGTGGGATCGACGATGAAGGTCGCGCGCAGGGGCACGCCGTCCTCGCGATGCAAGATGCCCAGCGCAGTCGAGAGCTCGCGCTTGGTGTCCGCCAACATCGGCAGCGGCAGATCGCGGAGCTCCGGGTGGTGCTCGCGCCAGGCCAGGTGCACGTAGTGCGTGTCGGTCGAGGCGCCCAGCACGGTCGCGCCGCGGGCGGCGAAGTCGGCGTTGCGGCGCCCGAACTCGGCGATCTCGGTGGGGCAGACGAAGGTGAAGTCCATGGGCCAGAAGAACAGCACGACCCAGCGCTCGCGCAGGTCGGCGTTGGACAGGGTCGTGAACTCGCGGCCGGGGGCGCGGTCGACCACGGCCTGGAGGCGGAATTCGGGCAGGGCGTCGCCAATGGTGAGCATGGGGTCCTCGCTGCAGCCGAGCATAGGCTCGATTTAGACAGTGTCTAGAGTTGGAGCCTGCTCAAAACACGTGCGCGTCCACACCCGCCGCGCCCCGCGGCCGCGGCTCAGCGTCGCGCGCGGCCCGGGCGCTGGCGGCCTCGCATGACGACCTGGTACTCGCGCACGGCCAGCCCCGGCAGCCCACGGGGCTCGCTCACCGCGATCGCGTCCCACGGCACGTCGACGATGCGTCCGGTGTCGTCGTCGACGAAGTGGTGGTGGCGTTCGAGCTTGGGGTCGAACACCGTGCGTCCGGGCGCCAGCACGAGTTCGTGCAGCAGCCCGTGGCGCACCAGCAGGTTGAGCGTGTTGTAGACCGTGGCGCGAGAGATCACCGGCAGCGTCCGCTTTACCGCGGTCCACACCCGTTCCGCGCTGGGGTGCTCGTCGGTGGCGAGCACGTAACTGGCGACCGCGACGCGCTGCGCGGAGGGCTGGATGCCCGCGGCGCGGAGGCGTTCGATCACGGACTGGCTGCGCGCGTTCACCTCGTAGGCAAGCGTGGCCCGGGTCCGCGCGCGGCGCAAGCCGCACACAGGCGACCGCGCCCGCGGCGGCGCCGGCATCGCGGGCGCCCGCGCGCGCCGTCCGTCGCCGGCGCGCCACCGCGATCGCGGCCGCGGCGGCAGCGGTGGCCGTCCGCACCCAGACACGATCGGCTCGCTCGCTGGCGCGGAGCACGGCCGCGACGATCGCCCCATCCGCGCGCGCGTTCGTTCGACGAGACGCGCACGCGGTTGCAGTTCGTCATCGCGTACGACGATCCGCACCACCGTCGCGCCCTGACGACGAACATTCGCAAGGACGATCGCGAACGTCAGCGCGACGACCCACCCAGATCGACGGGTTGTAGAGACAACGCGCAGCGGCGCGAAAGTTTGGGAACCCGTCGCAGAGCATCGTCACGTCTCCCCACGTCGCTCGTCGGCCAGACGATGCGACGGTGGAGAACGACGATGAACGAAGCAAACGAGCTGCAGACCCTGACGGACACCGAACTGTCGACGACCGAAGGTGGCTCGGCGATCGGCGAGTGGTTGGGCGGCGTCGCTCACTACTACGTCAACTACGTCAACTACCTGGAGGAGCGCTACGGCGTCGCCATCTGGGAAAACATGGGCATGATGAGCTGAAGCAGGAGCAAGACGATGCACGACGAAAACCAGACCATGCAGGTGATGAGCGACAGCGAACTCGAGGCCGTGGACGGTGCGTTCTGGGGGCAGGTCCTCAGCGCGCTGTACATCGCCGTGGACGAGGTGATGGACTTCTGCAAGGGCTACTCGAGCTACCAGCCCTCGCAGGAGGTCGTGTGGTCGACGATCACGTACCAGTGATCGCCGAGGGCGCCTCGCGGCCCTGACCCGCCGCGCCGAACCGGGCGCCCGTCCCCGCGATCGCGCGGGGGCGGGGCCCGCGTCGGGCCGCGGACCATCACTTCAGACCGAAGGTCGCCTTCTTGTCGGTGATGTTCACCGCGGTGAAGGTCTTGACGTGATCGCCGCCGGCGCCGTCGGACCAGTGGATCTCGAACTCGGCATCCTCGACGCACTTGATCGACAGCGTGAGCACGTTCGACCAGCTCTCGCCGGCCTTGATGCCGTTCTTCGAGGCGCCGAGCGTGAGCTTGTTCCAGCCCTCGACGCTGCCCTTGTTGCGCATGCGGTGACCCGACTGCGGGATGTCGATGCGGTCGGTGCCGTCGTTGCGGAACTCGAGCTCGACGCTCTTGCAGTTGCCGGTGACCGACGCAGGCACGGCCTGGGCGCCGGGGTCGAGCGGATCCGCTGCGGTGGTGGCGTCCGCGTTGGCGCCGAGCACGGCGAGGAGCGATCCGAACAACAACTTGGTGACGATGGTCATGGTGGCGTGGGTCCTCGAGGCGGTGCAGCCCGCCCTCGCCGACGTCAGAGTCGAAAGGCCCGCGCCGGATCACGCGAACCGGCGTCGGCGGTTAAACCGCGGCCGAGCCCGCGGAACTACCCCGCCGGAGCACGGGACCGATGGGAGCCAGTCGATCGATCGTCGCGTTGTTGGTCTGCGTCGCCTGCCACGCTGGGCCGGCGGACCCGTGGCCACGCCGACGGCCACCGCCGGCCGCCCTCGGGCACCTACGCGGTCACCGTCGAGGTCGTCGAGGACGACTGCGCACCACCGGCCCCACCGACCCAGCCCGCCGCGGCGCGATCGTGGTGCAGCGCGAGGGCAGCCGCACCGCGTGAACCTCCCGATCGCATGGTCGGCTCGCACCGATCCGCGCCAGGCCACCACGCGCAGTGATCTACGGCTCGAGCCCGGCGACACGGTCCACCACCATCGCAGCGCAGCGCCGGGCTGCGACGGCGCGGACGTCGACGCCACGACCTCGGTGCTCGAGGTCACCGGCGATCAATTCGTGATCGAGACGGCGCTGGTCCACGACGCCGCGTGCGACCCCGACGCTCCGCGCGAGTGCACCACGCGCCTGCGCCACCACTACGTGCTGCAAGAGGCGATGTGCGCGGCCGACTGCACCCGCGGCGAACGTTTCGTGCCCGGCGCGGCGCCACCACGCCGCGAGATCGACTGCCGCTGCCGGGATGGTCACGACCCAGCGCGCTGACGGACGGACGGACGCCCGGCTTGCGCCCTGCGGCGCCCCCGTCGTAGAACCCCGAGCGGTGATCCGTCGATCCATCGCCGTTGCAGGGCTCGCGCTCGCTGCGTGCCGCCGCCCGACGATCGACGACGTCGCGTTCGATCAACCCGAGGCGCTGCCCGGCTTCACCGTGTCGCTGCCGGCCGGACAGCGCGTGAAGTCCGAGGTCGGGCCGACCGCTGCGCGAGATCACGATCACCCGCGACGGCGCCGCGGTCTCGGTGGGCTGGCTCGCCGGACGCATGCCGAGCGAAGAGCTGCCGGCGATCGCCGCGGCCATGCAATCGGGCCTGGGTGCCGCGGCGACGACGAGCAAGCCGCAGGAGCGCGCGGCAGACGTGGCCGCACCCGACTACGGCACCGAGCTGTCGGTCGCGACCGACAAGGGCATGCTGCGCACGACCGTGGTGCAGTGCAGCGCGAGCAACATGACGGTCGTGCTCACGAGCATCGCCGGCTCGGACGGCGCGCGCTCGCAGGCGTTCCACGACCGCTTCGTCGCCACGCTGTGCTGCGGCGAGGCCGGCAGCGCGCCGTCGCTGGAGAGCGCCCTGCCCGACTTCCGCTTCGAGCCGGACCTCGCGTACCTGCCCGGCAGCGATCCGCCGGCGTACTTCTCCCTGACGGGCGCTCGCTGGTACGTCACGCCCGGGCCGGCCTCGGCCCGCGCAGCCTTCGAAAACCCCGCAGCGACGCGCGCGATGGTCTCGGCCCTGGGCATGACCGTGCTCGAGCAGACCACACTGCCGGAGCAGGCGCCGTGGCTGCGCACGCAGCTGAAGGTGTCGGTCGACGGCGAGACCGGGCACATGCTCATGGGCTTGCTCACCTGCGAGAGCGCGAGCTACATGGTCGTGTACACCGCTGGCGCGATGAGCGAGCCCGATCCTGCCGCGCTCGCGCACGTGCGCTGCCCGAGCACGCGGATCGATCCCAAGGGCCTGCCCAGCGTCGCCGACGTCTTCGGCCGCGCGTGCGAGCGCGACGACGCCGAGGCCTGCGCACGCCTGTCGCTGCTGGTGGACGAAGAGCCGACCCTGCTCGCCGGTCAGGACGCGGCCAAGCTGCGCGCGCGCGCCTGCAGCCTGGGCCTGACCGAGTTCTGCGCTGCGCCCTGAGCCGATGATGCGACCGCGCAGCGGCGCGGCGAGATGTTGGCGAACGACACGCGCGCCGCTGCAGCAGCGGCGCCGTCCGTCGAACGTACATCGCCAGTGCACACGCGCGAGCAGGACCACAGTCTTCGCACGCGGCGAACTGCTCGCGCTGGCACGACTCGACAGCGCGCGTGAGTTCCATCGCCGCCCACGATGCCGCCGCGCGGCGATGCATCGTCGTATGGCGACCGCGTATCCCGGAGGCGCGGGGTGCTGCTGCACGGAATTCGGCAACTCGGGAACTCGCGCGACGAACTCGATTCGATCGCGCACACGCGATCGTCGCGGTGGTCGAGCGCCGCTCGTGCGATTGCCGGTCGCGATGCAGCGATGTATCCCGTCGAGCACGATGAAGCAGCAGCTCGAGCTCTACCTCCTGTTGTCGGCGTTCCCATCGATCGCGTGTACGGCGACCGACGCCAGCGGTGGCCCATCGACCACCGAGACCACGGCATCGCACGACACGACCGCATCGGCGTCCTCGACGGACACGGCGATGCCCACTGACTCGACGGGCGCGATCGGCAGCAGCGGCGGCGGCTCCGGCGGCGAGGACTACGACCCGTTCGCGCCGCAGCCCGACGAGGGCGAGGGCCTCGTCAACGTCTCGGACGACCTCGAGGCGCTGCTTGAGTTCGGCGCGCTCGATGGCGCGTGCGACGAGTACGCCGCGAACCCCGGGGACCGCCGGGCCAAGCTGCTGTGCGGCAAGTGGATGTTCTTCTACGAGACCTTCGGCACCTCGGGCGTGCCGGAGCTGCTGGTGAACTTCTTCGGCGAGAACTTCCCCGACGAGATCGGCGACGGCTTCTCGCAGCTGGGGATGATCCCCGACCCCTACGCCACGCGCAGTCGGCCGCTGGGGATGGCGCCGGGCAAGCCCTACAACGGCGTGGACGCGCTGGCCTACACCTGCGCGAGCTGCCACTTCGGACGCCTCCCCGACGGACGTTACGCCGTGGGCGCGCCCAACTTCGACTACGAGTACGGCAAGCAGATCCTGACGTTGGTGCTGGTGCCGGCGCTGGCGGCCCCCGGCGCAGATCCGTCGACGCACGATGCCGCGGCGCTGGCCGCGGTGGCGCCGGTGCGCGACAAGCTCGCGGCGGACTCGCTGTTGAACCTCGAGTTCATGCTGCAGCTGCTGCCGCTGCTGCCCTCGGCCGGAATGAGCCTGGGCATCTCCGCGGTCAACGAGGGTCACTACGCGTCATGGGCCCCCGGCACCATGGACTTCGTCATCCAGCCGCTGCCGTTCGACGACGGCGTGCACACCGTCAGCAAGATCCTGCCGCTGTGGGGCATCCCTCGCGAGACGGAGATGACCGCGACGGGCATGGACCACGCCATGCTCGCGTGGACCGGCACTGTGCCGACGTTGCACGGCTTCCTCGAGGGGTTCGTGCTGCTCGGCGGCGGCGACGTGGCAGCGTGGCCGAGCGAGCGGCTCGATCCGCTCGCGGAGTACATCTACAGCCTGCGCGCGCCGGCACCGCTGCAGCCGCCCGACCCCGAGCTCGCGGCCGCGGGCCGCGCGACGTTCTGGCAGCGCGGTTGCACCGAGTGCCACTTCGGGCCCCGCGGCTCTGGCCTGAAGGTCTACGACTACGCCGAGATCGGCACCGACGACGCCATGCGTCTGTGGCTCGACCCCGACGACACCGGCGAGGCCTGCTGCGGCGTGCCGCTGCTGCCAGGGCAATCGCTCACCCACGGCATCAAGTCGCCGCGCCTGGCCGGGGCGTGGGCGCTCGATCGCTTCCTGCACAACGGCGCGGTCGAGTCGCTCGAGGATCTGCTGTGCGTCGACGGACCGCGCGGCACGATCACCACGCCCGCCCAGGGCGACGCCGGTCACGCCATGACCTGCGACAACCTCACCGCCGAAGAGAAGACCGCGCTGCTCGCGTTCCTGCGCAGCATCTGACGCGACGCCGCGACGCCGCCACGGGCGCGCCGGCGCGCGCCCGCGTCAGTGCGCGGCCTTCTTCGGCCGCAGCGGCTTGCCGCCGTGGACGTGCTCGTTCCACGTCGACGGTGCGAAGCCGTTGTCGACCGGCGCCATCGTGATGCAGCCGGGCACCGGGCAGACGATCTGGCACAGGTTGCAGCCCACGCACTCGCTCTCGTCCACCACCGGCACGCGGCTGTCCTTGGCGGGATGGATGCACTGGTGGGCACCGTCGTCGCACGCGACCACGCACAGCTGACAGCCGATGCACGCGTTGGCGTCGATCTTGGCCACGGTCTCGAAGTTGAGATCGAGCTCGCCCCACTCGGTGAAGTTGGGCACGGCCTTGCCGATCATGTCGTCGAGCTTGCTGAAGCCCTTGTCGCGCATGTAGTCGGTCAGACCCTCGATCATGTCCTCGACGATGCGGTAGCCGCGGAGCATGACCTCGGTGCAGACCTGCACCGAGCTCGCGCCCAGCAACATGAACTCGACCGCGTCGCGCCAGTTGGTCACGCCGCCGATGCCGCTGATGGGGATGCGGAACTCGGGCTCGCGCGCCAGCGCGGCAACCATGTGCAGCGCGATCGGCCGCACCGCCGCGCCGCAGTAGCCGCCGTTGGTCGAGCGCCCGGCCACCAGCGGCTGCGGCACGAAGCGATCGATGTCGACGCCGATGATGCTCTTGATGGTGTTGATGAGCGACACGCCGTGGGCGCCGCCGCGCTGGGCCGCGAGCCCGTGGGGCACGATGTTCGCGACGTTGGGCGTCAGCTTCACCAGCACCGGCACGGTCGAGTACTCGACCGCCCACGACGTGATCTCCTGGTTGACCTTGGGCTCCTGACCCACGGCCGAGCCCATGCCTCGCTCGCACATGCCGTGGGGGCACCCGAAGTTGAGCTCGAGTCCGTCGGCGCCGGCATCGATCGCGCGCTTGATGATGTCCTGCCACTCTTGGCGGGTCTCGACCATCAGCGAGACGATGACCGCGTGCTTGGGGTACTTCTTCTTGGTCTCGTAGATCTCGCGGAAGTTCGACTCCAGCGGCCGATCGGTGATGAGCTCGATGTTGTTGAAGCCGATGTTCTTGAGCCCGCGGTAGTCGACGCCGCCGAAGCGGCTCGACACGTTTTGGATCGGCGTGCCCAGCGTCTTCCACACCGCGCCACCCCAGCCGTGATCGAACGCTCGCTGGATCTGCGGCCCCGAGTTGGCCGGGGGCGCCGACGCGAGCCAGAAGGGATTGGGCGAGCGGATGCCGCCACAGTTCGCCGACAGATCAACCATGTCCCTTCGCTCCCGTCTCGCCGCTCAGCGCTTGGTGGATCGATCGCGCGGCGCGCTTGCCCTCGGCCGAGGCGTTGACGACCTCCTTGCCGCCGTTGGCACAGTCGCCGCCGGCCCAGATCGTGGCGTTGCCGGTGCGGCCGTCGCCGTCGACCAGGATGCGCCCGCGCTCGACGCCGACGCCGGGTAGCCCCGCGACCAGCTCGCCGAGCTTGGCCTGGCCGATCGCGACCAGCACCAGGTCGGCCTCGAGCTCGAACTCGGTGCCCAACACCGGTCGCTTGTCGTCGTCGACCCGCAGGCACCGCAGGCCCTCGACGCGATCGCGGCCCAGCGCCGCGACCGGCAGCGCCTGCCACAGCGCGCGTGCGCCCTCGACCCGCGCGGCCTCCCACTCGTGGTGGTAGCCGCTCATCTTGGCCTCGGTGCCGCGGTACAGCATGGTGACCGTGCGCGCGCCCAGACCCAGCAGCTCGCGCACCGCATCGATGGCCGTGTTGCCGCCGCCGACCACCACGGCGTTGCGCACCGCGCTGACCGCGACCTTGCCGAGCTTGAGCCGCTCGATGAACTCGACCGCGCCCCAGATCCCCGCCAGCTCCTCGCCGGGGATCGACAGCGGCGTGTCCACGCCGAGGCCGAAGCCGAGGAACAGCGCGTCGTGCTGGGCCTGCAGTGCTTCCCAGCTGGGCCGCGTGCCGACCTCGACGCCGGTGCGCAGCTCGATGCCGCCGATGCCGAGGATCCACTCGACCTCGTCGAGCGACTGGTCCGCGCGCATCTTGTACGGCGCCACGCCGGTGGTGTTGAGCCCGCCTGGCATCGCCCGCTTTTCGTAGATCGTGACCGCGTGGCCCAGGCGCCGCAGCTCGTGGGCGCACGCCAGCGATGCCGGGCCTGCGCCGACCAACCCCACGCTCTTGCCGGTGGCCGCGCCCGCCTCGAAGAAACGCCAGCGCTCGGCATAGGCCATGTCGGTGGCGTAGCGCTGCAGCTTGCCGATCTGGATCGGCGGCACGTGCTGGTGGTTGTGCACGCACGCGCCGACGCACAGCACCTCGACCGGGCACACGCGCGCGCAGCTCATGCCGTGGATGTTGGCGTCGAAGATCGTCCGCGCGGCGCCGCGGACGTTGCCGGTCGAGATCTTGCGGATGAACTCCGGGATCTCGATGCTGGTCGGGCAGGCATGTACGCACGGCGCGTCGTGGCAGTAGAGGCAGCGGTTCGCCTCCATCACGGCCTGGTCGCGGTCGTACGGCGCCTTGAAGTCGGTGAAGGCGCACTCGCTACGGCTGGGATCGAGCTTGGCCATGATCGTCACCCACTGACCTTGCCCCACGGCAGTCCGGTGGTCCCGGGCTCCCGCAGCTCGTACAGCGCGACGGTGATGGCCTCGAGCCGCATGCGCAGGCACGACTTGCATGCGAAGGCGCCGCCGCCCTCGGTGCTCAGCGAGGCGACCGCGTCGACCACCGCGCCGCAGAGGTCACACTTCGCCGCGAGGCTGGTGTCCACGGTCTTGTGCCCGTCGCGGACCTCGCCGCGACGATCGACTCGAACTGCGATGATGCTGGCCATGTGCGTCCTTCAGCGGTTCTGCGGGAAACCCAGATCGACGCCGCGGAAGCGCGGGTCGGGCCAGCGCGCGGTCACGACCTTGCCGCGGGTGTAGAAGTGCACGCCCTCGCGGCCGTGCACGTGGGTGTCGCCGAACAGCGATGCTTTCCAGCCGCCGAAGGAGTAGTAGGCCATCGGCACCGGGATCGGCACGTTGACGCCGATCATGCCCACGCGGACCTCGTGCTGGAACTTGCGCGCGAGCCCACCGTCGTTGGTGAAGATGGCCACGCCGTTGGCGTAGGGGTTGTCGTGCACCAGCGCGAGGGCCTCGTCGTAGGTCTTGGCGCGCACCACCACCAACACCGGGCCGAAGATCTCTTCCTTGTAGACCGTCATCGCCGGGGTCACGCGGTCGAACAGGCACGGGCGCAGGAAGAAGCCCTTCTCGGCGCCGGGGATCCGCGGGTCGCGGCCGTCCTCGAGCAGCTGCGCGCCCTCGGCGACGCCGGCGTCGACGTAGCCGCGGACCTTGTCGAGGTGCGCGCGCGTGACCAACGGGCCCATCTCGCTGCTGGGGTCCTCGCCGGGGCCGACCTTGAGCGCGGCGATGCGCGAGCGCAGCATCGGGATCAAGCGATCGGCCGCGTCGCCGACCGTCACGAGCACCGAGATGGCCATGCAGCGCTCGCCGGCCGAGCCGTAGGCCGCACCGATCGCGGCGTCGGCCGCGAGCTCCATGTCCGCGTCGGGCAGCACCAGCATGTGGTTCTTGGCCCCGCCGAGCGCCTGCACGCGCTTGCCGTGGGCGGTGCCGGTCTCGTAGATGTACTTCGCGATGGGCGTCGAGCCGACGAAGCTGATCGCAGCGATGTCGGGGTGCACCAGCAGGCGGTCGACCGCGACCTTGTCACCGTGCACGACGTTGAACACGCCGTCGGGCAGGCCGGCCTGCTGCAGCAGCTCGGCGCAGAAGTTCGCCGCCGAGGGATCGCGCTCGGACGGCTTGAGCACGAAGGTGTTCCCGCAGGCGATCGCGATGGGGTACATCCACATCGGGACCATCGCGGGGAAGTTGAACGGCGTGATGCCGGCGACCACGCCCACCGGCTGCCGCAGCGAGTAGCTGTCGACGTCGCTCGAGACGTTCTCGCTGTACTCGCCCTTTTGCAGCTGCGCGATGCCGCAGGCGAACTCGACCACCTCGAGCCCGCGGTTGACCTCGCCCAGGGCGTCGGAGGCGACCTTGCCGTGCTCGGAGGTGACGATGCGCGCCAGCTCGAGCTTGTGGCGCTCGAGCAGCTCGCGGAAGGCGAACAGCACGCGCGTGCGCTTGGCCAGGGATGCGTCGCGCCACGCCGGCAGCGCCGCCGCGGCCGCGGCGACCCCGGCGTCGACGTCCGCAGGGCTCGCGAACGCGACCTTGCCGGTGATCTCGCCGGTCGCGGGGTTGTACACGTCACCGCTGCGCTCGGCCGCGCGCGGCGTCGACTTGCCTGCAATCCAGTGCTCGATGGTACGCATCACGATCCCCGCTCTCGCGACCGCCTCCGGATCCGGCCGCGATGCGCGGACCTCCGGGGACGGGGCAGACGGTGCGCATAACACGGCCCGGGGCCCTCGCGCCACCGCCCGGGCGGCCGCGCGCGGTCGCGCCCGGGCCCCGGACTGGCTGCCGGCGCGCGCACGGCCTGGCGTAGACTTTCGCGCATGATGCTGCGCCCCCGTACGCTGCTGCTCGGAGTCGTGACCGCGTGCGCGTGTCGGGGTGCGACCGAGCTGCCGCCGAGCGCGGCCACGCCCGCGCCCACGGCCCCGTCGGACACGAAGACGCCACCGCCCGCCGCGCCACCGTCCGACTCGGGCGGCACGAGTGTGGTCGCGCGCTACGAGCAGGCGAAGGTGGAGACCGCGAAGAACCAGTGCGCCCAGCTACTCTCGGCGCTGACGCTCGCGATGGTGCAGGACGGCAAGTGTCCCGCGGATGTCGCCGCGATGGTCGATCGCGGCGTGCTGCCGCCGCCCGCATCGCGGCACCTCGACCCGTGGGAGCACCCGTTCGCGATCAGTTGCGCGCCTGCGCCCGGCGGCGGCGACACGCTCGTGCGCGCGCGCTCGGCCGGGCCCGACGGCCGGCCCGACACCGGCGACGACGTCGCCTGCAGCGAGCCTTGACCCGCTGCGCGCCCGCGCGGATGATCGCGTGATGGTCGCGAGGCGACGTGGCGCAGCGACGCTCGCGTGGGCGAGCCTCGTCGCGATCGCCTGCGGCTTCGATTCGGGCGGGGTCCCCGGCGGTGTCGGGGCCTCGATCGGTAGCGGACGCGACGACTCGACCGACGCCGGCGGCAACGACGGCAGCGAGGTCGACGCCAGCGCCGAGGGCGGCGCCACCTCGGCCGACGCCACCGGCAACGGCGCAACGATGACCGCGAGCACCTCGGCCACCAGCACGACCACAGACGCGAGCGAGACCACGGGCCCCGCGGCCGAGTCGTCGAGCGGTCCAGCGCCGACGCCGACGAGCTCGGCCGGCGGCGGGGACCCCGGCAGCAGCTCTGGCTCCGACGGGATGGATCCGTTCTATGGCGACTGTCTCGACGGTTCCGATTGCGGCGGCGGACAGTGCTACGTCGGACAGACCGATGGCGGCACGGCGAACGCGTGCCTGCTGCCGTGCGACAACGGGCAGTGCCCACCCCCACCCGATGGCGATGCGACCCCGGTGTGCAGCGTGAGCGACCATTGCGTGCTCGACTGCGCGCCCATCGACGCGCAGTGCCCCACGGGGATGTCCTGCTACGTCGTCACCAGCAACGAGGAAGTGTTCTTCCGCTGCCTGTGGCCGCACTGACGCAGCGACCGCACCGCGATATGCTCGCGTGATGACCTGTCGCCCGCTGCTCGCCTGCGCGCTGCTGCCCCTGGCGTGCTTCAGCCCGACCCAGCTGGACAACGAGACCGAGTCCACCAGCGGCTCGGGCAGCACCGGTGACGGCACCGCGAGCACGACCGCGAGCACGAGCGCGAGCACGACCGCGAGCACCACGACCGCCGCGACCGAGACGACCACCGCCGACCCCGACACCTCCGGCGGCAGCAGCGACGGCAGCACCACCGCACCGCTGGCGCACTGCGGCGACAACAACCTCGACGACGGCGAAGAGTGCGACGACGGCAACGAGGTCGTGGGCGACGGCTGCTCGGCCGCCTGCGTCGACGAGACCCAGACCTGCGACACTGCGCTGGTCGGCGGGGCCAACATCGCGAACCTCGGGCGCATGGTCGCGGCCGGTGGCTACCTCTACGCCGTGCCCGGCTTCGACACCAACGCCACCGGCTTGCTGCGCATCGTCGACGCGACCGATCCGGCGACGCCGTCGCAGATCGCGACCTTCGCCCCAGACCCCAAGAACTACCCGTTCTGGCGCGCGCGCGGCATCGCGATGCGCGACGATCACGTGTGGATCGCCGGCAGCGACCCCGAGTTCCTCTCGGTCGACGTCGCCGACCCGAGCACGCCGGTGCTGGGCGACATCGACGGTCCCAACGACATCGACGGCCACGTCGCGATCCAGGGCGACCTCATGCTCACGGCCGAGAGCGTCGGCGACCAGGCGCGGCTGTACGACATCTCGGATCCCACCTCGGCGATGTTCTTGTCGCTGATCGGTTCCTACGTCGAGTACAACGTCGCGTTGCACGGTACGTGGGCGTTCGTGTACGGCGGGCCCGGCGTCGAGATCTGGGACATCACGGTGCCGGCAGTGCCGGCGCTCACGGGCCTGGCCGAGCTCGACCCGGGCACCGTGCGCCGCATGGTCGCCAGCGACGAGACGGTCTTTGTCGCCTCGAGCGTCGGCCCGATCCGCGCCATCGACTACTCCCAGCCCGACTTCCCGCAGGAGTTCGCGATCGACGTCGGCGCGGCGTCGGACATCGCGCTGCTCGGCGACTTCCTCTACGTGCCGATCACCAACGGGCTCGATGTGTACGACGTCAGCTCGCCCCAGGATCCGGTCAAGGCCGGGACCTACCTGCAGATCGATGCGTACACCACCACGGTCGCGCTCGATCCGCCCTACGCGTATCTCGCCACCGACGCGGGCCTGCGCATCGTGCAGGAGCTGCCGGGGCTGTGCGAGGCCCGCTGCGGCAACGCCTTCATCGAGTACCCCGAGCAGTGCGACGACGGGAATCTCGATCCAGCCGACGGGTGTGACGCCTGCACCGACGCGTGAGTCCGTGCGCGCGTGAGCGCGTGGACAGCCAGGCGCACGCGAGCCCTCGCTCGCGCGACGACGAAGACCCCGGTCGCGCGCAGCGACCGGGGTCCGGGGACGCGGACACGGCGGAGGAACGCTCGCGGCTCCTCCGCCGCCGGGGCTCAGCGACGGCGACGGCGCGTCGCGACCAAGCCCAGCAGGCCCAGGGTCATCCACGCCGCGCCCGAGTCGTCGCCATCGGTGCTGCAGCTGCAGCCGCTGTCGCTGCTCGCACCGCCCGATCCCGAGCTGTCGCCCGAGTCGGCGCCGTCGGTGTCGGAGTCCGACGCCGACGCCGACGCGCTCGCGTCGGTGCTGCCGCCGCTGGCGCTGTCGCTCGCGGAGCCGGAGGTGTCGGCCGCGGTGCCGCCACCGCTGCGGTCGGCCGCGGTGCCGCCACCGCTGCTGCCCTCGCTGCCACCGGTGCTGCCCTCGCTGCCGCCACTGCTGCTGGTGCCCTCCTCGGTCTCACAGGTGGCCGAGCAGCCATCGCCGTCGTCGGTGTTGCCGTCGTCGCACTGCTCGCCCGCGGTGACGTTGAGCGCACCGTCGCCACAGCTGGCGTTGGTGCAGTCGTCGTCGCACGCGGCCGACTCGCCGCCGGCGTCGCACTCCTCGCCCGCGGTCACGTTGAGCACACCGTCACCGCACGCCGAGGCGCTGCAGTCGATGTTGCAGGTCGCCGACTCGCCGGAGTCGTCGCAGGCCTCGCCGGCGGTGACGTTGACCGTGCCGTCGCCGCAGATCGCCGGCGTGCAGTCGGCGTCGCAGCTGACGCTCTCGCCACCGTCGTCGCAGTCCTCGCCCGCGCTCTCGTTGAGGTTGGCGTCGCCACACTGCACCACGGTGCAGTCGTCGTCGCAGGTCGCGGTCTCGGCCCCGTCGTCGCAGTCCTCACCGATGATGACGATGGTGTCGCCGCAGACGCAGGGGTTGGGCCCGGTCGGGGTGTCGCGCACCGGCAGGGCCGTGGGATCGAGCACGCCGAGGTTCCAGCTGCCGACGCCGTCGTCGCAGCGGAACACGTGGAACGGACCGTTGCCGGTGTTGACGTCGTTGCAGTCGACCCCGGCCATGCAGGTATCACCCGCGGCGTAGGGGAACTCGGCGCTGCTGTTGTTGATCAGCGCGACCGCGTCGTCGACGCTGCTCCACAGGATGTTGTCCGCGGCGCCGTCGTCGTCGGCATCGACGTCGCCGTTGAGCAGGCCGCTGAAGTCACGGACGAGCATGTGCGTGACGGTGTCGGTGTTCTCGAACGTCAGCGAGGTCGACAGGTCCGGCGTCGCCAGGGTCATGGTGGCCTCGCCCACGACCATGAAGCCGCTCGAGGGCATCACCTGGCCGCCGAGGAAGGTGACCTCCTCGATGGTGCCGGTCGAGGGGTCGCCGAGCACGACGTAGGCCAGGCGATCGAGCGAGGCACCGGGCGGACCGGCGATCTCGAAGTACTCGTTGGGGTCGGTGTTGCCGTTGTCGTCGATGCGGATCTCGTTGATGTGGAAGTCCTGCGGCGTGGGCGCGAAGCGGATGGCCGTGGTGCCGGCGATGATGGTGCCGAACGCGTTGCACGAGTGCGCCACGCCGATGGTGCCGTCCTCGTTCTGCAGACCCACGCTGCTGGTGCCGCCGGCGTCGCCCTCGTCCTGGTACTGGAAGAGGATCGAGCCGCTGCCGTGGAACAGCACCACCTCGAAGTCGACCGGCTCGCCGTCGGAGAAGTGCTCGCCGACCCACTGGAACACGCTGATGCCCGCGGGCTGGTCGGGGAAGCCCAGCAGCGCGGCCTCGCCCTCGTCGAAGTACTCGTAGAACACGTCGGTGATGAGATCGTCGTGCAGCGGCATGATGCGGAAGCCGCCGCCGTCGACCACGCCGGGCACCGGACAGGTGTTGCCGAAGTCGGAGTTGGCGGTCTGATCCGAGAGGAAGCCGTTGGTGCTCGCCGAGAGGGTGTCGACCGGCGTGCCGTAGAAGCTGAAGCTGTTGCCCAGCAGCACGTCGACGATGTCGTCGTCGTCGCTCACCACCAACGTGCCGGTGGCCTGGATGTCGACGTAGTTGAACGTCGCGCCGCTCTGCTGGTCGAACCAGGCATAGCCGGCCGCGTCGGGTCCACCGACCGACGCGTTCGCGGGCGCCGCGAGGGTCGCGAGCGCGAGCAAGGGCAACGTTGCGGTACCAAGGGAAACGATGCGGCGTCTCATGCGAGGTCGGCAATGATACCCAACGATCGCCACGGTCGGGTGACCCCCGCCGCGCGATCGTGGGCGCAGACGCGGAACGGCGATTCCCCGCGACCGGTGGCCGCTCGCGACCTCGCGCCCGCCATGCTTGCGCGCCGCGTAGCGCGATGCCACCGGGGCGCCCATGGTACCCTGCTCGTCGATGCGCACGCTCATCCAGGGTGGAACCGTCGTCACCGCCACCGACACCTTCGCCGCGGACGTCGTCGTCGAGCAGGGCAAGATCGCAGCGCTGTTGCGCGACGCCTCCGCGCTGACCGGCAGCTTCGACGAGACCATCGACGCCAAGGGCCAGTTCGTGTTCCCCGGCGGCATCGATGCGCACACCCACCTCGACATGCCCTTCGGTGGCACGACCTCGTCGGACGACTTCGAGACCGGCACCCGCGCGGCCGCCTGCGGCGGCACCACCACGGTCATCGACTTCGCGATCCAGCAGAAGGGTAGCTCGCTCAAGGCCGCGCTCGACACCTGGCACGCCAAGGCCGAGGGCAAGGCCACCGCCGACTACGCGTTCCACATGATCGCGACCGACGTGCCGCCGCCGGTGCTGTCCGAGATGGCCGACGTCGTGCGCGAGGGCGTGACCAGCTTCAAGCTGTTCATGGCCTACCCCGGCGTGCTGCTGCTCGACGACCAGTCGATCTTCCGCGCGATGCTGCGGGCCGGCGAGCTCGACGCGCTCATCTGCATGCACGCCGAGACCGGCCTGCCCATCGACGTGTTGGTCGAGCGCGCGCTCGCGGCCGGCCACACCGCGCCCATCTACCACGCGCTCACGCGGCCGGAGGTCGCCGAGGCCACCGGCACCGAGCGCGCCATCGCCCTGGCCGAGATGGCCAACGTGCCGGTCTACATCGTGCACCTGTCGGCCCAGCGCGCGCTCGAGCGCGTGATGGAGGCGCGCGACCGCGGCCTGCCGGCCTACGCCGAAACCTGCCCACAGTACCTCTTCTTCAGCGAGGACGACCTGCGCGGCACCCCCGAGGACGAGTTCGAGGGCGCGAAGTTCGTGTGCACGCCGCCGCTGCGGCCCAAGCACCACCACGACCACCTGTGGCGCGGCCTGGCCAACTACGATCTGCAGGTGGTCTCGACCGACCACTGCCCCTTCTGCATGAAGGATCAGAAGGAGCTCGGCCGCGGCAACTTCGCCAAGATCCCCAACGGCATGCCCGGGGTCGAGACCCGGCTGTACCTGCTGTGGGAAGCCGTCCGCGAGGGCAAGCTCAGCATGAACCGCTTCGTCGAGATCTCGTCCACCGCGCCGGCGAAGATCTTCGGGCTGTACCCGCGCAAGGGCACCCTCGCCATCGGCGCGGACGCGGACATCGTGGTGTGGGACCCCGAGAAGCGCCACACGATCTCGGCCAAGACCCTGCACATGCGGGTGGACTACTCACCGCTCGAGGGCCGCCAATTCGTCGGGGCCCCGACCCTGGTCATGCAGCGGGGGCGCACCCTGGTGAAGGACGGTAGCTTCCTGGGCAAGGCCGGCCAGGGCCAGTTCCTGCGCTGCGGCAGCTTCAGCCTGTGACCTCGAACCGGAGCCGTTCGCCATGACCATCGAAACCATCGCCATCATCGGGCCCGGCAACGTCGGCGGCGATCTCGGCCGCACGCTCGCGCGCGCCGGCATCCGCGTGGTGTTCGGCGTGCGCGCGGGCAAGGACGCACCTGCGCTGACCGCCGGCAGCCAGGGCCGCATCACCACCGCGGCGCCGGCCGACGCCGCGCGCCAGGCCGACGCGATCGTGTTGGCGCTGCCCGCCGCGGCGGTGCTCGACGTCGCGCGGGGCCTGGGCGAGTTGCAGGGCAAGATCGTGATCGACGCGAACAACCCGCTGCGCATCGATCGCGGGCCGGTGTGGAATCCGCCGCCCGAGGGCTCGCTGGCGCAGGCGCTGGCGGCCGCGTTGCCGGGCGCGCGCGTGCTCAAGGGCTGGAACACCTTCGGCCACGAGTTCCACGCCGACCCGCGCACCGCCGCGGGTCCGGTGACGGTGCCCTTCGCCGGCGACGACGCCGAAGCCAAGCAGGCGGCGATGGAACTCGCGCGCAAGGCCGGCTTCGCGCCGGTGGACTGCGGCCCGCTGCGCAACGCCGCACTGCTCGAGAACCTCGCGGTGCTGTGGATCCACCTCGCGATGGCGGGCGGCCAGGGCCGCGCCATCGCGTGGCAGTTGATCGGACGCGAGTGAGCGACGGCGCGCCCGCGCGCACGGGCGCCGCGCCGCCGTTGCCGCCTCAGCCCGGGGGATCGGTGAACTCGGCCAGGTCGCCGCCGCCGAGCTCGTACACCGAGTTGCCGCCCGTGGCCCAGAAGTGGTTCAGCGGCCCGAAGCCCATGCCCTCGACCACCACGCCGACCGTGCCGAAGTAGCTGAACAGGTTCTCCTGCACCCAGCCCATCGTCGGGTGCAGTCGGTACTGCCCGATGAAGTCGCTGGTCATGTCGGACACGTACACGTACGTGATGCCCGTCTGCGGGGCGGTCACCACCTCCATGCCGTCCATGTGGTCGCCGGCCAGCGGTGGGTAGTAGAACGCGATGCCCCAGCTGTTGTCGCTCGCGTCGTACTGCATCACGCGGCGGTAGCTCTCGTTCGACGCGTACCAGACCCCGCGCTGCTCGTCGTAGCCGATCTGCGAGAAGCCGTAGGCCCACGCCGGCGGCGTGGTGACCACGCTCGTGCCCACGCCGAAGACGTTCTCGGTCAGCTGGGAGCCGCCGATGTACATGCGATCCTCGAGCACGAACAACTCCGACACGCTCAGCGACGGCGTGCCGAAGCTGGGCAGGCTCTCGAGCCAGGTGATGGTGCGGGTCTCGATCTCGCCCATCGCGTCGGGGTTGTCGGGGTGCTGGTTGGGCTCGAGCTGGCCGTCACCGTCCGAGTCCTCCAGCTCGACCTGGTACACGTCGATCTGGTTGCTGTAGTTGAGCACGTACAGCTTGTCCTCGAAGCCGTCGACGTCGTAGCCGCCCTTGAACGAGGTCGCGCCCTGCTGGAAGTCGGCGAACTGGAAGTACTCACCCGTGGGCACGTCGGTGCCGACCGGCTGCAGCGGCTGGCACGAACCGGTCGCGAGATCGCAGCCCTCGTTGTTCTGCGGCTGGCACACCTCGACCGTCTCCCAGAACGGCACGCCGTCGGTGTTGCACTGCAGCACCTTGTTGGCCAGACAGCTGAACTGGCCGTCGAGGCACACCACGCAGCCAGCCCCGGGCACGCAGATGTCGGGGTCGCAGTTTTCCTGATCGACCTCGTTGCCGGCGCCGTCGCACTCGATCGCGCGGTTGTCCGAGCAGTAGATGTCGGCGTCGCGGTTGGCACAGAAGCCTTCGATCAGCACGTCGAACTTCGGCCCGGTGCCGACGTTGCCGCTCGAATCGGCCTCGCCCGTGGTCGGGTCCATCGTCGTGCTGACCGTGGTCGCGCCCGTGGTCGTGCCGCCCGTGCTGCCACCGGTCTCGCTACCGCCGGTCGCGGTCAGGCTCGTCATCGTGGTCAGGCTGTCGCCCGACTCGCCCTGCGGCTGGTTCGTCGACGACGTTCCGCACGCCGTCAGCATCATCGCCGCCACCCAAGTTCGTCTCGTCATCGGCTTCGTCCCCCGGAGATCCGTTCGCGCACGCGCCGCCGGCCCGCCCCCTCGGGGCTGGCACCGCGTAGGACTGCATGGCGCGGCGGCCCGCGATCCTGCATCGGGTGCGGGGGGAAATCCGCAAAAAACCCGGGCCGACGGGGCGCCCACGAGCGGGTGCCGCGCCGGCCCGAACGGCGCCG
>JAXLYC010000053.1:0-50520 GCA_046351635.1 Nannocystaceae bacterium | reverse complement strand
GCGCCGCCAACTCGGGCGCGCGCCGGCGCGCGGCCGCCAGCTGCGACGCGCGCGAGCCCGGCCACGCACCGTGATCGGTCTGCCACACGTCGCCGACCAACACCACGCGGTCGTGCGCCGCCGCGAGTCGATCGAACCATCGCGCGAACGCACCGACCGCGTGGCCAAAGCCGTCGCGGCCGGGGTGCACGCCGACGTGGAGATCGGAGATCGCGGCGAGCCGCACGGTGCGGGCACAGTAGCGCGAACCGCCGCTACAGCGCCGGCCAGGCGCAGCGCTGCACCTGCTGCAGATCCACGCACTCCATGCCGTCGGGGCACTCGTCGCCGTTGGGGCAGTTGAGCGCGCACTGACCGAAGAAGTTCGAGCACGCGACCTCGGCCGTACCGGTGGCGCCGTCGGGGCAGCCCGACGCATCCATGTCGCACGGCGCACTGCACCAGTTCTGCCCGTCGGGCAGCACGGCACACTGCTCGCCGTCGACCTCGCACACGGGGTTCTCGGGATCGGTGAGATCGCAGGGTTGGTACACGCCCGGATTGCCACCGCCCGAGGAGGAGCCGCCACCGCCCGAGGACGAACCGCCGCTGCCCGACGCGGTCGCGTCGGTGGTGGTGGTCGCGTCGGTCGTGCCCGAGCTGTCGACCGCCGTCGTCATCGTCGCGGAGTCGGTCGCGTCGGTGGTCATCGTCGTACCCATCGTCGCGCTGTCGCTCATCCCCGTGGCGCTCATCGACGTTGCCGTCGTGCTCGTCAGGGTCGCGGACGCGGTCGCGCTGGTCTCACCCGACGAGCCACCGGTGCTGCTCGAGCTGTCACCGGTGTTGTCAGAGTCTTTTCCGCAGGCGAGCACCAAGGTCGTGAGCACGAGTGCATGCAGTCTCATGGCAAGTTCCTCCAGCCTCCGACGGTAGCAAGGGATCGACGCGCGGGGCCAGTTCCCGCCGCGCGGACCGGGCCCCGGGTGCGAACCGACGGCAGGACTTTCGCCCGGCGACGCCACGAACGTCGCCCCGGTCACCAAAGTGCGACGGTCCGCGCGGACTCGCGCGGCGTCGTCAGCCGTGCAGTGCGACCACGGTGACGTTCGTGCTCGCGGTGGGATGCGGTGGTGGCAACGGCAACAACACGCCCCGCAGCTCGAGCGGATCGCAGGGATCGAGCTCGGGCCGCTCGGGCCCGCCCGCGTCGGCGGGCTCGCCTGCGCGCCGCAGCTGTCGCAGCAGCGTGATGGCCTCGGGCAGGGCGTACTGCTCGCCGTCGAAGCCCGCGACGAAGCGACCGCCGCGGATCTCCCCGCGGGCCTCGAGCACGCGACAGGCCCGCGCCACCTCGCGCCACGGCAGATCGATGCGCTCGCGCATCAGCGTCTTCCGGAAGATCACGCCGGTGCGCCGCAGCAGCTGCCGCGCGACCAGCTCGGCGCATTCGCTGCCGCTGCGCGGCGACCCCTGGGCGTCGAGCAGCGACCAGCGGCCGTCGTGGGCCCCGGCCCGACGCGCGGGCAGCAGCAGCGAGCGCAGGCCACCGAACGAATCGCAGGTCACGCGGCCGGACGCGACCAGCTCACCGAGCCCCTCGTCGACCGCGTCCAGTGGCTGTTGGATCGCACGCGCGAGGTCCTGCGCGAACGAGGCCCCGCGTGCGGTCAGCAGCTCGAGCAGTTGCGCGGCGAGCAGCGACGGTTCGGGCCGCACGGTCCCGTGCGCCAGTGCGATCCAGTCGCCCAGCTGCTCGCGCGGCACGATCGCGACCGGTGTGCGCCGGACCGGCGTCCGCGCGGCGCCCCACAGCCGCACCCACGCGAACTCGCCCGAACGCGTGAGCTCGTCGAGCCACTGCGGCCGATAGCCCTGGACCCGCCGCGGCAGCACGTGCTCCTCCCACGCCGCGGCCGGGACCTCGAAGCCGGCCAGCTGCGTCAGCACCTCGGCGACGCCACGCGGGCCCTGCAGCCGGTGCGCGAGCTCGGCGTGCTGCCACCGCGCGAGGAAGCGGACGAACGCGGCTGCGCTGACCGGCTCGATCTCGCGGCGCAATCGCTCGAGGGTGTAGCGGTGGATCCGTGCGAGCAATCGGCGGTCGCACCACGCCGACTGGCCGTCGATGCGCGTGCGCATCGCGACGCCGCGGGCCTCGAGCGCCAGCAGTGCGGCCTCGTCGTCGCTGCCGCGCTCGACCACGATGGGTCCGAGCGCGGACAGGCGACCCGCCATCACCGCCTCGTGCTCGCGCGGCGCCTCGACGGCGAAGAGTCGGTCGCCCTCGCGGACCACGCGGCCCGCGGCCACCAGCGCGTCGATCCACGGCTGCCACGGCGCGGCCTCGTCCGCGGTGACATAGCCCATCCAACCCAGGGCCTCGTGGACCTGCTCGGCGTCGCTGGGCTCGGGCCATGCCTCGGCGCGCACGCGCGCGACCGCGTCGGCATCGAGCGCGCCCAGCTCGTCGGCGGTGCGCACGTCGAGCGCGCGCCGGGTCATGACCGCGTGGGTGCGGCGCTCCTCGAGCGGTGCGTCGTCGAGGAAGGCGTAGGGCGCGGCGTTGAGGATGCCGCGCGCGAACGCGGACGGCTCGGGCGTGTCGATCGCGATGCGCTCGATGCGGCCATCGGCCAGCGCCCGCAGCAGCTCGAGCATGCCCTCGCAGTCCATCGGCTCGCACAGGCAGTCGGCCACGGTCTGGCGCACGATCGGGTGCGCCTCGGGCACCTCGATGGGACCGCCGGGCAGGGTCTCGGGGCAGGCCAACGCCTCGGGGAAGGCACCCACGAGCAGGTCGTCGGCCTTCATGCGCACCAGCGCGGCCGGCAGCTTCTTGCCGCCCTTGGTGCGCTCGAGCAGCAGCGAGCGCTGGCTGTTCCAGCGCCAGCGCGTGGTGAACATCGGCGTGGGCAGGATCGCCTGCACCAACACGTCGCGCGCGGACACCGGGTTGAGGAAGTCGAACACGTCGTCGAGTGGGAAGCTGTGCTGCATCCCCAGCGAGATGACGATGGACTCCTCGTTGGCCGCGGCCTGCAGCTCGAAGCCGAAGCCGACGCAGAACTTCTTGCGCAGGGCCAGGCCCCACGCGCGGTTGATGCGGGCGCCGAACGGCGCGTGCACGATCATCTGCATGCCGCCGCTCTCGTCGAAGAACCGCTCGAGCACCACCCGCTGCTGCGTGGGCACGCAGCCCAGGGCCTTGCGGCCCGCGAGCACGTAGTCGGTGATCTGCTGCGCGGCGGCCTCGCACAGGCCCTCGCCGCAGCGCTCGCGCAGCGCTGCGATCGCGGCGGCTTCGTCGCCCGCAGGCCCGGCCGCGTCGGCGCACTGTTGCCGCAGCTGCGCGAGCGCGGCCGAAAGCTCGCGCGTGCGCGCGGGCGCTTCGCCGAGCCAGAACGGCACGCTCGGCGGTTGACCCTGGGCATCGGCGACGCGCACGATGCCGGGCTCGACCCGGGTGATGCGCCACGAGGCGTTGCCGAGCTGGAAGATGTCGCCGGCCGACGACTCGATGGCCCAGTCCTCGTTCACGGTCCCGACCAGGGTGCCCTCGGGTTCGAGCCGCACCTGGTAGTCGGCGGTGTCTGGGATCGCACCGCCCGAGCCCAGCGCGACCAGACGCGCGCGCGCGGTCGCCATGACGCGACGGTTGACGCCGTCGCGGTGCAACAGCGACAGCCGCCCGCGGCCGCCGTGCAGCTGCAGCAGCGCCTCGAAGTCCTCGTCGGGCAGCGCGCGGTAGGGCCACGCGCGCCGCAGGGTCTGCAACAGCGCCGGCTCGGACCACGGCTGCGCCACGCACTCGGCGACGATCTGCTGCGCGAGGATGTCCAGCGGCGCCGGTGCGGCGGCGGTGCGATCGAGCTCGGAACGTCGCACGCACGCCAGCAACGCTGCGGCCTCGACCAGCTCGTCGGTGGTGAGCGGGAAGATGCGGCCCTTGGGCACGCGGCCCAGGGCGTGGCCCGAGCGACCGACGCGCTGCAGCGCGGTCGCGATGCTGCGGGTCGACCCCAGCTGCACCACCAGGTCGACCTCGCCGACGTCGATGCCCAGCTCCAGCGACGCGGTCGCCACCAGCGCGCGCAGCGAGCCGGCCTTGAGCCGGCGTTCGGCCGCGAGCCGCCGCTCGCGCGACAGCGAACCGTGGTGGCTGGTGACCGCGTCCTCGCCGATGCGCTCGGCCAGGCGCTTGCCCAGCTGCGCGGACACGCGCTCGGCCAGCTTGCGCGTGTTCACGAACACCAGGGTCGTGCGGTGCTGTTCGACCAGCTCGGCGATGCGGGCGTAGATCTCGTCCCACTGCTCGTGCGAGCACACCGTCTGCAGCGTCGAGGGCGGCACCTCGATCGCGAGGTCGAGCGCGCGGAAGCTGCCGGTGTCGACCAGGCTGCACTGTCGGTCGGCGCCGACCAGGAACGCGCCGACATCCTCGAGCGGCTTCTGCGTCGCGGACAAGCCCACGCGCTGCAACGGCCGGCCACACAGTGCCTCGAGCCGCTCGAGCGAGAGCGCGAGGTGGGCCCCGCGCTTGTCGCGACACAGCGCGTGGATCTCGTCGACGATGACCGTGCGCACCGTCGACAGCAGCGTGCGCCCGCCCTGCGAGGTCAACATCAGGTACAGCGACTCGGGCGTGGTCACCAGGATGTGGGGCGGCTTGCGCGTCATCGCGGTGCGCTCGGCCGCGGGCGTGTCGCCGGTGCGGACCTGCACGCGGATCTGCGGCAGCGACGAATCGAGCGCGCGCAGCTGCGCCAGCGGGGCTTGCAGGTTCTGTTGCACGTCGTTGGACAGCGCGCGCAGCGGCGAGACGTACAGCACCGTGGTCTCGTCGCGCAGCGCATCGCCCTGCCGCACGAGCGCATCGATGGCCGCGAGGAAGCCGGCGAGGGTCTTGCCCGAGCCCGTCGGCGCCGCAATGAGCACGTGCTCACCGGCTTGGATCCGCGGCCAGCCCTCGCGCTGCTGCGGCGCGGTCGGGAACCCCAGTCGATCCTTAAACCACGCCTGGATCGAAGGGGTGGAATCCGAGCAGGGTTGACATCCGGCATCGTAGCGCCTGGCCGATTGCGGCCCCGGCGCCCGGGCGCCCCGCGAAACCCGCTCACATCGGTGCGTTTCTTTGTTTGACCGACTGACCAGTCAGTGCTACCCCAATGTCGACCGGTCGGCCAGTTTGCGCCGGCGCACGCCTGCCTCAGGATCCCCATGCCACGCCGCTTCCTGCTCCCTCGCGCCTCGTTGTTCGCCCTGCCCCTGCTCGCATGTGCAGCCCAAGACGACGGCGGCGACGACGAGACCCCCCGCATCAGCTTCTACGAGCACGCGCTGCCCATCCTCGAAGAGCACTGCTCGGGGTGCCACCAAGACGGTGGCATCGCGCCGTTTGCCACCGGCGACTATGCGACCGCCAAGCAGTGGGCCGCCGCGATCGTCGAGTCGGTCGAGAACCGCACGATGCCGCCGTTCGGTGCCAACAACGACGGCAGCTGCAACGAGTTCGTCGATGCGCGCTGGCTGTCCGACGACGAGATCGAGACCCTGCGCGCGTGGCTCGACGAGGGCGCGCTCGAGGGCGAGGCGCCGAGCGAGCCGAGCATGCCCAAGCAGCTGCCGACGCTCACCGGTGCCGGCATCGAGGCCCTGCAGACGCCGCAGTACACCCCCGTGCCGCAGACCGAGCCCGGCGAAGAGTACGAGGACTACCAGTGCTTCATCCTGCCGACCGGCGCCGATCACGATCGCTACATCGTCGGCTTCGAGGTGCTGCCGGGCAACGCCCGCACGGTCCACCACGTGCTGGGCTTCCGCGTGAACCCCAACGTGTTCGACAACGCCAAGACCATGCAGGCGCTCGACGATGCCAGCCCCGACCAGCTGGGTTGGGACTGCTTCGGCGCCGCCGGCGACGGCGTGTTCGTCGACAGCGTGCCGGTGACGTGGGCGCCCGGCACCGGTGCGGTCACGTTCCCCGCGGGCACCGGCATCCCGATGCTCGCCGACGACGTGCTCGTGGTGCAGGTGCACTACAACCTGCTCACCGACCAGGGCCCCGACTCGAGCACGATCCGGGTGCAGTACGCCGACGCGGTCGAGCGCCCCGCGGTGCAGACGCTGTGGGATCCATTCTTGTACTCGAGCATCCTCGGCACCGGCGACCTCAGCCTACCGCCGGGCCAGGAGCACGCGGGCTACGCGTGGGACGAGCAGATCGCGACGATGACGAACCTGCCCGCAGGCACCGAGGTCGAGATCCACGGCCTGCTGCCGCACATGCACAAGCGTGGCCGCACGATGTCGATCGAGCTCGAGCGCTTCGCCGACGGCGGCAGCGAGATGTCGTGCGCGGCGGAGATCGACCGCTACGACTTCAACTGGCAGTCGGCGTACTACCTGAAGCAACCGCTGGTGGCCAATACCAACGACCGCATCCACGTCGCCTGTGACTGGGACACCCGCGAGGACACCGCGCCGGTGCTGCCGGGCTTCTCGACCGCCAACGAGATGTGCCTGGTCGGGGTCTACGTCGTGCCCAAGTGACCCCGGTGCGGCTTCGCGTATGCTCGGACGCGATGCGAACCCTGGTACTGCTCGCCGCGTCCGCGCTGGCCTGCGATCGTCCGCCGACCGCGACCGCCGTGCCCGATACGCCGGTGACAACCCCGGACACGACTCCGACCGAGCCCGTGACCACGCCGGTGCTCGAGCAGCGCCCGCACGCCGGCCGCTGCGATCTGCCTGCCGGTGAGGTCGAGCTCGACCTCGAGGTCGGCGCGCTGCGGCGGCACCTGCTGCTGCGCGTGGGCGAGTCGCTCGCCTCGCCACCGCCGGTGGTGTTCGCGTGGCACGGCTTCGGCGACAGCCCGTGGTCGGCGCGGCGCTCGCTCGACGGCGTCTCGGCGTGGCGCGACGGCATCATCGTCGCGCCGCAGGGCGCAGCGCGGACCTTCGAGCAGTTCGGCGCGACGCCGCGTGCGGGCTGGCAGGTCCACCAGGGCGAGCTGGGCGATCGCGACCTCGCGTTCTTCGACGCCATGGTCGCCGAGCTCGATCGCCGCGGCTGCCTCGATCGCGATCGCGTCTACAGCACCGGTTTCTCCAACGGCGGCTTCTTCACCAACGTGCTCGCGTGCCATCGCGCCGACGTGCTCGCGGCCGCGGCCCCGACCGGCGGCGGTGGCCCCTTCACCGGCTGCGACGACGCGCGGGTGCCGATCCTGGTGACCCACGGACGCAAGGACACGGTCGTGCCGTTCGCCTCGGCCGAGAGTTCGATCAAGACCTGGGTCGCCCACAACGGCTGCGACGCGGGCACCAAGGCGCCGCAGGAGGGCTGCGTCGATGCCCGGGGCTGTCGCGACGGCAGCCCGGTCCGGATCTGCGCGTTCGGGGTCGATCACGTGTGGCCGCCGGGCCAGTCGGAGCGCGTGACCGAGTTCCTCCGCGGCTTCCGCAAGTCGGCCGGCCCGGCGCAATGACGAAGGGACCCGCGGGCACGCCCGCGGATCCCCCGTGATGCTGCGCGATCGCGCGGCTCAGCCGTCGGTGTCGTCGGTGTCGTCGTCGCCGCCACCGTTGTCGTCACCGCCACCGTCGCCATCGCCATCGGTGTCGCCGTCGCCATCGCCCTCGCCGTCACCCTCGGTGTCGTCGTCGTCCTCTCCGTCGCCGTCGCCATCGCCATCGGCGTCGTCGTCGTCGTCCTCGCCGTCGCCCTCGGTGTCGTCGTCGTCGTCCTCGTCCTCGTCGCTGTCGTCGTCGTCACCCTCGGTGTCGCCGTCGTCGTCGTCGTCGTCACCCTCGGTGTCGTCGTCGTCACCCTCGGTGTCGTCGTCGTCACCCTCGGTGTCGTCGTCGTCTCCCTCGTCCTCGTCCTCGTCCTCGTCCTCCGCCTCGTCCTCGGTGCCGTCGTCGTCGACGTCGCCATCGCGGCTGGAGCTGCCGTCGCCGCCGATGACTTCGCAGCCGGGCAGACCCAGCCCGAGCAGCGCGGCAACGCCGAGGATGCGAGTGATGGAGAGGGCGTCGGAGTTCTTGGAGAGCTTCATGGTCGGGTGTCCTGGCCGCGCCGCGACGCCGTCGATCCGGCGCGAGCGCTGCGCCCACACCGATGCCCTACGGCCGACACGATTACAGGCCCGCGCCACGATTTTTCGGATCGCTGGTGTTGCGAGGTATCCGCGGTCGGCCAGATCACGCTGCGATCAGCGCCGCGACGCATCGCCGCGATAGGACCCGCGCGGGAAGTCGCGAAGGTAGGCTTCCCAACACGCCGGACGACGCGCCGCGTCGGACTCCGCCGCGCACAGACCGGCGCGGGCGTCGTCGGCATAGCGGCCGCGGGGAAACCTGCGCAGGTACGTGCCCCAACGCGAGAGCAGGCCCGCCTCGTCGCCGAGCTGGCGCGCGATCGCGAAGCGATCGCCCCACGCGAGCTCGACCAAGGGTGAGCGTCCGCCCTGCGCGATCACCTGGGCGAAGCGCCGGTCCGCGCCGACGCGATCGCCCGCACGCCACAGCGCGCGCGCCTCGTCGCTCATCCGACGCAGCGCATCGAGGTCGCGCCCCGACGCGCGGCGAGCCGGTGCCCTCACGACCGGTGGTGGCGTCGCCTCGGCTGGGGCTGCGATCGCGGACGCGCGTGGCGGCACGCGCACGCGCACAGGCTCGGACAGAGGTGGCGCCGCGGGCACTGCCGTGTGCGGCGCAGGTCCCGGCAGCTCGCCGTGCACCGCCTGGCTCGGGGCCTGGGCGCGGCCCGGATGCAGCACGACGCCGGCGCCCACGAGCGACGCGACGACGGCCGCCGCGAGCACGAGCGCGGCCGCGAACCACGGATGATGCCGACGCGTCGCTCGCATCGGCGGGATCGGCCGGGTGCTGCGCTGGGCGACCATGCGCCCCACGGCGAGCCGCGCGTCGAGCAGCAGTCGGTCGAACCCCGCGTCGCCGTCGTGGCCGCGGTCCCGAACGCCGTTGCGGAACCGGGACATCGCGATGACGTTGTCGGACGGTTCGGCCGCGGGCGGCCGCCAGCCCAGCGCCTGCGCCCGCTGCAGCACCGCCTCGAAGTCCCGCGCTGCCCGGCGGGCCGCGAGGGGAACCGCCCCGCGGACGCTCTTGGCGAGGGCGTCCAGCGGGGCGGTGTGAGTGCAGTCCAGGGACATGACGCGGGTCGAGGCGGGGGGCCTCGATCTGTGGGATGCGCGAGCGCGCCGCTCATTACGCTGGTTTCATCCGCGCGAAACGGCGCATTGGGGCGTCGGCGGGGCAACCCGTGAACCCCCGCGCCGCGCGGCGGCGTCGGGGACCGCACGTCGCACCGAGGCGACCCGATTCGTTCCTGGCGCTTGAGTTGTGGCAGCTTGCGGTGCGGCAATGCGACGTTTTCGTGCGCAGGGCCTTGGGCAGGGACGACCCCGCGACCGCGGGACCAGGGAGAACGCTTCGATGAACCACACGCTTGTTTCCATCTTCGGTGCCCCCGCGCTCTTCGCGTTCGCACTCGCCGGTTGTGCCACCGAGGGCGACGACGACACCGGTGGCTCGGGCACGATCACCACGACGATCGGCTCGAGCGCCAGCGCCAGCGGCAGCGACAGCGGCGGCGAGAGCTCGGCCGGCGACAGCTCCGGCAGCGCCAGCGCCTCGGCGAGCGCGTCGGCGACGATGACCACCGACGCCTCGAGTGAGGGCGGCGGCAGCAGCTCGGGCGGATCGGCCTGCACGCCGCAAGACGAGTGCATGGACGACTCGATGTGCAACGGCGGCACCTGCATCGAGTGCGTGTGCATCGGCGGCGGTGAGACCGGCGCGACGATGAGCGACTACGGCGCGTGTGACATGTGCGCGATGGGTGAGACGCCGATCGGCATCATGGGCCTCGACGGCTTCTGCTTCTGCGCGCCCGGTTGCGACGGTGCGATGTCCGAGTGCCCCGCGCCGAGCTCCGGCGGCGGCACGGCCGTGTGCGGCCTGGGCATGGACGCGATGAACCCCACGCTGTGCGTGGTGCTCTGCATGGACGACACGATGTGCCCCAGCGGTGCGACGTGCGAGGAGCTGATGACGCCGCAGGGCACCGTCGGCCTGGGCACGCACCCCGCACCGATGTGAGGCGCGCCCGGCCGGCGCGCCGGGAGCGAGAGCCTGTCCGCACGCGGCGGGCAGGCTCTCACTCGAGATGCCACAGCGACTCGGCGCGCCGACGCACCTGTGCCATGCGGCGCTGGAACGACTCGCGCTCGCGCAGGCCCGCGAGCACGGGGCAGTGCACCATCCACTCGAGATCGACCAGGGTCTCGTCGGCGGAGCGACCGACGAACTCGTCGGCGACGTCCCACTGCTCCACCAGCGCGGCGGCCTCCGCGGCCAGCTGGCACACCATCGCGCGGAAGCGCGGGCTCAGCTGCGGCAGGCGCGAGCGCAGCTGGGCGAAGATGAGCTCAGGGGGGCCGCCGTCGAGCACGAGCGCGAACAGCAGGTCGAGGAACATCGGCGCGTCGCCGACCCGCTCATAGCCGTCGCGGATCCGTCGCATGGCCTCGCGATCGCGGCGCCAGCCGGCGATGCGCGCGCGCAGGCCCGCGACCGAGATCTCGTGCGGGCCCACCCGTCGATCGAGGTCGGCGAGCACGCGGTCGGCCTTGTCCCGATCGCCGCGCATCTCGTGGTGCCGCGCTTCGTAGACCAAGAGCCGCCCCAGGGTCGGATCGAGCTCGGCGGCGAGCCGTAGCCGGCGGATGCCCTCGAGCGGACGGCCGGCCTCGCACTGCAGCGCGCCGAGGACCTCGTGCGCCGCCGCGTACGTCGGCGCCTGCGCCAAGGTCTGGGCGATCTCGCTGGCGACCGTGACGTAGTCGGCCTTCTGCATCGCCAGCCTCGCGGCCGCGAGGTGGGTCTCGGGGAAGTCGCCGGCCTCGGCGAGCGCACGCGCGACCGCGGCCTCGGCCAGGACCTCGCGCTCGGCGGCGGGCGTGACGCTGGGCACGAACCACAGCCGCTCGGCCACGAGCGCCGACGCAGCGATCGCGGCGCGGAAGTCTGGCGCCAACGCGAGCGCGCGCTCGAGCAGCGCGCGACCGCCATCGGGGCCCTCGCCGCCGATGTCCGCGCGTCGCATCGCCGCGCGCGCGCGCAGGTACAGCTGCATCGCCTCGGCCGGCACCGCGGGTCCGCGCTCGGACACGAAGATCTGCACCCGCAGGGTCTCGGCGATGCGCTTGGCCAGGCGGTCCTGCAGCTCGAACACGTCGACCAGGCCGCCGTCGAAGCGGTCGCTCCAGGTCTGGAAGCCGGTCTCGACCTCGATCAAGCGCGCCGAGATCCGCACCGCATCGCCGGCCCGCTGCACCGTACCTTCGACCAGCACGTCGACGCCCAGCTGCCGGCCGAGCCCGCGCGAGTCGGCGGCGGTGTCGGTGGTGACCGCGGCGCTGCGGGCCGCGACCCGCAGGCCGCGCGTGCGGGAGAGCAGATCGATGAGCTCGTCGGTCAGCGCCTCGGCGAGGTACGCGTCGTCGGTGGGGCCGCGGTAGCGAAACGGCAGCACCGCCACGCGGCGGCCACTGAACCCGGTCGAGGCCACCGTCGCGGGCGCGGGCGCGACCGTCGGCGCGCCCGGAGCGTGCGGCGGCGCGGCGGTGTGCGTGGCCGCGGCCGGCAGCGACGCATCGACCGCGTCGCCGGCGAAGCCCTCGAGCACCGCCGCGACCTCGAGCGCGGTCGCGGGGCGCTCGTCGGGTTGCCGTGCCAACAACGCCCGCAGCAACGATGCCACCGGCGCGGGCAACGACACCCGCGTCGACGCATCGACCGGATCGCGGTCGAGTCGCGCGATCGCAGCGGCCACCGGGCTGTCCTCGGGGAACGGCAGCTGCGCGGTCACCAGCTCGTAGAGCATCACGCCCAGCGCGTAGAGATCGCTGCGCGGATCGATGGCATCGCCCCGCACCTGCTCGGGCGACATGTACGCCGGCGTGCCGAGCCAGCTGCCGCCCTCGCGGGTCAATCGCACGTCGCCGGCGAGGGCACAGGCGATGCCGAAGTCGGTGACCACGGCGCGGCCGCTGCGATCGACCAGCACGTTGCCGGGCTTGAGATCGCGGTGGACCACACCGACCTCGTGCGCCGCCGCCAACCCGCGCGCGACCTGGGCCACGAGCGCGCACGCGCGGGCCACCGGCATGGGGCTGCCGCCCAGCTGCGCCTGCAGCGAGCCGCCCTCGACCAGCTCCATCGTGAGAAAGTGGCGATTCGCGGCCTCGCCGATGTCGAAGATGCGCGCGACGTTGCGGTGGGTGACGCGCCGGGACAGCCGCACCTCGCGGCGGAACCGCTCGAGGGCCTCGTCGCCACCGGCGTGCTCGAGCAGCTTGAGCGCGACCCGTTCGCCCAGCTGCGTGTCGAGCACCGCATGGACCGAGCCCATGCCGCCGCGCCCCAGCTGGCGCTCGACGATGTACCGGCCGGCGAAACGACGTCCCGGCAGCGGCCGATCGTCGTCGACCGCCGCGAACGTCGGCGCGCCGGGATCGGGGTCCACCATGGTCAGCTCAGCTTAGCCCGCGGCGGGCTGGGTCTCCAAACCGCGGCCCAGACCGGCGCCGGCGCGGTCGCAGCGGCGCGCCATGCCGGAAGCGCCGGGCAGCGAACATCTGCGGCAGCACGCGATCGCCGTTGGGCAGCTCCCATGGGCATGCTGCGCTCGCGTGTCGCGCAAATACAACACCGGAGGCCGCGCGACACGATGCTACCGTCGCCGCCTGCCATGACGAACGTGCATGACGACTCCTCCTCCGTTGTCGACACCCGCGGCGCTGGTCTCTCGGGCCTCGCGCTGCACGTGCCACGACCGCGCGTCGAGCTGCGACGCTTCGCCGAGTGGACCGGCGGTGATCCGGGCAAGCTCGACGCGATCATCGGTCGCGCGTTCCGGGTCGCGCAGCCGCAGGAGGACGTCTACACCCTCGCCGCCGGCGCGGTGCTGCGACTGATCGACAACTACGAGGTCCTCCCGGAGCACATCGGCATGCTCGCGCTGGGCACCGAGTCGAGCGCCGACAACGCCGTCGGCGCGGTCATCGTGCGCGGCATGATCGACGACGCCCTGCGCGCCCGCGGACAGCGGCCGCTGCCGCGCGACGTCGAGGTGCCCGAGGTCAAGCACGCGTGCCTCGGAGGGATGTACGCGCTCAAGCACGCCACACGTTACGTGCAGACCGACGGCGCCGACCGCGTCGCGATCGTGGTCGCAGCCGACATCGCCCAGTACGAGCGCGGCAGCACCGGCGAGCCGACCCAGGGCGCGGGTGCGGTCGCGATGCTGGTCGAGCCGCAGGCGCGCCTGCTGGAGCTCGATCTGCGGCGCTCGGGCAGCTCGTCGGACGAGCGCGGCTGGGACTTCCGCAAGCCGTTCGCGCGCCACTTCATGGACGAGTACCCCGAGGGCGCGCGCGGCACCCACGACTTCCCGGTGTTCAACGGTCGCTACTCCACCGTGTGCTACATCGACGCGGTGCTGCACGCGCTGGCGTCGTTGCAGCGCCGCACCGGCGAGGACGCGCGCGCGCTGTTGGCATCGCCAACGGCGGTGCTCATGCACCGGCCCTACGAGCGCATGCCGCAGCAGGCGCTCGCGATCGCGTGGGTCGCAGCCCTGGCCGGGGCCGGGGACGAGGCCGCGCTGGGCCCGGCCCTGCGCGCGGCCGACGTGTCGCTCGAGGCGCTGCGCCGCGAGCTCGAGCAGGCCGAGCGTCTGCGCGACGGCGTGCGCGAGCACGGGCCCGAGTTCGATCCCTACGCCCGCGCCAACGCGGTCGCGCGCGCGCTGGCCAAGGACCCGGCGTGGCAGGCAGTGCTGGGCAAGACCGCGTTGGGTCGCGACGCGGTGCGCCAGCTCGGCAACCTCTACACCGCGTCGCTGCCGGCGTGGATCGCCGCGGCGCTCGACGAGGCCGCGCGACGTTCGGTGCCGCTGCACGAGCAGCCGCTTCTGCTGGTGGGCTACGGCAGCGGCGACGCGGCCGAGGCCTGGCACGCCCGCGCGGTGCCGGGCTGGCAGGACGCGGCCGCGCGCATCGGTGTCGACGCGGCCTTGGCCGGCGCGATCGACCTCGAGCGCGCCGACTACGAGGCGCTGCATGCCCGCCGCGCGCCGGCGCGCCCGCTGCCGCTGCCCGCGCCGTTCTCGATCGCCGGCGTCGGTCGCCGCCACGAGCCGGGTTGGCAGGACACCGGCATCGCCCACTACCGCGTGGGCTGATCGCCGGGCTGCGGCAGGCCCTCGATGCGCTTGAGCACCAGGCGCGACAGGCCCTTGAGCGTCTCGAACACGCCCGCGCCCGACTTCGCGGCGGCCTCGAACTCGGCCACGCCCAGCGGGTTGAGCTGGGCGCGCAGCGTCTCGATCGACACCACGTCGGGCATGTCGCGCTTGTTGTACTGGATCACGTAGGGCACGACGCCGAGCTCCTGGCCCGAGTCCGCGAGGTTGGTGGCGAGGTTCTCGACGCTCTCGATGTTGGCCTCGCTGCGGCTGGGCTGCGAGTCCGCCACGAAGATGATGCCGTCGGCACCGCGCAGCACCAGCTTGCGGCTGGCGTCGTAGAAGACCTGGCCGGGCACGGTATAGAGGTGGAAGCGCACCTTGAAGCCGCGCACGCTGCCGAGCTCGAGCGGCAGGAAGTCGAAGAACAGCGTGCGATCGGTGTCGGTCGCCAGCGAGATCATCTTGCCCTTCGCGTCGGGCTTGCTGGCCTCGTAGACGTACTGCAAGTTGGTGGTCTTGCCGCACAGCCCGGGACCGTAATAGACGATCTTGCAGTTGATCTCGCGGGCGAGGTGGTTGATGTACGTCATGGCGTCGCCTCGATGTGTCGGCGCAATCGTTCGGCCAGGCCATTGGCGAGCCCGCGCACGCGTTCGTCGGACAGGCCCACGAACGCACCCAACTCGTAGAGCGCGGACAGCTCCGGCGCGGCCAGCTCGCCGTCGGCGAAGGCGACGAGCGCCGCGACCGTGATCGCGTCCGCGGCGGCCTCGGGCCCCTCGAGATCGGCCGCGACGCGCGCCAGCCGTTCCCGCCGCCCCAGCAGCGCGACCGCCTGATCGAGATCACGGAAGTGCTGCTCGAGCACCGCCGGCTGCAGCGCCGCGCCGGTCATGGTCGCGAGCAGGCGCGCGAGCTGTTCGCGCTCCGCGTCGGCGAAGCCGTCGGCCGAGGCGACCAGGTAGCCCAGCTCGAGCACGGTCTGGAACCGCCGCGCGGCGAGGTCCTCGGCGCCGTGGGCCGCGGAGGCCGCGGCGCCCTCGGCGAGCCACTGCGCGCGGCGGGGATCGGCGGTCATCACCGCATGCACCGCGTCGGCGAGTCGCTCGCGCGCGAGTGAGGGCAATCGGAGCGTGTCCAGCACGGTCATGGCCCCGCGAGCCTAAACCGGTGACCGACGCGAGGGAATCCGGCGCCGACGAAACCGCGTCACAGGGTCGGCAGCGCGGTGGCGCGGCCGCGGGGGAACGTGCGGTCGAGCAGCGCGCAGGCATCCGCGTCGAGCTCGAGCGCGGCTGCGGCCGCGTCGTCGCGCACGTGGGCCAGCGCGGTCGCCTTGGGGATCACGAACACGTCGGGCTCGCGCGACAACCACGCCAGCGCCACGCGCTCGGGCGTGGCGTCGAAGCGCGCGGCCAGCTGCGCCAGCACCTGCCCGCCGGGCGAGCGCGGCGACACGAACGCGCCGCTGCCCAGCGGCGAGTAGGCCACCGTGGCGATGCCGTGGCCGCGGCACCACGGCAACACGCGGTGTTCGACCGCGCGCTGCTCGAGGTGGTACAGCACCTGGTTGCACGCGACCTGCTGCGGCGACACCACGCGCGCCAGCGCGTCGAGCATGTCGACGTCGAAGTTGCTCACGCCCCACGCGCGGATCTTGCCGTCGTCGACCAGCTGCGAGAACGCGGCCACGGTGTCCTCCAGCGGGTGCGAGCCGGGCCAGTGCAGCAGGTACAGATCGAGCCGGTCAGTGCCCAGGCGCGCCAGCGAGCGCTCGCACGCCGAGACGGTGCCGCGGCGGGTCGCGTTGTTGGGCATCACCTTCGAGACCAGGTAGACGCGGTCGCGTCGTCCCGCGATGGCCTTGCCGACGCGGCGCTCGACCTCGCCGCGCCCGTACAGCTCGGCGGTGTCGATGTGATCCATGCCCAGCTCGATCGCGAGCTGGATCGCCGCGATCGCGTCGGGCTCGCGATCGCGTTCCATGTTCCACGTGCCCAGGCCGACGACCGGGAGCGACACGCCCGTGGATCCGAAGGGTTTGCGGCGCATGGACGGCATCCTCCCAGCACGACAGTGTCGCGCCCGCTCGCCGGCGCCGCAAGCCGCTACAGCACCGCGCCGAACTGCGCAGTCAGTGCCCAGGGTCGCGGAAAAAACTGTCCCGGATCGAAGTCTTCGATGTCGCGCAGCTTGATGCACTCGTGGCTGCCGTCGCCGTCGACGCACCACTGGCCCGCGAAGGGCACGACCGCGTCGAAGCGCGGGCCGAGGTAGAAGCGGCGGCCGAGGCGGAAGTTGAGACCCAGCATGATGCCCAGGGAGCCGCGGTGCGTGCGGCTGCGGACGTCGGTCTGCAGCCGACGCGTCTCCGACACCAGCTCTGCGCTCAGTCGTGTGGTCGAGCTGAAGTAGCCCACGCTCATGCCGATGAACGGATCGAACATCGAGCTCTGCAGCAGGTGCAGCAGCACGCCGCCGCCGATCTGCAAAAACGAGTGGTTCTGGCTCGCGTTGCGGAACGCGAACTTCTCTTCGTCGAGCGTGAGGCTCGTGGGCGTGGCGCCGCGCGCGGTACCACCTTGGATGACCAGGATCGGCGCGACGCGACCGAAGCGATAGCCGAACGTGCCGCCGAACCAGCCCGCGATCTTGCTGCCGCCTTGGTGGATCGCCTCGCACTCGTCCTGGCCGCAGCCGCCGACGCCGAGCCCGCCCTGCACGATGATGCCCTTGCGGTTGGGTCGCGTCTTGGGGCCCTTGCCGCCTTGCGGTTCGGCCTGCGCCGCGCCGCGGGTGGGGCTCGCGACGGGCACCGACTCGACCTCCGCTTCGGGCGTTGCGTCGACGGCGATCGACGTCTCGCCCGGCGGCGTCTCGCCGGGCGGCGTCTCGCCGGGCGGCGTCTCGCCGGGCGGCGTCTCGCCGGGCGGCGTCTCGCCCGGCGGCGTCTCGCCGGGCGGCGTCTCGCCGGGCGGCGTCTCGCCGGGCGGCGTCTCGCCGGGCGGCGTCGCGGCCGGGCGGCGTCGCGGCCGGCGGCGTCGCGCCGGGCGGCGTCTCGACCGGCACCGCGCTCGGCGGCGCCGCGGTCGTGCCGGGCGCGAGCGCAGCGGGGCGTTGCGTCGGCGGCGTGGACGGAGCGGACGCGCACAGAAGCGCGAACGCAGGAGCGAGGACGGCGACGACGAGGCTCACGGATCGACCCGCCCGGGACGCTCGCACGATCACCGCGCCGACGCCAGCGTGGCGGGACGACTATGGGTCACAACGACAGATCGAGGGCGGCGCAGAGAAACTGCACGTAGGCCTTGGCCGCGGCGAGTCGTTTCGCGACGGTCTTGGCCAGCTCGCGATCCGCGAGCTCCGCCGCGGTCAGCTTGGCGCCGGCGACGTGGTCCTTGCGCCGCAGGTCGTCGACGTGGGGGTGCGCGGATCGAAGCCCCGGGGCGCACGCGCCAGCGACTCGCCCATCAGCGTGAAGGCGTTGCGGAACGCCGAGGCGTTGCGCGCCGCGGTCCACTCGCTGGGCCGCTCGACGATGCGCTTGCGGATGAGCGCGAGCGCGTCGGGCTCGGGCCGCCACAGGCCCACGCCGACGAAGCAGTCGTCGGGATCGACGTGGACGTAGACCCCGGGCGCGTGCACGTCCTTGCCCACGACGTGGCGGAAGTGGATCCCGATGTTGGTCTTGTACGGCCGCTTGTCCGGCGAGAAGCGCACGTCGCGGTGGATCCGCATGAGCGAGCCGCCCACCGGCCGCGGGTCCGCGACGAAGCTGGGCAGGGCGCGCGCGAGCTCGGGCGCCATCGCAGCGATGAAGGCGAGCGCGGGCTGCTGACCGACTGCTCGTAGCGCTCGCGATGGGCCTCGAACCACTCGCGATCGTTGTGGCGTTCGAGCTCGCGCAGGAACGCGAAGGTGTCGGGCCCGAAACCCTCGAAGCGTGCCGGCGGCACCGACGCCGGCGCGGCCGCGGGCTTGCGGGCGATCACGGTGGTGCCGCGCGTCCGCGTCGCGGCCTTGCTCGGCGCGCGGCGAGCGACCGCCGCCGGCCTGCTCGCGCTGCGTGTGCGGGCCGTGGCGGCGCCCTTGCGGGCCTTCGATCGCGTGGCCTTGCCCGCGGCCGCGGTGCGACGGGTGCGAGTGCTCGAACTCATGCCGCCGATGCTACCCAGCGGCCGCGACCGCGTGCGTGAAAAAGCTCTACCATCGCTCGCGTGCGAAACCCTGGCCACCGCGCTGGCCGGCACCTGGCCGCTGCGCTCGCGCTGGCGTCTGTCGCCGCACCGCGTGCGGGTCTCGCCGGCGAGACGGAAGCACAGCGGCTGCATCGCCGCGGCGTCCAGTGCATGGACGTGATCGAACGCAGCGACTGCGCGATCGAGAACTTCGAGGCGCTGCTGCAGACGCGGACCGAGGAGCGCGAGCTGGTCAACGATGCGCTCTTGCGGCTGGTGCGGTTGCATCGCGCGGCGCCGCAGGACGAGGCGCTCGCGCCGTTGTTGCGGCGGTTCTGGGACGCGGGTCGCAGCCGCGGCGCGCGGGGCCAGCTGCCGTGGTCGATGCGCTTCGTGCCGCCGGACTTCGACGTGGTCTACGCGGTCGAGCTCCAGCGCGTCGGTGGGGCCGGGCTGTGGCAGCGCCTGGGCCCCGAGCTGCGCGAGGCGCTGTTCGTGTGCGATCCGGCGCGACGCCGCGACCTCGAGGACGAGCGTCGCTTTGCCCGCGCCGAGCGCAAGGCCGCGGCGACCGGGCGCGACTACAAGGTGATCCTGTACGAGGACCTCGACCGCGAGCGCGCGCGGCAGGCCCAGCGCGAGGCCGCACGGGCGCGGGGGCGGCCGCGCCAGCCGACGCCCATCGCGTTCGAGTCGGTCTGCGAGGTCGCGATGGCACTGGGCTACGACGACGTCGCGCAGTGGCAGCGGCTCGCCGGCGCCATGCCCCACGGCGACTTCGGGCGCTCGATCGCGCTGGCCGAGATCGACGGCGTCGAGGCGCGACTGCGGACCGCGGTCGACGAGGCGCGCCTGCTCGAGATCGGTGTCGACCACTGGGGCGTGCCCGGCCTGCAGTACGAGGGCCAGGACGTCGAGCTCGCGCGCCTCGACGAGGGTGAGCTGCTGATCGCACCTGCGGGGATCATCGACGGCATGATTGCCGCCCGTGCGAGCGCCAAGCGCACGATGAGCCGCACGCTCGCGGCACTGGTCGAGCGCGTGCCGCAGGGCACCGCGTTCTTCGCGGTGCTCGGTGAACAGGCGGTGTTCGACCTGGGCCTGGGTGCCCTGCGTCCGGGCGCGCGCTCGGTGTTGGCGGCGCTGTTGCCCCGACCCAAGGGCATGCAGATCGCGGGGCTGCTCGGAGACGACGTCGGGTTGTTCACGCGTGTGCCGACCGACAACCCGGTCAAGGCGCGCATGCTCGTCGCGCTCGCGCGCCAGCTCATCGCGGGCGCCGACGACGACGACGACGACGACGACGATCCCGGCGCGCGTCTGCTCGCCGGGCTCGACGTCGCGCAGACCAAGGATCGGCGCGCACTGCTCGCGAGCTATGTGCTCTCGGGCGCACAGCTCGAGTCCCTGGTGTGGGATTGACCGACCTGCGGGCACGCGCCCGCGTCGTCACCGCGCGGTGCTGCGGCCCATCGCGTAGTCTCGATCACCAACCGGGCCGATCGCGACCGTTCGATCGCGGCGGGCACTGGGGGAAATGCACGGGCGTGCTGGAATCGGCGCGAGGCAGTACGGTCGTAGCGGCCGATGCGTGTTCGACTCCACGCGCTGCTGTGCGCCCTGTGCATGACCACGGCCTTCGCGGCCCTGCCCCAACCCGCCGACGCGGCGAAGAAGCGCCCGCGCGGCAGCCGGCGCATCGGCCTCGGCGGCGGCCTGGGCGATCCCACCGGCCCCTCGCTCAAGCTGTTCCTCGCACCGCAGCACGCGCTGCAGTTCGACTTCGGCTGGGCGCCGATGCACCACGGCAACGGCATCATCCACGCGAACTACCTCTTCCACTTCCCGACCTTCGTGTCCAACAGCGTGATGGACTTCGGCCTGTACCTCGGCGTCGGCCTGGGCATGGCGTTCTGGTCCGGCTACGGCTACTACGGCTACCATCACTATGGCTACTACGGGCCGTACTACGACCCTCGCGGTTGCTACGATCCGCCGGGACCGGATCCGGTCGACTGCCGCTACTACGCCAACCACGGCGGCGCCGCGATGATCCTGCGCGCACCGGTGGGCCTGTTCTTCCACTGGATGAAGGTGCCGCTCGACACCGTGGTGGAGGGCGGCTGGTCGCCGTACGTGGTGCGGCCCGATCTCGCGCACGGTGACTTCAGCGTCAAGCTCCGGTACTACTTCTAACCCCCCGAGGTCCTGCGCACGTGATCACCCAACGTCTTCGTTCGTGCTCGCTCGCCGCGGCGACGCTGCTGCTGCCCGCGCTCGGATGCGCCGGCAACCTCGACGTCACCCGCATCAACTCCGACCAGGCCAAACCCAACAACGTGTGGGTGTTCTTCACCGTGGAGAAGAACGGCGATCCGGTCGCGGGCCTGACCGCGGACGACTTCGAGATCTACGAGGACGACTCGCTGGTGTCGAAGTACGAGAGCCAGCAGGTGATCCAGAACCCCGAGGTCGCGGCGGTGATGTACACGCTGCTGCTGCTCGACATGAGCGGCAGCGTGACCGAGTCGGGCCAGGCCGACCTGTTGGCGGACGCGGCCACGGTGTTCAGCGAGCGCGTGGGCAAGTCGCAGAAGGTCGGCGTCTACGCCTTCGACGGCGCGGAGAAGCTGCACTCGGTCACGCCCTTCACCGAGGCCCAGGGTTCGGTCGAGGGCGGCATCGAGGGCCTGCGCGGCTACAAGCCCAAGGACCCGTCGACCAACCTCAACGGTGCGATCCCGCTGGCGCTCGAGGAGCTCGACGAGGCGCTGTCCAAGGACAAGCGCCCGCTCAAGTTCGGCACCCTGGTGGTCTTCACCGACGGCACCGACCGCGCCGGCCGCGTCGCCCGCGAGGACATGCTCGAGACGCTCGACCGCGAGGAGTACGGTCACTTCGAGGTCTACGCCATCGGCGTGGGCGCCGAGCTCGAGGAGAAGCCGCTGGGCGAGATCGGCCGCGACGGCACCGAGCTGGCCAGCGATCCGGGCAAGGTCCGCGAGGCGTTCGAGAAGGTCGCGGCCAAGATCGAGGCCCACACCAAGCGCTTCTACCTGCTGTCGTACTGCACGCCGGCGCGCAAGGGCAGCCACGACGTCCGCATCGAGGCGCACACGCGCGACGAGAAGGGCCGCAAGAACGGCAGCGGCGCGCTCGACTACACCTTCGACGCGACCGACTTCGGCCCGCCGCCGCAGTGCGATCCCAACCGCGCGCCCAAGTTCAGCCTCGAGCGCGTCGACTCACCGGCGTCGCAGCAGGAGCGCGGCAAGCCCAGCAAGCGCAGCCGCAGCAGCGCGCGGGGTCCGGGCTCCGGTTCGGGCTCGGCCAAGGGCTCGGCCAAGGTCCGTGCGAGCGGCTCGGCCAGCAGCAGCAAGCCCAGCAAGTCGGGGCCGCGCTCGCCCGGCGGCTGAGCCGGCCCCGCCGCGGCGCTCAGGCGCCGTCCATGCAGCAGATGCGCCGCGTGTCGCCCGACGCGTCGGCGGTGCCGCAGCCGGTGTCGAGCAGATCGATCGGGGCCACGCGCACCGAACCGAAGCCGTCTTGCCCGATGCAGTTCTCCGCGCCGCCGATCATGCCAAAGGGCGTGCCGCTGCAATCGTCGCTCGCGAAGACCTCGAAGCCCAGGGCGTTGCAGAACATGTCGGTGTCGCACGGGTCACACTCGTCGCACTCGACCGCGACCGCGGCGGCCGCGATCTCGCTGAAGCCCTCGGGGCAGGGGATCGCCCTCGATGCACGGGCCCATGACGCCCGCGGGCACGCCGACGCAGCTGCCGGCCTGCACCGACGAACGGCACAGCGACACCGGCACGGCGTCGGGGCCGGGCAGCGGCCTCGCGGCGGCCTCGCACTGTGGCGCGTCGACGTGGGTCTGCAGGTCGATCGCGCTGGCCATGCCGGGGCCGCGCACGCGGGCAGCTCGCCGTGCATCTGCAGCAGGTCGCAGCTGGGACCGGTGGATAGGTCGCGGCGCAGGTCGAAGCCTCGACACGCGCACGCGCACTTCGATCTTCCGGCACCGTGCCGATGAAGCGAACGTTCGGCGCGGTGCCCTCGGGACACTCGGGCGGCGCCCGGCGCTGCCGATCGCGACCCAGAACCAGCCGTCCCAGCCCAGCGGTACGCGCGACAAGCCGACGCCGTCGGTGCATTCGGGGCCGCTCGAGCCCGAGCCAGACGTCAGAACCGGAATCGGAGGCGGAGCTGTCCGAGCCCGAGTGGTCGAGCCCACCCCCGACCACCGGCGCGCTCGAAACAGGCCGCGAGCGCCCCGACGACATCATGGCCACGGCCGCAGGACGTGCGATGCGACGGATCACCGCCCACGATCATACGAGCACCGCGCCGCGCTTGTCGAATGCCACGACCACGATGCCACCGGGCGCGACCCGCCGAGGATTGCGTCCAGTGCGACGTCCGTGCGACCGTGCTCGCATGCGCATGACGTGGTCGTCCCGTACCCCCATCGTCCCCGTCCGGCCCTGCGTAACGCTCCTGCGGCGGCGCTGCTCGGCCTGGTCACCGCCGCGATCGGATGCGGCAAGGACAGCGGCGGCGGCGGGGACGAAGACTCGAGCAGCGGCGACTCGAGCACGACGACCGCGAGCACGACCGAAACCACCACCGCGAGCACCACCGTCACCACCACCGCGAGCACCACCGTCACCACCACCGCGACCAGCACCGCCGACAGCAGCAGCAGCGCCGAGGGCAGCTCCTCGACCACCGACGCGCCGCCGGCCTGCGGCGACGGCAACCTCGACGACGGCGAGATGTGCGACGACGGCAACGACACCGACGGCGACGGTTGCAACAACGATTGCGTCGAGTCGGGCGTGACGCTGTGGTCGGTGTTCTGGGACGGTCCCGTCAGCGGCTCGGACTGGTTCGACGCGCTGGCGTTCACGCCCGAGGGCGACGTGGTCGCGACCGGCGGCGTCGAGATCGTCGCAAACGCGTGGGATGCCCTGGTCGTGCGCTACGACGGCAGCGGATCGCTCGTGTGGGACACCAACATCGACGGCCCCGATCCCGATCCCGAGGGCGGCAACGACGGCGGCCGCCGCATCGCGGTGCTCGGCGACGGCACGCTGCGGGTCGCCGGTGGGCAGGACTCGGGCGGCACGCGGCACGCGTACCTCGGCGCGCTCTCGGGCGACGGCGACGAGAGCTGGTCGCAGCTCTCGGGCGGCGAGCCGGCCCGCGGCATCGCGCTCGCGGTCGCGGACGACGGCACCGCCTACGTCGGCGTCTCGGGCAGCGTCGGTGGCCGGATCCTGGCGTGGTCGACCGACGGCGCGCCGCAGTGGTCGGTCACGATCCCAGGCAACGACGCGGCCTGCATGGTCTCGTGCGCGCGCCCGCGTGCGCTGCTGCTCACCGACGACGGCCTGTTCGCCGGCGGCACGCGCACGCCGGTGGTCAACGATCCCGATGCGTTCCTGGCGCTGTACGACGACGCCGGCAACGAGCAGTGGCTGGTCGACGTCGCGGCCGCGCCCACCAACCAGGAGGTCGTCGAGCTCGCGCAGCTCGGCGACGGTTCGATCCTCGCGCTGGTGGCGATCGACGGCTACCAAGATCACGAGCTGCGCAGCTTCGACGTCGAGGGCAACGAGCTCGGCACGCCCGTCGATCTCGAGTTCGGGGCCGACACCTTCGCGATGGGCATGGTCGCGGTGCCCGGCGATGCGATCGTGGTCGCCGGCTACATCAACCTCGGCAACGCGCTCAACGAGGCGTGGATCGGCCGCTACGGCCTCGACGGCGCCGAGCTGTGGCGGCACGACTACCCCGGCGAAGCCCCGGCCGAGAGCACGAGCCTGAGCCGCATCGCGTACGACGGTGCCGGTCGAGTCGCCGCGGCCGGCGCGACCTGGGACCCGATGGACCAGTCGATCGCCGACGCATGGGTCCTCGTGCTCGCGCCCTGACCGGGCCTGTGCGGCCTGGACGCGGAGGCCGCGGCCTGCGTTTGCGTTGGGTTTGCGAGCTTCGTTGGGAATCCAGGTGGATCCACCCGTTGCCGTGCGGGTGCCTGAACCGGTAGCCCAACGGCCACCATGGCTGGACTGCGCTTCGACCTCCTCGTCTTCGGCACCGCCTCCGCGCTGGCGCTCGCGCTGGCGTGCGCCACCGACGATCCCTCCGGGACCGGCGGCAGCTCGGGCGGCAGCGGCATGGACTCGGGTGGCAGCGACGGGGCCGGCACGGACACGGCGACGTCACAGACGAGTGCCGACAGCACCGGGAACCCCGGCGACCGTCATCACCCGCTCGACTACGCGCAAGCGAGCGTGCACGGCCCCGCGATGAAGCTGCACGAGGAGGACTGTCGCAGCTGCCACGGCGACGATCTGCTGGGCGGCAGCAGCGGAGTCGACTGCGACAGCTGCCACGAGCCCGACTGGCGCACCGACTGCGTGTTCTGCCACGGCGGCGACAAGGACGGCACCGGCGCGCCGCCGCGCGACATCGACGGCACGACCGACACCTCGATGCTCAGCTTCATCGCGCACACGCGCCACGTCTCGCAGTACCAGCACGCGCCCTACGACTGCACGCAGTGCCACGTCAAGCCGCTCGACGTGCTCAGCGCCGGTCACGTGTTCGACGACACCGACGCCCGCGCCGAGGTCGACTTCACCGGCGGCATCAGCAGCGCCGGCACCTGGGACGGCAGCGCGTGCGCCAACCTGTGGTGCCACGGCAACGGCCAGGGCGACAACGGCAGCTACGCTCACACCGACGCCGAGCCCAACTGCGGCGGCTGTCACCCCTACCCCGGCACGTCGAACACGGCGTTCAACACCATGTCGGGTCAGCACTCGCGGCACATCAACGAAGGCATCAACTGCGCCGAGTGCCACGATCCGCTCGCGATCGAGAGCCACGTCGACGGCAAGGCCGACCTCGACATCGCGGTCAACGGCTTCAACGTCGACGAGGCCAGCTTGAGCTGCAACGGCCTGTGCCACCTCAAGCCGCACAACGAGCAGTGGTGACGCGGCGCGCCGCCGCGGCGCTGATCGCTTCGACGGTGTCCGCGGCGCGGCCGTCCGACGACGCGAGCGCGCGGTCGTGGTCGAACGTCTGCGGCGCCCGCCCGGCGTGCGCAGTCCCGCGCCCGCGAGGGGGCCTCGCCGCAGCGATCGAAACCCCCGCGGCGAGCACACCGGGGTTGCGGACGGATTGCGCCGCAGGAGATGACCCGGATGAAGACCTCGACGTTCCAGCAGTGGGCGCTGCCCCGAGCTTCACCCTCGCCGCGGTGCTCGGCGCGTGCGACGAGCGCGACGAAGGCGACGACGACGGCGCCGTCGCGTTCTGCATGGACAACAGCGACTGCTACAACGGCCAGGTCTGCGACGCAGGCGCCTGCGTGCCGACCGGATCCGCGCAGGGTCCCGGCACGCACGACCCCAGCGGTGCCGACCCCAGCGGCGCCGACCCCAGCGGTGCCGACCCGACCGGCGCCGATCCGACCGGCGCCGATCCGACCGGCGCCGATCCGACCGGCGCCGATCCGACCGGCGCCGATCCGAACCCGGACCCCTCGCCGGGCTGCGAGGAGGGCTCCTTCGCGTGCGTCGACGACAGCATCGAAGCCTGCGACAACGGCACGATCCACGAGTACTCGTGCGCCGACGTGTGTGCGACCCAGGGCTGGTCGACGTCGGGCTGCAACGGCGACCAGTGCAGCTGCGACGGCTACCTCGACCAGGACTGCGCCCTCGGTGTCGCCGCCTTCTGCGCCTGCCTCGAGGCCGCGGGCGTGAGCTGCAGCGACGACGACCAGCAGGACTTCTACCTGCAGTGCTACCTCGGCGACGCGCCCGAGTTCGCGTGCTTCGCGAACTACGTGTCGAACAGCCAGGTCGACTGCGTGTCGGCGGAGTCCGCGTGTCTGTGATGTGCGGCAACCGCCGCCAGCGCGCGCGGACGGGCGCGCCGGCTCAGCGCCGCTTGCGTCGCCGCGCCGCCTCGGCGCTCGGCCGCGGCGGCCGGCCGTCCGCACCCGGAGCGTGCGCCGCAGCCCGCTCGGCCGCGAGCTCTGCCAGCTGATCCGCGATGCGGCTGCGCGTCGCCGCGTTGCTGCCGAGATCGCGCTCGAGAAGTTCGACCAACGTCGCCAGGTGCATCGCGATCCGATCTACCCAAGCGAGGCGCACGCGATAAGGGCGTGGTTCGTTCAGGGGATCGACGGATCCATTGACGTTTTCGCGATCGCGTCGATCGCGATCGTCGGAGATCGCGTCGATCCGATCTCGCAGAGATCGTCGCGCTCGGAGATCGCGTCCACGAATCGGAGATCTCGCCACACCACGACGACCGTGCGAGATCTGCCACGGCTGCGGGTATGCTCGCCGGCGTGACGCGGGTCCGCGGCCTCGATCACCTCGACCCCACGGCGGTCCCGCTGCCCAACGGCACCGAGGTGACCACCCGCGTCGATCGGCTGGTCGACGGTCGCCGCGTGCCGCAGGGTGCGGTCGGCCGGGTGACGCACAGCGATGGCGAGCAGGTCGGCGTGACGATCGCCGGGGTGGGCCGCGCGAACTACCGGCGCGACGAGCTGACCCCGCGCAACCCCGGCCAGATCGCGTTCGCGATGCGGCGCGAAGCCACCTGGAACGCGCTCGCGCCCTGCATCGTGCTCGACACCGTGGTCGGCTCGCACGCCTGGGGCCTCGCCGACGCGTCGTCCGACACCGACCGCCGGGGTGCCTTCGTCGCGCCGCTGCCGTGGACCAGCGGGCTCGCGCCGCCGCCAGGCGAGCTCGTGTCGCTCGACGGTTCGACGACGTACTGGGAGGTCGGCAAGCTCGTGGGTCAGGCCCTGCGCGCCGACCCCAACACGCTCGAGACGCTCTTCGTCGACGGCGCGACCGCACACGACGCGATGGGCCAGTGGCTGCTCGACGAGCGCGAGTGCTTCGTGTCGCAGGCGATCTACGGCAGCTTCGCCCGCTACGCACTGTCGCAGATCGCGAAGCTGCGCAGGTCGCTGCGGCTGGCCCAACACCAGAACATCGTGCTCGGGTGGCTGCGCGACGATGCTTCGCTGACGCTCGACGCGGTCGCGAGCCGGCTGGTCGCCGCCGAGGCCGTCGAGGCGCCGACGCCCGCCGACGCGCACCTGGTCGCGAAGCACTGGGTGAAGCAGCTCTACCACTCGCTGCACGATCGCGGCCTCGTCGCGAGCGCCGACCTCGCAGGACTGGTGGGGTTCGCGACCGCTGGCGGCGAGCTCGGCGAGGTCGCGCGCGAGCTCAGACCGAAGAACGCCTACAACCTGCTGCGCCTGCTCGGCACGGCGATCGCGTGGCTGCGCAGCGGCACGCCGACGTTCCGCGTCGACGAACCGCTGCGCTCGCGCCTGCTCGCGATCAAGCGCGGCGAGGTCGATCTCGGCGACGTGCTCGACGACGCGGACGCGCTCGCGCCCCAGCTCGAGGCGGCGCGACGCGAGACCCGCCTGCCGCGACGCCCCGACGTCCAGCGTGCCGACGCGCTGCTGCGGCGGATCCGCGGCGAGGCGGCGCGACGCAGTGTATTCGCGCTGCCCGGCCCTTTCGGCGTCGACGCGCCCCACGTACCCGAAGCCGAATGGACCGAGTCATGACCCTGCCGCTGACCGACCACCAACGCACCGTCGCCGACGCCGAGCTCGATCGGCAGGACGCGGCGCGGGAGCACCTCGTCATCGCCCTGACCGGCGCCCACGCATACGGCTTCCCGTCGCCCGACAGCGACCTCGACCTCAAGGGCGTGCACGTGCTACCGACGCGGGCGCTGGTGGGTCTCACGCGGCCGGATGCCCACGCCAGCGCGATGAAGCTCGTCGAGGGCGTCGAGCTCGACTACGCCTCGAACGAGATCGGCCAGGTGCTCGCCGGGGTGCTGCGCGGCTTCGGCAGCTACATCGAGCGCATCCTGGGTCCGTGGATCATGCGTGCGTCGCCCGATCACGCCGAGCTCGCCGCACTCGTCCGCGGCGCGCTGTGCAGGCGTGTACATGCCCACTACCGCGGGTTCGCGCAGGGCCAGCTGCGCGAGGCGATCGCCGCGGGCACGCCCACGGCCAAGCGGCTGCTGTACGTGCTCCGCACCGCGCTCACGGGCACACGCCTGCTCGCCCGGGGGGAGCTGGTCACCGATCTCACCGCGCTGATGGACGAGCACGGCTTCGGCCACGCCCGTGAGTTGCTCGCGATCAAGCAGCAGGGCGAGCGCACGCCCTTGCCGGTCGAGGTCGCCACGCGGTGGCTCGCCGAGGCCGACGGTGTGTTCGAGCTGCTCGACCGCGCGCTCGCGAGCTCGGTGCTCCCCGACGAGCCGCCCAACGTCGCCGAGATCGACGCGTGGTTGATCGCGCTGCGCCGCCGCCGGTTCGACTGACGCCTTCGCCCGCGCGTCGGCGAGCCCGTCACTGACAGCCGCAGGCCTCGGTGTCGCCGGGGAAGTACATGCAGCCGGGCGAGAGGTCGTAGCCGGAGTTCTCGCAGCTGCTCTGGCACTCGTCGACGTACCAGCTGCCGCCGGAGCAGTAGCGCTGGCTGTCCGCGTCGTTGCAGTAGACCGCGCCGTCGAGACAGTCCGAGGCGTTGGTGATGCAGAAGCACGTCGGTCCACCGCTGTCGCCGATGGCGCAGTGATCCGAGCCGCCGGCATAGCCCGCATCGACGCAGATGCTGTCGCAGTCGGCCGCGATCCACAGGCCGGCGTTGCACTCGCGGATGTTGTTGCCGTCGCACTGCGCCTGGCCCTCTTGCGCCTCGGTGCACTGCTCCCACGCGTTGAGGCAGTAGCAGCCGTCGGTACCGCTGGGCAGCGTGTGGCAGCCGCGGGCGCGGCTGCCGTAGCCGCACACGCCCTCGCACGTCCGTGGTCGAGAGCTTCCCGTCCGCACCGCACTCGCGCAGGGTGTTGTCGCCGACGCACTGGGTCTCGGACGGCTCGCACATCTGCGGACATCCTCGTCGTCGCCGCCGGGCAGGGTCGCGGCGTCGTTGCCGGACGACGACGCGTCGCCGTCGCTGCCGCCCTCGCCGGTGGTGCCCGGCGGCAGGCCCACCGCAGACGTGATCGACGCACAGCTGATCGCCGCCACACTCGAGGTCGGTGTTGCACGGCAGACCGCGGGTGCACGTCGCCGTCATCGAGGCAGGCGGGGACGACGAGCGCGAACGCGGGGAGCAGGAGCGTGCGGAGCATGATCAGAACCTCACCGACAGTGCGAGACCGAGCAGACGACGCGAGACCGCGGGACGCAGCGACAGCGTCGGCGCGTCTGCACGCCGTCGCTTCGCACCGATGCCGACCAACACCGCACCGAGCACGACCGCGACGCCGCCGGTGATCGCACCGGCCGCCGTCATCGCGTTGCCGGCCAGGCCGCGCGAGATCTGCTCGCGGCGCTCGTCCGGGGTCTGGGTGGCGGAGAAATCCTGGGCTCCGTGCGCGCGGGCCATGCCTGCGCCCATCACCGCCAGCGCAGCGACGCCGAGCCCCAGCGACACCGCGCCGCCGGCGATGAGCCCGGTGCCCTTGCGACGGCGCGGCTCGGGCGTGACGCGGCGATCGGGCTCGGGATCGTGCTCGTCGACCTGGCCGCTTCGCTGGCGCGGGTCGTCGCGCCGCTGGTACCACGCGAGGTCTGCGACCGAGGGCGCCCAGCTCGAGGCCTTCACGCCCTCGTAGTCGCCTCGCAGGCTCGCGTCGATCTGCGTCTCGGCATCGCCGTGGCCGGCGATGCGCTCGCGCTCGGCTGCGATCTCGTCGAGGCGCTGCCGCGCCAGTGCGCGCTTGGCCTCGCGATCGGCCGCGTCCTTGCCGATGTCCCCCAGCCGCGCGAGGTAGGCCTGCAGCACGGTCGCCTCGGCGTCGAGGTCGGCGGTGTCGGCCCGCAGACCGTAGCGCTGGCCGTGGCACCGTGCGATCCACAGTGCGATCGAGCCGCGGCTGCGCGCGTAGGGCCGCTCGTCGGGCAACAGCCGCAGCGCGTCGCCGAAGGCGAGCAGGGCCGCGTCGAAGTCGCTCTCGTCGAAGGCCCGCTGGCCGCGCAGGAACGCCTGGTAGGCGGCCTCCTCGCCGCGCACCAAGGCGGTGGATCGAGCCCGCGTGGGCCTGCGAGCACGTCGGGCCCGGACTCGGGCACCGCCGCGGACCCCGGCTCGGGGGCGGCCGCGGCCGCGGGCGGACAGACGGCGATCGCCAAGGCGATCGCGGCGGCGAGGGTCGGGCGCAACGGCGTCACGACCGCGGCAGTGTCACCGCCCCGGATTTCGATCCCCGGGGATCGAAATCTGTGGCTGCGGCACTACGGCGCTCGTATGACCCGCGCCCGCCTCGTGCCCGCCTTGCTCGCGCTGCTGCCCGCGTGCCTGCCCTCGGCCAAGCCCGGGGCCTGCTTCGTCGACGAACACTGTCCCGAGGGTCTGGCGTGCGTGGACGGGATCTGTGGCATGGCGATGGGCTCGAGCACCGGCGACGACCCCGACTTCCCCGACGTGAAGCTCGATGTCGGCGGTTCGGTGCCCGAGATCCCCGGCACCTGCCAGGACGCGCTCGCGATCCGCACCAACGCCGGCTGCGAGTTCTGGGCTGCGGACCTACCCAACGCGTGGTTGCCGTCGCGGCCCTACAGCCACGACGTCGCCGCCGATCAACAGTTCGCGGTGGTGGTCGCGAACGTGTCCGAGAGCGCCATCGCGCAGGTCTCGATCCACTCGGGCGGCGCCGAGGCTGCGATCGAGACCGTCGAGCTCGCGCCGCTGCGGACGCACACGTTCCGGCCGCCGGCGCAGAGCATCGATCCCACCCGCAACGACGGCGGGCTCGCCTTCCGCATCGTCAGCGACGTGCCCATCACGGCGTACCAGTTCCAGCCGCTCGACAACCTCACGCCGGTCTACTCCAACGACGCGTCGTCGCTGCTGCCCTCGCACGTGCTCGAGGACGACTACATCGCGGTGACCTCGGACGCCATGGACCTGGCGATGTATCCGCCGCAGTCGTGGGAGCAGCAGGCCTACAGCGCCGGCGCGTTCGTCTCGGTGGTCGCGACGCAGAGCGGCACCGCGGTGACGTTCTACCCCACCGCCGATCTCGCGCCGGGCGGCTGGCAGAACGTCGTGCTCGACCGCGGCCAGGTCTTCACGATCCTGTCGACCAGTGTCGGCGCCGAGCTGGCACCGTTCGGCAACCTCTCGGGCACGCGCGTGATCGCGGACAAGCCCGTGGCGGTGTTCTCCGGCAACGTCACCGCCAGCGAGCCGCGCGGCACCACCGACTGTTGCGTCGATCACGTCGAGCACCAGATGCTGCCGCTGGTGGCGTGGGGCGCGAGCTACGTGTTCCCACCGCCGCCGTCGGCGTCGGACGCGTCGGCGGGCGCCGCCGCCAGCTACCGCATCACCGCGGCGTTCGACGGCACCCAGCTGCAGTACGGTGGCGAGGCGCCGACCGGCGCGCCGACCTCGCTCGACGCCAACGAGACCGCGGTCTTCACCACCGCCGGGCCGGTGATGGTCGCCAGCGACGACGAGCATCCCTTCGCCGTGACGCAGTTCCTGCTCGCCAGCGGCTCCACCCCGGAGGTCCCGCGTCCGGGCGATCCGTCGATGATCGCGCAGCCGGCGGTGTCGCAGCTGCAGTCGCGCTACGTCTTCCTCGCGCCCGCCGGCTACGCCCGCAGCGTGGTCAGCATCTTCGCGCCGCAGGGCGCCACGGTGACGCTCGACGGCCAGCAGATCGGCGCGTGGCAGCAGCTGCCGCCGTTGCTGGGCGAGTCGTAGGCCTTCGCGCGTGCCGATCGATCCGGGCGCGCACGTGTTGGTGTCCGACAAGAACACCGGCATCGATGTCTACGGCTTCGACGCCGACGTCAGCTACGCCTTCGCCGGCGGCAGCGCGGTCGAACGCATCAGCGAGGCGCCGCCGATTCCGTAGCGACGCGGGGTGCGATCGCGGCGCGCCCGACCGGACGCGATACACAGAGCGGATGCGGCCGTTTGGCCGTCGAGGACGCAACGCCAGGTGCGTGACACGGCTCACGTGATCGCGCGGTGATCCGTTTACCGCGCCGCTTCACCACCAACGATGTACGCCCGTACGGGCTCGCGAGGCGCGAGTGCAGGAAGATCGCATCGAGGGCCATCTTGCCGCCGCTCATCCCACATGTCGCGCGTGTCGGCGGCGTTGCACTCGCGAACGCGAACGGAAGCATCGCGGTGACGGAGTCGGGGCTGGGCTTGCATCCCCGGCCGTGCGAACCTGTGCGAGTCTCGCGAGTTCGCGAACTCGGAGATGGGGTCGATCGATGACGCGGCGTGGAATGGCGGTCGTGGTGATCTGCGCGGCAAGTTCGGTCGCTACGACGTGGCTGTTGCTCGACCGCCCCGGCCAGGCGCCGCGGCACGTCACCCCGGCGACCGCTACTGTCGAGCGGCGCCCCCGTAATCGACACAGACTGCGAAGTCACGGCGGGAGAGGTCGTCGACGGCGGCCCTGGCACCGATGCGATCTACAGCCATCGCTCGCTGTCGCAGCTGCAGGCGATGGGGTTGAACATCGTCTCGGTGGAATCCCTGACGACGATCTCGGCGGATCCACTCGGCCGGTGCGACGCTACTCCGGTGGACGATGGTCCCCACGTGCGGCCGCGCGTCGAACTCTCGTGGAGCTCCCTACCCGACGGCGACTCCGTCTACAGCACGACGACTGGAGCGCTCCAGGTGCTGCTGGCCAACAACGACGGAGATGCTGTCGGGGCGACCCTCACCTTCGAGCTCCGCGCCCGAGGACAGGACGTCTCGCTGAGCTCTTCAGCGCTCACGGTTCCCGCGCACGGATCGACGGTCTACACGCTCGATCTGACGGACTTCATCCCCTTCGGCATCGACCCATCGCTGGTCCCGCCTGCGCTGCTCGTCCTTCCGACGTCGGCTTCGATCACGCTCACCGCGAGCCTCGTCGTGGGTGGCACCCCGTTCGGCAAGGCGGTCGGGCCGACGATCTACGGGCACATCGAGAACGGAGACACCGCGGTCCTCTACCGCGAGGATGCGCTGCACGACGTCTACTACGACGGCGACCTCGCTGCGTGGCGCGTCAGCGGACCGCACGACACGGGGCCGGGCAAGCGCATGGGACAGGTCGAAGTCGTCGGCTCGCTCGGGATCCCCGGGTACTGAGAGGAGCGATTCGCCATGGTCGACGTTTCTCCAGACAAGAGTTGGCGCGACCGGGCGTCGCGTCGCTGGGCGATCATCGCGTGGACGCTGCTACTGGAGCAGGCAAGCTGGCTCCTCGCGCGCACCGCCTCCGCCTGCAAACCGACGACGGTCTGCTTCTACTGGGAAGCCGCGTGGGACGACAGCAACGTTGGGGAGGACTACCTCACGAGCGGTCCCGTGGAAGCGAGCGGTGCAAGAGTCGTGTTGCTTCGTCCGCCCCCGGAGACTCCGCTGACCAGCTCGCTCGACACTGAGGGCTGCATCACGTTCGACACGCAGTACAGCTACGGGCACAAAGCGCTCGTCTACGCGGACGCCGTGATCGGCGGTGTGCGCCTCCTGCCCGCAATCAACAACAACACGGACGTCACCAACAGGGCGGTTCCACGGACCCTGTTCTGGGAGGTCCACATGCAGGGCCTCGAGCCGAACGGCTCGGCGCCCGCAATGGTCGCCGCGGAGATCGGCCTCGACCAAGGGGACCCCCACGTCCGGATGCTCCCGATCTTCGCCGCCGCCACGGCGACGCTCCGTCGCTTCGAACAGCTCGGAGTCATGCCGCCGACGCTCGATGCGGACGAAACGATCTACCTCGCGTATCGGCCGGTGTTCGGGAACGCGCGCTGCTGGTGCGATGGCACCAGTCCCTCGGTGGTCGACATCGGCGTCGACTCGTTTCGCGAGAAGTTCGTCCTCGCACACGAGCTCGGGCACTGGTTGGACGCGACGTGGAACGGTGTCGGCGTCGGTGTCGGTGCCAAGAACTACTTCTATGATCCCGTCGACGCACCGTGCCAGTTCGGCATCAATCCCGCGGTGGACATGGACATGAACCTGATCAACTCCGACGCGCAGTTTCATGGCATTCGGTCGGCCGAATGGGGCGGCGGCGCGCTCGTCGAGGGGATCGCACACTTCGTCGCCGCAGTCACATGGAACGATCCGGCCGAAGAGGCGGGCATCTTTCGCTACTACAAGGACATCGAGCTCGTAGGCAATCCGTCGCCGTATCAGGCCTTCGTCGACGGCGGCTCGCTCGTTGCGCTCGAGGGTGGTGTGGCTGCAGGCACGGTCGGCGGACAGAGTCGCTGGGTCGCCACGCAGTGCCCGACGGACTGGGCGGTGTGGTCCATGACGCAAGATGTGACGAGCGAGATCGACTGGATGCGGTTCTGGTGGCGCTTCTTGTCCGATCAAGCGACGAACCAACCGACGCTCGGTCAGATCCTCGGTTTCACCGCCTTCGTCGAGGCGAGTGCGACGCCCTGGGCTGCGACCCAGGTCTGGCCCCAGCTCTCCGACAACGTGGAGGCCGTCGGCTCTCCGTTGCTCGGCTTCGGGCAGAGGTTCACCGACATCGCGGACGAGGAGGGGGTCAGCCCATGAGCGGAGCCCGAGCTCTTTGGTGTTCCCGCGCTGCGACGCGCGACGGTGTGGGAGTCGCGCTTCTGGTCGCGATGCTGGGAGCTGCCTGCGGCGACGCCGCGACGTCGGCGAGCGGCAGCGGGTCCGGCTCGACGACAAGCTCGACGACAAGCTCGGGCTCGACTGACTCGGCGAGCACGCGCGGGTCGTCGAGCCCGACGGCGGGATCGACGACCGAGTCGACGGGCTGTTGGCGCGAGATCGACGGGGACCTCGTCGTCGGCGAGGTCGCGAACCTCGAGGAGTTGAGGGACGTGGTCTCGGTGAGCGGAACGCTGACCATTTGGTTCGAAAGCCAAGCGCCGGAGGATCTTTCGTTCCTCGAGTGCCTGGAAACCGTCGGCTTTCTGCTGGACTTCGGCCAGGCGGAGAACCTGCGATCGACGGCCGGGATGACGCGGTTGTCCCACCTCGGCAACCTACGGGTGACCGAGGGGTCCTCGCTCGCCGCGATCGAGGGCCTGAACGGGCTGAGCGAGATCGGGAACATTTCGATCGATCCCAACCATGCGATCGAGCGCATCGACCTGCCGACGGTCCGCAGCTTGAAGCAACTGTCGATCGGGGGTTGCGGCTGGGGAGGTGGAGCACCGGCGCCCCAGCCGCCTGGACCGTTGACCTCTCTCGGAAACTTCGAGTCGCTCGAATCTCTCGAAGGGATATCGATCTACGGACAGCCCTCACTGGTCGACGTCTCGGTCCTCGAGGCGCTGATCGCCAACGGTGCCCCACCTCCGACAGGGGCCTCCTTCGGAGGCAACGTGTCGCTTTCGCACGATGAGATCGTCGCGAAACTCGAGGCGCTCGGCGTCACGGACTACCACCTTTGCGGCAACCTTGGAGACGCGGAGCCATGCGACTGTCCACCGACATGATGAGTGAGCGGCGGCTTGCGGCCCGGCGTCGTCGTTCGCACGGGCGTCAGGCCATCGCACGACTGCTGCTTCTCGCGGTGAACGTCGCGGGGTGTGGTGACGACACCGTGGGCGGCAGTGGCGGCGGGACTGCCTCGACGACGGGGGAGTCGACCACCAGCACGACGACAACGACGACAACCACTTCGGCTGATTCTGGAAGCGCGGATTCGACGACGGGGTTCGTACCTGATGGTGAAGCGTGCCTGCCGACGCCATGCACCACGGTTGCCGACTGCTGCGTAGGCGTACCGAACTCGGTCGCCTGTCCGGACTCGTACCCGAATAACTGGAGCCGCAACATGGCCGGCGAGTGCGTGCTTGGTGAGTGCTCGGGCGACGGCCAATGCAGCGACCTGTTCACCGGGTGGTTGTGCACGACGGTCGACGGGAAGGTGGTGCGTCGCCGACTGCGTCGTCGACAGCGACTGCGAGACCGCGCGCAACATGCCAGGCACTGTCTGCGTCGCCAGCGTTGACGTGGGCCGTGGCTACTGCGTGCAGCCCACGTGAGCGGGCCGGCGGCCCGGCTTTCGTCGCGCGTGCACTCGCGCCGGGCGCCCGCGTCAGCCAGACGTGGCGGTTGCGCGGGTCTTGCTAGTGTTCCTCGAGTTCTGCCCCAGCGCCCCCAGCTTCGCACGCAGCTCCTCCAGCTCTCGCTGCAGACGCGCCACCGTCGCCCTCAGCTCGGCGATCAGCTCGTCCTTCGGGTCCGCGCGCTCCACGGAGATCTTGGATCATTTGCGCCGCCCCCTGTCGATCCCCTTCACGCGACCCGGGCAGTGTGGTTCATCACCCGTGAACGGTTACGAAGCGGCAGGGCGCCCACAGGCCCAGGACCATGCTTGCGACTGCGGTCCGGATGGCCAAGATGGCCATCACGCGCCACTCGAGGTCCACTCGTCGATCCGCACTTCGCCGTCGTAGTCAGATCAGACCGCGGTCCGGATGGCCATCACGCGCCACTCGGAGTCCTCCGTTTTCCATCGGTCCGCTCGCTCCAGTGTACCGAGCCACAATGTGAGGATGAGCTGACTTTGCGATCGCGGCGCGCCCGACCGGCACGGTCGGGCGCCGCTGCAACGGCCTCACGGCCACACGAACGTCACGTTGCGCTCCTTGGAGCGCTCGGACTCGTTGGAGCCCTGGGCCTCGAGGTCGCCCTTGGCGACGACCTGCAGCAACGCATCCGGCGCGCCGTTGGCGACCAGGAAGTCCTTCACCGACTTGCCGCGGCGCTCGGTGAGCAAGATGTTGTACTCCTCGGTGCCGACGTTGTCCGCGTGGGCCTCGAGGATGACGTTCTTGCCCTGCTCCGCGATGCAGGTCGCGAGCGCCTTGAGCTGCTCGCCCTGCTTGTCGCCGACGGTGTCGGCATCGAAACCGAAGTACACCGCGTCGAGACCGCAGGGACCACCGACGTCACCGCCGCCCGGATCGGGACCGGAGAACACGCAGGTGCCACCGTCGCAGATCTCGTCCATCTTGCACTCGTCGTCGGTCTGGCACTGACCGGTGTTCGAGCAGCGGCCGGTGTCGAGGTTGCAGGTCGAGGGCGAGCACTGCACGTCGTCGGTGCACGCGGCGCACTTGCCTTCGGAGCAGGCCCAGCCGCCGTGGCAGTCGGGCTGGGTCGTGCAGGGGTCGCCGATCTCACCGCCGCCCTGGCCGCCTTCCTTGATCTGCGCGGGATCCTGGCAGCGGAACTCGTGGCACACGAAGCCCGCGCCCTTGCCGGCACAGTCGGCATCGGTGGCGCAGTTCTGACACGAGCCGTCGACGCACTTCTCGCCGAGGTCGACCTTGCAGTGCTTGTCCTTCTTGCACTTCGGGTACTCCGGCTTCTTGCAGCCGGCGACGCCGGTCAGCAGCAGTGCGCCGAACAGGGGGATGAGGGAGCGAAGAGCGATGGACATGCGGGTGCGTTCCTCGTCCGCGCCGCCGCATTTGCCCAGGGCGCGGGCGTGGGCAGTGTCGCGGGCGGATGGGTCCTCGCGCAAGGGCCATGCGCGTGCGACAGCGACGCAGGGACAGCGCGGGTCGGACACCACGGTGGGGCCGAAATCCCCGTGCGCTGGCTTGCGGGATCGCGAGGCGCGGCGCAGGCTAGGCGCGACGCCCCATGAACGATCGTCCCGCGACCAAGGGCCGCCGCTTGTTGCGGCTCGCGAGCATGACGGCCCAGGTCGCCGGCGGCTACGCCAAATCCCGCATCAAGGCGGTGTTCCAGTCGCCCGAGGCCGCAGCGCGCGACCGGGCCGAGACTGCCCGCAGCAGCGGTGAGCTCATCGCCAAGACGCTCGGCGAGCTCAAGGGCGCGGTCATGAAGGTGGGGCAGATGGCCTCGATCGCGAAGGACATCCTGCCCCGCGAGCTGGCCGAGGCCCTCGCGACGCTGCAGCGCGAGGCCCCGCCGATGCCCTACGAGGTCATCGAGGAACAGATCGAGCGCGAGCTCGGCAGCAGCCCCGCGACGCTGTTCCGCCGCTTCGACAAGACGCCGTTCGCGGCCGCGTCGATCGGCCAGGTCCACCGCGCCACCACCGACGACGGCCGCGAGGTCGTGGTCAAGGTGCAGTACCCCGGCGTCGACGAGGCGGTCGACTCGACCTCGCGCACCTCAAGCTCGCGTTCCGGGCCAGCGGGCTCATCCGCGTGAAGAAGCAGGCGCTCGACGCCCTGCTGGCGGAGATCCGGCTGCGGCTGCACGAGGAGCTCGACTACTGCAACGAGGCCGACAACGTGCGGCTGTTCCGCGACTACTACCGCGACAACCCCGACATCGTGGTGCCCGACGTCGTCGGGGAGCGCAGCTCGCAGCGCGTGCTCACGCTCGCGTACGAGCCCGGCGATCACGTCGACGACACCGCCGAGTATCCCCAGGCGCTGCGCGATCGACTGGGCGCGCTGCTGTTCCGCACGCTGTGCGATCAGATCTTCGGACTGCAGATCATCCACGCGGATCCCAACCCGGCCAACTTCGCGTTCCGCAGCGACGGCCGCATGGTCTTCTACGACTTCGGCTGCGTGAAGCGGCTGCAGCCCGAGATCGTCGCGGCGTACCGCAACACCGTCGCGGCCGGATTGGTCGAGGACTACGACGGCGTCGAGGCCGGACTGCGGGCCCTGGGCGCGCGCAACCTCGAGGGCCCCGCGGTCGCGCCGGAGTATTACAAGCTGTGGCGCGACATCTTCGCGGTGCCCTTCGTCGGCGGCGAGTACGACTACGGCCACGCCGATCTGCACCACCGCGCGCTGCAGCACGTGCCGGCCTTCCTCGCGCGCCACGTGGGCTCGTTCCAGCCGCCCGCAGAGCTCGTGTTCCTCGACCGCGTCGTGGTCGGGCACTACGGCACCATGCGGCGGCTGGGTGCACGCGGGGACTTCGGCGCCTTGCTCCGGCACTTCATCGCCGCGCCGGCGTGAACCGGAACCGCGCCGCCGCGTCGGCCGGTCGGCGTTGGCCGCGCCCCGTCAGCGCCGCTCGAACGGATCGCAACCGACCATCACGAGCTCGATGTCGCGGGCCGCGAGGCGCTCGGTCGCGGTCAGCAGCACGCGACGCGCCCCCTCGGTGAGCACACGCAGCGCCGAGGCGTCGAGCTCGATGCGCGAAGGACCCCCCGGATCGACGTGCATGCCCGCCCCGATGACCCGCGCGATGGATTGCAGCAGGTCCGGGATCCCGCGCAACCGCAGCTCGGAACCGAGCGAGATGCGCGGCGCCGGCTCGAGCAGGGGCGCGAGAAAGGGCGTCACGCGGTCGCTCGCGGCCCCGAGCACGGGGGCATCGTGTGCACCATCGGCGAACGCGAGCTGGGTATGGGCCATGACGGCCGTCTCATCGGCCTATTGCGGAATGTCTTGAACCCTCGGCGACCCGCGGCCGAGCTGCCCGCGAGGGCAGCGTGCCGCGGCCACGCGCGGAAAAAACCGCGTTTGCCCCCTGGAAGAACGTTCCGCAATCGATGTCCAATGGTGCTGTGGTGACCCCTCCCACCAGCCGACCCCTCGCCCGCGCTTCCGAACACATGGCCGCCGGCCGCTTCGCCGAGGCCGCGGGCGCGTTCCGTGCCGTGCTGCAGATCGATGCGAGCGAACCGCAGGCGCACGAGGGGTTGGGCCACTGCGCGCGCGCACGCGGACACAACGCGGATGCGTTCGAGCACTTCGTGCGCGCGGCCGGTCTGTGGCGCGAGCGCGGCGAGGACGAGACCGCGTTGGGTTGCTACACGCAGGCGGTCGCGAGCGATCCGTCGCAGCTCGACGTGCACGTCGACATCGCAGAGCTCGAGGCGGCGATGGGGCGCATCGAGCAAGCGCGCATGCGACTCGAGGGCCTGGCCGAGAACTACCTCGCCGGCGGTCGCACCGACGACGCCGCGGCGATCCTCGAGTTCGTCAACCAGTGGGACGACGAGCCCGCTGCGCCCACGCCGGTGGCAGCGACGGTGTCGGAGCCGCACACGATCATCGCGCCGCCGATCGGCGTGCAGGTGGTGCGCGAGCTCGAGACCGGCGCGCCCGCGCCGGTGCGCGACGTCGAGGGCACGATGGTCATCCAGACCTTCTTGCTGATGCCCGACGGTCGCCCGTTCCTGCCGGGCATGACGCCCCCGCCCGCGCCGGTGCTCGAGACGCGGCCCAAGACCCTGGTGCCCACCGAGGCGCCCAGCGACACGCCCGCGATGCCGCCGCGCGCGGCCGCGGGCCTCGACGACGAGGAGGCGACGCAGCTCGAGCAGATCGACGAGACCGCGCTCGACGACTTCGATGCGACCGCGTCGCGACCCGCGGTGACGGCGGTGCACGAGGACGACGGCCTGGTCGGCGACGACGAGCTCGACGGCATCGAGCTGCCGCACGACGACGACGCGGTCGCGGCCAGCGCGGGCGACGAGGAACCCGATGCGACCACCGTGCGACCGGGTCCGTCCAAGCCCGCGCGACCGTCCGCGCCGCCGTCGGTCGACGCGCAGGGCGCTCGTTGGCCGAGCGCCTGCGCAGCACGCGGGCGCGCACCGGACCGGTCGCGACCGTGCCACCGGCCGGCGCCGCGGCGCGTCCGGGTGCCGTCGCGAAGCCGGGTGCGGCCAAGCCCGCGGCGACGGCCAGCAAGCCCGCCGCGACGCCGAGCAAGCCCGCCGCGCGACCGACTGCGGGCGCGAGTGCAACCGCGAAGCCCGCCGCGCGGCCGAGCACCGCGGCTGCGACCGCGGCTGCGAAGCCCACCAGCGCGGCGACGCCCGCCACGCAGCGACCGGCCGCGAACTCGGCCCCCCGAGCCGGCGCGAGCTCGCGACCCGCGACGGCCACGGCGCGTCCGAGCACCGCGGCCACACCGGCGGCGCGACCGAGCACCGCGCCCACTGCCGCCGCACGACCGAGCACCGCGCCCACTGCCGCCGCACGACCGAGCACCGCGCCCACTGCCGCCGCGCGACCGAGCACCGCGCCCACTGCCACCGCGCGACCGAGCACGGCCGCCACTGCGGCGGCGCGTCCGGCACCGCGGCCACGCCCGCCGCGCGACCGAGCACCGCGGCCACGCCCGGCCCGCGTCCGAGCGCCGCCAAGCCGGTCGCAGCACCGCGCGCCGCCGAAGCACCGCGATCGAGCGCGACCGCCCCGCGCCCCGCGGCTGCGCCGGCGCGACCAGGCGCGACGCCCACGCCCAGCGCCGCGCGTGCACCGAGTGCCAGCACGCAACGACCGGCCGCGACGCCGACCCGCGGCGCCGCACCGGCGCCCACCGCCCGACCCGCAGCGACCCAGCCGCCGCGCGCCCCAGCGCAGCAGCGCCAGCGGCGAAGCCGGCCGCGAGTGCAGCCAAGCCCGCGGCCGCCGCAGCACCGGCGAAGCCGAGCAAGCCCGCCTCGCGTGGCCGCGCGCAGACCGAGAGCGGAGTCCGACGCGCGCCCGAGCGCGACACGATCCGCACCGCCGCGGTGCCGCCCAGCGATCCGCCGGGCAAGCGCGGCAGCGATGGAAAGCGCGTGATGGCGGTGCGCACCCGGCCCACGCCCAGCGCCGCGGGCGTGCCCGCACCGGTCGCGGCCAGCGCGACGCTGCCCCTGGTCATCCCCGCGCCGGGTCGCGAGGAGTTCGACGACCAGCGCACGGTGCTCTTCCGCGGCGAGTCCTTGGTCGACTCGTAGTCGCACCGCGAGAACACGTCGCAGCGCGCGTCAGCGACGACGACGGCGACGCGGATTCGACGGCGCGCACAGCTCGTCGGCGCACGCGTCGACGAGCGCCGCGATGTCCTCGTCGCTGGGACCGGGCGGGAACTCGCCCAGCGGCGCGTCGTGGCGTCCCATCAGCGCGCCGTCGGTGGCCGCGGGTTCGTCGGCGAAGTCCCAGCCAGCGTCGAGATCGGCGGTCGACGGCCGCGCGGCATCGCCGGGGCGGTCCAGGGACACGATCGGGGGTGCGAGCTTGATCGCGGTTTCCACGTTTCCTCCTGCCGAACGCGAGTGCCGGGCAGCAATGCCCGTGCCAGCGCGCCTTTGGTTGGCACCGTCCGCGGATGGAGCGTCGGGAGCGGCTGTGCTCCCGAGCGCTTGCGCAGTTCGGTTGTGCGATCTGCCCGGCCCCAGGTTCCCGCGGCCGCCGCAGCCGGCACGCAGCTGCACCAGGGCGACGGACCCACCGGCCGCGGTCGGGCGAGGCTCAGGGCAGCAGCAACAGGAGGATCTGCGCCACGCAGCAGGGCTTGGCCGAACCCGAGGCGCGGAACTCGACCGCGAAGGTCGCGAGCTCGCCGGGCGGCCGCGGCGTCAGCGACTCGAGCGTGGCCTGCATCGTCACGCTGCAACCCACGCGCGCGACGTCGGGGAAGCGCAGCTTGTCGGCGCCGTAGTTGAGCATCGCGCTCACGCCCCGCACCTGCAGCAACCGTTCGAACATCAGCGTCGGCAGCAGGCTGAGCACGAAGTAGCCGTGCACGATCGTGCCGCCGAACGCGGTGGTCTTCGCGCGCTCGACATCGAGATGGATCCACTGGTGATCGTGGGTCGCGTCGGCGAAGGCCTGCACCGCGGCTTGATCGATCGTCATCGGTTCGGTCGGCCCCAGGGTCTGGCCGACCAGCGCGCGCATTCCTTCGATCCCCTCGACCACCATCGTGCCCATGCGTCGTTCGCCTCGCGTTCGGACCGAGGTGTGCCACGGGCCGCGCGCGCGGCCAAGCACCAAACGCCGCGCGTCACGGTTCGCGCGCGGCGATGCGATCCAGGCCGTCGAGCAGGGACTCGAGCTCGACGCTGGCGCACGCGGCCAGCGCGAGCCCAGCGGCCCACTGCGACGCCGCGCGGCCGTAGCCGATGATCGAGCCCAGCGCGGCGGCGCAGTCGCTGGTCGGCAGCGGCGCCATCGCGAGCAGCTCGCCGGCGAGTCGACCCGTCTGGACCGCGTCTTGGATCTCACCCAGCTGCTCCTGCAGCTCGGCCAACGACTCGACCGTGGCCTCGACCGTCGGCGTCAGCACGGCGGCGAAGAACTCCAGGGTGTAGCGCAGGTTCTTGAGCTCGATGCGCAGCGCGTGTGCGTCCTCGGCGGTGCCGCGATCGCGCAGCCGCGACAAGGCCCGACGCGCGCGCTCGGCCCGGCGCACGACCAAGCGCGGCGCCGCGGCGGCCACGGTGTGACGCAGGCCAGCCTGGGCGCCGCCGAGGCAGCGGGTCGCAGCCTGCTCGAGCTCGGCCCATGCGCGCGAGCGGATCTCGCCCAGCACCTGGGCGCGCGCACGCTCGCGTCGACGCACCAGCCGCGCGTCGACGTCGTCCCAACCGCTGCGCGGCACACCGACGAAACGCGCGCGCCACTGCGGCAGCGCACCGCGCTGCACGTCGTAGTCGCGCACGGCCCCCAGCCGGCGCCCGAACGCGCGCAGCCGTTGACGGAAGTCGTCGGCGAGATCGGGATCGAACGCCTCGTGGTAGACGCGCAGCGCGGTCCGCAGCCGCCGCATCGCGACGCGCATCTTGTGGACGTGCTCGGGATCGAGGCCGACCATGACCCCGGGCAGATGGCCGCGCGCGGTCGCCCACCACGCGCCCACGGTCTGTTGTGCGGCCTCGACCAGCCGCGCATCGCCGCGCGCCGGCGGCGGCTTGTTGCCGTGCCGCGGCCCGCCCAGGCCCAGCGCCAGGCGTGCGCGCTCGAGCTTGGTCCCACCCGCCGCGAGCAGACCATCGCGCCGCGACAGCTCGGCCGCGAGCTTCTTGAGCACGGCGACGTCGCCCGCGAGCAGCTCGAGCTCGAGCTCGGCGAACGACGCACGCCGGCCGTGGGGCTCGCTCGCGGCGACCGCATCGACGCACAGCTCCATGCGCGTGGTGTCGACCGTCACGCCGAAGCGCCGCCGCGTGGTCGTCAGCGTCAGGACCTCGCGCGGCGACTCGGACAGCTCGAGCCCGAAGCGCTCGAGCACCCACGCGCGCGTGCGATCGCCGGGGTCTTCCTCGGCGCGCAGCGCCAGCACCATCTCCTCGCGCTGCACCACCAGCGCGCGCTCGAGCGGGATCGGCTTGAGCTCCAGGCTGCGCACGCCGGCGGACTGCCGCACGCGCACCGCCAGGCCCGCCGCGAGCAGTTCGTCGGCGCGGGTGTCGAGGTAGAGATCGCGCTGCTGCAGCTCGACCGGACCGCTGACGTCGGCGCGGCGCGCCAACCACGTCAGTAGCTCGCGTTCGTCGAGCTCGGTCGAGCAGGTGAGCTTCGCCTCGGTCTCGATCGGCGACACGAGCGCCACGCTAGCGGGCGCCGCCTCGGGCCGTCCAGCAACAATGCCGTGACATGCTTGCGCGTCATTATACTAGTGATATAGTATAAGCCGTGCCGCTCGAGCTCGAGCTCGACTACGACCGCGGTCTGCCGGTCTATCGTCAGATCTACGAGGCCGTGACCCGGGCGCTCGCCAGCGGGCGGCTGGCCGCGGACGAGCAGCTGCCGACGATCGTCGAGCTGGCGGCACAGCTGCGCATCAACCCCAACACCGTCGCGCGGGCCTATCGCGACCTCGAGCACGACGGACACATCGTGGCCAAGCGCGGCCGCGGCACCTTCCCCGCGCCCGATCGCAGGCCGCCGCCGGATCGCCGCGAGGACATCCTGCGCGAGCTGTACGAACGCGCGATCCGGGACGGCGCGAGCCATGGCATCGGTGCGCGCGAGATCATCCGATACTTCAAGAGGGCCCTGCACGATGAGTAGCTCCAGCCGTCGACGAAGCCGCATCATCCTCCGCGCGGCCTGGCGTACGCTCCGACGCAACCCCGGGTTGCTGTGGTTCTCGGCATTGATGGCCGCCGCGACCGTGGCGATCTCGCTGGCCGCGGTCGTGCTGGGCGTCGGCGGCGAGCTGGCCGCGGACGCGAGCGTGCCGGCGGCCAGCGTGCACGCGCGCGCGGGCGCGGGCATCGGCCTCGCGGCGTGGTTCGCGATGCACCTGGTCTCGCCGCTGGTCGGCGTCGCGGCGGCGAGCGCCACGCTCGAGGCGCTCGCGGGGCGACCGTGGAGCATCCGCGCGAGCCTGGGCCACGCGATGTCGCGCATCGGCGCCATCGGCACGTTCTCGGTGCTCGACGCCTCGGTCGGCGGCGTGCTCGCGCGGCTGCGCGGCCGCGATCGCAAGGGTCGGCGCGCGCACCCGTTGCTGGCGCAGCTGCTCGGCATGGCGTGGTGGGCCGCGACCTATCTGGTCGTGCCGGTGCTGGCCCGGGAGAAGCGCGGCGGCCTGTCGGCGATCTCGCGCTCGGGCACGCTGATGCGCGAGACCTGGAAGGAGGCCTTCGTCGGGCGGCTGGTGCTCGGCTGGGTGGTGTGGCCGCTGGTGATCGCCGTCGCGCTGGCGCTGGGCCTGCTGGTGTTGCTGGGCGTGGGCCTCGACGGCTCGGTGCGCGCGCTGCTGCTGACCGCGGCGGTGTCGCTGCCGCTGTTCGCGGTCGCGTCGGCGGTGCTGCACACGCTCGACACCATCTACCGCTGCGCGCTGTACGTCTTCGCGACCGAGGGTGTGGTGCCCGAGCCGTTCGACGATCCCGACCTGCACGAGCTGTGGTACGCCCAGTCGTGACGCTGTCGCGACTCGGCCCGTGCACCCGCCCCCGCGCCCCACAGCGCCGCTGACGCGGCTCGCCGGCCTGCACTGCGATGGCCCGACCTTGCGCGACGGACTCGGCCGCGCGGTGGTGCTGCGCGGCGCCAACGTCTCGGGTCGCTGCAAGACACCGCCGTTTCTGCCCTTCGACGATCCCGCGGCGTTCGACCCGCTGGTGCGCTGGGGCATGAACGCGATCCGATTGCTGGTGACGTGGGAGGCGATCGAGCCCGAGCGCGGCGCCTACGACGACGCGTACCTCGCCCGCGTCGCCGCGCTCGCGCGCGCGGCGGGCGAGCGCGGCCTGCACGTGATCGTCGATCTCCACCAGGATCTGTTCAGCCGCGCGCTCGGGGGCTCGGGCGCGCCCGCGTGGGCAACCCGGCCCAGCCGCCGCCGCGCGACCGACCGGCGGTGGTTCCTGCACTACGCCCTGGCGCCGGCGGTGCGCGACAGCTTCCGCGCGCTGTGGCGCGACGAAGGCGGCATCCGCACCGCGCTGCTGGCCGCCATCGCCCACACGATGACCGCGCTGCGCGACGTCGAAGCCGTCATCGGCTGGGATCTGTTCAACGAGCCCATGGCACCGCTGCGCGAGGTCGTGCCCGGCCGCTTCGAGGCCACCGCGTTGGCGGCGTTCCACCGCGACTGCGTCGCGCTGCGCGACCGGCTCGCGCCGGGGCGGTTGTTGCTGCTCGAACCAACGCCGCTGGCGGCGTTCGGCGTGCCCAGCACCCTGCCCGCCATCGCCGGCGACGACCTCGTGTTCGCGCCGCACCTGTACGACGCGACCGCGTTCCTCGCGGGTCGCTACCTGCCGCGCGCGTCGACCTTCCCGGCCGCGCTCGCGCGGGTGCGTCGCACCGCGGCGACGCGCGGCTGGCCGCTTCTGGTCGGCGAGTTCGGCGTGCTCGGCAGCATCGCCGGCGCCGACGCGCTCGTCGCCGATCAATGCGTGCAGCTCGATCGCGCGTGCGCGAGCTGGACCGTGTGGCACTACAACCCCACCGCGGTGGACTGGAACGACGAGGACGCCTCGATCGTCACGCCCCAGGGTCACGAGCGCCCGTGGACCGCGGCGCTGGTGCGGCCGTACCCGCGCTGCCTCGCGGCCGATCCCCACGCCACCTCCACCGTGTGGCACAGCCGCGTGGACCGGCCGTGGTCGCTGGCGTTCGTGGCCACCACCACCGCGCCGACCGAGCTGGTCGTGCCCCGGCGCTGGCTCGGCACCGCACCGCTGCGCGCGAGCGTGCAGGGCGCGAGGGCGACCCTCGACGAAACCGCGGGATGCGTGCGCATCGACGCCGATGTCGGGGCCCACGTGCGCGTGACGCTGCCGCGCTGATAGGCTGGGCACGGTGCCCAAGGTCAGCGCCGGCTTGCTGATGGTGCGTCGCGACATCGACGGCCTGCAGTTCCTGCTCGCGCATCCGGGCGGCCCGTTCTTCGCGCGCCGCGACGACGGTGTGTGGAGCATCCCCAAGGGCGCGGTCGAAGCCGGCGAGGACCCACTGGCCGCGGCGCAGCGCGAGTTCCACGAGGAGACCGGGCTCGCGCGGCCGCCCGGTCCGTTCGAGTCCCTCGGCGAGGTCCGCCAGGCCGGCGGCAAGATCGTCCACGGCTGGGCCTTCTTCGGCGACTGCAATCCCTCGCGCCTGTCGAGCAACACCTTCGAGCTCGAGTGGCCGCGCGGCTCCGGCCGGCTGCAGAAGTTCCCCGAGATCGACCGCTTCGCGTTCTTCGACGCCGAGGTCGCGGTGCGCAAGCTGGTCGCGGCGCAGGCCGCGTTCATCGAGCGCGCGGCCCAGCGTCTGCGCTGAGGGCTGTCGGCCCATGCACAGAGCGTCTCGTCGCGACGGCGACCGCAAGCAGAAGGACCCGCGGCGACTCTGCCGGCGCGGGAGCAGGAAGCGGAGCTTCCTCTTCACAGACTGAGCCGCGAGCGTCGTGGGAACTTCGACACCGCCGCGGACAACCTCCAGACGCGATGAGCTCGCGCGTGCCCGCACCGCCTCGCCTGCGCTGGCTGCTGCTCGCGATCACCGCGGCCGGATGCGCCCGCGACGAGCGCGATGGCGACTTGCAGGCCTGGCAGGGTTCGTCGCTCGGCAGCATCGGCAGCGGTCCCGCGGGCGGTGACGACGGCGGCGACGACGACGACGACGACGCCAGCAGCTCCGGCAGCGATGGCGGCTCCACCGGCGCGGCCAGCAGCGCGCCCGCGAGCGACGGTGGCAGCGATCCCGGATCGGGCGGTGGCGGCGACGACAGCTCCGGCGGCGTCGCGGACACCGGCAGCGGTGACCCGGTGCTCGACGCGTGCCTCGACATCGCGGTCGATGCCTGCGAGATGTGTGCGTGCAACCTGTGTCTCGATCCGCTCTACGCGTGTCAGCAGGATCCCGGCTGCGTCGCGATGCGGGACTGCGCGCAGCAGGCCGGCTGCGCCGGCACCGACTGCCTCGAGCCCTGCGGTGCAGTGATCGACATGTACGGCGGCGTCTTCGGTTCGTCGGCCACGCTCGCGGTCGCGCTGTCGGACTGTCTCGAGGGCGCGTGCCCGGTGTGCTTCTGACCCAGCAACCCGCGGCCGTGCGTCGGGCGCCCACGGGCCCGCGCGACCCCGAAGGACCGAGCGCGGCCCACCCGCGGCCCGCGCCACGACGCGGGTGGGGCCTGCATGCCCCGCGCGGCGGCGGCCGCGTGCATCCGCGGTCGCCCGCGCGCCCGCTTGTTGCTATCGTGGGGCGGTGTTCGGCATCGGCCCGACCGAGTTCGTCATCATCGCGATCGTCGCGCTGATGCTGTTCTCGCCCAAGGAGCTGCCGAAGATCCTGCGCTCCGCGGCGAAGTTCTGGGGCTCGCTGCGCAACACCGCGGACGAGTTCCGCGATGCGATCATGAACGAGGAAGAGCTGCAGGACATCCGCGGGATGCTCAAGGGCGGCGCGGCCGAGATCAAGCGGGCCGAGAGCGCCGCGCGACAGGAGCTGATGCGCGCGCGGATGGAGATGCAGAAGGCGCAGAACAAGCTGCTCAAGACCGTGAAGGCCGCCGAGGACGCGAAGCGGGCCGAGCTCGCAGCGGCCCCGGGTGACGAGACCGCCGCGCCCGCGAGCCCGGCCAACGCCGGCGCGACCGCACAGCCCGCCACCGAGGCCGCGATCGCACCCAGCGGTGCCGTCGCCGCGGCGCGACCGGGCCGGCCCGAGCCCGCCGCCGAGGCGCCCGCCGCCGAGGCGCCCGCGACCACGCCCGAGCCGACGCCGGCACCGGCTTCCGCCGGGGGCACCGGCCTGACCAGGGCGCGGCCTGAGCCCCGCGAACACGACGACCGCAGGACCAGCACGCATGGCCGACGCGAAGCAGCCCGCCCCCGAGTCCGCCAACAACGGCGCCGACGGGCTCGCCGAGGGACCCGAGGGCGACACGCCGATGTCGTTCTTCGATCACCTCGCGGAGCTGCGCCGTCGCATCAGCCGCGCCTTCCTCGCGCTGGTGCTGTCGGCCATCGTCGCCTACGTCTTCGTCGACTACATCACCGCGTTCATGTGGGAGCCGTTCGGCAAGGCCTGGGAGTCCGCCGGACTCGAGGGCGAGCCCACGCTGCTCAACCTCACCGCGCTCGACGTCATCCTCACCGACATCTGGATCGCGCTGTTCGCCGGCATCTTCGCCGCGGCACCGGTGATCTTCTACCAGCTGTGGATGTTCATCGCGCCGGGGCTGTACGCCCAGGAGAAGCGCCTGGTGGTGCCGTTCGTGGCGACCAGCGCGATCATGTTCGTGGCCGGCGCGGCGTTCTGCTACTACGTCGTGCTGCCGATCGCGACCGAGTTCTTCCTGACGTACGCGCAGAAGAAGACCGTCGTCGGCACGGTCGCGGTGCACACCGCGTACACCTACGCGGACTACGCCAGCTACGTGATGAAGGTGCTGTTCGGCTTCGGGCTGATGTTCGAGATGCCGCTGGCGGTGTTCTTCCTGTCGAAGGCCGGCATCATCACGTACCTGTCGCTGCTGCGGCACTGGAAGGTCGCGGTGCTGCTCATCACGATCGCGTCGGCGGTGCTGACGCCGCCCGATCCCATCACGATCTGGCTGATGGGCATCCCGATGACCGCGCTGTACTTCATCAGCGTCGCGGTCTCGTACGTCGTGTCCAAGCCGCAGGTCGAGGCCATGCGCCGACTCGAGGCCGAGCTGGCGCAGCGCGACGACGGTGACGGCGACGGCGACGACGAGTGACCCGCGGGGCCCGCGGCGGCCGGACCTTGCCCCGGGCCGCGCCCGCCCCCGGCACCGGCGGCCCCCGCCGGGCGCAGACGATGCGCGCGGGCCCCTTTCACTCCGCGCCGGGCTTGCCTATCCTTCGCCGCATGTTTGGGTTCCC
>JAXLYC010000052.1:0-52373 GCA_046351635.1 Nannocystaceae bacterium | reverse complement strand
GCGAAGCGAGCCGCCCGCTGCGACCACGAGTAGCGGTGCGCACCGACGATGCGTCCGGTCTGGAAGTTGCGCAGGTCCGCGGCGAACTCGGCCGCGTCGCGGTAGCGCAGCGCGCGATCGCGGGCCATCGCCTTGCCGACGATCGCGACCAGCTCCTCGGGCGCCGCCGGGGCCCGCTCGCGCAGCGGCGTGGGCGGGCCGACCAACACCATGCCCAGCACCTCCATCCACGCGCCGCCACCGTAGGGCGGCGCGCCGCAGAGCAGGTGATCGAGCATCGCGCCCAGGGCGTAGACATCGGCGCGCGCGTCGGTGTCGTGCCCGCGGGCCTGCTCCGGCGCCATGTAGGCCGGCGTGCCCAGCACGCTGCCGGCCGCGCTGAGCTCGGCCAGACGCGGATCGACCGGCGCCGCGGCGGTGCCGGGCTCGCGCTCGTCACCGCGATCGTCGCGGCGCTTGGCCAGGCCCCAGTCGATCACCACGGTCTCGCCGAAGCGCCCGACCAGCACGTTGGCGGGCTTGAGGTCGCGGTGGATCACGCCCTGCGCGTGGGCGAAGGCCACGGCTTCGGCGCAGTCGAGCACGTGGGGCAGCAGCGCCAGCCGAGCCTCGAGCGTGGTCGCCTCGGCGATCACCGCGCTCAGCGGTCGCCCGTCGACCAGCTTCATCGCGAAGAAGGGCTCGCCGCTGGGCCAGCGCCCGGCGTCGTACACCGGCACGATGTTGGGGTGCTGCAGGCTCGCGGTCAGCAGCGCCTCGCGCACGAACCGCGCGGTCGCGGCCGCATCGGCGCCCTCGTGCAGCTCCTTGATCGCGACCTCGCGACCGAGCTGGCGATCGTGCGCGGCGTAGACCAGGCCGCTGCCGCCGCTGCCCAACGGGTGCAACAACCGGTAGCGCCCGGCGATCTCGACCGCGTCGTCGTCGTCGAACAACGCCGCCGCGCCGCGGGCCGCGGCCAGCCGCGCACCCAGCGGATCCTCGGTGTCGCGGGCCGCATCGAAGCGACGCGTGAGGTCGGTGTCGGTCAAGGGCGCCGCCCGATTGTCGCGCCGGGTCGCGGCCGGCGGTCAAGGCATCGCGCGGGCGCCGGCGGCCGTGCTCACGGCGATTCGTGCGCGACGTCGTGGATCCGCGCGGCCCAGGCGTCGAAGTCGTCGTCGGTGGCCGCGAGTCGCGCGTCGCCGCCCATCGCCGCGAGCTCGGCGCGGACCAGCTCGCGCGCCCGCTGCAGCCGGGTGCGGATCGCCGACGCGCTGACGCCGAGGATCTGCGCCAGCTCCTCGCTGCTCAGCCGCTCCCAGTAGCTGAGCTCCAGCACCACCTGCGCGTCCAGTGGCACGCGCCGCAGCGCTTCGAGCAGCATGCGGCGATCGTCGTGCGCCGCGATCACGCGGCTGGGCGAGTTCGACAGATCGCAGGCGCGTACGACCGAAGGATCGAACGCGGCGGCACGCCGCGGGCTGCGGCGCAGCGCGTCGATCAACTGGTTGCGGGCGATGGTGAACATCCACGCGCGGAAGCTGGCGTCTTCGCGCAGGGCCTCGGCCTTGTCCAGCGCGGCGAGCAACGTCGCCTGCGCCAGGTCGTCGGCGCCCTCGTCGATCTTGTCGCGGAAGAAGCGCCGCAGCCGCAGGAACCACCGGCCGAACAGCTCGCGGCCCGCCGCGCGGTCGCCCGCCCGCCACGCCTGCAGTGCCGCCGCGTCGTCCACCCGGCGATGGTAGCCAATCCACCGCCGAGATCGCATCGCGCGGTGTCGGCGGGCCCGCGGCGGCGCCCTTGGTCCCGCGCTCGGGTCAGCGCCACAGCGCGTCGCGCAGGCCCGAGGCGCGTTCGATGCGGCGGCCGATCGCGTCGGCGACGACCTCGGGCGTGCCCAGCAACGTCACGCCGTGGCGTGCGCGCGTGACCCCGGTGTAGAGCAGCTCGCGCGTGAGCAGCGGTGAGGTCTGCGGCGGGATCACCAGGGTCACGCGGTCGAACTCCAGTCCTGACTCTTGTGCACGGTCATGGCGAAGACGGTCTCGACCGCGGGCAGGCGCGAGGGCGGCAGCGCGCGCAGGCTGCCGTGCTCGCCGGGGAAGAAGGCGCGCAGCTGGCCGTGGACGTCGCGCGCGACCACGCCGACGTCGCCGTTGAACAGGCCCAGCTGGTAGTCGTTGGCGGTGACCAGCACCGGGCGGCCGTCGTACCACGCGCCTTCGGCCGCGAGCCGACCGGACTCGAGCAACAGCCGCTCGATGGTCGCGTTGACGCGCTCGACTCCGAACGCGCCGCGGCGATGGGCGCACAGCACCCGGAACGCGCCCAGGGCCTGCAGCCGCGCGCCGGGATCGTCGCTCGTCAGGTAGTCGTGCAGACCCGCGAGCACCAACGGCCGCAAGGTCGCGGGTACCGCCGCGGCGTCGCCCAGCGGCACCAAACGCACCGCACCACCGCTGCCGGTGCGCAGCAGCGACAGCGCCCGATCCCGCTCGCCGCGCTTGATCGCCTCCGCCAGGCTGCCCAGGCCGCCCTCGTCGCGGAAACGGTGGTTGTGCACGAGATCGACCAGGCAGTCGGCGATCGCGGGTGCACGCGCGTCGACGTCGAGGGCGAAGCCGGCCGGCGCCAGCGCCTGGGCGAGCTCGGGCGATCGTCCGCCGTCGTCGCGGGTGCTCGCATCGCAGATGTCGCCCAGGATCGCGCCGGCCTCGACGCTGGCGAGCTGGTGCTTGTCGCCGACCAGGATCACGCGCGCGTCGGGCCGGACCGCGTCGACGAGCTTGGTCAGCAGCGCGAGGTCGATCATCGAGGCCTCGTCGACCAACACCACGTCGGCGAGCACTGGCGCGTCGGCGTCGTGGCTGAAGCGCGTGGGCGCGTTGGGGCGGAAACCCAGCAGGCGGTGGATCGTGGTGGCGCTGCGCGGCAGCGCGTCCTTGACCGCCGCCGCGCACGGCAGCGCCGCGACCGACGCGGCGATGGCCTCGACCATGCGCGCGGCGGCCTTGCCGGTCGGGGCCGCGAGCGCGACCCGCAGCGGGCTGCCGCGCTCGCGCAGCGCGAGCGTCTGCAGCAGCGCGAGCATGCGCACCACCGTGGTGGTCTTGCCGGTGCCGGGGCCGCCGCTGAGCACCGTCAGGCCGCGCAGGCTCGCGACCGCCGCGGCCTCGCGCTGGCGAGGATCGGCGACGAAACCACCGACGGGCGCGAACAGCTGCTCGAGCAGGACCCCGAGATCCGGCGCCGGCGCGTGCTGCTGCCGCGCACGGCGGCGCAGGTCCTCGGCCAGCCGCCTCTGGTAGTCGAAGTAGCGGAACAGGTACAGCCGCGCATCGCCGTCGAACACCAACGGCGTGGGCGAGGTGCCGTCGCCGACGACGCTGCCGCCCTGGCCCAGGGCCATGACCCACTCGAACAACGCCGGCAGTCGCACGTCGCGCAGGGTCTCGCCCTCGCGGTCGAGCAAGGGCCGCGCCAACACCCGCCGCAGGTCGGCGCACACGTGGCCCATCCCGACCGCGCGCGAGGCCCACGCCGCGCCCAGCAGCAGCGGTTCGCCGGCCTGGGGATCGAGCGCGCCCAGGGTCCGCGCCAGCTGCACGTCGATCGGCGCGAACACGCCGGCAGCCGCGAGGCGCTCGAGTACCGCGGTCACGAACGCGGGCCCTCCGGACGCTGCAGCATCGCCGACAACATCGCGATGCGCGACAGCGGCGGGCGCTCGCGCCAGATGCCGCCGGGTGCCCCGGGCGCCATCCCGCGCAGGAACAGGTAGAGCACCCCGCCGAAGTCGCGCTCGTAGTCGAAGTCGCGCTGACGCTGGGCCACGAGCCGCACCAGCGCGACGGTGTACAAGTGGTACTGCAGCACGTAGTGATCGTCGGACATCGCGGTGGCGAGCCGCGCGTGCTGGTAGTCGTCGGCGTTGTCGCCGAGATGGTTGGTCTTGTAGTCGACCACCCACCAGCGGCCCTCGTGCACGAACACGAGATCGATGAAGCCCTTGAGGAAGCCCCGCAGCGGCGCGAAGGCCAGGCTCGCCACGCGATCGGCGTAGCCCGGTGGCAGGCCGCCGGGGTGTTCGCGGAACGCCTGTGCCAGCGCGCGGCGGCCCAAGCTGGTGTCGAGGTCGGCGACCGGCAGCAGGAACTCGAGCTCGTCGAGGCGTTGCGCGCGGGGGACGTCGCACAGCCGCGGTCCGCCGTGCTCGAGCAGCGGCGTGGTCAGGATCTGCACCAGCGCGCCGTCGACCACCGGCTGCCACCGCGGCTCGAAGCCGTGGGCCGCGAGTGTGGTCGCGACCAGCCCCGCGCGCGCGTCGTCGTCCGCGGAGAAGTCGAGGTGTTCGAGCAGGTCGTGGAAGAAGTTGCCGGCCCGCACGCCGCGGGGGAACTCCGCCAACGGCACCGTCGGGCCCGCGGCGATCACCAGCTCGCCCACGCGTGGCGCGGCCGCGAGGTCCTCGTCGTGGGCGCGCGCGTCGGCCCAGTCGGGTCCGAGCGCCACCGCCGGCGCAGCCTCGGTCGACACCGGCGCGGCCGCCATCTGCGAGAAGCTCGAGGTGCGCCACAACCGATCGAGCGTCGCCCGGGGCGCGCGCAGCGACAACGTCGCCGGCGACGCGACGGCGGCGAGGCTCGCCGCGATGGTCTCCTGCGGCGCCGCGGGCAGCGACGCCACGGTCCACACGCCCTCGCCGCGCCGCTGCAGGTGTTCGATCATCGCCGCGTCGCTCTGGTCCTGTACGCGCCGCTGCACCAGCTCGGGCGCGAGCCGGGGCTCGTGTCGCCGCGGGCTCCACAGCAGCTGCGCGAGCGCCGACTGGTGCGAGCGCGAGCTCGGCACCCACACCAGCACGCAGCGATGTCGCGCGCGCGTCACCGCGACGTAGAGCAGTCGCAGCGCCTCGGCCTCGCGCTCGCGTCGGGCGAGGTCCAACGCCGGCTTCTTGCCCTCGTCCGCGGCCGGGCGCACGTCGAGCACGGCGCGCAAGCCGTCTCGTGGGTCGTGGTAGAGCGTGTCCTCCTTCTCGTCTCCGAACAGCTCGTCGGCGTCCCACGCGTAGGGGCAAAAGACGATGGGGTACTCGAGGCCCTTGCTGCGGTGCACCGTGATGAGCTGTACCGCCCGGTCGTCGCGTTCGAGCCGCAGCTTGAATGCCTCGACCATCGTGTTGCGCTCGCGCCGTTGTTCCTCGAGCCAGCGCAGCAGCCCGGCGGGGCCGAGGTGCTGCTCGCTCGCGGCCGCGTGCAGCAGCTCCGCGGTGTGCAACAGGTTGGTCATGCGCCGCTCGCCGGTGGCGTCGGCGAGCAGCCGCGCCGGCGCGTCGCTGCGGGCCAACAGCGCGCGGAACATCTGCACGAAGCCGCGCTGGGCCCACAGCTCGTGCAGCGCACGGAACAGCTCGACCCAGCGCTCCCACGAGGCATCGTCCTGGTCGAGCTGCGCCAACGCGTCCGCGCGCACGCCCAGCAGCTCGGTCGCGAGCGCGGCCCGCAGCAGCCCCGCGTGGGTCGGCTCGGCCACGGCTGCGAGCACGCGCGCGAGCTCGGCGGCCTCGGTGCTCTCGAACACGGTCGAGTCGCCGTACACCACGCTGGGGATGCCGCGCTCGCGCAGCGCCGCCTGCACCGCCAGGGCCTGCACGTTCTTGCGCGTGAGCACGGCGATGTCGCCGGCGTGGATCGGCCGCGCCTCGCCGTCGTGCTCGAGCGTGGCGCCCTGCTGCAGCAGCGCCGCGATGGCCTCGGCCACGCGCCCGGGGATGACCTGCTCGGCCCACTCCTTGGTCGCGTGGCGCCCGCGCAGCTCGGCGCCGTCGCGCGAGATGGTCGCGATGGTCATCGCCGGCAGCGGCGCGCCGTCGTGCTGCAGCCGCGCGTGCGCGCCCGGTCGTGGCAGCACCTGCGGCAGCTCGATCGCCGACAGCGCGAACGGGTCGTGCACGTCGAACAGACGCTCGACCGCGGCGAGCAGCGGCGGGTCGGAGCGCCAGTTGTGGCGCATGGTCACGCGCCGGCCGCCGATGCTTCGCGCGGCCTCGAGGTAGGCGTACACGTCCGCACCGCGGAAGGCGTAGATGGCCTGCTTGGGGTCGCCGATGAGCAGCAGCAGGCCGCCGCGCTGGCCGAACAGGGTCTTGAAGATCCGGTACTGCCGGATCGGTGTCCTGGAACTCGTCGATCAGCGCGGCGCGGAAGCGGCTGCGGATGCGCTCGGCCAGGCGCTTGCCGTGGCGGCCGCGCAGCGCCGCGTCGAGCTGCAGCAACAGATCGTCGAACGACTGCAGCTGCGCTGCGCGCTTGCGCCGGGGCAGCTCACGCCGCACGTACTTGGCCAGCCGCAGCTTGAAGTCGATCTGTTGCAGCGCGAAATTCTTCTCCAGCGGCGCGCGGGCCTGCAGCAGCGACTCGCAGGCGTCGAAGAACGGGTGGCGCGGCACCAGGCCCACGCGGCGCGCGTCGGCGTGGGTCTTCTCCGCCAGGTGGCTGGTGCAGAAGCGGTCGAACACGCCGAAGGCCAGCAGCGCGCCGGGCTCGGGCTCGCGCAGAAACGCGTCCATGGCCGTGAACCACGCCGGCATGTCGGCCTTGGGGTACTCGCGGCGGTGCAGCACCTCGCTGCCGAGCAACAGCGCGGTCACGCTGTCGCGCTCGCGGTGCCACAGCGCGCGCACCTCGCGATAACAGCGCAGGTAGTCGCGCAGATCCGGATCGCCCTCGTCGACCACGCGCGGAGGGAACAGCGTGAGATCGGGGTGCGCCGCGGCCAGGCGCGCGAGCCGTTGCAGCTTGGGCGGGACCACCTGCGACTCCTGCAGGTGTCGGACGAAGCGCGGCTCGGCGTCGTACAGCTCGCGGGCCCAGTAGTCGCGCACGACTTGATCCACCAGCGGCAGCTCGTCGACCACCAGCTCGGTCGCCAGCGCCACGCCGGTCTCGAACGCCGAGCGCTGCAGTACGCCCTGGCAGAAGCCGTGGATGGTCGCGATGGTCGCGAGATCGAAGCCGCGCAGCGCCGCCTCGAGCCGCGGACGATCGTCGAGGCCGCGGGCCCGCCGCGCCGCCAGCAGCTGTCGCACGTCGGCATCGGCCTCGCCGGGGCTGCCGAGCTCGGCCAGGGCGCCGCGCAGCCGCACGCGCACGCGGTCGCGCAGCTCCGCGGCTGCGGCCTCGGTGAAGGTCACCACCAGGATCTCGTCGACGCGCAGCTCCGACTCGAGCAGCAGCCGCAGGAACAGCGTCGCGATCGCGTGGGTCTTGCCGGTGCCGGCGCTGGCCTCGATCAGGCTGGTGCCGAGCAGCGGCAGCGTCAGGGGATCGAGCGCGTCGGTCATCGCGAGCCGGCCCGAGCAGTAGCACGGCCCGCGCGCGTCACGTCGGTCGGCGATCGCCGACCACGACGTCGACCAGCGTGATCACGCGATCGCAGCGCTCGGCCAGCTCGGGCGAGTGGGTCACGACCAGAAACGCCATGCGCCAGCGGCTGGTTGAACTCGCGCCTGGCTCGCTCGAAGATCTCGTCGGCGGTGCCGGTGTCGAGGTTGCCGGTGGGTTCGTCGGCCAGCAGCAGCGGCGGTCGTCCGACCAGCGCGCGTGCGATCGCGACGCGCTGCTGCTGACCACCCGAGAGCCGTGTGGTGCGCTCGTCGGCCCGCGCGGCCAGGCCGACCGCACGCAGGCCCTCGAGCGCGGCCGCGCGATCGGGCGCGCGCATGCGCCCGCGCGCGAGCGTCAGCGGCAGCATCACGTTCTCGACCGCGCTGAGCGCCGGCAACAGGTGGTGGAATTGGAACACGAAGCCGATTGCGCGTCCGCGCAGGGCGGTGAGCTCGGCGTCGTCGAGGGTGGCGGTGTCGCGGCCGAGCACACGCAGCTCGCCGCCGGTGGGTCGGTCGAGCAGACCCAGCAGGTTGAGCAGCGTGCTCTTGCCCGAGCCCGACGGGCCGACCAGCGCCGCGAACTCGCCGTGGTCGATGCGCAGGTCGATGCCGTCGAGCACGCGCGTGACCGGATCCTGGCCGAATTCCTTGATCACGCCGCGCAGCTCGAGCACGGCGGTGTCGGCCGCCTCGGGCGGGGCCCGCTCGGGCGCGGCCGCGTCACTCATGACGGATCGCCACCGCCGGGTCGAGTCGAGCCGCGCGCAGCGCCGGCAGCAGCGCCGCGAGCAGGCCCGTGCCCAGCGCGATCGAGACCGCGACCAGCACCAGCGCGGGCTCGATCTCGATGGGGAACAGCGGTTGCCCGCGCGGGTCGACCGCGGCGCTGCGAAACGCGGTCGCGACGCCCACCCCGGTGGCCACGCCGACCAGCGAGCCCAACAACCCCAGCGCGCCGCCTTGGATCAGGAACACCGCGGCGATGCGTCGGCGCGTGGCCCCCATCGCGCGCAAGATCCCGATCTCGCGCCGCTTCTGCACCACCGACACCACCAGCACGCTGGTGATGCCGATGGTCACCGCGAGCACCACGAACACCTGGATCAGCAGGCTCGACGCGCTCTGCGAGCGCAGCGCGGTGAGTAGCTCGGCGTTGAGCTGCATCCAACTCTCTGCGACCAGGCCGGTGTGGGCGGTCATGCGCGCGGCGGTGCGGTCGGCGTCGAACAACCCGCGTACGCGCAGCTCCAGGCTCGAGACCCCGCCGACCAGATCGAGGAGGGTCTGGCCCGCGCGCAGGGTGACCAGGACCCAGCGCGCGTCGACCTCGCGGTTGCCGAGCCGGAAGATGCCCGCGATGGTGAAGAGCTCGGTGCGACCGCCGGCGGCCTGGATGCGCAGCTTGTCGCCGACCTCCACGCCGAGATCGTCGGCCAGCTCGCTGCCGATCGCGACCTCTGTGCCGCTGCGGGGCAGGGCGCCCGCGACCAGGCGCTGGTCGACGGTGACCACGCGGACGTAGCTGCCCGGGTCGATGCCGAGCACCGCGACGGACTTCGATGCGGTGCCGCGCACGGCGAAGCCCGGGCCGGTCACCACCGGGGTCACGGCCTCGACCTCGGGATCGGCGGCGAGCTCGGCCGGGTCGCTGCCAGCCGACGATCGATCGCGCGCTGCGCGCCGGTCGTCGTTGCTCGCGCGCGGCGGCAGCAGGTCGTCGTCGGGCGCAGCTGCGGGCGCGGCCGCTCCTCTTGCGGCCGCACGACCACGTGGGCCTGGGTGCCCAGGGTCTTGTCGATGAAGGGCGCATGCCGATCAGCGCGGAGAGGAACACGATGACGCTGGCGCCGACGCCGATCACCCAGCGATGGTAGGCAATGGACGCGGCCTTGCCTCGCGGAGGACTGGCGTTTTCCAGGAACAGGGCCACCGGCATCGCCTTGTCCTGCACCCGGTCGCCGACGGCGCGCTTGGGATCGTCGAGCACGGTCTCGCCCTCGGCGAGGCCTTCGGTGATCTCGACCCGGTCGTCGCCGCGCAGGCCACGGTCACGTCGCGGCGCGCGGCCACGCCGCGCTCGAACTCAACACCCACGGCTGCGCCGCGGTCGCGAGGTCGCGCACCGCCACCGGCCGGCAACGTCGCGCGGCCTTCGCCGCGCGACCTCGATCTCGACCGAGACCGTCCGTGCGCAGCTGCGACAGCGGCTGCGGCACCGCGAGGCGATGGTGCCGCGCATCGCATCGACCGCCGGTGCGATGTACTCGACGATCATAGCGTCGAAGCGCAGGTCGAGGAAGGCCTCCGCCGACGCGACCGCGCGCTGCCCACCTGCAGCACCCGCAGGTTCTTCTCGTCGGGCTCGATGACCAGGCGGGTGGGCCGTCGAGCGTCATGCGCATGAGCTCGGTGCCGGGTTGGACCACCGCGCCGACCTCGGCGCTGCGCGAGACCGCAGTACTCGAACCGACGGCGCGACGATGCGCAGGCGATCGAGCCGCGCCTGCCTGATCGCGAGGCCGGCCTCGGCGAACATCTCCGCCGCGAGCGCGGCCTGCCCAGTCGGCGCCTTTCTTCGACTTCCACCGGCCTGCTGCAGCTCGGCAGGAGCAGGCCGAGGTACGCGCGACCACCAGGGTCGTGCGCGCGAGGTCGACCTCGGCTGCGTCGACGATGCGCTTGAACAGCGGGCTCTCGTTGCGATCGAGCTCGCGCTTGGCCTCCTCGAGGTTGGCCTGGGCCTCGCGCAGGCTCGCGGCCGCGGTCAGGGCCGCCACGGTTGCGACCTGCCGTGTGTGCGCCTGGGCCTGCTGCAGCGAGGCCTGGGCCTGCTCGACCGTGGCCTCGGCTCGGCCGCGTCCATCTGCACCAGCAGGTTCCGGCCGCGACGCGATCGCCCTCGCGCGCCTCGACGCGGTTGATCCGCGTGGCCTCGCCGCGCGACGAACACCAGCTCGGCCGGCGGGTCCACGCGGCCGATCGTGACCAGGGTCTGCACGATCTCGGCCTGCGTGGCAGTGACCGTCGTCGTGGTGACGCCTCGCTGCGCACGCCACAGCGCGAAGCCGCCGGCGCCCAGCAGCGCGGTCGCGAGCAGCAGCGTGGGTGCGCGGGAACGGGCCAAGCTCGATGCAACCATGCCGCGTTCGCGCGGCCGCGTCACCCCTTGCGCAGCGGGCCGCAGCCGCGGTATCCGCCGGCCATGTTGGACAAGGCCCGGAGCCTGGCCCCGAGCAAGCTGCGCTACCACTTCGACAACGCGATGGCGTGGAGCAGCCTTGCGCGGTTCATGCTGCTGGTCGTGTTCGCCGGCGTGGCGCTCGCGATCGGCGTGGTCGCGCTGTACCTGTTCGCGCCCGATGCCGGCCAGTCGAGACGGCTGGGAGGCGGTGTGGTGGTCGTGGGGCCGGGTCATGGACCCCGGCACCGGTACGGCCGACGAAGGCGCAGGCCTGCGGCTCGCGAGCATCCTGACCACCATCGTGGGTCTGTGCGTGTTCGTGTTGTTGATCGGCTTCGTCGCGACCTCGGTGCAGGAGAACCTGAAGGCGGCTGCGCCAGGCCAGCGGCGCGGTGGCTGATCCCGGGCCACACCCTGGTGCTGGGCTTCAACACGACAGCGCACTCCAGAAGCTGCTCGAGGAGCTGGCGCTGGCCAACTCCTGGCGCGCGATACCTGTGTTCGTGATCCTCTCGCGCCGGCCCAAGTCGAGATCGTCGAAGGCGGTGCTGGCTCGCTTCGGCGCGCACCGGATCGACGCACGCCACCATCGATGCGTGCACCGAGAGCTCGATGCGCCTCGGTGCAGGACCTGCTCGACGTCGCGGTGGCGCGAGCCTGGCGTCGTGGTCATGCCCGACGGCGGCGACGGCGACAACGCCGACGTGCTGCGCGTGGTCAAGGCCCTGCTGGTGCTGCTGCGGGGGCTGCCGGTCCAGCCGCCGGCGCACCTGGTCGCGAGAAGTGGAGAACGCCCCGGCGCATCGACGTCATCGCCAGCATCGATCCCAGCGCCCACGTCGCCGTGGTCGCGCGGGAGTTCCTCGGCCGCCTGATGATCCAGAGCATCCGCCAGCCCGGGCTCGCGCGGGTCTACGGCGAGTTGCTGTCGTTCGTCGGCGACGAGTTCTGCACGCGCGGTGCCGGCCATCTGGTCGGGCGGCGCTTCGGCGAGGCCTGCCTCGCGTTCGAGGCGGTGATCGTGTGCGGGCTCGCGCGCGCGGGCGAGTTCGGCGTGCTGCTGTCGCCCCCGGACGACGCGCCGCTGCGCGAGGGCGATCGATTGCTGGTGCTGGCCCAGGACGCGGACGTCCCGCTCACGGTCGCGCCGCACACCGCCGATGCGACGCTGCCCGCGAGCGAGCTGCCGCCGCCCGCGGCCCAGCGGCTGCAGGTGGTGGGCTACCGGCCCGACCTGCCGGCGATGCTGCAGGAGATCGACACCGGCTATCCCGCCGGCGGCGAGGTCGCGGTGCTCGGCGCGCTGGCGCCCGACGAGGCCCGCGCGCGGGCGCGCGAGGCGCCCTGGACGGCTTCGCAACGTGCCGGTCACGAGGACGTGCAGGAACGGCACGACCCTGCGCGAGACGCTCGAGCGCGTGACCACGCGGCCGTTCGACGCGCGGTGCCCTGGTCGGCGACACCGAGCAGCCCGGTGACGCCGCGGCGATCGACGCCATGCCGCACTTCGATGAGCGGTGCTGCCGCTCTCCGCGGGTTGCAGGCCAGCAGGGCCTTCCGCACCGTCCGCCTGGTCTCGAGATCCGCGATCCGCGGACCAAGGAGCTCGCGAGCATCACCGCCCTGGGCGACTTCGTCGTCAGCGACGAACTCGTCAGCCAGCTGATCGCGCAGGTTTCGATGAGCCCCGAGCTCGCGGGCGTGTGGACCGAGCTGACCACCAACGACGGCTGCGAGCTGTACGTCAAGCCCGCCGGGTTGTACGTGCGGCCCGACGAGCCCGTGAGCTTCTTCGATGTGATCGCGCGGGCGCGACGGCGCGGCGAGGTCGCGATCGGCTGGAACACCGCGCCGGGCGGCAGCTTCGAGCTCAACCCCCGCGACAAGACCACGCCGCGGGGCTTCGCCGGCCAGCTCGTCGTCATCGCACGAGACGACGGCTGAGGCCGGGGCGGTGCACACGGCGCCCGAATCGGGCTCCTCAGGGCGTCCTGGTTGCTTGACAACTTAGGACTCCTAAGTTAGAACCCAGGACGAGTCCCTCGACGAGGCGTCATGTCCGGTCCGCGCGCAACCGACTTCGATCAGCTCAGCGAGCCGCTGCCGCAGCGCATCGCGGTGGCGTTGTCGAAGCTGGGCCTGGCGATGAAGCAGCAGCAGTGGCAGCAGGCCGCCGGCGACGGGCTCTCGCCGACGCAGGGCCAGATCCTCGCGACCGTGCTCGCCGAGGGAGCGCGCACGGTCTCGGAGCTGGCGCAGCGGTTGGGCGTCACGCTCGCGACGACCAGCGACGCCGCGCGCGTGCTGGTCGACAAGGGGTTGCTCGTGAGGTCGCCCGATCCTCGCAACCACCGCGCGAGCCTGCTCGCGCTGACGGATGGGGGCCGCGAGCGCGCCGCGCGGGCCCGCGCCTGGCCCGAGTTCCTCGGCGCCGCGGTCGCCGAACTCGCGCCGCACGAGCAGCCGGTGTTCCTCGCGGGGCTGTTGAAGATGATCCGCGCGCTGCAGCAGGCCGGGATGATCCCGCCGCAGCGCATGTGCATCAGCTGCGTGTACTTCCGCGCCCACGCCCACGCCGGCGCGCGGCCACACCACTGCGATCTGGTCGGGGCGCCCATGGCCGCCGCGCACCTGCGCATCGACTGCGGCGAACACGAGCCCGCGTCCGACGCCCACGCCGACGTGACCTGGCAACGCTTCGTCGCGCCGCGCTGAGTCTCCAGGGGAGGCTCCGCTTCCTCCCCGCCGCGCCGGCGAAGCCGTCGCGACTGCCCTGCTTGCAGTTGTCGTCCGCGACGCGCCAGTCAGCATTCGCCCTCAGACGCGCAGTCCACCCGAGACCCCGCTCGCGAGCGTGCCGCCACACCGGCGGGGCGGCACGCTCGCGTTCGTCCACCGATCCACCGCCACGCGAAAGGCCCACCCATGTCCGCACCCACGATCCCTGGCTACACCTACGGCACCAGCGAGCTCGCCCGCTCACCGGTCTCGACGACCGAGTTCGAGGCGATGAAGCGCACCGCGTTGTTCGGCGACGACGACGTCGCGGCCCTGCGTGCGTCGCTGCCGATCCTCGCCGATCAGGTCGAGGCCATCCTCGACGTCTGGTATGGCTTCGTCGGCGCCAACCCGCACCTTCTGGCCAGCTTCGTCGGTGCCGACGGCGCGCCGGTGGGCGAGTACCTCGCCGCGGTGCGCAAGCGCTTCGGTCGCTGGATCCTCGACACCGCGCGGGCCGAGTACGATCAGGCCTGGCTCGACTACCAGCACGAGATCGGCCTGCGCCACCACCGTGCGAAGAAGAACCGCACCGACGGAGTGTCGGCGGCGGCGATCGTGCCGCTGCGTCACCTGCTGCCGCTGGTGATCCCGGTGACCACCACGCTGGTGCCGTTTCTCGCGCGCACCGGCGCGAGCGCGGCGCAGGTCGAGGCCATGCGCGCGGCGTGGCTCAAGTCGTGCCTGTTGCAGGTGACGCTGTGGAGCGAGCCCTACGTCCGCGCGGGCGACTTCTGATCGGGACTGCCCGCCGGTTGGGGACGCCGCCCGTCCGTGCGATGCTGGCGTGGTGATCAGCTTGCCACCCGAGCCCGCGCTCGCGGCCGAGCTGCTCGCGCTCATGGACGAGGACGAGCGCGTGCGGGCCGAGCTTCGCCGCCGACGGGCAGCTGTTCGATGGCTACGCCGAGCCGATGGCCCGGGTCCACCGGGCCAACGCCGCGCGGCTGCGCGAGATCGTCGCCGTCGGGGCTTCCCCGGCGCTCGCGCGTAGGCGAGCAGGCGGCGGGCGCGGCGTTCCGCATCGTGCAGCACGCGATCGGCGAGCCGGCGTTCATGCGCGCGATGCTGCCGCTGCTGCGCGAGGCCGCGGAGCGCGGTGAGCTGCCGCCGGCGATGGTCGCGACGCTCGAGGATCGCATCTGCGTGTTCGAGGGCCGCCCGCAGCGCTATGGCACGCAGTACGACTGGGACGCCGACGGCACCGCGCTCGTGCCCGATGGTCGGCATCGACGCGCCGCACGACGTCGACGCGCGTCGGGCCGCGGTTGGCCTGCCTCCGCTGGTGTGGCGACGCGCGCCGCCGCCGGGCGAGCGAGCGCCTCGCGATCGCGCGGCGCGGACGCCGAGGCCGCGGCGTGGGCCACGCGCGTCGGTTGGCGCTGACGCAGCGATGCTCGCAAGCGGGCGAAGGCCCGCGCGGCTCAGCGTGGCTTCGTACGCGTGCCCGGCAGCTTGCCCGTCGGCCTGGCGGGCTTGCGCGGCGTGACCGGTGGCGACTTGGGCCGCAGCGTCGGCAGCTTGCCGTTGATGCGGACCAGCGGCTTGCCGCCGCCAGGCCTTCGCCCGCGCGCTTGGCCAGGTCGTCCTCGACCTCGCCGATCGAGTAGACGACGCAGCGGTGATCGAGTCCGGGCAGCGGAAGCGGACGTGGATGCGGATCGTGTGGCCGGGCTCGTGGCTGATGAGCTCGAAGCAGCGATCGGCCTCGGCCGCGCCGACGTCGGCCTCGGCGGCGGCGCGCAGCCAGCCCTGTTGCGAGCGGTTGAGGAAGATCGCGACGAACTCGCCGCCGTCGACGAAGCGCCTTGACCAGGGCCCAGTTGCGCTCGAGGTGACGCGGTTGGCCGCGGCGTCGACGATCAGGCGGATGTCGATGTCGCGGCCGGCCTGGTGCGATTGGTGGCCGTAGATCGGTCCTCCGCGGCGCGCCGACAGCTCGCCCAGCTGGATCGGCGGCGCGTCGGGGTGCGCGACCGCGTAGGCGTCCAGCGCCGCGAGCACGGCCACGACGGTCTCGCCGGTCCCGAACGCGGGTGCGATCGAGGCGCGAGCAACCACGTCCGGCCCTCGGGGAACGGCACTGCGCCGAGCAAGCGGCCGTCGTTGGGCGGACCCACCGACTCGCTGCCGGTGATGGGCCCGGTGTGCACGACCAGCGGTGCCCGCGGCGATGGGATCGGTGGGCGACAGCGTCAGGTTGAGCGCGATCAACGAGTCGCGCGGCAGCGACCACGCGACGACGAGCTCGTCGATCGTCGCGGCGGTGGCGACCGTCCACGTGATGCGATCGAGCGAGCGCGGGGTCGCGGGCTGCTCGGGTGCGGCGGGCGGCGTCGGCTCGACCCGCGCGCCGGCGCTCGCGACCGCGGCGGGCGCGGCCTCGGGCGTTGCGGACGCGGCCTCGGCGGCGTCGGTGTCGACGTCGGCGTCGGCGTCGGCTTCGGCCTCGTCGGAGCCGTCGCTGCGAAGCGCGGTCACGACCAGCGCGACGCCGCCGGCGACCATCGCGAGCAGCAGGCCCACGGCGAGCCACACGCCCACCATGGGCGCGCCGCGTCGCGGTCGGTGCGGCGGCGGAAATCCGCCCGGAGGCCCCGCGGTGCCCCAGGCCCACCCCGACGACGCGGGGCTCGATTCAGCGCGCCGCATGGGCAGATGCTCCGTGCAGACTAGCGTGGACGCAGGCGCGGCGCCGCCGATTCGCCGCCGACGCCGGGCCGGGGGACGCCAGCGGTCGATTGCACGAGGACACCGCGACCGCGCGGCGGCGACGCGTCGCGCCGTCGCTCACGCCTCGCGGCGATGCGCCCGCAGCGGCTGCAGCACGCGGACCGACAGCTGCATGAAGTCGCCCGCCGCCAGCGGCTGGCCAAACGGCGAGAAATCGCGCGCGAGCGGATCGGCGCCGCCGAAGATCCGCGACACCGCGGCGTCGTGCGCTTCACCCAGCCGGCGATCGAAGAAGCTCGTCCGTGCGGCGTCGAGCGCCGGCATCCAGCCGTCCTGGGGTTTGCGGCCGAAGCTCTCGACGAACACCATCGAGGCCTTGGGGAAAAACGGCAGCGGTTCGCACATGCCGATGGCGTGGATGGTCGCGAGGTCCTGCAGCAGCGGCAGCGGCTCGGTCACGGTGTCGAAGCGGACGATGCGCGCGCTGTGCTTCTCGCCGCGACCGACCAGCATGCTCGTGATCGGTCGGTTCGGCTCGAGCGCGCACGCGACCAGGTGCAGGATCCACAGCTCGATCTGGTGCCGCGCCGAGGGTTGCGAGAAGTGAGGGATGCGCAGGCCGGTGCCGTCGTGGTGGCGCAGGTGCCCCTGCAGGCGCACGCCGCCGACGGGCAGATCGACCTCGACCGCACGCGTGGTCACCGGCGCGCCGCCGCGATCGGCGAGCAACGCCTGTGCGATGGGCTCGACATCGAGCATGAGCGCGTCGAGCTGCGCGCGTCCGACGGCACCCAGCGGCAGGACGCCGGCCTCCGACAACAGCGCGTGCGAGCGCTCGAGCGGCAGGTCGTCGAGCCGGTGTCGCAGCAGCTCGTGGCCCAGGCGCCACAGCTCCAGCGGCTCGAGTTCCATCGGCTCGCGGTCGCTGCGGCTGCGCTGCCACTCGTACAGATCGACCTGCAGGCGTCGGCGCAGCAGCTCGTGCTGCGGCGACTGGAACATGCGCACGAGCCGGTCGAGCCGGAGCACCGGCGCGGGCTCGGGCGCCGGCAGCGGTGCGGCGAACAGGCCCGGCGGCGCGGCGGCGCGCTCGGCCTGCATCGCGCGGGCGCCGGCGAACCACAGCCGCTCGAAGGAGAACAGTCGCGCGTCGGGGTCGCCGCCGAAGTTGCGCGGCGAGAACGGCTGCATCGGCACGCGTGTGACCACGCGACGCCGTACGGCCGCCGCGCGCGCGACCGGCCCGAGCGACTCGGTGCCGGGCACGACCATGGTCGAGCCCAGCAGATCGAGCAGCTCGGCCAACACCACCGACGGTGGTCGGTCGCGATCGTCCTGGCTGCTGCAGCCGACGTAGCCCAGCAGCAGCCGCGAGCGAGCCGCCGTGATGGCCTCGAGGAACGCGTAGCGATCGTCGTCGCGGCTGTCGCGATCGCCGGGCGCGGTGTGCGCCGCATGAGATCGAAGTCGACCGACGCGCTCGCGCGCGGGAACACGCCGTCCGACAGACCCAGCACGCACACGACCTCGGCCGGCATCACGCGCATCGGCGCCAACGCGGCGAAGCCGATGCCGCCGCTGCGGTTGCCACGGATGGCGTTGGCCGCACGGTCGCCCTCGATCTGCGCCAGCACGGCGTCGCGCATGACTCGCAGCGGGACCTCGCCGTCGTAGCCCGCGCGGGTGGCCGACTCGGCCACGCGCGCGAGCGCCTGCCGTAGATCGTCGAGCTCCCACTGCGCGGACGGCCGCGGCGCGAGCATGGCGTCGATCGCCGCGGCGAGATCGGTCTGCCACGTCCCGACGCTGCGTGGCGACGCCAGCGATCGCGACAGCGCGAACAGCGTCTCGGTCGCGCGGCCCAGTCGGCCCAGCAGCTCCGCGCGGCTGCCCTCGATCTCGTCGAACGGCAGCACCCCGGCGAAGCTCTCGCGCCCGCGGCCCGGCATCGCATAGCCCAGGACCATGCGCCGCAGGCCGAAGGCCCAGGTGGTCTCGTCACGCGCGGGCTGGCCGTGGTGCTGGCGGTGCTGGCGGTCGATGCCCCAGCGGATGCCGGCAGCGGCGATCCAATCTGCGATGGTGTCGAGGTCGTCGGGCGACAGCTCGAAGCGCGCCGCGACCGGATCGAGCACCAAGAGGTCGAGCACCTCGGACGCGGTCATGCGGCCCTCGCACGAGGCCAGCAGCCGCAGCCAGGCCTCGAGCGTGGGGCTCTCCGCGCGCGCAGAGCGATCGGCGATCGAGAACGGCAGCGCGGTCGCGTCGTCGCGGTCGCGCTCGAACACCGCTTCGATCAGCGGCGCGTACGCGTCGACGTCGGTGAGGTACACGACGATGTCGCGTGGCTGCAGCGACGGCGTGCGCGCGAGCGCGTCGAGGATGCGGTCGTGCAGCACCTCGACCTCGCGCAGCCGCGTGTGGCACGAGAACACCGCGATGGAGTCGTCGTCGGGACGCAGCGGCGCCGCCGGCTCGTGGCCCACGCCGCCCTCGCGCCGGCGCAGATCCAGCAGGTCGGCCTGCAGGATCGCCAGCGCGCTGTCGCCGGTGGGCGGCAGGTACAACTCGCGCTGCTCCTGGTACGGCGCGCCGGCCTCGAGCAGGCCCTGGAAATCGCGGGCCAGCGAGCCCAGGGACGCCAGCAGCGGGTGGCCCTCGTCGAAGCTGGCGGCGCGCGCGGGATCCCGGGCGCGCCGCAGCGATCGCAGCTCGGCCCAGAACGCGCGCGAAGGCGAGGGCACCAGCACGTGCACGTCGATCGTGCGCGCGAGCGCGCTGACCAGCTCGAGGTACGAAGCCGGCAGGCTCGCGACGCCGAACAACGCCAGCCGCGCGGGTAGCCCTGCGGCGGGGCATCGGCGGCGCGCAGGGCCGCGACGCAGACCTGCTGCAGTCGCGCGAAGTGATCCCGCGGCGCCGCGCGCTGCAGCTCGCGCCACAGCTCGGCCTGCCAGCCGTCGTCCTCGCCGCCCTCCCACTGCAGCACCATCTGCGGCCGGTGCACGAGGTAGGCGTCGAACAGCGCCGCGGTGCGGGCTGCGAGCTGGAAGCGCGCGACGCCGCTGGTGTCGTCGCGCCAGTAGCGGGATAGCTCCGCGAACGCAGGCTCGCCCAGGCGCCGCTCCATCGCCGGCAGCAACAACCACTGCAGCACCTCGCGCTCGTCGAGTGCGAGCGACTCGGCCCGCGCACCGACGACCGCGGCCATGACCTGCAGCACGAAGCGGCGCGGGAACGGAAAGCGTGCATGGGCCCAGATGCCGAAGCGCTCGGCCAGGCGCGCCGACAACCACGTCGCGACCTGGCGGCCGTGCACGACCACGAGCTCGGGTTGCAGCGGCGGCAGCGGCTCGGCCTCGACGATGTCGCCCAGCACCTGTGCCAGCGCGTCGATGCGATTGCTGCGGTGCAGGTGGAGCGCCACGGGAGCTGCGACACGCTGCCGCGATCTCGCCGCGCTCGCAAGCGCTCGGCGTCGCGCGAGCCCCCGTGTTACAAACCCGCATGGCTCGTACCTCCCTGTTCGCCCGTCTGCGTCGCATCGCCGCGCTGTGCCGCGCGGCCCAGGCCGAAGGCGCCCGCGATCCGGCGGCCGTGGTCGCGTGGATCCGCGAGCACGACGGCGGCCTGCGCTCGCGCCGGGTGTTCACGCAGCAGGCGATGCTGGGCACCGCCGCGGTGGCGCTGGGCTGTGGCAGCGGCGACGCCGACGAGGGCGGCGCCGACTCGGGCAGCACCGGTGGCAGCGGGGACGGTGCCCGCGTGGCCGTGGTCGGTGGCGGCATGGCGGGGCTGCACTGCGCCTATCGCCTGCGCGAGGTCGGCGTGGACGCGACGGTGTACGAGTCGTCCGACCGCACCGGCGGGCGCATGTACAGCGCGCGCGACATGTTCGCCGACGGGCAGCTCGCGGAGCTCGGCGGCGAGCTGATCGACACGGTGCACCAGACGCTGTGGGATCTGTCCGAGGAGTTCGGCATCGCGCTCGACGATCGCGAGGCTGGCCTGGGCGCCGCGACCGTGCGCGACACCTGGTACGTCGGCGGCGTCGCGGTGCCGCAGGACACCGTCGTGATGCAGTTCGCGGCGGTCGCCGACACCATCGCGGGCCAGGTCGAGATGGCCGACAACGACGACGCGGCCTACGCCATGCTCGACGCCACTCCGCTGACGCAGTGGCTCGACGACGTCGTGCCGGCCGCGCAGTACCCCGAGCTGCACGCGATCCTCGCGGCGGCGTACCGCGGCGAGTACGGGCTCGAGAACGATCAACAATCCGCGCTCAACCTCATCTACCTCATCGGCTCGGACACGCCCGACGAGTTCCGCATCTTCGGCATCTCCGACGAGCGCTACCACACCCACACCGGCAACGACAGCTTCACGACCGCGCTCGCCGATGGTCTGACCGGTCACATCCAGACCGGCATGACGCTGACGGCGGTGCGCGACGGCGACGGCGGTGGCTTCGTGCTGGTGTTCGCCGGGCCCGACGGCGAGGTCGAGGTCGAGGCAGAGCACGTGGTATTCGCGCTGCCGTTCACGCGGCTGCGCCAGGTCGACCTCACGGCGCTCACGCTCAGCGACGAGAAGCGGCAGATCATCGCGGAGCTCGGCTACGGCACCAACGCCAAGGTCATGGGCGGCTTCGCCGAGCGAGTGTGGCGGACGCAACACGACGCCACCGGCAGCGTGACCACGGACCTGCCGGCGCAGCAGTTCTGGGAGACCTCGACCGGGCAGGACGGTGCCGCCGGCATCATCACGAACTTCCTCGGCGGCATGCAGGGCGTCGCCAGCGGCGAGGGCGAGCTCGAGCAGTGGTTCACCGACGTCGCGCTGCCCGATCTCGAGACCATCTTCCCCGGCGCGATGGCGGCCTACACCGCCGGCTCGGCCGTGCGCATGCACTGGCCCTCGCACGAGCACACCCTGGGCAGCTACGCCTGCTACCGCCCGGGGCAGTGGGCGTTCTACGGCCTCGAGGGCGCGCGCGAGGGCAACGTGCACTTCTGCGGCGAGCACACCTCGCTCGAGTTCCAAGGCTTCATGGAAGGCGCGGCCGAGACCGGGCTGTTGGTCGCGATGGCGATCCTCGGCGACCTCGGCATCATGGCCTCGCACCGCGCGCGCACCATGGCGCAGCGCAAGCTGGTGCTGCCGCATCCGGCGGTGCACGGTCGCCTGCCCGAGCGGCCGCGCTTCGCCCAGCGTCAGCGCGCGCTGGTGCGGCCGGCCGCGGCCGCGCTGGCGCGCCGGGGCCTGCGGGGCGAGCGTCAGTAGCTGAAGGCGATCTGCGCCAGGCCCTGCTGCCCGCAGGGATCCTCGGCGCGGACCTGCAGCACGATCTCGCCGCCGTACTCGAGGTACAGCCGCATGCCATCTTGCTCGATGGTGTGCGCGTCGACCGGGTGCAGCGGCGCGACGTCGCCCAGCACCCAGACCTCGTGGGCCGAGACCTCGCCGCTGCAGGGCACACCCAGCGTCGGGCACTGCGCGCGCTCGTACCACGCGGCTTCGACCAGCACGCGGTCGTAGCGATCGAGCGCGAGGCCGCCGATGCGCACGCCCACGAACATGTGCTGCCCGCCCTGGGAGCCGAAGTGCACCATCGGGCCCTCACCCGGATCGAGCGCGCCGAAGCCGAGCGTGCCGTCGCCGATCTCGATCGCGAGCGGCGCATCGAGCATGCACGCCGGGTCGTGCTCGAACGCGCCGCCCGGTGGCACCTCGTTGCTGCCGTCGTCGGGACACGCGGCGAGCAACAGCAGCAGCGGCCAGGGCACCAGCGCGAGCTCGGGCGTACGGGTCATCCGCCCCGTCAGTGTCGCAGCTGCGCCCGGCGATCGTCGCACCGCGCGATCCGGCCCTGCGGGCCGGTCTGGCCGGGGCTCCGGCGGGGTCGCCCGCGGTCCGCGCCGCGGCTTGTCCCCGATTGCGGTCGCGGCCGCCCGCGCCCACGCTGGGCAACTTGCACGGCCACAGGTTCCCGCGGCGCGGATCCGCTGGGCAGAACGTGCAATCGCGACCGTGCGCTGCCGCGGCGATCTGCGCGATTCGATCAAACGACGTAGGCCCCGCCCGGCGACGATTGCAGGGCGCAGCGGCGCTGTAGCCTCGTCGGCTGGAAGAGGGATGCCCATGCACGCACGTCTCGTCACCGCGTCGTTTGGCCTGCTCGCGCTCACCACCACCACCGCCTCGTGCACCAAGGGTGCGGACCTGCTCGAGGGCTTCGGCTCGTCGTACACGTCCGCGGCCGAGACCGGTGGCGGCGGAGACGACGGCGGTGGCGGCGACGACGAGGGCGTGAGCGGTCCGGTCGACGACGACGGTGGCGGCGAGGATCCCTCTGGCGCGCCGCTCGACACCGGCGAGGATCCGCCGGCGCCCGGTGAAGGCGACTGCTGCGTCGGTCACATGACGCCCGGCTGCGGCGACCCGATGATCGCGATGTGCGTGTGCGCGCAGGACTCGTTCTGTTGCGACAACGTCTGGGACGATCTGTGCGCGTCGCTGGTGAACGAGAACGGCTGCGGCATCTGTGACGCCGGTGGCGGATCCACCGGCGGCGACGGGGGTGGCGATCCCAGTGCGGGCGAGGCCGGCAGCGACGGCGGTGGTGACGGTGCCGGTGGCAGCGATGGTGGCGTCGGCACCGACGGTGGCGTCGCCACCGATGGCGGCGGCGGCGAGGCCGGTGGCGGCGCAGGCGACTGCTGCAGTGCCCACGCTGGCACCGGCTGCGAGGACGCAACCATCGAGCAGTGCGTGTGCGCGCAGGACGACTACTGCTGCGCGACCGCGTGGGACGACATCTGCGCCGGCGAGGTCGACTCGCTGGGCTGCGGTGCCTGTGGCGGTGGCACCGGTGGCGGTGGCACCGACGGCGGTGGCGGGACCGACGGTGGCACCACCGGCGGCGGCGGGGGCGGTGACTGCTGCGCGGTGTCCGACGTGCCCGGCTGCGCCGATGCGACCGTCGAGCAGTGCGTGTGCGCGCAGGACGACTACTGCTGCGCGACCGCGTGGGACGACATCTGCGTCGGCGAGGTCGACTCGCTGGGCTGCGGTGCGTGCGGCGGAGGCACCGGGGATCCGACCGACCCGACCGCCGATCCCACCGCGGGCGGCGGCGACTGCTGTGCCGCGCAGGCCGACGCCGGCTGCAGCGACACGACGATCTCCGACTGCGTCTGCGCGCTCGACGACTACTGCTGCGCGACGCGGTGGACGACCTGTGCGTGTCCGAGGTCGATCAGTTCGGCTGCGGCAGCTGCGGCTGAGCCGCGCTGCGGCGCGGCCGGCCGAGCTTCACAGCCCGAGCGTGCCGCGGATGCCGTCGAGGAACGCGCGCTCCTGCTCGGCCACCGTGCCGTCGACCTCGGCGATCGCGTGCAGCTCGGCGAGCACGCGCTGGCGCTGCTCGGCCGTCATCGTGCGCGCCAGCGCGGCGGCGTGGTCGGTGGCCGCGGCCAGGCGCTGCTCCCGGCTGCTCAGCTGCTTGTAGCGGACGACCGTGGCCTTGATCTGCTCGCCGATGGCGTCGAGCCCGACCTCGGGCCGCCAGCCGCGGAGCTTCTCCGCCAGCGTGCGCATCTCTTCGCCACTGAGCGCACCGTCGGTGGCGTGGGCGAAGGCGAGGTACAAACGCGATCGCGTCGGTGTCCACGGTCATGGACCGGCAGGGTACCAGAGCCCCGCGCAGGCCTCGCTGGTTCCGCTACAGCGCAAGATCGATCTCGCGGCCGTCGCGGTCGCGCAACACGATCGCCTGCCCGCGGGCCTTGGCCTGCTGGACCATCTGCAGCAGCCCCAGGGCCTGGCCGACGACCTCCGCGGGGGTCTTGGCGCCCAGCTGCTGGGCGAGGGCGACCAGCAACATCGCGGTCTTGCCCGGGATCTCGATGGCCACGGGGCCGCTGTCGCCGGGCGGGGTCGCGCCGTGGGGGTGAAGGGTCATGTCGGCCCGCAGCATGCCCCAAGCCGAGCTGGACCGGGGCCCCGGCGAACGGCCCGGTGGTCGAAGGCCGCGGCGCTTGCCTACCATGAACCACGTTGCCCGATCGCCCAGGAGCCGCCTTTGTTGCAGCCACGACCCCCGCGCGTCCCTCCCTCGCTGCTGGCTGCCCTCGTGGCGGTCGCGCCGGTGTCGTGCAGCAGCCGCCTGCCGCTCGGCGCGGGCGAGTCGAGTACCGGCGGCACCACCTCGGGCAGCGGCAGCACCACCGGCGTGGGCACGCAGAGCACCGATCCGGTCACCACCGATCCCGCCACCGATCCGGGCAGCGGCACGGCCGCGACCGCGCAGGATTCCTCCGGCACGCCCGGCAGCGAGGGCCCGCCGCCGGTGCTGTTCGACGTCGGCGGCGGCATGGCGACCGGCACCACCGGTGACGACACCACCACCGGCATCGTGATCGACTGGGACTGCGACGCGCTGCCGGACATCGAGCAGACCGAGCTGGTGTCCGCGCGCGGCTACCACGACGTGTTCTTCGACGAGGACGGCCACATCCTCGGTTGGGACGGCAGTGCGATCGTGGCCGTCACCTACGACGACCAGCTGTCGGTGTGGCTGCCGGGGGTCAACAGCGCGCAGGCCTTCGATCGGCTCGACAACGGCGACGTGCTGTACACCAACGACTACGGCGAGCTGCGCCGGGTGACGCCGGATCTGCAGAACACGGTCGTCGCGACGGGCCTGTTCGGTGCCTACGGCATCACGGTCGGGCCCGATCAGCAGGCCTACGTCTCACGCAGCCAGAACGTGGCGCGGGTCGATCCCGAGTCGGGCGAGGTCGTCACCTGGGTGACGCTGCCGGGCAACACCACGCCACGCGCGCTGGTGTTCAACCTCGACAGCACCGGTGCGTACATCTCGACGCTGACGTTCGGCAACGCGCCGGTGTACTTCGTCGAGGTCGACGACGAGCTCATGCCCTCGGCCGACCCGGTGGTCTTCGCCACCGGCGTGGGCGAGGGCTACCACGACGGCCTCGGCATCGACGCGTGCGGCAACCTCTACGTGCCCGACTACGACACCTCCGGGCTGTACCGCGTCGCGCCCGACGGCACCGTCACCACGCTGTACAGCCAGGGCTTCGCCGGCCAGCCGCACTACGGCCACGGGCTCGAGTGGGGCAGTGGGCTCGAAGGCTGGAACGACCACGCGATCTACCTGCCGCAGCCGTACGACGGCGGGACCGTGAACGAAGTGGTGCTGGGTGTGCCCTCGGGCTCGCTCGTGCGCACGTGGAGTGGAGGAGGCTGACATGTCGAATCATCGCGCCCCAGGTCATCCATCGTTCGCGCTGGCGTTGGCGCTGACGCTGACCCTGGCGTCGGCGGTCGCGCCAGGGTGCGGCGACGACAGCGGCACCACGCCCGGGGACAGCAGCAGCAGCACCAGCGGTGGCAGCAGCACCAGCGGCGGCAGCAGCAGCAGCAGCACCGGTGCGGACAGCAGCGCCAGCAGCGACAGCAGCACCACCGGTGCGGGCTGGAGCTGCCGCATCACCACCGGGCCCAGCACCGACTACAGCCAGGAGCTGGGCTGTGTCGACGACTTCGAGGCGCTGTCGTCGTTGCCGCTCGACGCCAGCATCGCGGGCGCGCGCTCGATCAAGACCGTGATCGACCGCTCCGACGGCAACGCGCTCTACTACACCAACAGCCGCTGCTATCCCATCCACTGGGACTTCGCCTCGACGTTCCTGTCGGGCCACGGCCTGCCGCCGGTGCCCGATTTGGGCACCTTCAACGCGACCGAGTACTACAGCCCCAACCGCCGGTTCCTGCTGGGCGCGGTGACCTACTACGAGGGGGCGGACAAGTACACCTACGAGCTGTCGCCCTACGACACCGCAGATGCGTCGATGGTCGAGCAGGCCTACCGGCAGATCCGCGACACGACGTGGTTCGGCGAGGAGCTGCTGTTCCACCCGACCTCGGCCGCGATCGAGTCCCTGGTGCCGCAGCTGGCGGACGACATCCACGTGATCTCCACCGACGAGCTGTTCGCCGGGGTCCAGTACCAGCCCTACAACGTCGGCGAGGCCGTCGGCCGGGTCGCGTTCTACACCGCCGACGAGGTTGCGGGCTCGTACATCCCGTTCCGCGACATCGCCGTGCTCGACGCGGTGCCGATCGACATCTCGATCACGGCGGCGATCATCACCAGCGAGTTCCAGACGCCGCTGGCCCACATCAACGTGCTCTCGGTCAACCGCGGCACGCCCAACATGGGCCTGCGTGGTGCCAGCGACGATCCCCAGCTGCGCGCGCTCGAGGGCAAGAACGCGCGGCTGGTGGTCGATCCGTTCGGCTACACCATCGAGGAGGTCACCCAGGAGGAGGCCGACGCATGGTGGGAGGAGCACAAGCCCGATCCCCTGGCGGTGCCGGTCATGGACCTGTCCATGACCACGCTGACCGACGTCGAGGACGTCGTCGCCGACGGCGAGGACCTCTCGCAGCAGATCGCGCTGGGGCTCACGCGCTTCGGCTCCAAGGGCACCAACTACTCCGCGCTCTACGACATGGACCACGACGTCGTGCCGATCCAGGACGCGTTCGTGATCCCGTTCCACTACTACGACCAGTTCATGACCGACAACGGCCTGCGCGATCAACTGATGGCGCTCGAGGCCGATCCGATGTGGGCCGATCCGGTGTTCCGCGAGGAGCAACTGCTGCTGTTCCAGGACGCCATGCGGATCGCACCGATCGATCCGGACTTCGTCGCCGCAGCGATCACCAAGTTCCAGGGCAAGTTCCCGGGCGAGACGCGGATGCGCTTCCGCTCGAGCACCAACGCGGAGGACCTCGGCACCTTCACCGGCGCCGGTCTGTACAACTCGCAGACCGGGCACATCGACTACGCGCCTGACACCCAAGGCAGCGTACAGTGGGCGATCAAGGAGGCCTGGCTCAACATCTGGAACCCCCGCGCCTACGAGGAGCGCGGCTACTACAGCATCGACCAGCACGCCTGTGGCATGGCGCTGCTGACCACGCCGAACTTCAAGGACGAGGAGGCCAACGGCGTGGCCATCACCAACAACATCTTCGACACCTCGGGGGTCGAGCCGGCGTTCTACGTCAACGTGCAGATCGGCGAGAACGAGGTCGTGCAGCCGGAGCTGGGCGTGCTGCCCGACGCGTACCTGCACTACTTCTACTATCCCGGCGAGCCGGTCACGTACATCACCCACAGCACGCTGATCCCCGCGGGTACCACGGTGCTGCAGCCGGGTCAGATCCACGATCTCGGCGTGGCGCTGGACGCCATCCACGCCCGCTTCATGCCGGTCTACGCCGAGCCCGACGAGTGGTACGGCATGGACGTCGAGTTCAAGTTCGACGACAAGCTCGACCCCGGCAACCCGCCGACGCTGTTCATCAAGCAGGCGCGGCCGTTCCCGTGGAACCCGGGCAAGTCCGACATCGGCGGCTCGGGCGAGTGCGACGGCATGTGACGCCGCACCGATCGAGCGGCGCGTCGCGGTGCTAGCGGGCTCGCGGGGCGTCGAGCCTCAGTTGGTGAGGCTCGGCTTCACTGCGCCGAAACGGTCGATCATCGCTGCCCAGTCATCGGGTACGGCGCCGCACGACGCCACGGCTGCGTCGACGGCCGCCCGCAGCATCTCGGGATCGGCTGATCCCGTGCGCTCCAGCACAGTCACCAGGTGGGGCAGCAGCGCGCGCGCGGGCGCCATCCCGGCCGCGACGCCGGACACGATCGCCCGCAACGCGGTCTCGGGGGCTTCGAGGACGAACCCATGATCGCATGCGGAGAAGCAACCCAAGGCGGTGAAGTAGTTCGACGCGAGGATCGGATCGGAGGTGCCGAACAGCTGCTGCCACGTCGACGGCGCAAGCTCGAAACCCAAGCGCGTGGCGACGTGCACGACGACCGTGTGCGCGGCGGCCGGGAGCGCGTCGGTCTCGCCCTCGAACTTCCAGCGCTGCAGCGCTCGTAGCGGGTGGCCACGCCGCGCCTCGAGCAGGCGGACACTGGCCAGGTAGGGCCGCTCGCCGAGCACGGCGAACGTCGCGAGCACGCCGTAGCGCGACTCGTGCGCCAGCAACGTCTCGCGCAGCTCGGCGTCGGTCGGCGGGTGGGTCGAGACCATTTGAGGCGGGCCGTCGCCCGCGTCCGGGTAGCGGAGCAGCCCGGACGCGCCTTCGAGGCCGATCGCGGTCAGCTGGTCCGCGATCCAGAACTGAGATCGAGCATGCGGTAGTCGAGCTTGGCGCCGATCGTGAACAGCGGCTGCAACACCAGGACGCGCGGCGGTTGACTCCGATCCGTGGTCATGCGTTGCAGCGTCGCTTGGAATGCCCGCGGATGTCACGTGCGCGCGTGCGGGGCCGACCCGGAGCAGGCGGACAGCGTTCGCTGTGCTCCTGGTACGTGACCCGCGGGGCTGGCAGCGGGCCCGTTCCGCGTTATGGGTGATCAAAGTCGGTGGCGGCGGTGGTGGCGGTGGCGGCGGTGGACGACGACGGGCCCGAGGTGAGGGTGGTGCCCTCGGTCGTGGTCGCGGAGTCGCTCGCGGTGGAGGTGCCGGCGAGCGAAGTGGAGTCCGCGGCGGGCGACTCGTCCGCAGTGCAGGCGGTGAGGATGCAGGCGAGGCAGGGCAGGGTTGTGAAGCGCGCGTGCATGGTCGGTGGGGCTCAGGGTTCGATGTCGGCGCCAGCGACGTCCGCGGCGCCGTCGCTGTTGGGCCGTGCGTCGCCGTCGATGTCGACGAGTGGGTCACCGGATTGCCACTGCGCGATGTCTGCAGGTCGGCCTCGCCGGCAGGCAGGAGATGGAGGTCGCCGGGAAGGCCCGCGAACCATCAGCGTTGAGGGCGCCAACGTTGGTGTTGCCCGGGAGTGCGCGTCGAGCGCATTCTCGCGCTACGCCCGGACAGTCGACAGAGTCCGTGTCGGAGCCGAGGAGAATGCTGTTGCGAACCGTGCCACCCGAGCCCGTACATGCAGCGAGTCCGCGCCGTTGCCATCGTTCGCGACAATCGAAGTGTAGACGATGTCGAGCGTCGAGTCTGTCGCAGATACCCCGTGGTGAGCCTGGAACGATTGCCGCCCGCCGACGAAGCAGTTGCGGACCGAGGCATCGCGCGCCTGCGAGGGTGATGCGCCGCCTGCGTTCTGGACGACGGCGCAGCGGTCGAGCCAGGCGAGGCGTCGTCGACGTCGATGCCGGGATGCGCGGCTTGGCCGTTGAGGGAGAAGCGAATGCCCTGGGCGTAGAGTTCGGCGCCCGCGAGCAGCGACAAGGTGGCGGCGGCGTCCATGGAGTTGATCCACTGCGGCAGGACGTCGTCGTCCGGAGCGTCGTCACAGGGCGACGGCGGTGCCGGCTCGGAGACGGTGGCGGTCTCGTGAAGCGGGCGCTGAGCAGGCGGACGACCTCGCCCCGCCGCCGTGGGCTGCGAGCGCGTCGGCGAGGGTGTCAGTCGCCCCTGCCGACGGTGTAGACCCTGCGGAGTCGAAGCAGCCGCCGGTGGCGATGCGGCAGGCGCTGTCGGGGCATTGTTCGTGGAAGGAGCAGCCGACGCACGCGCTCTGGGCATCGTCGCAGACGGGGGTGGTGCGTCGCACGCGGAGGGTTTGGGGAGGCACTGCGCAGTGGCCGTCGTCGCGGCACGCAGGCACGCGGGTCTTTGTCCTGGCACTGCTCGTCTGCGGTGCAAGGCATGCAGGTGTCGCCGACGCAGATGGGCGCGGTGGGGTCGGTGCAGTCGTCGGAGTTGGTGCAGCCGGTGGGGCCGGACTCGGAGCTCGAGGCGGTGCCCAGCGACGTGCCGGTCATCGAGTCGGTGGCGGCGGTGGTGGCGGTGACGACGACGGGCCGAGGTGAGGGTGGTGCCCTCGGTCGTGGTCGCGGAGTCGCTCGCGGTCGAGGTGCCGGCGAGCGAAGTGGAGTCCGCGGCGGGCGACTCGTCCGCGGCGCAAGCGGTGAGGATGCACGCGAGGCAGGGCAGGGTGGTGAAGCGCGCGTGCATGGTCGGTGGGGCTCAGGGTTCGATGTCGGCGCCAGCGACGTCCGCGGCGCCGTCCTTCGGCGTCCCAGACGATGCGTCGCCGTCGATGTCGACGAGTGGGTCCCGGATTGCCACTGCGCGGCGTGAGGATGGACGCGGGAGCGTTGGCGGTGTTGAGGAGAAGTTCCCGGTGCCGAAGCCATCGAACCAGTTGGTGTTCATGTCGGGGAGGTCGACGTTGGTGCCGCCTGCGGACGTCGAGCGCATTCTCTGACAAGCTCACGCCCGGACAGTCGACAGAGTCCGTGTCGGAGCCGAGGAGAATGCTGTTGCGAACCGTGCCACCCGAGCCCGTACATGCAAGCGAGTCCGCGCCGTTGCCATCGTTCGCGACAATCGAAGTGTAGACGATGTCGAGCGTCGAGTCTGTCGCAGATACCCCGTGGTGAGCCTGGAACTGATTGCCGTTCCCGCCGACGAAGCAGTTGCGGACCGAGGCATACGCGCCGCCTGCGAGGGTGATGCCGCCGCCTGCGTTCTGGACGACGGCGCAGCGGTCGAGCCAGAGCGAGGCGTCGTCGACGTCGATGCCGGGATGCGCGGCTTGGAGGTTGCCGGAGAAGCGAATGCCCTGGGCGTAGAGTTCGGCGCCCGCGAGCAGCGACAAGGTGGCGGCGGCGTCCATGGAGTTGATCCACTGCGGCAGGACGTCGTCGTCCGGAGCGTCGTCGAGCAGGGCGACGGCGGTGCCGGCTCCGGAGACGGTGGCGGTCTCGTTGAAGTCGGAGGCGCTGAGCAGGCGCAAGACGACCTCGCCCCCGCCGCCGTGGGCTGCGAGCGCGTCGGCGAGGGTGTCGAAGTCGCCGCCGTTGCCGACGGTGTAGACCTCTGCGGAGTCGAAGCAGCCGCCGGTGGCGATGCGGCAGGCGCTGTCGGGGCATTGTTCGTGGAAGGAGCAGCCGACGCACGCGCTCTGGGCATCGTCGCAGACGGGGGTGGTGCCGTCGCACGCGGAGGGGTTTTGGGGAGTGCACTGCACGCAGTGGCCGTCGTCGCGGCACGCAGGCACCGCGGGGTCTTTGTCCTGGCACTGCTCGTCTGCGGTGCAAGGCATGCAGGTGTCGCCGACGCAGATGGGCGCGGTGGGGTCGGTGCAGTCGTCGGAGTTGGTGCAGCCGGTGGGGCCGGACTCGGAGCTCGAGGCGGTGCCCAGCGACGTGCCGGTCATCGAGTCGGTGGCGGCGGTGGTGGCGGTGGACGACGACGGGCCCGAGGTGAGGGTGGTGCCCTCGGTCGTGGTCGCGGAGTCGCTCGCGGTCGAGGTGCCGGCGACGTCGCAATCGGGATCGTCCTGCAGCGACGTGCGATCGCCACACGCGGAATGACACTGCGCGTCGGGTCGCTCATCGGTGCAGCCGTCGTGCAGGTCTGGCCGGCAGCTGCCGATCGTGCAGAAGCGCCTTGCCGTGGCGGCGTCACCGTATTTCTCGACGCAGAACGCGTCGCCGTCGTGGACGCTGCAGTGATCCTGGTTGAGTCGCGTCAGCTCGGTGCACGCGGCGGAGGCCACGAGGCCGGCCAGAAGGCCCAACGCGGGGGTTCGGACGCCAAGGGGGGTAGACAGAATCGACATATCGTTCTCCGCGACGGGTGGATGACATGCGAGGGGCGGGGCTGCCTCAGAATCGCCCCTGCAAGGACACGCCGAAGTGCGCCGGGCCCAGCCACGGCGCGGCGAAGCTCTGCTTGGTCTCGCGGTGCTCGTCGGCGTGGCCGACGGGCTGGGCTGCCTTCGCTCGGTTGGCCTTCTTTGCCTTCGTGACGCCGACTGCGAGCAACACGACCCCGGTGACCAGTGCCACGCCGCCCAGAGCGGCGAGGGTGACACCTGCAGGTACCGTGGTGCGGGCGTGCTCCACCGATGCGTCGTCGGCGACCGCGTAGCGCGGTCGGCGGAGCGCGAGCGCGACGCCCAAGCCCGTGACCACCGCGCCGGCGGCCAGCGTGCTCGCGCCGGCGGCGGTCATCGCGTTGCTGCGGGGACGTGCGCGGCGTGGCGGCTCGGTGTCCCCGGGGTGCGGACGCGGGCTCGAGCCGGTCGGCGCCGCCCCATTCGCCGCGTCCCCCGCGGGGCTCGGGGCCTGCTGCGGACGCAACGATGGAATGACCTGCGCGACCGCGCCGCGGACGTGCTCGACGAGCGCATCCGGAGAACATGCGCAGCGCGTCGTGTCGGGCCCCGCGAGCCACGCGGCTTGCGTCGCGTCGCGTACACCCACGGTCACCACGTAGTCGAGCGTCTTGCCGCCCACTTCCACCACGAGCGCGCGGGGGCCGACCTCGCTTGGATCGACGACGTCGTTCGCGAGCGCGGCGCTCACTCCGTCCTGCGCCCACGCGCGCACTGCATCCGCGGACCGCACCGAGGGCGCGACCGTGACGCTCGCGAACGCAGGCAGCGGTGTCGACCCACCCTCGTCGTCACTCGCGCTCGCGGTGTCGCGCGCCGGGGAGGTCTGGTTCGGGCCCGCCGCGGCGTCGCGGCGACCGATGTCCGCGGCCTGCACCCGCGCGGCTGCGGTCGCGATCCCGCATGCCAGGGCGGACGCCACGACGCGGGTCAGCACGGGGAGAGCTTGCGAAGAATGTCGTGTCACCGTGGGTCCTCTCGACGTCGGCTCGCATCGAATGCGCAGCTCATGGTTGCGCCCCGCCGCCGGCTTTCGCGGCGCACGCGGCCGCCATGTCGACGATCTCCGGGTCTTGGCTGCCCGCACCCTCGCGCGCGCACGCGTCATAACGCTGCAATGCCATCAGCGCCCAGAGCCGCGCGTGTCGACGCTCGTCCTGGTCGCGCCAGCACTCGCGCCGGGCGGTCGCGGCGAGCACCGCCGACCATCGTCTCTCCCGCTGCGCCCCGGCGGCGTCGCTGCGAGCGCTCGCGCAGGCGTCACTGTCGGCTGCGATCGCCGCGGTCCCGGGTGCCGTGCGTGGTGCCCCGCGCGGCTTCGGTCGCACGGCGGCGGTGCCCGGCGGCTCGGCTGCGCGCGGCTGCACGGGCGCGGATGCCCCCGGCAGCGTCGCGCTCGGTTGCATGGGCGAAGGCGATTCGCGTGCCGCGGTTGCGGCCGTAGCGGGTGGCTGCTGCGTCGCGGGCGGCGTCCTCGGTGGCTCGGCCGACGCGTGGCCCGGCATGCTGGGCGGTGACGCCGTCGTCGTCGACCCGTCGTCGGGTGCGGGTGTTGGCGCGTCACCGGACGGCCGCTGCAAGCCCGCGACGAGTCCCGCGGTCGCGAGCCCAGCCGCCAGCGCAATCGCGACCAGCGGCCACCGGCGGCGCTGCGACGCACTCGTCGCGCGGCCGTGCTGCTCGTTCGGCGCGACAGCACCGGCCGGGTCAGCCTCACCGAGTTCCACCAACACGGCACGCAGCCGTTCCACGAGCGCCGCCGCGGTCGGCCGCAGCCGAGGGTCGCGCGCCAGCGCAGCATCGACCACGTCGACCAACGCCGCGGGTACATCGTCGCGCATGCCCGCCAGCGAGAAGCTGGGGGCGTCCGCGGCGAGCTTCCGCGCGACCGCCTCGTCCTCGCTGCGTTCGCCGTACGGCGGGGCGCCCAGCAGCATCTCGTAGAGCGTGGCGCCCAGCGCGTAGACGTCGCAGGCGGCCGTCGGCGGCGCGCCGACGGCCTGCTCGGGCGCCATGTAGTGTTTGGTCCCGGGCCGCTCGAACACGCCGGTGAGGCGATCGCCTGGTTGCGCGGCGCCGGCAGCCTTGGTCGCCAGACCGAAGTCGATCAGCTTCGCGACACTGCGGCCGTCGGCCTCGCGCGCGAGCACGATGTTGTCGGGCTTGACGTCGCGGTGCACGATTTCCGCGCGCGCGATTGCCATGAGCGCCTGGCCGATCTCGAACCCGACCTGGGCGGCCATCCGCGGCGAGAGCTGGCGCTGCATGACGATCACGTCCGTCAACGCCGGGCCGCGCACCAGCTCGGTGACGAGATAGGGCGCGCCACCGTGCTCGGTCAGGCGTCCACCGCCCAAGGGACGGACCAGGTTGGGGTGGCCGGCGAGCTCGGCCGCGAACCGCAGCTCGTTGGTCATCCGCTGCGCCAAGTCCGGGCGATCGGAGTGGCCGGGCGAAGCGACCTTGAGCGCCACCTCGGCACCATCGCGCAGGCGCGTCGCCGCGTAGACCGTGGCCATCCCGCCGCGGCCGAGCATCGCGCCCACGCGGTAGGTGCCACCGGCGACGATCTCCCCGCGCGCGATCGCGTCTTCGAGCGACATCGCACCGTAGCGCACGCCAGAGCTCGGCCGTCCGACGTTCACGGAGCACCGCCTGTGAGCGCCGACGAGTTGAAGCCGAGGCCATCGGCGGCGACGCGGACCAGATACCGCCGTCCCGCGGTGAGCACGAGCGCTTCGCTCTCGCGCCAGCTCGACTCGCCCAGGACGCGCCAGGCGGTCTCGTAGCGACCCACCGCCAGCTGGACCTCGCGGCTGCGCGTCACCACGAACTCCCGCTGCCCGATGCGCACCTCCGCGTCGACGCCCCCGCGCGCGATCCGGACCGAGACTCTGTCTGGCGCGGGCTTGGGCACTGCGCTGCCGTTGTCGTCCGGCTTGGGCTGCGGCGTGCCGCGGGCAGGGCTGGGGTGCGGCCGCGGCTTGCTCGCGCCGCCTTTGGGCGTAGCGCGGCGCTGCGCATCGTCGTCGTCGTCGGCCTCGTCCGACGGGCTGGCGCCCGCGGGCTTGGGCTCGTCGCGGTGCGCCGCCGCGCTCGCGAGCGTGGCCGGGACCGCCGGCACCGTGGCGCCTGGGTCTGCAACGATCGCTGCGCTCGCGCTGGGCGATGCGGGCGTGCTCGGCCCTTGCGGAACCATGGCCCGCCGACCTCCGGTCTGCCTGCGGAGCGTCGCTTCGCACCGCTGTCTCTCGCTGCGGGTCGTCCATCGGCGTCGGCTCCGCGTGCATCAAAACCCCGTCGGTCGCGGATGCGGAGACGTCCGCGCTGGGTTCGCTCGCCTCGCTCGCGCCGCGCAGCCGCGTGGCCACGGACCAGGCCAGAACCGCCGTCGCGAGACAGAGCGCCGCGAAGGCCGAGAGCCACGCGATCGAACGCGGCACGCCGCGAGACGCCGCCACGGCTGCGCGACGCGCGGGCTCGACACGCGGCGCCGACCGGTTGCCCGCAGCGTGATCGTCTCCCTCGAGGTCGCGTTTGGGCCCGAATCGCGCGGTCGCCCCGCGGCGCGGCTCGTCGTCGGGGCTATCCTTGCGCCTCGGGACGGGTGCGTCGCGCTCGCGCGCAGGCTCTGCCTGCTCTGGCGGCGCCGCATCGCCGGGCTGCCGCCACCTCGGATCCGGTGGCGGCGCATCGGCCGTCACCCCGTGACCGGCCGGCTCGCCCTCGTCGGCGCCGGGCTCGGCGCGTCGCGTCCGTGTGGATGCCTGTGGCGCGGCGGCCTTGCGCTCGATGCCATCGCCGCGCGCCTTGGCCTGTTGCCGTGCGATCTCCCGGACGTGCAACATCGCGGCGGCCTGCGCGTCGGCCAGTGCGTCGTCCACGACCACGGCCTGCCCGGCCGCGCCCTCGGGCTGTGTCGGCGTCGTCTTGGGCTCGTCGGAGTTCGCCTTGAGCGCCTCGACCAGGCGCCAGAACGACTCGGGGATCCGCACGTCGCCGCGCGTAGAACCCCGAGTGGCGCCCGCGTAGCAGCTGTCGCTGGTAGAAGCTGCGCATGTCCTGGGCGTGGATGTCGAGCCCCCGCCACTGCGACAGGTGGCGCAAGGCTTCGGCCGCGTTGGCGAAGCGCGCACCGAGGTCGCGCGCCACGAGCTTCTCGTAGAACGTGCGCAGCACCGGCGGCACGTCGGAACGCGTGAGCGCGGGCGCGGCTCCATTCATCGCCAGCCCGAGGAGCTCGGGGGTCCCGAGTTGCGGGCGGAAACGGGTGCCCTCGAGCATCTCGAAGACGATCGCCCCCGCTGCGAACAGGTCGCTCGCCGCACACGAGTGGCCGGCAGCCTGCTCGGGCGCCATGTAGCGCAGCTTGCCCTTGATGTGCTGCCCCGAGGTGGCATCGCGCTCGGTCTTGCCGATGCCGAAGTCCATGATTTTCACCTCGCCCGACGCGCTGACCAGCACGTTGTGCGGCGAGAGATCGCGATGCAAGATGGCCATCGACTTGCCGTCGATGGCGAAGGTGTGGGCGTAGTGCAGCGCCTCGAGCACCGCCCGCAACACGTAGACCGACATCTCGATCGACAGCTGCAGCTGGCGCTGCGCGGCCGAGTCGAGCAGCTGCGCCAGATCGAGCCCGTCGATCGCCTCGAGTTCCATGTAGAGGATCCCGTGGACGATGCCGGCGTCGTACACCTGCACGATGTTCGAATGCGTGAGCATCGAGGCGAGGCGCACCTCGTTGAGCAGGCCCTCGCGCAGCCGCGGACTGGTCCCCAACAGGTCCGCGGGCATCTTGAGCGCGCAGACCTTGTGCCCGCCGACGATCGGCTTGTGCGCGAGCCACACCTGCGCCATGCCGCCCACGCCCAGCGGCCGGATCAGCTCGTACTTACCCAGCCGCAGGCCTTGCGGCAGTCCCAGTCCGGCGTCGCGAAGCGGGCGGCTCATGCTCGGGCTCCGCAGATCGCGATGGCGGCCGACCGGCCGCGGGATCGAGGTGTCGGCGGTGTGCGCGGCGGCGTGAGCGACATGTCGTCGACGGATCGCATGGTCGCAGCCTGCCGCACGCCAGAGCAACCATCATGCCACGGCCATCCGCTCCGCTGCATCCCTCGCGTCCGCGTGTGTGCAGACCGCGGGTGACTCCCCGAGGCTGCCGCGAGATCGCAGCGGCGCGAACCTCGAGTTCCCGCCGCGGGAAGTTGGCTTCCCAGGTTGGCGCGCGCGCGTCCACTCGGATTCGCCGCTTGCCACCTGGCGCCTGCACGCCCGACACTTCGGGTCGCGGGCGAGAAGTGCCTCGGGCCAGCCGCCGGGTCCGAGGCGCCGGCGGCAACCGTTGGCCGTCTGGCCAAACAGGCGCCCGGTGGTCCCCGAACCCTTCCGCCCGCGGGCCGGGTCATGATCGACGACGAATTCACCGCAACCCTGAGCCAGTTACGCCCCGGCGAGGCCGAGGCGATCCGGCTCGGGGCGGTCTCACTGGAGCTGCGGCGAGGGCCCGGTGCGCCCGCGCGCTACGATGTGGCCGGCCCGCGTGTGACGCTCGGGCGCGGGCCGGCGTGCGACGTCGTGCTGGACGACGCATCGCTCTCCACGACGCACTGCGAGATCGAGTTGGGCGATGCGCGGGTCGTGCTGCGTGAACTCGGCAGCCGCAACGGTACGTGGGTGGGGCCGGCGCGCGTGCTCGATCGGGTGGCGCTGCCCGACGGCGCGGAGTTCATCGTGGGCGGCTGCCACTTCGCCGTGCGCTTCGGTCCCAGCATCGCGGTGCCGCTGGCCGGGACGCCGCACTTCCATGGCATGCACGGGCACAGCGACGCGATGCGGGAGATCTTCGCGCTGCTCGATCGCCTCGGGCCCACGCCCTTGACCACGCTCGTGCTCGGGGAGACCGGTACCGGCAAGGAGGAGGTCGCGCGGGCGCTGCACGCCGCGTCGCAGCGGCGCGGGCCCTTCGTCGTGCTCGACTGTGGCTCGCTGCCGCACGCGCTGGCCGAGTCGGTGGTCTTCGGCCACCGAAAGGGTGCCTTCACCGGTGCGATCGCAGACCGGCCGGGCTGCTTCGAGGAGGCGGATGGCGGCACGCTCTTCATCGACGAAATCGGCGAGCTGCCGCTGGAGCTGCAACCCAAGCTGTTGCGCGCGCTCGATCGTCGCGAGGTGGTCCGCATCGGCGAGCATGTCGTGCGCGCCGTGGATGTGCGGGTGATCGCCGCGACCAATCGCGAGCTCCGCAAGGCCATTGGCGAGGGCACCTTCCGCCTGGATCTCTACCATCGACTCGCACACGTGATCGTGCAGATCCCACCGCTGCGGCAACGCCCGCAGGACATCGAACCATTGGCGCGCCACTTCGCGGCCATGGTCTCGGACCGGGTCGGGCGACAGTTCAGCTTGGACCAGGGGGCGCTCGCGCGGCTGCGTGATCAGCCGTGGGAGGGCAACGTCCGGCAGCTGCGCCACGTGGTCGAGCGCGCCTGTCTACTGGCGAGCAGCGACGTCATCACGCGCAACGAGATCGCCGCACCGGGTCTGTTGCACGACAGCGAGTGCTCGATCGACCCGGGCGCGGCCGAGCGAGCGCTCTACCAGCTCCCGCTCAAGCAGGCACTCGAACAGGTCGGCGACGCGTTCGCGCGGCGCTACTGCGAGCACCTGCTCTCGCAGACGGGTGGCGATCTCGACCTGGCCGCCACGCGTGCGCAGTACACCCGCAAGGGGCTGCGCGAGCTACTGCGACGCCTGGGCCTTTGAGCCTGCCGCGGGCGAGGTCTGCGGCACGGCGGTGCGCGTCCCCGAGGGCAGGAGCTGCTGCGCCCAGCGGGCCAGCTCCGCGCGCACCAGCGCCAGCGCGCCCCAGCCGAGCGCGAGCGCGACGCCGAGATCGATGCCCGCACGGATACCCGCGGGCAGTGCCCGCATCGCGATCACCATCGCGACGATGCCGAGCACCAGGCCCCACGAGCGCAGCAGTCGCGCGCGCGGGGCCCACAGCAGGCCCGCGGCGACCAGCGGTGCGAATGCCACCGGCAGACAGCCGCCCGGGGCCTGCCCGCACGCGAGCTCGTGGGCGCGCGCGCGCAGCATCGGCACGAAGCGGCGCGCCAACGCGTGTTGGCCCTCGCCCCACGCGAAGCCCAGCGCGAGCATGGCCGCGACCGTCGCCTGCGCGACGGTCCACTGCGCCAGCTCGGCGTGGGCCCAGCCCGCACGGGCCATGCGGAGCGCGGCGTCGAGCAGCAGCAGCAGGTTGCCGCCCAGGGCCCACGCGAGCACCCACGTGCGCGTGCGGGTCACGGCGTCGGCCTCCGCGGGGTCACGCGGCGACTCCCGTCGTGCGGCCGGTGCCGCGCTCGGCCACCAGCACGCGCAGGAAGCCGCGCGGCAGCTCGAACGAGAGGTCGCGGACCACCGTGGCCCCGGGCACGCGCACGCGATAGTCGTGGCCTTCGACCACGGTCGGCAGCGACAGCGTGCACGGCGGGGCCAAGAGCGCCTTGAGGTTGCCGCCGATCATGTTGGCGAGCTCGCCCATCGTGTCCTCGATGTGGCTGCGATCGACCTCGCCCTCGGGGACCCCGAACATGATGGTCGCCAGCTCGCGGGCGACGCCCGGGGAACAGTCGACGATGACCGCGCCGTCCCACTTGCCGGCGATGCCGACGAGCGACGACGCCACGCTGCTGGGCAGCTTTCCTGGTTCGGTGTCGCTGGCCGGCATGGCGAACACGGTCTCGAAGACCATCCGCACGATCGAGGCAATGTCTTCCGATGAAACTTCGAGCATGACGGTCGGTCCTTGCGTCAGGCAGCGCGCCGGTACATTGTGCTGCGGCCGGCGGTGGCGCGGGTGAGGTCGTTGTCGATGTTGAGGAGGGTCTCGGCGCCGCCGACGAAGAGGAACCCATCCATGGCCATGTTCCTGCGAATGCGCCCGACGATGGATCGACGCGTCTCCACATCGAAGTAGATCAGGACATTGCGGATGAACACGATGTCCATGGTCGGGATGCCCGACCATGGCGTCGCGAGGTTGAGCAAGCGCGTGTCGATCATCTTGCGCAGCTCGGGTTTCACCTGCCATTCGGCGCCCTTGCGATCGAAGTACTTGAGCAGCAGCGGCGCCGGCAGCCCGCGATTGACTTCGAGCTGGCTGTACACGCCGTTCTTGGTGCGCTCGAGCACGGTCTGGTTGATGTCGGTGCAGAGGATCTTGGTCCGCGCCGCGACGTCGGGGAACTTCTCCCGCAGCACCATCGCGATGGTGTAGGGCTCCTGGCCGGTCGAGGCCGCGGCGCACCAGATGTTCAGCGGCGCCGCGCCGCGCTTGCGCGCCAGCTCGGGCAGGATCTCGTCGCGCAGGGTGTCGAACGGGTGCACATCGCGGAAGAACGAGGTCTCGTTCGTCGTCATCGCCTCGATGACGCGCTGGTGGAGCGGTCCCAGCGGACGCTGCCGCAGGCGGCCGATGAGGTCCGGTAGCGTCGCGATGCCGAACTCCTTGAGCACCGGGTGCAGGCGCGTGGTGACGAGGTACTCCTTGGACTCGTCGATCACCAGGGCGGACTCGGTGCGCAGGAATGTGCAGAGCCAGTTGAAATCTTGTGGGTCGAGCGCAGGGGCCATCGCGGTGCTCCTTGACGGCCTATGCCGCGAGATCGAGGCCGAGGATGCCGAGCTTCTCGGCCAGGGCTTCTTGCGTGAAGGGCTTCATCAGATACTCGTTGGCGCCGGCCGCGAGCGCGAGCTGCATGCGCTCGATCTCCGTCTCGGTCGTCACCATCATGATCTGCATCTGTTCGTAGCCCGGGTTGCTGCGTAGTGCTTGCAGCAGCGCGTAGCCGTCCATGATCGGCATGTTCCAGTCGACCAGGGCGATGTCGGGGGCGTCGTCCAGCGACGCGAGGACCTCCAGCGCCTCTTGGCCGTGGCCGGCCTCGCTCACGGTCCAGCCGGCCTGGCGCAGCATCCGTGCGATGACCGAACGGATGGCGCGGGAATCGTCGACGATCAGGGCGTGCATCGAAATGGGTCCTTTGCGTTGCCGGGGTTGTAGGCCGGGGCTAGCGGGCGGCGGCCCAGCGCGCAGGTAGACCCGCGCTGGGCTTGCAGCGGAAAGCGAACAGTGTGCCGAGCTGCTCGAGGTCGGCGGATTCGTGGGACGCGCCCATCGCGACCACGGCGTTGGGCATGCTCGGCACCACACAGCTCGCGGCGTCCTGGGTCATGACCCAGCCGCCGGCTTCGGCGATGGCTCGGGCCCCGAGCGCCCCGTCTTGGCCCATGCCGGTGAGCACCGCCGCGAGGACGTCCGGTCCGTACATCGACGCGACCGAGCGAAACATGACATCCACGGCGGGCCGGCAGGAGTTCTCGGCGGATCCTGGTTGAGCGCGACGCGGACCTTCACGCCGTCGCGCACCAGCGCCATGTGAAAGTCGCCTGGTGCGATGTATGCGACGTTGGGCACGAGCTCGTCGCCGTGCTCGGCTTCCTTGACGTGCAGCGTCGAGGTCGCGGTCAGTCGCTCGGCCAGCATGCGGGTGAACAGCGGCGGCATGTGCTGCGTGATCACGATGGGCACGCCCATGTCGCGGGGCAGATCGGCGAAGATGCGCGCGAGCGCATTGGGCCCACCGGTCGAGCAGCCGATCGCCAGGATCGCCGGCCGCTTCGACGGCGCGCGGCGGTTGGCGTCGCGGCGGGGCGCTGGCGGGGGCGCCTGGAACGTGACCGGGCGGCGGATGCTGCCCAGGGCCTCGAGCTTGCGCAGGAATTCGGCCTTGAAGCCGGTGAGGCCATCGCTGTTGCCCATGGCGGAGGGCTTGGCGACGTAGTCGGTGGCGCCGGCCGCGAGCGCGCGCAGGGTCGAGTCGGCGCCGCGGGCGGTGAGCGTGCTGCACATCAGCACCGGCAGGCGCGGCCAGTCCTTGCGCAGGGCCGCGACCGTCTCGATGCCGTCCATGCCCGGCATCTCCACGTCCATGACCACGACGTCGACCGAGAGCTGGGTCAGCTTCTGCAGCGCGATGGAGCCGTTGGGCGCGGTGCCGGCGAGCTCGAGCGCCGGGTCGCCCGAGACGAACTCCGAGAGGACTTTTCGGACGACGACCGAGTCGTCGACGATGAGGATGCGGGTGGGGCTGGCGGTCATGGTCGTGCCGTGGAGTCGGTGTCGGGATGGCAGCGACGCGGCCGCGCCGGTTGGGCGCGGCCGCGTCACCAGGGCGTGTCAGTACGTGAACTGACCGACCAGGCGCTGCAGCTCGGAGGCCATGCGGCTGAGCTCGGTCGCGGCGCGGGTGGTGTCCATGGCGCCGCCGGTGGTGCTCTGGGCGGCATGGGCCACGCCGGCGATGTTCTGCGCGATCTCGCTGCTGCCGCGAGCGGCGTCGGCGAGGTTGCGACCGATCTCGTTGGTCGTGGCGGTCTGCTCTTCGACCGCGCCGGCGATGGCGGTCTGCAGCTCGTTGATCTGGGCGATGATCTCGCTGATCTGCCCGATGGCGCCCACGGCCGAGCGGGTGTCGGACTGGATGGTCTCGATCTTCTGGCTGATGTCCTCGGTGGCCTTCGCGGTCTCCTTGGCCAGCTCCTTCACCTCGTTGGCGACCACCGCGAAGCCCTTGCCGGCCTCACCGGCGCGGGCGGCCTCGATGGTGGCGTTGAGCGCGAGCAGGTTGGTCTGCTGCGCGATGGAGGTGATGACCTTGATGACCTTGCCGATGTCCGCGCTGCTCTCGCCGAGCTTGCCGACGATGGTGTTGGTGGTCTCGGCGACCTTCACCGCGGACGTCGCGACGCGGGCGGCGTCGGAGGCGTTCTTGGCGATCTCGCGGATGCTGGCGGACATCTCCTCGGTGCCGCTGGCGACGGTCTGGACGTTGCGGTTGATCTGCTCGGTCGCAGCCGCGGCGACCCCGGCCTGGGCGGAGGTCTCCTCCGCCGTCGTGGTCATCTGCTTGCTGACCGCGGACAGCTCCTCGGCTGCGGCGCCGAGCGCCGACGAGTTGCTGGCGATGCTGGTCACGCTGGTGCGCATGGTGTCGAGCAGTCGACCCAGGCCCGCGGCGACGCGACCGATGGCGTCGTCGCCCCCGACCGTGACCGCACGGGTGAGGTCGCCCCGGGCCGCGCCGTCGACGGTGTCGAGCAGCGACTCGACCTTGCGCTGCAGCGCCTCGGCGGCGGCGCGCTCCTGCTCGACCTTGGCCGCCTCGGCCGTCTCGGCCGCGACCTTCTCGGTCACGATGTCCCAGGTCAACATGGGGCCCAGGTATTCGCCCGAGGGCGACGTGATCGCGGCGACCATGAGGTCGAGGTGCTCGTCGCCGACCTGAATGCGCGCGCGGTGGGGCAGGTTGCGGGGATCCGCCAGCATCTTGCGCTGGTGGGCCGGGTTCTTGTGGAAGATGTCGATCGACTGCCCGACCACCCGGTCGGCCGCGATCGGCAGGTACCGCTGCAGCCGCTGCAGCGCGCCGCGCGACGCCGGGTTCGCGTACTGGATGGTCAGATCCGTGTCGCAGAACATGAGGTTGAGCGGGGCGTTCTCGACCACCTGCTTGAGCTTCATCGCCTCGAGCGCGCGGTTCTTCGCCTCGGTGATGTCGGTCGCGTACTTCACGACCTTCGTCGGGCGACCGTCGGCGTCGAGGATGGGGTTGTACGAGGCCTGGATCCACACCTGCTTGCCGCCCTTGCCGAAGCGCAGGTACTCCGCGGCCTGGGCCTTGCCGGCCTTGAGCGAGCTCCAGAAGCCCTTGTACTCCGCGGTCTTGGCGTACTCGGGATCGACGAACATGCGGTGGTGGCGGCCCTGGATCTCGTCGAGCGCGTAGCCGACCGTGGCGCAGAAGTTTTCGTTCGCGGTCAAGATGTTGCCGTCGACATCGAACTCGATCACCGCCATCACGCGGCCGATCGCCGCGAGCTGACCGTCGGCGTCGACCGCCTTGAGCTTCTGCTCGGTGATGTCGGTGGCGAACTTCACCACCTTCCACGGCCGGCCCGACTCGTCGAGGATGGGGTTGTACGAGGCCTGGATCCAGATCTCGCGCCCGCCCTTGCCGAAGCGCTTGAACTGATCGGCGACGAACTCACCGCGGCCCAGGGTGGCCCAGAACTCCTTGTACTCGCGCGAGCGCGCGTAGTCGGAGTCCACGAACATGCGGTGGTGCTTGCCGACGATCTCGTCGGCGCGGTAGCCCAGCGCAGCGCAGAAGTTGTCGTTGGCGGAAAGGATCGTGCCGTCGAGGTCGAACTCGATGACGGCCTGCGATCGGGAGATCGCCCGGACCTGTCCCTCGAGATCCTCGAGCCGTCGGCGCATGTCGCCTTCGGTCGGGGCGGTGTTGGCAGGATTGTCGGTGCGCTTGCGCTCGGCGGTGGCGGACATGGGTGTTGTGCTCTCTCTTCGAAGTGGTGTGATGGTGGGCCGGACGATGTCCGGCAACGGTGGGCGAGGGCCGCGCGTCCGTGCGACGGCCCGCGCGGTGTTCAGGCGGCCTCGCCCTTGCTGTTGGCTTGGCTGTTCTGCATCACCCGCTCGACGTCGAGCAGGAGCAGCAGGCGGCGGTCCAGCTTGTACACGCCGCTGACGATTTCACGCAGGATGCCGTCGGTGGTCTCGGGCACGCGCTCGAACGCGGACTCGTCGGCCTGTACGACGTCGCCGATCTCGTCCACCAACAGGCTCACGACGCCGTCGGTGGTGCGGAGCACGACGTTCATCGGCAGCTCGCCTTCGCGGGCGGGCAAGCCCAGTCGCGCGCGCATGTCGAGCGCGGTGACGATCTGACCTCGCAGGTTGATGAGGCCGCGGATGAGCGCGGGCGCCAGGGGCACGTTGGTCATCTCCTGGTAGCGGATGACCTCCTGCACGTGGGTCACGGCCACGCCGAAGAGCAGCTCGCCCAGGGAGAAGGTGCACAGTTGTCGCGTCTGCACAGCCATGGTCATGCCGCCTCGCGGGAGAAGAAGCTGGGGTCGATGCGGCGGATCACGCCGTGGACGTCGAGGATGTCGGTGACCTTGCCGCCGACGACCGCCGAGAACAGCACGCCCTCGCGGTTGCTCCGCTGCTTGATCGAGAGCGACTCCTCGACCGTGTCGAGGATCTGGTCGACCACGAAGCCGAAGCTGCGGCCGTGCTCGGAGTACACGATGACCTGCAGCGGCGCGTCGTGGCTGGCGGTGGATGCGACCGACAGCGCGCGGCGGACGTCGAGCAGCGGCAGGATCGCACCGCGGTACTGCACGACCTCGCGGCCGGCGGCGAACTCGACCGCCTCGCGAGGGATCTCCTCGAGCCGCGCGACCATCGACAGTGGCAGTCCCATCCGGCCGTCGGGGCCCAGACGGAACAGCAGCAGCGCCTCGCGATCCTCGGTGCGGTTCTGCGAGGCGGAGGCCTTCTCGACCATGCTGCGCTCGCGTCCGGCCGAGACCACGTTGGCGCGCTGGGCGATGCCGAGCACGTCGAGGATGAGCGCGACGCGGCCGTCGCCCATGATGGTCGCACCGGCGAACGCGCTGATGCCCTTGAGCTCCTTGCCCAGGGGCTTGACCACGATCTCTTCGGTGTCATTGATGCCGTCGACCACCAGGCCGAACTGCCGGTCGTCGGCCTGCAGCACCACGATGTTCACGGTGTCGGCGTTGCCGCTGGTCGCGCGCAGCTCGAGCGCGCGATCGAGGAACACCAGCGGCAAGAGGTTGCCGCGCAAGCGGTACACGGTCGAGCCTTGCAGGGTCTCGAGCGAGCGCTGCGCGACCTCGCCGTCGAGCCGGACCAGCTCGAGCAGGCTGACCTGCGGGATCGCGAAGCGGTTGCCCGCGCTGGTGACGATCAGCGCGGGGATGATCGCCAGCGTCAACGGGATCTTGATCTTGAGCGTGGTGCCATGACCCAGCTGGGTGTGGATGTCGACCGTGCCGCCGATCTTCTCGATGTTGGTCTTGACCACGTCCATGCCGACGCCGCGGCCCGAGACGTTGGTGACCTTCTCTGCGGTGGAGAAGCCCGGCGCGAAGATGAGGTGGGTCGCCTCGCGGTCGCTCATGCGACTCGCACGATCGGCGCTGATGAGCCCGCGCTCGACCGCGCGGTTTCTGACCTTGGTCGCGTCGATGCCACCGCCGTCGTCGGAGATCTCGATGTTGACCTGGCCGCCCTCGTGGAAGGCGCGGAGGATGAGTCGGCCGGCCTCGGGCTTGCCCGCGGCCGCGCGGACCTCGGGGCGCTCGATGCCGTGGTCGACCGCGTTGCGCACCGCGTGGGTCAGCGGGTCCTTGATCGCCTCGATGATGGTGCGATCGAGCTCGGTCTCGGTACCGTCGAGGCTGAGTTCGACCTTCTTCGAGCACGCGTGCGCGAGATCGCGGACGACCCGCGGAAACTTGTTCCACACGTTGCCGATGGGCTGCATGCGCGTCTTCATGACGCCCTCTTGCAGCTCGGTCGTGAGCAGGTTCAGCCGCTGCGACGCGTTGGCGAAGCCGGCGTCCTTGAACGTGGCGCCGTACTGCAGGATCTGGTTGCGTGCGAGCACGAGCTCGCCGACGAGGTTCATGACGCGATCGAGCAGGCCGACGTCGACGCGGATCGCCGTGTCGGAGACCGAGCCGCCGGCGCCCGCGGGTGCCGGGGCCTTGCTCGTGGGGGGCTCGGGCGCGTCGCCCTTGCGCGAGGGCGCGAGCTCGGGTTGCGGGGCCGGGGCTGTGGACATGGCCGGTGCTTCCGGGGTGGGGGTGGGCGTCGCCGCAGCCGGCTGCGGTGTCGCGACGGGCTCGGGCGACGGACTCGGTGCATCGGCCGTCGGCTCGTCCGGCTGAACCTCGATCGGTTCGGGCGCGGCCGTGGCCGCGACCGGCGTCGGAGGTGACTCGGGCGGCGCCTCGACCGTCGCCGGCGTGTCGACCGGCGGTGGCGTGGGCGTCGACGCGGCGGCGATCTGCGGCGCCGCGGTGGGTGTGGCCGTGGCGGCCGGCGCTGGGCGCTGACCAGCGGTGAGCGCGGCCAGGGTGGTCACCAGCAGCTCGTAGGTCTCGTCGCCCTCGCCGCCGCTGGACTCGAGTCGCTCGAGCATCGAGCGGATCGCGTCGACCATCGCGAGCAGGGCAGAGGTCATCTCCTGGTCGAGCAGGAAATCGCCGTTGCGCAGACGCGACAGCAGGCTCTCGCCGGCGTGGGCGACCGACTCGAGTCGTCGCAGCGCGAGGAATCCTGCGGTGCCCTTGATGGTGTGGATGCAGCGGAAGATCGCGCCCAGTCGGTCGCGATCCGCCGGGTTGCGCTCGAGCTCCACGAAGTCCCGGTCGAGCTGGTTGAGGCCCTCCCAGCTCTCGAGCAGGAACTCGCGAATCAGTTCGTCATCTGCCGACATTCGGGTTGCTCGTTCTCGTGGTCGAAGTGCCGCGCACCGGCAAGCCGGTGGCCCAACTCGGGCATCAGGGTCGCCCCCGGTGCGGGCGGTCGGGTGGCGAGCCGGTGTCGTGGCACGTCGGCCGAATCGCGCGGGACTTGACCAGCGAGCCCACGACGGGGCGCTGCGGCAGCACGCCGCGACTTTTTCGGCTGCCGTCGGCTGCGGCCCTTGCGTGGTCGCGGCCGCGGCCGCAGAAGGAGCCTCGACAGGAGAGTCGATGTCCACCGCCATCGCGATGTCCCACACCGTCCCCTTCGACTTCGCTCAGTTCCTCGTCGACCGCGACGCGATCACGGTGGCGCAGGCGGAGGCGGCCCGGCAGACCGCCGACACCGAGCGGTTGCCCATCGGCCAACTCCTGCTCCAAGGCGGCGCGCTCTCGGTCAAGCAGATCATGACCGTGCTCGCGGTGCAGGCCGATCACCCGACCGAGAAGTTCGGGCAGATCGCCGTGCGCCACGGCTTCATCTCGATGAAACAGCTCGAGGAAGCGCTGCAGACCCAGGCGGTCGCGCGGCGCCACCTCGTGGAGGTGATCAGCCGCATGGGCGTGATGCGACCCGAGGCGTTGCTCGAGCTGACTGTCGCCTACGTGACGCTGCTCGAGCTGACGCTCGCGGCCCAGTGACGGCCGGACGCGCCTGTGCGTGGGCCTGCGACGGTCCGCGAACGGCGTTTCCCCCTCAAGCCGGGCCCGCGACGGGCCGATGCTGCGCCCATGTTGTCCTCAGTGGCGAAGCGGGCGCGGATGCCCGACGCCGACATCAAACCGATCGAGATCGCCGAAGACGGCGGCGTCACACGCCCCCGCGCTGCAGGCGATCCGGAGACGATCCGGCAGGCCGCGGCCGCGCTGATCCAGGCCGCCGAGGCGCCCGGGTTCCGCCTGCCGATGCTGCCCGACACCGCGACCGAGGCGATGGCGCTCGCCGGTGATCCCAACACGCCGATGAACCGGCTCGAGCGCGCGATCATGACCGACGCGGTGCTGGCCGCACGCATGCTCGCGGTCGCGAGCTCGCCGGCATTCGCGGGCGCGCCGGTTCGATCGCTGGGCGCGGCGCTGCAGCGCCTGGGCACGGGGGCGATCCGCGACGTGCTCTACCAGAGCGTGATGGAATGCCACGTGTTCCGCGGCGAGGACGAGCGCGCCGCCCGGGCCCAGCGCGAGCACGCGATCGCGGTGGCGCGGTTGACCAAGGCCGTGTGCAAGGTCGCTGGCATCGACCAGTCGCAGGCGTTCGTGTGCGGGCTGCTGCACGACATCGGCCACCTCGCGCTGCGCATGCTGCAGACCCACCCGGCGCTGGCCCCGTTGACGCCCGAGCAGCGCAAGTCGGTGCACGACCTCGCCCACACCACCTTGGGCGCGCGCATGGGCGCGAAGTGGAAGCTGCCCGAGCCTGCGCTCGAGGCCGCACGACGACACCACCGCTACGCCGACTGGGAGCCCGGTGCGTACTCGCAGATCGGCCACGTGGTCGCGGTTGATCTGGTCGCCGATCACCTCGGCGTGGGCACCTCGCCGCGGGCGCTGACCGAGGCGGAGCTCGAGCGCATCGCGGCGCTGGGGCTCGACCCGCAGAACCTCATCGAGGTCGCGCGGCAGGCCTTCGCGGCGGGCATCTGAGTGGCGGCCGCGAGCGCCGGGACCGAAGCGCCGTGGGCCTGCGGCCGCCTGCGGACGACAACCAACACGAGCGCCCGCGGGCGTGGCGACCCGCGGGTTCGGATGCGGCGCAGCCACGCCGCGGCGCGTCGGCCCGGCTCAGGCCGCGCGGCGGCGTTCGATGGCGCCCACGAGCACGGTCAGCACGCACGGGATCGTGCCGACGTCGCACACGATGTTCGCGGTCAGCGAGCGGCTGTCGGATTCGTACATGCCGTCGATGAACAGCGGCAGGCCCAGAGTCAGGCCCGGGTCGCGGTCGATGAGCTGGGTCTTCATCGCGCCCGCGAGGATGTTGACGAACTCGCCGATCGAGTCGCGCACGTCGTCGTGGCTCAGACCCTCGGCGTCGCCGGGCTCCATGCACAGCATCGCGGCGGCGATCTGGCGGCAGCCCTCGGGCGTGCTCGAGAAGCCGACGCAGGTCACGTTCTGGCCGCTGACCAGCGCGACCAGGCTGCCCCAGAGGCCGGAGGTGGGCGGCGGATCACTGCGGTAGCGGACCTCGGTCGACAACGAAGATGTCGACACGTCGGTCATGCAGATCTTCGCCGCCTCGACCCACTGGCTCAGGTGAACTCCAGGTTCCGTCATGTTCGCTCCGGCGCCCGGGCACACCGTGCCCCGACGATGCTCCTCTTCGACCGCGGCCCCCGAAGATCGAGAGGCTGGCCCGGATTGGTGCTCTCGCAAAGACGCGGGCCGCCGATGGAAACCACAGGACGGGTCCCATGAAGTTTCTCATCGTCGACGACAGCAAGGTGATGCGGCAGATCGTGAAGAAGACCCTGCGCGAGGCCGGCTTCGGCGACGCGGAGGTGGTCGAGGCCTCCGACGGTGTCGAGGCCCTCGCCCAGGTGGCCGCCGCGGCTCCCGACATGGTGCTTTCGGACTGGAACATGCCGAACAAGACCGGCATCGAGCTGCTGACGGATCTGCGTGCTGGCGGCAACACCCGATCCCGTTCGGGTTCGTGACCTCCGAGGTTCCACGTGGCATGCGCGCGCGTGCGCTCGAAGCCGGCGCGTTGTTCCTACGATCGTCAAGCCGTTCAAGGCCGAGGACTTCGAGAAGGCGCTCGCGTGGCGAATTCGCGCCGCCTGAGCCGGATTTCAGCGCGCCGCGCCGCGGCGGAACCAGCCGCGTTCCGCCCGGGCGGCATCCGCGTATTGCCGGCAGGCCAGCGCGTCGAGCGTGCGCTGTGCTTCGCGTCGCGGGATCGCGCGCCTGCGTGACGGCGAGCCGTGCCAGCTCGAGCTCCGCGACGATCGCCGAGATCCGGTAGTCGTGCCGCGCGAGCGCTGCTCGCCGACCGCGAGGGCAGCCTCGGCGGCGGCGACGTCGGTGGCCACCCGGCCGCGAGCGCGAGCGCGCGGCTGCGGCCCGTACCGCCATCGCCGGCGCGCCGGCCTGCGGTGACCGTGTCTGCCGCGTGCTCGGCGCGGCGGGGCCGCGTCGTCGCCGAGCACGCGCTCGGCGTGGGCGCGCACGACCGCTGCCTCGATCCCCGCGTCGCTGGTGCCGAACTCGTGTTGCTCGAGCCACGCCTGCGCCGCGGCGGCGTGGTCGCGCGCCGCGGTGGCGTCGCCCCGTGCGAGCGCGAGCTCGGCTGCGACGACCGCCGCGACCGCAGGGGCGTCGTCGTCGGGCTCGCGCGCGGCGAACAACCGCTCGATCTCCGCGAGTCGTCGCGCGGCGTCGTCGGGGTGCCGGTGCCGACGGCGATGCGAGCGACGTCGACCAGCGCGGTGCCCAGCGGCACCGCATCGTCGCCGCTGCCGTCGCCCAGCGAGGCCCGGACCTCGGTCTCGCTGCGCTGGGCGCTGCGCCAGGCGGCCTCGGGATCGCCGCCCAGCAGCTGGGCCCACGCGATCTCGGCCGACACGCCCGACGAGCGGTAGTCGGGGCCGAATGCCGTGGTGAGCTGCCCGTGCGCGATGGTGAAGGTCTCGACCGCGTCGCGCCAGCGGCCGTTGGCGAGCTGAGCGCTGCCCAGGGTGAGCCGCGGCCACAGCAGCTCGATGCCATCGGCGCCGCGTGCGCGCGAAGTCGGCCGGCAGCGCGAGCGCGCGCGCGAGCGCCTCCTCGCTGCGCCCGGCCTCGGTGCGGGCCTGCAGCTCGAAGGTCCGCAGCTCGAGTGTGCGCGGATGCAACGGGCCGTAGGTGTCGCGTGCGCGCGCGAGCAGGCTGGCGTACGTCGCGAGGGCCTCGTCGTAGTCGCGGCGCAGCATCGCCACGCGTGCGAGGTCGCCTTCGCAGGCGAGCGTGAGCACGTTGGCGTCGCCGAGCTCGGCACGTGCACGATCGCGGCCGCGGCTGGCCAGGGCGTGGGCGCGAGCGAGTTGGTGGCGCGTGAGCGCGAGCAGGGTGCCCGCGCGCAACAGCGGTACCTCCGACGCCGCATCGGCGTCGCTGCGACGCGCGGTGGCCTCGGCGACGGTCCACCACGTCTGCGCCACGTCGAGCGAGCTGCCGATCAGCACCAGCTGCGCGACCAGGTCGGCGGTGACGTCGAGGAACGCCGCATCGAGGCCCAGCGTCAGCGCCTCGGTCGCGGCCGCATCGAGCGTGCGGCTGGCCTCGAGCGGCCCACGGGTGTGCGACTCGAGCTCGGCCAGCGCCCGCGTGATCGCGATGCGCAGCGCCGGGTCGCGCACGCCCGCGACCGCGGGTTGCAGCCGTGTCGCGGTGCGGCGCGCGGCCTCGTCGTCGCCGGCCGCGAGCGCGGTGACCAGCTCGGCCAGGTGCTGCTGCAGCTCGTCGCGGTTGGGGTCGAGCGTGACCGCGTGGGCGCTGCCCGGCGCGGCGTCGGTCTCGACGCAGCGTGCCAGCGGGGGCAGGGCGGCGACCGCATCGGTCGCGCGCACGACCGAGTCGACCGGCGCGTGGCGCAAGCGCTCGACCAGGGCGTCGAAGCGGTGCAGCGCCTCGCCCAGGCAGGCGTCGCGCGCAGCGAGGCTGGCATCGAGATGCGCGTCCAGCTCGGTCTCACCGGGCGCGTGCGCGTGGCAGGCATCGAGCGCCGCCGCCGACCAGGCGCGGGCGTAGGCGTCGAGCTCGGGCGAAACGCGCTGCCACGCATCGTCGGCGAAGTCGCGCCCGATCGCCGCGAACGCCCGGCCGATGTCGGCCCGTCGCGCGTCCGTCCACGCCGCTGCCATGCGGGCATCCGCGCCCACGCATGCATCCTCTGGCTCGCGCGGGCCCGCGGGCGGCTGCGCGAGCCAGGCGATCGCGAGCAGACCCGCGGCGGCGCCCGCGACCAGCGGCCAGCGCCGGCGCTTCGACGCGGCCACGAGCGCGTCGAGCAGCGCGTCCATGCTGGGCCAGCGCCGCTCGGGCTCCTGCGACAACCCCCGCCGCACCACCCGCAGCAGGCCCCGCGGCACGCGGCCCGGTGGCGGCTCGATCACGGCGCCGGCGGTCACTGCGTTGGCCAACGCGACGGTCGAGCTGCGATCGAACGGGTGGACGCCGACCAGCGCTTCCCACAGCGCGACGCAGAAGTTGAACTGGTCCGAGCGCGCGTCGACGACCAGGCCGCGCCACTGCTCCGGGGACATGTACGCGGGCGTG
>JAXLYC010000051.1:0-55611 GCA_046351635.1 Nannocystaceae bacterium | reverse complement strand
GGTCGCCCGCGGCCGCGGTCACCGGCATGACCGCGCCGCACGAGGCGGTGCCGGCGGTGACGGGACAGACCCTGCCGCCCTCGGCCGCGCCGGCGTCGGCCGACACGTCGACCACGCAAGCAGGCCCGCGCCGCGGTCGCAAGGATCCGCGCGCCTCGGGCCTGCGCTTGGTGATGCTCGGTGCCAAAGGTGAGGCGGTAGCCGAGCGCACGCTCGCGACTGGCGGCTCGCTCGATCTCGGTCGCGATCCCGGTGAACCCTGGGCCGACGACGAGTACATCGAGCCGCGTCACGTGCGGCTCACCGCGATCGACGGCGGCTGCAGCTTCCAGGAGCTGGTGCCGACCGGCGCGGTGTTCCTGCGGGTGCAGGGCCGCGCGCGCATGCGCGACGGCGATCAGCTGCGCGTGGGCCAGTCGCTGCTGGCCTACGATCGCGGCGATGGTGATCCCAACGCCGGGCCGTGGGGCCGGGTGGTGGTCCACCACGCCGCCGACGGCAGCACCCACGCGGTGCCGCTGGGCGGCGCGGGCGTGATGGTCGGGCGCGAGCTCGGCGAGGTCACGCTGCCGGGCGACACCTTCGTGTCGAGCACGCACTGCCGTGTCGGCTGCGATCAGAACGGCGTGTTCGTCGAGGATCTCGAGAGCAGCAACGGCACCTACCTGCGGCTGCGCAGCGGCGACCGCGTGGACTACGGCGCGTGCGTGCTGGTGGGTCAGACCCAGTTCATGCTGCGCAAGCGCTGACGCGCACCGCCGCGGTGCGCTGCCGTCAGCCCCGGCGCGCGCCGAGGTCGACGTGCAGGCCGCACTCCTTGTTCTCGTCGTGCTCCCACCACCACCTTCCCTCGCGTTCGTGCTGGCCCGGCAGCACCGCGCGGGTGCACGGGGCACAGCCGATGCTGACGAAGCCGCGGGCATGCAGCGGGTTGAACGGCACACCCAGGGCGCGGATGGCATCCCAGATCTCGGCCGAGCTCATGCTGCACAGCGGGTTGATCTTCACCAGCGGCGCGTCGTCGCGACCGCGGAAGCGGGTGTCGAGCTCGAGCGCGGGCAGCTGTCCGCGGGTCTGCGGGTTTTGATCGCGGCGCTGGCCGGTGACCCACGCGCGCAGGCCCGCGAGTTGACGCCGCAGCGGCTCGACCTTGCGGATGCCGCAGCACTCCTCGTGGCCGTCGCGGAAGAACGAGAACAGGCCCTTGCGCGCGATCAGCTGCTCGACCGCGGCGGTGTCGGGGAAGCGCAGCTCGATACGCAAGCCGTAGTGCTGCTCGACCTGCTCGAGGAAGCGGTAGGTCTCGTCGTGCAGGCGCCCGGTGTCGAGCGTGAACACGCGGACGCTGCGGCCGCTGCCCTGCGCGATCCACTGGTGCGCATACTCGAGCAGCAACACGTCCTCGGCGCCGCTGAACGAGATCGCGAGCTCGTCGCCGAAGCGCTGCAGCGCGGCACCCAGCAGCCACTGTCCGCCGCGGCGCGCGGCGTCTTCGAGCTCGGCGACGGCGAGCTGGGCCGCGGCCGCGGCGGTGTCCGGCTCGGTGTGCCCCTGCGCGGGTTCGCGTCCGTCCTTCACGGGCGGCATCATGGCGCGACCGCCCGCGGCCTCGCCAGCGGCGCGCGGTCGCGGCCGTCGTCGCGCCAGGCGGCCCCTGCGCGGGCGGTGTGCGCCCGCGCAGCTTGTCTGCGCTCGGGCCGGCAGCTACCGTTGCAACTTCGGCGGGGAGTCGGCGCTGTATGTTGGCTTGGCGGGCGGGCGCGAGGGGATCGATCCGTGGGGCGCTGACGATCGCGACCTTGGTCGCGGGTTGTGCCGGCTCCGATTTCGGCATGGGCCTGGGCAGCTTCGGCACCGGCTACGTGTCGAGCGCGACCGCGGGCGAGGACACCGCCGGTGACACCACGGCCGAGGGCGACAGCGGCGGGGTCGACAGCGGCGAGGCCCAGACCGGCACCGGCTCGGCCAGCGCGTCGGCGAGCGAGGGCAGCTGCGAGCCGGGCGACGAGGTCTGCGACGGCGAGGACAACGACTGCGACGGCGACGTCGACGAGGACCCGATCGACGCCGGCGAGGCCTGTGAGACCGGCATGCCCGGGGTCTGCGCCGCGGGCACGCAGCAGTGTGTCGACGGCGAGCTCGCGTGCGAGCCCGACGAGGCCGGCAGCGCCGAGTCGTGCAACGGCGTCGACGACGACTGCAACGGCATGGTCGACGACGGCAACCCCGGCGGCGGCGGGGCCTGCGACACCGGCATGCCCGGGGCCTGCGGCGACGGCGTGTCGACGTGCATGGCCGGCAACCTCGAGTGCGTGCAAGCGGTGCAGTCGAGCGCCGAGACCTGCAACGACGTCGACGACGACTGCGACGGCATCGTCGACGACGGCGATCCCGGCGGTGGCAACGCCTGCAACACCGGCATGGCCGGCATCTGCGCCGCGGGCACGCAGCAGTGCAACGGCGGCGCGCTCGAGTGCGTGCAGGACGTCGGCGCCGGCGCGGAGCTGTGCAACGACGGCCTCGACAACGACTGCGACGGCAGCAGCGACGAGAACTGCGGCGGCTGTGGCCACGACCAGTGTGTCGAGGGCGTGGCCATGACCGACGGCTGCAGCCCCTGCGTGACGGCGGTGTGCGCCATCGACTCGTACTGCTGCACGACCGCGTGGGACAACCTCTGCATCCTCGAGGTCGCGACCGAGTGCGGCACGTTCTGCGCCGGCAGCTGCGCGCACACGCCCTGCGCCGCCGGCAGCAACCTCGTCAGCGGCTGCGATCCGGGCGGCTGCGTCGAGGCGGTGTGCCTCAACGACTCGTACTGCTGCGACACGGCGTGGGACGACCTCTGCGTCGGCGAGGTCGCCGACTACTGCGGCATCGCCTGCTGAGGCGGCGCCGCACCGCGCACGGAGACCGCGCCGCGCCGGCGCGGCCGCGATCGGGCATGCTCGCAACACCATGACCGTGTTCGAGCTCGAGCTGCTGCGCGAAGAGGTCCACGGTGCCGAGGGGGGCTTCCTCCGCGTCCGTCGCCTGCACCTGTGCAACCGCACCGCCGACGGCGGTCGCTCGGCGCACTATGTCTGCGACTTCGCGGTGCGACCCAAGGGCACCGACGCGGTCGTGGTCGCGCTGTGGCGCCGCGGCGACGCCGGCGTCGAGGTGCTGCTGCGTCGCGGGCTGCGCCCGGCGATGTGGTTCGGCCGCGCGCCCGACGAGCTGCCCATCGCCGACGCGGCGCCGACGATGTGGATGACCGAGGTCGTGGCCGGGATCATCGAGCGCAGCGACGTCGGCGAGGCCGGCGTGCGCGCGCGCGCGGCCGCGGAGGCGTGGGAGGAGGCGGGCCTGCGGCTGTCGCCGGCGGCGTTCGAGTTCCTCGGTGCGGGCACGTTCCCGACCCCGGGCTCGATGCCGGAGAAGTTCTGGCTGCTCGCGGCCGAGGTCGAGCCCCACGCGCAGCCGAGCGTGCCCGAGGGCGACGGCAGCCCGATGGAACACGGTGCGCACACCCACTGGCGGGGGCTCGACCACGCGATCGCGGCGTGCGTCGCCGGCGAGATCACCGACGCGAAGACCGAGTTGATCCTGCGGCGGTTGCGGGACCGCCTCGCGATCACAGCGCCGTGACGACGATGTCGTCGGCGAACACGCTGCCGGTGCCGGCGGCGTTGTACACGTCGACCGCGAAGCTGCCGCCTACGTCCTGCAGCTGCGGCGTGGCGTCGAGCTGGTCGACGGCCCAGCGCGTGGGCTCGGGCTCGCCCTGCGGCCACACGCGCGCGCGCAGCTGCGTGCCGCGGGCGGTCTGCTCGACGCGGTAGCGGATGGTGTAGCGCGCGCCGTCGACGAAGCCGCCGGCGATGGGATCGGGCGCAGCCGCCAGCAGCTCCTCGACGCCGTCGATCTCGCGCCAGACGCCGATCGCCTGCATGTAGAAGCCCTCGATGAACACGGCGTAGCCCTGGCCCGGTGGATCGGTCTGCGTCAGCGCGCCGCCGTTTTGTCGCACGTAGAAGCCGAAGCCCTGCGCGTTCCAGTCGCCGATCTCGAACGTGACCAGCACCTCGACGTCGCGCGCGTCGAAGCCCGGCAGCGCGATGCGGCCGGTGGCGCCGGTGATGCCGGCGAGCGCACCGCGGCCGGACTCGACCGTCGCGCCCAGCACGTTGCCGCCCACGACCGTCCACGGCGCCGGCCAGGGCGCACCGTCGGCCAGGCCTTCGAAGTCCTCCTCGAACAGCGCGCCGCCGGGATCGCCGACCGGGTCACCCGACGAGCTGTCGGGATCGGCCGACGAGGTCGGGTTGCCGGCGTCGGTGGAATCGGAGCCGGCGGTGGTGCCCTGGGTCGTGGCGGTGCCGCTGGCCGAGCTCGCGCTGCCGGCGGTCGAGCCGGGGTTGGTCGAGGCCGACACGCTGCCGCCGTCGCTGCCGCTGCTGCTGCTGCTGCTGCCGCCATCGCCCGCGTCGCCGCCTTGCCGGTGGCACGCGACCACGGCGAGCGAGCACGCGACGATGGCGAGCGGCGACGGGCGCATGGGCGAAGCGCGTCAGCGCAGGACCGGCGCGGCCGCACCGGTGATCTGCACATCGATGTAATAGACGTCGCTGGGCTGGCCCGTCAAGAACAGCACGTGCTCGAATTCGCCATAGTCGGCACCGAGGCCGAAGAGCGGATTCGCCAGCTCGGTCGGCAGGTCGGCGGCGATTTCCTCGACGTTGATGAGGTCACCGCCGTCGGTCATGAACACGCGATCGACCCGGCTCTGACCGCTGGGCCCGTCGACGCCGCCCTGGTCGACGACGTAGAGGTTGCCGCAGACGTCGAGCGTGACGCCGTCGGAGAAGCCCTGCAGATCGGTGACCATGGTCGGCTGGCCCGCGGCGCTGCCGTCGGCGGCGATGTCGATGCGCCACAGCTGGCTGAGGTCGTAGCGCACGTAGAACAGCATCATGCGCAGCGGGTCGTAGATCAGCCCGTCCGCCGTCGGCAGGTTGGCGATCAACGTGTTGTCGTCGTTGGCGATGTCATAGCGCCGCACGTTGCCGCTGGAGTACTCCGAGTACCACAGCGCGCCGTCGAGGTCGGCGTAGACCGCGTTGGGCAGGCCCGGCACCTGCAAGATGCGATCGACGGTGCCGTCTTGGTGCAGCAGATCGATCGCGCGATCGCCCAGCTGCAACATCGCGATGTCGCCCATCGAGGTGTAGCGAATGCCCAGGGTGCTGGTGCCGGTGAAATCGGGGTCGCCGGGGAAGGGCGTGCGCGTGATGCCGATGGAACCGAGGTCGCTGGGGTCGGCGTCGGGCACCGACATGCCGAAGGTCGCACCGCTGACGTCGATGCGGACCACGCCGTTGACGTGGCGGCCCACGAAGCCGCCCTGCCCGTCGGGGGCCATGTCCTCGGCGCCCAGCGGGCCGCCCATCGCGGTCATGCCACCGGGCCAGGGATCGAACCACTGCCCGGCGTGGAAGACGTCGAACGGCGGCGACGCGAGATCGTCGCACTCCGGCGGGTAGTCGATCGGGTTGACGTTGGTCGGATCGGTCGGATCCGTGGTCATGCCGGTGTCCGCCATCGTCGTCATCGTCGTCGTCATCGTCGTGGCCGTGGTCATGCCCGCGGTCATGCCGGTGCCGCCGTCGGTGTCGGTCGGGTCGGTGCTGCTGCCGGTGTCGGCCAGGGTGTCGCTGGCGGTGACGTTCTCGAACTGACCGTCGAGCAGGGCGTAGTAGGGCTCGATGTCGCCGCCCTTGCACTGCACCTGGCGCGGGTCGTGCTCGATGCGGCAGGTCTCGAGCGGCACCCAGTCGCCCATGCCGACCGCGAGCGCGGCGTCGTCGATGAAGCCGATGTTGGTCTCGCTGGTGTCGTGCGGCAGGTTGAAGCGGTAGCTGATCGTCGCCGAGTACGACAGCTTGGTCGCGGGCGCGACGCGGTAGGCCGGGCCGTAGGAGGCCGGCGGGGCCTTGCCGGTCGGTGGTGCGACGCAGAACTCGATCGACTCGTCGAGCGCCTCGGGCGGCACCGCGATGCTGAGCACGCTGTCTGCCGACTGGATCAGGCCGCCGGCGCGACCCACGAGCTGGCACGACTCGTCGAGCTGGCCACAGCCGCCCAGCGGCGCGAGTGCGGCGGCGAGCGCGATCCAGACGCTGGTGCGGCGCGGCGACCACCCGCGCGGCTCGAGCCCCATCGACCCCACCTTGCAACGCATCGGGCCGAAGGTAGCACGAAGGCCGGCGTCGGCGCGGCGCGGCCGTGCTACCTTCGGGCCGTGAGCACGCACGAGGTGGTCGCGAACGCGCGGCGGGTTCGCACCGGGTGGCGAGCGGGCGTTCGCAGCGCCGCGCTGGCCGTGGTCTGCGTCGGTTGCCAAGGCGGTGGTGCGGTTGCGATCGGCCCCGCCGGCGGCCTGGTCGCCAGCGACGACGACACGCTCACGATCGTCATCTGGCCCGGCGCGCTGGGCTCGTACATGGACTTCGAGATCCGGCCCTCGACCATGCCGCCCGACTCGTTCGGTAGCGCGTACTTCGTGCGGCCCAACGTCGAGCTCGGTGTCGACGCCGAGATCATCTACCGCGGCGAGCTGCCGAGCAAACTCAGCAGCGCCAAGATCGGCGCGATCCATGCCGCGGACTACGCCACCGGCAAGGCCGACTGGAAGGCCATCCCCAGCGAGCCCGGCGCGGTCGACGAGCAGGAGGGCACCGTCCGCGGCCACGACGACGAGCTCGCGGTGTACTACACGCTGCTGGGCGAAGAAGCCGACACGGTCGCGGACACCGGCGAAGACACCGATCCCAGCGACACCGATCCCAGCGCCACCGGTTCGGAGTCGGATCCGACCGGGCCGCCGCTGTCGTACGCCGCGGACGTGCAGCCGCTGTGGGACGCGCACTGCCTCGGCACCGGCTGCCACGAGGGCGCCACGCCGGCGCAGTCGCTCGATCTGACCGGTGACTCGTACGCCAACGTCGTGGGTGTGCCCTCGACCGAGGCCAGCCCCAACTTGGTCGAGCCCGGCGACCCCGATGCCAGCTACCTCGTGCTCAAGATCGAAGGCGACGGTTCGATCCTGGGCAACCGCATGCCCTCGGTCGGCGAGCCGCTCACCGAGGACGAGCTCGCGCTCGTGCGCAACTGGGTCGCCCAGGGCGCGCCGCCCTGAGCGCGGGCGCGCGGCGTGCGAGCGGCGCGGACCCGGGCGGTGCGCGGCTCAGCCGCTGATCGTGATGCCGTCGCCGTTGCAGCTCCAGCTGTAGTCGCCGCCGAGCACCAGGTTGCCCAAGGCCTGGCACAGGTCACCCAGCGACGTGCCCGGCACGACCAGGCTCGGGGTGTGCTCCTGGTCTTGGCTGACCACGCCCGCGAGCATGAACTGTGGCGTGTTGAGCAGCACGCCGGCGTACCGGCGCACCGAGGCCTCCGCGACCTCGCGCGGCACCGGACCGATGGGCGAGTCCAGCGGCGCGCCCATGATGGTCTCGATCGCCGCGATCTCGCCCGAGTCCTCGATGCGGGTCTCGGTGATGAGGCGGTCCTTCACCGCCTCGGCGACGTCGAGCAGCGTCGCGTTGGACGCGTAGGCGACGTCGAGCAGCTGCGAGATCCAGTCGGTGTCGGCGCAGCCGCCCCCGATCGGGCCGGTGCAGTCGCCACCGAACTCGATGCGCTGGGCCTGACCGGTCTCCTGCTCCCAGTGCAGCAGGCCGGTGAAGTCGACGCCGTTGAAGCCGCTCTCGCTGTCGTTGAGGAACACGCCGACGTCGCGCAGCAGGTCGACCATCGCCGGGCCCTCGGAGCACACCGGGTATGCACCGGTGCCGCAGTTGGCCCCGGGGTACTCGTTGGGCTCGGCCGAGGGGCCGAAGCGCTGCGGCTTGTCCCACCACATCGCCTGCGACAGCGACTCGAGCAGCACCCGCGCGGTGTAGCGGTGCAGCGAGTCGCCGACGCCGTTGCCGCGCGCGGTCGGATCGGTCGAGCCCTTGGTGAAGGGGTCGAAGATCGCCGGCATGTGATACGGCGTCGACGCGCCGCAACGATCGGGCGCGGCCTGGTTGAAGTACGGGATGGTGGCCGCGGTCGCGAGCAGGTTGCGCAGGGAGTAGCGGTTGGTCGCGAACGCGGCTGCGAGCGTCTGCAGCGTCTGCTGTTGCGCCTCGTTGCGCGGGAAGTTGTTCGCGACCGTGAGCGGGTAGCCCATGGCCTCGCGCCACACGCGGTTGGCGAGGTTGGCCGAGAACAGCCACGCGAAGCCCAGCTCGTGATCGCACGGCGAGCCCGACTCGTCGGGCAGGCACTGCACCTGCTCGACCAGGGCGTTGGGGCCGGCGTCGTAGAGCGAGTCGAAGCCGGTGCGCATGCGCTCGTCGAGCTGCAGTACGGTCGAGCCCAGGGGGTACTCCTCGATCATGAAGGCCGGCTCGGTGAAGAGCAGGAACTCCTCGTCGGCGTCGAAGCGGAACGCGCCGCAGCTGCTGTTCATGCCCCACGCGAGGTCCTGACCGATCGGCGGCCGCGGGTCGATCTCGATGTCGTTGTCGGCCGCGCGGATGGGATCGCCGGGGTCGAGCCACGGCGTGGTCGAGAAGCCGAAGCGGCGGAAGATCGCGTGCGCGCGCGGGGCGTTGGGCAGCGCAGCGTCGGGGCCGTAGGTCGCGAGCTCGACGTTGCCCGGCAGCGGCCAGTGGCGATCGAACGCGGGGTCGGAGTTGTCCGTCACCGACATCTCGGTGCGGTGGCAGTCCATGCATTCGGTGAAGCGTCCGAGGTAGGCCGCCTCGAAGATCTTGCCGTAGTTGCCGACGTTGATGGCCTCGAGCTCGGCGTGCATGACGTTGCCCGCGACCACGGGCGCCGACTGCCGTGCGAACAGGTCGGCGCGGTAGGCGGTCGAGATGTCGTCGAGCAGCAGCGCGCTGTAGACCACGTCACCCAGGCGGAAGCTGCCGCCGTAGGGCACGGTCGCCGGGTTGTCGCGGATGTGGGTCGCGAGGGCGGTGTCGTCGGACTCGGCCGAGAACACGTCGTAGCAGTCCTCGTTGCGACGGTCGGAGTTGATGTTGACGCGCAGCTGGTCGTAGATCCACTGCTTCCAGCGGTCGCGGTACATGTCGCCGCGCGCGAGGCCCATGGCGACCTCGTAGCGGCCGTTGCGGCCCAGCGCGTCGAGTTGGTCGACCATCTGCGCGAGGATGCGGGCCTCGCGGATGCCCTCGACGCGGCGGCCCTGGATGAGCGGCACGACGCGCTTGGCCCACGCCTCGTTGCCGGCGTCGCACAGCTCCTCGTCGGTGCCCGGCGGCGGCGGCTCGCTGCCGCCGGAGTCGGCCGACGTCATCCACACGCCGCCGTTGCCGTCGCCCGAGTCGACCGAGGAATCGGTGAAGCCCGACGCCGAGGCCTCGGCCTTGGCGTCGTCGTCGCGGCAGCCGGCGGTCGCGGCCACCGGCGCCAATGCGAGCGCGGCGAGCCAACGGAGGCGGGACAGGGGATGGATCGCAGTGGTGGTCATGGTCATGCCCTCCGTCCTCATCCCAACCCCAGGTAGACGTCGCGGACGCGGGTCGCGGCCTCGACCTCGTCCTGCACGCCGCCGCGTACGTCGCCGACCGCGTACGACTGCGACGAGAACGGGTAGATGCCCATGGCCTGCAGCACCATCATGCGGTTCTCCGCCGGCGTGACGTACTCGACCGCGTAGCCGTCCTCGCCGCCGCCGGGGTCGTAGCCGACGTAGCCGAAGCAGCCGGGGCTGCGCACCGGCACGCCGATGAAGATGGTCACGTAGCCCCATGGCCAGTGGTTGGTGCCCGTCTCACCGCCGGCCTCCTGGCGCGAGGGCGTGCGGCCGAACTCGGTGTTGATGACGACCATGGTGCGGTCCAGGTCGATCTGACCGGGGGCCGGGCCCGCCGGCGAGATGATCTCGGCCAGCGCGGCCATGGTGTGGGGGATGTTCTGCGCCGCCTGGATCGTGTGCAGCGTGTGGCTGTCGTGGCCGCCGTTGGGATGCGGGTTGATGCCGGTGTCGATCCACAGCACGTAGCGCGCCTGGTCGGTCTCGCGGGTCAGCAGGCTCGCGGCCAGTCGCGCTTGCATGCGCGGCATGTCCTCGGGGCGCTGCGAGGCGCCGCCACACTCGGCGGTGCCGGGCGGCGCGATGGGGTCGAACTCGGTGGCGGGCAGCACCGCCTGCAGATCGGGCGCGTGGCGGCGGGCGAAGTCGGCGTACTCGTAGTTGCCGCGCTCGAGCGAGCGCGCGGGCGCGCCGATGCCCCCGGTGCGGAAGCGGGCCTCGTACTGCTGGCGGTAGTAGGTGATCGCGGTGTCGAACGCCTGGCGATCGTACGGGCCGGTGCGGGCGAGCAGGTTCGACAGTGCCGAGTTCGGCGCGACCGTGACGCCCAGCGGACGCGCGGAGCCGGGGTGGAAGCCGACCGCCGACGCCGACAGCGAGTTGAAGGTCGAGAAACCGGTGCCGGGGTAGAGCACGTAGGAGTAGGGCACCGCGCGCAGGCCACCGCCGGCCTCGGGGTTCTCGCTGAAGTAGCGCTGGATCGCGGTGCCGATGCCGGCCAGTCGTGGCTGGCCCAGAGAGTCACCCGTGAACGACAGCGGATTGGCACCCTCGTGCGCGACGTTGCCGTGGCGCTGCACGACGATGCGCATGCGCGCGAGGATGTCGGGGCGGTTGCGCAGCGGGTACAGCCACGGGCCCAGGTACAGCGGCACGCCGGCGCCGTCGTTGATGTTGGACGGCACCCACAGATCGCCGTCGAAGCCGCAGGTGGCGAAGCGCTCGTCGCGGTTCTGCTGGTTGCCGAAGTTGCCCGCGCCGGGCGCGAACTGGTGCACGTAGGTGAACTCGGTCTCGCCCCAGTCGGGCACGGTGTAGAACGTGTCCCACGCGTTCATGCCGCCGTTCATGTGCAGCTCGAGCACGTTGGTCGCGAGCTGATCGGCGCCGATGATCGAGTCCATCTTGTCGCTGGGCCACGCGCCCCAGCCCGCCGCCCGCGCGCCGCGGGGGTACTTGAGGATGGCGAACACGCCGGCGGACGCGGCAGCGGTGGCGGTGGTCGCGGTCCGGAGGAAGGTTCTGCGTCTCATGGATGATGCCTTGCCTGTGCGCGAAGTGGGGTCCGGTCGGGCTCAGCCGGCGGCGATGAGGTCGAAGTAGCCGCGCTGCTCGTAGCGCGTGACGACCTTGACGCCGCCCTCGGTGAAGGGGATGCGCTCGATGTGCTCGCGCGCGATGGTGATGGTGATGGGGCCGGGGTTGAGCTCGGCCAGGGCGCTGGCGGGGATCTCGAACTCGCCGTCGTCGGCCGCGCGGACCGTGAACATGAAGCCGAGGTCGTCCCACACGCGGATGATCAGGCGATCGGCGGCGGTGCCCTCGCCCTCCCACTGCACGCGCCAGTTGGCGCCCTGCATCACGGGGTCGTTGTAGCCCGAGAGATCGGGCGCGAGCACGTCGAAGTCGGCCGGCGTCTCGACCGCGCCGAGGAAGGTCTGGGTCGGGAACAGCTCGCCGCCGTACATGACGATGGTGTAGTCGACCCCGGGGATGAAGTCCTCGGGCTGCGGCGCGCACTCCTGTGCGCTCATGGCCGAGTGCGACGCGGCGTAGACGGGGTAGATGTCGCCGACCATGCCGATCTGCAGCAGGCACGCGTAGGCCTGCGCGTCGCCGGCCTCGAGCGCGAAGGCGTTGCCGGCGGTGAGCCAGCTCTCGACGTCGCCCCAGTCGAAGCCCGCGGGGATGTCGTTCTGTTCGACCTCGTCCTCGGTCTGCGGCGGCAGCGGGAACGCGGTCTGGAACGCGAACGCGGCGTAGAAGTCGTCGACGACCTCGACCATCGCCTCGTCGTCGTGCCACGCGCCCGCGAAGCCGACCTGGTCGACGTCGGTGACCGAGTCGGCGGCGTAGAGCGTGAACGTGACGATGCCGCGCAGCTCGCCGTCACCCCACGTCTCGGGCCCGTCGTCCTCGCCGTCGTCCTCGAGCGACTCGCTGAGGAAGCCGGTCTCGGCCTCGTCGGGACCGGCTCCGCCGCCGCCGTGGCAGCCCAGGAGCAGTGCGAGCGCCGGGATCGCGGCGCGCGCGACCGAAGACGCGGGACTGCAGGGGTTGGGGACGCGCATCACGGTGGGCTCGCTCACCGAGAGAACCAGCATCCCGGCCCTCGTGCAAGGGTGGGCGGCGCTCGGGAGGACGGGCCGGGTCCGCAGCGATTGCATCGCCGGCCGCGCCGCGTTCGCCCCCGCGAACGCGGGCTCCGTCAGAGTTGGGCCAGCTCACCGCCCACGATCATCGCGTCGTACCACTGGCCGCCGGGATTCCACCAGGCTGCACCGCGCGGATCGAGCGCTGTACGCAGCAGCACCGCGGCGGTCGACAGGCCCAGGATGTCGGCGCGGATCTGCTCGGGCGTGTGCGCGTCGTTGGGCGCGGCGCAGAGGCTGCAAAGCGCGTCACCGGGGTTCTGGAAGTCGCAGTGATCGGCCTCGAACAGCCGCACCACGTTGCTGTCGGTCATGGCGCCGAACACCGGTACGCCGTTCGCGCTCGAGTTGCACATCGAGGACTCGCTCACGACGTCGTGGGCGGGCGCGACGACCGCGGCGGCGGCGGCGGCACCGAGGCCACCGGCGTCGACCATGTCGAGACCCAGCAGCGCGATCGCGGTGCCGTCTTGCGCCGCGGCGAGCACGGCCGCGAGGCCGCCGGCGGAGTACCCCGCGTACATCACCGGGCCGGGCGCCACCGCCTGCGCGAGCACCACGAGGTCGGCGCCGTTTTGCGCGTGGTCGGCGTCGATCACGGTCGCGTGACACAGATCCGGGGTGACCACGCGCGCGCCCCAGCTGGCCCAGTGCTCGGCCCAACCGGCCATCGAGCCGCGGTTGCCCTGGAAGCCGTGGGCCAGCACCACCGTCGGCGCGTCGTCGACGTCGCCCGGCCGCACGATGTCGTAGCCCATGGTGCAGCCCGACTGCGGCAGCGCGAGCTCGCCGTCCTCGTGCACCACGGGGTGAGGCCCCACCATGCGCAGATCGGGCCCGGGATCGTCGAGGCCGCCGCTGGTGCTGCTGCCGTCGTCGCTGCCGGGCGCGGTGCTGGTCGCGTCGACGCCTCCGGAGCTGCTGGTCGCCGCGCCGCTCTCGGCGGTGACGGCGGTGCTGCCGTCGGCATCGCTGCCGGGCGCGGTCGTGGTGGTGGAGCTGCTGCCGGTGGAGCTGGTCGCGTCGCTGCCACCGCCGCTGTCGGCGGTGCACGCGAAGGCGACGAGGGTGGAGCACAGGGCGTGGGTACGGGCGTTCATCGTCGGGGCTCGTCGGTGGGTTCGGTCTCGGCGTCGATCAGGGAGTGGAGCGTCGGCAGCAGCAACTTGCGGCGCAGCAGCACGACCAGCCGTTCGCTCAAGGTGGTCGCGACCTCGGTCAGCTTGCCGAGATCGCCGTTGGCCAGCGGCACGACGCCGGCGCGGAACATCTGCAGCTCGACCTTGACCAGAGCGCGCAGGGCCTCGACGTATGCGCGCAGGATCTCGGGCGGCAGCATCTTGGCCGAGAGCCCGGCGCGGCGCGCCTGTCCCAGCAGGCGCAGCAGCACCACGTCGTCGCCGACATAGCGCTCGTGACCGTCGAGCTGCTGCGGCGTGACCAGGCCCAGGGCCCGGAACAACGACAGCTCCTCGTCGGCGACGCCGGCGTCGAGCAGCTGCTTGCGCGTGAGCACCTCGCGCGGCGCGAGCTCGCCGAGCACGCGCGCGATGGTGGCTTCGAGCGCGACGTCGCCGGGCATGTCCTCGTCGGACACGCGATCGAGCACCTGGCGGATCACCGGCAGCGGCAGGTGCAGCGTCGTCTGCAGCCGCTTGATCGCCTTGACGCGACCGACGAGCGCCGCGTCGTAGTACGCCATGTTGCGGCTGGTGCGGACCGGCTCGGGCAGCAACCGCTCGCGCACGTAGTGCTTGATCGTCGGGATCGGCACGCCGCTGCGCGACGCGAACACGGACATCTTGAGCAGCTCGGGCTCGGCCATGGGCGGGTGCCTTCTTCAAAGTGAGAAGTTCGACTTCCAACTTCTACGCGCACGCGGACACGCCCGTCAACCCCACGCCCAATGGCGCGGGATCACGAAGCAATCGTGCCGCCCGGGCGGCCAGCGATCAGCCGCCGAGCCGGCTCGCCATCGCGCCGGTCTCCCGGGGGTCGTCGATGATCGAGGTCTCGGTGGCGTAGGGCTGGAAGCCCGCGTGCTGGTAGGCGAGCAACGCCCGCGGATGATCGAGCGTGCAGGTGTGCACCCAGACGCGCTCGGGCTGCGGCTCGTAGGCCCACGCGCGTTCGACCGCAGCGTCGATGAGGTACAGCCCCAGGCCCTGGCCGATGTACTCGGGCACCAGGCCGCAGTACGCGAGCTCGATGTCCGGCAACCGCCGCGCGTCGAGCTCGACGAAGCCCGCGGGGCACCCGTCGACGTACAGCACGCGGATGTCCACGCGGGGGTCGTGCACGATGGCCGCGAGCGCGTCGTCGGACATCACGCGGCGCTCGTACCACAGCCACGGCTTGCCCACGATCTCGTAGAGGTAGCGGTAGAAGTGCAGCGGCGGTTGCTCGGCGCGCAGCAGCGCGAGCTTGCGATCACCGGCCGGCGGCATCCGGGTCTTGCGCGGGCGCTGCCGCATCTCGAGGTGGGTGACCGTGACCTCGAGCTTGCCGCCTTGGGTGCTCATGCGGCGCGACTTTAGGGGCGTTGCTGCCCGAGCGCCATAGGCCCCGGCCAACGCTTCGCCGTGGGCGGGCGCGGCTGCTACCCTCGCGGCCCGGCGTGTCGATGCGCATGCAGCTGCTCGGGTTGGCTGGCCTGTCGTGCGTCGCGCGCTCGCCGGCCCCGAGCCCGGCGCGCCAGGGCGCCGAGCCAGCGCCGGCCGCGGCCGCGGATCCGCACGTGGTCGCGACGCCGACGGCCCTGGCCGCGCCCGCACCGCACACGACCCACGTGCTGCTGCGCGAGCCCGCGCTGCTGGCCGCGCTCGAGCGCGAGGCTCTGGCGCTGGGACCGATCGCGTTCGGCTCGGACGCGCGCGACAACGCGGCGCTGCGCGAGCTCGCCGACTATCGCGCCATCGTCGACGTGCTCGCGCGCGACCTCGACGCGATCGCGAACGCGGACGCGAAGGCGGGTGTGGGCCTGCGGCACGGCCACCGACTGTTCGATCGGCGGTGGCTGTCGTCGCCGCGCGCGAGCTTCGAGCTGGTCGCGGTGGTCAACCGCCTCGATCGCGAACCGTTCGCGCCGCAGCACTGCGGTGAGACCCGGCTGATCTACCGCCTCGCGCAGCAGGAGCGCCGCGGCGGCGAGGAGATCCGCTCGCGCCTGCCGATGACGCTCAACGTGGTGTTCTGGCAGCCGCGCGGCGCCGACGGTTGCGCCGCGGTCGCGCGCAGCTGGCAGCTGCCGCCGGAGCAGTCGCCGCAGGCGCTGCTCGACCCGGGGCGGCCGCTGCACGCGGCGCAGCTGTCCGCGGCGCAGCTGCACGGGATCGAGGTCGCCCTGCAGACCGAGCGCTGGCCCTCGACGCTACGACCCGCCCTCGGCGGCCACGCCGGCTACGTGCGGCGCGTGTTCGGCCGCGCGCCGGTGCGCGGCGGTCTGGTGCCGCTGCCGCTCGAGAACACGCCCGACGTTCGCGCGATCCGAGCCGGCCGCGGCGGCGTCGACCTCGACGCCCTGCGCGAGCACATCGCCGAGCCTGCGGCACTCGACGCGATCGATCGCGGCACCTTCGCGCTGCCCGAGGCCTACCTCGCGACCGCGAGCCACTCGTTCGCGCCGCGTGGGCTCGCGCGGCCCGGCAACCGCCCTTCTCGCAGCTGCTGCGCGAGTCGGAGCTGGCCGCGCTGCCGCTGCAGGGGCGCGCGAACATCGGCTCGCCCGCGGCGCTGCTGCGCCGGCTCGACGAGCTCAGCTGCGCCGGCTGCCACCAGAGCCGCAGCCTCGCCGGCTTCCACGTGCTGGGCGACGAGCCCGACGACGGCGCGCGTCGACGCGCTCGCGGTCGGGGTCTCGCCGCACCTGCTCGCCGATCTGCCACGCCGCGTGGCCTTCGTGCAAGCCACTGCGGACGGTCGCTGCCGACCGAGTCGCGCGCGCCCGCCCACCGCGGCGCGGGCGGCTTCGGCGAGCGCTGCGGCCTGGGCGACGTCGGCTTCGCCCACGAGTCGTGTGCGGCCGGGCTGCAGTGCGCCGCGCTCGACGACGCAGTCGTGGGTGTGTCTGCCGCCCGAACCGCAGGCCGGCAGCCCGTGCGAGGTCGGCACCCTGCGCGGGCACCCCGATCCGCATCGCGATCGCGCGCGGGCGCAGCACGTGCTCGCCTGCGGCGACGGTGCGTGCAACGACAACCGCGTCGGCTTCCCGCAGGGCACCTGCGTGCGCGCGTGCAGCGGGCTCGGACCCCACGAGGCCTGCGGCGGCGTCCCGCAGCTCGATCCGTTCAACGCGTGCCTGTCGACCGGGCGCGCGTTCGCGGCCTGCGTCCGCGCCAGCGCCCAACCGGCGGGGCTACGCGCGTGCGACGAGGCGCGGCCATGCCGCGACGACTACGTCTGTGCCCGCGCCGGCGACCACGGCGTGTGCATGCCGCCGTACTTCCTGTACCAGCTGCGCGTCGACGGTCACCCCGGCTGACGCGGCGGCTCGGCGCGGGCACGCGCGATGCGGTGCGCCAGCGGCAGCACCGCGTAGGCCAGCGCGAGGCCCACCAGCAGCACCGCGCCGCGGTGCTCGGGCCAGCGCGCCAGCGCGAACGCGGTCAGCAGCAGCATCGCGCTGGCCGGCAGCACCCGCGCGTCGGTCATCAGGCCGATCACGCCGATGCTGCACGCGAAGCCGAACGTCAGCAGCATCAGTCCCTGCGCCAGCGGCAGCCCGGCGAGCCACGCCAGCGGCAGGCTGCTGACCAGCACCGCGGTGCCGACCACCGCGGCCCGCGACCAGCGTTCGTCGTGGTCGTGGGCGCTGCGCCGCCGGTGGCGGCGTTCGAGCAGCGCCTGCAGCACCACGAAGGCCGCGCCGCACGCGGTCGCTTCGGGGTAGCCGATCTCGTACAGGCCCATGCGCCGCGCGACCGCGAGCGACGCGACGATGGCCATGAGGATCGCACCCACGAGCACGACGTGGTGCATCCGCAGGTCCGAGCGCGAGAACAGATCGAGCGTACGCGCCCGGCGTTCGAGCTCGAGCCTGGCGGCCTGCCGTCGCGCCGTGCGGGCATGCTCGAGCGCGTCCACGAGCGCGTCCATGTCTGCGAAGCGGTCGGCGGGATCGCGCGACAGCCCACGGCGCAGCACCGCATCGATCGCGGCGAGATCGGGGTCGCCACCGTCGCTGGGGCGCGCGATCACGCCGGCGGCGATGGCCGCCCGCAGCTCGGCCGGCGTGCGCCCGGGGAAGGGGCGGCACCCGTGCAACGCCTCGAACAAGGACACGCAGAACGCGAACTGATCGCCGCGGGCATCGACCGAGGCGCCGTCGAGCTGCTCGGGCGCCATATACGGCGGCGTGCCGACGAGATCGCCGGCCAAGGTCTCGGCGCCGTCGTCGACCGCGAGCGCGTGCTCGCCGCTCGACCAGGTCGGCAGGGCCTCGCCGACGTGGACCAGGCCGAAGTCGAGCACCCGCGCGCAGCCGGACTCGTCGACCAGGACGTTGTCGGGCTTGTAGTCGCGGTGGACCAGGCCGGCGGCGTGGGCCGCCGCGGGCCGCGCGCGGCCTGCAGGTGCATCGCGACGATCGCGTCGGTGCCGTGGCTCGCGGCGTGGGCCCACTGCCGCAGGCTCACCCCGCGGACCAGCTCCATCGCGATGAACGGCTGGTCCTCGTGCACGCCGACCTCGTAGACATGCACGACGTTGGCGTGGGCCAGCCGCGCCATGGCCTGGCCCTCGCGGCGCAGCTGCTCGCGCCACTGTCGCGTGCGCGCGAGGTTCGACTGCAGCAGCTTGATCGCGATCTCGCGGCCGAGCGCGTCGTCCCACGCGCAGTACACCAGCGACATGCCGCCGGCGCCGATGCGACGCAGGATGCGGTACCGACCCACGCGCAGGACCGCGGGCGCGCCGGCGCCCAGCAGCCGCTCGGACGCGCGCGCGAGCAGCCACTGCGACTCGACGCTGCGGCCGGCGACCGCGGTGTCGGCCGCGGGTGCCGCGGTCGCGGGTTCGTCGGGATGGCTGTCCTCGTGACCGATCTGCAGCATCCCACGATCGACGTTACCAGCCGGGGCGGCCAGGTTCCACGCCCGACGCGGCCAGGTCTGCTGCGCGCTGCGGCGCCGGGTTGGGCGCGGTGGTGCGGGCCGCGGTTCAGGCGGCGTCGCCGAGCAGCGCGGCCAGCCGCAGCGGGTCGTCGTCGTCGTCGTCGCGCGGGTCGCGTCGGCCCGGTCGGGCTCGCGCGCAGCGGTGGCGCAGGTGTCGGCGGCCTCGGCCGCGCGCGCGGGCATCGGGGTCACGACCACGTGGCCGCAGCGCAACAGCGTCGCGAGGGCCTGCAGCGCACGGAAGCGGCCGAGCATCGCGCGCGCGACGACCTCCTCGAGATCGGCGACGCCGTCGCAGCACGCGAACACGTGCCGCGCGTCGGCCCACTCCGCCAGCGCGGCCGGATCGGGATCGTCGAAGAAATCCCACGCTCCGGCCCGTCGTCGTCCGCGGCGGTCGTGGGCGCGGCGCTGGGTTGCTTGCCCGGCGGCGACAACGGCACCGCGACGCCGGGCTTGCGCGCGACGCTGCGCTGCAGCGACGCGAGCTCGTCGCGGCGGCGCGCGGCCTCGAGCAGCACGCTCGACGCATCCACGCGCGCGGACGCGGGCACCGCCTCGGCCAGCCACGTCGCGTGGCCCTCGAGCCACAGCAGCGTCGCGCCGGCGTGATCGCAGGCGTCGAAGGCCTCGACCACCGTCTCGAGCAGGAACACCCGCACCGGCTCGAGCGCGCCGTCGCGCCTGGGCTCGGCGCCGTGTCGCGCGACGAAGGCGTCGGCGAAGCGGTCCGCGCGGCCCAGCGGCGTGGTCGCGCGCGCGCCTGCGACCGCGCCGTCGTCGAGCCACGCCGCGGTGGTGCACGCGTGCTCGGCGTCGCTGAGCACGAGCACGCCGCGGGGCCGCCCGGCGAGCAGGGTCGCGAGCAGCTCGAACAGCCCGCCGCGTCGGCCGACGCGCGCGACCACGGCGGTGCACTCGGGCGCGAGCGCAGCGACGTGCTCGCCCTCGACGGCGAGCACGTCGTCGGGGCCGACGCTGGCCGCGGTCCGAGACACGAGGGTTGCGAGCTCCACGCGGGCGCCTCGTCGCAGCACTCGACCGCGCGGGCATCGGCGTTGAGCCGACGCGGACGCCGGCGCCGCGCCGCGGTCGCGGCCGCGGCTCGGGTGTCCCGCGCTGGCACGCGCACGCGGGGCGTGGTCGAAGCGGCCCGAGATCGAAAGCCCCATCGACGTCGGCGACAGCGTCGGTTCGACCTGCAGCTGCAGGCGCGCGTGCTCGCGACGGTAGCGATCACCGAACGCGAGCACGCCGGCACCGACCGCGACGGTCGACAGCGCGAGCTGGATGCCGATGGTGGTGCCGGCATACACGCCGCGGTAGCAACCGAAGCTGCGATCGACGCCGTGATCGAGCGCGCGGTCGATGCAGCCCAGCGCCGCGAAGCGGGCCAGGCGTGCGGCGATGTACGCGGTGCCGCCGACCCCGACCATGGTCGCGCCGGCGATGATGGCCCGCCGTGCATCGCGGCGACGACCCTGTCGCGCCTCCCACGGTCCGCGCACCGCCCCGCCGCCCGCCGCCAGCCCGATCGACGCGAGGTTGGCGATCCACGCCGGCACCGAGAGGAACACGTCGCCGAACGACGACACGAGACAGCCGCCGAAGCGATCGGGCACGTCGAGCGCAACCGGACGACAGCCGCGCAGCTGCCACGCGACGCGACCGGCATTGAGCGCCACCGCCACGCCCGCGGCCGCACCGGCGCCGGCGATCAAGCCCTTGCCGGTCATGCTCGCGCTGCGGGACGGTGCGTCCGCGGCTGCGGGTGGGGGCGCCGGTGGGGCTGATCCTGCGCCAGCGCCAGCGCCGGCGCGCCGCAGCTGCCGGCGAGCGCGGCGACGAGGGTGAACGGACGCCGCAGCGGACGCGTGATGGACATGTTCGACTCCGATCTCGACCTCGGCGCATCGATGCGCACGCGCGGTCGCGTCCCCATCGACGCGACCGCGCGCGATGGATTCGGCGCGTGCGTGGGTCGAGCCGTAAAATGCAGCGTTCGCACCATCACCGCGGCGCGGGCCGCCGGCGCGCGAGCACGCGGCCCGCGACGGGGCGATGGTGCGAACGCTGCAGCGCCCGATCGCGCGTGCGCGCGGCCGTTGCGTGGCCGCGGCGCTTGGCCCAAGATGCGCCGGTGGACCGGCAGCCCCTCGCGTCACCAGCAACGCCATCGAGCTGTACATCCGCACGTACTACTCGCTGCTGCGCAGCTCCGGGGACGTGCGCGTGCGGGCGTTCGAGGAGTCGCACGCGTTCTCCGACTCGAGCCTGCACGCGGGCGCGCGCGAGCCCACGCCGGATCTCGCCGCGTTCGCCTACGCCGCCGCGCGCCTGCCCGAGTGCATGCCGCAGGTGGCGCGCCTGGTCGCGGGCCAGTCCAACGAGCAGTTCGAAGCCACCGGGCTCGACGTCACCCGCTGGCAGCGCGTGACCACCCGTGGCCGACGCCGGCCGCTGCGCTTCGACGGCCGCGACACCCTGGCGGTCTACGTCACCAGTGCCTCGGACATCGACGATCTCGTGCCGATCGTGACCGCGTGGCAGATCGAGTGGAACAAGATGCACGCGCTGCTGCAGCGCAGCCCCGCGCGCGCGGCCCTGGCCGAAGGCTCGCTCGCCGGCGAGGCCCGCGACGCGGCGCTGGCCGAGGCGCTGGGGGTGGCCACGGCCGCGCTGCCGACCCTGCACGCGGCCTTCGGCGACGGTGACGACGCCGGCGTGCGCGCGCTCGCGAGCCACGGCTGCGATCTGTCGCTGCGGCTGATCGCCGGCACCTTGGCCGAGTACCGCCGCGCGTCGCAGAGGTGGTGGTCCGCGATCGAGACCGGCTACCTGCGCGGTAGCGCGGTGCGGCGTCCGGTCTACTTCGTCTCGTCCAACACCCACGCGTTGCCCAACCTGCTCGGCGGCTACGCGCGGGCGCACCGCGAGGAGATCTTCGAGCTGGTCCGCGCGCACGATCCCGAGCAGCTGGGGCCCGACATCGCGGCCGCACGCGAGCGCGGCGACGAAGGCGAGCTGGCCAACCTGTCGTACTACCTGCTGCGGCAGTACCTGCGCGCCGACGAGAGCGGCGGGCGCGTGGCGGCGGTGCAGCAGTACGACCGCGAGGGCGGCATCCAGACCCTGCCCAACCCCGGCCATCTCGACGTTGCGGCACAGCTGGTCGAGCTCGCGGCGGTGCGGCCCGATCGCCTCGATCCCCGCGTGCGCATCGACGGCGTGGAGCTGTTGGCCGCCTCCGACGCCGTCATCATCAACATCGACTACCCCCTGGGCATGGCGGCCTACCACCACTTCACGCGCTTGACCGAGGGCATCGGCGAGCTGCGCGGGGTCTACCTCATGGGCAAGGCCGCGACGCTCAACGGCCGCGTCGGCGACATCATGCTCGCGACCGCTGCGTACGACGAGCACTCGCAGAACACCTACCTGTTCCGCAACGCCTTCGCCGCCGCCGACGTGCAGCGGTGGGTCCACGCGACCGTGCTCGACAACCAGAAGGCGCTCACGGTGCGCGGCTCGTTCCTGCAGAACCGCGAGTACATGCAGGTGTTCTACCGCGAGGGCTACACGGTGCTGGAGATGGAGACCGGGCCGTATCTGTCCGCGATCTACGAGCTGGTCTATCCCAAGCGCCATCCGACCGACGAGATCGTCCACCTGTCGAACCTGCTGCCCTTCGACCTCGGCGTGTTGCACTACGCCTCGGATACGCCGTACTCGCGGCGGCAGACGCTGCTGTCGAAGAGCCTGTCGTACTTCGGCATGGACAGCACCTACGGCTGCGCGGTCGCGATCATGCGGCGGATCTTCGAGGCCGAGATCGCGCGGCTGCGCCGTGCCGGCGCGACCGCCAGCTGACGCGCCGCGCCCGCGTCGCTATGCTCGACGGCGATGCTCGCGTTGCTCGCTCCGTCGCTCGCCGCGCTCGCCCTGGCCCACGCCGACGCGCCGCTGGCGGACGCGCCTCGCTCGCAGCACATCGCCGGTGGCGACGAGGTGCTCGAGTGCGCGTGGGTCGACACCGTCGCGGTGGTCGACGGCGGTGGGCTGTGCAGCGGATCGCTGGTGCACCCGCGCGTGGTCGTGTTCGCCGCGCACTGCGGCGGCGGCAACGACAAGACCATCCGCTTCGCCGAGTCGAGCAGCAGCGGCGGCTACAGCCGCCAGGTCGAGCGCTGCATCGCCAACCCCGAGTACCTCGGCGTCAACGACCAGGCCCACGACTGGGCCTTCTGCATCCTCGCCGAGCCCATCACCGAGATCCCGGTCACGCCGCCTTTGTTCGGTTGCGAGCTCGAGCACATCGCCGCGGGTGAGCCGGTCGTCATCGCCGGCTTCGGCAAGAACACCGACGCCGGCGGTGCCGGGACCAAGCGCTGGGCCCAGACCACGATCGTGTCGAGCTTCGGCAACACCGTGAACATCGGCGGCGACGGCGTCTCGACCTGCGAGGGTGACTCGGGCAGCTCCGCGTTCATCCGGCTCGACGACGGCAGCTACCGCGCGATCTCGATGACCTCGACCGGCATCGGCTGTGGCCAGACCGGCGTCCACGCCTTGATGCACCCGGCGATCCCGTGGATCGAGTCCGAGGCGCAGATCGACATCACGCCGTGCCACGATCTCGACGGCACGTGGCATCCCACCGGTGCCTGCACCGGCTTCTACGCCGGCGGCGAGACGCCCCACGGCACCTGGCCCGACTGGTGCGAAGGCACACCGCGCAGCGCCGCCTCGGACAGCTGCGGCGCGCCCTTCGACGCCGTCGCCGACGGCGATGCGCCGCTGGTGGCGTTCGCCGCCCCGCACGACGGCGACCAGCTCGAGCCGGGCGTCGAGATCGAGCTCGCCATCGACGCGAGCGACGACGGCTGGGGCGTGCAGCAGGTGTGGATCGCGATCGACGGCGCCGAGCTGCCCAACCTCGACGAGTATCCGCCCTACGGCTTCACCGGCGTGACGTTCCCCGCGGGTGTGTACACGTTGCAGGCGTTCGCGCAGGACTGGGCCGGCAACGTCGGCAGCTCGACGCCGATCATGATCGGCGTCGGCATGCCGGTGCCCACCGACGACACCGGCGACGGCAGCAGCACCGCCGCGGACGGCGGCGGAAGCAGCGGCAGCGACGACACCGCGGCCAGCACCGACGCGAGCAGCGGCGCGCCGCTGGGCAGCAGCGACGACACCGGCGCGGCGCAGTCGGACGGCGAGGGCGGCTGCGGTTGCCGCACGCACGGCGGCGCCGCGGCGGCGCTGTGGCTGCCGCTGCTGGCGTGGCTGCGACGGCGAGCGCGTCAGCCCGCGGGCGGATTGACGACCAGGCCCAATCCGGCGCCGGTCATGTCCGAGTAGGTGTAGGGCTGGACCAGGCCGGTGATCGTGCTGCTCTGGTAGCTGACCGGATCGACCTTGAACGCCACGCTCGCGCCCTGATCGGGCACCCACACGAAGCCCTGCGCATCGATGCTGATGCCGACCGGATCGTCGCAGCCGGGCAGCGCGATGGTGTCGCTCACGAGCGTGCGCGTCTGCGTGTCGACCTTGACCAGCATGCACGGGTCGTTGCTGGCCATCCACGCGAAGCCCTCGCGGTCGACCATGATGCCGCGGCCGCGCGTGGTGTTGGGCGTCTCGATCACGTCCCAAGTCTCGGTCTCGGGATCGAAGTGCAGCACGCCGCCGTTCCAGTCGCCCATCCACGGGTGTCCGTTGGCGTCGGCGGTGATGCCGTAGGGGCTGGTGCCATCGGGCGGATCCCAGCGGTCGTAGGTCAGCGTGTCGCCGTGGATGAACACCAGCGGCCCGGGCCCGCGACCCGAGGTCCACAGGTTGCCCTCGGCATCGACCGCGCCACCGTAGGGACCCCAGTCGGTCTCGCCCTGGGTGTCCCAGTCGACCACGTCGACGATGTCGAGCGTGCTGCCGTCGGTGCCCGAGAGCCGCTCGAAGTGGCCGACGTTCTGATCGAAGGACCACCAGCCGACCCACAGCCGATCGTCGGCGGTCTGGCACGGATCGTTGGCCGCGCCAGCGTCCCACGCGGTCGGTCGCGGGCCGTGGTGGTTGTTGCCGTCGACCGGCGTGGGCTTGTGCCACAGCATGCACTCGTCCTCGCCGAACGGGCGCACGTCGCCGGCGCCGCTGCTGGTCTCGATGGTGCCGTTGGCGTTGCGGTCGACGCAGCGGACCTGCTCGGAGGCGAACTTCACGATGCCGCCGCCGCGGTTGCTCACGGCCGCGTCGCCCTCGAGGTTCACCGAGGTGCGCGAGGGATCGTCGCTGCCGTTGGTCGGGCCGGTGTAGTAGCGGCCGAGCTCCGTGCCCGTGGCGGTGTCGATCTTCGACACCGTGCCCTCGGGCGTGTTCGCGATCCAGATGATGCTGAAGGTGTTCTCGCCCATGGCGCCGCCGCCCTGGCAGTCGCCGCCGCCCGCGGTGGCCTCGCCCTCGCCGACGTCGAGCTTGTCGCCGGAGTCGGCCTCGGCGCCGGCCTCGTCGTCGCTCGCGAGCGAGCCGCCATCGAGCATGATGCCGTCGCCACCGGCCTCGGCACCGTGCGGGGCACCGCTGCCGGGCTCGTCGCCGCAGGCCGTGAGCCACAAGCCCACGAGCAGCGAGCCGCACGCGCGTCGTCGTCGTCGATCGCCCAGCATGATGTCCGCCCTCCGCTCGCGTCGACGCGAGCCCCTCGGTCACGGTGCCACAAAGCCCCGTCGGCGGGGGCGCGCGGCACCAGGTTCTGCGCGCTGGTCGATGCCGCGCCGCGGCCGTGAGTGCAGCTACAGCTGCGGCGAGCATGCGCTGCACATCCGGTGGCTCGCGGCACTGCGTCGTCGTCGACGCGCGCGCTTTGGCTGGAACACGCGCAGACCCGGTGGGGTTGTGCGCCCGCGATGCGGGGATCCCATGGGGCCTTGGGGGCGGTGCTCGGGGCGTGCGGCGCGGTGGTGCTGGGCGCCTGCGAGCTGCAGCTGGCGCCTTCGTGCGCGGTGCAGACCGATCGTGTCGAGACCGCACCGCGCGAGGGTGACGCGGGTGCGCCGACGTCGTGCCCAGGACCGGCGCGCAGCGGACCGACGCGCTGCGGCGAGATCGAGTGCGGTCCGGCGCTGCACTGCGTCGAGTCGCCGCTGCCGCAGTGCGAGCCCGGCTGCACCAGCGACCTCCACTGTGGTGGACGCGACGCCTGCGTGCGCGCGCCGGGTGAAGCGAGCGGTCGCTGTGAGCCGTGCGCGCAGCAGCGCTTCCAAGACGCCGCCGCCGGCTGCGTCGTGCCCGGGCGCACCGGCGAGACCGAGTGCTTCTTCGCGCCGTGCACCGCGGGCTCCTTCTGCGATCCCGAGCAGCACTGTGCGCCGGGCTGCGCCAGCGACGAGAACTGCGGCCCGACCGAGTACTGCGTGCGGGCAGCCGGCGCGGTGCTGGGCGCGTGCCGCTCGTGCTACGCGCCCGGCTGATCCTGCGCGCGCGCGGCGAGGGGATCGGGCTATGCTGCGGCCGCCGATGGCTACGCCGCTGCTCCCGACGACGCTCGCGCTGGCGCTCGCGTCGACCCCGGTGACGACCCCGGCGGGACTGCCGGCGCCGTGCGTGGCCAACGCGCGCGTCGACGCGCCGCGGCCCGCCACCAAGCGACCTCCGCCAGCGCGGCCCATCGCGGTGTTCACCGTGGCCGCAGGCGCGCTCGCGTTCGCCTCGGGCGCATCGGTGTTCGCCTCGGGCATCGAGGCGCGCCACGCCGCGCCCCGCGGCGACACCTTCGGCGAGGCCGCGAGTCGGCTCAAGACCGGTCGTACGCTCGCCATCGCCGGCGGCACGCACGCCATCGCCGGGCTCGCCGCGCTCGCGGGTGGGATCGCCTGGATCGTGCGCGAGCGCCGACGCGCGCGCGCAGCCACGGCGCCCCGGTGATACGCTGCGGCCCGCGATGACCCGGGCGAACCCGTCCACGCTGCGCGGCCCGTGGGCCGGCGGCCTGCTGCTTTCGCTCACGCTCGCGGCCGCGTGCACCTGCGACAGCGCACCTTCGCCCGAGCCGATCTCGGAGGCCAAGGGCCAGCGCGCGCGGCCGCCGACGCCCGCAGTGCCGGTCGCCCGGGTCGCGTTCACCCACGTCGCGGCCGGCGGCGACTCGACCTGTGTGCGCATCGGCACCGGCGCGGTGCGCTGTGCCGGTCGCATCGTCGGCGCCGACGCGGACGGCAGCCGGGCGATCGCGCTGCCGCAGGACGTGGTCGAGCTCGCGGTCGCCGACCGGCGGGCGTGCGCGCGCACAGCCGCGGGCGCCGTGCACTGCTGGACGGCGCCGCCGACCCAGGCCACCGAGTCCACCCCGGCGGTGGTGGCCGACGTGACCGCAGCCACCGCGATCCGGGTGATCGACGACGCCGCCTGTGCCATCGCCGAGCGCGGCACCGTGCGCTGCTGGGGCGAGCGCGCGGGCAAGCCGTTCGCGGCCGCGCTCGCCGGGATCGAGGGCGCTCGCGCCATCGCGTTCGACGGGCCGCTGGTGATCCTGCAGGATCGCGACGGCAAGGTCCGCCACTTCGATCCCACAGGCGCGGCGGTCGAGCGCGACAACGACGGCGACGAGATCGGCGGCCTGGTCGGCAACAACCTCGGTTGCGTGCTCTACCGCGGCGCGTTGCGCTGCAGCGGCGATGGATTCGAGGGCAATCCCATCGAGGACGGCGACGAGCCCAGCGTGACCCATGCCACGGGCGTGTGTGGCCGCTTCCGCGAGCGCGAGATCCGGTGCAGCGGCTGGAACGCGGAGCGCCGCCCGACCAGCGGCCGCCGCTTCCAGAGCTTCCTCGTGCCGGACGTGGTCACGCTCGCCGCGGGTCAGCGGCACGTCTGCGGCCTGCTGCGCGACGGCTCGCTATGGTGCTGGGGTCGCGCAGCGCAGGGGCAGCTGGGCGCGCGCGCCGAGCAGGATCTGTTGCCGACCGACGTCGGCGCGGCGTTTCGTGACTAGCCCGGTGCCGCGCGTCGGCGTCAGATCGCGAGCAGCCGCCGCAGCGCGGGCTCGTGCAGCGCGGCCTCGCGCTCGCCCATCTCGATGGTCGCGTCGACCAGATCGGGTCGGGTGTAGTCCCAGCGCTCGACCGGGACCTGCTCGGTCGGAGCGACATACAGCCGTACGCCCGCGCGACCGCGGTGCTCGCCGAGCACGTTGCGGGGTACGGTCGCGTGAGCATGACGAGGTTCGCGAGGACGCCCGGCGCGGCCTCGGCCACGCTCGCGGGCACGTTGTCGATCATGCCGCCGTCGAGCAGCGCGCGTCCGCGGTAGCGCCCGATCGGTGTGAACGGTGGCGTCGACGACGACGCGATCACGAGGTCGGCGAGCTCCTCGGCGCTGCTGCATTGACGCGCGTCGAACGGCAGCGGCACGAAGCCCAGCCGCTGGCCGAAGCTGGGGTGGACCATGCCAGGGCGCAGTCGCTTCTCGAGGTTGTACGCCGCCAGCCCCAGCACCGTGCCGAGCGTCGCCGGCAGCCCGCGCGGGAACCCGGCGGTGAGCACCAACACCGGGAACGGCACCGCGCGCAGGCGCTCGAGCCCGCCCTCGGCCGCGGCGCACAACAGCGTGTCGCGATAGATCTCGCCGTGGGGCGCGGGCGACTTGCCCCGCAGCATGCGCGACCACTCGAGGTTGCGGGTCACGTGGCGTCGCCGCGCGTGCCAGAACGAACGCGTCGGCACCTCGCGGCCGCTGAGCCACATCACCGCCACGCATGCGCCCGCGCTGCAGCAACCGATCGCACCCAGCCGTGGCAGCAGCCGCTCGCCCCAGCGGTGCAGCAGGCCCAGCTGGTAAAACGCCCGGTTGCCGCCGCCGGCGAGGGTGAGCGCGAGGTTGCGGCGATCGAGCGCGGCCATGACCCGTGTGTGGTGTACCGCATCGCGGGCGCGTCGGACGATCGCGGCGGTGCGTGCGGCTCAGCGGCCGCGCGGTGCCATGATTGCGCGGCGGGCCGCGGCGGCGGGGTGGGCGTCGTCGAGCACGACCTTGCCGTCGACGATGCCGATGCCCAGGCGCGCGAAGATCGCGTCGGTGTCGGCGAAGCCGCGCGCGTCGAGCTGACGCCGGGCGACGCGGGTGAACCACGGCTTGCCATACCAGCGATCGAGCTCCTGCAGCAGCGTGTCGGCCTGCACCTGCACGACGCTGTCGCCGCAACACCCTCGCAGGTGACGCATCGCCGCGTCGAAGCCGTCGCCGCTGGGATCGGCCAGGCGCATCGCGACATCGAGCTCGAACGCGATCGCGGCGCCACCCCAGTAGACCGCCTGGTACGCGTGGGTCTCGTGCATCGCCTCGCTGAGCTGCGCCAGTCCGCGGCCGTGCGCGTCGCGACGGCCGCGTTCGAACGCCTCGTACAGCTCTTGCCAGCCCTCGCGCTCGTCGCGGTGACCCTGCCGCGAGCGCATGACCTCGGTGTAGTAGGACACGAAGCCTTCGCCCATCCACGCGTCGGCGACGAACGGCATGCCGTGGTGCAGCAGCTCGTGCACGGTGGTCCATCCGCCGGGCAGTCGCTGCGCCTGCGCGCTGGTGTCGAGCAGCAGGAACACGCCCGCGCCACCGCCCCGCGCGGCCGCGCCGAAGTAGACCGGACCGCCGCCGCCGTCGACCGGCACGACCACGACTTGCAGTCGCTCGCGCGGGTAGCCGTGGTAGAGCATCGCCGCGCCGTCGATCGCGTCGTCGATCCACGCGCGCACGCCGTCGTCGCCACACGCGACCGGCGCGTCGAGCCGCACGACCTCGATCTCGGCGCCGGCGCGCTCGAAGCGGTCGATCGCGAGCTGGCCGAACGCGGTGTAGCCCATCCAGCGCGACACCGTCGCATCGAGGGCATAACGCGCGCTCGGACCGTCGCGGTCGCCCTCGATCAGCGGCCACGGCACCGACGCGCGCACGCCCCGGGGCAGATGCAGCTCGAGCGTGGCCCGGCCACCGCGCGACTCGCCCTGCGGCCACAGCAGCCACGACGACTGCCGCACCAACACGCTGTCACCCAGGGCGGTGGCGCTGCGGCCCCCGGCCGCTGCGATGGCGTCGAAGTCGGCGTGCCAGCGCACGCAGCCGCCGGCTGGTACCCCGTCCAGCGCCACGGTGCGGCCGTCGATCGCGAGCGCGCGATCGCTGCCTTCGATCGCGAGCTGCTCGAAGTGCGGCGCGGCCTCCTCGGCGATGGTGCGCAGCGACGCCGGCGCGGCGCCGTCGAAGCACAGTCGCACCGCGACGCCGCGCCCGTCGTCGTCGAGCTGGGCGACGTAGTGCCACGGCGAGGTCGACCGCGTCGTGGGTTGCGGCGGCGCGGTGCCGGAACTCGGCCGACACGCGGCCAGCATCACCAAGCCCAGCGTGACCCGAGCGCGTCGCACCGTCGTCGCGACCGAGCCTAGCACGGCCGCTCTGGGCTCGACGCGTCGACGCCGGCGCGCGTGTGTGCGATCGTAGTTTGCACGCGTGGTGCGGCCCTGCTGTACGAAATAGCAGCGGCGACGGCCGGGTTCGCGACCATCGAGGCGCCGGACGACCGTTCCCCTCGTCCGTGCCGCGACAACGCGCGATCGGCCTCGACGGCCGCGGCAGCCCTGTGGCAGCCTTGCGATCCTCGCCAGCATGCCGGATCGCAGCTGTACCGGGTGCGCGGGCGCTGTGTTCGAGCCGAGCGGGTCACACCCATGAACGAGTTCCTCGCCGCCAGCCTGAGCTTTCCCACCGTGGTGTTCACGGTGCTGCTCGGCATCGCCGCGGTGTACTGGATCATGGTCATCGCCGGCGCGCTGGGCATGGACGCGCTCGACGTCGACGGCGGCGGCCACGACCTCGGCCACGGCGACGTCGGCCACGGCGACGTCGGCCACGGCGACGTCGGCCACGGCGACGCCGATGCCGGCCACGGCGACGCCGGCCACGGCGACAGCCCCGGCATCCTCGCGACCTTGCTGATCACGCTCAAGCTCGACGCGGTCCCGATGACCATCGTGCTGTCGCTGATCTTCTTCTGGGGCTGGTTGTTGTCGCAGCTGTCGAGCTACTACGTGCTCGGCGGCGCGCGCAACTGGATCTGGGAGACGCTGCTGCTGCTGGCAGTGTTCCTCGTGGCGGTGCTGTTGACGTCGATCTCCATCCGGCCCATCGCCAAGCTGTTCCGCTCCAACCCCGCGGCCCGCCGCGCCGCGCTGGTCGGCAAGGTCGTCATGGTCGACACCAGCCGCGTCGACCGCGACTTCGGCTCGGCCCGGGCGGAGGACGGCGGCGCGGGTCTCATCGTCCACGTCCGCTACGACGGACCGCACCGCTTCGCCCGGGGCGAACGCGCGCTGGTGGTCGCCTACGACGACGCCCGCGAGGTCTACGAGATCACCCCGCTGGGCGACATCCTGCCCACCGAAGATCCCGGCGCCTCGGGTCGCTGAGTTCCACTTCGCTTCTCTTTCGAGTCCGCTCGCTCGCACGCGCAAGAAGGTCGAACGTCCGATGCCAGATTTCACCCTCGTGACGATCCTCGTCGCCATCGGCGTCGGGGTCCTGTTCCTGCTGTTCCTCGTCGCGATGATCGCCAAGTTCTACCGTCAGGTGGATCAGGGCAAGGCGCTCATCGTCAACACCATGGGCAAGGAACCCGTGGTGACCTTCACCGGTCGCACGGTCGTGCCCATCATCCACCGCGCCGAGGTCATGGACATCTCGATCAAGACCATCGAGATCGCCCGCCACGGCAAGGACGGCCTCATCTGCGCCGACAACATCCGCGCCGACATCAAGGTCACGTTCTTCGTCCGGGTCAACAAGACCGTGGAGGACGTGCTCAAGGTCGCGCAGACCATCGGCTGCGCCCGCGCCAGCGACCCGGAGACGCTCGAGACGTTGTTCTCGGCCAAGTTCTCCGAGGCGCTCAAGACCGTGGGCAAGCGGCTCGACTTCGAGGAGCTGTACACCAAGCGCCACGAGTTCAAGGAGCAGATCCTCCAGGTCATCGGCCAGGACCTCGACGGCTATGCGCTGTCCGACTGTGCCATCGACTACCTCGAGCAGACGCCGCTCTCGAGCCTCGATCCCCACAACATCCTCGACGCGCGCGGTATCCGCAAGATCACGGAGATCACCGCGGGTCAGAACATCGCGACCAACGATCTGCGGCGCGAGGAGGAGAAGGCGATCAAGAAGAAGAACACCGAGACCGCCGAGGCGACGATGGAGCTCGATCGCCAGCAGGCCGACGCGTCGTTCAAGCAGCAGCGCGAGATCGCCAGCGTCAAGGCCCGCGAGGAGGCCGAGGCCGCCCGCGTGATGGCGGAGGAGCGCAAGAAGGCCGAGCTCGCCCGCATCAAGGTCGACGAGGAACTCGGCGTCAACGAGGAGAACAAGCGGCGGCAGATCGAGGTCGCGGTCAAGAACCGCGAGCGCGTGGTGCTGGTCGAGCACGAGCGCGTGCTCAAGGACCAGCAGCTCGAGGCCATCGGGCGCGAGCGCGAGACCGAGGTCAAGCGCATCGAGAAGGAGAAGGCGCTCGAGGTGCAGAAGAAGGAGATCGCGGACGTCATCCGCGGTCGCGTCGCGGTCGACAAGACCGTGGCCGAGGAAGAGGAGCGCATCAAGGACCTGCGCGTCATCGCGGCGGCCAAGCGCGCCAAGGATGCGAAGGTGCTCGAGGCCGAGGCCCAGGCCGAGCAGGAGCTGGTCAAGCAGATCAAGGCCGCGCAGGCCGGCGAGGAGGCCGCGAAGTTCGAGGCGAAGCAGAAGCTGCTGCTGGCCGACGCGGACCTCGAGGCGTCCGATCGCGTCGCGCGGGCCAAGATGCGCCTGGCCGAGGGCGCCCAGGCCGAGGCCGCGGCGCCGGGCCTGGCGAGCGTGAAGGTGAAGGAGGCCGACGCGGCCGCGATCGAGAAGCTCGGCGGCGCCGAGGCGCGCGTGCTGCTGCAGAAGCTCGAGGCCGAGGCCCGCGGTCGCGAGACCCAGGGTCTGGCCGAGGTGAAGGTGCGCGAGGCCCAGGCGGCCGCGACCGAGAAGACCGGCACCGCCGAGGCGACCGCGCGCCGGCAGATGCTGCTGGCCGAGGCCGCGGGCAAGGAGGCCGACGCGGCTGCGACGGAGAAGATGGCCGCGGCCAAGGCCGCCGAGATCCGCGAGGCGCTGCTGGGCGAGGCCACCGGTCTCACGCAGAAGGCCGAGGCGATGAAGCAGCTCGACGACGCGACGCGGGCCCACGAGGAGTTCCGTCTGCGCCTCGATCGGCACATGCAGATCGCGCTGGCGCAGATCGCCGCGCGCAAGGACATGGCCCACGCCCAGGCCGAGGTCATGGCCTCGGCGATGGGTACCGCGAAGATCAACATCGTCGGCGGCGACGGCAAGTTCTTCGACCGCTTCGTCCACGCGGTCTCGCTGGGTCAGGCGCTCGACGGCGTCGTGAGCCAGAGCGACACCGCGCAGAAGCTGCTCGACGGTGTCATCGGTGGCGAGAAGGGGCCGCTCGACGACGTGCTCGACGGCGCCAAGGCGGCGCTCGGAGCCGGCGGCACCAGCATCAGCGCCGTGCTGGCGCAGCTGCTCGCGGCCGCGGACGAGGGCCAGCGCGGCAAGCTGCAGGCGCTGGTGAGCCGGGCCAAGGAATTGGGGCTCTGAGCGCGCGCTGATCCGCGACCACGACCATGGCCGACGACGCGAACGCACAGGCCGCGGCACCCGAGACCAGCGCGCGTGACCTCGAGGGCGGCTCCTACGAGGTCATCCGCGCGCGTCTCGTCACCCAGGGCAAGGATCTGGGCGCCCGCGCGGAGCAGCTCAACGCCGCGCGCATCGCCGCCTTCGGCGGCACCGAGATGACCGTCATCGGTCAGTGCCGCGTGCGCACCGAAAACAACTGCGTGCCGCGCGACATCGTGCAGATCGGCGGGCGCCTGCTGTTCGGCTACAACGTCTTCATCGGCCTGCGCACCGAGACCGCGGTCGAGGACGTGTTCAGCCTGCAGCGTTGGGACAGCAGCGCCGAGGGGCTCGAGCTCACCGCGGTGCCGCTTTCCGAGGGCGGGCCCGAGTTCCTCGCGGCGAACAACTTCGTCGGCGAGTTCCGCGAGCTGTACCGCTTCTACAAGAGCGCCAAGCTGCTGCAGTTCTCGCGCAGCGAGACGCAGTTCCTCGCGGTGTTCCAGATCGGCGCGGACACCTCCGACGTCCGCGTGTTTCGCTGGCGGCTCGACAGCGGCGGTGAGCCGCACTACCTCGACAATCGCGGCGAGCGCGACTTCACCTTCCCGCCGTCGCACGACTTCGAGTGGCGCGCGACCAGCCGCGACGATCGTCGCGAGGGCGCACACCCGCACGTGTCGATCCGCGACAAGGTCTTCGTCGAGACCGTCGGCGGCGACCTCACGGTCAAGGTCGAGAACAACACCGAAAGCGGCGAGGGCATCTACTCCGAACCCGTCGACGAGGCGATGCAGACCCTCGACGACGCCGCGATCGAGTTCGCCGAGATCGGGCCGCTGGTGCTGCTGAAGATCCGGCCCTACCGCGAGGATGCCTGGCGCTACCTGGTGTTCTCGACCCGCACGCAACGGGTCGTGCGCATCGACGCGATCGGGCGCGCGTGCGTGAGCCTGCCCGAGGACCACGGCATCATCTTCCCCGGCGGCTTCTTCCTGCAGGACGGCCAGCACAAGGTCTTCGACGGCGACTACGACGACTTCGAGTTCTACAAGGTGCTGCGCTCGCCCAACGGCGAGGACGTGTTGTACGTGTTCGTCCACCGGCAGCAGGGCATCTACGCGCTGTTGCCGTACAACCTGATCCGGCGCGAGATCCAGACGCCGATCCGTTGCAACGGCTTCTCGCTGTTCGACGACGGTCGCCTCGTGGTCTCGCGCGCGGCCGGGGACGAGCCGACCAAGGTCCACCCGATGCAGGTGTGGCAGACGCCCTTCGTGTCGGTCGAGTACGCCGCGCGGACGCCCGCGGGCACTGGCTTCCTGCACAAGCTCGGCAACGCCGACCTCGTGCGCGGCATCTCCGACTGCCTGAGCGTGCGGCGCTTCATCGACGAGCAGACCCCGTCACGCCAGGTGTACGAGGATCTCATCGCCAACGTCACGCGCATCATCGATGCGTACCACTGGCTCGATCACAGCGAGACCATGGCGATGCAGCCGGTGCTGCAGGAGATCCGCAAGACCGCGGACCTCATCGTCGGCGAGTTCGAGAAGGTCGTGGCGCTGCGCAAGCAGGCCGCGCAGGCACTGGCGGCCGCGACCAAGCGGCAGCGCGAGATCATCGGCGCGATCCGGCCCGACAGCTGGAGCGCCGTGCCCGAGTTCATGCAGGCACTGGCGCAGCTGCGGACCCAGCGGGGCGGGCTCATCACCCTGCGCGAGCAGCGGTACATGGATCTGCCGGCGCTGCAGCGGCTCGAGGACGAGGTCGTCGAGGCATTCAGCTCGCTGTCGGCGGCGACGGTGCGGTTCCTCGCACGCGACGACGCGCTCAAGCCCATCACCCGCGAGCTCGATGAACTGATGCAGCGCATCGGCACAGCGGCCAAGACCAACGAACTGGCGCCGCACGCCGAGGCCCTGGTCAAGGTCTCCGACGGCCTCGCGGTGCTGTCGGAGGTCGCGGCCAACCTGCAGGTCGACGACCCGACCCTGCGCACCCGCATCCTCGAGGGCATCTCGGAGTCGTTCGCGCACTGCAACCGCGTGCGCGCCATCGCGGAGAACCGCCGCCGCGAGCTGCTCTCGGCGGACGGCAAGGCCGAGTTCGCGGCGCAGTTCAAGCTGTACGGCCAGGCGGTGCAGAGCGCGATCGCGCTGTGCGACACGCCCGAGCGGTGCGACGAGCAGCTGTCGCGCCTGATGGTCCAGCTCGAGGAGCTCGAGGCCAAGTTCTCCGAGTTCGACGAGTTCGTCGGCGAGCTGACGCGCAAGCGCGAGGAGGTCTACGAGGCCTTCGGTCAGCGCAAGCAGCTGTTGGTCGACGAGCGGCAGCGGCGGGTCGCGAACCTGTGGCAGGCGGCCGAGCGCATCATCGTGGGGCTGTCGCGGCGCGCGGCCAGCTTCGCCACCGCCGACGAGCTCAACGCGTTCTTCGCCGCCGACGGCATGGTGCTCAAGCTGCGCGAGCTGGGCGAGCGCATCGCCGAGCTCGGCGACACCGTGAAGTCGGACGAGGTCCAGTCGCGGCTGAAGTCCGCGCGGCAGGACGCCCTGCGAGCGCTGCGCGACCGCATCGATCTGTTCGAGGGCGGCGCCGAGCTCATCAAGCTGGGCAAGCACCGGTTCACCGTCAACACCCAGCCGCTCGAGCTCACCGCGGTGCCGTACGAGGGCGGCATGGCCCTGGGCGTCACCGGCACCGACTTCGTCGAGGCCATCGTCGACCCCGAGTTCGAGGCCACGCGACCCTTGTGGTCACAACAGCTGCTGTCGGAGACCGAGACGGTCTACCGCGGCGAGTACCTCGCCGCGTGCATCCTCGCCGACGCCGAGGCCGGCGTCGGTGGGCTGTCGATCCCGGCGCTGACCGAAGCCCTGCGCACCGACGCGCTGCTCGAGCTGGTGCGGCGCTACGCCGCCGATCGCTACCAGGAGGGTTACGAGCGCGGCGTCCACGATGCCGATGCGTCGGCGATCCTGGGCAAGCTGGTGACGCTGCACGCCAGTGCCGGCCTGCTGCGGTTCTCGGCGCCGGCGCGGACCCTGGCGCTGGTGCACTGGGCCTGGAGTCACCACGCCCACCGCCCGCGCTGGCACCACCGCGCGCAGAGCCTGGTGCGGCTACGCGGCGTGTTCGCACGCGCCGAGGCCGTCGACGATCTCGTGGCCGAGATCGCGGCGGCGATGACCGCGTGGCTGCGCGATCATGCGGCGCCGTTCGAGCCCGCGCTCGCGCCCCAGGCCGCGCGCTACCTCGTGGAGGAGCTGGCGGCGCCCAGGCCCCGCTTCGTGGTCGCGGCCGACGCGGTCGCGCTGCGTGACGGCTTGCTGCGGCAGCTCGAGTCGCTGCAGCAGCACCGCGCGTTCGAAGAGGATCTGCTGTCGCTCCGCGACGACCACGTCTCGCGGCTGGTGGTCGCACACGCGTGGCTCGAGGCGTGGTCGCGCACCTCGGACGACCCCGATGTCCGCCGTCGCGCGCCGGCGTTGATCGAGGCCGCGGGTCTGCTCGCGGTCGGCGACGCCATCGAGCGCGAGGCCTCCAGCGGCCTCATCGCGGCCGAGGCCACCGAGCTGCTGGGCCAGCACCCGCGCGTGGTCTCGCGCAAGCTCGAGTTGCGCATCGACGAGTTCGGCGATCGCCTGGGCCAGTTCCGGCGTGAGCGCGTGCCGGCATACCAGCACTACCGCGAGCTGCGGCAGCGCCTGCTCGATCGCGAGCGCGCGCGGCTGCGGCTCGACGAGCTGCGGCCCAAGGTGCTGACCTCGTTCGTCCGCAACCGCCTCATCGACGAGGTCTACCTGCCGCTCATCGGCGACAACCTCGCCAAGCAGCTCGGTGCCGCGGGCGAGGGCAAGCGCACCGACCTCATGGGCATGCTGCTGCTGGTCTCGCCGCCGGGCTACGGCAAGACCACGCTGATGGAGTACGTCTCCAGCCGACTCGGGCTCGCGTTCGTGAAGGTCAACGGTCCGGCGCTGGGCCACGCGGTGACCTCGATCGATCCCGCGGACGCGCCCAACGCGACCGCGCGGCAGGAGGTCGAGAAGATCAACTTCGCGCTCGAGATGGGCAACAACGTGATGCTCTACCTCGACGACATCCAGCACACCAACCCGGAGCTGCTGCAGAAGTTCATCTCGCTGTGCGACGCGCAGCGCCGCATCGAGGGCGTGTGGAAGGGCCGAACCCGCACCTACGACCTGCGCGGCAAGAAGTTCTGCGTGGTCATGGCCGGCAACCCCTACACCGAGTCGGGCGAGAAGTTCCAGATCCCCGACATGCTGGCCAACCGCGCCGACACCTACAACCTCGGCGACATCCTGCACGGCAAGGACGAGCTGTTCGCGCTCAGCTACATCGAGAACGCCGTCACGAGCAACCGCGTGCTCGCGCCACTGGCGACCCGCGAGCCCGCGGACCTGCACAAGCTGGTGCGACTGGCCCGCGGCGAGGAGGTGCCGTCCAGCGAGCTCGCGGGTGGCTACTCGGCGGTCGAGATCGCCGAGATCGTGGCGGTGCTGCAGCGGCTGTTCAAGGTGCAGCAGGTGCTGCTGCGCGTGAACCAGCAGTACATCGCATCGGCGTCGATGGACGACCGCTTCCGCACCGAGCCGCCGTTCAAGCTGCAAGGCAGCTACCGCAACATGAACAAGCTGGCCGAGAAGATCGTGCCGGCGCTCAACGACGAGGAGCTCGAGCGCCTGGTCGACGACCACTACCGCAGCGAGTCGCAGACCTTGACGGTCGGGGCCGAGCACAACCTGCTCAAGCTCGCCGAGCTGCGCGGCAAGCTCGACGGGGCCGCGCGCACGCGCTGGGACGCGATCAAGGGCGAGTTCCAGCGCCTCAAGATGGTCGGCGGCGCCGACGAGGATCCGGTCGCGCGCGTCACCGGCGGGCTCGCGAACCTCGCCCAGGGCCTGCACGGCATCGAGACCGTGCTGCAGACCGCGGCGGCGGCTGCGACCGAGTCGGCCGCGGCCGCGAGCCAGGCGGCGAGTCAGGCCGTGCAGACCCAGGGCAGCCAGACCCTGAGCGATCTCGACGCGCGCATCTACGGCGTGCAGCAGTCCATCGCCGCGGTCGCGGCGGCGATCACCAAGGCGACCACCTCGGTGCCCAAGCCGCCGGTCGTGGGCGAGGCTGCGAAGACGCCCAACCGCGACGAGCTCATCGCCGGTTACCTCGACCGGCTCGAGCGTACGCTCGCAGTGCTGTCGGCGCCCAAGCTCGAGGTCACGGTGCACAACCAGGCCCCGCCGGGGATCGAGGAGCTGCTGGCGCAGCAGATCGCGATCATCGAGCGCACGCTGGTGCCGCTGGTGCGCACCACCAACCAGAGCATGGGCAACCCCACCGCCGTCGACCTGCACGTGCAGGAGCTGTTGCGGCTGCTGCGGGCGATCGACGAGCGCCTGCGCGCGGTCGTGGTGGGCCCGCTGCCACCGCGGGCGTGAGCCCTCGGTCGCAGACGCTCTACGTCGCCGCAAGATCGCGGGAACCGCGGCGCGGCCGGACCCCACCTGGCAAGGCATGGGCGGGCGATCCAGGGTCTTGGCGGTGCTGCTGTGGTTGCCTGCGTGTGTCGCCGGCGAGGCGCCACGGCACTCGGTGGCGTCGGTCGGCAGCATCGGCAGTGGGCCGGACGGTGACAGCAGCAGCAGCGGCGCGGGCGATGGCAGCGACGAGGCCGGCGACGTCGGTGGCAGCAGCAGCAGCAGCAGCAGCGCGGGCGACGGGACGACGGGCGAGGACGGCTGCGCGCAGTACTGCGCCCTGATCGACGAGCGCTGCACCGACGCGCAGAAGCAGTACCCCGGCGGACTCGAGTGCGCGGCGGTCTGTGCCGGACTCGCGGCCGGCACGCCCGACGATCAGCTCGGCAACACCGTCGCCTGCCGGCAATTCCATGCCATCAGCGCGGCCGAGGATCCCGTCACGCACTGCCTGCACGCGGGCCCCTCCGGTGGTGGTGTCTGCGGCGGCGCGTGCGAGAACTTCTGCGCGCTCGCGCTGGCGTCGTGCGTCGGTCCGCTCTCACCGTGGGATGGCGTCGAGGCCTGCCTGGCCGACTGCGCGGCGTTCGACACCGAGCCGGGGTTCAGCGCGACGGTGGTCGACGGGGACAGCTTCGCCTGCCGCATGACGCACGCCACGCTCGCGGCCGTACAGCCCGATCCTCACTGCACGCACATCGGCGCGGTCAGCCCGGTGTGCACGGACTCGCCCTGAGCGGGCGCCCGCGGGCGCCTCAGAAGCGTCCGCTGACCGCGAGGCCAGCGCTGCCCAGACCCACGCGCGGATCGATCTGCACGTCGGGCATGATGCGGACCTGCTTGAGGAACTTCGACTGTGCGTCGTAGTTCTTGCGGTAGGCCGCGCCGAAGGCGAGCAGGCCCGCGCCCAGGGCGATCGAGGCCGACGAGATCTGCACGCCGAACAGCCGCAGGCGGTAGGCGCGGGCGAAGTCGTCGACTGCGCCATCGGGGTCGGCCGCCAGCGCGTCGGCGGAGAGCTTCTTGAACGGTGCGCCGACCATCGCGGCCGCGACGATGCGGCCGATCACGCCCAGCGCCAGCACGCCCGCGCCCACGCCGATGAACACGCCGGCCTTGCGGCTGGGCCGTCGCGCCCATGCGTGCTCGACACCGTCGTAGCGGCCGCGCACCGCACCCGCAGCAGGCGCGAGGCCCCAGGTCGCGGCGTTGAGCGTGTACTGGAACGGCAACAGCAGCAAGTTGCCGAGGCCGGCCCTGGTGAAGCACGTGCTCGCGGCCGAGAAGCCCTTCTGGGCGTTGTTGGCGTCCTGGATCGCGTCGCTGCACTTCTTCACGAAGGCCATGCGCGTCAGACCCAGCACCCAGCCCAGGCCGCCGGTGATGCTCGCACCGATGATGAGGCCCGTGCCCTTGCGGTAGCTCGGCTTGGCGTTGGCGTCCGCGGCCGGCTTGGGCGCCGGCGTCGGCGTCGGCGCGGCGGTGGTCGTGGCCGGCTCTTCTTTCGGCGCGTCGGTCTTGCCCTCGGCCTCGATCTCGTCCCAGCCCGGCTGCCCGTCCTCGGCGGGCGCGGCGAGCTCGGCAACTGCGCCGCGCGACGATGCGACACCGCCGACGGCGTAGGGGTTGAAGGCGAGCGTCACAGCCAGCGCAGCGGGAACGAACGGAGCCATCCGCGCCAGCGTAGGGGTAGGACATGGTCCCTGGCAAGCACCCGGACAGCAGCGTCGTGCGGCACACCACACGCATGCGCCGCGCCGCGATCAAACTCGCGTCACGGGCGAGCGGCGCTCGGTGGTTGCAGTGAATCGCAGTCGACGCTCGACGTCACGACGCCGACCTTCGCGCGCCACATCGCGCCGACCTCCGCGAGGTTCCACCGCGCTGCGTCGACCTCACAGCGCTCGGCATCGCCGTCCGGTGCCGTGATCTCGAGCTCGAGACGTTCGCGCCTCGCGCCCTCGCGCTCGCAGCCTTTGCACTGGCCGGTCGACGCGAGCGTGACCTGGGGCCACGCCGGCGCCGGCGTGCGCCCGCTGCCGTTGGCGACGACCTCGCGGGCCTTCGACCAGCGATCGATCGTGAAGTGGCAGCGCATGTCGTAGATGGGTTCGTCGCGGTACTTCGGCGAGCACTCGCGCACCTCCTTGAAGGTGCCGTCGCGGTTGTCGACGCGTCGGTCGTGACACTCTTCGCCGTCAGGCACCTTGCGGTGGTCGCGGACCTCCTTGGTGCGTTGGACCGCGTACGCGCCCGCAGGCAGGGCGTCGCACCACGCCGAGTCCTTCACCGGGCCGAACACCTCGATGTCGACGGTGCGGGTCCAGTCCATCCGTGCGATCGAGAACTGCTGCTCGCGCTTCCAGAAGATCAGCACCAGCACGACCACGAGGATCAGCGCCAGCGCGATGCCGAGCTTCCACAACCACCGCGACAGCGGCGAGGGTTTGGGCGTGCGTCGCTGTGACTGATCGACCAGCGCGGCCCGGCGCGCGCGCGCCTCGGCCTGGGCATCCTTGACGGTCTCGCCGACGAATCCCTGCGCACCCGCGAGCTGACCGCTGCGCGCGAGCGCCTCCTTGGCGCCCTGCAACGGGCAGCCACACGCGCCGCAGCAGCTCGAGCGTGCGGCGTTGGGTGTGTTGCAGGCCGGGCACAGCAGGTCCGCGCCGACGAACGCATGGTCGGCGACCGCGACCTTGTCGGCCTCGCTGGGGTAGTAGCGCCGGTTCGGATCCTGCGCGCCGCCGCAGTTGGGGCAGTGGCGATGCGTCAGGCCCAGCAGCTTCGCGGTGCCGCACTGCGGGCAGTCCCACAGCATCTGGTAGGTGCCGAGGTCGCTGGACTGCATGCGCGTCACCGGCCGGTCGCGAACGACCGCACGGCTGCAGTTGTGACACGCCGCCGGCCCGCCGCGCCAGCCTGAACGTGCGCGCCGAGCCACCGCGCACGCGGCGGATCACTCGATGACGATGGTGCCGACGTCCGCGGGCGTCTCGTCGTCGCCGATGAACGGCACACCGGGCTGGCCGTTCTGGCCGCTGGTGTTGCCGCCCCAACAGACGATCGCGCCGTCGCCGACGCGCGCGCAGCTGTGGGCGTCGCCCAGCGCGATCGCGCGCAGGGGCGGTTCGGGCAGTGCGACCGGGGCCATGCTGCTGGGCAACTCGTCGTCGCCGATGTCCTGCTCGGGCTGGATGCCGTAGCCCAGGCGGCCGAAGTTGGCGTCGCCCCAGCAGCGCAGGTCCTGGCCGTCGCCCAGCTGCGCGCACACGTGGCCGGCACCGACTGCCAGCGCCACGACGTCGTCGCCGAGCGCGGCCGCGGCTGCGGGCACCGCGTGGCCCACGGTGTCGCCGAGCCCGGCCTGGCCCTCGGCGTTGCGACCCCAACAGTGCACGGTGCCGTCGTCGAGCAGCGCGCAGCTGAACTTCGCACCGACCTGCACGTCGAGCGCCGCGGCCGGCAACGCGACCGCGACCGACGACGGCAGCTCGTCGTCGCCGATGGTCTCGAACGAGCCGATGCCGAGCTGGCCCTCGTCGTTGAGTCCCCAGCAGCGCACGGTGCCATCGTCGAGCAGCGCGCAGTTGTGGTGGCCCTGCGAGTCGATTGCGATCGCAGCGCCGCCGAGGTCGACCAGGCCCTCGTCGTCGGCGGGCTCGTCGTCGCCGATGCCCAGCTCGGTGCTGCCGTAGCCGAGCTGGCCGTAGGGGTTGTGCCCCCAGCACTGCACGTCGCCACCGTCGAGCAGCGCGCAGCTGTGCCACGCGCCGCACGTCACCGCGACCGCCGGTGCCGGCATCGGCACCGCGGGCAAGAGCGCCGGCGACTCTCCGGGCTCGTCGCCGTAGCCGGTCTGGAACGCGATCAGCGGGTTGCCCAGGGCGCCCCAGTTGTTGAAACCGAAGCAGCGCACGTCGCCGCCGTCCAGGACCACGCAGGTGTGTTCGCGCCCGCCTGCGGCAGCGATCACCGCCACGCCGCCCAGATCGACGTCGCCCTTGCTCGCGGGGTTCTCGTCGTCGCCGACGTTCTCTGCGTCGCCGTAGCCGAGCTTGCCCCACGCGCCGTATCCGAAGCAGCGCAGGCGACCGTCGTGGAAGCGCGCACACGCGTGCTGATCGCCGACCGCGAGCGCGGCGACGCCCTGCGACGGCGTGCAGTCGGGCTCGCAGCCGTCCTGTGCCGCCGCGTTGCCGTCGTCGCACAGATCATCGCCGTCGATCACGCCGTTGCCGCACACCGGCGCGGTGCAGGTGTCGTCGATGCAGGTGCCGTCGTCGCAGCTGCCGTCGTCGCAGGCGCAACCGAGCGTGCCGGGCGGGCAGGGGTCGCCGCCGCTGCTGCTGCTGCCGCCGCTGCTGCCGGCGGTGGCGGTGCCCTCTGCGGTGGTCGTCGCGTCGCCGCTGCTGCTGCTGCTGCTCGCGGTGCCGGTGGACGCGGCCGCGGTGGTACCGGTTCCGTCGTCGCTGCTGCCACCGCTGCCGTCGGCGGTGCCGCTGCTGCCACCTTGGGGGTCGACGGTGCTGTGACCGCCGTCACCGCTGGTGGCACCCGCCGAGGTCCCGCCGTCGTCGGCCATGCCGTCGTCGTCCTGGCCACCGTCGGTGTGGATCTCGACCGCGGGTGAGTCGTGGAAGCAACCGCCCGCGACGAGCGCGAGCGACGACAGCGCGTGCGAGCGCACGCGTTGTGACCACAGGGCATGGTGCATTCGAAAGGCGGCTCCACCCCCACGACGGATCGGCCGTGGCCGATGCCTCACCGCCGCCGCACGAGCACCAGCGCCGCGCCGCCGAGGGCCGCACACGCAGCCAGCGCCGCGATCGCCCACCACGTCGAGTCGCCCGCGCGTGGCCGTGCCACTGCGGCGCCGTCGCCGATGACCACGAACGCCGCCCAACCCGCGGCCGGGATCCCGCGCGCGCGCATGGTCGCCTGGGCCGTCTGCACCGCGCTCGCGACCGACTCGCCGCGCGCCAGCGCCTCGGCGAAGGGCTGGGCGAAGGCCGCGGCCTCGTCGTCGCGCACCCGCCAGGCGGTCGCGACCACGGCGCGCGCGCGCCCGCGAGCAGCAGGCCGCGGGCCAGGCCCAGCGGTTCCTCGCGCGCGAGCGCGGCACCCTCGGCGCTGCGGCAGCTCGCGAGCGTGACGATCGCACCGCGCAGATCGAGCTGCGCCAGCTCGCGCACGTGCACGAGCCCGTCGTCGCCGTCGCCGGGCGCGAGCACGATCGCGGCGCGCTCGGGGTGGACGTCGTCGACCAACGCGTGCGCGGCCACGTGGACCACCCGTGCATGCGCGAGCCCGCCGCCCAGGACCCACGCGCGGCTGGCCGCGTCGTCGCGCACGATCGTCGCCGGTGCGAGCGCGTCGGCGATCGCCTCGGCCTCGCGGGCGGCGTGCGGCAGCGGTGGCAGGCCCAAGGACGCGGCGGTGTTGGGCGCCGCGATCAGCACGGTCTGGTCGCCCGCTGACGGTGCCTGCTGCCGCAGGTGCAGCCACGTCGTCAGCGACGGCACCACCGAGACCGCGAGCTGCTCGCCGAGCACCGGCCCCTGCGGCGCCGTGCGCAGGGCCGCCCACGGCAGGGTGTGCAGCGCACCGTCAGGGACGATCGACAGCCGCGCGATGCCGTCGCGCCCGGGCGCGAGCGCAGGCGCGAGCACGCGCTGGTACAGCCCCGCGGCTGGCCGCGTGTCGCTGCCGTCGCGCGCCTCGATCGCGCCCTGCCACAGCGCCGCGAGATCGGGCAGGCCGTCGAGTTCGGGCAGCGGCACCGCGCGCGCGTGGTCGCGACCGATCCGCAGCACCCAGCCGGGGCTGGCCAGCGGCTGCGGGCCCTCGACGCCGAGCGTGCGCGGCACGCTGTAGACCAGCAGCAGCTCGTCGTCGCCGAGCGCGGCCTGGATCGTCGCCAGCGGCGGTCCCTCGCGACCTCGCAGCGCCGGGGCGACCGCCGCGTCGGCGATGGCGTCCCACGCCTGCACGGCGTCGCGCTCGGCGTCGTCGCGTGCGCGCTGCCACTGCGCGCGCGCGGGATCGTCGGGCGCGCCGGCCAACAGCCGCGCCTCGGCCGCGAGGATGCGATCGACCGCGGCGTCGTGGCGGGCTCGCGCGTCGCGATCGTCGGCGTCGCCGTGGCCCAGGGCCTGCGCGGCCTCGAGCCGCTCGATCAACACGCGGCCCCGCAGCCGCTCCGAGGTGTCGATCGCGAACTGCAGTGCCGCGGATCTCGGGCTCGCGCAGGGCCGCCGCCGCCGGCATCGAACAACACGGTGTAGCGCGCGAGGAAGCGGCGCGGCCGTCGGCGCCGCTGCCGTGCGAGCCCGGGCTCGATCGCGTCGAGCAGTTGCGCCGTGTTCGCGCGCCTGCGCCGGCGGCTCGGTTGCCCACGCCAGCGCGAGCTGCAGCGCCATGACGGCGCCGACGTCCGGTGCCGAGCGTCCTCGCGCAGCACCGCGGCGCGCGGGCGTGCTGCGCGGCCGACTCGGCATCGTGCGGCAGCGCCAGCCAGCCCAGGCCCAGCGCTGCCGCCGACGCGACCGCGGCATCGTCCGCGGCCCCGGCTGCGCAGGCCTCGAAGTGCGCCTGCGCGTCGCCGTCGCCGAGTCGCCCCAGCATGCGCGCGCCTCGCCTGCAACGGCGTGGCCGGCCGCGTCCGCCAACGCCGCGGCCGCGCGCGCGTGCACGATGGCCTCGCGGCGATCGCCGCCGGACTCCGCGTCGTCGAGCAACGCCGCGAGCGACAACTCGGCCGCGATCTCGCCGTAGCCATCGCCGGCCGCCCGCGCCATCTGGGCCATGGCGCCGCGCGGCGGCGGCCTCGGGCACGCGCTGCACCTCGAGCAGCGAGGCCTGCACGTGCACCGCGACCAGCCGCGGCTGGTACGCGCCGCCGTCGCCCAGCTGCGAGGGCCTGCTCGGCCCACGTGAGCGCCAGCGCGAGATCGCCGTCGCTGCGCACAGCGCCGCGCGCGCCGGCCAGCACCGTGGGTCCGAGCGCGGGGTCGTCGGACGCAGCCGCGGCGGCCGCGGCCAGCTCGAGCTGTCGCGCGGCCTCTGCGAGATCGAGCGCACCGACGGCGTCGGCCCAGGACATGCGCGCGTAGGCTTCGTCGGTGCGATCGCCCTTCGTGGCGAAGGCCGCCGCGGCCTCGCCGTAGGCCTGCAGCGCCTGTGCATCGCCGAGGTCGGACCACAGATCAGCGAAGGCACGTACACCGCCCGGGATCGTCGGGCACAGCCGCGCGGCGGCGCCGAGCGCGGCCACGGCCTGGTCGTAGCCACCGCCGCGGCAGGCCGCGACGTAGTAGCAGCGGTGGTCGCGGCCGTCGTCCGCGGGCGAGACCATGGCCGCGTCACAGGCGGCGATCGGATCGATCGCGGGCTCGCTCGCGCCGAGCCACAGCCACGCCGCGAGGGTCACCGCAACGTCACCGTCGCGGTCCGCGAGCGCACGCGCGTGCCGTCGGCGGCGATGCCGTCGACCTGCCACATCAACGTCGTGCCCGCGGGCAGCGCGGCGAGCTCGGCCGGGGTGATCACCGCGCGCGTGGTCGTGAGATCGTGGCGCGTCGCGATCAGCCGCGGCTCGTCGGTGCTCACGCGCACGGCATAGCGGACCGCGCCGGGGATCGGTGCCCACGTCAACGCGAACGCGTCGCGATCGAGCACGGCAGGCGTGTCCGCCAGTGCGCTGGGATCGTCGGCACCGCGCAGCGCGCGCCGTCGTCGATGCCGCGCGGGCGGATGCCGAGCACCACCACCAGCGCCGCCGCGGCCGCGAGCGCGGCCACCAGCGGGGCCCAACGCGGTCGCGCGGCGTGCTCGCGGCCGGCCGCGGGCCCAGCGCGAAGGCGTCCGCGAGCGCCAGCGCGAGTCGCAGCTCCCGCAGCTGCGCCGGGGTCGTCGATCGCCGCGGCGATCGCCGCGGCGGCGCGCGCTCGATCGTGCTGGCCCAGCGCCGCGTGCCACAGCGTGTCGGCGTCGCCGGGCTCGCGGCCCTCGTCCTCGGCGGCGGCGCGGGTACACGCGTCGCGCATCCAGGTGTCGCCGTCGTCGTGCGGGTCCGCTCATGGCCGCACGCCCTTGCGATCGAGGCACCGGCGCAGGTCAGCGGTCACCACGGTGCACGAGGTTGTCGGCCTGTTTGCGCGAGGCTCGAGCACCGCCGCGACCTCGCTGGGAGCGCGACCTCGAGGTAGAGCCCGACCGCGGCGCGTCGCGTCGCGACCGTCTGCGACAGGCAATCGCGGATCGCCGCGACGATGCGCGCGTCGCCGACCGCCGCCTCGGGGCCCACGCTGCGGTCGCCGGGTCCGTCGTCGCCGAGCTCGTCGAGCGCCACGCGACTGCGTCCCGCGCCTGGCGGCGGATCTCGTCGACCAGGGCGTGATAGGCGACCTTCGCCAGGTAGGCGCGGCTGGGCCGATCGCCGCCGGTGGCGGAGGCGAGTCGCGCGGTCAGGCGCGTCATCGCGTCGTGCACGATGTCCTCGCGCTCGAGCGGACAGCCGGGGCAGGCGCGATCGACCGCGGCGAGCATGATGTCGCGGATCGCGGCGGCGTGGGCTCGTCGTGCTCGGTCGCGAGCCGGCGCGCACTCATCGCGGCAACCGTCGCCGCCGGCCGGCGCGAAGTCAAGTCGCGGGGGTGGGACCCAGCTCGTGTCGAGGCTCATCCGATCCGTCCACGACGATCTCGCCCCGCTGCCTCACCCCGACGCCAGCTTTGCGTGCCGATGCCTCAGGGCAGAAGCGGCGTCGATCCAGCGGCGCCCAGCGACGCCGGCGAGAATGCATCCGTGATGCCGGGCATGCTCCCGCCCGCGAGCCAGCGCCGCAGCTCGAGCGGGTCGTCGGGCGCGGGCAGGCCCGCGGTCGCCAGCGCCGAGGTCGCCAGCTCCAGCGCGCGGGCCTCGTCGGCGCCGCTGACGAACAGCGCCCGTGCGAGCCACCAGCGGGTCTCGGCGACGTTGAGCTTGTCCTCGCGCTCGTGCGAGCGCAGCTCCAGCGCGCGCTCGAGCGGATCGATCGCCGCGCTGGCGTCGTCGAGTTCGATGCGGGGTGCGTGCGAGCCCGGTGAGCGCGTAGGCCAGCAGCGGATGCTCGGCCGGCAGCAGCTCCTCCCACGCGGCCAGGGCCTCCTGGTAGTGCTCGCCAGCCTCGGCCCACTGGCGCACGCCAGCGAGCGCATTGGCCAGCTCGAGGTGCGCGACCGCGAGATCAGGGTGATCGTCGGCGAGCGTCTCTTGCCACAGCGACAGCGCGCGTCGAAGCCGGCACCGCGTCCTGCGGCCGCCGCAGATCGAGCAGCGCGACGCCCAGGTCGAGCAGCGGATACGCGAGCGCGCGCGCCTGTGGGCCCTCGACCTGGGCGATCAGCGCGGCTGCGGCGGCATGGGCCGCAGCGGCCTCGGCCGCGCGCCGTTGCGCCCGCGCGACCTGGCCCTCGCGATCGAGCAGCCGCGCGAATACAGCGGCCGCGCCGGCAGCTCGGCGGTCGGCCACGTCGGCGGGCCCGCGCCGGCATCGATCGCGAGCCCGCGCCAGCGGCTGGTGGGGCCGAGCGAGATCGCGGGCGCGCAGGCCCGCGAGCGCCGGCCCAGGCGCGTCGGCGGCGAGCTGCGCCGAGGCCAGATCGATCAGTACGCCTGGCGACGTCGGGATGCGACGGCCCCAGCAACGCGGCGAGCTGCTCCTCGGCGTTGCGGCACGCGTCGATCGCATCGGTGCGGGCCTCGATCGCCGCGAGCGCGACGCAACGGTGGTGCGCGAGCGCGGCCTGGTAGAGCGGTTCGTCTTCGGCGATCGCGGCCGCGCGTTCGTAGCGATCGAGCGCGTCGCGCCAGCGACCCAGCGCCATCGCGACGTGGCCCTGATCGACCCACCAGCGACGACGGTTGCGCGGCTCCTCGCCCACGCCCAGCAGCGCCGCCTCGGTCGCGGTGATCGTGGCCGCCGACTCGTCGAGCGCTGAGCACGGTCGGCGGGCGACTCGAGCAGCGCGAACCATGCTCGAGCTCGAGCCGGCGGCAGCCGTGGTCGCGGCCTGCCACGATCGCCCGGCGCAGCACGGCACGGCCGGCGGCTCGCGCCCCAGCGCGACCTCGGCGCGGCCGGCGAGCAACAGCAGCTCGGCCTCGACCGCGCGATCGCCCACGTCGACGCGGGGCGCGGCGAAGCCGGACACGCGCGCCTCGGCGGCGGACCAGCCGCAGCTGCTCGGCGGTGCGGGCCTCGGTCGCGGCGAGGCGGTGATCGGTGCGCGCGCTCGACGCGCTGGTGCGCAGGACACCGGCCCGGTGCAACGCGCGGGTGGATCGAGCCCGATCGTGGCCACGACCGCGGCGTCGACCACGTCGGCGTCGGGCTGCAGGAACTGCTCGACCAACAGCCGCGTCGAGGCCTGCTGCGCCTCGAGGCACGCGCGCTGGTCCGAGTCGGTCTGGGCCGCACCCGGCGCGAGCTCGAGCTCGCACGCCGCGGTCCAGGCGGAGCGCCAGGCCTCGTCGTACCGCAGCAGCCGCTGCTGCGCGGCGGACCACGAGATGGCGGCGTGCTCGCGACCGCTGTCGGCGAAGGCCGCGTCGATGCGTGCGCGCGCGTCGTCGTCGAGCAACGCCAGCGCGGCCAGCTCCTGCGCGCACACGGCCGCGGCCTCGGGCCGCGTCGCGACGTAGACCGAGACGATGCCGACCGCGACGCCCAGTGCGACCGCGATGGTCAGCCACGGCCGCTGACTCTTGGGCGGGTCGCGCTGCAGCTCGGCCAGCAGCGCGTCCATCGAGGGGTGGCGCTCGCTCGAATCGACCGTGAGGCCGCGCGCGAGCACGCCGAACAACCAAGGCGGCACCTCGCTGTCGCGCGGCGGTGGCCGCGGTCGACCCTCGAGCACCGCGATCGCGAGCGAGGCCACGCTGTTGCCCGAGAACGGCCGCTCACCCCAGAGCGCCTCGTACAGCGCGACGCAGAAGCTGAACTGGTCGACCGCGGGGCCGATGATGCCGCCGGTGTGCTGCTCCGGTGCCATGTAGGCCGGAGTGCCGAGCAGCGTGCCGGTGCGCGTGAGCGCGACGTCGGGCGAGCTCATCGCGGGGTTGCGCCCGCTCGCGCCGACCTCGGACAGCGGCGTCGCGCCGGCCTGGCGCGCGAGGCCGAAGTCCATCACCAGCACGCGCCCGTCGGTGCCGACCAGCACGTTGTCGGGCTTGAAGTCGCGGTGCACCAACCCGACCGCGTGCGCGGCCGCCAGGCCTCGACCCGCGCACGAACACGTCGACGATCTCGCTCCACTCGCGCACGCCCTGGCTGCACCACTCCCGCAAGGTGCAGCCGTCGACGAACTCCATCGCCACGAACACGCGGTCGTCGAAGGTGCCGACGTCGTGCACCGTGATGACGTTGGGGTGGTGCAGCTTGGCCATGGCCTGGGCCTCGCGCAGCAGCCGGTTGCGGCCGCCGGTGCTGCCGACGCTGCCGTCGCTGCTCGCGTGCAGCACCTTGAGCGCGATGCGGCGATCGAGCTCGGGGTCGAACGCGGCATAGACCACGCCCATGCCACCGGCGCCGATGCGCTCGAGCACGGTGTAGCGCCCGACGGTCGAGCCCCGCGCGAGCGGCTCGGCGCCACCGCCGGCACCGCGCGAGGCTTCTGCAGCGCCCTCGGCCGGCACCGTCTCCTCGAGCGCGCGCGTCTCGTTCGTGTTCGGCCCCGACATGTGCCGCACGGGTCGAACGCGCAGCATCGCACGGCGGAGCCACGATCTTCCAGCCCGCGCCGTGGTTTGCGGGTCGGTTCGGGTCGGGTCTGCTTCGGGTGTGGGGCGCGGCCGCGGGGCTGCCGCCTGGCGACAGCGACCGGCCGAGCGCGCGCTGCGACCGTTCGCGGTGCGACCGCGGGCGAGGTCGCGCCGCGGTTGCTAGCCTGGACGGCATCGCCCACGGCACGACACCGCAGCCGGGCACGCCGGAGCCCTCGTTGTTGCGCAGCACCGTGCGGGCCCTGGCCAGCCCGCGCCGCGCGCTGGCGATCCTCGTCATCGCGCTGCCGCTGCAGGCCGCGCAGGTGCGCCTGTCCGCGGAACCTCGCGCGGGATTGCTCGGGCTCGCGATGCTGCTCGCGTTCGTGGTGCTCGGACCGATGTCGTGGCGCGCGCTGTTCCCGGCGCAGGCGGGCACCACGACCTGGCGCGCGCCGTTCGGGCGGCTGGTGCTCTACGCCACGATGGGCGCGGGCACCGTCGCGTTGGTCGGCGTGGTCGCGCCGGGCCTGGTGGGGATCGGTCCCACGCTGATGACGCGCGACGCGGGCCTGCTCGCGACCCTGGCGCTGTTCTGGGTCGGCGGCTACGGCCTGGGCCGCGACATCGAGCTCGATGGCCGACTGCGCCAGGCCCACGCGCAGGTCGAGTCGGCCACACGCCAGGCCGAGCACGCGCGGCTGCTGCTGCTGCGCAGCCAGCTCGATCCCCACGTGTTGTTCAACACGCTCAACGCCATCGCGGAGTGGTGTCGCCTCGACGGCGAGGTCGCCGAGCGTGCGACGCTGCAGCTGGCGGAGCTGCTGCGCACGCTGCTCGAGGCCAGCCGGGTGCCGTCGTGGCCGCTGGCGCGCGAGCTCGCGCTGGGCCGCGCGCTGCTGCAGCTGCACGGCATCCGCGATCCCGGCGCGATCGCACTGCGGCTGCAGCTCGACGACGTGCCCGCGCTCGAGGTACCGCCCATGCTCCTGCTGCCGCTGTGCGACAACGCGATGAAGCACGGCCCCGGTGCGGGGCACCGCGGTGAGGTCGAGCTCGGCGTGCGACGCGTCCGCGACGGCGCGCTGGTGTGGATCGAGAACCCCGGTCGCTTCGGCGGACCGCGCGACGGCGGCGAGGGGCTCGCGAGCACGGAGCGTCGGCTGCAGCTCGCCTATGGTGATCGCGCGCGGCTGGCGGTGCTCGACGCCGGTGCGCGCACGCGCGTCGAGCTGCGCCTGCCCGCGGCCGGACCGGAGCGCGGCGCATGAGCACCCTGCGGGTCGCGATCGCGGACGACGAGCTGCTGGCACGAACGCGGCTGTCGCGGTTGCTCGAGGCCATGCCCGCGGTCGCGGTGGTCGGGGTCCACGACGGCGCCGCGCCGCTGCTGCAGCAGCTCGAGCGCGACGACGTCGACGTGGTCGTGCTCGACGTGCAGATGCCCGGGCTCAGCGGGCTCGAGGCCAGCGCGCTGCTGCCGGGCGAGGGGCCCTACGTGATCTTCGCGACCGCCCACCCCGAGCACGCGGTCGCGGCGTTCGAGCTGGGCGCGGTCGACTACGTGCTCAAGCCCATCGACGCCGCGCGCCTGGCCAAGGCCATCGAGCGCGCACGGCGACACTGCGAGCTGCGCGAGCCCAGCACGCCGGCGCCGGCGCTGGTGCGGGTGCCGGTCACGACCCGCGCGGGCGTGCTGTTGCTCGACCCGCAGTGCATCACCCACGCGGAGTTCGACGGCACGCTCGTCACGCTGCACCGCAGCGACGGCGAGCCGCTGCTGACCGAACTGTCGCTGCAGGAGCTGGCGCAGCGCCTGCCCGAGCCCGAGTTCGTGCGCGTGCACCGACGCGCGCTGGTCAACCTTGCGCGCGCTCGCGCTGCTGCAGCCGCAGGGCACCGGTGGCTTCGTCGGCGTCACGCACCAGGGCGCGAGCGTGCCGGTCTCGCGCCAGGCCGCGCGGCGGTTGCGGCGGTGGCTCGGCCTGGGCAAGGGCGGCGACGAGGAGTGAGTCTTTCAAGAAGGAAGCTCCGCTTCAGGAACGCAGGGCTTCAGCAGCGCGCCAGCGGTGGCACCACGATCGCGGCCTCGGTGAAGCGGCCGCGCACCATCAACACGTCGCGGCGGCATGCACGGCCGACGGGTCCAGCGCTGCTGCGGCCAGCGCTCGGGCACGAAGAACGCCTCGACCCGATCGACGCGGCCGTCGAAGCCGGCGACCAGTTCGTCCAGCGGCGGCCAGCGGGGGCCGACCACGTCGTACAGCTGCAGCAGCCGATCCTCGAGCGTGGCCGCGACCACGCAGCCCAGCGGCTCGGACCACCACAGCCGGCCGAAGCCGCCGCACGCGAGCACCTCGTCGAGCACGAACAGCGCCGCGGCATCGCCCACGCCCAGCACCTGCGACACCGGCACGCGGTCCGCGAAGGCCGCGAACACTCGCGCGACGTCGGCGGGCTCGCGGTGATCGAGCGGCCGCATCGAGCGCGTGCGCGGCGGTTGGACCACGTCGCAGGCGAAGACCCACTGCTCGATCGCGCGGAAGCCGAAGCGCTGGTACAGCGCCGGATCGACCGCGTGCAGCAGCAACGTCGGCGCCCAGCCCTCGGCCCACGCGATCGCGGGCTCGAGCACGCGCCGCGCGAGGCCTCGGCCGCGGCGTGCGCCGCGGTGCAGACCGCGTGGATGCCCGCCACGGGCGTGGCGACGCCGTCGATGATCATGGGGATCTCGAGCACGCCGGCGTGGGCCAGCGGCGCCGGGCCGGGGCCCTCGACGAACGCGCGCGACATCGCAGCCCAGTCGGCGCCCAGCGAGGCCGCCAGCGGGATCGCGGTCTGCAGGCGCGGCCACACCGAGGCGAGCAGTGTGTGTAACGGATCGGGCGCGGGCAGCACAGACGGACCGGGCGGGCGCCCACGAGGATCGCACGGCCGGCTCGCGATCGGGTAGCGTGGGCGCGGCGGACGCGGCCGGCGCCCGCCGAGGACGAGCCCCGTGACGATTCCCCGCGACGACGATCCCGACGGCAAGACCGCTGCGCCGACCAGCACGCGACGCGGCCTGCTCACCGCCACCGCCGGCGTGCTCGGCATCGGCGTGGCCGCGACCGTGCTCGGCCCGGTGGCGGTGATGCTGGGCCAGCCCCTGCGCCACGACGCGACCGAGGGCGAAGGCGACTTCATCCCCGCGGGCCCGCGCACGCTCTTCGCCGGCAACGCGCCGGTGAAGGTCGACCTGTACGCCGACCGCGTCGACGCGTGGAACCGCGTGATCCAGGTCAAGGTCGGTTCGGCGTGGGTGTTGGCGCAGGGCGGCAGCCTCGTCGCGCTGTCGACCGTGTGCCCGCACCTGGGCTGCGGCATCGACTACGTGCCGGAGGAGAGCAAGTTCTACTGCGCGTGTCACAAGTCGTACTTCGCGCTCGACGGCGCGGTCGAGACCGGCCCGTCGCCGCGCGGCATGGACCCGCTCGAGCTGCAGGACGACGGCCAGCTGGTGTCGATCCGCTACCGCCGCTTCAAGATCGGCAAGAAGACGCAGGAGCCGGCATGAGCGCGCGCGACTTCCTCGAGGAACGCCTGGGACTGGCGTCGGCGTGGCGCGGCTTCGTCGAACGGCCGTGGCCCGGCGGGCCCGCGCTGCGGCACGCCGTGTTCGCGGCGCTGGTGTACCTGTTCGTGCAGCAGGCGCTGCTGGGCATCGCCCTGGCGACCTACTACAGCCCCTCGGCGAGCGATGCGTGGGCCAGCACCGCGTACCTCAACGATCAGGTCGGCATGGGCTGGCTCGTCCGCGGCATGCACGATCACGGCGCGTCGGTGTTCGTGGTGGTCGCGACGCTGCACGTGGTCGCGCTGGCGGTCAGCCGCGCCTACGTGCGGCCGCGCGAGCTGATGTGGTTCGCCGCGCTCGCGATCCTCGGACTCGCGTTCGCCGAGGGCCTCACCGGCAACCCGCTGCCGTGGGACGAGAAGGGCTACTGGGCCATCCAGGTCGAGCTGGGCATCGCCGAGCAGACTCCGGGCGGCTCGATCATCCGCCGCCTGGTCCAAGGCGGCAGCGCGGCGGGCAACCTGACGCTGTTGCGGCTGTTCGCGCTGCATGCGTTCGTGTTGCCGCTGGTGGTCGCGGGCTTGCTGGTGTTCGTCGCGCGTCAGCGTCGGCGCCACGGCCCCGCGCCGGCCGGCAGCGCCCGGGCGGCCAGCTACGGCGACGGCCAGCTGCTGCTCGATGCGATCGCCATGACGGTCACCGCCGCGGTCGTGCTCGCGATGACGGTGCACGATCACGGCAGCGAGCTGTTCGCGCCCGCGGATCCGACCAGCGGCTTCCAGGCGCGACCCGAGTGGTACTTCCTGTTCCTCTACAAGCTGCGCCACTACTTCGAGGGCCCGCTCGAGCCCATCGCGACCATGGTCATCCCCGGCGCGGGGGTGACGTTCCTGCTGGCCGCGCCGGTGCTCGAGAAGCTGGCCGGCAAGCTCGGCCGCATCGCGGTGCTCGGTGGGCTCGCGGTCATGCTCGCGGGCTCGCTCGCGCTGACCGCGATGGCGATGGCCGACGATCGCAAGGACGAGAGCTACCAGAAGTCGTTGGTCGAGGCGAACAAGCTCGCCGATCGTGCGCGCGAGCTGGCCAAGACCGGCGTCCATCCGCAAGGCGGCGGCGCGGTCTACTGGAACGACCCCGAGTACAAGGTCAAGCAGCTGTACATCGAGCACTGCCGCAACTGCCACGCGCTCGACGGCTTCGGCGGCGGCGAAGCGCCCGAGCTCACCGACTACGCGAGCCGCGCGTGGCTGTCGGCGCTGGTGCGCAATCCCAACGAGGAGCGCTTCTTCGGCAAGACCAAGCACGACACGATGGAGGCCTACGGCAGCGACAAGCTCAGCGACGAGCAGCTCGCGGCCACGGTCGAGTACCTCGTGAGCCTGATGGAGCCCGAGCAGACGCTCGATGCCGCGCTGGTGGCCAAGGGCGCGGCGCTGTGGAAGGACGAGCTCGACTGCAACGGATGCCACGAGACCGATCCGGGCAAGGACAACGAGGGGCCCAACCTCGCCGGGCACGGCACGCTCGCGTGGGTCGAACGGGTCATCCGCGACTCGAGCAAGGCCGATCTGTTCGGCAGCAAGGCGCAGATGCCGAAGTTCGAGGGCAAGCTCAGCGACGAGGAGATCGCGGCGCTGTCGGCGTTCGTGGTCGCGCGCCGCTCGCCGCCGCCGCAGTGACGCGAGCGCGCGCGCGCTTGCGGAGCCCGGCGATTGTTGCGACGCTTCGGCCCGCCTGGTGGCCCCCGTGCACGCACTCGCCGTCCGCTCGT
>JAXLYC010000050.1:0-55950 GCA_046351635.1 Nannocystaceae bacterium | reverse complement strand
AGCAGAAGGAAGTGCTGCTGGCCAAGGGTGACGCCATGACCGACGACGACGGCATGAAGCTGGCCGAGTTCGAGGTCACCATCGGCGAAGAGGACGGCTACAGCGCCGAGACCGAGGCCGAGCGGCTGCTGACCGGCCTGGGCATCGTGCCGGCGCTGCACGAGCAGGAGCTCACGCGGCTCGACAGCGGCATGCGCCTGCGCGTGCTGCTCGCGCAGGCGTTGTTCGGCAACCCCGACATCTTGCTGCTCGACGAGCCCACCAACCACCTCGACATCGACTCCATCCGTTGGCTCGAGTCGTTCCTGCGCGAGTACAAGGGCGTGCTGGTGGTGATCTCGCACGATCGCCACTTCCTCAACGAGGTCTGCACCCACACCGCCGACGTCGACTACGAGAACATCATCGTCTACCCCGGCGCGTACGACGAGATGCTGCAGCAGAAGATCGAGTTCCGCACCCAGGCGGAGAAGGGCAACGCGAGCAAGCAGAAGAAGATCCTCGAGCTGCAGGACTTCATCCGCCGCTTCGGCGCCAACGCCAAGAAGGCCAGCCAGGCGCAGTCGCGGCGCCGCGCGATCGAGAAGATCGACATGGTCGATCTCAAGCGCTCCAACATCCAGCGGCCGTTCATCCGCTTCGAGGTGCGCAAGCCCAGCGGCAAGCTCGCGCTCGAGGTCGAGAAGCTGGGCAAGTCCTTCGACGGCCGCACCGTGCTCAAGGACATCTCGTTCACCCTGACCCGCGGCGAGAAGCTGGCGATCGTCGGACCCAACGGCATCGGCAAGACCACGTTGTGCCGCATCCTGGCCAAGCAGCTCGAGGCCGACCGCGGCCGCATCGCGCCCGGGCACGAGGTCTCGATCGGCTACATGCCGCAGCACCACGAGGAGGGTGTCAGCAAGCAGGACGCCAAGACCGCGTTCGAGTGGTTGTACCAGTGGGACGAGAAGGCCTCGGTGCAGGAGATCCGCGGTCTGCTCGGGCGCATGCTGTTCCCCTCGGAGGACGCCGACAAGCCGGTCAAGGCGCTGTCCGGTGGCGAGACCGCGCGACTGCTGATGAGCAAGCTGACGCTCACGCGCGACAACCTGCTCATTCTCGACGAGCCGACCAACCACCTCGACCTCGAGTCCATCCGCGCGCTGACCGACGCGCTGCAGAAGTACGAGGGCACGTTGGTGTTCGTGAGCCACGACCAGTACATGGTCCAGGACGTGGCCACGTGTGTGCTGGAGCTGCGCGGCGACAGGGGCTGTGACTTCTTCCCCGGCTCGTTCGAGGATTTCCTGACCAAGACCGGCCGCGCTGGCGCCGGGATCCACTAGCCGCGCCGCGGCGAACCCGGCGTCTGTGCGCCGTGCTATCGTGACGATCTCTCGCAACGCGCGCCGCCTGGCGCGCGTGGAAGGTCGGAGCTTGCCATGCGTTCCCTCGTCCTCGTTTCGTTCGCCGCATTGCTCGCCTGCTACAACCAGCCGCCGCCGCTCGGGCAGGGCAGCGAGGGCAGCGACTCCAGCGCCAGCGGCAGCAGCGGTGGCGGCAGCGACACGGTGACCACCAGCGACACCTCGCCCAGCACGACCGCGTCGACCACCGCGAGCACGACCGCGAGCACGACCGCGAGCACCACCGCCACCACCGATCCCACCGGCAGCACCGATCCGACCGACCCCAGCGCCACCGGCCCGAGCGACAGCAGCAGCGGCGACGCGCCGCCGGCCTGCGGCGACGGCCACGTCGACATGGGCGAGTTCTGCGTCGAGGACCCCGCGGACGTGTTCGACGTGGGCAACGGCGCCACCGACATCGTGCTCGCGGATCTCGACGGCGGCGGGGTCGACGTCGCGACGCTCAACATCAGCGCCTCGACCGTCAGCATCCTGTTCAACGACGGCGTCGGCGGGCTCGGCAACCTGCAGAGCGAGACCGTGGCCGACAACTCCTGCCGCATCCAGGCCGCCGACGGCGAGGGCGACGGCGACGTCGACCTGGTCATCGCGGGCGACACCATCGTGTCGTTGGTCAACGACGGCAGCGGCAGCTTCGATCGCAACGACTCCGACGTCGCGCCGTTCGGCGGTTGCCTCGATCACAACGACCTGGGCGTGCTCAACGACAACGGCGGTCCGCTCGACGTGGTCTTCAGCGGCGCCTACAACAACACCTACGCCCCCGGCGTGAACCCCGGCAGCGGTTGGGCCTTCACCTCGCCCAGCGGCATCGGCGGCATCACCGAGGGCAGCTCGGGCGTGACCGTGACCGAGTTCCTCTACGACGTCGACAACGTCGCCGACGTCATCGTGCTCAACCAGTACGGCAGCGACGGCGAGCTGTTCCGCGGCAACAACCAAGGCGGCTTCACCGACGCGGGCACCTACGACGCCTGCGGTGGGCTCGGCTTCGGTGCCCGCTTCGCCGCCACCGGTGACCTCGACTCGGACGGCCAGACCGACATCGTGACCACCTGCATGGAGGGCAACTTCACGGTCGCGTTCGGCAACGACGACGGCAGCTTCGACGCGCCGGTCGAAGTGCTCTACGACGGCGCCCACCGGCCGCTGGTCGCGGACGTCAACGGCGACGACTACCCCGACCTGTTGGTCAGCTCGACCTCGCTGTCGCGCATCAACGTGTACATCAACGACGGCACCGGCATGCCAGGCGCGCCGGTGCAGCTCGACGTCGGTGGCCCCGCCCGCTCGGTCGCGGTCGGCGACATCGACGGCGACGGCGCGCTCGACATCGCCGCGGCGTTCACCGACGGCAGCGGTGGGCACGTCGCGCTGTGGCGCGCGATGCCCTGAGCCGCCTGCGCGCCGCGCTCACGCGGCCGGCGCCTGGGTCTCGACCAGGCGCAGGCCGACCTTGCGCGTCCACCACAGCAGTCCGACCAGCAGCTGACGGCGGTCGTCGACGAACGAGGGCTTCTTGCGCTCGAACGCGTGCCCGACGAACTGGAAGGTCCAGCCGACCGTGAACATCGCCGCGGCCAGCGGCAGCCCGACCACGGTCGCGCCGACCGGCAGCGACGCCGCGATGAGCGGGATGCCGACGGTGTGGCAGGCCTGGTTGACCGGGTTGCGGTGATCGGCCGCGTACTTGGTCATCAGCTGCGACCATTCTTCGTTGAGCGTGACGAGTGCCATCAGGTCTCCCGCGCGGCCGCGCGGCCGCGGGTGCGTGGGGTGGGGCTCGCGGCGGTGACGCCAGCCGGCAGAGCCACGCGCAGCAGCGCGTCGACCAGCGCCGCGATGAAGCGGGTGTCGTCGACCGCGGGTCGCCCAGCACGTGGGCGTGGACCGAGCCCCTCGAGCATGCCGAAGAGCACGAACGCGATGGCGCGGCGATCGCCGGTCGTGCCCCAGCGCTGCAGCAGCCGCGCGGTGCGATCACCGATCAAGGTGCGCTCGCCCGCGCGCGTGAGCGCGTCGAGCTCGGGGTCGGCGTGGCGGCGCTCGGTCAGCACGGCGTGCAGCCCGGGATCGTCGCGGTGCGCGTCGATGACCAGCTGCACCACCTCACCCATGCGGGCGCGCGCCAGCGCCGGCAGCGAGCGCGCGTCATCTCGAGGGCGGCCTCGAGCAGCGTCAGCGCGCCCGTCAGCGTGGTCTGCCGCGCGGCTGCTGCGCGAGCTCCTGCAGCAGCGCGTCCTTGCTGACGAAGTACTGATAGAAGCTGCCGGTCGCGACCTCGGCCCGCCTGGCGATGGTCTCGGCCGTGGTCGCGGCGCAGCCCTGCTGCGAGAACTCGCGCGCCGCCGCTGACAGCAGCGCGGCGCGGGCCTGCACCGCGCGGTCCTGCGAGGGCACGCGCACGCGCGCGGGGGAGCTGTCGGCCACGCCCAGGTGTGGACCGAAGTGAAACCGACGTCAAGTTCAGTTTTTGGATCGCGGCCCTGGGCCCTGCGTGCGGGGGGCTGGGATCAGTCGGCCACTGACGGCAGCAGCACGCCGATGCCCATGGCGGCGGCTCGGGTTCGGGCTCGCGCAGGCTGCGGGCCGAGCCGGGCACCTCGACCGGCAGCGGTGTCTCGCCCATCGGCGGATCCTCGACCTGCGGCCGGTAGTCGGCCTCGACGCGATCGAGGTCGTAGCGGATCGGCGTGCCGTCCGCCGCGGTGTGTCGGTGCGTCGGCGGCTCGGGGATCGTCAGCGGCGCGCGCACGCTCGCCTTGGCGACGGTGGTCGGCGGCGCGCCTGCGGCCGATCGGGGCCGTGCCACGCCGCCTCGAAGCGCGCCTTGGGCGTCGAGCACCAGCTGCACGTATTCGAGGCTGCGCGGCGGCAGCTCGTTGCGCCACGTCGACGTTGCCGGGCCCGGCGCCAGGCCGCGAGCGCGAGCGTCACGTCGCCGCCGTAGCGCACCAGCGCCTGCAGGTAGTAGCTCCCGGCGTGGATGTTGAACTCGGGATCGTACGGGTTGGGCCGGGTCCAGCGCAGCTGCTGGGCCAGCCGCTGGCGGTCGCCGGCATCAGCTGCATCAGCCCGCGCGCGCCCGCGGGGCTCTTCGCGCGGGGCTGGAAGCGGCTCTCGACCCAGATGACCGCGCGCACGAGATCCGCATCGAGCTGCCAGCGGGTCGCCGCGGCCAGCACCCACGGATCGACCGCGGCGATCCCCGCTCGCGCTCCTCGAGCGTGTACGGCGTCGCGTCGACGTGGGTCGGCCCCGCCGGCGGCACCGATCGCTCCGCTCCCGGGGCGCGCGGTCCAGGGCCGAGCGCGGTGCAGCCGGTGCCCAGGGCCAGCGGGACGAGCAGGGTGGCGAGCAAGACGGTGCGGGCGCGGCGGTTCACGTCGTCGGTGGTAGCGGATTGCCCCGCGGCGCCGAAGTTTTCGCCCAGTTCGCGATCGGCGCGCCCGGCGACCTGGCCGAGAGGAAGCCCACGCACGCCGCCGGCCTGCGACCGCCTGTCGTCTGTCGCGCGAGGAATGTTTGGATTAGCAACCGCTGACCCCGATGCGACGTCTCCTCGCCTTTGCTGCCGTGTCCTTGCTGCCTGCCGCGGCGCTCGCTCGCACCGCGCCCGCACATCCGTACCTGCCCGCCGATCACGGCGCACCGCGGGTCAAGACCCTCGACGTGCGCACGCTGCTCGCCGAGCAGGGCAAGCGGGTCGCGACGCCGGTGGAGCAGCCCGATCTGTCGCGGCTCGATCGCATCGCCGCGGGCCACGAGCCCGCCGACGCCGACGGCGAGAACCCGCGCACCGGTCTGCCCGACGGCTGGGTGCAGCGCGGCACCATGGTGTTGCCGCGCGAGATCAACACGGCCTGCGCAGGTCGAGCCTCGAGGACCATCTTCGCGGTCGAAGACATCCCCGGCAACGAGTACCCGCGCAAGCACACGCTGTATCTGAACTTCACCGGCGGCGAGCCCAAGTTCGGCACGGACAACTCGGCCGAGAACACCCGCAGCTGGCCAAGGCCGGCTCGTATCCCGCGTGGGATCAAGGCGAGCAGAAGGCGATCTCGATCGCACAGGGCGTGCAGGCCGACTTCGCGCCGTTCGGCGTCACGGTGGTGTACGAGACGCGGCCGGGCAACGTCGCGCCGTACACCATGGAGATGATGGGCGGCGACTGGTCCGACACCAACATCGGCTCGCCCGCGGGCGGCGTCGCGCCCGGTGCCGACTGCGGCGCGCTGGGCCAGCGCCACGTGGTCTACGCGTTCTCGAGCCTTCCGCGGTGCAGATGGCCAACACCGCCAGCCAGGAGGCCGGCCACGCCTACGGCCTCGATCACCTTCGACTGCAACTCGGTGATGTCGTACTGCGCCGGCGGTGACGGCAGCTTCCGCGACGGCTGCGCGGGGCTGTGCGAGTCGCAGTGCCAGGGGCCCAACTCCGCCGGCTGCCAGCTGACCCACGAGATGTTCTGCGGCGAGGGCAGCGTCGAGCAGAACGACTTCGAGGAGATGTCGTGGATCTTCGGCGGCAACGAGCCCGACATGGAGGCGCCGAGCGACGAGATCACCTCGCCCTGCTCGACGGCACTGGAGTCGACAAGCCGGGCCGACGTCGACTTCCGCGCGGTCGTCGACGACAACTACGGCGGCTACGGCTGGAAGTCGTGTTCAGCAAGGACGGCGAGGTACGACCAGGTCGACTACGATCGCGAGGTCGACGACATGTACCGCGCGGCGGTGAACCTCCAGGCGCTCGAGCCCGGCACCTACGAGCTGGGCATCGAGGTGCACGATCAGTTCGGCCACGTCAGCTCCGACGCGGTGACGATCCAGGTCGGCGGCGGGTCGGCGACCAGCGGCGTGGCCGACGGCACCGGCGGCAGCGGCTCGGCCTCGGGCGACGGTGGCACGGCCGACGGCGGCTCGGCCGACGGCGGCGACACCGACGGCGGCAGCGACGGGACTGGGCCAGCGGCGGCGCCTCGGGGGCCACCGGTAGGGGACGACGGCGGTCCCAACGACCGCGGCTGCGCCTGCACGGCCGGCCCCGGCGCGGGCGGCCCGGGCTCGACGGCCGCGTGGCTCGGCCTGGTCGTGCTCGCGCACCGGCCGGTCGCGAGGTCGGCGCAGCCAGGCCTGTCGGCGGGCGGCGGCGGCCGCAGGGCAGCCGTTGCGGTCCGCTTGACCTCCCGGGCCTCGGATCCATATGCTTCGCACTCCCGGCCAGCGGCCCCGCTGTCCGCACCGGTGCCCGCGCGGCCGACTCGTTCTTCGCTCGGTCGCTCAAGAAGGATCAAAGGTCATGTCGAACTTCGATCAAGCCGTCGTCCGTACCGGCGGCAAGTACCGCATCGAGCCCGGCGCCGTCGTGCGCGTGGAGAAGCTTCCGCGGGTGACGTGGGCAGCACGATCGAGTTCGTGGACGTGCTGTGGGACGCGGTGCCGAGGCCCGCGTGGGTACGCCCAAGGTCGCCGGTGCCAAGGTCACCGGTGTGATCACGGCGCAGGGCAAGCACCCCAAGGTCATCGTGCATGAAGTCCAACGCCGCCGCAAGAACTACCGGCGCAAGCGCGGCCACCGTCAGCTCTACACCGAGATCAAGATCGAGGCGATCTCGGCCTGAACCATCGGTTCGGGTCGACGCCACGAGCCCGCCGCGCGGCGTCCGCGAGGGACGATTCCATGGCACACAAAAAGGGACAGGGCTCGATCAAGAACGGCCGCGACAGCAAGGCGCAGTTCCGCGGCGTCAAGCGGTTCGGCGGCGAGCTGGTGCAGCCCGGCAACATCCTGGTGCGGCAGGTCGGCGAGACCGTGAAGGCCGGACCCGGCGTCGGCCGTGGCAAGGACTTCACGCTGTTCGCGTTGGTCCACGGCCACGTCCGCTTCTACAAGCGTGGTCGCGAGCGCACGTCGTTCGTCGCCGTGGACGCCGTGGCCGCTGCGGCCGCGGAGTGATCCGCATCGGCGCTCGGGCGCAGCGCCTGGGGCCTGGGTCATGAAGTTCGTCGATCTCGTGCGCGTGCATGTGCGGGCCGGTCACCGCGGTGGCGACGGCGCGGGTGGCGTGGCGACGCGAGAAGTTCGCCGCCCAAGGGCGAAGCCGGCCGGCGACGATGGAGGCGATGGCGGCGACGTGGTGTTCGTCGCCGACCCGCACCTCACGACGCTGCTCGATCTGCGCTACCGCCGGCTGGTCGCGCCCAGCGGTCAGGCGGCGGCACGCGCGACAAGAACGGCAAGGGCGGCGACGACCTGATCGTGCGCGTGCCGGTCGGCACGGTCGTGTACCTCGAGGACGACGAGATCGCCGCGGACGCCGGCGATCTCGAGCCGGAGTTCGACGACGACGACGCGGCGCCAGACCAGGACGAAGACGACGAGTCCATCGCGATCGACGACGGGAACTGGCGCGCCGCACGAGCGCGGCGGCACCGTGCTGGGCGATCTGACCGAGCCCGGCCAGCGCCTGCTGGTCGCACGCGGCGGCCGGGGTGGCCGCGGCAACATCCACTTTCGCACTGACCAACCAGGCGCCCGAGCGCGCCGAGCCCGGCACCGCCGGGGAGGCGCGAAGTGCGGTCCGGCTCGAGCTCAAGTTGCTCGCGGACGTCGGCGCCGACGGCTTTCCACCGGCAAGTCGATCTTCCTCGGCCGGCTGGTGGTCTCGGCATGCGCGCCGCCGAAGACGACGGCCTGCTGTTCGCCGACCCTGGTGCCGCGTTGGCGGTCTCGCTGGGCGAGTCCCGGCAGATGGTGATCGCCGACGTGCCCGGGCTCATCCGCGGCGCCAGCGAGGGCCGCGGGCTGGGCTTGCAGTTCCTGCGGCACCTCGAGCGCACGCGCGTGCTGCTGCACCTGCTCGCGCCCGATCCCGATCCCGAGCGCGACCTGCTCGACGACCTCGACGTGCTCGAGGCCGAGCTCGCGCACTACGGCCCGGTGTTCGCGGGCAAGCCACGCGTGGTCGCGCTCAACAAGATGGATCTGCTCGAGGACGACGAGGGCCAGGCCCGCGTGGCTGGGCTGCGCGAGGCCCTGCGCGCGCGGCAGATCCCGCTTTTTCCGATCTGCGCGAGCAGCGGGCAGGGCGTCGACGCCGTGCTCGAAGCGCTGTGGCGCCGCATCGCGATGGTGCGCTGACGCGCGCCGCCGCGGCCACGCGGCTGCGGTACCCTGCCGGGACCATGAAGACCCGTGCAGCCGTGGCATTCGCCGCCGGAGAACCGCTCTCGATCGTGGATGTCGACGTGCAGGGCCCACGGCCCGGCGAGGTCATGGTCGAGGTGCGCGCGACCGGCGTGTGCCACACCGACGAGTTCACGCGCTCGGGCGCCGATCCGGAGGGCCTGTTCCCCGCGATCTTCGGCCACGAGGGCGCCGGCGTGGTGGTCGAGGTCGGTGCGGGCGTGACCTCGGTCGTGCCCGGCGATCACGTGATCTTGCTGTACACGCCCGAGTGTCGCGCGTGCAAGTCGTGCCTGAGCCGCAAGACCAACCTGTGCACCGCCATCCGCGCGACCCAGGGCAAGGGGCTCATGCCCGACGGCACCTCGCGCTTCTCGATCGACGGCAAGCCGATTCACCACTACATGGGCTGCTCGAGCTTCGCGCACCACACCGTGCTGCCGGAGATCGCGGTCGCGAAGGTGCGCAAGGACGCGCCGTTCGACAAGATCTGCTACATCGGCTGCGGCGTCACCACGGGCATCGGCGCGGTGCTGTTCACCGCGAACGTGGAGGCCGGCGCGAACGTGGTCGTGTTCGGCCTGGGCGGCATCGGCCTCAACGTGATCCAGGGCGCGCGCATGGCCGCGGCCAACATGATCGTCGGCGTCGACATCAACCCGGCGCGCGAGGCCCTCGGGCGCCAGTTCGGCATGACCCACTTCGTCGACCCGCGCGCGGTGAAGGGCGATCTCGTGGCGCACCTGGTCGAGCTCACCGGTGGCGGCGCCGACTACAGCTTCGAGTGCGTCGGCGACGTGACGCTGATGCGGCAGGCGCTCGAGTGCTGCCACCGCGGCTGGGGCCAGAGCATCATCATCGGCGTGGCCGGGGCCGGCAAGGAGATCTCCACGCGGCCGTTCCAGCTGGTGACCGGTCGGGTGTGGAAGGGCACCGCGTTCGGCGGCGCGCGCGGCCGCACCGACGTGCCCAAGATCGTCGATTGGTACATGGACGGCCGCGTGCGGATCGACGAGCTCATCACGCACAAGCTCCCGCTTTCGCGCATCAACGAGGCCTTCGACCTCATGCACGCCGGCACCTCGATCCGCACAGTGATCGAGTTCGACTGACGCCGCCCTGCGGCGCGGCTACTTCGAGCGCACGTGCGGCGCGGCTACTTCGAGCGCACGACCGAGTAGCCCATCATCGCCAGGAACACGACCAGCGGGATCAGGTACGGCACCACCACCAGCCCGCCGAGCTCGAAGCGTTTCCAGCCCAGCAGGAACTCGCCCGCTGCGATGGCACCGGCGACCAGCAACGCGCCCAGCGCCTCGGGCCAGTCGGTCTCGAGCTTGAGCCCGACGACGTACACGAGCAGGCCCACCGCGGCGGCCACGGCGGGGAAGCCCCACGGCGGCATGCCCAAGAACGCGTCGACGCCCTTGGACGCCAGCTCGGGGTTCGACAGCGCGAAGTTCGCCACGAGCACCCCGACGATGAGCAGGCCAGCGACGATGAGGTAGGTCCAGACCTTGGCGCGGCCCGTGCCCATGTACTCGGTCTCGGCGGTCACGGCCGCACGATAGCGCACCGCTGCGGCGGCCGGGGATCGGCCGGCCCGGCCCGGCCCCGCCCTGCCGCCGGCTTGTAAAGGAGGATCACCGCGGCGTTGGATCGGGCCGCACCGCGGAAAGGACCCGCTGCGGCCATGGCCCCCTGGGGACCTCGCGGGGCGACGCGCCCCGAAATCGGCCGCTGCGCTGGCGATCACCGGCGCGTTTGGACAAGGGAAGGGACAAAGATGGCCTCCGCGCGTTTCTCCTCTCCCGACGCTGCAGGCGCCGCGAGCCCACCCACTGCATCGGCGGCCCCTGCGGGTGCGCGGCGGCCCACGCCCGCCGACGCCCGTGCGGGGCTCCACCCGCGCAGGTGGTGCAGCAACGTTCGCCTTGGTACCTTGATGAGCGTGCGTACGCGCGGCGTGTCGGGTCGATCGAATCGGTGGGGTGATGGGCGTCGGCGTCGGATGGTCGCGCTGCTGCGGTGGTGCGGCTCGGTGATCGCGCTCGCGCTGCTGTTCGCGACCGCGCGCTCGGCCACCGCCGCTCCACCACCACCGCCGCCGGCGACGGCGAAGCCCAAGGCGACCGCGCCCGCTGCACCCGCGCCGATCAAGCCCACCACCACCGCACCGGCCAAGCCCGCGGCGTCGCCGGCCAAGCCCACCACCACCGCACCGGCCAAGCCCGCGGCGTCGCCGGCCAAGCCCGCGGCGTCGCCGGCCAAGCCCGCGACCGCGAGCGCACCGCGAGCCCCCGAGCCCGTGACCGACCCCGGCGCGCAGCGACAGAGCGAGGTCTACGGCGATCGCATCGACGGCCTGCAGGTCGAGGTCGACGATCTCAAGGACAAGATCTTCCGTAGCAAGGCCCGTCTCGCGCTGCTGCGTGAGACGGTGCTCAAGGGCGTGATGGCGGGCTCGCGCGTCGTGATCGCGCACCGCAACCTGATGGGCTCGGGCTTCCGCCTGGTGAAGATGGTCTACATCATGGACGGCGCGCAGATCTACGCCCGCTCCGACGAGTCCGGTGGGCTCGACTCGGAGGACGAGGTCGTGATCTACGACGGCAACCTGCCGCCGGGTCCGCACAACGTCACCATCGAGCTGACGTACAAGGGCCACGGCTACGGCGTGTTCGCGTACCTGTCGGGCTACACCTTCGATTCTCGCAGCTCGCACAGCTTCACCGCGCCGGAAAACGGTGCCGTCAAGCTGACCAGCGTGGGCTTCGAACGCGGCAACATGACGACCGAGATGCGCGACCGCCCCAGCGTGTCGTGGCAGGAGCTGCCGCTCGACGCCGCCGGTCGTCCGATGCCGCAGACGCGGACGCGCCGCACGAAGGAAGGGGAGTAGCCGTCGGTGCGCGGCATCGCGGCAGCCGCGGGCGCGATCGTGACGCTGGCGCTGGTGCTCTGGGGCCCCGGCGCACAGGCCAAGGATCGCGACGTCAAGCTCGGTGATCTCGCGACGCAGCTGCGAGAGGCGGAGCAGAACGTCGTCGCGGCCGAACGCGCGGCGGCCAAGGATCCCAAGCCCAAGGAGGTCGAGCTCGCCCGGCGCCTGGTCGCGGGACAGCTGCTGCTGGTCGAGGGCGACGCCGAGGGCGCCGCGATCAAGTTCCTCGATCTGGTCGAGAACCACCCCGAATCGCAGGCCGGCGCGCAGGCGGTGTTCTTCCTCGGCGACGCGCTCGTGCACATGGACATGCCGCGCTGGGCCGCGGAGCTTTTCTCGCAGAACCTCGGCGACGCGCGACCCGACGCCAAGCGTTTCCACCAGCGCTCGGTCGCGCGGCTGTTCGACCTCGCGATCCCGCGGCGCGAGTCCGGCTTCGCGCGCAAGCCCGGCGTCGCTGCGACGCCCGAGGTCCGCGCGCGCCTGCAGGCGGTCGGCGTCGACGTGCGCGTGGTGCCGCCGCGCGGCGTGCTCGACGACGGCAACATCGCGCGGCTGGCGAAGTGGGCCGCGAGCTTCCCTTCCGACGCACGCGAGGCCGAGCTGCGCTACGCCTACGGGCGCTGGCTGTACCTCACCGGCCGTCACGCCGAGGCCATCGCCGAGCTCGACGCGCTCTCGCCGTTGGACATCCCGATCTCCAAGGGCGGGCCCGATGCCAGCTGGCGCGTGCGCGCCTCCTACGTCGCGGCCTCGGCCGCGTTGGCCAAGGGCGAGCTCGAGGACGCGGTCGATCGCTTCGCCCGCATCACCAAGGTGCGGCCGAGCGAGCCGCGCGATCGCCAGATCGTCGAGCTGGCCTGGATGGCGCTGGGCCGCGTGCACCACGACGCCGACGCCACCGACGACGCGGTCCGGGCCTATCGCCACATCGGCCGCGACTCGCCGTACTTCGCCGAGGCCATGTACGAGACCGCGTGGACGCTGCTGCGCGCGGAGCGGTTCGACCAGTCGGTGCAGGCGCTCGACCTGCTGCTCATCTACGACCCCGACTCGACCATCGTGCCGGAGATCAAACAGCTGCGCGGCAAGATCCGCGTGCAGCAGCGCGACTACAAGGGCGCCGAGGCCGAGTTCCTGGGCCTGCGCCGCGAGTTCGATCGCCTGGCGACGCAGCTGGGCCGCAAGCTCTCGGCCAAGGGCGATGCGACCGAGTACTTCGCGGCGGTGATCGGCGAGGACATGGAGCACTTCAGCCTCGCGGCGGTGCTGCCGGTCGGCGCGGTCGCGGTCGCGCGCTCGCTGCCGCGGGCGGTGCAGGCCGAATCCCTGGCGCAGGAGGTCGGCGCGCTCGAGCGCGAGCTGGCCGACACCCGCGCGCTGCTGGCCCGCATGGAGGAGGCGGTGCGGGCCAAGGACAAGGCGCGGCTGTTCAACGACCTCGCGGCGCACGCCGCCGGCCTCGACAACGTCGACGACGACCTGCTCGCGGTCGAGGAGGCGCTGATCCGCCGGCTCGCGGGCGACCGCGATCTCGGCGGCGCCGAGCGCAAGCGTGCGGCGCTGCGCGACAAGGTCGATCGGCCGCTGGGCGATCGGACCGATCACCAGCGCCGCGCGGTCGCACGCTTGCAGCGCCTGGCCGAGCAGGCCCACAAGCTCGATCTGTTCGTGACCTCCATGCGCGCAGAGCTGGTCGCGACCGAGCGCTACTACGAAGAGACCCGCAAGGAGCAGAAGATCGATCACCAGGGCTTCCTCAAGGAGGCCGCGGCGCGACGCGACGAGCTCGCGCTGCACGAGGCCCAGGTCGCGGCGCTGCGCGAGCGCATCGCCAGCGCCCAGGCCGCGCTGCGCTACGAGGATCCGCTGCGCGAGGCCAAGTCCAAGGCCGTGGTCGGCTACCGTCAGTACCTCTCGGGCATGTACGCGGGCCTGACCAAGGGCGGGGTCTCGGCCGAGGTCGGCGCGCTGTGGCAGCGCGCGCAGTCGCTGCACGGTCGCGCCGACAAGGCCCGCGTCGAGCTCGATCGCACCGCCGGCAAGCGGCTCGAGGGCGCGGTCACGGTGCTGACGCAGGAGCGCGCCAACCTCGATGCGTACCTCGCCGAGCTCACCGGCACCAAGACCAACGCCAAGGTCCTGGTCGCGGACGTGCTCGCGGCGTCGTATGCCGACGTCGTGACCGAGCTGAGCTCGCTGGTGCTGCGCTCCGAGGTCGGCCTGCTCGACGTCGCATGGGCCATGAAGGAGGCCGAGACCGACGAGATCCACCGGCTCGAGGTCGAACGCGATCGCGAGCTGCGAGAGATCGATCGCGCGGTCGAGATGGGTCTGGAGGACGTCGAATGATCCGCCGCAGACCATGGCTGACGTTGCTCGCCGCCGTGGCGGTGCTGCCCACGGCCGCATCGGCGCTGCCGCGCGCGGGCACAGGTGGCGAGAAGAAGCCGCGGCTGGGGGAGTCGCGCGAGCCCACCGGTGTGCCCGGCGAGCCCGGCTCGGGCCGTCCGCTCGAGGTCGCGCCCAAGCCCACCGACCCCAGCCGGCTGACCGCACCGCTGCCCCGCCGGCCCGCCGACGAGCGCGAGGCCAAGGCGCTCGACGAGATGGAGGAGCTCGCCGCGCGCTACGAGGCGGCGCACGCGGCCATGGCCCACACCGTCGGGCAGACGCTGATCGTCACCGGCGTCACCGGCCGCCGCGCGCTCGAGAACGCCTACGACAAGCAGATCAAAGACAGGCAGGCCTCGGCCCGCAAGCTCCGCGCCGCCGCGGTCGCGCGCTACGAAGACTTCCTCAAGCTGCACCCCAATGATCCGGCGTGGACACCCGAGATCATGTTCCGGCTCGCGGAGCTGCACTTCGAGGCCGGCAGCGAGCGCCTGCAGCGTGCAGAGGAAGCGTTCCAGCAGGAGCTCGAGGCCTACCAGGCGCGGCTCGAGACCGATCCCAACGCGGCCCCGCCGCCGTCGCCGGTGCCCGAGTACGAGCCCGCGATCGCGCTGTATCGCGACGTGGTGCTGCGGTTCCCGCGGTTCCACCTCGCCGACGCGTCGCTGTACATGATGGGCACGCTGCTCTACGAGGAGGAGGAGTTCGACCAGAGTCGGCAGAGCTACCTCGCGCTCGCCTGCGCGAACCGCTTCTCTGCGCCTTCGGCGGATGGCTCCAACCTGGTCGACAGCGGCAGCTACCGCGTGGGCGACTACGCCGAGTGTCTGCCCTACGCCGAGAAGAGCAAGTACACCGACGAGTCGTGGCTGCGCATCGGCGAGGTTCACTACGATCTCGACGAGCTCGACGCCGCGCTGGAGGCCTACGCCAAGGTCACCGCCAACCCCGAGGCCGACCTCTACGACGAGGCGCTGATCCGACTGGCGTGGACACTGTACCTGCGCCGCGACTTCGCCGACGCCGCCAAGCGCCTCGACGAGTTCGTGCGCTACGCCGACGCGCACAAGGACGACGACGAGCCCGGCGGTGCCATCGCGCTGCGCGACGACGCGGTCAAGTACATCGCCAAGGTCTACGTCGAGGACGACTGGGACTCCGACGGCAACCGCGATCGCCTGCACGGCCTCGCGCGGCTCGACCGCGACTACAAGGCCCGCGGCAAGGAGAAGCACGTCCCCGAGATCTACGCCGCGCTCGGGGACCTGTTGGCGCTACAGACCGAGTACGGCCGCGCCATCGAGATCTGGCAGACCACGCTCGACCGCTGGCCTTTGGCCGCCGCTGCGCCGCAGATCCAGATGCGCATCCTGCAGGCCCACAACGCCCTGCAGGACAAGGGCGCGGCCACGGCCGCGCGCGACAAGCTCGCGACCAACTACCTGCGCGGCACCAAGTGGTTCTACGCCAACGAGAACGACCCCGACGCGGTCGAGGCGGCGCTGAAGCTGGCCGAGGAAGCGCTGGTCCACACCGCGATCGATCACCACGCGCGCGCCCAGGCGCTGCGCTCCGCCGGTGACCCCAAGGCCGAGGCCGAGTACGCCATCGCGGCCAAGGCCTACGAGGCCTACCTCGAGCGCTTCCCCGACACCCCCAGCTCCTACGAGTACCGCTTCAACTTCGCCGAGTCGTTGTTCTACAGCGGCCAGCTGCTCGCGGCCGCCAAGCAGTACAGCGAGGTGCGCGACAGCAACCTCGACAACCGCCTGCAGGAGGACGCGGCCACCGGCGCGGTGCTGGCCTACGAGTCCTTCATCGACGGCGAGAAGACCGCCGGCCGGCTGGTCGTGCCCGACATGCCCAAGAAGGGCGCGCCGGGGCCCTTCGACAAGGCGCTCGAGATCCCCGGCCTGCTGCTCGAGCTGCAGCAGGCGTACGACCGCTTCGTGCAAGCGCGGCCCGACAGCGACCAGACCGCGACCATGAAGTACCTCGCGGGCGAGGTCTCGCAGCGCTACATGCACTGGGACGACGCCGAGTCGCGCTTCGTCGCCATCATCGACGAGCACTGCGACGAGAACGTCGCCATCAACGCCGGCACCGCCATCCTCGACGCTCGCGTCGTGCGCGAGGACCTCAAGGGCGCGCAGGAGTGGACCGAGAAGCTGATGGCCAAGGGCTGCGGCGAGGGCGACGAGGCCAAGAAGTTCGCCGGCGACCTCAAGACCCTGGGCAACGCGGTGCGCTTCCAGGAGGCCACGCTGCTGTACGAGGCCGGCGAGTTCGAGGCCGCGGCCGACCGCTACGTCGCGCTGGTCGACCAGGCGCCCGACGATCCCAACGCCGACCGCGCGCTCAACAACGCCGCGGTCGCCTACGAGAACATCGGTCGCTTCGGCTCGGCCAGCCAGACCTACCAGCGCATCTACGAGAAGTACCCCGACAGCGACTTCGCCGACGACGCGCTGCTGCGCACCGGCTACAACCACTCGCGCTTCTTCGAGTTCGACGAGGCCGTGACCTCGTACCTCAAGCTGGCCGAGGACGCGCGCTACAAGGACAGCGAGCACCGCGAACTCGCGCTCGAGAATGCCGCCGACCTGCTCGACAACCTGCAGGACTACAAGAAGTCCGCGGCGATGTTCGGCACCTTCGCGGCCAAGACCGCGGACAAGGGCAAGGCCGCCAACGCGACCTTCCGCGCCGCGCAGGTCACGGCCAAGACCGGGGACCAGCGCGCGACCATCCGCGCCTACGAGGAGTTCCTCGGCAAACACGGCAGCGATCCCGCCCACGCCGACAAGGTCGTGGAGGCGCAGCTGCGCATCGGCCAGGCCTACGCCAAGATGGGCGATCGCAAGAAGGCCGAGGCCTACTACCGCGCGACCGTGTCCGCGTTCGAGTCCAAGAAGCTGCAGCCCGCGACCGACGCGGCCGACATCCCGGCCGAGGCGCAGTTCCTGCTCGCCGAGTATGCCCTGGCCGACGTGCTGGCGGTGGAGATCACGACCACCGGCAAGAAGATGGAGAAGGAGATCAAGCTCCTGACCGAGCGCCTGCAGGTCGCCGCCAGCGCCTACGACAACGTCTTCCCTTACCGTCGCATCGACTGGGTGCTGGCGGCGATGTATCGCCGCGGCTACGCCTTCGAGACCTGGGCCATCGCCATCCGGGCCGCACCGGTGCCCAAGGCACTCAAGCCCAACTCCGAGGCGTGGTTCGCCTACAAGGACGTGGTCGACCAGTTCGCGAGCCAGGCCGAGACCAAGGCGATCGCGCTGTACGAAGAGACGGTCAAGCGCAGCAAGGAGTACAGCATCGCCAACGAGTGGACTGCGTCCGCGCGCGAGCGACTCAACATCTACAAGCCCGAGGAGTACCCGCTGCTGCGGCAGCCGGCGCTCGAGCTGCAGCTCGAGGACCTGAGGTGATGGCCATGGTGCTGCATCGACTGCGTTCGTTCGTCGTCGCCGGTGGGATCGCGCCGTGGCTGGCCGCGGTCGTGCTGGCGGGGTGTCGGCCCGAGGGCAGCAGCGAGACCCCCGACGGCGATCGCGTCGACCTCGAGGCGATGGAGTCGCAGGCGACCCCCGAGGCGCCCGCGGCCGAGACCCCGCGGCGCCTGCCGCCACCGCGGCCGCGCCAAGGACAAGCCGCTGCCCAAGGTCCGCGACCGCGATCCCGAAGAGGAGAAGAAGAAGCTCGCGCTCTCGCACCAGCGCTCGGCCGAGGCGGCCAAGCACCTGGCCGCCGGGCGCCTGGTCGAGGCCATCGATCACTGCCGCCAGCCCTGCGCATCCACGAGCAGAACGTCGAGGCGATGCTGGTGATGGCCGAGGCCTACTACCGGACAAAAGAAGTACGAGTTGGTGCAGGCCGTGACCTCGAGCGCCCTAGCCGTCGACGAGAAGGTGCGGACCCCGCAGGAGACCGGCCGGGCCCACAACCTCAAGGGCTTCGCGTACACCGCCGAGTGGCCAGGACAACCTCGCGACCCAGGCGTTCCGCAAGGCCGCGGAGAGCGACGAGAAGAACGCCGGCGCGTGGAACAACCTCGGCACCCGCTACATGCAGGCCGGCGACGTCGCGACCGCCAAGCAGTGCTTCGCCTACGCGCTCGAGCTCGATCCGCGCTTCGCCAAGGCCCACCTCAACTTCGGCGCGGCGCTGCGGGCCGAGGGCAAGTGGCAGGACGCCGAGAAGTCGCTCGACGCCGCGCTCAAGCTGCGACCGAGCTACCCCGAGGCCTACTTCAACCTCGGCGTGCTCTACCTCGACGCCGATCCCTACCCGGGGCTCGACACCATCGCGCGGCCTCGAGAAGGCCATCGCTTCTCACGAAGTACCGCGAGCTCGTGATCGCCGACGGACCCGAAGGTCCGTCGGGGCCGGGCGCGAGCAGCAAGGGGCGCGGCCGAAGGTGGCGCCCGGACCCGCGGCGGTCAGCAAGGCGCGCGCGGAGGACCACATCCGCGTCGCGAAGAAAGGCATCGATCGCGAGCAACGACGCATCGAGCGCGAGAAGGCGCGTGGCGAGAAGAAGCCCGCCGCAGCCGGTGGCGACGGCGGTACGGCCGGCGTGACGCCGGGCGCGGACGCGTGCCGGCGAAGCCCGGCGCTGCGAGTCCGCCGGCGGGAGAGGATCCCGCAGCGACGTGGACGCGGGCGATGGCGGCGAGCCCACGCCGACACCGCCGGCCAAGCCCGGGGCGGGGCCGCTGACGCCGAGCAAGCCGGGCAGGGCGGCACGCCGCCCGGTGGCGCCGCGCCGAAATCACCGAGCGGCTCGCCCGCTCCGCTGACCCCGAGCAAGCCCGGCGGCAGCCCGCCCGCGCCGAGCAAGCCCGCAGATCCCTCGACGCCGCCCGCGGGTGAGAACCCGCCGACGCCGCCCGACTCGCCCGCGCCGAGCAAGCCGTCCGCGCCCGCGCCGAGCAAGCCGTCCACGCCCGCGCCAGGACAAGCCGTCCGCGCCCGCGCCGAGTACAAGCCGTCCGCGCCCGTGCAACCGAGCGCGCCGACGAACCCACCGCCTTCGGCACCGCAGAAGCCGGGCGCCGCACCGCCCACGACCTGGGCAACCGTCTATGACGCCGCCATCGAGCCTGCCGGGCGTGCAGAAGCCGTCGGTGCAGAAGCCGGGTGCGAAGCAGGCCCGGGCACACGCGATCGCGCCGGCCCGCCTCGCGTCGATCGACGCTGCCCCGGCCACCGGCTCGCAGACCAGGCCGGCCATCGACGCGGATGCGCCCGCGGCGTGGAACCCGCTGCTGCGCGCGGACACTCACTGCCCTGGCGCGCCGCTGCGACGCTGCGACGTGCATCGTCCGTCGCCGATGGCGAGGGCCATCGCCGCGTCGCGCCATCCTCTCCAAGGTGCTCGCGTGCTCGCGCGACGCACCACACCCTCGTGCCGCGAGACCACGCGCGCATGAGCCCCACGGCAGTCCCCATGCGAGATCGAACGAGTCACGCCCTGCCAGACCCTGCGGTGCGAAGTGCCGATCACACCGCGCGCGAGCACGCGTCCTCGCAACCGCGCCCACGCTCGCGTCGCCCCAAGGCCCTGCGGCCGCAGCACGCACTGCACCTCCTTCTCCTCTTGGCAGCCCCGGGCCTTTTGGCTAGAGTGCTCGCCTCGCGACCCGTGTATGCAAGTGCACCACCGGCGACCGCCGCCGAATCGCCCGCCAAGGCGCCTGCAAAGGCTCCTGTGAAGGCGACGGCCGTGACGCCGCAGCGGCCCGGCACCAAGCCGGCCGGCGACGACGCGGCTCGACCCGCGGCGCGCGTGCGTGAGACCGCCGCTGCGGATGGGCCGAGCACCGCCGCAGCAGGCACCGCCACAGCAGAGCCCGCCGCGCCCGCCAAGGGCGCGAAGGCGACCAAGGGCGCCAAGTCGGCGCCGGCGAAGGACGCCAAGGGGAAGCCCAGCAAGGGCGGTCGCAAGGCGATCGACATCGGCGACGACTTCCTCATCGAAGGCAAGCTCGAGAAGCCCAACGCCTTCTTCATCCTCCGCCGCTCCCAGGCCGACTTCGACTGGGCGCGCCTCGGCGCCACCTTCTCACCTTTGGTGCTTGAGTCCGTGCAGGATCCTTTGTTCTAATCGAGCGACCAGGGACGAGACCACACACGAGCCGAGCTCGGCTCCGCGTTCGCGGCTCCGAGCAGATCCGACAGGGCGTTGCGGTGCTCTCCGCGCGCGAGAGTGCCCGACCGAACGAGTAACCACCACACACCAACAGTGCCGAACAACACCGGGGTTGCCTTCGACGTGCCCCCCGGTCAAGCGGGCTGCGGCCCGCAACGAGGAGGAGGACGACAAGTCATGGGCGGTCAACCATTTGCGGAGTTCTACCAGGACGGCGGGTTCTGGATGCACTTCATCGCGCTCAGCGCCGTGCTCGGCGCCGGTGTCACCATCGAGCGCTTCATCTTCCTGTTCTTCCGCTTCAACATCAACGGAGCGCAGTTCTTCAACCAGATCCAGAAGCTGGTGATGGCCAACAACATCGACCGCGCGATCAAGCTGTGCAACGCGGCCGACAAGGCTGCGCTCGCTCGCGTGATCAAGGCCGGTCTCACCCGCGCCAACAAGAGCGAGTCCGAGATCGCGTCCGCGATCGAAGAGGCGCTGCTCGAGGTCGGTCCCGCGATCTCCAAGCGGCTCTCGATGATGCCCGCGGTCGCGAACATCGCGACGCTGCTCGGCCTCATCGGCACCATCGACGGCATGATCCAGGCGTTCCGCGCGGTTGCGACGGTCGCCGCCGATCAGCGTGCGACGGCGCTCGCGAAGGGCATCGGTATCGCCATCAACACGACCGGCTTCGGTCTGATGGTCGCCATCCCGCTGCTCGCGGTGCACATGTTCATCTCCGGCCTGGCCAAGAAGGTCTCGGACGAGTGCGATCTGTACGCGTCCAAGCTGGAGAACCTCCTCGCCAGCCGCGTGCGGCAGGGCTGATGCGTTCGGTGGGTGCCCGCGCGAGCGCGCACCCCTGAACGACGACCCGGACACCCGAGCGAAGAAAGGAGGGAGACATGGGCAAGAAAAAGTATGAAGAGGAAGTGGTCGAAGCAAACTTGCTTCCGGTCATGAACATCATGCTCCTCATGATCCCCGCCCTTCTGTTGGCCATGGAGATCGCACGCATGGCGGCGATCGCCGTGTCACCGCCCAAGTTCGCGGCGACGGCCGACTCGAAGGAAGAGGACAAGAAGGAGAAGCCGCTCAACCTGAAGGTCTTCATCATGGAGGACGGCTATCGGGTGAGCGCGTCGGGCCAGCAGGCCGGGGCAGACGCGGGCAAGTCGGCGGACTCCAACTCGCCGACCATCGCCCTTGCCAAGCCGGGCACGCCGCTGGACGACCACGATCGGTACGACTACGCCGGGCTCGAGGCCAAGGCGAAGGAGTACAAGGCGTTGTTCCCGCACGAGACGGTCGTGACCGTGTCCGCGGAGAACAGCATCCCGATGCAGAGCCTGCTGCGGACCATGGACGCGCTCCGTGGCACCGACTGCAAGCTCATGGGTGCGATGACGGCGAACGAAGAGGTCCCGGCCGAGTGCCTCTTCTGGCAAGCCATCGTCGAGGCGGGAGCGGGGTGACATGACGCCAGAGGAAGAACAAGCATTCCTCGATCGCAAGAAGGCCAAGCGCGCCGGCAAGCGCGGCTTCGCCGAGGAGGGTGCGGTGCTCGGGATGACGTCCCTCATGGACGCCATCACCATCATCGTCACCTACCTGCTCAAGAACTACGGCCCGACCCGCCTGATCGCACCGACCGCCGGGCAGGAAGGTGCCGAACTCACCGCGGACACGCCGATCCAGGACGGCGCCGATCTACGCCGATGCAGCGCGCGATCACCTCTACATGGACGTCGCGGTGCAGATGGACGAAAACGGCGAGGTCGACCCCGCTGCCCTGCAGGGCCACTTGATCGGCCGCTGTACGATCTGCTCGCCGAAGAAGCTGACCGCGCCAAGAAGATGTCGGAAGGCAAGGGCGAGGAAGTGGGAAGGCCGCATCATCTCGTCGGGGACCAGGAACCTGTTCTTGAACAGGTCGACGTGATGTACACGGCCGGCCGCGCGGAGTTCCGCGAGTACGTTCTTGCGTCGCCGCGAAGAACCAGTAGCCTCAACTCCAGGCACGTCGAAGGAGCCGGGTGACCCCGAACGAGGTGCCCGGCTTTTTCGTGCCCGCCCGCGCCAGGAACTCGGCGGTGCTCGCCGGTCCATGCCCGACGAGGAGTCCCACCATGGCGAAGCCCGCGAACGAAGAGCAAGACTCACGCAGACGCAGCTGCTGCCGGTCATGAACATCGCGCTGCTGCTCATCCTCGGGCGTTGCTGTTGGGCGGGGATGGAGGTCGCGGGATGGGGGCGATTGCGGAGGTGCTGCCTCCGACGACGCCGGCGAAGCCCGGTGGCGAGGATCCGCCCAAGCCGGTCGGACGGCCTCCACGTCTTCATCGGCAGCGACGGCTTCGAGCTGTCCGTGGCAAGCGGGACGGCGCGAGCGCACGCGGATCCCCGTGCTCGACTCCCGCGCGCGCCTGAAGACCTCGAGCGCTAGCTGATTTCGCCGGCCTCGAGGCGCATCGCCAAGTCGCTCACGGAATCCTCGCGGTGCTCGACCCCAGGTTCTGCTCGATGTCGAGGGCGACGTGTCGATGGCGACGCTCGTCGCGGCCATGGATGCCTTGCGGGTTCTGCACGTCGAATGGGTCAGGACCCGACCGCAGAACTTCAGCGCGACTGTCTCTTCTGGAACGTCGTGGTGGAACCCGGGCGCCCGAGCGGGGTGATCCCGCGTATGGAAGCGGCGTAGGACGAACCGCGCGGTCTCGCCCTGCGCAGGCACCCTGCTCCCCGGATGCGGAGCAGGAATGTCGCGGGGGGGCTGCAGGTGGAATCTTTCTGGGCCAGCGAAAACGGCGTTTGGGGGGAAGAATAGGGGCCAGATTGGTGCTCCAGCGCAAGCGCGATATGCTGATGTCTCGAGGGGCATCGGTCTCGCTGCGCGTTCGCAGCCGGTCTGACTGCTGGGCCCATTCCTCGTGAACCCTCGGAAACCGATGAAGGTCGCACCCCAACCCCGGACGAAGGTCTTGCGCATCGCAGTAGGACGATGGCCTCGTTCGCGACGAGGTGCATCAGAGCCGCCCGGGTCCGGTTGAAAGCTCGGCAGCGACTACCGCAGCGACGTGATGCTGTTCGGGCGGCACCGCACCGCTGCGTCACGTTCATGTTCAGACTCTCCGCCAGGGGCGGTACTTCCTCGATCTGCCCGCGTCGGCCAAGGGCAAGCTCGCTGGGCAGCAAGACGATCACCGTCGGCGCTGCGGCAGCAGACAAGGATCGCGTCCGGGTGCCGGCCTGCTGGACCCGCGCGCCAAGGGCAAGCTGGTGATCGGCGAGTGCACGATCCTGTTCCAGTTCGCCGAGCCCAAGCCGATCCTCGCGCGGGCTGCTGCCGACCGAGTACGCGCACCGCATGCGCGATCAGTTCACGGCGCTCGACCAGCACCTTCGCGAGCTCCGCCGCGGTGCTCGGCTCCTCTTCGTCTACCAGGCGAACCAGGAGCGCAAAGACGACATGAGCCTCGACACCTTCGACGAGCGCTTCCAGACCGCGATGGGTCTTGCAAGAGGACAAGAAGGAGCCCGAGAAGGTCGTCGAGGAAGAGAAGAAGGACGACCTCGCCGAAGAGGACGAGGACAAGAAGGTCGTCGAGAAGGAAAAGCCCAAGGTCGAGCAGAAGGTGCTCAAGGACAAGCCCGAGAAGTTCTCGGCGCAGGCGATGTCCGAGGGCCCCCAGCGTCGGTGGCGCGCGTGTTGGGCACCGGGGTGGCCCGGGCGAGGGCACTGTGTTCGACGTCATCAACTCGACCGAGAATGGAAATCCCGGCGAGCTGTTCGCCCGGCATGATCACCACCGTGCTCGCCGACGGCGGCGACATCAGCCCGTTCGTCCCCGGCGGCACCGGCATCACCGCGTCGGGTGCCGCGGTGCAGACCGAGGGCTTCAACACCGGGGACGCCCTGAGCTTCGGCGAGAAGGTCGGCAAGCTCGAGCGCAAGATCCAGGCGTCACCAAGGCTACAGCACCGACGTCTTCGGCGTATCGCCGACAAGACCTCGCCGATCAAGGCCGCGATCAAGCACCGCACCAGCGCGCTGCAGCACTGCTGATAACAAGGCGCTGCGGACGCAGCCGGATCTCGCCGGCAAGATGAGCCTGATCTCTGATCAGCGTGATGGGCACCGTGACCAAGGCCGACATCGAGGAGGACTTCCGGTCGGCTCGCCCGCGGTCGCAACCTGTGCGCGCGCGAAGATCCAGGGGCTGGCGCTTCCCGATGGACGGGGGCCGAGGAGGGCGCGGACGTGACCTTCTCCGTCGTGTTCTCCGGTGGCGGCTGACGCCGGCGCCGCCCTCGGGCGGGGCGCCGAAGAAAACCTCGGCTGGGCGCACGTGCTGGACACGTAATCCGGCGTCGGCGACCATGGAGTACGGGTAGCCTGTCTCAGGGGGCCCATGTGACGAACCTCCGACCTCGAGCTCACGGAACCCGAACCCTGCGCGCCATGGCGCTGATGTGCCTGCCCGTCTGGCTGCTCTCGGTCGGATCGCACGCCGCACCCGCGCCCGTCGAGGCGGCGCCTGCGGCCGACGCGGCGACGCCAGCCCCCTCGGTGACGCTGGGCCAGAGTCGCTCGCGGATCGAAGAAGGCATGTCGGAGCTCGGCCGCCTCACGGCGAGCGCGGACACCGACAAGGACGTCGTGCGGGCCGCGTGCTTGGTCGACAAGCAGGAGCGCGGCTCGGAGGTCATGGAGCTGGTCACCGCGGAGTTGCTCGTGGTGCAGGACGCCGGCGCGACCGAGCAGCAGCGCAGCTTCGCGACCGAGAAGCTCGGCGCACTCTCCGATCGGGTCTCGCGCCTGGTCGAGGAGGCGCGCGCGTGCTCGGGCAACACCGGTCCCGAGGACAAGGACGACAAGACCCGCACGCAGGTCGACGAGCGGCCGACGATTCCGTACGCCGACCCGACCGTGGGTGGCGCGCGCCCGCCGGTGCCGCCGCCGGTCGACGACGGTCGCCCGCCGACCGTCGAGAGCCCCACGCGCTAGCGCGTGCACGCAGCCGGAGACGCGGCACGGCGCGCGCGGGTCGCTGCGCGCCGCCTCGTCCCCGAACGGCCCGTAAAGGGCCCCTGCGTGGCTTTTCGTGTAGCCTTGCCGCGACCCGCCTCCTGCGCGTCCTGTCCTCCGTGTCTGCTCGCTTCGCTGGTCGTCGTTCGCCTGGGTCCCGCCTGTTCGGGCTCGCCGTCGCGATCGTGGCCTGGCTGGTGGCGAGCCCGGCGTTCGCCGGCGGCGTGCTGCACAACGCCTTCGGCATCCCACGCGCCGAGGACGGCCGCGGCGTCAAGGTCGGCGAGCGTTCGACCTTCCACGCCGGCTTCGCGCTGGGCCTGGGCGTGGACACCAACGTGTATTCCAACGCGCGCACCGAGGACAAGGTCGCGTCGTCGTTCCTGTGGCCCTCGACGTGGATCGGCATCGGCAACCGCGAGCTCCGCGACGGGCTGCTGATGACGCCCGCGGAGCGCTCGGGCCGGTGGTTCGACTACAACATCTCGCTGCTGGGCGGCTTCCGCCAGTACCTCTCGCGCCAGGCCGACGTGCGCTCGGTGCCGCGGTTCTCCATCGGCACGCAGGTGCGGCTCGCGATCCTGCCCGGGCGGAAGTTCTCGATCCACCTCGACGAGGACTTCTTCCGCGGCGCATCGGCGGGCAACTACCAGGCCCTGGGCACCGTGCTCAACTTCAACCGCCTCGATCATCGCGGACAGCTGACGATGATCCTGCGGCCCGGTGGCGGTCGGCTCAGCTTCGCGGTCGGCTACCGCTCGCAGTACCTGCACTTCGAGAACGACAACCTGTTCAAGAGCAACCGCATCATGAACGGGTTCTACCACGAGACCAAGTGGCGCTTCCTGCCGCGCAGCTCCATCGTGCTCGACTACACGATGGACTATACCTACTACGTCGACTGCTGCTCGAACCCCGGCACTGGTCGCAACGAGGACAACTACGCCCACCGCCTGCTCGCGGGCTACCGCGGACAGCTGGCGCAGAAGGTCGCGCTCGAGGCCATGGCGGGCTGGGGCGGCGGCTTCTACCGCACCGATCCCAACGGCCCCAGCTTCAACTCGTTCATCGGTCGCGCCGCGGTCAACTACTTTCCCACCCTGCGCTCGCTCATCCACGTCGCGCTGTACCGCAACTACCAGGACTCGTTGTTCGGCAACTACTACGTCGACAACGGCGGCACGCTGGCGGTCGGCCACCAGTTCCGCTGGCGCATGATCGGGCATCTGGGCTTCAACGTCGCCGCGCGCAAGATCGCGGGCCTGCCGGTCATCGGCGTCGAGGTCGACAACGTCGCGTCGTACACCGGGCCGGGCGCCGGGCAGTACCAGCGCAAGACCACCATCGTCGGCGTCGACGCCAAGCTCGAGCAGCCCCTGGGCAAGGTCTTCGCGCTGTCGCTGGGCTACAACCTGCTGGTCGACACGCGGCCGTTTTACGTCGAGTACCAGCAGCAGAACAACTCGGGCGACAACCAGGTCGACAACCTGTCGTACTTCCGCCACCTCGTGACGCTGGTGCTCGCGGTGCGGATATGATCGCGCTGGTGGCCCGCCTCGCGCTCGCGCTGCTGCTGGTGCTCGTCGGGGCCTGCCCCCGCAGCCAGGGCAGCGCGATCGTGCCGCCCTCGAACAGCGCCGAGCGCAAGACCCTCGGGCCAGGCGACGTGCTCGAGATCCGCGTCGCGGACCAGGAGGCGCTGACTGGGCCCTACGAGGTCAGCGACGCCGGCACCATCCGCTTCCCGTGGATCGGCGACGTCGCGGTGACCAAGAAGACCCAGGGCGAGATCGCCGCGGAGATCGAGGCCAAGCTCATGGACGGCTGGCTCAAGCAGCCGCAGGTGTCCGTGCGCGTCACGGAACGGAAGAACCGCGAGGTCTCGGTGCTGGGCCAGGTCAAGGAGGCCGGCAGCTATCCGTTCAAGCCGGGCCTCACGGTGATGCAGGCGATTTCCCTCGCTGGGGGCATGAACCCGCTGGCGATGCCGCGTCGGGTCAAGCTCATCCGCGAGACCGACAAGGGCCGGCAGACCTTCGAGATCGACACCACCGCGATCATCGAGTCGCGCGCGCAGGACCTCGCGCTCGAGCCCGGTGACATCGTGTTCGTGCCCGAATCGCCGGTGTGATCGGGCCGGCAGCGCGCCCCCAGTGGCCGCGCACGCGCGAACCGGTTACCGTTGCGAGCGATGAGCAGCGAGTCCGAGCCGGTCCTGGGCATCGACCTGGGCACGACCAACTCGGCATGTGCGGTCGTGCGCGGCGGTCGCGCCTCGGTGGTGCGGCGCGGTGACGACCGCATCATCCCTTCGGTGGTCGCGGCCATGCCCGACGGCCGCATCATCGTGGGCAATCGCGCCAAGCAGCGCCGCGCGGTCGACCCGACCCAGGTGGTGTTCTCGGCCAAGCGGATGATCGGGCGGCGGTTCCACTCGCCCGAGGTCCAGCGCATGCGCGAGACGATGCCGTACCGCATCGTCGAGGGGCCCAACGAGGGCGTCGCGATCGAGCTGGGCGGCCAGCTGCTCTCGCCGGTCGAGATCGCGGCCCACGTGCTCAAGGCCTACCGCGCGAGATGGCCGAGGAGGCGCTGCGGCGCTCGTGCAGCAAGGCCGTCATCGCGGTGCCGGCCAACTTCACCGACGCGCAGCGCCAGCGCATTGCGCATCGCCGCGGCTGGCCAACCTCGACGTCATCCGCGTCATCAACGAGCCCACCGCCGCGGCGCTGGCCTACGGCTACATCGAGGACACCGACCGGCGCATCGCGGTGTACGACTTCGGCGGCGGCACCTTCGACGTCACGATCCTGCAGATCACGCGCAACGTCTTCGAGGTCCTGGCGACCTCGGGCGAGATGTTCCTGGGCGGCGACGACATCGACGAGGCCATCTTGGCGCTCATGGCCCAGGCGTTCGAGCGCCAGCACGGGCTGTCGCTGCGCGGGCAGACCGTCGCGATGGAGAAGCTGCGCGCCCTGGCCGAGCAGGTCAAGATCGAGCTGTCGGAGAACTTCCGCAGCGGCATCCGCGTCGACGACGTGTTCGCCGGGCGCGGGCTGGAGTTCGCGCTGTCGGAGGCCGACCTGCGCTGGCACATCGAGCCGATCGTGCGGCGCACGGTGCCGGTCTGCATCGACGCGCTGCGGGTCGCCGGGCTCACGCCGCAGCTCATCGACGAGATCGTGCTGGTCGGCGGCACCACGCGGCTGCCGCTGGTGCGCGAGGTCGTGGCGCAGGTCTTCGGCAAGCCGGCGCAGACCTCGATCAACCCCATGAGCGTGGTCGCGGTCGGGGCCGCGATCCAGGGCGCGGCGCTGCTGGGCTCGCTGGTGCCCATGGCCACGGGTCCGGCCGCCGGCGGTGCGGCGACCGGCGGCGCCTCGGCGGTGCTGCTCGACGTCACGCCGCGCAGCCTCGGCGTGCGCACCCTGGGCGGCTTCGTCGACGTGGTCATCCCGCGCAACACCGCCATCCCGGTCGAGCAGACGCGGCTCTTCACCACCACGACCGACAACCAGCGCTTCGTGCGGATCCAGGTGTGTCAGGGCGAGGCCGAGGACTTCGACGCCAACCACAAGCTCGGCGAACTCACGCTCTCGGGGCTGCGCGACGCGGCCCGCGGCGAGGTCACCATCGCGGTCACGTTCGAGATCAACGCCGACGGCCTCATCGAGGTCCGCGCGATCGATCAGGACACCGGCGCGCGCCAGAGCGCGACCATGCGCGTGCTCGGTGGCCTCGACGAGCAGGACGTCGCGGCCGCGGCGGCGCGCCTGGGTGCCAGCGCGGCCGAGGGCGGCGCGGTCGCGTCGCGCGGACGCACGGTGGTGCCGTGAGCGGCGCCGACGAGGCCGAGCTGTTGCGGCTGCACGCCGGCCTGGCGATCGCGACCTACTACGATTTCCTGGGCCTGCGGCCGGGCTGCGACTACGTCGCGGTGCGCGAAGCGTTCCACGCACGGGCGCAGCGCTACCACCCCGATCGCTTCGTGGTCGGCGGTGACGCCGAGCGGCGCCAGCTGGCCTATGAGGTCTACAAGCGCATGACCGAGGCGTACCAGGTGCTGTGCGATCCGGAGCTGCGCGCGGCCTACGACGAGGCGCGCCTGCGCGGGCAGACGCGGCTGTCGGAGGTGGCGCGGGCGCGACGGCTGGGTCCCGACGAGCGCCAGGTGTCGAACACCTTCGCGCGGATCTACCTGCGCGCGGCCCGGGGCAAGCTGGCGCGGGGTGACCTGCGCGGCGCGTGGATCGACGTGAAGCTCGGGCTCGGGCTCGAGCAGGCGCCGCCGCTGCTGGCGCTGCTCGACGAGATCCGCTCGCACCCCGGCGCGCTGTCGCTGACCTCCGACGCCGGCCGCGGTGGACCCGGGTGGGGGGCACGCCGATGAGCGCGCCCCGACGCGGCGTGGTCGAGCGTGTCACACGCGAGACCCGCATCACCATCGCGCTGGCGGCCCCCGGCGACGCGCCGGCGCCTGCGAGCATCAAGACGCCGCTGCCGTTCTTCTCGCACATGCTCGAGGCGCTGGCGAAGCACGCCGCGATGGACCTGCGCGTCGACGCCGAGGGCGACGTCGAGGTCGACGGCCACCACACCGTCGAGGACACCGGCCTGGTGCTGGGCGCGGCGTTGGACCAGGCCCTGGGCGATCGCGCCGGCATCGCGCGCTACGGCTGCTTCTCACTGCCGATGGACGAGACCCTGGTCGATGCCGCCATCGATCTCGGTGGTCGGCCGTACCTGGTCTACGACCTGCCGGTGTTGTCGGGCCGCTGGGTCGGGACCTTCGACTGCGATCTGGTCAAGGAGTTCTTCGGCGCGGTGGCCGTGGCCGGTCGCATGAACCTGCACCTGCACCTGCGCGAAGGCGGCAACTGCCACCACGTGGTCGAGGCCGCGTTCAAAGCCTTCGCCCGCGCGCTCCGCATGGCGTGCGCGCCCGACGGCGCCATCGCAGACGTTCCGTCGACCAAGGGCTCGCTCTGATCTACTCTCGCGCCCGTCCCGGAACGAGCGCATGGCCCAGTCCAACGGTTCTGCAGATGACCCCCAGGCGGTGCTCCGCGCCCGCGAGCACGTGGCCGACATCGGCGGCGGACCGGCGTTGGCGCGCGCCGACGAGGCCGCACGCGCCAAGGCCGAAGCCGCCAGCGAGGCCGCGCACGCGCGGGCCCACGCCGCCGGGCGGCTGACCGCGCGCGAGCGCATCGCCCAGCTGCTGGACCCCGGCAGCTTCGTCGAGCTCGACCGCTTCGTGACCCACGCGTGCCACGACTTCGGCATGGAGGAGAAGAAGGTCTACGGCGATGGCGTGGTCACCGGCCACGGCACCATCGACGGTCGCACCGTCTTCGTGTTCGCGCAGCAGTCCGAGGCCTTCGGCGGCAGCTTGGGCATGGCCCACGCGCGGAAGATCTGCAAGGTCATGGACCTGGCGATGGACGTCGGTGCGCCGGTCATCGGGCTCAACGACTCCGGCGGCGCACGCATCCAAGAGGGCGTGGAGTCGCTCGCGGGCTACGCCGAGATCTTCAAGCGCAACGTGCTGGCCTCGGGCGTGGTGCCGCAGATCTCGGTGGTGTTGGGGCCCTGTGCCGGCGGAGCGGTGTACTCGCCCGCGCTGACCGACCTCGTGCTGATGGTCGAGCAGTCGAGCTACATGTTCATCACCGGCCCGGATGTCATCCGCGCGGTCACCCACGAAGAGGTGACCAAGGAGCAGCTCGGCGGCGCCGCGACCCACAACGAGCGCTCGGGCGTGGCTCACTTCTCGTGCCGCGACGAGGTCACCGCGCTGGCGATCACGCGACAGCTGCTGTCGTTCCTGCCGGCCAACAACCTCGGCGAGCCGCCGCGGCTGCCGTGCCGCGACTCGGCCGAGCGCAGCTGCCCCGAGCTTCGCCAGGTCGTGCCGATCGATCCGAGCAAGCCCTACGACATCCGCCGCATCGTGCGTGCGATCGCGGACGATGGCCTGTTCCTCGAGGTGCAGGAGAACTTCGCCAAGAACATCGTCATCGGCTTCGTCCGCATCGATGGCTGCAGCGTGGGCGTGGTCGCCAACCAGCCCCTGGTGCTCGCGGGTTGCCTCGACATCGACGCCTCGACCAAGGCCGCCCGCTTCGTGCGCATGTGCGACGCGTTCAACGTGCCGCTGCTGACCCTGGTCGACGTGCCCGGCTTCCTGCCCGGCACCGATCAGGAGTTCCGCGGCATCATCCGTCACGGCGCCAAGCTGCTGTACGCGTTCACCGAAGCCACGGTGCCCAAGGTCACCATCGTCACGCGCAAGGCCTACGGCGGTGCCTACGACGTCATGGCCAGCAAGCACATCCGCGGCGACATCAACCTCGCGTACCCCACCGCCGAGATCGCGGTGATGGGCGCGGAGGGTGCAGTCAACATCGTGTTCCGCCGCGAGCTGCAGGGCGCGGGCGACCCCGACGCGACCCGTCGCCAGCTCGCGGCGCAGTACCGCGAGCTGTTCGCGAACCCGTACAAGGCCGCCGAGCTCGGCTTCATCGACCAGGTCATCGACCCGGCCGACAGCCGCGTGCGCGTGGCGCAGAGCTTCGCGATGCTGCGCAACAAGAAGCAGGACAACCCGCGCAAGAAGCACGGCAACATCCCGCTGTGACGCGGGCGCGCCGCGTCGCTCACTCGCCGCTGCGGGCGACGCCCTCGCCGCGACCCAGCCGCGCCGACAGCTGCTTCGCGGGCGGATAGTCCGGGCGCAGCTGCAGCGCCCGCGCGACCGCCTTGGTCGCGGTGGTGCCGTCGCCCATGCGCGCGGCGATCTCGGCCCGCACGGTCCACAGCTGCGCGTCGTCGGGATCGAGCGCGATCGCGGTGTCGATCGCGGCCTTGGCCGCGTCCAGCTGCGGCGGCGCGGCCTCGAGCGCGAGCCGGGCGCGCAGGTAGGCGGCGTAGGCGGCGTTGATCGGTGGGGTCGAGTGGACCTGCTGGCCGTCGACCAGGTGCAGCGCGCGGTCGCTGACGAACGCGGGCGCGCACGCGGCGAGCAGCAGCAACGACGACACCGGGCGGCGCGACATCGATCTCACAGCAGCGTGCTCAGGTAGACCGCGAGGCAGTACCACGGCGTGCCCGCGAGCAGCAGCGCACGGCGTGCGCGCGACAGGTGCACGCGGCTGCCGCCCGCGAGGATCGCCGCGATCGCGATGCACCACACCGCGGCCGCGGCGAGTACGGCCAGCGCGAAGCTCTTGAGCGACCACGGCGCGAGCGTGGGCACCAGCGCGCCCAGGGCCGCGACACCGGTGAGCGCGACGGGGATCCAGCTCAGCCACAGCGCGGCCGTGGCGAGCAGACCCGCGCTCCCCAAGCCTGCGCCGCGGGCCGGCGCAGGTGCGAGAAGACCCAGGCGACCAGGAACAGGGCGCTGACCGCCAGCGCCAGCGCCACGCCGCCCAGCGCGAGCAGCCTCGCGGATCCGTTCGAGCGCCTCCTCAGCTTGTCCAGGTCGGGCAGTCCGGCGATCGCCGGCGAGCGCGGTCATCGAAGCAAAAGTGTAGCAGTGGCAACTCGGACAGGGCTGGTTCGTCGGCCAAAGCGAATTCTCCGGCACGTTCGAAGCTGCGCACTGCAGCGGCGAGTTCGAGCTCGAGCTCTCGCGCCACGGCGAACGTGTCGAGGTCCGCGCTCTGCGCTTGCGGCCGCGCCGTGCCGGGTAGCGCCGGACCCCATGCAGACGCTGCCAGGCGCGACCCGGCAGCGCACGCGAACGGCCCTGGCCATCGTTGACTCCACTCGGCCGTGGGCGGAGGTTTCGACGCCTGCCTACCGCGTGCGCCGCGGCGCGGTGAGGGCACGGCTACCGCTTGCAGCGAGGTGGAACGATCGACATGCCTGGTGCGTTCGCGCGAGCCCATGGCCCGCTCGTCCCTGCTCGCCGCGCTGCTCCTGTCGATGCCCGCATGCACCAGCGCGACGGGGCCGATCCCACCGTCGCGCGACGACGCCGGCGGCAGCCGAGCCGTGGAGCCTGCCGCCGCCACGCCGACGGTGTCCGTCGAGCCCGCGGAGCCCACCGAGGATGGTGCCCGCGGCGGCCTGACGATCACCAACTTCGTGCCCGGCACCTTCGTGATCGAAAGCGACGACGCGGTGGCTCTGCGCACGCGCGCGCGCATCGAGCGACGCGGTGCGGACGGCCAGTGGCTCGCGCTCGAGACCCTCGACATGGGTGAGGGTTACCGGCTGCAGCCGGGCTGCGGCGCAGCGGCGCCGGCGTGCGTCGAGCTGGCGCCGGGCGTGCCGCTTCTGCCCGTGCCGCTGTCGGGCATGAGCTGCAGCTCGCAGTGCAACGTCGCGTGCGACAAGAACGTGTGGCTCGGGCCGGTCGAGCTGCGGCTTTCGATCGACCGCTGTGACGGCGGCACGATCGCGGGACCGCCGATGCGCCTGGGCCCGGTCGGCGGCGAGCGCATCGCCCAGCGCTGGGGCCTCGCGCAGGATCTCGTGTCGGGCAGCATCGTGCGGCTGCTCGACGTCGACGTCGCGGCCGAGCGCAAGCCCGGCGGCGAGCGCCTGCTCGAGCGGCGGGTCCGCAGCGCCACGCGCAAGCCGCTCGACGCGGCCGCGCTCGCGCAGCTGGTCGCGCTGCTCGAGGATCCCAGGGGCTTCGACGACGACATCCAGAAGCGCTGCGCCACCGATCACCTGGTCGGGTTCCAGCTGGTGCGCGAGCCCGCGACCACCGGCACGGTCGTGCCCGATCGCGTCGACATGGCGATCGACTTCCGCTGCAACCGGCTGCTCTTCGCCCACGGTGGCGGCGACGGGCGTCCGAAGGTCGAGGGCTTCAGCTACTTCGATCCCTCCCGCGCGGGCTGGCTGTCGCTGGTGCGCGCGGCGCTGCCCGACGATCGCGAGCTCGCGCGGATCGAGTGAGCCCGGGCGATCAGGTCTGCCCGCGCTCGACCCACTTGACCACGTCGGGCGCGCGGTAGGTCGCGAGCGCGGCCAGCATCGCGTCGGCGTCGGGCTGCACCACCAGCATCTCGCGGTGCACCGGCCGCACGAAGCCGTCGACCACCAACTGATCGAGGAAGCGCAGCAGCGGCTGGTAGAAGCCGTCGGCGTCGAGCAGCGCACAGGGCTTGCGGTGGTGGCCCAGCAGCGCCCAGGTCCAGATCTCGAACAGCTCCTCGAGCGTGCCGATGCCACCGGGCAGCGCGACGAAGGCCTCGCCGAGGTCCGCCATCATGCGCTTGCGGGCGTGCATCGACTCGACCACGTGCAGCTCGCTCAGGCCTGGGTGCGCGAGCTCGCGATCGGCGAGCGAGCGCGGCAGCACGCCGATCACGCGACCGCCCGCGGCCAGGGCCGCATCGGCGACGGTGCCCATGAGCCCGACGCTGGCGCCGCCGTAGACCAGCGTCGCGTCGGCCCCCGCGATCGCGCGGCCGAGCGCGGCCGCGGCGTCGGCGTGGGCAGGGCGGGTGCCGGGGCTCGAGCCGCAGAAGACCGTGATCGCGCGCATCGCTGTCGCACGGTAGCAAACGTGGCGCCCGCGCGTGCGCCGTCAGTTCGCCTCGAACAGCTGCGGATAGGGCAGCTGCCAGCCCAGCGCGCAGCGGCGCTCGAGCACGGGCCAGCTCCAGTGCGACAGCAGCTGGTGCAGCGCGTGCGCGAGCTCGGCTTCGCCGTGCTCGAGCCGCGCGCCGCCGGCCTGCAGCTCGTACGCGCAGCCGCCGGGCACGTCGGCATAGACCACGCGGATCGCGGTGATCGGGCGCTTGGCCAGCAGCTCCGCCGCGATCATGCGCCCGGGATTGATGCCCACGCCCAGCGCGAAGAAGCTGGCGATGCCCAGGGCCGCGAGCCCGGCGTGGATGCGATCGCTCTTGGGGTCGTAGCGGAAGTCGAGCCAGTGCGTGCCGGGTTGCGGGCAGTGGTAGCCGATCGGCTGGCCCAGGCCGGCGACCAGCACCGCGCCGAAGTCGTCGGCGGACAGCGGGCTCAAGTGACAGCTGCCCCAGCCCGCGGGGCCGCAGGCGCCCGCGCGGTGGGCCAGGACCACGCGGCCCACGAGATCGATCGCGGTGTGCACGTCGTAGTGGCCCTGGGCGTGGGCGCGCTCGATCGTTGCGAGCAGGGCTGCGGCGCGCTCGTCGGGCAACCACAGCTGCGCCGCGGCCGTGCGCGCGCCGGTGGGATCGTCGGCGCCCGGGGTCACCGCCGGCGCGCCGGGCTCGCTGCGCACCCGCGGGCACCTGCAGCAGCGCGCGCACGAACGCTTCGATGCCGGGGAAGTGCCGGAACAGGTGCATGAGGTGCTGCGGCCCGCGCGGCGTCATCACGTCGAACACCGCGGGCTTGAGCATGCTCGCGGGCTTGGCGTCGAGACCGAGGATCTCGTCGAGCAGCACCTGGCCGCGCACGTCGTTGAGGTTGCCCTTCGCGGTCGACCAACCGCCGTAGAGGATCCGACGCGTGGTGATCGCTGCCGCCAGTCGATGCTCGAAGTCATGGTCCTCGCTGCCGTGCGCCGCGATGCCGGCGGAGCAGGCACTCGCCGCCTTGCAGGTCGAGGCCGGTGCCGCAGTAGGCGGCGACGTGCGCGCGGCCGGGCGCAAGGCGTGCTCGAACAGGCCCACTTCGAGCTCGCCGTGCATCATCCCCGCGGGCCGCACGGTCGGGCGCACGGTCGAGTAGACCAACTGTCGATCACGCTCACCCCCGAGCGCGAGACGGGCGTGCCCGCGCGCGGTTGCGCCGGCGCAGCCCCAGCGGCAGCAGCCCCAGCGGCGCGCCGACGTGCGGCTGCGCACCGCAGCCACAGCCGCTGCCGGCCGGCAGCGCGTGGGCCGCCGCCGGGCAGGCCGCCACCGTCGAGTGCGCCGGAGCTTCCGCCCGTGGCGCTGGTGCCCGAGCTCGCGTCGCCGCTGCTGCTGCCGCTGCCGCCGTCGCTGCCAGTTCGACGCCCGCGCCGCTGCTGTCGGTCGCGCTGGCCTGCACGAGGAAGCTGCCCATCGCCGTCCAGCCCAACCGCGGCTCGGGATCGCCGGTGCCGCCCTTGGCGTCGAAGAAGACGCCGTGGGATCCGGCGAAGCTGGCGACGTCGAAGCCCACGGCCCACGCCATCACGCGCTCGTCGCCCTGGTCGCTGACGGTGGTCGCGGCGCAGTCGAGCGTGCCGTGCTCGCCGACCAGCGTGACCGGATCCCCAGGCGCACAGCTGCCGCCGCCCTCGAACGCGATCACGCCGGCCTCGTAGCCGAGGTTGATGCGCTCGGCCTGGGGGTCGACCGCATCGCCGATCCACAGCTGCACCACGCGGAAGGCCGACGCGCCCTCGCAGTGGCCGTAGTGGGCCTCGAACACCGCCGCCTCACCCGCGCCGTCGGCCGGCGACAGCGACACCGCGGTGATGCAGTCGGCCGCGCGCGCGCCGGTGGGCGCGGCGAGCAGCGCCGCGGCCAGCAGGCCCGGCCGTGCCCAACGCGACCGGGGCCGCGCGCCGTGCTGCCGCGATCGCATCATCGCCCCCGCAGCAGTATCGCACGCATCGGGTACGATGCGCCTGCATGATCGTGCGCGCGCTCGCCCTGTGCCGCTTCGCAGCCATGGTGCTCACGTCGTCGGTGTGGCTTCCGGCCTGCCGCCCGCCGACGCCGGTGGTGAGCGCGCCCAAGCCGCTCGAGACGCCGATGCCCGATCCCGCCGCGATCGCGACCACCGCCGCGGCCAAGGCCGGCAAGCAGGGCGCCGTGCGCGTGGCCTACTGCGTCGACAACGAGGGCCACGCCGTCGACGTGCGCGCGGTCGAGCCGTTCGATCCGGAGTTCGACGCGCTCGCGATCGAGACCGTGAAAGGGTGGCGCTTCGAGCCGGCGCAGCGCGACGGCCTCGCGGTCGAGCAGTGCACGGACGTGCGGATCGAGCTGCGGCCACCGCCACCGCAGCCGTGACGCGCGGGTGCCAGCGGCGCGCAGCTGCAGCCGTGCGCCGTGCCGCCGGCAGACACCGGCGCACAGTCGTCGGTCGTGCTCGACGCTGGCTCCGCCGGCCCGTCGCCGCAGGCCCCCGCGAAGTCGCACATGCTCGCGGCGGCGGCGGCGAGGCGGATCCACGTGCGGCCTGCGGGTGCTTCCATGCGCCGTGACAACGTCGCGGGCCCGAGGCGCCGACACTCGTGGGCAGCCGACGCAACGGCTGTTACCGTGACGGTCGTCGGAGGCTTGCACATGCGTTCCATCGAATCGTCGTCCGTGTCGCTGTGGTCGCTGTCGATCGCGTTGGCGTCCGCCTGCGGGCAGTCGGGCGGGGCCGCGACCGCGGGCGAGGGCACCGCGACCACGCTCGACGGCACCGCCGAGGGCGGCACCGGCTCGGGCAGCAGCAGCGCCGGCCCGGGCACGGCGTCGCAGTCGACCAGCGCGGACGGCTCGGGCAGCGGCAGCGACGGCAGCGGCAGCGCCGAAGGGCCCAAGTTCGACGTCGCGGTCGAGATCGACATGGGCATGCGCGAGCCCGTGGATTTGTGCCACGTCAGCGACGACATGGACGCGGTCGGCGACTGCACGATGAGCGCACCGGCGGACAGCTTCGAGCCCGAGGTGCAGTGGACCTTCGGCGCCAACGAGCAGAGCTGGGTCACGCCGCTGGTGGCGAACTTCACCGACGACAACGGCGACGGCGAGATCAACCTCTGCGACGTCCCCGACGTGCTGCTGGTCGCGAACACCTTCATCAGCTACAGCACCGCCTGCAACATCCACATCCTCGACGGCGCCACCGGCACCGAGCACTTCGCCATCGCGCCCGGCGAGATGGTCTCGTGCACCGGCACGCCCGCGATCGGCGACATCGACAACGACGGCCTACCCGAGATCGTCGCGGAGTACATCCACAACGGCGTGTTCCGCATCAAGGCGTTCGAGCACGACGGCACGCTCAAGTGGGCCAACACCACCGACGGCGGCAACGCCAGCCAGTTCTACCGCGAGTCGGGCGCGATCGCGCTGCACGATCTCGACGCCGACGGCGACGTCGAGATCGTGTTCAACCACGAGGTCTACGACCACGACGGCAACATGTTGTGGGAGCAGACCAACCCCAACCCCGGTGAGCTCGAGTGCACCACCGCCGCAGATCTCGACGGTGACGGCACCATGGAGGTGGTCACCGGCCACTCCGCGTACCACTACGACGGCTCGGTCTACTTCGACAACTACCCCACCATCACGTCGCAGTCGGTGCCGCAGATCGGCAACCTCGACGACGACCCCGATCCGGAGATCTTCGTGACCTCCGGCCAGGGCCTGTGGATGGTCGATCACGATGGCAGCATCCAGTACGGTCCGGTCACGCCCACCGGCGTGCCGGCCTCGGCGTACCTGGTGTGGCAGCGGCCCGGCACCATCCACGACTTCGACGGCGACAACGTCTCGGAGTGGGCCAGCTCGTCGCAGAGCGCCTACGCGGTGTACCAGGGCCCCGATCCCGCCGACGTGTTGTGGCAGGTCGTGGTCGCGGACTACTCCGGCGCCGCCGGTGGCACCGCGTTCGACTTCCTCGGCGACGGCGTGGCCGCCGAGGCGATGTACGCCGACGAGCAGAACTTCCGCATCCATTGACGGCCTCACTGGCGCGGTGCAGCTGACGATTCCGCGGCAGAGCTCCGACCATCAGCGAGTACCCGACCGTCGCCGACATCGATAACGACGGCTCGGCCGAGATCCTGGTGGTCTCGACCGGAGGCGAGCCCGCGCTGCAGGCGATCCGCGACGCGCAGGATCGATGGATCCAGGCGCGGCGGATCTGGAAACTGCACGCGTACTACGTGACCAACGTGCGCGAGGACTCGACCATCCCGCAAAACGTCACGCCCAACTGGCAGACGCTCAACACCTTCCGCACCAACGCGCAGATCGAGGGCGGCGGGTTGTGTAAGCCCGAGGGCTGAGGCCAGCTCAGCGGTGCGCCTCGGCCTGCAGCGTGAACAGCCGCGCGTAGCGGCCGCCCGCGGCGAGCAGGGTGTCGTGGCTGCCGCGCTCGACCACGCGGCCGCCGGCGAGCACGACGATCTCGTCGGCGATGCGCACGGTCGAGAAGCGGTGCGAGACCAGCACGACGGCCTTGTCCTGGCCAGCGCCTGCACCCGCGCGAAGGCCTCGGCCTCGGCCTCGGCGTCCGCGAGGCCGAGGTCGGCCTCGTCGAGCACGAGCACGTCGGCGTCCTGGCGCATGAACGCGCGCGCGAGCGCGATCTTCTGCCACTGCCCGCCCGAGAGCTCGCGGCCGCCGGCGAACCTACTCTGCCCAGCTGGTGCGCGGTAGCCCTCGGGCGCCTGCGCGATGAAGGGCTCGGCCATGCCGGCGTCGGCGGCCTGCTGCCAGCCGGCCTTCGTCGTCGGAAGGGCGACGTCGCCGCGCCGATGTTCTCGCGCCGCGACCAGCGCCTGGTAGCGCACGAAGTCCTGGAAGATGGCCGTGCGCGTGCGCAGGGCGTGCTCGTCCTGAAGCCGCCGAGGTCACGCCGTCGAGCAGGATGCGGCCGGCGCTGGGCGGTACAGCCGCGCGAGCAGCTTGATGATGGCAAGGGTGGTCTTGCCCGCACCGTTGTCGCCGACCAGGGCTGGCGGCGGCGCCGGGCCGCACGTGCAGATCGATGCTCTGCAGCGCCGGCGCTCGCGGCGTCGGGGTAGGTGAACGACACGCCCTCGAAGCGCAGGCCGTCTCCGGTTTCGTGCCCTGTGGTCGCGCCGGTGACCGCACGCGCGCGTCGGCCCGCGTCGACCCCGTGCTCGAGGTACTCGTAGAGGTTCGACAGGTACAGGTTGTCCTCGTAGGAGTGCCGCCGATGCCGCCGAGCATCGACGACACCGCCGACTGGCCCTGCTTGAACAGCGCGAGGTACATCGTCATCGCGCCCAGGCCGATCGCACCGGTGGCCGCGACCACGGCGATCCAGCCGTACGCGCTGCAGAACGTCGCGGTGCCGACCAGTCCAGCAGCAGGCCCCACACGCCGCGGCGCAGCGTCAGCGCGCGGTCCTCGTGGAACAACGTCTCGAAGATGGCGCGGTAGCGCTGCAGCAGCAGCGGGCCCAGCTCGAACACGGCACCTCCTTGGCGAACTGGTCGCTGGCGATCACGCCTCGAGGTACAGCTGCTTGCGCCGCTCGGGCGAGCGCCAGCGCATCAGCGCCGGAACGCGTCGCCCGGAGAACTTGGTCTCGGCCACGAACGCGGGCAGACCCGCGAGCAGCAGCACCGCCGGGGCCCACGGCGAGAACGCCGCCAGCAGCACCGCGAAGCTCGCCAGCGAGATCGCGTTCTGGACCAGGCCGAAGCTGCGCATCACCATGACAGCGGCCGCGCGCTGGCCTCCATGCGTGCGCGGGTGAGCTTGTCGTAGAAGTCCGCTAGTCCCTCGAAGCGGGCAGCCCAGCGTGAGCGCCTTCTCGAGGATCATCACATTGACGCGGAAGCCCAGGCGCATGCGCAGCGATTGCGCCACGCCCTGGCCCCGCGCGATCGCGGCCATGGCCGCGACGATCACGGCCTCGATCACCACCCACTGCAGCACCGCGTCGGTACCCGCCCCTGTGGCCAGGGCTGAGGACGACCCCGTCGACGATCAGCTGCCCGGTGTACGCAGCCGCGGCGGGCAGGAGCCCTGCACACGCGGTGAGGATTTCCGCGACTGCCACGAACAGCGGCGGGCTGGTCGACCAGCACAAGCGTACCGCGCGCGAGCTGTAGCGGAACGTCGCGAGGAACTTGCGCGCGTCGAACGGAGCCTTCGCCACGGGGTCTCGGACACGACGATGCAGCACCATCGTTCGTTACCGCCGCGTGTCGTCGCGGGCCCGCTGGACCGCGGCCAGGATCGCCCGCGCGTGCACGAGCAGGCGCTCGCCCGGGGGCGTCAGCCGCATGCCCCGCGGCGTGCTCGAACAGCGGCACGCCGAGCTCGGCCTCGAGGTTTCCGATCCCGCTGCGACAGCGCGGCGGCTGGGTCACGTGCAGCCGTCGCGCAGCCCGACCGACGCGGGCGTCCTCGGCCACGGCGACGAACGACTCGAGCTGGACCAGCGACATGGTCGAGCCCGAGGGTACCGCGGCCTGGCTGCCGGCGATGCGCAGCCGAGCACAGCGGCGCGCCGCGGCCCGGGCAGCTCGATCGGCGATGGCGCTCGAGATCCGCGATGCGGTCGCGATCGCGGCGATGCGTTGCGCGGGCGCGGCCGCGGCCGCGACCCTGGCGGAGGTGGGCGCGCGGCTGCGCCCCGGCGTGACGACGGCGATCGACGCATATCCGCGCCGCGACCGGCGCCGGTTCAGCGGGTTGAGCTGTCGAGCGATAGTCGCGCAGCGTCTGCTCGAGCTCGGCGTCGGGGTGTTCATCACGAACGGGCCGTAGCGCGCGACCGGCTCGCCGATGGCCGCCCGCACACCAGCAGCGCCTTCGCGGCGCGGCCGTCGGCCCGCAGGCGCACGCCGTCACCGGGGCCGAGCACGCCGAGGTGCCCGCGCTGCAGCGCCCGATCGCCGCCGGCGCCCGCGACCACCACGTCGCCCTCGTAGGCGTAGACGAAGCCGTTGTGGCCCGCCGGCAGCGCGTGCTCGAAGCGCGTCGCCGCCGGCAGGCGCACGTCGAGCAGCACCGGGTCGGTGAACGCGGTGTCGATGGGACCGCGCACGCCGTCGACCGTGCCCGCGAGCACGCGCACGGCCACGCCGCCGGCCTGGGTCACCGTCGGGATCGCGCCGGCCTCGATGTCCTGGTAGCGCGGCGCGGTCATCTTGTCCTTGGCCGGCAGGTTGACCCACAGCTGGAAGCCCCACATCAGGCCGTCCTGCTGCTTGGGCATCTCGGAGTGGATGATGCCGCGGCCCGCGGTCATCCACTGCACGCTGCCGGGGCCGAGATCGCCGGTGTTGCCGACGCTGTCGCGGTGCTGCATGCGGCCCGCGAGCATGATCGTCACGGTCTCGAAGCCGCGGTGCGGGTGGTCGGGGAAGCCCGCGATGTAGTCCTTGGCGTCGTCGGAGCGGAACTCGTCGAGCATCAGGAATGGATCGACCTGCGGCAGCACCTGCGTGCCCAACACCCGCAGCAGCTTGACGCCGGCGCCGTCGGACGCGGGCACGCCACGGGTGACGGTCACCGCGTCGCGCGGCTGGCTCAGGGCGGCGAGCCCGTGCGCAGCCGGGGTGGGGTTCGACGTGCCGGGTCCGTGGGCGGGTGTGTCCATGGGCGGTCATCATGCGCCCGGGGCTGGATCTTCGCAGCGGACGCGCCGCGGTCCGCTGTGTTGCGCGTAGAACAACGATCGCGGCGCGCTTGCTCGCGGCCACGGGGCGGCCCAGGATCGCGCGGCCGTCCGTGTCCGAGCTGCTCTCGCATCGCACCCTCGCCGCGACCGGCTCGGCCTCGGAGCCCGCGCCGACCGGTGCGCTCGCGATGCCGGCGCGCGGCGAGCTCGTGGGCCGCTACCTCGTGCTCGACCGCATCGGCGCCGGCGCCATGGGCGTGGTGTTCGCGGCCTACGACCCCGAGCTCGATCGCAAGGTCGCGATCAAGCTGCTGCTGGGCGCCGCCGACGGTCGCAGCGGCGAGGGCCGCGACGCCAACCGCCTGCGGCGCGAGGCCCAGGCGCTCGCGCGGCTGAGCCACCCCGGCGTGGTCGCGGTCCACGACGTCGGCACCCACGAGGCGCACGTGTTCGTGGCGATGGAGTTCGTCGACGGCGTGACGCTGTCGCGCTGGGCCGCGAGCGCGCCGCGCAGCGTGGGCGAGATCGTCGCGGTGCTGCTCGAGGCCGGCCGCGGACTCGCGGCGGCCCACGCCGCCGGCCTGCTGCACCGCGATTTCAAGCCCGACAACGTGATGATCGATCGCGAGCCGCAACCCGGCCGCGGCTTCGGGCGCGTGCGCGTGCTCGACTTCGGTCTCGCGCGTGCGCGCGAGCGCCCGGCCGCGGCGCCCGGGGATGCGGCGGTGCCCAGCGGTGCGCTCGACGCCACCGCCGAGGGCGCGATCGTGGGCACGCCCGCGTACATGGCCCCCGAGCAGCTCGCCGGGCTCGACATCGATGCGCGCGCGGATCAGTTCTCCTTCGGCGTCGCGCTGTGGGAGCTGCTGTACGGCGTGCGACCGTTCCGCGGCGCGAGCCTGGCCGAGCTCGCGACCGCGGTGATCGAGGGGCGCGTGACCGCGGCGCCGCCGGGCGCCCGCGTGCCGGCGTGGTTGCGCCGCGTGGTGCTGCGCGCGCTCGCGGGCGATCCAGCGGCGCGCTACCCCAGCATGGAAGCGCTGCTGGCCGCGCTGGCCCGCGATCCCACGCGGCGTCGGCGGCAGCTCGCGACCGTCATCGGTGTCGCGGTGGTCGGGCTCGGTGCGATCGCAGGCGCGCGCGTGGTCCGGATGCGCCGCATCGCCGCGTGCGAGGCCGAGCAGGCCGATGCGATCGCGGCGGTGTGGAACGACGGCACCCGCGCGGCCATCCAAGCCGCGCTGCAGGGCGCGCCGGCGGGTCTCGCCGAGGGAACGTGGACCAAGCTGGCGCCGCAGCTCGATACGTACGCGTCGAGCTGGGTCGAGCTCGCCCGCGCGCACTGCCGCAGCCGCGACCAGGGACGAGAGGACACCACGGTGGTGCGAACGGGCGAGTGCCTGCAGGAGCGTCGCGTCGCCTTCGCGGCGCTGCTGGGCTCGATGCCGACCAGCGGCAAGACCCCGGCCGCGACCGCGGTGCCCAGCGTGCTGCGGCTGCCGCGGGTCGAGTCCTGCACCGACCCGCTGTACCTCGCGCAGCACGTCATGCGGCCCGACGATCCGCAGCTCGCCGCGGCGACCGATCCGCTCTACGCACTTCTGGCCGAGGTCACCGCGCTGCAGGAGGTCGCGGCCTACGCCGAGGCCGACGTGAAGGCGACGACGCTGCTCGAGGGCGCGCGGGCGGTGGGCTTTCGCCCGCTGGTGGCGCAGGCGGAGCTGCGCGCCGGCATGATCGCCGGGCTCGCGGGCGACAAGCAGCGCAAGGCCGCGCTGTTGCGACAGGCCTACTACGACGGTGGCGGCGCGGGCATCGACGAGGTCGCCTACGAGGCCGCGCATGCCCTCGTGTTCGCCGAGGGCAACGAGCTGGGCCATGCCGACGCGGCGCTGCAGTGGGCACGCCACGCGACCATGATCCTCGATCGCATGGGCGAACCCCCCCAGACCCTGCGGCGCGCGGCGGTGGCGGCCGCGATCGGCATCGTGCACGACAACCTCGGGCAGTCGAGCGAGGCGCTGGCTTCGCTGTCGCAGGCGCTCGAGATCCGCGAGCGCGAGCTGGGCCCCGATCACCCCGACGTCGGTGCGACCCTGGGCGGCATCGGGCTGGTGCACTACGCCCGCGCCGACTATGCCCGCGCGCGACCGCTGCTCGAGCGCGCGTTGCAGCTCCGCGAGCAGACCCTGGGCGCCGACCACCCAGCGATCGCGCTGGCGCTCAACAACCTTGCGATGGTCGAGCTGTCGCAGGGCGATGCTGCCGCGGCGCGCGAGCACCTGCAGCGCGCGGTCGCGCTGCTCGAGCGCGATCACGGGCGAGATCACCCCGACGTCGCGACCGCGCTCAACAACCTCGGCGTCGCGGCGCGCGACCTCGGGGCGCTCGACGAGGCCGTGTCCGTGTTCGAGCGGGCCGACGCGATCTGGGCCGCCGCCCAGCCCGACCTCGGCGACCGCGCGCTCGCGCTCGACAACCTCGGCATCATCGCGCGCATGCGGCACGACTACGACCGTGCCGCCGCGCTGCATCGCCAGGCGCTCGAGGTCCGCGAGCGCGCGTTGGGCCCGCGGCACCGCGACGTCGGCGTGTCGCTGTACGGCCTGGGCTAGGCCGAGGCCGAGCGCGGGCGACGGACCGAGGCCACGGCCCTGCTCGAACGCGCGATGGCGGTGCTCGAGCACGACGCCGACGCGCAGCTGCGCGGTGAGGTCCGCGCCGCGCTCGCGCGCGCTGGTCGACGGCGGCGGCGACAGGCGCGCGCGCGGCAGCTGGCCGATGCGGCGCTGGTCGAGCTGCGCGGCGCGGGCGAGCCCGCGGCCGCCTCGGCGCGCGCGCTCGCAGACTGGCTCGCGCAGCAGCCGTGAGCCGCGTGGGCTCACGCGCCGTGCATGCGGCGCGCGAGCCGTGGCGCGAGCAACAGCAGCGCCGCACCGGCGCCGACGCCGATCAGCCCAGCAGTCCGAACAAGCCGGCGTAGATCGAGAGCGCCTCGGGCTGCGGTGTCTGCTGCGGCATCGCGGCGAGGGTGCCGAAGCGGCCCGCGAGGATCTCACCGAAGGCCGACGCCAGGAACCACGTGCCCATCATCAACGACACGATCCGTGGCAGCGACAACGTCGTCACGGCCGACAGCCCGATGGGTGAGAGCATCATCTCGCCGATCTCGATCACCAGGTACGCGAGCACCAGCGACCACAGCCCTGCGAGACCGTCGTCGCCGGGCACGCGCGCGCCCAGCCACAGCGCCCACGTGGCCAGGCCCGCGCACACCAGCGCCCAGCCGAACTTCGCCGGGGTGCTGGGGCTGCGGCCGCGCCGGCCCAGCGCCGGCCACAGCCACGCGAAGATGGGCGAGAGCACGAAGATGAACAGCGAGCCCAGCCCGGTCAGCTGCGCGGCGGTCCACTCCACGCCGAGGCCGCGGCGATCCATCGCGCGGTCACAGAACGCGTTCCACGAGCCGTAGCTCTGCTCGTACAGGGTCCAGAACACCACGCTGGTGGCCGTGAGCGCGCACAGCACCAGCATCTGATCCCGCTGCACCGCGGTGGCTTCGCGCCGCAGCACCCGCGCGAGCCACAGCGCCAGCACCAGCGTCAGCGTGACCGCGACCCGCTCGGTCGCCGTGATGCCGTCCTCGTCGGAGAACGGCAGCTCGGCCTGCAGCAGTCGCCATACCACCACGACGGTCGCGAGGATGCCCACGCCGATCCACTGCTCGCGGGTGCGACCCAGGGCCAGACGCTGCCGCAGCGCCGCGGCTTCGGGCGTCTCGTCGCAGCCGTGCAGGTGCGGCTGGCCGCGCAGGAAGCCGACCAGCCCCGCGAGCATGCCCACGCCCGCGGCGCCGAAGCCCCAGCCCCAGCCCCAGGTCTCGCCGAGCCAGCCGCACACCAGGCTCGAGGCGAACGCGCCGACGTTGATGCCGAGGTAGAAGATCGTGAAGCCCGACTCGCGCCGGGGATCGTCGGCCGCGTACAGCCGCCCGACGATGGTCGAGACGTTGGGCTTGAGCAGGCCCACGCCGACGATGATGAGCGACAGCGACAGGTACAACACCTGCAGCGCGGCCTCGTCGCGCACGATCACGCCGCCCTGCACGAACGCGGCGTGGCCCTCGTAGACCATGCCGCAGTGACCCAGCGCCAGCAGCACACCGCCCGTGACCACGGCCTTGCGCATGCCCAGGTGGCGATCCGCCAGCACGCCGCCGAGCACGGGCAGCGCGTAGGCGAGCCCGCCGTAGGTGCCGATCAGCAAGTAGCCGCGGGCGTCGTCGAAGCCGTGGTACTTGGTCAGGTAGAAGAACAGCAGCGCCTTCATGCCGTAGAACGAGAAGCGCTCCCACAGCTCGGTGAAGAAGCAGTGGAACAACCCCCGCGGGTGGCCCCACCACGTGGCCCCGCGGCCGCCCGCAGGCGCGGGCGGCGACGACGCGGACGCAGAACTCGGGCGGCACGGCCGCGAGCATCGCACGGGCGCCGACGTGACGTCGTGGCATGATGCGCTCCGCCCGTGCGCTACGAGGTCGAATCTACCGCCCGCCGTCGGAGGCCGACGCGCTCATCCTGCAGGCCACGATCGGCTGCTCGATGGAACCGCTGCACCTACTGCGACATGTACAGCGACAAGCAGTACCGCGTGCGCGAGCTGAGCGACACGCTCGCGGACCTCGACGGTGCCGGCGCGCTGCTGCAACGCCACGGCGGGCGCGTCGACAAGCTGTTCGTCGGCGACGGCGACGCGCTGGGCATGCCGATGGAGCACTGGTTGCCCCTGCTGCAGCGCGCGCGCGAGCGCCTGCCGTCGCTGCGGCGGGTGTCGTGCTACGCGATGGCGCGCAACGTCGCGGCCGGAAGTCCGACGACGAGCTCGCGGCGCTGCGGGCCGCCGGGCTGACGCGGCTGTACATCGGGCCCGAGTCCGGCGACGACGCGACCCTGCGCGCGATCGCCAAGGGCGACGACGCGGCCGCGCACGTGCAGGCGGCGCAGCGGGCCCACGCGGCCGGCATGGAGCTGAGCGTGATCGTGCTGCTGGGCATCGCGGGCGCGCGCAGCGACGAGCACGCGCGCGCGACCGCGGCGCTCATCACCGCCATGGATCCGGAATTCTTCGCCGCGCTCACGGTCACGGTCGTGCCCGGCACACCGCTGGCGAAGCTGCAGTCACGCGGGCGCTTCGAGGTGCCGCAGGTGCCGGCGCTGCTGCGCGAGCTGAGGACCCTGGTCGAGCACGCACGCCCGCGCGACGCGATGTTCCGCACCAACCACGCCTCGAACTACCTGCCGCTGGGCGGGCGCCTACCGGCCGATCGCGAGCGCATCGTCGCGGTGATCGACGCGGCACTCGACGGTCGGATCCCGCTGCGACCCGAGCGCGCGCGCGGGCTGTGAGCACGGGCGCCTGCGTCGGCGCAGCGATCCCGTCGCGCATGCGCGGCGTGAACGCGTGTGCAGCGGCGAGCTGGGGTACGATCGCGGGTGCGCATGACCGGATCGTCGTGGACCGACGCCCAGCTCGATGCCCTGCGGCAGGTCGGTGATCCACTCGCCGACGACATCGTCGGCGAGATCTTCGCCACCGGCGAGGTCGATGCGGTGCGGACGCTGCTCAAGCACCTCGTGGACGAGGACCATCCGTTGCTGACCCCGCCGGCGCGCGCGCTGCCGCCGGCGCTGATGGCCCACGTCGAGCGCTACTTCGCGGCCAGCGACGCCGCGCTGCCCTCGCTGGATGCGGCCGCCATCGATGCGGGCGAGGCCATGTTCGAGCTGCACGGGCTCGAGATCCTGATGGTGCTGGGCTGCTACTCGCTGCCGGCATCGTACACCGCGCGCAAGGGCGTGCACGTGCTCGCGCAGACCGGCCGGCTCGAGTCCGATCCCAAGCGACGGCTGATCGAGACCACACAGATGGTCGTCGACGTGATGTCCGAGGGCGGTCTGGCCGTCGGCGCCGACGCGCGCGGCCACGGTCGCGGCGTGCGTGCGGCGCAGAAGGTCCGGCTGATGCACGCGGCGGTGCGGCGCATGATCCTGGTCCGCGGTGGTCGCGAGTGGCTCGCGCAGTACGACGTGCCGATCTGCCAGGAGGACCTCGCGGGCACGCTGATGACGTTCACGCAGGTCGTGCTCGACGGGCTCGATCGACTCGGTGCCGACGTCACCGTCGCGCAGCGCGAGGCCTATCTGTACGCATGGTCGGCGGTCGGCCGCATCATGGGCATCGAGGAGCGCTTGATCCCCGCCGACCTCGCGGCCGCGCGCACGCTGACCGACACCATCAAGCGGCGGCAGATCGGCCGCAGCGACGCGGGCGATGTCATGACCGCAGCCCTGCTGGACATGATGCGGAAGGCGCTGCCCACCCGGCTGCTGGGCGGGTTGCCGCCGACGCTGCTGCGGTTCTTCCTGCGCGACGACGCCCGCTACCTCGCGATCCCGCGGCGCGACTGGACCGAGATCCTGGTCGCGGCGATGCACGGCTTCACCGTGCTGCTCGACCGCGTCCTCGGCTTCACGCGGCTGTCGCGACGGCTGACCCGCGCGTTCAACCAGCGCCTCATCACCGCGCTGCTCGCAGTCGAGGTCGGACCCAACCGGCCGACCTTCGATCTGCCCGACCACCTCGCGCGGCGCTGGGGTCTGCCGCCGGGGAGGCCGGACTGAGGTGCACCCGCTGTACGGCAGCGCGTGGGATCCCAGCCGCGTCGACCCAGCCGCGTTCGACCTGTGGAGTTGGTTCAACCTGGTGGGCGCCGCCGGCTGCGTCTGCTGGGTCATCGCCTACCTCGCGATCGTGCGCCAGAGCCACCGCGACCGCGCCAACGGACTGCCGATGGTCGCGGTCGCGCTCAACTTCTCGTGGGAGCTGTTGGCCTCGTTCGTGTTCCCCAACCCGGTCGCGCTGTGGCACGGCTTCGACCGCGCGTGGCTGGTGGTCGACCTCGTCATCGTGGCGCAGACCCTGCGCTACGGCGCGGCGTACCAGCGGCTGCCGCAGCTGCGGCAGCACTTCGTGCCGGTGTTCGTGCTCGTGTTCGTGCTCGGGCTCGTGGGCCAGTACACCTTCGTCGCCGACTACCCCGACCGACTGGGGTTGGTCGCGGCGTTCATGATCAACGTGATCATGAGCGTGCTGTTCGTGATCATGGCGCTCGAGCGCGGACCTGGCGGGCCGGGCCTGTCGCGCGCGGGCGCTTGGTTCAAGATGCTGGGCACCGCCGGCACCTCGATCGAGTGTCACTTCGTCGTGCGCATGGTCGATCCCGAGCTGCAGGGGCTGGGCTTCTTGACCTTCACCTGCGTGACCATCTTCGCGTTCGACTGCGTCTACATCGTGCTGGTCAGCCGCCGGGCGCCCGCGTGACGCGGTCGGGCGCGCCGGCGTCGACGTGCACGGCATCGAGCGCGCGTCTCGCCGCGCGGGCGTGGTGCGCCGCGCCACAGCGCAGCGCCAGATCCAGCGCGCGCTCGAGGTGACCGCGGCCGGGCTCGGTGCTCGCGCCGCGCAGCCGCCCCAGCTCGAGCTCGGCCTGCGCTTGCACGAAGCGCAGTGCCAGGCGCTTGGCCGCGACCAGGGCCTGCTCGAGCCCGTCGCTGGCCCGCTCGCGCTCGCCCAGGGCCAGATCGAGCTGCGCCGAGAACAGCAGCGCCGGCGCCTCGCCGACCGGGTGCTTGCGCGCCCACGTCGCCATCGCGCGAGCGTGCGTGCGCGCGGCCTCGACCAGCTTGGGATCGGGATCGACGCGCACGGCTGCGAGCAGGGCCTCGGCCGGGCCCGCCAGCACATGGCCGCACGGCGGCGGGATCGCGATGGCGTGCTCCGCGACGTAGCGGTTGGTCGCGAGCGCGCCGTCGCGGGCGCGGCCGCTGTCACCGCCCCAGGCCCACGCGTAGCAGCGGATGGCCTGCACGAAGGCCTCGCCGAGCAGGTATTGCGCACCGACCCGCGCGGCGCCGTCGGCCAGCAGCAGCTCGGCCTCGTCGAAGCGACCGAGCATGCACAGCGCCAGCGCCTGGCCGCACAACAGCGAGTGCTCGTGCTCGGGCGTGCTCACGGTCAGCAGCTCCTGCGCGCGACAGTAGTGCGCCAGCATCGACTCGAAGTTGCCGAGGTGGAACTCGCACTGTCCCGCGAAGCCCTCGGACAACGCCAGGCCCAGCTGGTAGTCGGCGCGCTCGGCCGCGGCGTAGCCGTCGTCGAGCAGCTGCTTGCAGCGCTCGAACGCGCCGGCGCCCAGCAGGTATGCGCACTCCATCTGGGTGGCCTCGACCAGCGCGGTGGGATCGTCTTGCACCCGCGCGGCCGCGCTGGCGCGGCCGAAGTAGCGCTCGGCCAGCCGCGCCATGCCCAGGTACGACGCGGAGTAGCCCATCACCGCCAGCGCGTAGGGCACGGGCTTGCCGGCGCGCTCCGACAGGTTCGCGGCCAGCAGCGAGCACGCGAGGATCCGCGGCATGTCGCCGCTGTAGGTCGACAGGTTGGCGATGCGGCCGGCGGCGTGGGCGGCCTCGTGCAGCTCGGCGCGCCGGCGATCGCGGCGTGCGATCGCGCGGCCGCCGACCACCAGCAGCACCAGCTGCAACGTCACCAGCCGCAGCAGCAGCCACAGCCAGCCGGCGCGGCCACCGGGCAGCGGACGCCCGGCCTCGCGCAGGGCGCTCGAGAGCTGCTCGACCGCACGCGACAGATCGCCCAGCACGTAGTGGGCCTCGCCCAGCATGCGGTGCTGTTGCATCCGCGCGAGCGGTTCGGGTCGGGCGTGCTCGCGCAGCTCGACCGCGCGCGACAGCAGTCGCACCGCGTCGCGGTAGCCACCGTTGTCGAGGGCCTGCGCGCCCGCGACCGCGCAGTGCTCGGCCTCCTCGCGCAGCTCGCCGGCCTCGTGGAAGTGGTGCGCCAACGCGTGGGCCTGGGCGCGGGCCTCACCCGCGGCCGCGATGGCACGGCCGACCTGCAGGTGCAGTGTGCGGCGGCGCTCGGGCGTGAGCTCGGCGAGCACGTACTCGCGCAGCTTGTCGTGACGGAAGCGCCAGCGATCGTCGGCGCGCTCGAGCACGGCGCAGGCGGCCGCGTGCTCGACGAAGCGCGCGAGCGACTCGGGCGCGTCGAGTCGCGCGAGCAGCTCGGGGTCGAGCTCGCGGCCGGCGACCGCGGCGCGCTCGAGCCACGGCCGCGCCCACGCTTCGATGCGCTCGATGCGGCGCCGCATCACGCGGCGCACGCCGCCGGCGTCGACCGAGGGCGGCAGCGCCGTCCGTCCGACCGCCTGCAGCTCGCCGACCTCCTCGGCGAGGTAGCGCATCACCTCGACCAGCAGCAGCGGATTGCCCTCGCTCTCGCGATCGAGCAGCGCCGCCAGGGGCTCGGCCGCGGTCGCACCGGTCATCGCCTGCGCCAGCTCGGCGATGGCGGCGTGGGACAGCGGCGCGAGCGTGAGGCACTTGGCCACCGGCAGCGCCGCCGGCAGCTGCGGCGCCTCGTCGACGCGGTAGCTGCCGACCACGAGCACCGGCAGCCCCGCGAGCTGGCCCGAGAGTCGTTCGAGCAGATCGATGCCCTCGCTGCCCGACCACTGCAGATCGTCGAGCAACAGCAGCAGCGGTGCGCTGAGCGATCGCAGCGCGTGCACGGTCGCACGCAGCAGCCGTTGCTGCGTGCTCTGGGCGTCGAGCTCGGGCGCGGCCTTGGTCGCACGCCCGCGCAGCGTGTCGATGTCGGGCACCAGCGGCGCGAACACGGCCGCGCCGAGGTCGTCGCTGGCGCACAGCGCCAGCGCGCGGAAGCACTCGCGCCAGACCTCGTAGGGCCGCCCGCCCTCGGCGCGGCACTGGCCGCGCACGACCATCGCGCCACGCGCGACGGCCTCGGCGCGCAGCTCGTCGAGCAGCCGCGACTTGCCCACGCCGCTCTCGCCCGCGACCAGCCACAGCTCACCGGCGCCGTCGAGGCTGCGTCGCAGCGCGTGCACCAGCGCAGTCCGTTCGTGCTCGCGGCCGGCGAAGCGGGCGGTTCGCAGCGCGCTCTCGCGGGTCTCGACGGTCTCGCGGGCGATCGCGGCGCGGGTGCTGGTCGCCAGGGTCGGCAGCGCCACGCGGCCGACGGCGGCCGCGCGACAGGCTCGGGTGCGAGCAGCGTCGCGATCAGCTCGCCGAGCTCGGCCTCGAGTGCGCCCAGATCGAGCCGCGCCGGCCCCGAGATGCTCGCGTCGACGATCTCGCTGGGCAGCGCCGCGGGCGTGGGGCGCCGCCCCAGCAGCAGCTCGTGCGCGAGCACACCGACCGAGTACAGATCCGCACGCGCGTCGCGGGCCTCGCCCAGCAGCAGCTCGGGCGCAACGTAGGGCGTGGCGCCCTCGCTGGGCGCGGTGCGACCCAGGCACGGCGTGCTGTCGACGATCTTGAGCTGGCCGTCGACGACCATCACGCTCTCGCGCGACAGCTGCCCGTGCACCAGGGCGTGGCCGTGCAGCGAGTCGAGCGCGCGCAGTAGCTGGGCGACCAGCGCCAGCTGGATCGGCCGCGGCTGATCGCGGCCCCACTCGAGCCAGTCGATGGCGCCGTCGAAGTGCTCGAGCGCGAGGTAGGGCTCGCCGTGCTCGCGGCCCTGATCGAGCACGGCCGCGAGGCCGGGGTGCGCCAGCGCGACCAGGCGGCGCAGGCGTTCGCGCAGCGCGTCGTCGTCGGGCAGCGCGGGCGGCAGGCGATGGATCGCGACCGTGCGCCGGGTCAGCCGGTCGCGCGCGATCACGGCGCGCTCGCTGCCGGCGTCGCTGCGCAGCTCGTAGCGCCGGGCGAACAGCGGCCCCAGGGGCTCGACCGGGCGCACCAGCTCGAGCTCGCCGCGCTCGCGTCGCAGCCGCGTGAGCACGTCGAGCAGCTCGCCCATCGAGGGGAAGCGCGCGTCGGGCTCGACCGACAGTCCGCGCCGCAACACCCGCAGCAACCACGTGGGTACCGGGCGATCCTCGGGCGGACGCCGCAGCTCGCCGCTCATCACCCGCGTCGCGATCGCTGCAGCGCCGGTGCCACCGAAGGGCCGCTGGCCGAACAAGCCCTCCCACAGCGCGACGCAGAAGGCGAACTGATCGGTGCGGTGATCGATCGCGAGCCCGCGCCACTGCTCGGGGGCCATGTACGCCGGCGTGCCCATGACCGCGCCGGTCACGGTCAAACGCTCGACCACGTCGGCGGCCGCGCCCTCGGCCGGGCTCGCCAGCGCCGCGCGTCCGGCTGCACCCGGCGGGGTCGCCTCCGGCGTCAGCTCGCGCTCGACGTCGACGCGCCGCGCGAGTCCGAAGTCGAGCACGCGCACGCGACCGTCGTCGCCGACCAGCACGTTGTCGGGCTTGAAGTCGCGGTGCACCAGCCCGACGGCGTGGGCGGCCGCGAGGCCTGGCCCGCGTCGCAGAAGCGCTCGAGCACGCCGCGCCAGGTGCGGGGGCGGTGCTGAGCCAGCGGCGCAGGTTCACGCCGTGGACCAGCTCCATCGCGATGAAGATGCGCTCCTCGAAGGTGCCGACGTCGTAGATCGTGATGACGTTGGGATGCGACAGCTTGGCCATCGCCCGGGCCTCGCGCAGCAGCGCCGTGCGCGCGCTGGGCCGGCATCGGCAACGGAGCTGCGCAGCGGTTTGATCGCGACGTCGCGATCGAGTTCGGCGTCGTAGGCCGCGAACACCACGCCCATGCCGCCCTCGCCGAGCTTGCGCCGCACCGCGAAGCGGCCGATGTGGCTCGGCGCCGGCGCGCCGCGTCGGCCTCGAACTCGTCGCCTCCGTCCGAGACGTCCGGTCGCGTGAGGCGGCTGGTCGGCTCCACCGTCTTCGGATCATCGCACGATCGGCCGCGGCACGATCAGGACAGTCGCAAACCCGCGGGCAGGGAATCGCCGAACATGCGCCCGCGATCCCCCTCGGACAGCTCGGCGCCGCGCAGCACCATCTCGATCCACGAGGCCGGCGCCTTGATCTGGACCAGCCGATCGGCCACTGCCTGGCGCAGCGCCGCTGGGACGTCGCGCGTGCTGTCGCCGCTGCGGCGCGCGATCGCGGCGGCTGCGAACGCGGCGCCCTCGGCAGTGCCCAGATCCAGCGCGAGCAGCCGCTGCAGCCACGGCTCGACCCCCTCGGGCGGCACCACGGTCGCGTCCGACAGCAGCGGCACCCGGGCGCCGACGCGGCCGACCGCCCACCACGAGCCGAGCTTGTCGGCGCGATCGAGCAACAGCTCGCCCAGCTCGCGCTTGTCGTCGGGGTCGATGCGCTCGAGCGCGGCCGCGAGCTGCATCATCTCGATCACACCGTGCTTGTGCGGTCCCGCCGGCGGCGGTCCATCGCCCTTGCGCAACAGCCACGGTCGCAGACTCGCGTACAGCGAGGCCTGTTGCTCGCGCGACAGCCCCGCAGCGAGCTGCCGCCACAGGATCCACCACTGCGCCCAGTTGGCCTTGCTGCGATGCTGCGGCCCGGCCTCGAACGTGGGCCACAGCGCCGCGACGCGGGCCTCGTCGCCGGGCATGCCGCAGCCGGGCCGCAGCGCCCAGCCCAGCAGGCGCAACCAGTTGAGCTCGTGGGCCTCGCTGCGCGCGGCCGCGGGTGCGAGCTCGAGGCACGCGTCGGCGAGCGCGCGGCAGGTCGCGGCCGACCACTGCCCGCGTGGGCCCAGCACCGCTTCGATCGCGGCGCGCAGCTGTTTGAGCGCGGCGGCGTCGTGGCCCGACAGCGTGCGGACCAACCGCTCGCGCGCGGCCGGCAGCTCGGGTGCGGGCGCGGCCACCCGTGTGTTCGCAGCCGCCGGCGCGGGCGACTCGCTCGGCGCGGGCTCGTGCAGCGCGAACTCGAGGCGCCAGCGCACGGGCGGCAGCGCGATGGTCACCAGCGACAGCTCGAGCGCGCCGGTGTCCGACAGCGTCGCGCGCAGGCTCACCGGGACCGTGGGCGAGCCGTCGCCGCGGTTGGGATCGCGCAGCACCGTCTGCAGCGGCGGCAGCGGCTCGAGCTCCTCGTCGCCGGCGCGGACCAGCGTCCCGGGTGGGTCGACGCGGTCGGCAGTGGAGACCAGCAGCGGGAACGACACGGGTCGATCGAGCAACAGCTCGAAGCTGCGGTCGGGCAGCTCCACGGTCGCGCCGGGCTCGAGGCCGCGCGGCGCGATGCACAGCGCCGCGTCGCCCTCGCGGGTGTGCACGCCGATGTAGTACGCGCGCGGCGTGCCGCCGGAGATCAGCTCGCCGATGCCGCGCCGCGCCAGCACCGAGCGCACCGCGCCGTGGGCGACCGCGAGGTCGAGCGAGGTGTGATCGAGCCGCGGCACCTCGGCGCCGTACCAGCCAGCCAGCACCGCCATCAGCCGCTCGACCAGGGCCGGGGCCTTGAACACGCCGCCGTTGAGCAGCACGCGATCGGGGCGCGGCAGTCCGTCGATCACGGTCGCCCCGGCGGCCGTCGCCGCGGCGGCGTGCCGCCGCAGGAACGCGCAGACGTGGCGCACGATCGCGGTGTCGCTGGTGAAGGGCAGCCCCAGGGTCGTCAGGCCCGCGCGGGCGCTGCGGCCGGCGATCTCGTTCGGGC
>JAXLYC010000049.1:0-56648 GCA_046351635.1 Nannocystaceae bacterium | reverse complement strand
GGTCCTCGCGGAACTCGCCGGCCTCGACCTGCTCACGCAGCTGGCGGTGCGTCGCTGCGATCACGCGGATGTCGAAGTCGACCTCGTCGGTGCCGCCGACGCGACGCAGCCGCCGGGTCTCGAGCACGCGCAGCAGCTTGGGCTGCAGGTCCTTGGGCAGCTCGCCGATCTCGTCGAGGAAGACCGTGCCCTTGTCCGCGAGCTCGAACGCGCCCTGACGCCGCTGGTGCGCGCCGGTGAAGGCGCCCTTCTCGTGGCCGAACAGCTCGCTCTCGATCAGGTTCGGCGCGACCGCGCCGCAGTCGACCACCACGAACGGACCCTCGCGCCGCGGCGACATCTGGTGCACCGCACGGGCGATGAGGTCCTTGCCGGTGCCGGTCTCGCCCTCGAGCAGGATCGTGACGTCGGTCGAGGCCACGCGCTCGAGCACGCCGAAGATCTTGCGCATCGCGAGGCTGCGGCCGATGACGTCGCCGAAGCGGTCGGCTTCGCTGGGCAGCAGCTCCGCCCGCGCGTCGCGCGGCAGGAAGCGCATCTGCACCTTGCCGATGCCCAGCACGTCGCCCGGCTTGAGGAACGCGTCGCTGACCCGGGCGTTGTCGATGAAGCTGCCGTTGGTCGACCCCTTGTCGACCACCCGGTACGCGTCGCCCTCGCGCCGGATCTCGGCGTGGACGCGGCTGACCGAGTCGTCGGGCAGCACCACGTCGCACGAGCGCGACTTGCCGATGGTGATGGCGTCGCTGGTGACCTCGATGTCGCGGCCACGCAGCTCACCGGTCAAGACCACGAGCCGATAGCCGAGATGACGCAGCGGATGCTGGTCCTCGTGCAACACCGTCGACTCGACGCGATCCTCTCTACGGTCGGACACTGGCCCTACGCTAGCAGAGCGAGCGCAGAAGCACGATGGGGCCCGTGGGTGACGGGGGGGCAGCAGTGGCGGGCCGGGGGGCTTCAGCCCACAGGATCGAGATCCACCCACGCCGCGAACGCATTGCGTGCTGTGGTCGATCGTGCGATGCCGGGCCCACGCGCGTCGTACCGGGCGCGCCGCGCTCGCGGCACACCCGCGCTCCGACACGCGCTGCGCTGCGAAAGCCCGATCTCGGGACCGGCGAGCCCGACGGTGCGCCGACCGAGCACCCACCGCCGCCGCAGCGAGGCCGACCACCGCGCGGTCGATCGCGGCGCGCATTCGTTGACGCGCAAAGCAGCACGCCGCTACGATCCGCGACGTCCTGGCCCGCGTGCACGCTCGCTCGAGACTCGGTCGTGAGATGGCGACGCTGGCAGGCGCGGCGATGGCCTGCATCGTCGCCCTCGCGGGCGGCCACGCGCGCGCGTCGGAGCGCGACGCGAGTACGTGCGAGTCGACCGCGCAGCCCGAGCCCGGCGCGACGCAGCCGAGCGCGCCGGCCAGCGATGCAGCGCCTGCCACCGACGCCACGCCGTCGGCCGATCCGACGCCGAGCGAGCCTGCCGAGGCGGCCGCGCCGCCGGGTTCCGCCGCCGAGGCCCTGGGCCGCACGCCGCGGCGCGTGAAGTGCCTCGACGAGAGCCTCATCGACGAGTTCGGTCGCACGAGCGTGCGCAAGGGCGTGCAGCCCCGCGACTTCCGCAAGGCCCGGCGCGTGGCGCTGTCGCTGGGCGGCGGCGTGCGCGGCGGCGATCTCACCGACACGCAGTGGCAGGTCGGCGGCGGCCTCGAGTTCTGGCTGTTCGAAGAGCTCGGCTTCGACGCCGAGTTCAAGCTCTCGCCCATGACGCTCCGCATCGAGCGCAGCGCCACCGGCTTCACGCAGGAGAACCGCTTCCCCGACGGCGTGCGCCGCAACCTCGCCTACGCCGCCATCGGCCACCTGCTGTTCTCGCCGATCCACACCAAGCTGCGCGCCCGCGGCGACCGCATCGTCCACGGCGACTTCGTGCTGCGCGGTGGCGCCGGCGCGATCATCCACGACACCGTGCAGGCCGCCGCGTTCGACGTGGGCATGAGCCTTTATCTGTTCCCGACCAAGTTCTTCTCGCTGCGGCTCGACCTCACCGACCGCATCTACGCGCAGGAGGCCCTCGGCAGCCGGCGCATCTCCAACGACCTGTTGTTCTCCTTCGGCGTGTCCCTGTGGATCCCGCCGCGTCGCCGCTAGGCCCATGCTCGCCCTCCTCTCGCTGCTGCTCGCGCTCGCGCCGGCCCCCGCCGACGCAGCCGCCGCGTGCGGCCCGTCGGCGTCCGCGTCGGTCGAGGCCAGCGCAACGCCGCCGCGCGGCCGCCGGGGCAAGCGACGCGGCAGCAGCAGCGCCGCCGCGGCCCCGTCGGCCCCGCCGGTGGGCGTGCCCGGCCAGCCCGGCGAGTGCGTCGACGCCACGCTGCAAGAACAGCTGCTGGCCAAGCGCCGCTACCGACTCACGCGCGACCGCCTGTTCGTCAAGGCGCTGCGCCACGAGCTGACGCTGACCGGCGGCTACTACGTCAGCGACCTATTCGACTCCACCTTCACCCTGGGCGGGACCTACACCTTCTTCATGTCGGAGAACTTCGGCACCGAGCTGTCGGTGTCGTGGTCGCGGCTGCGCTCGAGCACGCTCGACACCATCGAGAGCGCCAACAACTTCGCGTTGGATCTCGGCCGGCCCGACATCGTGCGCGCGTTCGGCAGCCTGGCTTGGTCGCCGCTGTACGGCAAGCTGCGGCTGGTCGCAGCGTCGATCTGGCGCTACGACCTGTACCTGCTCGCGGGACCGGGCGTGGTCGTGGATCCGGTCAGCTTCGGCGCCGCGGGCAACTTCGGCGTGGGCGTACGCGTGTTCCTGCATCGCGCGGTCGCGCTGCGCTTCGAGCTCCGCGACTACCTCTACCGTCAGGAGCTGTTGTCCAAGGCCTACTACGTCAACGACGTCGCGTTCACCACCGGGCTGAGTGTGCTGCTGCCCACGAGGAACTGACCATGGTCCGCCTCCGCCACACCCTCGCCTTCGCGCTGTTCGCCGCCTACGCGCCCGTGGCCACGGCCGCACCGGCCAAGCCCACCGCGAGCAAGCCCGCGGTCGAGCCCGCGGCGCCGGCCAATCCCGCGCCGGGCAAGCTCGATCCGAGCAAGCCCGAGCCCGCGACGCCCGGCGATCCCAAGACCCCACCCGGGACCGAGCCGCCGCCGGCCGACGAGCCGCCGGCCGACGAGCCGCCGGCCGACGAGCCACCGCCCGAGCCGAGCGCGGGTGCGACGGTCGATCCCGCCGCGGTCGCGGCGTTGCAGCAAGACGCGCGAGCGCTGCGCGACGCGTTGTTCAGGCCCGCGGTCGCGTGTCGCTGGTGGCCTCGAAGCTCTTCACCACGCGCGTCGCGCTGCAGCTGCGCAGCAACGTCGAGCGCTTCTACGAGGTCAGCGACCTGACGCTGCGCGTGGACGGTGCGCCGGTCTACGTGCAAGAAAGGTTTGCCGAAGACCGACGGCGATCTGTTCGAGGTCTTCGCCGCGCCGGGCTCGCACGAGCTGGCGCTATCGGCAAACCTGGTGGCCCGTAGGGATGCGACCTACAAGATCCGGATCGACTACGCGATCTGGTTCGCGGTCGATGCCAACATGCGGTTTCCTCAAGCTGCAGCTGCGCGAACATGGCAACATGTGGCGCTTTGCCAGCAAGCGTCGCGGTGCCAGCGACGTGCGGCTGCGGCTGCGTGCGGTGAGCAAGCCGCTCGGCAAGGGCCGTCGCGGCAAGGCCCAGGGCAACGCCAGCGTGCGCGCGAGCGCGGAGGCAAGGCCAAGTGATCGCGTCGCTGTGGCTCGCGCTCGTCGTCGCAGCGGCGCCCATCGAGGGCGACGACGCCGCGCCGACCTCGGCGGCGCCGGTCGGAGCGCCCCAGGGCGACGACCACGAACCCGCGGACGCGCGCGAGCCCACGCGTTCGGACGCCGCGGTGCCGAGCCTGCTCGATCCGCGCCTGGCCGAGCGCTACGCCCAGCTGGCCAAGGCCGGACTCGCCGACGATCGCGAGGCCACGCTCGAACAGTACACCGGCGCACTCGCCGGGGCCCAGGACCGCTACGTCCGCGGCGACGTGCTCGGCAGTGCGCTGGCGCTGTACGAGCTGGTCAGTCACCCGCGCTACGAGGCCTTCGCCGAGACGCCCGAGGCCAGCTCCGCGCGCTACCACCTGGGCATGGCGCTCACGGCCTGGGGCGCCGAGTCGACCGCACAGGCGGCGTTCGCCGCCGTGATCGCCCGCGGCACCGACGACCCCTACTTCACGCCGGCGCTGCGCCGCCACGTCGATCTGGCGCTGGCGAGCAAGGACTTCGTGCTCGGGCTCGCGGAGCTCGACCGCAGCCTCGCGCCCGGCGGCAAGACCATCACGCTGGGCCCCGACGACACCGACGAGCGCGACTACCTGGCCGCGCGCGCGGCCATGCAGCAGGGCCAGCTGGACGTCGCGCTCGAGCGTTTCGACGCCGTCGGTCCGCGCAGCCGCTTCCACACCGCCGCGCGCTACCTGCAGGGCGTGGTCTACGCCCAGCGCAAGCAGTTCCGCAAGGCCGAGTCGGCGTTCTGCGACGTACTCGGCGGCAAGGACCAGCAGCTGTCGGCCTACTACGTCGACCGGCGATACTTCCCGGTCCGCGACCTCGCGCAGCTGGGTCTGGGCCGCATCGCGCACGAGGAGCGCCGCAACGACCACGCGTTCTACCACTACTTCAGCGTGCCGCAGGATTCCGACGAGCTCGCGCACGCGCTGTTCGAGTCGGCCTGGACCATGGCCGAGGCCGGCGAGTACGCGGTCGCGCGCGATCTGGTCGCGGAGCTGCGCGAGCGCTTCCCCGACGCGGCGCAGGCGGTCGAGGCCCGCCTGCTCGCGGCGCTGTTGATGCTCTACGACTGCGACTTCCGCCAGGCCGAGTCCGAGTTCACACGCTTCATCGACGAGCTCGCACCGGTCGGCGACCACATCGAGGCGATCCGCAAGGACCCTGAGCGACTGCTCGCGCTGCACCGCGAGCTGTCGCGGCTGCGCGCGGGCGACGACTTCGCCGGCGAGCTCGCCGAGCATCGCCTGCTGCTGTCGATGATGGACGAGGACCCGACCTACGCGCGGCTCGGTCATCAGGCCCAGGTGCTGCGCGCCGAGGCCGACTTCGCCGATGCGCTCGGCGGCGAGCTGCGCCGGCTCACCGCGCAGCTGCAGCAGACCCCGACTGCGTCGCGTCGCGACCCCGAGGGCGACGCGCTCGACGTGCTCGCCGAGGCCGATCGGCTGCAGCGCGGCGTCGCAGGCCTCGAGGCGCAGATCCGTCAGGCGCAGCAGGCCGGCGCCGATCCGGCCGCGATCGCGCCGCTGGTCGACGAGTCCAAGGATCTGCGCGAGCGCGTGCGGACCCTGCGGCGCGGCGCGACCACGCTGCTGCTCGAGGGCCCCCCGGTCGGCAGCGCGCGCACCGGCGATCTCGCCGAGGCGCTGACCGACGAGGGCCGCTTCATCCTGGCGCTGCGCAGCCAGGCGCTGACCATGGCCGACCGCATCGACGTGCAGGCGGCCGCGGTCGCCAGCGATCGCCTGCGGCGGCTCGCGGACCGCATCGACGACATGCTCGGCGAGGCCCGCATGGGCCGCATCGACGCCGTGCTCGGGGCCAAGAAGAAGCTCGAGATCGAGGTCCGCGACATGGCCGCGGGCCGCTTCCCACCCGAGCTCTTCGGCAAGCTGCAGATCGAGGGCGTGGTCGGCGACGACGAGGAGTTCTGGCCCTACGAGGGCGAGTACTGGGCCGACGAATACGAGGGCTACCGATGACGCGCCCGTCGGTCGCGCTGGGGCTGATGCTGCTGCTGGCCGCGCCGGTGGCCGCAGCCGCACCTGGTCGCACCGCGCCGGCCGAGCGCAGCGCCAGCCGCGGCACGACCGCGACGAGCCCGCGCGCCCGTGACGACGCCGACGGCGGCAGCAAGCGCAAGCGCGGCAAGGCCAAGCGCGGCAGCAAGGACGCCGCCGACCAACCGCCGCCCCTGACCTCGTATCAGCTCGAGCTCGAGCTGACCAAGCGCGAGGGCCAGATCACCGTCGATCGCAAGCGCGGCATCGGCCTGCTCGAAGAGTTCATCACCAAGCACGCCGACAACCGCGCCATGCCCGAGGCGCTGTATCGCCTGGCGGCGCTGTACTGGGAGCGCTCGCAGGAGCGCTTCCTGACCTCGATGGAGCGCTGGGCCGACGCGGTCGATGCCTGCCGCGACGCGCCCGAGACCTGCCCCGACGGCCCCCCGGCCGAGCCCGCGCTCGATCTCACCGACTCGCAGGGCCTGTACGTGCGGCTCATCCGCGACTACCCCGGCTTCCGCAAGCTCGACACCGTCCGCTACCTGTACGCGTTCTCGCTGCGCGACCAGGGCAAGACCGAGGAGGCCCAGGCGCAGTTCTGGGCCATCATCCAGAAGCACCCCAGCTCCGGCTTCGTGCCCGACGCGTGGCTCGCCGTCGGCGACCACCGCTTCTACGCCAGCAACGACTGGAACGGGGCGCTCGAGGCCTACGGCCACGTGCTCGATCACCCCGCGAGCGACGCCTACGCGATGGCGCTGTTCAAGACCGCGTGGTGCAACTGGAAGCTCGGCAACAGCGCCGAGGCGGTCAAGCGCTTCAAGCAGGTGCTCGATCAGGGTGGCTCGGAGCAGACCGACGAGGCCGGCCGCAAGCGACTCGCGGATCTGCGCGAGGAAGCGCTCGAGTACCTCGTGCAGGTGCTGTCCGAGGACGAGAAGAACACGCCCAAGGACATCTACGACTTCCTCGCGTCGATCGACGGTTCGCAGTACTCGCGCAAGGTGCTCGTGCGCCTGGGCGAGGCCTACGAGGCGCAGACGCGCTACGACAAGTCGGTGCCGACCTGGCGTTTTCTCATCGAGCTCGACGGCAAGCACGTCGACGCCGCCGACTTCGAGCTGCACGTGGTCGCGGGGCTGCGCGGCGACGGCAAGCTGCCGGCCGCGCTCGACGAGCTCGGCATCATCCACGAGCGCTACGGCCTGGGCACGGCGTGGGCCAAGGCCAACCCGAAGGCCGCGAAGAAGGCCGCGGGCGAGGCCTCGGCGCTGCTGTTCGACTTCGGCCGCTCGATCCACGAGGGCGCGCAGGCGGCGGAGAAGGACACCAAGGTGCCGGACAAGGAGCGCTACGCCCTGGCCGCGCGCGCCTACGACGACTTCATCACGCGCTACCCCAGCGAGCCCAACGCGGTCGAGGTCTCGTACCTGACCGGCGACATCTACTTCTTCAAGCTCGGCCAAGCCGAGCGCGCCGGCGATGCCTACCTGCGCGTGGGCGAGTCGGCGCCGGTCGGTCCGCTGCACCACGACGCGCTGCTCGCGGCGATCGGCGCCTACGAGCAGGCGATGGCGCAGGCGCCCGCGACGACCACGGCCGCGGAGACCAAGCCCGGCGAGACCAAGCCCGGCGAGACCAAGCCCGGCGAGACCAAGCCCGGCGAGACCAAACCCGGCGAGGCCAAACCCGGCGAGACCAAACCCGACGAGCCCGCGCCCGCCGGCGGCGGCGATCGCTACAGCGTGCTCGAGCGCAAGTTCATCCGCGCCGTCGATCTCTTCTCCGCGCTGTTCCCCGAGGACGAGCAGAACGGCGCAGTGCTCTACGCGTTGGGCGAGTTCTTCCACAACCGCGGCGACTACGACGGCGCGGTGCAGCGCTTCGGCAAGGTCGTGGTCGACTACCCGGGCGACGCCAACGCCGGCGCCGCCGGTGATCGCATCCTCGAGAGCCTGCAGAAGGCCGAGGACTACGACACCATCGAGCTCTGGGCGGGCAAGCTCAAGGGCACCAAGTCCTTCGCGGCGCCCGAGGAGCAGCAGCGGCTCGATCGCATCATCGTCGACAGTCTGCTCAAGCAGGGCGACACCCTGGTCGATCGCGGCTATTCCGCGCGCGGCGCCAGCTACTACCTGCGCGTCGCGGCCGAGTACCCCAAGCACGACAAGGCCCCGCTCGCGCTGGCGAACGCCGGCGCCGCGCTCGAGCGCGCGAAGAAGCCCCAGGCCGCGACCGAGGTCTACGAGCGCGTCGCGAAGGAGTACCCGCAGTCACCGCAGGCGGCCGAGGCAACACTGGTGGTCGCACGCGTGTTCGAGAACATGGGTGACTACGAGCGCGCCGCGCAGCGCTACGACGGGCTCATCGAGCGCTATCCCAAGCACAAGGGCCGCGCCGACGCGATGTACAACGCAGGCGTGCTCTACGAGGGCCTGGGCCGCACCAAGCTCGCAGCCGCGCGCTACGCCGCCTACGCCAAGCAGTACCCCGGCGAGAAGGACAGCCTGCAGGTCGAGCTGCGCGCGGGCATGGTCCAGGCCCGCGCCGGCGAGCACAAGGCCGCGGTCGCCACGCTGTCGAAGTTCGTCGATCTCCACGGCAGTGCGGCCGAGGCGGTCGAGGCCAACACCCAGCTGGGCAAGTCGCTGCTGGCGCTCGGTCGACTCAAGGACGCGGACAAGGCCCTCGCCAAGGCCGCCAAGGCCGGTCGCGGCGCGGAGGGCCGCGCCCGCATCGCCGGCGCCGAAGCGCGCTACCTGCAAGGCGAGATCATCTACCGCGAGTTCGAGGCGCAGAAGCTCGACCCCAAGCCCGCAAAGCTCGGCGCGAGCCTCGAGCGCAAGGCCAAGCTGCTGGCCCAGGCCAAGGACGTCTACCTCGACGTGCTCGCCTACTCGACCGCGGAGTGGACCACCGCCGCGCTGTTCCGCATCGGCCAGTCCTACGAGCTGTTCGCCAAGGGCCTGCGCGACTACCCCATCCCGACGGCGCTGACGCAGGCGCAACAGGACGAGTACGCCGAGCAGCTCGACACCTTCGCGCTCGCGTTCGAGGAGGAGGCCATCGGCGCGTACAAGAACGGCTACCAGCGCGCGATGGAGCTGGGCATCTACAACAGCTACACCAAGCGCATCCGCGAGGCGCTCGGGCGCCTCTCGGGCCAGGAGTTCCCGCCGATCGCCGAGATCGGATCGGAGCTGCGCGTGGCCGAGGGTGGCTCGAGCGCCCGGCCATCCGGAGGTTGTCGCGATGACGCCCTCGCGCCTGCTCGTCGTCGCGCTGCTCGTCGCGCCCATGGCCGCGTGCAAGAGCCGCGCGCCCGCGAACACCACCGCCCCGACCACGGCGGTCAGCGCCAGCGCGCGCCGGACGTTCGAGGCCGCGGTCGCAAAGATGGAGGCCGGCGCGGCGGAGTACGACGACGCGATCGCGAAGTTCAAGGCCGCAATCGCGGCCGAGCCCAGGCTGTGGGAAGCCTGGCTCGACATCGGCGTGATCGAGCTGCGCCGCGCACGGCTCGGCGAGGCCGCGCGCGCGCTGGAGAAGAGCCTGGAGATCTACGCCAGCCCGAGGTGCTCGACGCGCTCGGCGAGGTCTACGTGCGCCAGGGCAAGGTCAAGCGCGCGGTGTCGCTGTACGAGCAGGCGCTGCGCAAGCACCCCGGCGACGTGCGCCTGCGCAACGCGCTGGCCGCCGCGCTGCGGCGCGCGGGCCGGCTCGACGAGGCCGAGGCCGAGTGCCGCGCGATCCTCGGTGAGCACGCGTTCGATCCCGCGGCGTACGCGACCCTGGGCGCGATCAAGATCGACCGCGGCCAGCTCGACCTCGCCGAGCTGCTGCTCAACAAAGGCCTCGCGCGCCACCCCGACCACCCGCTGTTGCTCACCAACCTGGGTCTGGTCGCGCTGCGCCGCGGCGACGACCAGACCGCGTTCGCGCTGTTCGACAAGGCCAGCGCCCGAGACCCGAGCTACGTGGTCGGGCGTCTCAACAAGGCCGCGCTGTTCCTGGGCGCGGGCGACCACAAGCGCGCCAAGGCGGAGCTCGACGCCGTGCTGCAGATCGAACCCGGCAACACCGACGCACTGCTGGGCCTGGGCACCTGCACCCGGCTCGCCGGCGACATCCCAGGCGCGCGCGAGGCGTGGCAGCGGGTCATCGCGATCGACGCCGACCACCCCGCAGCACACTTCAACCTCGCGGTGCTCGAGATGGACTTCGCGGAGCAGCCGCGGCAGCACGCAAGCACCTGGAACGGTACCCGCAGGTCACCGGCGGCGACGGTGCCGAGGCGGCCGCCGCGAAGGAACGACTCGCCCTGCTCGACAGCATGGCCCCGAAGAAAGGCGGCGGAGGATGACCCACACGACGCTCGTGACGCTGACAGCCCTGCTGTGTCTCGCTGCGCCTGCGCGCGCGCTAAACCTGCCGCCAAGCCGGCCGCAGCGCCTCCGGCGCGCCCGCGACGACCGCGAGCAAGCCCGCACCGACGGCGGCGTCGCCGACGACCGCGGGCAAGCCGAGCCCCGCGCCGGCCGACGGCGCGCGTCCAGACCCTGGCGCCACGCCGCCCGCGGCCGCGGACACGGCCCCCTGACGGCGGGGCCGCGGGCCCCAGCGACGACGGCGACGCCGACGTCACGCGCTACACCTTCACCGGACTCGACATCGAAGGTGAGCTGCGGACGCCGGCGCTGTTGCAGTTCCTCGCGCGCATCGGCGGCGAGTTCGAGACCGTCGGGATCCCGCATCGCAGCTTCATGCCCGAGCTCGCGCAGACCGTCGCACAGGATGCACTGTAGTGGCCAACCGCTCGACACCCTCGACCTACGTCACCCGCGTCGTGCTCGCGCTCGGCCGCTCGGTCGTGCACGAGGCGTCGGTGACCAAGGCCGGCGCGCTCACGGTGGGCCACGGCCACGGCTGTGATTTCGTGCTGCCGATCGCGCCCGCGGTCGCGCGCACGCCGTTGGTCCAAGGCGGCGCGCTGCACCTGCCGGGAGGTTTCGACGGGCGGCTCGTGCTCGCGGGCACCGAGCACGACGTCGCGGCGCTGCGCGAGTCCGGCAAGACCAAGGTCGCGCTCTCGCCCGAGGACTGGGGCGTGCTGTGGCTGCGCGAGCGCCCGGATCTGCGCCTGGTGGTCCTGCAGGTCACGCGCGAGGCGCTGCCGCCGATGCCGGGCGACAGCGCCAACCGCCCGCTGTTCGCGAGCCTGGCGTTGTCGCGGTCGCGATGGGCCTGCTGCTGGGCATCGCGTACCTGCGCTACGACCCCGAGCGCCACCACCTCGAACTCGAGCAGCTCGACGAGCGCATCACGCGGGCGATGTTCAACGACCCACCGCGCGACCCGCCGCCCGAAGAGGACACGCCCATCACCGGCGACGAGGACAAGCCGGCCGAGAAGCCGCGCAAGCGCGCCGGCGGCCCCGAGGGCACCTTCGGCCGCCCCGACAAGGTCGGCCGCAGCAACATCCCCAAGACCGACGCGACCAGCTCGAGCAACGCGACCAATGTCGGCCTGGTCAAGGAACTCAACGTGCTCGCGCAGACCGACACGATGGCGGATCTCTTGTCCGTCGGCGGCCAGATCAGCGGCACCGACACCGGGCCGCTGGTCGTGGGCGCGGGCACCTTCGGCATGTCGACGCGCGGCAGCGGCCAAGGCGGCGGCGGCGACGGCGAGGGCGTCATCCACGGCACCGCGGACATCGACATGGGCGGCAGCGGCACGGATGCCCGCCGCCGCACGGTCAAGGGCAAGTCGGGCCCCAAGGAGAAGCAGGTCTCGGTGCAGCCCGGGACTGCGCAGGTCAAGGTCAGCTCAGCAAGGAGCTGATCGACAAGGAGGTCCGCCGCCACCGCGCGCAGATCGGCTTCTGCTACAACAAGCAGCTCGCGCGTCAGCCCGACCTGTCGGGCAAGGTTTCGCTGCAGTGGATCATCCGCCTCGACGGTTCGGTCTCGGGCGCGAAGGTGAAGAGCAGCTCGCTCAACAACAGCGACGCCGAGAGCTGCATGGTCCGCGCGCTGCAGAACTGGCGCTTCCCCAAGCCCGAAGGCGGCGTGGTCGAGGTCGAGTACCCGTTCGTGTTCGACACCGAGTGAGGCGAGGACGACCGACAAGGGGGCAACCGATGGCACCGCGATCGCATCGACAGCAGCTTCGTACCGGCAGCGCCGCCGCGCTGCTGTGGGCGTCGATCGGCGGCTGCAACAACCCCGCGTACTACCAGGGCGCACAGACGTTGCGGGTCAGCGCCGCCGACGTCGCTGCCGCAGCCGAGGAGGGTGCGGACAACGCCAACCCGACCATCGGCGCCTACGTGCAGGGCGAGTACTGGCTCGACTTCCGCAACCCCACCGACGCCGAGCTCGCGGCGCTGCAGCCCCCCGGCACGATGCCGGCGGAGCAGACCCCGTGGGTCAAGCGCGACGATCTCACCGTGTCGGTGCCATGGACCCTGACCAACGACGGCGACGCGCCGCTGCGCGCGTGGGTGCTGCTCGACGGTGCGACCGAGTTCTACGACTACAACCCCATCGCGGGCTTCGGTGCCGCCGGCGGCGAGGACGAGGACGAAGTGCAGTTCCCCTCGCTGTTGGGCTTCACGCCGCGCATGGTCGAGCCCGGGGCGACGCTCGAGGGCGAGTTCCGCGAGGACGACCTACGCGAGGCGATGTACGATCTCGACGCCATCACGCGCTTTTGCGCGGGTCCCCTCGCCGTGCTCAACCACCGTCACGAGGCCGATCCCATCGGCACCGCCGAGGTCCCCACCGACGCGGTCTTCGCCGGTGCGGTGATGCTGCGGCTGACCCTGGGCGCGAGCGGCCCGGCGACGCTGAAGTACTCGGTACGCCTGCGCCAGAGCGAAGGCATCATCTTCGACAGCGCCCGCGACCAGCGGCGCTACGACGTCGAGCCCGAGCTGTACGTGCTGCCGACCACCGCGTCGGCCATGGGCGGCGGCAGCAGCGGCGGCATGGACACCATGGCCGTGTGCGACGACGGCGGGAGCGGCGGGTGAACGCAGCGTTGCTCGCCCTCGCCCTCGCGGCGGCCCCAGCGGCCGAGTCTGCGAAGCGCCCGCAGGAGACCGGCGAGGTCGGCGTGGTGGTCAACAAGGAGATCGACCCCACGGTCTTCCCCGACCCACGGAAGTTCAGCCGCGGCTTCTTCGTCGAGGCCGCGACCGGACCGGCGGTGCTGCTGGGCGCGGCCGCGAAGGTGCTGTCGCCGGGGGTTCTCGTTCAGCGCGCGGGTGGGCTACGAGATTCGCCGCTTCATCGCGTTCGACCTGCACGCCACAGGCCTCTTGCAACGCTACGACGACGGCGCGCCGCGGCGCGAGCTGCTGGGCCAGGGCGTCTACACCGGCGAGCTGCGACTGGGCGTGCCGTTTCGGCGCTTCATGATCGCCGCGCACGGCGGCGGCGGCGTGGTGCAGCAGAGCAACAACTTGCTGCAGATCGCCGGCGTCGCGGCCGACAACCGCCGCTTCGGCGTGGCGCGGATGCCGCGCTCGCGTTCGACATCCACAGCCTCAACCGCCACATGTCGGGCGGCTTCATCGCCACGTTCGTGGGCATGCCGATGCGCGGCTCGGCACGCTGTTGCTGCAGCTGTACTTCCGCTACACCCGCTGAGGCCCCGCGGACCGGCGCGCGGCCGCGCCAGGGCCCAGAAATGACGAAGCGGGACGGCGCTCTCGCGCCGTCCCCTCTGGGCTGCGTCACTCCCCCCGGCTCAGCGGGAGTCACACGTAGAAGTCGATGAAGGCGATGCCGCGCTCGGGCTCTCGGGCGCCGGCTGGGCGTCCGCTTCGCGGGGCTCGGGCGGCGCCGGGACCGGGAAGCTCCAGCCGCGGCTGTTGCTCGAGCGGTGACCCGCCGCGCCTTGCGGCTCGTACTGACTGGGACGATCGGGTCCAGTTGTCTGCCATCTGCAGCCTCGCCTTCGTTCGGACGCCCTTCTCTTGGAAACTACGCAGGGGCCCCGTTTCCGGTTCGGCATCGCCGCTCCTCGGTGGAGGGGTCGCGCCCAGTTCGCCCGCCGAAAAACCTGCAAGCCCCAAACCACCGTCAGGCGAGAGAGAAGCCTGGCCCGTGAGTTGGCTATCGACGCGCACTTCCGCCGGCACCCGGGAAGCCCCCTCCGACCACGACCGCGACAGTCGTGTCAGGCGGGGCGCACCCGTGGTGCCGTTGTCCGTCACCTCTCTCGAACAGCGTAACGCGACTGCACCGCGAGGCAAGTCGCAGACGAAACCGCGGTGCCCCCGACGACGCCGCGCGCGGTCAGGGTCAGGTGGCGGCGGCGCGGCAGGCTCAGAAGTCCACGATGACCCACGCACTGTCCTCGCGCTCGAGGCGGACGGCGTGTCCCCCTCCGAGCTCGAACGCGGGCCCGTGGCCTACCGGGCACAGGATCGCCCACGTGCGCCGCGAGGCGATCCCGGGCCGCTGCGAGCTGAGCTGCCCGCTCGCCCTCCGTCCAAGCGGCCTTCAGGTCGTCTTCCGACAGCCCCACGCGGCGCGCCGCGGCGCCAGGCGCAGGACCACGTCCCAGCGCCCGCGACGAGACGCCCGCACGAGCGCCGCGATCGCGGCCTCCGGGGAGTCCTGCGCATACAGGTCGGTCGGATCCGCGCCGAGGCGCCAGCCGTGCGGCGTGGACACCACACGCAGGCTCGTACCGTCGCCGAGCAGCACGTCGGCCTCGCCGATCACCGCCCGCGGCCGCGCAAGGCGCCGCGCCCAGGCCCGCCGTTGCGGCCCGAGCAGCTGCCCGCGATCCAGCGTCCCGCGCGCGCCGGGCCGCACCGCCCCGACCGTGCGCGCGTCGTCTCCGCGACGGACCGCGCGCGAGAGCCGGTGGCTCGCCGCCGCCACTTCCTGCCGCTGCGATCGCGCGCAACCGCCGACCAGGGCCAGCGCGAGCACGACGACGGCCAGCGCCCTCATCCGGCCCTCTTGGGCGCCACGATGGCGCTGAACTTCGCCGAGCACTTGACCTGATCGTCGGCGAGCACGCGCCCGCTGAACTTGCCGATGCGGCCCAGTCGCTCGGCCTGAACCTCGATGCGCAGGGTCTCGCCCGGCACCGCCACGGCGCGGAACTTCGCGTCCTCGATGCCGATGAACAGGCAGTCCTGTGTCGCCGGATCGAACTCGCCCGACAGGTGCGCGAGGATCACCGCGGCTTGGGCCATGGTCTCGACCTGCACCACGCCGGGCACGATGGGATTGCCCGGGAAGTGGCCCTGCAGGATGGGGTCGCTGCTCGAGATCATGCGCAGCGCCACGATCGACTGCCCCGGCGTCACCTCGACCACGCGGTCGATGAACAGGAACGGGAATCGGTGGGGAAGGATGCGGGCGATCGCGACCGAGTCGAGCACGGCCGGAGCATATCAAGTCCCGACGCGGCCGCGCGGCCTGGGTCCCGCGCGGGGGCGCAGGGCGGCTCAGCTCTTGTGCTTGCCGTCGTACAGCTTGATGACCTCGTCGGTGATGTCGAAGCCGTCCTTCGCGAACAACACCGTCATCGCGTCGCGGACCAGCACGAGGTCGATACCCCGCTCCTTGGCCAGCTTGGCGACGATGTCCTGAGCGTTCTTGTACATGGTCTCCAGCAGCTTGTTGTGCTGCTCGCCGAGCTCCTGCTCGAGCGTCATCATCATGCTCTGCAGCTCCATCGAGTCCTTCTGCAGCTTCTCCTGTGCCGCCGCGAGTTCTTCGCCCTTGAGGCTGCCCAGCCGGCCGGCCTCGGCCTCGAGCTTCGCGCGCTTCTTGTCGACCTTCTCCTGCTTCGACTTGCTGCTGGCCTCGAGATCGGCGCGGGCCTTCTTGCCGGCCTTGGTCTCGTTGAGCACGCGCTGCATGTCGACCATGACCAGCTTCTTGATCTGCGGCACCTCCGCTGCGGCGGTGGCCGGCGCGGCGAACAGCGGTGCAGCGCACACCGCGAGGCACGCGCACAGCGACAGCGACAGCCGCATGCGGCGGCGTGGATGGGTGGCGGTGCTCTTCACGGGTGCTCCTTGTCGTAGCGAACGATCACGCGATTGGTCAAATCGAGCTTGGGCTCGACGTACAGCACGGTCATCTCGGAGCGCACCAGCACGACCTGCACGCCGTCCTCCAGTGCGATCTGCTTCACGATGCCCTCGACGTTGCCGTAGATCTTCTCCGTCAGCAGCGCCTCTTTCTCGGCCACATCCTCCTGCAGCTCCGCGCTCAGCTGCTCGAGCTCGGCCTCGCCGCGGACGAGCTCGGCCTGGCGCTTCTGCAGTTCCTCGGCCGAGAGCATCGATGCCTTGGCGCGCAGGTCCAGCGCCCGCTTCTGCAGCTCCTCGGTCTTCTTGGCGATGCGCGCCTGCCCCTTGGTGAAGGCCTTCTCGAGCTCGGCCTTGGCCTTCTTGCCTTCCTTGGTCTCGAGCAGGCAGCGCTGCACGTCCACCACCGCGAGCTTCTCCAGCACCGGATCCGCGGCGCGAACCGGCCCCGTGACGCCGAGCGCGGCGATGACGGGCAGAGCGAGGCGCAACAATCGCTGCATGGCGCGAACCTTAGCCGCCGCGGTGTCGCGCGGCAAGCATGTCGCTGGCAGACGGAGCCCTCGCTGGGACGATTCAGCCGAGCGTGCCCACGCCCACGAGCGCGCGGTGCCGTGGTCGTGCATGGCCGCGACGACGCGACACTGCGCGCTGGGATGGTTTGCCCCGCGGCGCGCGTGCGCGCTGGGACAAAACCCGCCGCACGCGCCTCGCCAGTGACGGGGGTCTCGGCTCGCGGCCGCAGCCGCTGCGGCTCAGAACGAGTTGCCGATGGCGAACTCGAACACTGGATCATTGCCGCGGCGCAGGAAGCTGGTCGGGCGTTGGCGATCGAGCGGGAAGCCCCACTCGAAGCGCAGCGGACCGATCGGCGACTGCCAGGGGAAGCCGAAGCTCATGGAGTAATGCGTGCTGCGGAAGCGGAAGTGGTCGCACGGATCCGCCTTTGGCAACAGCGAGGATTGAGCTCTTCGCAGTAGAGCTTCTCGGTGTTGAACGCGTTGCCCATGTCGTAGAAGAGCACGCCCTTGATGTTGGCCGGCGGGATCATCATGAACTCGAACTCGCCCGTCAGCGCGGTCAGCAGGTTGCCGCCGACTTCGTACGGGATGAGTGGCGAGGTCGGATCCGGCGAACTCGCGACCTTGATCTTGGGCCCGAGGCTGCGCAGGCGGAAGCCGCGGATCTCGCCGTCACCGTAGATGCCACCGGGGAACCACCGCTCGAAGATCGGCACGCCGCGGGCTTGGGTCGAGTGGACGAAGCCGACCTGCAATCGCGCCTTGAACACCACCCACGCGCGGAAGGCCTTCTCGGTGCGGATGACCGGGAAGTAGAAGCGGCTGTCGAGCACGTAGCGGTTGTAGCGGTTCTCCGAGCCGAGGTACTTCGACGCGAAGGTCGTGCGCAACTGGTGGTACTGGCCCGAGGTCGGGAACAGGAAGTTGTCGCGCGTGTCCCACTGCAGCCGCGCCTCGAACGCCGAGGTGATGCCGTTGGCGAACAGGTTCGTGATGAGCGCCTGCTGCGGCACCGTGACCAGCGAGCCCGGCGAGAACACGCCGCCGACGGTGCCGAAGGTGCCGAAGCCGACCTTGACGTCCTCGAGCTCGTAGCCCACGAACGCGGTCAGGTCACGCCAGATGGGATAGCCCCAGCTGAGGCGAAAGCCGGTGCTCTGACGCGAGAACGACGGGAAGATGTTGCGCGAGTTGAAGACGTTGAGGATGAAGTTCCACTTGCTGTCGAGGAAGTGGCGCGTGTAGTACGAGAAGTTGAACAGCCGCCGCAGGCTCGAGAACTGCGCGATGACCTGCACGGTGGCCCCGCGACCGAGGAAGTTGTCGTACGCGACCTGCCCCTGCAGCACGAAGTTCTCGATGGTCGAGAAGCCCGCGCCGACCTGGAAGGTGCCGGTCAGCTGCTCGGTCAGCTCGATGTTGACGACGATCTTGTCGTCCGCCGAGCCGCGCGAGGTCGACATGTTGACGGCCGAGAAGTAGCCCAGCCGCATGATGCGAAACTCGCTGGTCTCCTTGGCGGTCTCCGAGTAGAGGTCGCCCTCGGAGATGGTCATCTCGCGGCGGATGACCTTGTCCGCGGTCTTCTCGTTGCCGTTGATCTCGATGCGCTCGATGTAGACCAGCGGCCCCTTCTCGACCGACAGGTTGATGTACAGCAGCAGCTTCTCGCGATCGAAGCGCTGGTCGGCGTTGACGTTGACGTAGGCGTAGCCGGCGTCCTTGTAGCGCCGCTCGATGTCCTCGCGGATCTTCTGGATCTTGCCCATCGAGGCCACGTCGCCAGGCTTGATCACCGGCGTGATGGACTCGGCCAGGGTGTCGGAGTCGAACAGCAAGGTCTCTCCGCGCGCGAGCACCTCGCGGGCCGCGAGCCCACCGAGCTTGTACTGCGGCCCCTCCTCGATCGGGATGGTCAGCACCACGAAGCGGCGATCGGGCGTGAGCGACAGCTCGGGATCCTTGGGGTTGGCGTCGAGGTAGCCGTTGTCGCCGTAGAACGCCCGCAGGAACGCGAAGTCCTGCTGGAAGGCCTCTTTGTTGAAGACACCACCGGCCTTCTTGGCGACCACGCTGATGTAGCCGCCGGCCTTGGTCATGATGTGCTTGCGCAGATCCTTGTCGCTGAAGGCCTTGTTGCCGACGAAGTCGATGCTGCGGACGACGACCTCGGTGGCCTCGTCGATCACGATCGCGATGTCGACCTTGCCGGGCTCCTTCTCGACCGGGCGCAGCTCGTAGCTGACGTCGGCGAGGAAGAAGCCGCCGTCGGTGTAGACCTGTTTGACCTTCTCGACGTTGGCCTTGAGCTTGCCCAGGTCCAGCACCTGGTTCTTCTGCAGGTCGAGCTGCTCGTTGATGTCGTCGAGTTTGATCTTGTCGTTGCCCTCGATGATGATCTTGCGCACCGTCGGGCGTTCCTTGACCACGTAGGTCAGGATCACGCCGCGCGGGCCGAGCTCGCCTTCGACCGCGACATCCTCGAAGTAGCCCAGGCCCCACAGCCGCTTGAGGTCGGCGCCGAGCTTGCGCGGCTGGCACAGCTCGCCGACGCTGCTGTCGAGCTCGAGCAGCATCGCCTCCGACTCGACGCGGTTGTTGCCCTCGAAGCGGATCTCGGCGATGGGCTGACCGAACAGCTCGCCGGGGACGTCGGCGAGGGCGCTGGCGAGCCAGATCGCGTTCCAGTCGCCGCGGATCCCGGCGTCGGCCCGCGCGCCGACCGGCAGCAGCAGCAGCAACAGCAGCCAGGCCAACCATCCGCCGGTGCGGGCGGTCCGGCGTGGTTGCTCACGCACGCGCGCCATCGCGTTCGGCCGCGTCATCGGCCGGCTCCCAGGTGGTGTCGCCGATGAGCCGGCCATCCGCCATGCGGATCTTCCGCGGCATCTGCCGCGCGAGATCCATGTTGTGCGTGACCACGAGCATGGTCGTGCGGTGCTCCTCGTTGAGCCGGAACAGCAGCGCGTGGACCTCTTCGCTGGTGCGGGTGTCGAGGTTGCCGGTGGGCTCGTCCGCGAGCAGCAGCTTGGGCTGCATCACCAGCGCGCGGGCGATCGCGACGCGCTGCTGCTCGCCACCGGAGAGCTCGCCGGGGCGGTGCCGCAGCCGGTGTGCCATGCCCACGGCCTCGAGCATGGCCTCGGCGCGACCACGGGCGTCGCGGATGGGCATGCGCGCGACCAGGGCCGGCATCATGACGTTCTCGAGCGCAGAGAACTCCGGCAGCAGGTGGTGGAACTGGAACACGAAGCCGATGGTGCGGTTGCGGAAGCGCGCCAGCTCCGGCGGCGGCAGCTCGACGATGTCGATGCCGTCGAACAGGATCTGCCCCGAGCTCGGCAGATCGAGGGTGCCCAGGCAGTGCAGCAGGGTCGACTTGCCCGCGCCCGAGGCCCCGATGATGGTGACCATCTCGCCGACGCGAAGCGTGAGGTCGACTTCCTTGAGCACGTCGAGCCGCTGCGCACCCATGACGAAGTGCTTCGTCATCCGCACGACTCGCACCAGCTCGGGCCCGGCGGGCCGAGGCGCCACTGCGGGCGTGCCTTCGGGATCGGAGCGGGCCATGGGGCGGGCGTCTAGGACCGCGCGCAGGCTAAAACGCCCGATCTCGGGTGTCAACGCGAGCGGGACTGGAACTGGCGCCGTTGCAACGGCCCCGCCCGAGCGGCTCGACTGCGGCGATCCCGGCGCGTGCGCCCGGCCCGGTCACTGCTCGGCGAGGCGCAGCGCGTCGACCGGACGCAGCCGAGACGCGACCAGCGCGGGATACAGGCTCGACAGGCACACGATCACCAGCGCCGAGACGCCGACCAGCGCGACTTCGAAGCTGTCGACCACGACCGGCAGCTTCTCCACGTAGTAGACGTTCTCGTTGAGCGGCAGGCCGTAGCGATCCAGCGCCCAGCACAGCCCCAGGCCCATGGCGATCCCGCCGACGCTGCCGAGGATGCCCACGCACAGGCCCTCGGCGATGAACACGCGCATGATGCCGCGGTCGGTGGTGCCCATGGCCTTGAGGATGGCGATCTCCTTGCTCTTCTCGAGCACGCTCATGAGATTCGACGCGAGGATGCCGAACGAGGCCACGAGCACGACGAAGAGCAGCGCGATGAACATCGCGACCTTCTCCAGGAACATCGCCGAGAAGAGGTTGCGGTTGAGCTCGCGCCAGTCCTCGACGACGAGCTCGTCGGCGCGCCCGGCCTGGGCGACCGCGGCCGCGACCACGCGGTGGCCTTCGTCGATCGCGTCCACGTCCGTGAGCTTGACCTCGATGCCGTTGACGCGATCGCCGGCCAGCAGGAAGCGCTGCACCACCGCCAGCGGCGCGTAGACGTTCTTGCGGTCGTACTCGTACATGCCGGAGAAGAACACGCCGCCGACCTTGGCGATGAGGCTGCCCGGCAGCCGCCCTGCGGGCGTCATGCGCCCGACCGGCGTGATGAGCTGGACCTCGCTGCCCACGCCGATGCCGAGCTCCATGGCGAGCTCGCGCCCGATGAGGATGGGATCCTCGACCGCGTCGTCGCTGTCACCGCCGCGCATGGGCCCGGTGCCGGTGCCGGTGCCCGTGCCAGTGCCCGTGCCGGTGCCCGCGCCCACATGCGCCCGCGGGTCCTCCCACCCGCCGTCGTCCTGCCCACCGTCGTCGGCACCGTCGCGCGCACCGCCGACCAGCTCGCGCCGCGGGTCCTCCCAGCCCTCGTCGTCGTCCGCGGGCGGCGGCGGCAACCCCCGCAGCCCCTCGCCCTTCAAGCGCGGCGGCGGCGGCAGCTTGCTCGGCCCCGCGACCGCGGTCGGCGTGCCCTGCTCGCGCTCGGGCTTGGGCGCCGGCTTGCTCGGCTTGGTCTCGTCGCCCTTCTTCTCGAGGTGGCGCAGCCGCCACGGCGTGCTCTCGGGCTCGACCGCGAACGGATCCGGCTCCGGGATCGCCTCGGGGTGCGCGAGGTAGTCGTAGTCGCCCTCGCGCACCAGCGCCGGCAGGTTCGACGCGGTCGCGTGCTGCTGCGGCAAGATGCCCGAGAGAATCGCGCCCTGCCGGTTGAGGCGCGAGCGCACCATGATCTCGCCCTCGAGGTACGCGCTCGCGCCCGCGACCCCCGGCGCACCCGCGAGCGCGTCGACCAGCGTGCCGTAGTCCTCGAAGGGCTTGCCGTCGGCCCGCGCGACGCGGATGTGCGCCTTCTGATCGAGGATCTTCTCGCGCATGTCGGCCTCGAGCCCGCTCATCAGCGACAGCACGACCACGAGCGCCATGCAGCCCAGCAGCACGCTCATCGCGATGATGGTCGGCAGCAGGTTGAAGCCGATCGCCAGCAACGCGAAGATGAGCCCCATCAGACCCATCAGGATCGTCACGCCGCCGAACGCACCGAAGTTGCGCTGCAGCGGCGTGGGCCCCAGGGTCGCGTCGACCGGGACCTCGGCCACGGTGTCGAGCGAGCCGGCGTAGCCGACCAGGGCGAAGCCCACCACCACGAGGTAGATCGAGCCGAGCAGCAGCGGCACCACCCAGGCCGGCCGGTGCTCGCCGGCACGCAGGTGGCGCCAGGCGATCATCCAGTCGAGTCGGTGGAACATGCGGATCAGACCTCGTCGTCGTCTGCGGCGGCCTGCGCCGAGCCCTTGCCCAGCAGGAACGCCTCCATCAGGGGCTCGAGATCGCCGTCGAGCACCGCATCGACGTTGCCGAGCTTGGTGCCGGTGCGGTGATCGTTGACCTGCCGGTACGGCTGCAGCACGTACGAGCGGATCTGGCTGCCCCACTCGATGCTGCGCTCCTCGCCGCGCAGCTCGGCCATCTTGGCCTCGCGCTTCTGTCGCTCGAGGTCCCACAGCCGCGCCTTGAGCATGCGCATCGCCGTGGCGTAGTTCTTGTGCTGCGAGCGCTCGGCCTGGCACGCGACCACGATGCCGGTGGGGATGTGCGTCAGTCGCACGGCCGAGTCGGTCTTGTTGACGTGCTGCCCGCCCTTGCCGCCGGCGCGGTACTTGTCGACGCGCAGGTCGGTCTCCTTGACCTCGACGTCGATGTCGTCGGTCTCGCCGATGTCGGGCACGACCATCACGCTGGCGAAGCTGGTCTGACGCCGCGCGTTGGCGTCGAACGGCGAGATGCGCACCAGCCGGTGCACGCCGATCTCGGCGCGCAGGTAGCCGTAGGCAAACTCGCCTTCGAACACGATTTCCGGCGCTGCGGATGCCGGCCTGCTCGGCCTCCTGCACGTCCATCAGCTTGACGCCGAAGCCCATGCGCTACCTCCCAGCGGGTGTACATGCGCAGCAGCATGTCGGCCCAGTCCTGGCTGTCGACACCGCCGGCGCCGGCGTTGATGGACATGATCGCGTCCTTGCCGTCGAACTCGCCCGAGAGCATGCGGCGGAACTCGAGCTTGCCGATCCGGGCCTCGGCGACGTCGATCTGGGCCAGGGCCTCGCGCAGGGTCGCCTCGTCGTTCTCGTCGCGCCCGAGCTCGTACAGCGCGTGCGCGTCGTCGATGGTGCGGGCGGCACTACCGAGTTCCTCGAGTGTGTGTTTGAGCTTGGCCTGGGTCCGCGTCACCGACTGCGCGCGGTCGGCATCGTCCCAGAACGTGGGGTCCGCCGTCGCGGTGTCGAGCTCCTCGAGCTTCTCGCGCTTGCCGTCGTAGTGTCAAAGATGCCCGCAGCTCGAGCAGGCGCGCCGACAACCGATCGATGCGGTCGAAGGTCTTGCCGTGCTCGGGCAGCGGAGGGGTGTTGCCCTGCACTTCCATGTCGCCGCGCAGGCTAGCACACCGCCTGCCCCGGCGGGGTCCGCCGGCGCCGCTCGCCTGCGGCCCTTGGTGGGGTCGCCGGCTCAGACCTCGACCAGGCGCAGCTGCCGTCGTCGGGCCGGCCGCGTGGGTCGCACCGGGTAGTCGCCGGTGAAGCACGCGTCGCAGTAGCCGAAGCCGGGCGCCTGCCGCACCGCGGCGCGCAGGCCCTCAGGGCTGAGGTAGCCCAGCGAGTCGGCCTCGATCGCCGCCGCGATCGCGGCGACGCTCTGGCCGCTGGCGACCAACTCGGCGCGGGTCGGCGTGTCGATGCCGTAGTGGCATGGCCTGTCGACCGGCGGCGACGAGATCCGGCACGTGGACCCGCGCGCGCCGGCGTTGCGGACCAGCCGCACGATCTTGCGCGCGGTCGTGCCACGCACGATCGAGTCGTCGACGATGACCACGCGCTTGCCCGCGAGCAGCTGCGGCACGGCGTTGGCTTGAGCTGCACGCCGAAGTGGTGATCGAGTCCATCGGCTCGATGAAGGTGCGACCGACGTAGTGGTTGCGGATGGAGCCCCATCTCGAATGCGATGCCCGAGCGCCGCGCGAAGCCCAGCGCCGCGACCACGCCCGAGTCGGGCACCGGCACGACCATGTCCGCGTCCGCGGGGTGCTCGGTCGCGAGCTGCTCGCCCATGGCGATCCGCGCCTCGTACACGCCGACGCCGTCGAGCAGCTGTCGGGGCGGGCGAAGTACACGTGCTCGAACACGCAGAACTTCCGCGGCGCCGCCGGCACCATCACGCTGCGCGGGCCCTCGGCGTCGATCACGAGGATCTCACCGGGCGCGAGGTATCGGTGACGAAGTCCGCCTCGATCAGATCGAACGCGCAGGTCTCCGACGCGACGACCCAGCCGCCGCCCTCCGAGCGCAGACGACCGAGCACGAGCGGGCGGAAGCCGTGGGGGTCGCGCACGGCGATGAGCTTGTCCTCGGTGGTGAACACCAGGCTGTAGGCGCCACGGATCCGGGTCAGCGCGTCGATCAGCTGATCGACCACCGCGGCGTGGCCGCTGCGCGCCATCAGCTGCAGCACGACCTCGGTGTCCGACATGGTCGAGAAGATGGCGCCCTGGGCCTCGAGTTCCTGCGCAGCGCGTCCTCGTCGACGAGGTTGCCGTTGTGCGCCATCATGATCGAGCGCCTGCGGTACTGTGCCGACAGCGGCTGCACGTTCTTGACCAGCGAGCCGCCCGCGGTGGTGTAGCGGACGTGGCCGATGGCGATGCGGCCAGGCAGCTGCGCCAGCACCTCGCGCGTGAAGATCTTGCGCACGCGGCCCATGGCGCGCAGGCCGTGGAGCGTGCCGCCGTCGTTGAGACCACGCCCGCGGACTCCCCGTCCGCGATGCTGCAGCGTGCAGCTCCCCAGGTACGTCAGGTTGGCCGTTTTCGGGATGGTTGATGATGCCGAAGACGCCACATGGCTCAGCCAAGTACCACGGGCCCGCCGGGGCCAGTCACAGCAGCGCGCGCGCGACCCACTGCAGCACCGTCAGCGCGAAGGCCGCCCACAGCAGCGATCGCGTGCGATCGAACTGCACGCCCGAGCTGATGCGGGTCGCGATCGCCAGCAGCACCGCGTTCACCACCGCCTGCACCACCAGCACGCCCAGGGTCCGAGCAGCGCGATGGGCAGGATGAACACGATCGACAGCAGCACCAGCAGCAGCTTGCCCAGCAGCACGCTGAGCACACCGCACAGCAAGCCGACCTTGAGCGCGGCGCCCATGCCCTTGACCCGCATGCCCGGCACCAACATCGGCACGAGCAGGAATCCGAGCGCGAAACCGAGGGTCGATGCGACGAGCTGGGCCATGGCGTGCTCTCCGGGTGGGCCATCGCGGGCCCGCGTCCACTGTAGCGCACGACGACCGCCCGTCCGACCGCGCCATTCCCCCCGGCCGTGCGCAAGCGCTGCGACCGGGCCGCCGCGGCCGCGAACCCGCGCGTCGGCGCGTGTCAGGCGACGCCGAGGTTCGCCGCCAGCCGCGCCAACGGCGGCCGCAGATCGGGCTGCAGCGGCCGGCCCAGCAGCACCTCGGCGATCTCGACGTAGCGCTGTGCGGCCTCGATGCGCAGGGCGTCGGGCAGCGGCGGCGGTGTGCCCTGCCCGGTGAAGCCCTGGGCCACGAGCCAGCGGCGCACGAACTCCTTGTCGAGCGAGCGCGGATCCTCGCCGCGGGACAGCGCGGCCTCGTAGCCGTCGACGTACCAGTAGCGCGAGCTGTCGGGCGTGTGGATCTCGTCGATGAGCACGATGCGTCCGTCGGGCGCGCGCCCGATCTCGTATTTGGTGTCGGCCAGGATGAGTCCGCGCGCGGCGGCCTGCTGCTGGCCGAACGCGAACAGCTGCAGCGCGCGGCGCTCGAGCTCCTCGAACAACGCCGGTGTGACCAGGCCGCGACGGAAGAGCTCGTCCTTCGACACGCTCTCGTCGTGGTCGCCCTTGCCCGCCTTGGTCGAGGGCGTCACGAGGTTGTGCGGCAGACGCTCGTGCTTGTGCAGGCCCTCGGGCAGCCGGTGGCCGCAGAAGACCCGCTCGCCGCGCTCGTAGGCGCGCCAGATGCTGGTGCTGCTCACGCCCGTCAGGTAGCCGCGCACGACGACTTCGACCGGAATCGGCTCGCACTCGATCGCGACGACCGCCTGCGGATCGGGCACGCGCAGCAGGTGGTTGGGGAACAGCGACGCGGTGCTCGCGAACCAGTGGGTCGCGACCGCGTTGAGCACCTGGCCCTTGAACGGGATCGTGCCCAGCACCACGTCGAAGGCCGAGATCCGGTCCGTCACCACGATGGTGCGCTCGCCGTCGGCGGTGAAATTCTCGCGCACCTTGCCGCTGTAGCGGCGGCCGAGACGGTCGAACTCGGGCCCGAGCCGATCGAGGGTGCCCTGGGGTGTGAGCGCGGCCGCGAAGACCTCGGGAGCGAGCGTCATGGCGCCCGGGAGGCTACCACGGCGCACTTCAGCGGGGCGCGAGGTCGAGGCAGCAGCGAAAGCCGACCGTGGGCGTGCGCGCGGTGGGTTCGAGCCGCAGCCGCGCGTCGCACGAGGGCGAGCGCGTGGCCGAGTCGCCGCCCAGGGCCACGCCCTCCTCGACCCACTCGGCGACGTTGCCTTCGAGATCGAACACGCCGCTGTCGGTCACGCAGCGATCGCGCGCGCCCGAGCGACTCAGATCCTGCACCGCGCCCGAGGGCGACGCGCCGTTGCAACGGTCGAGCTCGCCGCGCGCACCGTAGGGGTGACGCCAGTTGTGCGGCCCGCGGCAGCTGCCGCGCCACTCCGCGACCGTGCACAGCCGCGCGCCGCGTTGCTGACACGCCGCGCGCGCCTCGGCGAGCGCCACCTGCGTGCGCGGGATCTGGCGCAGCCCGGGGAACTCGCCCTGGTCGATGCACACGCCAGGATTCGCCCCGGCCTCGACCAGGCGCATCTCGTCGGGACAGCTCGTCGCGGGCTTGGCCTCGCGGCGCGTGGCCTCGGGCGCGACCGAGGCGGCCGCGGGATCGTTGCGTGGCGCGTCCTCGTCCGCGAACAGCTGCGACAGCCCCCCGCGATGGCGCGCGAGCACCAGCGTGGTGCCCAGCCCGACCGCGAGCGCGACGGCCGCGACCGCCCACGCCATGACCGCGCCGGTGCGCACGCGGGCGGGACCCGCGAACGCCTGCGCGGGGATCGGTGCCGCCGCACGCACCGGCGGCAGCGTCGACGGCGGCGACGACGGTGCTCGATCGATGCGACCGCTGGGCTGGCTCGCGCCCGGTCCGCGGTCGAGCGCGAGGCCCGAAGGCTGACTCCGCGGCGGCGCTGCGCTCGGGCGCGCGACCGGGATCGGAGTCGGGCACGCGGCGACGGGCGGAGTCGGAACTCGCGGCGTCGGGCTCGGATCGGCGCCGCGGACTCGAGTCGCCCGCACGCACGCCCGAGGCGTCGGCGCGGATTCTCGAGTCGCTCGCCCGCGGGCTCGCGTCGGGAACGCGCGGACTCGGAGTCGCCCGCGCGCGGGTTCGAGTCGCCCACGCGCACGCCGGCGTCGACCGCAGCGCGACCCGAGTCGGACGCGCGCAGGCCCGCGCCGCTGGCCCGCGGGCTGGAATCGCCCGCGCGCGCGCCCGCATCGATCGCGCCGCGATCCGAGTCGGCCGCAGCAGGCTCGCGCACCGCGTCGTCGTCCGCGGCCGCACCCGCATCGCGCGACGCGGCGTCGCTGGCCCCGCTGCCGAGCCCCACGACCGGGGTTTGCTCGGACCAGTCGGCTTCGCCGGCGCGGCGCCGCAGCGGCCCGCTGCCGAGTCCGTCGATCGGCGTGGGCTCGCCCCACGGCGCGGATCGATCCTCGACGCGCGGGCCCTCGCCGAAACCGGCGACCTGCGTGGGCCCGCCGGGCGCGTCGAGATCGAACACCGGCGTGTCGTCGTCGTCGTCGTCCTCGCCGCCCTCTTCCCAGTCGCCCTCGGGCGGCCCACCCAGCGGCAGCGCGCGCGCATCCGGAGCGCACCGCGGCGGCGGATCGGGCTCCGGCTCGGGCTCGTCGGGCATCTCGAACGCACCCGCGACCGCGTGCTCGTCGCGGGGCAGTCGCGGCTGCGGTCCGGTGCGCACGCGCGTGCGGACCAGCGCGACGCGCCCCAGCGCCTCGGTCGGCCGCCGCCCGGCCGGGACCTGCGCGAGCGCAGCGGGATCGATCGCCGCCTCGGCCCCAAGCGCATCGGGCCGCGCATCGGGCCGCGCATCGGGCCGCGCATCGGGCCGCGCATCGGGCTTGGGCGCCTCGGCGAGGTACTGCTCCGCGAGCTCGCGCCACGACTCGACCGGCTGCGCTGCGGGCGTGACGTCGAGGTCGTCCTCGGGCCCGAGCACGAGCATCTCGAGCACCTCGCCCGAGGACGAGGTCGCCTGGGCGTGCCGCGCCGACGACTCGGGCTCGTTGAGCGACGCGAAGGAAATTTCGCCGGAGTCGCCCGCGGCCGGCGGCTCGGGCACGCCGATGTGGGCCGACGCGCCAGCGCCGTCGATCGCCGCGAGGCGCTGGCGCAGCGCAGCGCCGTCGCGCGGGCGCAGCTCGGCGATCGGGTCGAGCGCGCTGCGCACCAACGCGCGCAGCGGGTCGCCGTCGTCGTCGTCGTCGAGCATCGCGGCGACCGCCTCGCTGCCGGGCAAGCCCGTCCACAGCGTCGCGACCGCGACGCCCCAGCCGTACACGTCGGCTGCGGGCGTGACGTGGCCCTGCACGCGCAGCTCGGGCGCGACCACGTCACCGCCCAGCGGGCGCATGCGTGGCGCCAGCCGCTCGGGGTCGCACAGGCTGGCGATGCCGTGCTCCCACAACAGCCACGTGCCGTCGCGGTCGCGCAGCACCGTCGTCGCGGTCACGATGCCGTGGAGGACGCCGCGCTCGTGCATGCTCGCGAGCGTGCGCGCGAGCCCGGTCGCGAGCGCGCGCACCGACGCTGGATCCGCGCCGGCCTCGGCCAGCTGCGCGAGCGTCCGCGCGTGCTCGGGCGCGCGGTAGCCGACCACGCAGAAGTCGGCCTCGCGATCGACCAGGGCCACCGGCACCGTGCCGGCGATGGGCTGCACCGCGAGCTCGCCCAGGCCGGCCATGAAGCGCGACACGTCGACGCTGCGCGGCAGCAACGTGCGCTCGATCGTGACCAGCCACAGCCGCGGCTCGCTCGGCGTGCGCGCGACGTGGACCGGACCGAGCGCCAGCGCACCGAGGTTCATCGGCGCGAGCGACTCGATCACCACGTGGCCGCAGATCGTGTCGCCTCGGCTGGGGCCCATGGACGTCGTCCGGGGCAAGACGCGCGGCACCGCCCGCACGCCAGCCCCGTCCGGAGAGTACCAAACGCGCGTAGCGCCCGGCACACGGAAAACACCCGGTGACGCGCGTCAGCCGTCGCTGCCGCGACCGCCGGTGCTGCCGAAACCGCCCGCGCCTCGACCGCTGGGCGGCAGCGCCTCGACCCAGCCGAAGCTGGGCTCCGCGAGCGGCGCGACCACGAGCTGGGCGATGCGGTCGCCACTGCAGATCCGCACCGGGTCCGGGCCCAGGTTGACGAGCAGCACCTCGAGCTCACCGCGGAAGTCGGCGTCGATGGTGCCGGGCGCGTTGAGCACGGTGACGCCGGTGCGCGCGGCCCAGCCCGAGCGCGGCCGCACCTGGCCCTCGAACCCGGGCGGAATCGCCAGCGCGAGCCCGGTGGGTACCCGCGCCCGTGCCGAGGGCTCGAGCGTGATCCCATCGCCGGACAAGCACGCGGTCAGATCCCAGCCGGCCGCGTGCTCGCTCATCCGCACCGGCAGCTGCGCGCCGGGGCGCAGCTGCACGAGCGCGACGTGGGGCCCGCTGCGCTCGACCACGGGTGGCCTCCTCAGCCGCGCATGTTGAGCACTTCGCTCGGGTCGACCCCGAACGCGGCCTTGCGCGACAGCCGGATCTTGCCGGTCGGATCGATGTTGAGCACCTTGACCACGACCTCGTCGCCTTCCTTGATGACGTCGGTCACCGCCTGCACGCGGCGGTTCTCGAGCTCGGAGATGTGCACGAGACCGTCGGTGCCGGGCAGGATCTCGACGAACGCACCGAAGTCGGTGGTGCGCGTGACCACGCCCTGGTAGTACGCGCCGATCTCGGCCTCGGCGGTGATGCCGTCGATGATGCGCTTGGCCTTCTCGATCGACTCGATGCTCTCGGACGCGATCGTGACCAGGCCGTGGTCGTCGATGTTGATCTGTGCGCCGGTCTGCTCGATGATCGCGCGGATCATCTTGCCACCGGGGCCGATGATGTCGCGGATGCGGTCGACCTTCACCTGCACGGTGACGATGCGCGGCGCGTAGCGGCTGATGTCCGCGCGCGGCGCCGGCAGGGTCTGCAACATCGCGTCGAGGATGTGCAGGCGGGCCTTGCGGGCCTGCTCGAGCGCGTCTTCGAGGATCTTGCGCGTGAGGCCCTCGACCTTGATGTCCATCTGCAGCGCGGTGATGCCGGTGGCGGTGCCGGTGACCTTGAAGTCCATGTCACCGAGGTGGTCCTCGTCGCCGAGGATGTCGGTGAGCACCGCGATCTTGTCGCCGTCCTGCATCAAGCCCATGGCGATGCCCGCGACCGGCGCCTTGATCGGCACGCCCGCGTCCATCATCGCCAGGCAGCCGCCGCAGACCGAGGCCATCGAGCTGCTGCCGTTGCTCTCCATGGTGTCGCTGACCACGCGCACGACGTAGGGGAACTCCTTCGCGTCGGGCACGACCCACTTGAGCGCGCGCTCGGCCAGCGCGCCGTGGCCGACCTCGCGGCGCGAGCTGCCGCGCATGGGCTTGGCCTCGCCGGTCGAGTACGGCGGGAAGTTGTAGTGCAGCATGAACGTGCGCTTGACGTCGCCACGCAGGGTGTCGAGCCGCTGCGCGTCGTACTCGGTGCCCAGGGTGCAGGTGGCGTAGGCCTGGGTCTCGCCGCGCTGGAAGATCGCCGAGCCGTGCGGGCGCTCGAACGGGTGCACCTCGATGTGCAGCGGACGGACGTCGGTGAGGCCGCGGCCGTCGATGCGCACGTGGGTGTCGATCACGTTCTTGCGGACGATCTTCTTCTCGAGCTTGGCCAGCGCGGTCGCGATCTCCTCGCCGCGGTCGGGATGGCTCGCGAGGAACTTCTCGCGGGTCTCCTTCTCGATGGCGGCGACGGTGTCGCGGCGCTCGTGCTTGCCCTTGATCGACAGCGCCGGCTTCATCTTGGGCTCGGCGTACTTCATGACCTCGGCGAGGAAGGCCTCGTCGACCGCCGGCGGCGCCCAGCTGCGCTTGGCCTTGCCCGCGCGCTCTCGCAGGCGATCCTGCAGCGCAATCAGCGGCGCGGCGGCCTCGCGCGCGAACATCAGCGCGTCGATCATGGCCGACTCGGGCACCTGCTCGCCGCCGCCCTCGACCATCACGATCGCGTCGCGGCTGACGCCCACGACCAGCAAGATGTCGGCCTTGCCCATCTGCTCCCAGGTGGGAAACGCGACGAACTGGCCGCCGACGCGGGCGACGCGGATGCCGGCGATGGGACCGGCCCACGGCGCATCCGAGATGGTCAGCGCGGCCGAGGCACCGGTGATGGCGAGCACGTCGGGCTCGTGCACGCGGTCGTGCGACAGCACGTGGCCGATGATCTGGGTGTCGCAGCGGTAGCCCTTGGGGAACAGCGGGCGCACCGGCCGGTCGATGACGCGGCAGGTCAGGGTCTCGGCCTCGGTCGGACGCCCCTCGCGCTTGAAGTAGCCGCCGGGGATCTTGCCGCCGGCGAAGGCGTTCTCGCGGTACTCGACCGTCAGTGGCAGAAACGGCAGCAGCTTGGGCTCCTGCGACGACACGGCGGTCACGAGCACGGCGGTGTCGCCGAGCGTCACGACCACGGAGTTGGCCTGCTTGGCCATGCGGCCGGTCTCGATCGAAATGCGGACGTCGCCGACTTGGCAGGACTCGGTCACGATGTTCATGGTGGATTCTCCTGTGCGCGCGCCGGCGCCCGAGCTGGGGGCACCGCGCGCGGATGAAAACGGGTTGTGGGAACGGACGACAGGCATGCGAGCGCGAGCCCGCGTGCAGGCATCCTCGAGCGCGACCGTGCGCGCACGGGCGGACCCCGACGAGGATCCGCGCGCACTGGGCAGCGCGACGAGGACGTGGCGGCCTCGTGGCCGCGCGCGCACATCACTTGCGGATGTTGAGCGCAGCGATGACGGAGCGGTAGCGCTCGACGTCCTGCGTGCGCAGGTAGTCGAGCAGGCGTCGGCGCTGGCCGACGAGCTTGAGCAGCCCGCGTCGCGAGTGGAAGTCCTTGCGATGGGTGCGGAAGTGATCGGTGAGGTAGCCGATGCGCTGGCTCAGCAGCGCGATCTGGACCTCGGGCGAGCCGGTGTCGTCGGCGGCTCGGCGGAACGCCGATGGTCTCGGCCTTGCGGTCGTTCAGCATGTCGCGGGTGTCCTGGCACCGCCGGCCCCGTGGCCGGCGAAAAAACGGTTCGCTGGTGTCTTGGCAGCGGAGAATCCTCGGCGGATCCGGCTTTGTCAAGCCGCCGGAGCCGGTGCGGCCGGGCCCAGGACCCGCACCGGCTGCAGCCGAGCCGCCCCGGCTCGGCGCCGTCGGGGGCCGGCAGGAGCCTGGCCACGACCGCGAGCGCGGGTGCCGGCAGTCCCGGCGGGGGCGCGACGAGCAGGTGGTCGACGTCGGGATCGGCCAGGGGGCGATCGCGAGGGCCTCGGGCGCCAGGCGCTGGCCTGGCACAGGCGCTCGAACGCCGACGGGTCGCCGGCCGTCACGGCCGCGAAGCGGTCGGGCAGTGCCTGCGCGGGCGGTCGCAGTGCCGGCAGCAGCACCGCGGCGCTGGCCGCTCGCGCGGCCTCGGGGTCGTCCGCCGCGCCCGCCGGGCCGAGCACGCGCACGCGCGGCTTGTCGCCCGGCCGCGGCGGCAAGGCCACCGCGCGCAGGCCGGTCAGCGCGGCGTCGGGGCCGAGCGGCCTGCCGCCGTGCGGCGCAGCGCGGCCAGGTGCGCGGGCACGCCCAGGGCCGCGCCCAGCTCGGTCGCGATCGTGCGCACGTAGGTGCCCTTGCCCACGTGCAGCGCGAGCTCGATCGCGGCGGCCTCGCGACAGACCGCGGTGATCCGCAAGGCGTGCACGACCATGTCGCGGGACGGCAGCGCGAAGACCTCGCCGGCCCGCACGCGCGCGTGCGCCCGCACGCCGTCCTGCTGCACCGCGCTGACCGACGAGGCGACCACGCGTGGTGGCCGATCCACGCCGGCGGGATCGCGAGCGCGCGATCGATCGCATCGTGCGCGGCACGGCGGCGGTCGCGACGGTCTCGCCGTGCGCGTCGCCGGTGGTGGTCGCACGCCCGAGCACGATGCGCGCGTCGTAGTGCTTGTCGTCCTCGACCAGAAAGCCCGCGAGCTTGGTCGCCTCGCCGACGCCACCACCAGCACGCCCGGTCGCCGGCGGATCGAGCGTGCCGCAGTGCCCGACCGTGCGCAGCCGCAGCGCCCAGCGCACCCACGCGACGACCTCGTGCGAGCTGGGGCCCGCCGGCTTGTCGATCACCACGATGCCGCAGGGGGTGCTCACGACGACGGGTGCGAGCCTGCCAAGCGAACGCGCCGGAGGAAAGCCGCGTCGCTCGCGGGGCGCGGCACGCCCGCGGCGCGGTCGCGCACCGCTCAGGCGCCGTCGGCGGCAGCCGCGACGAACTGGCACGAGACGCCGAGCGTCCGCGTCCGACCGTCCTGCTCGACGACCGCGAAGGTGCACGTCGTGCGGCCGCTGCTTCCGCTGGCGTCGGCGCGCACGAAGACCAGACCGGGATCGGCGAACGCATCGCGCAGCTCGGGCAACACCGCGACTGGCGGGACGACGCGGACCTCCGGGTCCGCCACCGCGCGGCCGTCGAAGTCGGCGACCAGGCACGCGACGCGATCGGCGAGCGCGTCGGGGTCGCGCACCTCGCCCAGGCAGCGCGCGCTGAGGCCGGGTGTGCCCGGCGACGCGCCCAACGTCGTCAGCGGCGGCTCGAGCAGCCGCCGCAGCGCGCACGGGTCGCGTGCCGCGAGCGCGGCGAAGAACGCGGTCGGCACGTCGATCGCGCGCGATGGCGGCGACGGCGTGCAGACGGGATCGAGCGCGGCCGATGTCTCGCTCGCAGACGTCGGCCCGCTCGGGCCGCGTGGCGAGCTCGGGTGCGACGGTCGGCACGCGAGCGTCGCGAACGAGGAGCACGGACAACCGCGGAGGCTGCTCGCATCGCCGTGCGCGAGCGCTGGCACCGATCTCAGCCCGCGCGGCGCTGCACGCCGCCGCGCGCGTCGGCGTCCAGCTCGCCGGAGTCCCGCGAGCTCGGCCGAGAAACACCAGCCCGGTGGGTGCGTCGAGCTGCGGTGCGACGCGACGGACGTGGGCCGACAGCGGCTGCGTGGCAGCCGATCCGCACACCTCGATCGCGGTGCCCTCGCGCAGGGCGGCGGCCTCGGCCGGCGAGACCGCGAAGCGCACCAGCATCGCGCTGGTGTCGATCAATCGCACGACCGGCTGGCCTGGCCCCGCGAGCGCGCCCTGCTCGCGATAGACCACGGCGACCTCGCCCGCGAACGGGGGCCACCAGCGCCGTGTCCTGCAGGCGCCGTTCGAGCTGCTCGACGCGCGCGCGCGCCGCGGCCGCGACCTGCCCCGCGGCGCTCGCGGTCGCGCCACCGGTGCGGCCGCTCTCCGCGGCCGCGTCGACCACCGACGCTGCCGGCGCGTAGCCCTGCGCGGCGAGCTTCTGCTCCGTGCGATAGCGATGCCGCGCGCCGCGGGCCGCCGCGGCCTGCTGCCGCGCCGCGGGCCGCCTGCAGATCGGCGTGGAAATCGCCAGCGCCTCGGTCGCGGCCGCGGTGTCGAGCGCGCGAGCGCCTCGCCCTCGCGCACCTGCTGGCCGACCACCACCGCGAGCTGTGCCAGCTCGCCGTCGAACTGCGGCGCGACGTCGGCGGACTTCGCCGGCATGATCACCGCGACCCAGCCAGGTTGCGCATCGACCAACGCGTCGGACGGCGCCTGGGCGGCCGCGGCGGCCACGGCGGCCGGCACCGGTGCGGGCGTCGCCGCGGCGCCACAGCCCGCGGCCACCAGCGCGAACAGCAGCGACATCGTCACAGGGGCCGTGCTCATCCGCGTCCTCCCATGGCCAGCTTGGGCGACGCGGCCGCGGCCGGCAGCGCCGGCGCGGGCCCAGCCGCCGCGAGGGTCTGCGCCGCGACCAGGCGGCGATACACGCCGTCTTGGATCACCAGCTCGGCGTGGCGGCCGTGCTCGACGATGCGGCCCTGCTCCACCACCAGGATCAGGTCGGCGCCGACCACCGTGCTCAGCCGGTGCGCGATGACCAGCTGCGTGCAGCGCAGCTGCGCGAGGTTGGCTGCGATGTCGGCCTCGGTCGCGGCATCCAGCGCGCTGGTCGCCTCGTCGAGCAGCAGCACCGCCGGCTCGCCGACCAGCGCGCGCGCCAGCGCGAGCCCATATCGCTGGCCGCCGGAGAGCGACGCGCCGCCCTCGGCCACCGGCGTGTCGTAGCCCAGCGGCATCGCCATGATGTCCTGGTGGATCCGCGCGAGCTTGGCCGCGCGCACCAGCCGGGCCTGCGGCGCGTCGGGACAGTGCAGCAAGAGGTTGTCGCGGATCGTGCCAGCGAACAGGTACGGATCCTGGGTGACGATGCCCATCTGTCGCCGCACGCTGCGGACGTCGAGCTGCCGCAGGTCGCAGCCGTCGAACTCGATGCTGCCCTGCTCGGGCGTGTACAGCCCCAGGATCAGCGACGCCAGCGTCGACTTGCCCGAGCCCGAGCTACCGACCAGCGCGACCTTCATGCCCGGCTCGATCACCAGGCTCGCGTCGCGCACCGCCAGCGGTGCGCCGGCGGCGTAGCGGAACGAGACGTGGGTGCAGCGGATGTGCCCCGACAGCCGCGGGGCCGGCCGCACCGCGGCGCGGTCCTGCTCGGGCGCCTCGCGCATCACGTCGTCGATGCGCTCGATGTAGCTGGTCAGGCCCTGCAGCGAGACCAGGTTGTCGACCAAGGTGCCCAGCGGCGTCAGGAAGCCCACCGCGAGCGCGTTGAGTGCCAACATCACGCCCAGGGTGATCTCGCCGCGCGTGGCCATGACCGCGCCCAGGCACAGCACCACCATCGGCGCGCCGGCCTTGACCGCGCCCAGCAGCGCGCCGACCACGGCCTCGAGCCGACCGCGCTCGAGCCCGAGGTTGAGCGAGCGCGTGAACAGGTTCGACCACCGCACCACCGCCTCGCGCTCGGCGCCCGCGACCTTGAGCGTCTCGATGCCGCCGACCATCTGGACCAGGTAGCCGTGCGACTGCGCCTGCGCCTCGAGCTGCTGCGTCATCAAGTCGTGGTAGCGGCGCCGCGTGACCCAGAACAGCACCACCTGCACCGCCGCGAGCACGGACACGGTCGCGCCGACGCTGGGGCTGATCGCGACGATCATGCCCAGGTACAGCAGCACCAGCACGCCGTCGAGCAAGGCCGACAGTGTGCTCGAGGTCAGCCGCTCGCGCATCTCGGCGTTGCTGTTGACCCGCATCATGAGATCGCCGGCCGAGCGACTCTGGAAGAACTGCAGCGGCAGCCCGATCATGTGCTCGAGAAAGCCCAGCGACATGCGCACGTCGAGCTTGGTGCGAAGCTCGAGCAGCAGCTGCGCCCGCACCAGCTGCGCGATGGCCTGGAACACCACCGTCGCCGCCAGCCCCACCGCGACCACGCCCAGAAGGCCCAGATCCGCGCGCGGCACGATGCGATCGACCACCAGCGCGGTCAGCAGCGGCAGCGCGGTCGCGAGCACGCGCAGCACCAGCGACATCACCAGCACGCGCGACAGGCTGCTGCGATCGCCCAGCATCGCGCGCAGGTAGGCCCACAGGCGCGACCCCTCGGCGGCGATGGCCAGGAACGACGCGGTCGGTTCGAGCACCAGCGCCACGCCGGTGAAGGCCTTGCCGAAGGCGTCCCACGGCACCAGCCGCCGACCGCACGCCGGATCGACCACGGTCACGCCCTTGCGCGACTGCGACTCGAACACGACGAAGTGGCTGAGGTTCCAGTGCAGGATCGACGCGCGCGGCAGGTAGCGGATCTCGGCCAGGTCCATGCGCAGGCCGCGGGCGTGCACGCCGTAGCGCTCGGCCGCGCGGGCGATCGCGCCGAGCGTGGCGCCGTCGCGGCCCACGCCGATGACCTGACGCAGCTCGTCGAGCCGCACGCCACGACCGAAGTACTGCAGCACCATCGTCAGACACGCGGCGCCACACTCGGCCACCTGCATCTGTGCCACGAACGGCACCTTGCGACGGTCGCGACGGCGGCCGATCTCCGCCAGCGCGGGGTAGTCCGCCAGCGTCGGCGCGTCGGGGATCGGTGCGGCGGTGCTCACCATCTCACAGCTCCTTGAGCGCGGGCACGAGCAGCTCGAGCAGGGTCTCGTCGCGCAACCGCACCTCGGCGGTGCCGCCCATGCCGTCGTGGTAGGGGTAGGTCTCGCCGTCGGACTCGAACGTGGTCGACGGCATGCTCGCGCGCACCATCACCACGCTGCCGCCCAGCGGCAGCGTGTCGGCGTGCTGCGGACCGAGGATCCGGCGCGCCTCCTCGGCCCCGACCACGCCCTCGGAGATGGTGCCGACTGCGAGGTCCTGCCAGGCGTAGTCGAAGCCACCGAGCTCGAGCCGCAGCGCCATGCCCGGCTGCAGCTGCGGTCGATCGCCGCCGGGCAGGAACGCGACCAGCTCGAGCCCGGGCGCGTTGCGATCGACGACCGCGAGCACCGCATCGCCGCTTTGCACGTGCTGACCCGGCGTGACCGCGATGTCGGTGACGACACCGTCGTGCGGCGCCCGGATCACGCGGGTCTCGAGCGCGGCCTGGGCCGCCTCGAGCGCGCGCCGCAGCGCCGGCAGCTGCGTGCCGGCGGCCTCGTCGGTCGGATCGGCCAGCCGCGCGCGCAGCTGCGTCTCGTAGTCGGCGCGCGTGGAGCTCCAGCTCGCGCGCTCGACCCCGTCGGACAGCCGCACGAGGATCTGACCGGCCTGCACGCGCGCGCCGGGCTCGACCTCGATCGACTTCACCGCGCCCGCGCCCAGGGCCGCGACGTCGGAGCGACCGTGCTGACGCACGACCGCGGGCCCGGTGCTGTACTGCGAGACCTCGCCCACGCACAGGCCCACCACAACCGCGACCAGCATCGCGACCAGCGACCAGTACATCGCGCGCGTGGCCGCACCGCTGACACGGATGACCTCGCCCTGCTCGCCGCGCAGGCGCACCGCCTGCACCGCCTCGGCACGGTACAGCCGCAGCGCCGCGGGCTGCTGCGCGCGCTCGAGCGCGCCGGCGGCCTCGGCGGCCTTGCCCACGCGATGCAGCACGCCGCCGAGCTCGAGCCCCAGCTGCGACAACGCCTGGCACGCGCGCGCATCGAAGCCGCCCTGGGTCGGCTCGCGCACCGCCACCAGCACCGCGTGCAGCTCGCGGTGCGGCCCGGGCACCGGCACCGCCAGCAGCGACTCGTTGCCGTGGCCGCGGGGGTCGTCGAGTCGCGCGAGGTACCGCGGATCGCGGCCGACACAGGGCACGCACACCGGCTGACCGGTGCGCGCGACGAAGCCGGCGATGCCGGCGCTCGCGGTGCCCTCGCCGCCCTCTTCGCCGCTGCCGCGCCACAGCTCGCCGGTGTGGGCGTCGAAGTACAGGCACGCGACGCGGGCCGAGGGCACCAGCGTCGCGATGCCCTGCTCGACCGCGAGCGCGGCCGAGGTCGGCTCGGCGTGCAACCCGACCGCGGCGCACACATCGAAGATCTGCTTGTGCGTCCACGCGCGGGTCTCGGTCATCGGCACGACCGCCGCCAGCCCACCGCGGGGCTGCAACGCCCCCGCGATCACGCGGCGCAGGTCGGCGGGTTCGAGCCCCGGCGGCACGCGGTAGAAGATCCTCGCGTCGTCGGGGATCGACGCGTCCGCGGCCACGATCGCGAGCGCATCGGCGGGCAGCATGGTCGCGAGGCGATCGAACAGCGCGCGCGGCTCGGCGCCCGGCACCGGCCCGCGAGCACCACGACCGCGCGCGCGGCACCGCTGGTGCGCGCGACGACCTCGGTCGCGGTGCCGGCCGCCGTGCACGGCAGGCCCGACAGGGCGCGGTCGAGCCAGGCAGCGCGCTGCGCCGTGGGCGCCGGCGACGACCACCACCGGCGGACTCGAAGCGACCGGCGGCGCTCCGCCCGAGGGCCGCGACGCCGGGGGTTCGAGGCCGGCGGTGGCGTGCGCGGCCGCGACGGCGACGCGACCGCGGCCACGGGACCGGGCGCGCTCGTCCGCGCGGACGTCGAGCACGACGCCCTGCGTCGACGCACTCGGTCGCCCCAGCGCCGCCGGACCGCGCCGCCGCTGGCCGCGAGCACGTCGGCGACCGCGGCGCGAGGGTCGAGCACCATGCGGGTCTGCGCGTCGTCGTCGTGCGATGCGGCTGCGGGCACGCCGATCTCGACCAGCTCCAGCCGCGTGCGCCCCAGCGTCACCGGACGGCCCGGCCGCAGGATCGCCCGCGGCACGCGGCGACCCTCGACCCAGATCCCGCGCACGCTGCCGAGATCGCGGACCCCGACCACGCCGTCCTTGAACACCAGCTCCGCGTGTTCGCGGCAGACGTGGTCGTCGTGCAGCACCAGATCGGCGCCCTCGCGGCCCACGACCACGCGCGGGCGATCGACCACGACATCCGCCGCCCGCGCGCCGCGATGGCGCACGCGCAGCAGATAGGCCGCGGGCCGGCGGGCGGCGGCTTGGTCGGACCCCACGGCAGGTGCGTTGGTCTGCTCACCGCGTTGGTTCCCACCCGCCCAGGCGCACACCCACGGGAACCTCGACGCCGGTGCGCACAACCACGGGTGCCGACGGCCGCGCCGCGCGGCGGGCCCGTCACGCCCGCGGATCGTCGTCGTCGTCGGACGCGCCGTCGTCGTCGGGCGCGCCGTCGTCGTCCGGCGCGACGTCCTCGTCGGCCGCGACGCCGGCCTGGGGCGTCGCGGGCCGCTGCGCGGCCAGCTCGGCCAGCACCTGCTCGACCGCGCGACCGCGGGCGATGCGGTCGTCGGCCTCGAAGCGCAGCGTGGGCGTCCGCCGCAGCCGCACGCGCGAGCCCAGGGCTGCGCGCAGCACCGGTGCGCCGGCGTTGAGCCCGGCGAGCACGCGCTTCAGGTCGACCTCACCCGAGAGCGCGTCGATGAACACCCGCGCGGTCGACAGGTCCGGCGACACCCGCACGCCCGTCACCGAGATCGCGGCGATGGGCTGCACCCGCGGATCGCGGAGCTCGCCCCGCAGGAGCAGCTCCGCGATCTCGCGCCGCAGCGCTTGTTCGACCTTCGATGTCCGCTCGCTCATGCGGCGCGATCACAGGCTCGGCGTGATGGCTTCGACCTCGTACGCCTGGATCGTGTCGCCCTCGGCCAGCCCGGCGAACCCGTCGACGACGATGCCGCACTCGAAGCCGTCCTTCACTTCCTTGACGTCGTCCTTGAAGACGCGCAGCGAGCCGATGGTGCCCACGTGCAGCACCTTGCCCTGCCGCACGACGCGGACGTGGCTCGTGCGCTGGATCAGGCCACGGGTGACGCGGCAGCCCGCGACCACGCCCAGGCGCGGGATCGGGAACAGCGCCCGGACCTCGGCCTCGCCCTGCTCCTTCTCGCGATACTCGGGCTCGAGCATCCCGATCATGAGTTCCTTGCACTTGTCGGTCGCGTCGTAGATGACCTCGAAGGTGTGGATCGCGACGCCCTCGGCCTCCGCGGTCGGTGCGGCCTTGCCGGTGGTCTTGACGTTGAAGCCGAAGATCACGGCATCGCCCGCGCGGGCGTACTTGACGTCGGTCTCGTTGATCTGACCGACCTCGGCCTTGATGACCTCGACCTTGACCTTCTCGCTGGAGAGGTCCTCGAGCGCCTGCTTGACCGCCTGGGCCGAGCCCTGCACGTCCGCGCGCAGCACGATCTTGAGCACCGCAGTCTTCTTGCGCTGCAGCATCTCCTGGATCGACGGGCCGGTGCGCACGCTCTCCTTGCGCCGCCGCTGCTCGCGACGGTGCGCGACCAGGGTCTTGGCGTCGCGGTCGTTCTCGACCACGTTCACCGGGTCGCCCGCGGACGGCACGGTGTCCAGACCGAGCACCTCGACCGGAGTCGACGGACCCGCGGTGGTGAGCTTGCGACCGCGATCGTCGAAGATGCCGCGGACCTTGCCCGAGCTCTCGTCGGCGACCAGGATGTCGCCGACCGACAGGGTGCCGGACTGCACCAGCACGGTCGCGACCGGGCCGCGGCCCTTGTCGATGCGCGCCTCGAGCACCACGCCGGTGGCGCGGCCGGTCTGGGCCGCGACCAGCTCGAGCACCTCGGCCTGCAGCACCAGCTGCTCGAGCAGCTGCTCGATGCCCTGGCCGGTCTTGGCCGAGACCTCGATGATCGGCGTCTCGCCGCCGAACTCTTCGCCGACGATGCCGTGCTCCATCAGCGCCTGCTTGACGCGTCCGGGATTGGCCTCGGGCTTGTCGATCTTGTTGATCGCGACCACGATCGGCACCTCGGCCTCGGCCGAGTGCTTGATGGCCTCGACCGTGGTCGGCATGATGCCGTCGTCCGCGGCGACCACGAGCACGACGATGTCGGTGACCTGCGCGCCGCGGGCACGCATCGCAGTGAAGGCCTCGTGGCCGGGCGTGTCGAGGAAGACGACGTCGCCCCTGGCGGTCTCGACCTTGTAGGCGCCGATGTGCTGCGTGATGCCGCCGGCCTCGCCGGCGGCGACGCGGGCCTCGCGGATCTTGTCGAGCAGCGAGGTCTTGCCGTGGTCGACGTGGCCCATGATGGTGACCACCGGCGGCCGCAGCTCGAGCTCGGCGTCGTCGCTGCCACCGACGATCGAGTTCTCCTGGAACGAGACGTTCTCGACGGTGTAGCCGAACTCCGACGCGACGACCTCGGCGGTGTCGGCATCGATGGCGTGGTTGATGGTCAACCCGCGCAGGCCCATGCCCCACAGGGTGCGCAGCACCACCGAGGCCTTCTGGCCCATCTGGTGCGCCAGATCCGAGACCTGGATGGCCTCGTCGATGCGGATGCGCTTCTTCTCCTCGCTCATCTCCGCGGTGGACGAGCGCGACCCGGGCATGCCCTTGCCCATGGGCTTGCGCGTCATCTTGCGGCGACGCGCCTGGGCCTGCATCCGCTCCTCACGCTGCTTGCGCTGCGTGGCGCGGCCTTGCTTGCCCTCCTCGCTGACGTCGGTGATGATGACCTGCTGCTTCTTGCGGCTCTGCTGCAGCGGGATGAAGCCCAGGATCTTGGGCTCGCTGCGCTGCGAGGCCGCGCCGACGATGACGCCCTCCTCGTTGCGGAGCACGCGGCTGGGCGGCGCCGCGGTGGCCGTGGGCGCGGCCGCGGCGACCGGGGTCGCGGCACCCGTGGTGGGCGCGGGCGCCTGGGCCGGGGTCGCGGCAGCGGTGGCGCGGCCGCGGCAGGTGCGGGCGTGGGCGCGACCGCGGGCCGCGACGGTGCCTCGCTCACCACCGGGCGCTGCGGCGGGGCCGGCCGCGGCGTCGGAGCCGACGGCGGTGGATCGGCGGGACGCTCGAGCCGCGAGGCCATGCCGGTCGCGAAGCGACGGGTCCCCGGCGGCAGCTCGATGCGCGTGCCCACGGCCGGGCTCGGCGGACGATCCGCGGGCTTGGCCGGCGCCGCTGCGGCGCCGGTGCTCTGCGCCGGTGTGGCCGCTGCTGTCGCGGACGGTGGCGGCGTGGCGGGAGCCACGACGGCGCAGGGCGCTCGACGGAGGTGCGGACGACGGGGGCAGACGCAGCGGGGCTTGGCACGGTGGGATTGGGTCGTTGGGGCAAGGGCGCCCGCATCGGCGGGGCTCCCTGGGGCAGCGGCCGCTGCGGTGCAGGGCGGCTGAGCTCGGTCGCCGCTGCGGCAGCGGCCTCGGCCGCCTCTGCGGCCTCTTCTTCCTCGCGTCGCTTGCGGACGACGTCCGCACGACGACGGATGACCTGCGCTGCGGCGGGCGCAGCTGCGGCGGCGCTGGGTGCCGCGTGGGGAGCCGAGGGGCCAGGGCCGTGGGCACCTGGGCCGGGGCGCACGGCCGGACGCGGTCCGCCGCCACCACCGCCACCACCGCCACCACCGTGGGCACCGCCGCCGCCGTGGGCACCACCGCCGCCGTGGGCACTGCTGGGCGCACCACCGCTCGCACTACCGCCGCCGCCACCCCCGGTGGCACCGCCGCCGAACGCCGCACGGACGCGATCGACCTCGTCGGGCGACAGCGTGCTCATGTAGTTCTTGATCGGAATGCCCAGGCCACGGATGGCCTCCTCCAAGGTCTTGTTGTCCTTGTCGAGCTCACGCGCGAGCTCGTAGACGCGAACCTTCGTCGACATCGATCAGGCACCCTCCCCCGACCGCTGCAGCGACTGCTGCAGGCGGACGAGCGCGGAAATCTCAGGGCTGCTCGCCGGCGCGGTGCGGCCGAGCAGCGCGAGTCGGGCAGCGGCCGCGGCCGCGATGGCGCCGACCAGCGCCTCGGCCTCGGGCTCACGCACCGACAGCTTTGCGGGGCCACCCAGCGCGCGGGCAATCGCGCGCTGGCGGCGGGCCGCCAGGATGCAGCTGCGGCTGGGGTGCAGCCACGCGGATCGCCCGTGGCGACGGCGCTCGAGGTCGATGACGACCTCGCCGTCGGGGCGGCGGCGCAGGCGGACCAGCGCGGCGGGCTCGGCCCGACCGCGACAGCCGACACAGCTGCGTTGGCTCGGGGCGCGCGTCACTCGTCACCTCCGAGCTGCGCATGGCCGAGGTCACGATCCCGGCCGGCCGAGGACGCCGCGGGGTAGTTCACCGCGAGCTGGATGTTGCCGCTGGCGGCGTCGTTGGCCACTTCGATGATGGCCTCGGCGCGCTCGAGCGTGTCGACGCCCGGCATCGCCGCGAGCTCTTCGGCGTCGGCCACCGCGAGGTCCCGCAGGCCACGCCAGCCGTTTTGGAACAGCAGCAGCGCCAGCTCCTCGCCGACCTGGGGAATCGCCGCGATCTCGGCCAGCGAGCGCCGCTCCATGTCGCGGATCTTGCTCTCCGAGTGGATGTCGATGCGCCAGCCGGTCAAACGCGAGGCCAGGCGCACGTTCTGGCCCTTCTTGCCGATGGCGAGCGAGAGCTTGTCGTCGGGGACGATGAGCTCCATCGTGTGGCGGTCCGCGTCGATGAGCACGCGGGAGACCTGCGCCGGCTGGATCGCGTTGCACACGAAGCGCGCGGGATCCTCGTTGTACGGCACGATGTCGATCTTCTCGCCGCGCAGCTCCTGGACCACGGCCTGGACCCGGCTGCCGCGCATGCCGACGCACGCGCCGACCGGATCGACGTCGCGGTCGCGGCTCGAGACCGCGATCTTCGAGCGCGCTCCGGGCTCGCGCGCGCACGCCTCGATGCGCACGATGCCCTCGTAGATCTCGGGCACCTCGTGCTCGAACAGCTTCTCGACCAGGCCGCGATGGGTACGCGACAAGATGATCTGCGGGCCGCGGGCCGACTTGTCGACGTCCTTGACGTACGCGACGATGCGATCGCCGGGGCGCAGCGACTCGCGCGGCACCTGCTCGCGCACCGGCAGCACCGCCTCGGCGCGACCGTTGTCGACCTCGACGATGATGGCGCCACGCTCGAACCGGCGCACCGTGCCGGTCATCAGCTCGCCCTTCTTGTCCTTGTAGGCGTCGAACAGGTTCTCCCGCTCGGCCTCGCGCACGCGCTGGATGATGACCTGCTTGGCGGTCTGCGCCGCGATGCGGCCGAAGCCGTGACCGCCCAGCCGCAGCATGGGCAGCTCGGGGTAGTCCTTGAGCTGCTGCTCGGCGCGCTTCTTGTCGGCCTCGAGATAGAAGATCTGGAACAGCAGCTCGTCGCCGATCTCGGCCTCGAGGCCCGCGCGCTGGGCCTGCTCGAGCGTGATCTCGCGGTTGTCGTGGTCGATCTCGTCGACCACGTAGAGCACCTGGAACAGGTTGACGTTGCCGGTCTCAGGGTCGAACTGCGCCTCGATCTCGCGATCCTCGAAGACCTTCTTGGCGGCCGCGAGCACGGCCTGCACCACGGTCTCGGTGAGCACGTCGCGAGAGATGTTCTTCTCGCGGCAGACTTGATCGATGACGGCACTGAGGTTGACGGGTTCGTCCATGGCTACACTGCTTTTGCTGCCGAAGGCCGCTTGCCGCGGGGCGCCGAGGTTGGCTCCGGACTCCACACCAGGTGGGCACGGCGGATGAGCGACAGGGGAATCTCGTGGGTGCGGGTACCGTCCTCGTCGAGCAGCACGGCGGTGCCCTCGTGGTCGTCGTCGGGCTGCGCCGGATCGGGCCGTGCGCCGACGATGGTGCCGTGGAAGGTCTTCTGCGGCGTCGCGGGGTCGAGCGGCGCGTGGATGCGGACGGTCGCGCGCTGACCGACGAAGCGCTCGAAGTGGCTGCGGCGCGACAGCGGCCGCTCGACGCCGGGCGACGACACCTCCAGCACGTAGGCCGTGGCCAGCAGCGCGCGCATCGCATCGCCCGTGGCACCGTGCTCGTGCTCGGCCGCGTCGAGCGCGTTGCTGACGATGGGCGAGAGCCGGGCGCAGTCGTCGAGCGTCACGCCACCGTCGCAGTCGACGAAGATCCGCACGACGCGGGGCCGCGCGGTCGCGGCCAGCTCGAGGTGCACGAGCGCGTAGCCCATGGTCTGCAACACCGGCTCGACCACGGCTTCGAGCGCCCGCTGGGCCTGCCGCGACGCCTCCACCGAGGTGGCGCGCGCACCGGGCTCGACACGCGACGATGCGTCCGCGTCCCCGTGCGGGGCAGCGATCGAACCGTGGTCGGCTTCGGTGTGCGTGGCGGTCATGGTGTCGGACAAAAAAAAGAGCGGGGACCCGAGGGCGCCCACTCCCGTGCTCTGTGCGCCTGTTTCGGGGGACTCGATAGCACAGCGCAGATCGGTCCGCAACCGGGCGGCAGGCGGCGTTTGGCCGCGGCAGCGCCCGCGCGAGCCCGCCCGCGGGCCCTCGCGAAGGGGTCGGGGCGTCGCGGTCCGCCGGGGCGATCTCTGCGGGGCCGGCCTTCGGGCTCACGCAGGGCCCCGACGCCCACCGCTGGTAGGCTCACGCGACCATGCACACGTTCCGGGCCGCGGTCCTGCAGACGAACGCCACCGCCGACCACGCCCGGTGCATGGCCGCGGTGCTGGCGGGCGTGCACGAGGCGGCCGATCGCGGCGCGTCGCTGGTGGTCCTGCCGGAGAACTACGCCGGCATCGCGCCCGCACCCGAGCGGCTGCGCTGGGCGGCCGACGCCGACGCGCCGGCGTCGTGCAGCGCCCTGGCGCCGCTGCTGCCGCGGACCGCCGCCGGCGGGCCCGTCATCATCGCCGGCGGCACGCCCGAGCGCGCCGCCGACGGCCGCTGCCACAACACCGCGTTCGTGCTCGCCGGTGGCCGCGTCGCCGCGCGTTACCGCAAGCTGCACCTGTTCGACGCCGACGTGCCGGGCCAGCCGCCGCTGCGCGAGAGCGACGAGGTCGCCCCGGGCGACGGCGCTGTGCTGGTGCGGACCCCGGATGCGGCGGTGGGGCTGTCGATCTGCTACGACCTGCGCTTCGGCGAGCTGTACCGCGCGCTGGCCGAGGCCGGGGCCGAGGTCCTCGCGATCCCGGCCGCGTTCACCCGGCAAAGCGGCGCGGCGCACTGGGACGTGCTCGTGCGCGCGCGCGCGATCGAGACCCAGTGCTTCGTGCTCGCCGCGGCGCAGCACGGCGAACACGGCCGCGGTCGCACCAGCTTCGGCCACGCCGCGATCATCGACCCGTGGGGCCGCGTGCTGGCGCAGCAGCTCGACGACAGCGATGCGGTGCTGGTGGCCGAGATCGATCCACAGGCATTGCTCGATGCGCGCACGCGGATTCCCACCGCACGGCATCGGCTGCCGCCCGGGCGGCTCGCGGTCCAGACCGTCACGCTGCCGGCGTAGCCGGGCTCAGCCGCCGGTGATCTGGCCGTTGCGCACGAAGCACGTCGGCTCGCAGCCGGGACCGTTGGGCATGTCTTCGCCGACCGCGTCGGCCGAGACCGCGACCGCGTCCAGCAGCGTGGTCTGGCTGTCGACGTCGACGATGGTGACCACCAGCGTGCGCGCGCTGGTGCCGGGCGCGACCTCCAGCTCGAAGCCGTCGCGGTCGCAGTCGAGCCCCTCGTCGTTGGGCGGACCCTCGGGCGGCGGCGCCGCGAGGCAGCGCGCGTGCCAGCTGCCGGTCTCGGCGCTGAGATCGAGATCGTAGGGACCGTCGATGAGCCCCACCGGGTACGTGATGACCGTGGTGTCGGAGCAGGCGATCTCGGTGCAGGCGTCGTCCTGGCACGACGCGACCGCGAGCACGAGCGCGGCGCGGGCGAACAGAGCTCTCGGGGGGATGCGCATGCGGGTGCGGCCAAGGGTAACAGCAGCCGTCGGCGCCGCCTGCGTGGCGCCGAGCCGGTCCAGGGCGGGATTTGCTAGACTGCCCTGCCCGCCGTGCTCGGTCCGTTCCTCCGCACCGCTCGGCCGCGCGACTGGACCGGATCGTTGGTGCAGCTCGCGTGGTGGCTGGTGGTCGCGCTGGGCCTGCTCACGGCGCTGCTGGTCTCGCTGCCGGCGGGCTGGGTCGCGCGCGTGGCCGGCAGCCCCGAGCTGGTGCGGCTGCTGCTGGTCGCCGCGGTCGTCGCGGTGCTGGGCACGTTGCACCCGGTGCTCGTGGCCCAGCTGCCGCGCGCGCCGGTGTTGCTGCGCACGACGCTGCGGCTGCGCAGCGGCGGTCACCGTCGCCGGCTCGCGATCGCGGACATCGCCCGCGTCGACATCGAGCTGCGGCCGCCGCCGACGTTCGAGGTCGCGATGGTGCACCGGCGCGACGGCACCGCGATCGAGCTGTGTCCGGTCGACTGGCCCGGCGCCGCTGGCCTGGTCGCGGCACTGCTGGCCCGGCTGGCGCGCCGCGACGCCCGTGCGCGCTCGGCCGCGCGCGCGCGGTGAGCCCGCGCTCGCGCGCGTCAGTCGAACGCGACCGAGAGCGCGTACGAGCCGCCTTCGATGCCGACCTGATCGACCACGAGGTAGTACTCGGGGCTGGCCGCGTCGAGGAACCACGACAGCGACGCGACGCCGTTGACGCCCGCGCTGGCGCAGGTCAGCTCCGAGACCCCCGCGCAGCTGGTGCGCAGGCTGATCGCCGGCTCGAAGCCGTCGCTGGCCTCGACCGCGACGTAGATGTTGCCGGGGTAGCTGACCTGGATCGGGAACATGTTCTCGCGGCCAGGTCCGCCGCACAGGCCGTCGACGCTGCCCTGCCCGCGGCCGAAATCGTTGTACCAGACGAAGGATCCACCGGGCTGCTGCACGATGAGCTCGTCGTGGACCTCGCACTGATCGAGCGTGGGCCAGCCGAACACCACGTCGAACGCATAGTCGCCCCCGCCACCGTCGTCGCTGTCGACGATGACCGAGTAGCTGTGGCCGGCGATGGCGAGAAAGTGCCGCGCCTTCTCGACGAAGTCGTTGGCGCACGTCACCGTCCGGCCCTCGCCCTCGCTGCAGCCGTCCTCGACCACGCGCAGGGTCAGGGCGCTCGCGGCCTTGGTCACCGCCAGGGTCACGTCGGTGTTGTAGGGCACCGTCAGGCTGTAGACCTGCTCGGGGCCGCCGTCCTGGCCGCACCAGCCGTGCTCGTGATCACCGCCGGCGAGCGTGCCGCTGACGCTGACGCTCTGGACCGGCATCTCGATCGGCATGGCGCAGGCGGAGGGCCCGGGGTCGCCCGACTCGCCGCTGGAATCGGCGCTGCTGCCGGCGTCGTCGATGAGATCGCCCTCGAACAGCGGGTCGGACCGCAGCCCGCACCCCAGCGCGAGCAGACCCGACAACCCCGCGGCGACACCCAGGCGGCAACCGTCCATGGGGCTTTCTTAGCATCGTCGGTTTCGATGCGTCAAAGACCGTCGCCGCCGGCGTCGTCGCAGCGCCACAGTTGCTCGATCACGACGCGCACGCGACGTTGGCCGCGGAAGACGTCGAGCGAGGGCGCGAAGAGGAATTCGATCGTGGCCCCGGGTGCGAGCGGCGCCGCGGCGGTCGCCGCGGGCGCGGTCGTGTCGCCGGGCGCGACCGCCGGGGTGCCTGACCGAAGGCGATGGCGTCGATCTCGGCGCCGTCGTCGCCCAGCCGCAGCGACAGGTGGCGTTGCTTGAGCACCCGCAGCGACAGCACCCGCGCGCGCCCGAGGAAGCGCGGCGCGGGGAAGCCCACGCCGTAGGGACCCAGACCGGCGAGCCCCTCGACGAACGCGACATCGAGCCGCGACAGCCGCAGGCGACCGTCGTGCAACACCGCGTCGGGCACGGCGGCGGGCGCCTGCGCGGCGCAGGCCCGCGCGAACGCCTCGCGCAGCGCATCGAGCTGCGAGGTCGCGACCGTGAGCCCGGCGGCCTCGCGGTGGCCACCGAAGCGCTCGAGCCGATCGGCGCAGCGCGACAACGCGGCGCGCACGTCGACGCCGCCGAAGCTGCGCACCGAACCCCGCGCGACGCCGCGGTCCACGTCGATCGCCAGCGCGATCGCGGGCCGTTGCACGCGCTCGGCCAGGGCCCCCGCGACCAGCCCGACGATGCCCGGCGCCCAACCCGGATCGGCCACGCACACCGCAGCCGGCAGCGGCGCGGCCGGCAGGCTCGCGAGCGCCTGCGTCACGGCCTGCTCCGACAGCGACTTGCGCTGCTGGTTCATGCCCTCGACCTGCTCTGCCAGCGGCTGCGCCTCGGCCAGGGTCCGCGCGCGCAGCAATCGCAGCGCCGGCTCGGCCGAGCCCAGCCGCCCCGGTGCGTTGAGCCGCGGCCCGATGGTGAAGCCCACCGTCTGCTCGTCGAGCGGCGACTCGTTGCCCGGCGAGGCTCGCTCGAGCAGCGCGCGCAGGCCCGGGCGCGGCGCCACGCGCAGCAACGCCAGGCCGCGCGCCACCAGCACGCGGTTCTCCTCGACGAGCGGCATCATGTCGCAGATGGTCGCGACCGCCACGAGATCGAGCAGCCCGCGGGGATCGGGCGGCCGCGCCGCGGCGCCCAGGCGGGTCCGCAGCGCCGCGCACAGGTAGAACGCGACGCCGGCCGAGCACAGGCCCTTGAACGGGAACTCGCACGCCGGTTGGTGCGGGTTGATGAGCGCGTCGGCCGGCGGCATCTGTTCGGGCACCTGGTGGTGATCGATCACCACCGCCCGCAGACCGCGGGCACGCGCGTGGGCCAACGCCTCGACGTCGCTGGTGCCGGTGTCGCCGGTCAGCAACAGCTTCGCGCCGGCGGTCGCGAAGGCCTCGGCGTCGGCGACCGCCAGGCCGTAGCCGTGCTCGCGGTGCGCGACGCGGACCATCACGCGCAGCCCCAACGCCTCGAGGTAGCCCGCGAGGATCGTCGCGGTGGTGACGCCGTCGACGTCGTAGTCGCCGAACACGCCCACCGGCACGCGCGCGCGGTGGGCCCACAGCAGCAGATCGAGCGCGACCGGAAATCCCGCCATGCGCTCGGGCGCCCGCAGATCGGCCAGCCGCGGCGCGGCCGCCCGCCGCAGCGCCTCGTCGCCGGCGATGCCGCGGCTGTGCAGCAGCCGCACCGCCATGGTGCCCAGGTTCAGCCGCGCGGCGACCCGCTGCAGCTCCGACGGATCGGCCGTGCCCCCCCGCTCGCGCAGGGGCGGCGCGGTCGTCATGACTGCGGCCGGCGACGGCGACGCGATGCCTTGGGCACGGGGCCGTCGCTCGGCGGCTCGGCCTCGACCGCATCGCCAGGTCGCGCCGGCGCCTCGACGTCGAGACGCTCGTCGGCGGCGTCGGACTCGGCCGCGGGCGCCTCGTCGCCGTCGTCCTCGTCGTCCGCCCGCGCGCGCTCGGCCTGGCGCACCTCGCCCGCGGTGCGGCCGCTCTCGTCGACCTCACCCTCTTCGGCCGCGAGCACGGGACGCTCGCTGCCGGCCGGGGTCTCGCCGACCGGTCCGTCGTTGCGCCAGCGCAGGTGACCCCTGCCGGCGTAGAAGCGGCGGTTGACCCACAGGAACACCGGCGTCGCGATGAACAGCGACGAGTACGTGCCGACCGTGATGCCGACGATGAGCGCGAACGAGAAGTCCGCGATCGAGCCCGAGCCCATCACGTACACCGCGACCACCGACAGCAGCGTGGTGCCCGAGGTCAGCAGCGTGCGGCTGAGGGTCTCGTTGAGCGCGCGGTTGGTGGCGTCCTCGATGTCCTCGTCGCGGAACAACGCCACGCGCTCGCGCACGCGGTCGAACACCACGATGGTGTCGTTGATGCTGTAGCCGACGATGGTGAGGATCGCGGCGATGGTGGTGAGGCTGAACTCCTTCCACGTCAGCGCGAACGCGCCGATCGTGATGAAGGCGTCGTGCGCCAGCGCGACGATGCCGCCCGGCGCGAAGCGCAGGTCGAAGCGGATCATCACGTACAGGAAGATGAAGCCCATGGCGTACAGCAGCGACTTGGCGCCGTCGGCCTTGAGCTGGTTGCCGACCTTGGCGCCGACGGTCTCGGCCTGGACGATCTTGGCGACCGTGCCGGCGCCGAAGCGCTCGTCGAGCTGGTCGCGCAGCTTGTTGCCCATGCCGATGAGCGAGACCTCGACCGGGACCTCGCCCTCGCGGACCTCGAAGCCCTTCTCGACCGTGCCGTGACATCCCGCGGCGTTGATGCGCTTCTCGAGCTCGCTCCAGTCGGGCTCGAGGTCGTACTTGATGAAGATCTTGCTGCCGCCCTCGGGCTGGTGGAACCCCAGCTGCTTGGCGACGCCGGCGGGCGCGGCTGCGGCCACGCTGTGGTTGACCGGGACCTCCGCGAGCGCCGACTTGCAGCCGGCCAGGGTCGCATCGTCGATGCTGACCACCTCCTTGACCCGGATCAGCACCTCGTTCTCGCCCCCGGGCACGGTCACCGCGGCGGCGCCCTCGTAGCCGTAGCCGTCGAGCGCGGCGCGGATGTCGTCGACCGGCACGTCCTTGGCCAGCTGCAGCCGCACGGTCGAGCCGCCGGCGAAGTCGATGCCCCAGTTCAGCGGCGTGCCGCGGGTGAACTGGTTGTAGAGCAGCATCGCCGCGGAGAACACGATGAGCGCGACCGAGCCCCAGATGAAGCTCCAGCGCTTGGCCACGAACGGGTAGTTCGTGCCCGGGCGGATGACCTCGAAGAACTTCTGACGGCCTTCCTGCATCACACCGACACCTTGTCGAAGCCACGCCGGTTGGCCTGGATGTCGAAGAACAGGCGCGTACAGAACACGCCGGTGAAGATCGAGGTCGCGATGCCGATGAGCAGCGTGACGGCGAAGCCGCGGATGGGACCCGAGCCGTACTGCCACAGCACCAGGCCCGCGATCGCAGTGGTGAGCTGCGAGTCGAGGATGCTGGTGAAGGCGCGGTCGTAGCCGGCCTCGATCGCGGCGCGGGCGGTGTAGCCGTCGCGGATGAACTCGCGGATGCGCTCGTAGATGATGACGTTGGCGTCGACCGCCATGCCCAGGGTCAGCACGATGCCGGCGATGCCGGGCAGCGTGAGCGTGGCGCGGAAGAACGCCATCGCCGCGAGCATGAAGACCACGTTCATGACCAGGGCCGCGTTCGCGATCCAGCCGGCGCGGCGGTAGTAGATGCCCATGAAGCCGACCACGGCGATCAGGCCGATGGCGAAGGCCTTGGCGCCGCTGTCGACCGCGTCCTTGCCGAGGTCGGCTCCGACGCGCATCTCCGATTCCTTCTGCAGGCGCGCCGGCAGCGAGCCGCTCTTGAGCACCTTGGTGAGATCGTTGGCGGCCTCGCGCGAGCTCTGCCCGGGGGTCGCGCCCAGCGAGATGCGGACGTTGCCGCCGGGGATACGCTCGTTGAACACCGGATCGGAGCGCACCAGGTCGTCGAGGATGATGGCCATCTTGCGACCGACGTTGTTGCCCGACATCTCCTCGAACAGGTCGGCGCCCACGCGGTCGAGCTTGACGTTGACCTCGGGCTGACCGGTCTGCTGGTCGAAGCCGACCGAGGCGGTGACGATGCTCTCGCCGGTGACCTCGGCGCGGGCCTTGATCACGTAGGTGCGGTACAGCGTCTCGGGCGGCTGGTTGCGCCGCGTGACCACCGGCGCGGGGCCGAACGCGACCTTCATGTCCGGCGGCAGTCGCCAGGCCGGCGGCAGGCCGGCGAAGAAGTTCTCCAGCGTCGCGAGGTCCTTGGCGTAGTACGCGACCGGGGCCTTGACGGTGACGCCGCCCTCGCGGCCGTAGTCGGACTCGACGTTGACCGAGATGCCCATGCCCTGGGTCACCAGGTTCGCGTCGAACAGCGCGCGCAGGTACGGCTTGCCGGTGCTGCCGAAGGGCGTCTCGTCGTCGACCAGGTGCATGCGCAGCACCGCCTGGCGCTCGATGATCTTGAGCAGGCGGTGGAACTCGCTGGCGCCCGCGAGCACCTGGTCGCGCGCGCGGTCGGTCAGGGTCAGCGTCACGCTCGCGGGATCGGGCTGGGTCGGATCGGGCGGCAGCACCTGCAGCTCGGCCGGCAGGCGGTCGTCGACGATGATGCCGTCCTCGGCGATCTTGTCCGGGAACGCGGTCGCCAGCAGCGCCCGTACGTCTCCGCCGGGCACGGTCAGCTTGAACTGGCTCGCCTGATCGCGGACGTCCGCGGTGGAGACCTGCGACGCGCCCGCGGCCGACAGGATCTGGCCCAGCTGCGCGCCGGCGTCGCTGGCGGCCGCACGCAGCTCGGTGCTCTCGTCCGCCAGGCCCGGCAGCTCGACCACGATCTGGCGGTTCTTGGGGTAGATGTTGGGCTCGGCCACGCCCATGGCGTCGACGCGCTTGCTGACGGTCTCGAGCGCGGTCGCGACCGCGGACTTGCGGTTCTCCGCCAGCGCCGCGGCCGGCATCTTGAGCACGACGACGTTGGCGGCCTGGCCCTCCTCGGGGTCCATGCGATCGAGCACGCCGTAGGTCACCGCCATCACGTCGTCGGTCGCGAGCGCGACGTCGTCGGCGGTGGGGAACGCCAGCTCGAGCGTGTCGATGTCGCGGCGCGTGACCGCGACGTCGATGTTCTTCTTCTCGCGGAAGCCGATCTCGAGCTCGGCGGCGATCTGGTCGAGCTTGTTCTCGATGGCCTCGTCGACCGCGACCGAGTACTCGAGGTGCAGGCCGCCCTGCAGGTCGAGGCCGAGCTGGAACTTGCGCGTGAAGCTCTCGCTGACCCAGCTGGGCAGCTTCTCCGGCGGCAGCACCGACGGCAGCACCGCCAGGGTGCACCAGGCGATGGCCGCCAACAGCAGCAACGCCTTGATCTTGACGAATCGACGCATCGTGGCGCTCTCTTCGGTTCGCCCGAACCGCTGGGGCTAGGCGCGGGCCTCGGCCTTGTCCTTGGTGTCCTTGTCGTCGATGTCGCGCTCGCGACCCTTGGCGTCCTTGGCCTCGGGCTTGGCGTCCTTGGCCTCGGGCTTGGCGTCCTTGGCCTCCGCCTTGGCGCCGGCGGGGTCCTTGAGCGCGGCGTCGGCCGCGTCGACGATGTCCTTGCGCAGCACCCGGATCTTCACGCGGTCGGCGATCTCGACCACCGCGACCTTGGGATCGTCGAGGTTGGAGATGCGGCCGAGGATGCCGCCGCCGACCACGACCTGATCGCCCTTCTTGAGCGCCTCGACGCGCTTCTTGCGGTCCTTCTCCTGCTTGCTCATGGGCCGCAGCACGATGAAGTAGACCACCGCGAACATGAGCACGAGCGGCATCACGCCGCCCAGCGCGGATGCCCCGCTCTCGGCGAGCAACACCTGGGCCTGGAGGCTGGGAAAATCGACCATCATGGGGATTGCTCGCTGCCGGGGACCGGCCCTCGGCGTGCAGACTATGCCAGCGCACCGCCCGGTCTGACCGCGTGCGCGCGGGCCTTCGCCCGTCTCGGGGCGGCAGGGGTAGCAAGCGGGGCCGCGGGGGTCAAGGCCGCCCGCGCCGTGCCGCACGCCGGTGAGCTCGGCGGGCGCGCCCTGCCCCGTGCCCCGGATCCCGAGGACCCGCGGTGCCTCGGGGCTCGGCGGGCCGACCGGCGCCTGCGGGAGCCGACGGCGGTCTCCGGGGGCGTGGGCCGGCTCACGGCGGGGCGGCCTCGGGATCGTCGGAGCCGCTGGCGGGTCCGCGCGACAGCGACGCCAGCGCCTCGGCCCGCGCCTGCGGGTACGTGCCGCGCCGCAGCGCCGCGCGCAGGCGGCCGACCAGCGCGTGGAAAAACCACAGGTTGTGCACGCTGGCGAGCCGACCGAAGAGCGGATCGTCTTGCGCATGCAGGTGCCGCAGCCACGCGCGGCTGTAGGGCGGGCGCCCGCCGGCGCCGACGCACACCGGACAACCGCACGCGGGATCGAGCGGCCGCCCGTCGTCGCGATGCGACGCCAGCTTGATCGACACGCGGCCCTGCGACGTGAACAGCTGGCCGTTGCGCGCGTTGCGGGTCGGCAGCACGCAGTCGAACATGTCGACGCCGGCGTCGATCGCCGCCAGCAGATCCTCGGGCATGCCGATGCCCATCACGTAGCGCGGCCGCGCGACCGGCAGCAGCGGCGCGATCGCAGCCATGGTCGCGTGCATCTGCGCCGGCAGCTCGCCGACCGACAGCCCGCCGAGCGCGAAGCCGTCGAACGGCAGCGCCGCGAGGGTCGCGACGTGCTCGCGGCGCAGCGCCAGATCGATGCCGCCCTGCACGATGCCGAAGCACAGCTGCGTCGGCGCGAGGATCTCGGCGCGCAGCGTCGCGGCGCGCTCGGCCCAGCGCGTGGTGCGATCGACCGCCTGTCGCATCGCCTCGGGCGTGGCGTCGGCCGGCGGGCAGTGATCGAGCACCATGCAGATGTCCGAGCCCAACAGCGCCTGGGTCCGCAGCACGCTGTGCGGCGTCATGCGGTGGGCCGAGCCGTCGAAGTGCGTGCGGTAGTCGACGCCGTCGTCGTCGATGCGCTGCAGCCCACGCAGGCTGAAGACCTGGAAGCCGCCGCTGTCGGTGAGGATGGGCCGGGTCCAACCGTTGCAGCGGTGCAACCCGCCCAGCGCCGCGATGCGCTCGGCGCCGGGCCGGTGCGCGAGGTGGTACGCGTTGCCCAGCACGATCTGCGAACCGACCTGGCGCAGGTCCTCGGGCAGCAGGCCCTTGACCACGCCGTAGGTGCCCACCGGCATGAAGCACGGCGTGTCGACCGGGCCGTGGGCGGTCCACAGCCGCGCCGCCCTCGCCTCGCCGCTGTGCGCGAGCAGCTCGAAGTGCCCGGGGGGCTGCGGCGTCGTCGACGGATCGTCGCACGACAGGCCCACGCTCGGATCGAAGTGCTGGCTCATCCCGCCCCCAGGAACATGCAGTCGCCGTAGCTGTAGAAGCGATAGCCGCGCGCGAGCGCCTCGGCGTAGGCCGCCAGCACGCGCGCGCGGCCGCCGAAGCTGGCGACCAGCATCAGCAGGCTGCTGCGCGGCAGGTGGAAGTTGGTCAGCAGGTGCGTGACGACCTCGAAGCGGAACCCGGGCGTCACGACCAGCTCGGTCGTGCGCGCGCCGGCCTCGATCGCGCCGCACAGCTTCGCGACCGACTCCAGCGCGCGCACCACCGTGGTGCCGATCGCGACGATGGGCCGGCCGGCACGCCGCGCATCCTCGATGCGCGCCGCCGCGGCCTGCGGGATCACCAGGCGCTCGGCGCCCACGCGGTGCAGCGT
>JAXLYC010000048.1:0-56860 GCA_046351635.1 Nannocystaceae bacterium | reverse complement strand
AAGTCGACGCGACACTCGTTCAAGGCGATGGTGCGGCTGCTGATGTACCTGCACCAGCCTCGCCGCCACCGCGTCGCGCCGCAGCTGCTGCTGCGCTACGATCGCAACTGGTCGGGCGCGAACCCGGTCGGCATCCTCATGCCGGCCAAGGACGCGGCGCCGGCGTTCACCACCGACGTGACGATCACCGGGCCCGCGGTGCGGCCGGTGCTGAGCGCGACGCTGCCGGTGCTGTTCACGGTGCAGCGGGGCAAGCGTGTGCTGCAGCAGCTGGGCTTCGGCCCCGCGCTGCGCTGGGCCGCGGTCGGCGACCCCGGCCGCTGGAACCCCTTCGCCGCGGGGCAGACCTTCCGCGCCGAGACCTGGCTGTACTGGTACCCCACCGGCACCGAGGGGCTCGATCTGCAGAAGACCAACGTGCGCATCGGCCTGTCGCCGTACCTCGACGTGCACGTGCGGCGCAGCCGCAGCCAGCCGCTGACGGCCTTCGGCGCCCTGGTCGAGATCAAGGTCGGCGTGCGCGGCTACGAGTACTGACGCGGCGACCGCCGGGTTGCCGGCCCCGCGATCGCGGTCAAGCTCGGGCGTGCCATGGTCGAGTCGAGCTGGTCCGTGCGCCTCTTCCACGACGGTGCGTGTCCGCTGTGTGCGCGGGAGGTCGCGCTGCTGCGGCGGCTCGACCGCCGCGGTGCGATCGACTTCGTCGACATCGCCGCGCCGCAGTTCGACGCCGCGACGTTCGGCCTGCGCCACGATCGTCTGATGGCGCGGATCCACGCGATGCTGCCCGACGGCCGCGTGATCGACGGCATCGAGGTGTTCCGCCAGCTGTACCAGGCGGTCGGCCTGGGCTGGCTGGTGGCGCTCACGCGCTTGCCGGGCATCGCGTCGATGCTGTCGTGGGCCTACGATCGCTTCGCCGAGCGGCGGCTGCGGCTGACCGGGCGCTGCGACGATCGCTGCGCGGTGCCGCTGCGCGGCTCGGGCTCGTGACGCACGCGCGGCCGGCCCCGCTCACTCGAACGCCGCATCCACGCACGCGACGGTGCCGTGGGGCGTCGCGAGCGCGCGGCACGGCGCCGGCAGCTGCAGCGAGGTCGCCGCGACGCTGCCGTCGCGCGGATCGATGCGCCACAGCGCACCGTCGTCGTCGCACGCGAGCAGCTGCGGCTGCGCCGGCGCGCGCGTGAGCCCGCCCGGCGTCTGCGCCAGTGCCAGCGGCTGCACGGCGAGCACGCTCGCGTCGGTGGCGTCGATGCGCCACAGCTCGGGGGTGCTTCCCACGACCACTGCGAGGAGCGCGTCGCCGTCGTCGACCAGCGCTGCGATCGTTGCGCTGGGCGCGAAGTCCAGCGCCGCCAGCACGGCCGGCGGCGCGAGCTCGAGCTGCAGCAGCGCGCTGCGGCTGGCGTCGGCCCCGACCAGGCTGCCGTCCGCGCGCTCGGTCATCGCGTGCAGGGCCGGCGCCGGCTCGATCGCGATCGGCGTGACGCTGCAGTCGCACGGATCGGCGCGCCACAGCCCCGGGCCCTGCGGATCGGCGCCGACGATCGTACCGTCGTCGAGCATCGCGAGGGTCTGCGGCGCCGCGAGACCGGGCCACGCGCACAGCTCGACGGTGGCGCCGTCGTCCAGCGCGAGCGCGAGCAGCCGCGGCGGATCCTCCTGTGTGACCGCGACGATCCACGGCCCGGGCGCGGTCGCGCCGCTCGAGCCCTCGGCCGCGGCGGTCGTGCCCGAGCCCGTGTCGCTGGCGGCGGTGGTCGTGCCGCTGTCCGGCGCGGTGGTGCCGCTCGATCCCGTCGCGTCGGCGCTGCCGGTGCTGCCGGGGCCGGCGCCGCTGCTCGCGTCGGTCCACCCGCCGACGCTCTGCGCGGCCGGTGTGCACGCGCAGCAAGCCAGCGCTGCGATCGCGGCGCGCGTCACGGCGGCGTGCACTCGCGTTGCAGCCGCGCTGCGTGGGGCGAGCCGGGGAAGCGCGCGAGGAAATCCGCCAGCACCGCGTCGTCGTCGTCCTGCGCGCGACAGCGCAGGCGTGCGAGGCCGGCCTCGCGCAGCTCGATCAGCGCGCCCCGGGCGAAGCGCTCGGCGTGTTCGCGGTACAGCGCGGCCGCTTCGGCATCCTCGCCGCGACCGAGCGCGGCCGCGGCGCGGCGCAGCAACGCGACCTCGGCGTCGATCTCGGGGCTCGCGTCGGGCTCGGGCGGGGTCGGGGCCGCAGCGGCACGCGGCCGCCGGGCACGCGGGGGCTCGGTCCGTGTCGTCGCGGATCGCTGCGGTGCCTCCGCGCGCGCCGATGCGACCGCCGCCGGTCGCAGGCTCGCCGCCGCCGACGGGATCGCGGCGTCGCGTACCGTCGCGTCGAGCTCGCGCGCAGCAGCCGGCTCGACGGCCCGCGGGCTCGCGCAGGGCCGCAGCGCCCACCTCGGAGGGCGGCGGCGTCGCGCGGTCGCGAGGCCACTGCGAGCCCACCCAGCGCCACGCCGATCACACCGACCAGCCACAGTCGTCCCAGCCGCGTCGCGGCGCGCACCGCCGGTACCGTCGCGGCCGGCGTCGTGGTCGCGACCGCGTGCGTGACCGCAGCGACCAGGCGTTCGCGCGCGGCGACGCCGGGCGTGATCGCCTCGCGGTAGCGGGCCAGCAACGCGTGGGTGTCGGGCGGCGAGCTCCTGACAGCCTCCCGTGGCGGCGGGCGAACGCGTCGAACGCGGCGCGAGCCCTGCGCAAGCGCGAGTACACGGTGTTGAGCTTGATCGCGAGCGCCTGCGCGACCTCGGGTGCAGACCAGCCTTCGATCTCGGACAGGAAGAAGACCATGCGCCGCGACTCGGGCAATCGCTGCAGGAAGCGCTCGACCAGCGCGCGCGCCTGCTGCCGTGCGAGCGCATCCTCGACGTCGCTGGCGACCGCGAGCCGCTCGGGATCGTCGTGGGTCCGCGCCGCGCGACGGCGGTGATCGGCCGCGACCCGCCGGGCGATCGCGAACAGCCATGCCCGCGGCGTGCCGCGATCCTCGTAGTCGTGCCACTGGCGGAACGCGACCACGAAGGCGTCCTGGGCTGCGTCGTCGATGTGCGACCGCGGCACGCCCAGGGCGTGCAGGCACCGCCACACGGTGTCGCCGTGCTCGCGCACGAACGCCGCGAAGGCGGCGACTGGATCGTCGCTCGCGGGCGCGCGCAGGGCCTGGGATCCGCTGGTCACGGGGTTCGCTGGGGTGCCATGGCGCGGGCCCGCCGGATCCGTCCCACCGTTGCGCGCCGGCGCGACGGCACCAGCTCCAGCCGCACGGCGCCGCCCAGGCCACGCCGCGGGCCCGCGCGAGCCGCCGACGCCGTCGAGCGCAGGCCCGGCCGCACGAGCGCCGAGCGCAGCCACGGCCCCAGCGACAGGCGGACGCGGGTGCCGAGCGCCAGCTCGATGCCGGGCGACAGCGCAGGTGCGACCTGCGGCGCGACCACGGCGCGGCGTGGTGAACCGACGCCCTGGGCGATGCGGGCGCCCAGCTCGAACCCGCGCACATCGACGCGCCCACGCGGGCGCCGGCGGCCGCAACGCACAACCGCCGGCGAGCACCGTGACGGCCGACAGCCGCGCGCCGCGGTGCGGGCGTTCGCGGGCGCGAAGCGCCGGGCCACCACGCGGATCGATCGTCGCCGCCGCGCGGCCACAGCGCCGCCACGCCGACGGTGGGCGCGAGCACGGCGGCTGATCACACCGCTGCCCGCGAGCAGCCCGGCGCGCACGCGGGCGTGCGGTCGTGCAGGTCGGCGCGGGACGAGGCGCGCCGCCGTGATCGCGACGGTGCCGCGCAGCGCGACGGCCGTCGCTGCCGAGCCGTCGCGCTCGGGCGTGGTGATCGCGTCCTGGGCCGCGGCGTCGAGCAGCAACGCCGCCTCGGTCGCGACCGCGTCGGCGAGCGCGTCGCAGCCGGCCGCCGTGAGCGTGCGCGTGCGCTGGCCGCTGCGCGTGCGGACCTCGAGCGCGAGCACGAACCCGCCGGTCTGCGCGCGCACGCGGGCGTGCAGCTGCGGCGGGTCGATGCCCGCGTGGGCGTCGTCGCCGGCGAGCGCGTCGATGCGCGCGAGCACGGCGGCGCGGTCGGGGCCGGGCGGTGGCGCGTGCCACTGCAGCTCCACGCCCGACGACGTGGGCTGGGCCCGCGTGAGCGACCACAGCAGCCACGGCACCGACGCCAGCATCGCGGTCGGCAGCGTAGCAGCGAACGAATCCGGGACGGATCGTCGGTGCCGTCGCCATGACGCGCCATGCATCAGCCCTGGGGTTCGGGTCGTGCCGGCGCGCGCGTCGGTGGGGTGTGGTTGTCGATCGTGGTGGCCGCGGTCGCCTGTGGCCAGGATCCGGGCCCACCCGCGGGTGACTCGACCGGTGCGAGCGAGACCAGCGGCGAGTCCGACGCCACCGGCTCCTCGAGCACCGCGGCCACCACCGGCGGCGCCGACACGAGCAGCGACCCGGGCGAGTCCAGCGGCGGCAGCTCGAGCAGCGGCGGCGACACCGGACACGGCGACGGCGCCGACGACGAGCTGCCCTACGACCCCGAGCAGCTGGCCAAGGTCTGCGCTCGCGGCAACGCCGATCCGATCGCGGTGCGGCTGTGCGCGACGCCCTCGCCGGCCATCGCGAGCCTGGCGGACCTGTACGATGCGCTCGAGATCGTCATCGAGCCGGCGTCCTTCGCGTTGCTGGCGAACTCGACCTCGCTGGCGGCGCGGTCGGTCTCGGCCCTCAACCCGCGCGTGTTCCTGCGCCTGCCGCCGGGGCCCGGCATCAGCGTCGAGCTCGCGGCGGCGGCGTTCTCCCGCGGCGAGCAGGTCGTCGAGCTGGTCGGCTACGACGAGTCCGCCGGCGTGCTCAACTTCTATCTGCTCAGCTTCGGTCAGGCGTGCAACGACACGCCGCAGGGCTGCGGCGTGGCCGATCGCTTCACCGACGCGATCGAGCGCGACTGGAGTCGCTGGAGTCTGTACCAGGACATCGACCTGGTGAACCGCCCGCTCGACTGCCTGGTCTGCCACCAGCCCGACGGGCCCGAGGGACCGCGGCTGCTGCTCATGCAACAGGCCGAGGATCCGTGGCTGCATTGGTTTCCGGGCATCTCGATCGCCAGCGGCAGCGACACCGCGTCGGCGACCTCGCTGCTGCCGCTGTTCCTGGAGATGCACGGCCAGGAGGACAGCTACGGCGGCATCCCGATCGCAGCGGTCACCCCGCCCAACCCCACCGCCAGCGGCATCGTGATGGCGCAGATGCTCGAGATCTATCTGTCGATCACGGGCGGCCCCGCGCCGGGGCTCACGCCGATGGGGCAGGAGCACGCCTTCGACTCCGCGACCATCGAGGCCGAGCTCGCGGTGGGGTCGACCGCGACGTGGGACGGCTACTACGCGCAGACCCTCACCGGCGCACGCTTGCCGGTGCCGTACCACCACCACGACGTCACCGACCCCACCCTGCGCGAGGGCGCGGTCGCGTCGTATCAGGCCCTGCTCGCGGGCGAGCCCGAGACCGACGAGATGATCGATCCGCGCGAGGTCTTCGCCGAGGCGACCGAGGTCGCGCTGGGCTTCCGACCGCGCCCCCAGGCCGACGCCGAGGAGATCCTCCACGCGGTGTGCCAGCGCTGCCACAACGAGCGCCTGGACCAGACGCTGTCGCGGGCGCGCTTCGACGCCAGCGAGCCCGCCGCGCTCACACCCGAGCAGAAGGCCGCCGCGATCGACCGGCTCATGCGCGAGCCGGGCGAGCCCGGCGCGATGCCGCCGCGCCGCTTCGCGACGCTGCCCGAGGCCGCGCGGCAGCAGCTGGTCGAATACCTCCAGCAGTGAGCTGCGGGGCCGGCGTCGCGACGTGCTAGAACCGATCGTCCATGCGTGTCGCGCCTGCCGTGGTCTTGCCGTTGCTGCTGCTCGCATGCCGACCGCCGGCGTCGGCCCCCGCGATCGCACAGGTGGCGCCAGCCCGAGCCGCGCCCGCGCCCGCCACCGCGGTCGCACCGTCACCGGCGCGGCACGGCACCGCGACCGCGACCTGTGGCGGCAACGGCATCGCGGCGCTGCAGTTCGCGCCCGCGGCCGCCCACTCGGTCGCGCACGTCGATCTCGGCGCGCTGATGCGGGTGCCCGCGCTCGCGCCGGTGCGCAGCGTGCTCGAGCGCGCGCCCGACGTCGCGGCGCTCGTCGGCGCCGCGGCTGAGTGCGGCTTGGGCCCGGACACCTGGCGTGGCCTGACCACCGCGCGCGCCGAGGGCTCGGTGGACTCGATCACGGTGCTGCAGGCCGAAGGCATCGGTGAGCGCGAGCGCCTGGGCTGTGTACGCGACGCGATGGTGCGGGCCAAGCAGGAGCCCCGCTTCGCGCTGGCGCCGGGCGACGGCGCGGTGGAGCTCGAGCTGGTCGGAGACGGCGGGCGTGCGATCGCGGTCGATCGCTGCACCTTGGTGATCGCGTCGCCGCGGTGGATCGACGCCACGCGCGAGCGCATCGCCGGTCGCGGTCGGTCGCTGCTGGAGGGGCCGCTCATGCCGACGATCCTGCGCGCGGGCGAGGGCCGGGCGGTGTGGATGGCGGTGCGCTCGGCCAGCTCGACGACGTTGGCGTTCACCGGCAACCGCGCCGACGACCTCGCGGCGTCGGTGTCGGTGCACGACGGCTTCGCCGTCGATGTGTCGCTACAATTCCCCCCCCCCCCCCCCCCCCGCGCCGCTGCGGACCAGGTCTCTGGGATGTTCAACAACGTGAAGTCGATGATGGTGACCATGGGCCTGCCGCAGACCGTGGTGGACGGCACGCGCATCACCGCCGCGGGCGCGTTCGTCAGCGTCGCGATGCGGGGCAGCGTCGCCGACCTCGAGATCCTCAGCCGCGCGATCGCGAAGACCGCCAGCGGCGTGCAGTGAGCCCGGGTCAGCCGGGCCACGCAGAGCGCAACGCGTGGGCGAAGGCGCGTGCGTCTGCCGGTCGCGCCGCGGGCGTCTTCGCCAGCGCGCCCTCGACCGCGGCCGCGAGCGCGTCGGACACCTGCGACGCCGGCAGGTAGCGCCGCAGCGGCACCACCGGCTCGCTCGCGTGCGCGCGCAGCCACATGACCGGGTTGGAGAACCACCGCTCGCGTACGACGCTGACGGGGTCGTCGGGCACGAACGGTACGCGGCCGCTGAGCAGCTCGTACAGGATCACCGCGAGGCTGTACACGTCCGCCGCGGGCGTGAGCGCGTAGGTGTCGAGCTGCTCGGGCTGGGCGTAGTGCGGCGTGCCGACCAGCATGTGCCCGACGGTCGCGTTCTGCCCCACGACGCCGCGCTGATCGAACGAACGCGCGAGCCCGAAGTCGAGGATGCGGGTGTGACCGTCGGGGTCGACGAAGATGTTGGCGGGCTTGAGATCGCGGTGCACGATGCCGTGGTCGTGGGCCTCGCACAGGCCCAGGCACGCCTGGTACACCAGGTGCGCGGCCCAGGCCGGGTCCATGGGCGCGTCGAAGTCGTGGAACTCGTCGAGCGGCTTGCCCCGCAGCAGCTCCATCAGCACGTAGACGTGGCCGTCCGGGCGCAGGCCGCAGTCGAAGATGCGGACCACGTGCGGGCTCGTCAGCGTCCGCAGCACCGTGACCTCCCGCAGCGTGCGCTGGGCGGTGTCGACGGCCCGCACCGGCTCGATCGAGACCTTGAGCGCGAGCGGCCGATCGTAGCCCGGCGCCTTGACCTCGTAGACGTGACCGAAGCCGCCGCTGCCGATGACCTTCACGATCTCGAACGAGCCGTAGACGTCACCGGGCTGCAGCTCCAGCGCCACGATCAGCCGTCCTTCCACTCCGCGACGAAGACGTTGGTGTCACCGTGCTGCGCCGCGTGGCGGTTGCTGGCGAACACCAGCTGCTTGCCGTCGCGCGTGAACATCGGGAAGCCGTCGAAGTCGGGGTTGTGCGTGATCTGTTCCACGTGCTTTCCCGCGATGTCGACGAGGTACAGATCGAAGTTGCGCCCCTGCTCGTCGGCCTGGTTGCTGGCAAAGATGATGCGCTTGCCGTCGGGGTGGAAGAACGGCGCGAAGTTGGCCTTGCCGTTGCGTGTGATCTGACGGTTGTGCTTGCCGTCGGCGTCCATCACGAACAACTCGAGCCGGGTCGGCCGCACCAACCCCTCCTTGATGATCGCGTCGTACTTGGCCAGCTCTTCCTTGCCGCTGGGGTGGTTGGCGCGATACACGATGTGCTTGCCGTCGGGCGAGAAGAACGCGCCGCCGTCGTAGCCCTTGGTGCGGGTCAGCCGCTTGGGCTTGCTGCCGTCGACGTTCATCACGTACAGCTCGGGGTCACCGTCGCGCGTCGAGGTGAACACGATGCGGTCGCCCAGCGGGCTCACGGTCGCCTCGGCGTCGTAGCCGGGCCCGGCGACCAGCGGCTTGACGTCGCTGCCGTCGATCGCGGCGGTGTAGATGTCGAACTCGGAGTACAGCTTCCACACGTAGCCGTGGCTGCGATCCGGCGGCGGCAGGCAGTCGTCCGCCGCGGCGTGGGTCGAGGCATACAGCACGCGCTGGTCGCCGGGCAGGAAGTACGAACAGGTGGTGCGGCCCTTGCCCGAGCTGATGCGGCGGACGTCGGATCCGTCGATGCCCATGGTGTAGATCTGGTCGCACGCCACGCCATCGCGGGTGGACTGGAACACCAGCTTGCGCTCGTCGCCGCTGAGGTAGGCCTCGGCGTTCTCGCCGCCGAACGTCAGCTGACGAATGCGACCCAGGTGGACCTCCTGCGGCAGCGGATCGAGCCAGACCTCCTTGGTCGCGACCGGCTCGGGCTTGGTCGGCTCGGGCTTGGTCGGCTCGGGCTTGGTCGGCTCGGGCTTGGTCGGCTCGGTCGGGGTCGAGGTGTCGCCGGCGGACGAGGCCGCGCCGTCGGGGGTGGTCGTGGGCTTGTCGCACGCGATCGCGAGCGACAGCACGACGAGAGGCGAGCAAGAGCGCCTACGCATCGCGGGCAAGGGTATCAGCTTCGTGTCGCGCTTGCCGATGGGCCGCGATCGGGGCACCCTCGTCGGCCACGATGAGCAGCCTGGCGAAGTGGCGCACCCTGTCCGAGCGCGTGCTCGCGAGCTACCGCGTGTTCGACGTCTCGGAACTGCACGATCAGCGCGCGGACACCGGCGAGACCCACGTCTTCTACCGCATCGACTCGGTCGACTGGGCCAACATCATCCCCATCACGACCACCGGCGAGGTCGTGATGATCCGACAGTTCCGCCACGGTGCTGGCCGCGAGACCCTCGAGATCCCCGGTGGGCTCATCGACGACGGCGAGGTCCCGACCGAGGCCGCCGCGCGCGAGTTGCTGGAGGAGACCGGCTATCGCGCGGGCGCCGTGATCGAGCTGGGCTCGGTGATGCCCAACCCGGCGCTGTTCCGCAACCGCATCCATTCCCTGCTCGCGACCGGCTGCGAGAAGGTCGCGGACATCGCCAACGACGCGACCGAGGAGACCGTCATCGAGCTCGTCGCGCTCGAGGACATCGACGGGCTGCTCGCGCGCGGGGTCATCGACCACGCGCTGGTGATGGCCGCGTTCCACTGGTGGCGGCTGCGCGGCTGCCCGCGCTGAGCCGCGATCACGGCAGAGGCGCCGTCGCGAACCTCGTCGGCCTCAGGGGCCGGAGGTCCCGGGCGCGCCGTAGTCTGCCGTGTCCGAGGCGTTGGTCGCCGCGGTGGTCGAGCCGCTGTCGGTGCCGCTCGAGTCGCTGCCCGACGAGCTGCTGTCGCCGCCGGTGGTGCCCGTGCTGCTGTCGGTGATGCTGGTGAGGCCGGTGTCCTCGAAGCTCGCGCTGCCGTAGTCCGCGACCGAGGCCGAGCTGTTGTCGGTGGTCGAGCTGTCGCCCGTGCCGTTGGAGGTCTGGCTGGCGCTGGCGCTGGCACTGCTCGCGTTGGTGTCGCCGTCGTCACCGCCGCAGCTGATCATCGTCAGGCCCAGCAACAGGCCCGCGAGCAGCGGCGCCGGGGCAGGCGTGTCCCGCAGCGCAGCGCCGCAGAACGGGCACGCGGAGGCATCGGCGCGAACGTGACGCTGGCAACCCAAGCACGGAATCATGACCGCAGCGTAACAGCAGCCCCGCCGCGACGGAAGCCTCGCGGTGGCCGCAGCCCCGCCGCCGCGGACGCCTGCCGGGGCTCCGCGCCCGGCCGCGACGCACGGCTCGCGGCGACGCCGGCATTGTGCGCTACGCTCCGGTGTCGATGGGGCTGCAAGACGTACGACGACGGTTGCCCGTGGCCGGGCAGCTGCCACCGGGGCGCGGGCGGCGTCACCTGGTTCGCCCTGCGAACGCCGAAGAGGTGCCGCGTCCGGCGCTGGCGGTGTGGGAGTTCACCCTCGCGTGCGACCAGAAGTGTCTGCACTGCGGCCCGCGGGCGGGGCTGCCGCGCGAGGACGAGCTGGACACCGACGAGGCGCTCGCGCTGGTCGACGAGATGGCGCAGATGGGCGTGGGCGAGGTCGTGCTCATCGGCGGCGAGGCCTACCTGCGCAACGACTTCATCCTCGTGATCCGGCGCATCCGCGAACACGGCATGACCGCGACGATGACCACCGGTGGCTACAACCTCTCGCGCGAGCGCGCGGAGGCCATGGTCGAGGCCGGCATCCAGAGCGTGTCCGTCTCGATCGACGGCCTGCGCGAGAGCCACGATCACGTGCGCAACCGGCCGCAGAGCTGGGACCGCGCCTTCGCGGCGCTGCGACACCTGCGAGACGCCGGCTCGCGCATCGCCTGCAACACCCAGATCAACCAGCGCACGCGCACCGAGCTGCTGCCGCTGCTCGAGCTGCTCGCGGCCGAGGGCGTCAAGGCCTGGCAGCTGCAGATCACGATGCCGCACGGCGCCGCGGCCGATCACCCCGAGCTGTTGGTGCAGCCGTACCAGTTCGTCGAGCTGTTCGAGACCCTCGACGAGGTCGAGGACCGCTGCCGCGAGCTCGGCGTGGTCATCTGGCCCGGCAACAACCTGGGCTACTTCGGACCCTTCGAGCACAAGCTGCGTCGTCACCAGCGCGGTGAGGGGCACTTCTCGGGCTGCAACGCCGGATTGTCGGTGATGGGCATCGAGAGCAACGGCGCGATCAAGAGCTGTCCCAGCGTCGGCGGTCCGACCAACATCGGCGGCTCGTGGCGCGAGTACGGCTTGCGCGCGCTGTGGGAGGGCGCGCCCGAGATCACCTACGTCCGCGATCGTAGCGTGGCCGATCTGTGGGGCTACTGCGCGCAGTGCTACTACGGCTCCACGTGCATGTCGGGCTGCACCGCCGCGACCGAGCCGCTGCTCGGGCGGCCGGGCAACAACCCGTTTTGCCACCACCGCGCGCTCGAGATGGATCGCATGGGCCTGCGTGAGCGCGTGGAGCTGGTCCAGGCCGCGCCGGGCCTGCCGTTCGACAACGGGCTGTTTCGCATCGTCCGCGAGTCGAAGGATCCGGCGGTGCGCGCGGCCTCGGGCCCGGTGCAGATCGACGAGCCGCGGACCTCGCGGTTGGTCGACCTGCTGGGACCCGGTCGCACGCTCACGGCCGAGGAGCTCGCCGCGCTCGCGGCTCAGCCGCCCGGCGCGCCGTAGTCGGCGGTGTCCGAAGCGGCGGTGGCCGCGGTCGACGAGCCGCTGTCGGTGCCGCTCGAGCCGCCGGAGCTGCCCGAGCCGCCGGAGCTGCCCGAGCTGTCGGCCACGGTGGTGCCCGAGTCGGTGCCGGTGGTGCTGTCGGTGGTGTCGCCCTGCGTCGTCGCGGTGGAGTCGACGCTGCTGGGATCCGCCGTGAGCAGCGACGCCCTGGGACTCGGCGTCGTTGGTGGTCATCGTGCCGTCGAGGTGCTGTCGGTGCCCGAGGCGCTGTCGGTCACCGTCGACATCGAGCCTGCGCTCTCGGCGGTGTCGTCCCCGCCGCAGCTGGCCTGTCCGATCAACGCCGCGAGTCCCAGCAGCATGCGCGCGAGCGCGGGTGTCGGCGCTGCGTCGTCGCGCAGGCCCGCGCCGCAGAACGGGCACGCGCCCGCATCGCTACGAACATGACGATGACACGCATGACAAGGATGCATCGTCTCGACCGTATCAGAAACGCGACGACAGTGACAGCCCGACCCAGCCGCGACCGACGCTCGGTGCCCAGAGGATCGCGCGCTCGCGGGCGAAACGCTCGTGATTGCGGCGATACGACTCGGCGTAGCCGACCATGCCCGCGCCGGCCGCCACCAGCGCCGCACCGAGATCGCGGGTCGAGAAGGACATCGCGCGGGCCCGGCTGGCACAGCGGGCGCTGTCACACTTCGCGAGCACGGCCCACGACGCGGGGCTCAGCGACACCCACACCGCGGCACCGGCCGCGAGCACGCCGATGCCGGCCCAGCGCAGCTGCTGCACGCGCCTGGGCACGCGCACGTGGGTGCCCGAGCCCATCGCGTGATCGAAGGCGTCGCGCTCACCCCGGAGCACGGCGCCGGCGGTCACCAGTGCGATCGTGGTGGCGAGCGCGAGGTCGGAGTTCACGCGCAGCGCCACGACCGGCAAGATCCCCGGCGCGCAACGCAGCACTGCGTCGCCGACCTGCTCGGCGTCGGTCTGGCTGTCGAACGGATCGGTCATCGCGGCCTGTGCCGCGACCGGCTCGATGCAGCGCTTCTTGACGATCAGGTGCCCGACGATCTGCTCGGCCAGCGCGACGCCGAAGGTCACCCCCGCGGCGGCGAACAGACCCGCGCCGCGGTAGGGCGGACGCAGCGGCGGCGGCATGCGGGGACCGCCGTCGTCGTCGTCGTCGTCGCGGCCGGGCAAGCGGCCGCGCGCGTCGTCGGCCGCCGACATCGCTGGCGCCGCGCCGGGTCCGTCGCGCAGCGGCCGGGGCGATGGTCCCGAGATCTGTGGTTGCGGCGGCTCGACGCGCTCGCCGGCACTGTCGGCGCCGGGCGTGGCGTCGCCGCCGGGGGCGTCGGGCAAGGTCGGCGTCGCCGCGGGCGCGGAGCTCGTCGCCGCGGCGGGGGGCGACGGTGCGGCGGCGGGCGGCGACGCGGTGGTCGCCGCGACCGGCAGCTTCGACGGCGACTTCGGCGTGGGCTGACTCGGCGCGGGCTTGCTCGGTGCGGGCTTGCTCGGCGTCGCCGGGGCCGTGCCGGCGCCGGGCTCGGCGCCCGCGTTCTGCCCCGGCATCGGCGGCAGCTTGGGCGGCCCCGCGAGCGCGACCGTCGTCGCGATCACGCGCCCGAGCACCGCAGCCGACGCCCAGCCCATCACGGCGTGTGCCACCACCACCTTCGAGACAAGCTACCAGGGTCGGCAACGCGTCGCCAAGCGCGAAGGGGCGCGATGGCTGGGGCCATGCACGGTGCGTGAGGCCCGACCGGCAGCACGGGTTGCGCGCGCCTGCGTGTGCGCGCCAAGCTACGCCGGCGCATGTCCCACGATCGCGATCGCGGCGAGTCGCTGCACGGCATCACGGATCTCGACGCCGTCAGCAACCTGCTCCAGCTCGAGCCACTCGCGCGTCGCGTGCTGCCGCCGGAGGTCTTCGCATACATCGCGGGCGGCGCGTGTGACGAGCGGACGCTCGAGGGCGCCCGCGAAAGCTACGACCGCATCGTCCTGCGGCCGCGCGTGCTGGTCGATGTGTCCCGTCGCGAGCGCGCGAGCACGCTGCTGGGCTCGGCGCTGGCGAACCCGTGGCTGGTCGCGCCGACGGCGATGCACGGCCTGGTCCACCGCCACGCCGAGCTGGCCACCGCCGCGGCCGCGCGCGAGGCCGGATCGATCATGGTGCTCTCGTCGCTGTCGACCACCCCGGTCGTGGCGGTCGCGGCGCAACCGCCGGCGCGCTGTGGTTCAACGGCCGCGTCTATCGCGATCGCGGCGCGACCCGCGAACTGGTTGCACGCATTGGCCCAGGCCGGCGCGCGCGCCCTGGTCGTGACGGTCGATGCGCCGGTGCTGGGCCTGCGCGAGCGCGATCGAGCCCACGGTGTCGCGCTGCCGCCCGGCTTCCGTGCGCCCAACGTCCGCGCCGACGGCGACAGTCCGGCCGAGGCGCTGGGCTCGTACTTCGCGTCACTGGTCGACCCGGCGCTGTCGTGGCGCGACCTCGCGTGGTTGCGCGCGCAGACCGAGCTGCCGATCGTGCTCAAGGGCGTGCTGCGGGCCGACGACGCCGCGCGAGCCGTGGCCGAGGGTGTCGCCGGCGTGGTCGTGTCGACCCACGGCGGTCGTCAGCTCGACGGCGCCATCGCGACCATCGATGCTGTGCCCGAGATCGCGGACGCCGTCGCCGAGCGGGCGCTGGTGTTGCTCGACGGCGGCATCCGCCGCGGCACGGACGTGATCAAGGCGCTGGCGCGCGGCGCCGACGCGGTGCTGTTGGGCCGCCCGGTGCTGTGGGGCCTCGCCCTGGGCGGTCAGCGCGGCGTGGCCAAGGTCTTCGCGCTGCTCGAGCGCGAGCTCGACGTCGCGATGGCGCTGTGCGGCTGCGCCCGGCTCGACGACATCGACGCGTCGCTGCTGCGATGACGCGTCGCCGCGCCTGCGGCGCGCACAGCCTCACAGCGAACGTTGACAGGCTCGTCGCGTCAGCGACCGGAAGCAGGGGAGCCGCGGACGGCGTGGCCGTCGCGGTGGGCAGGAGGCGGAGCGTCCTGCCTGAAGACTCAGTACTTGTTGAGATAGAACGGGTAGCGCACCGTCGACGGCTTGGCCTGCTTGGGGAAGCCGAGCGTGCCCACCAGCTTGGTCAGGCACTGCTCGGTGGGCGCGTGGCCGAACTCGCTCAGCTCGAGCTTCGCGCCCTCGACCTTGCCGGCGGCGGTGACGGTGAAGCTCACGACGATGGCGCCGCCGAGCTGCTCGTCGTTGGGGTGATGCAACGCCTCGTCGTAGCAGGCGCGCACCGCCTCGATGTTCTGGTTGACTGCGGCCTCGACGTCGGCGTCCTTCAGCGCGCCGTCGATCGTGAGCCCCTGCTCGACCGGCGGCTTGTGGTGGCTGCTCTCGCCGCTGTGATCGGGCTTGGTCGTCTCCGTCGGCGTGGGCGGCGTGGGTTCCGGGGTCGCGGTCTGGTCGTCGCGGCGGCAGGCGAGCGCGAGCAGGGCGATGGCGAGCGGCACGTGGCGGATCATCGCGGCCGAGGGTACCACCGCCGCAGCGCCGCGATGATGCGGGTCACGAGCCGCCCAGGCGTGCCGAGGTCGCGTTGCGCCGGTCCTGCAGCAGCTGCGGCGAGGCGGTGCCGTAGCGCCAGCTGACGTAGACGAAGTGCTCCGCGAGCGCGCGGGGCAGGGTCGCGCGGTCGTCGACGTCGCGGCGGCGGTAGTCGAAGATCCGCCGCTGCGTGGACGGATCGAAGCCGTCGGTGCCCAGGGTCGCATCGTCGGGCAGGAAGATCTGCGAGGTCGGCACGACCACGCGCACCGGGCCGTCGGTGCCCGGCACGGTCCACACCGCGACGACGTGATTCCACACCGGCCAGAACAAGCCCACGTGGGCGACGCCGAGGCGCCGCGCGAGGTGGGCGAAGAGCGCCGAGAGTTCGTCGCACTCGGCGGTCGCGGTCGCGTCGTCGGGCCCGGGGTCGCCGCCGCGCCAGCGCGACCACTGCGACCACACCGCGTCGCTGTTGGGCTCGCGGTTGGTGATCGCCCAGCGCATCTGCCACAGGCCGCCATCGCGCACGGACTCGAACAACAGCCGCACCCGCACGAACTCGCGACGGCCGGCTTCGTCGTCGCGCAGACCGTGGCGCACGACCAGTTGCTGCCACTGCTGCTGCAGCGCGTCGTCGTGGTCGCGCGCGTCGGCGATGGTCGCCAGCGCCTGCGCGAGCGCGTCGACGCGCACGCGCTCGCCGGCCGCCGCGCCGGCAGCGGGTCGCTCGGCAGCGGCACGCCGGATCGCCGAGCAGACGCAGGGCCAGCAGCGAGCCGATCACTGCCACCGCCGCGGTGGTGGTGGCGGCGCTAAGCGGCCGTCGTCGCGGGCCGCGGGCCACGGCTCGGGATCGTGCGGGACACGCTCGTCGGGGCGCCAGGGATCGATCGGGACGCCGCGCCGACGCAGGCCCGCGGCCGAGTCGTAGAACACGCGCACTCGCTGGTCCGGGCGGTCGTGATCGCGCCGCGCGAACGGCACCTCGACCACGGGCGAGATGCGATCCTCGCCGAACTCGGTGCCCAGCTCCTGCCGGTTGCTGCGCTCGTCCTGGGTCCGTGCGCGGCCCGAGCCGCCCGCGTCGGCGCCCGGTACCGAAGTTGCGGGCGCGGCCTTGCGCGGCGCGGCCCAGCCCCGCGGCCGTTCGCGCTCGCGGAACACCGCCACGCCGATGACGCCGGCGTGCTGCGGTGTCCCGCGCCGGGCGGTGTAGCTGTCGCGCACGCTGCCGAAGCGGAAGCTCGCGACCTCGTCGAGCGAGCGCCGGAACCCGTCGATCACGACCTCGCCGAAGGGCTCGACGACGTAGCCGCGATCGCGCCGGAAGTCACCCACCCGCCCGGTGATCACGTCGCGGCCGTCGACCGCGACCACCACCTCGAGCCGGTCGGGCCCGTCGTTGACCACGCGGATGACGTAGCGCTCGCCGCGTTCACCCGCGACGAAGGTCGCGCCGCGGTGCGACACCGCGGGCAGCGCCACGCCGTCGGCGTCCTGCACGGTCACGTGGACCTGCGACGCGACCGGTGGACGCCAGTGGGCGACGCTGCGGGCGTGGGCGGTGGGGGCCGCGGCGAGCGCGCCGCCGACCATCGCGGTCGACAGCGACAGCAACAGCGCGGCGGTGCGGAGCGGGTTCATGGGCACCTCGGTCGCGCAGCAACGCACCGGGCCCCGCGGCGATCTGGCGCCCCGATGTGAGCGAACCGACCGTGCCCGCTCGCACCTACATGCGCGCCGCCTCGGCGCGGAGCTGCCGGCGGTACTGTGCCGGCGAGCAGCCCATGTGGCGCTTGAAGACCTTGCTGAACGCGTCCTCGGAGCCGTAGCCCACGCGCTCGGCCAGTTGTCCGAGGCTGAGCCCGTCGTCCTCGAGCAGATCCGCCGCGACCTGCATGCGCCAGCGCGTCAGGTACTGCGCCGGTGGCTCGCCGACCAGATCGGTGAAGCGGGCGAAGAAGGCCGAGCGCGACATGCCCACGATCCCCGCGAGCGAGCTCGCGGTCCAGTCGTGGTGGGGATTGCGATGGATCGCCGCCAGCGCGCGGCCGATCTTCGGGTCGCGCAGGGCCGACAGCCACCCGCCGCCCTGGCCAGGCGCCGACAACACGCAGCGCCGCAGCAGGTGCGCGACCAACAGATCGACCAGGCGCGTGACCATGGCGTCGCCGCCGGGGGTCTCGCGGTCGAGCTCGCGATCCAGCATCGCCAGGGTCTCGCTGAGCCACGGCACGAGCGTGCCTTGATCGGAGCGCACCACCATCACGCGCGGCAGCAGTCCGAGCATCGCCTCGCCGGCCTTGTGCGCGAAACAGAAGGTGCCGCACAGCACGTGCGCCGCGTCGCCGGTGCCGGCGGTCTCGACCTGCTCGACGTGCGAGCGCGTGCGGCTGCGGGCGAGCGTGCCGATGGGCACGGCGACGCGCTCGGGCGTGTCCGACAGCGTGTGGCCGTCGCCGCGGGTCAACACGACCACGTCGCCGGGGCCCAGCTCGAGCGCCTCGCCGTCCTCGCCGTCGCGTCGGAAGCAGACGCGGCCCTGGACCACGCCGTGGAAGATGGGGCGCGGCGCGCCGCGGGTGTGCACGCCGTAGGGCGGGCGCAGACACGCGCGCGACAGCAGCGCGGACTGCAGCCGCACCGACTGCAGGATGTCGGAGAGGATCCGCTCGAAATCGTCGTCGACGTTCGCTGGCTGCTGCATGGCGCTTTCTGCCAGCATAACCGGTCCCGCGCGTCCGCCCAGGCCGCTGGACGATCGCGCGGCGTTCTCGGACGATCGCCCGCTCCGGCCCCGCGCACCGCTGGTCATGCTCAGGACATGGCCACGTTGCGCCCCACCATCAAGCTCATCGCTCCCTCCAACCGCCGCGAGGCGCTGCAGACGATGTTCTGCGACGTCTTCGGCGCACGTCTGCGCCCGGTCGCGCCGCACCTGGACGTCTACGAGCTCGACGGTGGCGGCAGCATCGGCGTCGAGCTGGTGCCGGAGTGGCAGGCGCTCACGGCCACGCAGCAGCGCGAAGCCGGCACCTGGCTCGAGTTCGGCGTCGCGGATCCGGCGGCTGCCATCGCCACGCTCGATCGGCTGGGCCTGCAGCGCGTGGCCTACCACGACCAGGCCCATACCTACTTCGCTGCGCCCAGCGGCCACGTGTTCCGCATCGCGCAGGCCTAGCAGGCCCGGCTACGGTGCGTCGATGTCGGCCAGCGCGAGCACGACCGGCTCGGCGTCCTCGCGCTCGGGCGCGCCGTCGCGGATCCGCACCAGCGACCCGGGCTGCTGCGGCGCCGCGAGCACCTCGCTGTAGCCGGGGTGCACGCCCGGGCCGGTCCAGGCGTAGAGGTGGCGCGCGTCGGCCGGGGCCAGGTTCACGCAGCCGTGGCTCTTGCGCTCGCCGAAGCTGCCGTGCCAGTAGGCCGCGTGCAGCGCATAGCTGCCGACGAAGTACGCCGTCCATGGCACGCGATCGACCGCGTACGGATCGTCGTCGCCGGGGCGGCTGCTCATGGTGCGCTCGGCGACCTTGCGCTCGATGCGGAAGCTGCCCTCGGGCGTGTCGTGGCCGCGACGACCGGTCGAGACCAAGGTGGCGTAGACCGGCCGCGCGCCCACGTAGGCGACCAACACCTGCTGCGAGACGTCGATGTCGAGCCAGCGCTCGTCGTCGGCGATGCCCGCGGGCGGGGCCACGCGCGACGCGATGCGCACGTCGTCCTTGGCGGCCCAGCCACGCTCGTCGCCGCCGAGCGCGAGTTCGACGAAGCGGCCATCGTCGCTGGTGGCCAGCACGGTCGCGGTGCGGCGCGCCGGCATGCGGAAGGTGATCGCGGCGGCGGCGTCCGGCGCCGCGCGCAGCGGGATGGTGCCGTCGTTGCCGCGGAAGCGCGCCCACGCGCGCGGCTGCGCCAACGCATCGCCGACCGCGGCGCCGCGGAAGCGCGAGGTGTCGAGCTTGCGCAGCTCGTCGGCCGCGACGTAGCCGTGGCGCGTGCGCCAGAACTCGCGGCCGCCGCGGCTGGCCGTGCCGATGCGCCGCACGGTGAGCGATGCATCGGGCAGCGCGCCCCCGCGGCCGGCGAGCGCGTCGTCGAGCGAGGCGAAGATGCGCGAGCGCTCGCTGCTGAGCTTGGCGTAGGTGCCGGGCACCAGCGAGCCGCGGGGCAGTCGCGGCAGGATCGTGTCGCTGGCGGGCTTTTTCGTGGGCTCGACCTCGGCGCAGATGAAGCCGTGCGGCACCAGCGGCCGCCAGCCGGCGTCACAGTCCTCGGTCGAGATCGGTTCGCGCACGCGTACGCGCTCGCCGATCGCCAGCACGCCCAGCCGCGCCGCGTCGAGCCGCGGCTCGGCGAACACGTCCGTGAACGTCGGCAGTAGCACGACGTCGGCGGGGCCGTCGGGCTCGAACAGCTCGACCACGACGTCGTCGTCCTCGCTGGCGATCGCCGTGGCGGGCTGTGCCGGCGATCGCGGCGCGGCCGAGATCGGCTGCGGCGCCTGCGACGGGCTGGGCGCATCCGCGATACGGCCGTCGCCGGCACGGGCGCAGGCGGACACCAACGCGAACAGGGCACAGATGCGGCGTTGCGACGGGCTCACGCTCGCCTGTCGTTTCAGGACTCGGGCCAACTGCGTCGCCGGGCGGGATTGTGGCCCGTGATCGGTTGCTTGCGTCGCGTTCGCGGGGCGCGGACGGCCGCCGGCGCGTTCGCGCGCGCGCGCCTTCCCAACTGGAGCTCCGCCCGGTTGCCCGGTGGGAAGCGGTGGGGCGTTGGGGATGCGCGGGGCGCTCAGCCGCGCGCGGCCGCGCTCGCGAGCTCGAGCGCCCGGGCCGGGTCGACGCCGAGCTCGTATGCGATGCGATCGTGGTCCTCGGCGGCCGCGATGGCGCGCCGGCCCGCGCCGAGCCGCCGCGCCATGGTGTCCGCGAGCGCGAGCACGTGACCCAGCTGCGAGTAGCCGCCGCCGTCGGCCTCGAAGCCGCGGTAGCGGTGGTGCCGGCGCACGCCCTCGCACACCAGCGCGGGCAGCTTCCATCGCGCGGCCAGGCGCGCGCCGAGGCCAGCGTGGACCATGACCGCGAGCGGCTCGAGCGCATCGTCGGCGACGCCGTCGATCGGCGGGCGATCGCGCAGCGTCAGCAGTGCGGTGCGGCCGAGGTCGTGCATGAGCCCGCACAGGAACGCGTACTGCGGATCGAAGCCGATCTCGCCGCACAACGCCCGCGCGATCGAGCCCACCGCGATCGCGTGCTCGCGCTCGCTCCGCATCGCGCGGTCGTTGCCGCGGAACACGTGGCACTCCATCACGGCTTGGTACAAGATGTCGCGGATCGTGCCTGCGCCCAATCGCTGCAGCGCGGCGGTGAGCGAGCGCAGGCCAGCGCCGGCGTAGGCCGGCGAGGTCGCGACCGCGAACATGCGTGCGGCCAGGGCGGCGTCGCGCGCGACCACGCGCTCGAGTCGGTTCATCGGCGTCTGCGGATCGTTGGCCAGCTGCAGCGCCTCGGCCGCGGTGTCGGGAAGCATCGGCAGGCGGAAGTTCGGATCCTCCACCGCCTTGGCCAGCGCGGTCGCGACCTCGCGCAGACGGCCCTCGTCGGCCGCGAGCGTCGGGCGCGGTGCCGGCGCATCGATCTCGTGGACACGGCCGGGATCGATCGTCCGGCGCGAGCGGTCCAAGGCGGCAGCAGACACGCCGCGGATCATCGGCGCGGCCGCGCGCGCGCTTGAGCGTCGGCGGTCACGCGCACGCGTCTGCGAGCGCACGCGTGAGATCGGCCTTGCGGGCATCATCGGCGAAGCTGGCCGCGATCGCGTGCGCGGCCAGCCGAGTCACACTGTCGCGGTCGAGGCGAAACGCCTCGCACACCGCCGCGTAGTTGTCGCCGAGATAGCCGCCGAAGTAGGCCGGGTCGTCGGAGTTGATCGTGACGTGCAAACCCGCGGCGAGCATCTGCGGCAGCGGGTGGTCGGCCATGCGCGCGACCACACCCAGGCGCACGTTGGACAGCGGACACACCGTCAACGGCAGGCCACGCGCGACGAGCTCTTGCACGAGCGCGGCGTCCTCGAGGCAGCGGACACCGTGATCGATGCGATCGACCTGCAGCTGCTGCAGCGCCTCGCGCACGTAGGCCGCGGGGCCCTCCTCACCGGCGTGCGCGACGGCGCGGTAGCCGTCCGCGCGCAGCTCCGCGAAGACCTGTGCGAAGGCACCCGGGGGGTGATCGCGCTCGGACGAGTCCAGCCCGAAGGCGACGAAGCGATCGCCGAAGCGCTTGCAGTCGGCGTAGCACTGCGCGGCCTGCTCGGGCGAGAGGTGGCGCAGGAAGCACGGGATGATCGCGCTGGTCATGCCCCAGCGCGTGCGCGCAGCAGCCAGGGCGCCCTCGAGGCCCTCCACGACGACGTCGAGTGGCACGCCGCGCGCGGTGTGGGTCTGCGGGTCGACGAAGATCTCGGCGTGCACGATGCCGTCGGCCGCGGCGCGCTCCAGTAGGCGTGAGATCGTAGAAGTCGCGCGCGTGACGCAGCACCGCCGCGCCCTGGTAGTACACGTCGAGGAACGACTGCAGGTCGACGAACGCGTAGGCCCGTCGCAGCGCGGCGATGTCGGGCCAGGGCAGGGCCACGCGGTTGCGCTGTGCCAACGCGAACATCAGCTCGGGCTCGAGCGTGCCCTCGATGTGCAGGTGCAGCTCGACCTTGGGCAGCGCGCGCACGAACGCGGGCTCGGCTGGCGCAGCGGCAGCGGTCGCACGGGGCGGTTGCGCCGGTGGCTCGGGCGAATCTCGCATGCTCGGCCAGCGTAACACCGGGCTCGGTCGCGCCGCCGCAGCCTGCAGCCCGACGCTGCGCACTGGTTGCGGGGCGCCGGTTTCCCCTACAATCCCAGGTGATGGGCAGCTCGACCACGACACCGCCACGGTCGCGGCTCGAGCTGGAGATCCTGCCGCAGCCCGACGACATCACCTGCGGGCCCACGGCGCTGCACTCGGTCTACCGCTACTACGGCGACCCCATCGAGATCGAGCAGGTCGTGGCCGAGGTGCCCATGCTCGAGGACGGCGGCACCTTGGCGGTGATGCTCGGTTGCCACGCGCTGCGGCGCGGCTTCGCCGCGACGATCTTCACCTACAACCTGCAGATGTTCGACCCGACGTGGTTCGACGGCGAGGTCGATCTGGCGGAGCGGCTGACCCGCCAGCGCGACGCCAAGAACGACGCCAAGCTCCGCACCGCGACCGACGCGTACCTCGAGTTCCTGCGCCGCGGCGGACAGATCCGCTTCGAGGATCTGACCGGCAAGCTGCTGCGCCGCCACCTCGCGCGCGGCCGGCCCATCCTCACCGGCCTGTCGGCGACGTACCTGTACGGCAAGGCCCGCGAGGTCGGCGCAACCAACGAGCCCGACGACATCCGCGGCGAGCCGGTCGGCCACTTCGTCGTGCTCTCGGGCTACGACAAGCACGGCGGTACGGTCCACGTCGCCGATCCGTATCCGACCAATCCGCTGGCGGGCGGACGCTACTACCATATCGGCATCGATCGCGTGATCGCGGCGATCCTGCTGGGCGTGCTGACCTACGACGCCAACCTCTTGCTGGTGCGGCCGCCGCGGCCGCTGGCGGGTTCGGTGGAGACCTGAGCGATGCCGATCCTCATCGTCGTCAGCGATCTCGGCGATTGGCCCATCGAGATCGCAGGCGCGAAGGTCGTGCTCGCGCGCGAGTACCTGACCAAGCCCGAGTACGTCGAGATCACCGACGCCAAGGTCTTCAACCTGTGCCGCTCGTACCGCTACCAGAAGCTGGGCTACTACGTCTCGCTGGTGGCGGCCGCGCGGGGCCAACGACCGTTCCCCACGCCGGTCACGATCCAGGATCTCAAGTCGCGCACGATGGCCAACGTGGTCGACGGCGAGATCGACGAGCTCATCCAGCACAGCCTGCGACCGCTGTCGTCGGAGCGCTTCGTGCTCACGGCCTACTTCGGTCGCAACATCGCCGCGCGCCACGGCAAGCTCGCGCAGGCGCTGTTCCGCCGCTTCCCCGCGCCGCTGCTGCGGGCGGAGTTCGCCTATCACGCGCGTGAGAAGCGGTGGGCGCTCGATGGCGTGGAGGCGCTGGCGCCGACCGACGTGCCCGAGGAGCACCGCGAGTTCCTCGTCGACGTGGCCAAGGAGTACTTCCGCCGTCGCCACCACGTGAAGATCGCCCGCGCCGCGACCACGGCCTACGACCTCGCGATCCTGACCGACCCCGAGGAGCCGCAGCCGCCCTCGTGCGAGCGCGCGATCCAGAAGTTCGTCGGCGCAGCCGAGTCCCTGGGCTTCGACGTCGAGATCATCGGCAAGCACGACTACCCGCGGCTGGCGGAATTCGACGCGCTGTTCATCCGCGCGACCACCAGCGTCAACCACCGCACGTTTCGCTTCTCGCGCAAGGCTGCGGCCGAGGGGCTGATCGTGATCGACGATCCCGAGTCGATCCTGCGCTGCACCAACAAGGTCTTCCTCGCCGAGCTGCTGCACCAGCACGACGTGCCCACGCCGCGGACCATGGTCGTGCACCGCGGCAACGCGGCCGAGGCCCTGGGCCGCCTGGGGCTGCCATGCATCCTCAAGCAGCCAGACAGCTCGTTCTCCCAGGGCGTGAGCAAGGCCGAGACACCCGAGGAGTTCCGCGCCCAGCTCGAGCGCCTGCTGGGTCGCTCCGATCTGGTCATCGCACAGGAGTTCGCGCCGACCGCGTTCGACTGGCGCATCGGCGTGTTCGATCGCCAGCCGATCTACGCCTGCAAGTACTTCATGGCCGGCGCACACTGGCAGGTCATCCATCGCGACGGCGGCAGCGGCAGCGAGGAGGGGCCGTCCGAGGCGGTGCCGCTGGACAAGGTCCCGCGCAAGCTGCTGCGCACGGCGGTCAAGGCCGCCAACCTCATCGGCGACGGGCTCTACGGCGTCGATCTGAAGGAGTACGGCGAGGGCCAGTACTCGGTGATCGAGGTCAACGACAACCCCTCGATCGACGCCGGCGTGGAGGACGAGCTGCTGATGGACGATCTGTATCGCGCGATCATGCGGGTGTTCCGCAACCGCCTCGAGGCCCGCCGGAGGTCGCTGTGACCCTGGCGCTGTTCGAGGGCTTCGGCATCGAGATGGAGTACATGATCGTCGCGCGCGACGATCTGCACATCGTGTCGTGCTGCGACGCGCTGCTGCGCGAGGTCGCCGGCGAACAGGTCAACGAGGTCGAGCAGGGGCCGCTGTGCTGGTCCAACGAGCTGGCGTTGCACGTGGTCGAGCTCAAGACCAACGGGCCGGTGCCGCGCATCGCCGGGGCCTGGGACGCCTTCGCGGCCGGCATCGCCGCGGTCAACCGGCGGCTGGCGTCGCGCGGCGCGATGCTGCTGCCCACCGCGATGCACCCCAGCATGGACCCCGCGACCGCACGGCTGTGGCCCCACGACGGCAAGCCCATCTACAACACCTACGACCGTGTGTTCGGCACCTCCGGCCACGGCTGGGTCAACCTGCAGAGCACCCACCTCAACCTGCCGTTTCGCGGCGACGACGAGTTCGGGCGCCTGCATGCGGCCATCCGCGCGACGCTGCCGCTGCTGCCCGCGCTGGCGGCCAGCTCGCCGGTGTGCGACGGCCGGCGCCAGGCCGAGCTCGATCACCGGCTGCAGGTGTACCTGGGCAACCAGCGGCGCATCCCGTCGATCATCGGCCAGGTCGTGCCCGAGCCGGTGTGGACGCGAGCGGACTACGAGCGCGAGATCCTGCAGCCGATGTATCGCGACATCGCGCCGTTCGATCCCGACGGCGAGCTGCAGGACGAGTGGCTCAACTCGCGCGGCGCCATCGCGCGCTTCGATCGCGATGCCATCGAGATCCGCGTGCTCGACCTGCAGGAACACCCGGGCGCCGACCTCGCGGTGGTCGACCTGGTCGCGTGGGTGGTCGCGATGCTGTGCGACGAGCGGCACGTGTCGCAGGCCGAGCTGCGTGCGCTCGCGACCGAGCCGCTGGCGCGGTTGTTCGTGACCGCGGTCGCGCAGGCCGATGCGACCGTGGTCGGGCACGCGCCGCTGCTGCGCGCGCTGGGCATCGCGGCCACGCGTGTGAGCGCGGGCGAGCTGTGGCGCGAGCTGGCCGCGCGCCGCCACGCCGCCGCGGACGCGGACCCGCGGCTGGCCGCGGCGCTGCGGCCGATCCTCGATCACGGCTGCCTCGCGCGGCGCATCGCGACGGTGCTGGGGCCGGCGCCGTCGGCCGCCGCGATCACCGAGCTGTGGCGCGAGCTGGCCTCGTGCCTGCAGCGTGGAGCCGCGTTTGTCCCGGCGTGAACCGCTGGCGCTGGTGCTCAGCTGCGAGCACGCCGGCAACCGCGTGCCCCCGTCGTTGCGCGCCGCGTTCGACGACGCCGCGGCGCTGCTGGCCAGCCATCGCGGCTACGATGCCGGTGCGCTGGCGTTCGCCCGCCGCCTGGGCGCCGCGCTGCAGGTGCCGGTGATCGCGACGACCATCTCGCGCCTGGTCGTCGACACCAACCGCCACGCGGGCCACCCGCGCGTGATCTCCGAGCGGCTCGCGATGCTCGAGCCCGCCGCGCGCGCGCGGCTGCTGGCCCGCTGGCACGCACCCCACCGCGCGCGGGTGCGCGATGCGGTGGCCGCGGCGCTGCGGCGGGCATCGCGGGTCCTGCACGTCGCGGTGCACTCGTTCACGCCGGTGCTCGACGGCGTCGTGCGCCAGGCCGACGTCGGCCTGCTCTACGATCCCGGCCGCGCGCTCGAGCGCCGGCTCGCGGGCGCGTGGCGTGATGCGGTGCGCCGCGGTTGGCCGACCCTGCGCGTGCGCGCCAACTATCCCTACCGCGGTACCTCGGACGGGCTCACCCGCTGGCTGCGCACCTGCTTCGCGGACGCGCGCTACGCCGGCATCGAGCTCGAGCTCAACGCCGGCATGTTGCAGCAGCCCGCGCAGTGGCGCGCGGCGACCACGGCGATGCTGCGCGGGCTCGCGACCGTGCTCAGTTCGAGCAGACCGGACACGTCATCGCGGCGCAGTTGACCAGGTCGCCGTAGATCTGGCCCGAGATCATGCCGATGCCCTCGCTGCAGCTCGCCGCGCACATGAGCGTGTAGCCGCACTGTGCCAGGCACTGCAGCGCAGCGGCGCACTCCGGGTCGGCGATGCAGGCATCGAACTCCATCACGCACGCGTCCATGCTCGCCTGCACCACGCAGCCGTCGCAGGTCTCGGCGCCCGTGGTCGCGCCCTCGCTGCCGCCGCTGCTGCCGTGTGCCGTGCCGCCACCGCTGCTGTCCGCGACGCCCGAGCTGCCGCTGTCGTCGGGGCATTCGCACGGACCGTAGCCGCCGCCATCGGGCAGACACGCCTGCGCACCGTCGGTGCCGCCGGGGCAGGCGCACGCGATCTGCTGCCCGGGCACGCAGTTCTGCGGGCCGTCGCCGCCGGTGCTCGCCGATGCGGTCGTGCTGCCGCTGCCGTCGTCGCTGCCCGCGGTGCCCTGGCCGACGTCGCCGGCGCTGTCCCGTCCGGGATCGCTGGCAGTCGCGCACGCGAGCGAGGCGATCGCGATCACCCACGCCCCCGGGACACGCGACGAGCAGGCCATGGCGGCATTGTATCGCCCCGTGTACCCCGGCTCCAAGCCGTGCACCGGCGCGCGGCAGCTTCGCCGCTCAGCGCGGCGCTTCGCTGGCGGCCGCGAGCGCCGTCGCGGCGATGCCCTCGGCGCGCCGGCGCGCACGGCCGACCCGGCCCAGCTGCAGCAGCGTGAACGCGACCGCGATGCCGGCGACGCCCAGGCCACCGAGCCACAGCAGGGTCGAGCCCGCGATCAGGCCCAGCAGCACCATCAGCGCCGCGCCGCCGCCGAGGCCACCGCCCGCGAGCGCGAGCGCACCGCTGGTGCCGACGACCTCGACCCGCACCAGCGCGCCGCCAGCCTCGTCGTTGCGCACGCGGATGTCGTAGGTCACGCCATCGCGATCGTCGACGATGTCGAAGCGATCCTCGCCCTGGTGGTGGCCACGCAGGCCGGTGTCGTGCTCGATGCGCTCGCGCACCAGCGTCAGCGCGCGTGCTGGCGGTGCGGCGATGCGGGTCTCGAGCTGCGCCGGTCCGACCGTGGCCATCGCCGCGGGATCGCGGCGCACCAGCGCGTCGCGCAGCTCGGCCGGCGAGATGCCGGCCTCGGCCGCGGCGTCGCGCAGCTCCTCGTTGGTGAAGCCCTGGGTCACGTCGTGTCCCCGCCCGCCGGCTCGAGCACGCCGGTGGGAATTGCGACGCGGTTGCGACCGGCGCGCTTGGCCGCGTACAGCAGTCGGTCGGCCTCCTCGACCAGCGCAGGCGCGTCGGCGTGCCGCTCGGCCGCGAAACTCGCGACGCCGATGGAGATCGTCACCGGCAAGGTCGCGCCGTCGTAGACGAACTTGGTGTTCTCGATCAGGCGACGGATCCGCTCGGCCAGCTGGGTCGCGTGCACGATGGTCGCGTCACGCGCGATCACGGCGAACTCCTCGCCGCCGATGCGGCAGAACGCGTCCTCGGTGCGCAGCGACCCCATGATGCAGGCCGCGAGTCGCTGAAGCACGTGGTCACCCGCAGGATGGCCGTGCTCGTCGTTGACGCGCTTGAAGTGATCGACGTCGAGGATGAGCAGCGACAGCTCGAGCTCGTGGCGTTGCGCGTGGCTGAAGTCCTTGGCCAGCTGCTCGTCGAAGTAGCGCTTGTTGTAGGCCTGGGTCAGCGGGTCGCGTGTGGCCGACTCGTACAGCTGCTGCTGGAACTGTTCCTCGAGCGAGTCCTGGAAGCTGAACTTGAGGATCGTGACCGAGCCCAGCTGGATGCGGTCGCCATCGGCGAGCTCTTGGCGATGGACCCGCTCGCTGTTGACGTAGCTGCCGTTGGTCGAGTCCAGGTCGAGCAGCGACACGCTGCCGTCGGCGGCGCGATGCAACCGCAGGTGCAGGCGCGACACGCCCTCGTCCTCCAGCCGGATGTCGGCGTCGAGCGAGCGCCCGAGCGTGACGTCGCCGGTCGGCAGCTTGAACATCTTGCCGACGCTGCGCCCCGACAAGACGATCAGGAACGCGTTGCGCTCACCGGTGCTCGGGGGCGGCGAACGCCGCCGGATGACGGTTTGTTCTTCGTTCACCGATCCAACGCGCGATCGCAGTTGTGCCAGAGCCGGGGCGAAAAGGGAACCGCAGCCTCGGCGTCGGCCGTGCGCTCGGGGGCATGGCCGCGTCGGCGCGATCGTGGCAACCTCGGCGTCAGCGCACCATGACCCACGGCGTCGTTCGTAGGCTCGAGCTCCTGGCTGCACAGGGCGTGGAGATCGTCGATCCACGGCAGACGTGGGTCGCGGCCGATGTCGTCGCCGAGCGCATCCGACCCGGCGCGCGACTGTACCCCGGCACGCGCTTGCAGGGCGCACGCACCTACCTCGGCGCCGGCGCCCAGGTCGGGGTCGAGGGTCCGGCGACGGTGCACGACGCGGTGCTCGCCCCGGGCAGCGCGATCGACAGCGGCTTCGTGCACGGCGCGGTGCTGCTCGAAGGCGCGCGGCTGGGCGCCAACGCCCACGTCCGGCCCGGCACGCTGCTCGAAGAAGGCGCCTCGACGGCCCACGCGGTGGGGCTCAAGCAGACGATCCTGCTGGCGTGGGTGACGCTGGGATCGCTCATCAATTTCTGCGACGTGCTGATGGCCGGCGGCACTTCGCGCAAGGATCACTCCGAGGTCGGCAGCGGCTTCATCCACTTCAACTTCACGCCGTGGGGGCAAGCCGGCGACAAGGCCACGCCGTCGCTGGTCGGCGACGTCGTCGCGGGCGTGCTGCAGCGACAGCCGCGGATCTTCCTCGGCGGTGCCGGCGGCATGATCGGGCCGCGGCGCGTCGAGTACGGCGCGATCGCGGCGGCAGGCCAGGTGCTGCGCAAGGACGTCGGCGCGGGCGTGCTCGCGTCGCAGCCGACGCCGAGCCTGTCGCTGCCGCGCAAGCCCCACTTCCTCGACGCGCTCGAACCCCGCCTGCGGCGCAACCTCGAGTACATCGCGCAGCTGGTGGCGCTGCGCTGTTGGTACCGGCAGGTGCGGTTGGTCCGCGCGAGCGATGCCCAGGCCCAGCTGGTGCTGCGCGCCGCCATCGAGACCCTGACGCTCGCCATCGCCGAGCGGTGCGAGCGCGCCGGCGCGTTCGCACGCGAGCGCGGCGGCACGATGCCGACGCTGCAGCTCGAGCCGACCATCCCGGCGCCGATGACGATCGAGCCCGGTCGCGCCACTCACCTCGAGTGGCTCGCCGGGCTCGACGACGTCGCCGTCACGGCGCTGCAGCAGTGGCCGTGCAGGCCGTGGTCGCGGCGGTCACTGCAGCTTGAACGTGGTCGACGTCGCCGGGACCTCGCCGACGCAGCAGTTCTCGCCCAGGGAGTAGACCACGTCGTAGGCCTTGCCGACCTTCAGCGTCAGGCCCTCGCGGGTCTCGTTGTAGAACGTGAACGTCAGCTTGCGGCGGTCGTCGGACAGCTCGACGCTCCACTCGCCCGGGCCCGACGGCGGCGAGGGCACCATGGTGCCGTCGCTGGTGAGGCTGACGCTGGTGCCCGAGTCGGGGCTGCTCACGACGATCTCGAGCGCGGCGACCACGTCGAGCACCGCGGCGTCCTCGGTGCCGTCGATGCGGAAGGGTAGCTCGGGCAACGGATCGTCGAGCTCGAGATCCATGCTGGCGACGTCGCCCTCGACCTTGGCGCTGGCTTGGCCGTCGCCGTCGGGATCGAGCATCGCGGCGGGATCCGTCACGTCGACCTTCGCGACGCCGGAATCCGTGGTGTCTTCAGAGCACGCCACGGTAACGAGCGTGGCGATTGCGAGTGTGAACTTCTTCATCGGCGTGACCTCCCGCCGTTCGTTCCCTTTCTTCGGCGGGGAAGCCCGCGGCTCAAGCACGGGATCGGGCCGATCGAGCCGCCGCGCGGGTCGGCGACGGACGCCGGCTCGCTTCGGGCCGGCACCCGCGTTGCCGCCGTCGCGGCCGCGGCACTATAGTGTCCGTGAACCGATGCGCCCCGGCCGCTGCGACCCTCGCTCTGCATGCTCCTGACCGCTGCGATCGCGGCGAGCGCGGGCGCTTGTGCCGACGACGGGGCTACATCGCCGAGGCCCTGGGCGAGATCGACGAGGCCGCGCTGCGCGATGGCGTCACCGTGACGCTCGCCGGCGAGCTCGGCAGCGTCGCGGTGCCGATGCGACCGGTGCCGTCGGCCGACGATCGCCAGCTCGAGCAGGCGCTGCGTCGCACCACCAGCCTGGTGGTGGCGAGCGTGGCGTCCGGGGCCTCGGCGGATCTCGCGACCGGGTCCCTGGTGGACGGTGATCCCACCGGACCCGGCCAGTTCGCGTGGTCGCTGTCGCCGGCCCGCGACCAGCTCACGCTGCGCTTCTTCAACGCGTCGCCGGCGGGGCTCACGCTCACGGTCGGTCGCGCGTACCAGGCGACCTTGTCGGTCGCGGACAACGGCTACGTCGAGCGCGTGCCGGCGTTCGCGTTCCCGGTCACGGTCGAGGAGCGCTGAGCGAGCATGCCGACGCGCGCAGGGCACCGGCGTGGTCGCGGCCTGGGCCCGGCGCTGGGGCTGTCCGCCGCGCTCGTGCCGGCGGTGGCCAGCGCGCGGCCGCGCGACGCCGCGGTGCGCGATGCCTATCTGTGCCGCGACCAACCCGAGCACGTGGACCTCGGCTCGACGCGCTACACCGATCCGCGCTGTCGCCGGGGCCTGTGGCTGGGTGCCGACGTCGGCGGCGTGGTCTTGCCGGCGCGGCTGGGCCTGTTCGATCGCACGGTGTGGACCGTGCGCGCCGGCCCGGCCTGGGCCGTGCGGCCCTCGCCGTGGCTGTCGCTGGGCGGTCGTCACGGCCTGACCTGGTACGACGCCGGCAACGCGCGGCTGCGCGTGCACGATCACCAGGTCGAGCTCGCGCTGCACCCGTGGGTCGCCAGCGGCCACCGCGGAGTGCACGATCGTCTGACCGTGGGTCTCGAGACCCACGCGGTGCTGCTGACCAAGGTCGAGGGCGTGGCGTTCAAGCTCGGCGGCGTGCGCGACGTGGTCGCCACCGTCGGCTACGGCGCCGAGCACCGGCTCGCGCGCCGCTGGGCCCTGGGCTGGCACGGCCAGCTGCGACAGGCGTGGGTCTTCGTCGACACGCAGCGGCAGCTGCGGCTGGGCCTGCGCGCGGTCGTGATGCCGCGGCCGCGCCATCGCCTCGCGCTCGAATCGATCCTCTATGCCGTCGATCGCAACCCACGGCAGGCCGGCACCTTGGTGCCGCGGCGCGGTGCCTACGCCCAGTTCGCGCTCGACTACGCGTGGATGGGCTCGCCTGCGCGCAACCTGGCGCTGGGTCCGGCGGTGCGCCTGCGCTACGCGACCGGCTTCCTCACCGGCGAGGCGCCGATCTACGAGGTCCGCGAGGAGAGCCTGTCGACCAGCTACGTCGATCTGACCGTGGGCGTGCGCGCGAGCTGGCGCTGAGCTGCCGCGCCGCGATCGCTCACTCGCCGGCGGCGAAGGGTCGGCCCTCGGGCGTGGGCCGGTGCAGATCGCTGCCGACCTCGTCGATCCAGTCGCGCTCGATCAGCTTGGCCAGGAAGCGCCCGCGTTGACCTTCGCCGGGCACGTTGATCTTGCCGACGGTGCGGTTGACCTGGAACCGAGCCCCGGCCGCGCGCAGATCCTCGAGCAGCTCGTCGCCGTCGGGCCCGCGCAGCCAGGTGGTAACGCTCGACGTGGGCCAGCAGCGGCACGCAGCCACGATCGACCAGGGCGCGGACCACGTCGAACAGCGGCGCGGGCACGTGCTCGCCGGTGTGGGCCTCGAACAGCACGTAGCGCTCGCGGCCGAACGCGATGTGGGCCCCGCTCGCGATGCGGCCGGCGAGGTGCTCGTCGAGGAAGTGCTCCGCGCCCAGCTCGAGCTGCAGCGCGACGTTCTCGCGCTCGACCGCCCGTTGCAGCTGCTCGAACGCGCGCTGCAGCGTCGCGGGCTCGTTGTCGTACTTGCCCGGGTAGATGTGCGAGGTGCACACGACCGTGCGCGCGCCGGCGTCGTGCAGCAGTCGCAGCATCTGCAGCGACATCGCGAGATCGCGGCTGCCGTCGTCGACGCCGGGCAGCACATGGCTGTGGCAGTCGCGCTCGCGCAGCGCGACGCCGCGCTGCAGCGGCGTGTCGCCCTGGGGCTTGCGCTTGAACCAGCCGAACACGTCCACGCCGACTGTATCGCGTTGGCCCGCGGGCGGGCCAGCCCGCGGGCGCGCATCCGCGGCCAGGCGCGCGCGTCTCAGGGCGTGCCGTCGGCGCCGGCGGCCGTGACCCGCGCGGCGACGCCTGCACCACCTTGGGCCGCCAGGCCCAGGGCCTGGGCGCCGAGCAAGAAGGGCAGGATCTGCTGCATGTAGCGGCTCGCGGTCGACAGGCCGTGTGGCGCCACGACCACGCGATCGCCCGGCTGCAGACGGATCTGATCGTCGACCAACAGCGCGCGCTCGAGCTCGACGCGATACACCACCGGCTTGGCGAAGCCGCCGCGGATCACCGCGAGCTCCCGCCGCGCGCGCGCCGGCGTCGGCCCGCCGGCGGACGCGAGCGCCTCGGCCAGGGTCAGGCCGGACCGCTGGATGCCGACGACCTTGGGCTGCTGCACCTCGCCGAGCACGAAGACCTTCTGGTCGCTGGTGTCGGGGATGAAGACGACGTCGCCGCCGCGCATGAACACGTTGCGGCTGGTATCGCCGCGGCGCAGCAGATCCGCGAGGTTGATGGGCAACAGCTGGCCCTTGCGCACGACCGTGGCGGTCTCGAGGTTGGCCAGCTCCGACGCGCCGCCGGCCAGCGTCAGTGCCTCGATCAAGGTGGTGTCGCCGTCGACCGAGAAGCTGCCGGGCTGGCGCACCTGGCCCAGCACGTGGAACTTCTGCGACTCGTAGCGCAGGATCTCCACGCTGATCTGAGGATCGACGATGAAGCGCGCGACCGCCTCGCGCATCGCGGTCTCGAACTCGGTCAGGGTCAGGCCCTCGGCCTGGATCGGGCCCACGATGGGCAGGTGGATGTGGCCGTCCTTGCGGATGGTGGTGCCGGCGCTCGCACCGAGCTCGGCGCGGTGCGAGCTCAGCTCGGGGTGGTTGAGCACGAAGATGTCGAGCACGTCGTTCTTGCCGAGCCGGTACTCGTCCTTCTCGGCGGCGAAATCGTAGACGACCTGCTCGACCGCGATGCCGGCCGGGTTGGCGTCGGCGATCATCGCGTCGAGATCGCGGATCTCGATGCCGTGCTTGTCGGCCTTCATGCGATGGAAGCGGAACTGATCGGCGGCGCAACCGCTGCCGCTGGCGATCGCCAGCGCGACCGCGAGTGTCCGCATCACGGCCGAGCGGGCCCACGCGGGGCCGCCATGGCGCGCCGCGGTGATTCCCTTGCTGTGCACGCCGTGGGACATTACGTGGGCGGAGGCCCCTCTCCAACGCTGCCTGGTGAACCGCATGTCGACTCCGCAGAATACTTGTCCTCCGAAGTCCGGCGCCGCAAGGGCCCCGGCACGATCGGATGCCAATGACGCGCCCGCGCCGCGCTCCTGGGTCGGCGCGATGCGATGGCTGCAGTCGCCCACGCGCCGCCGCGTCGTGCGGGACGCGATCGACGTGACCGTCACCGCCGCGATGCTGGCGCTGGCCTACATCGTGCGGTTCGAGTCGATCACGGACGCGCCCTGGCGCGAGGGCTTCTGGCGCGTGGTCGTGCCCGTGGTCGTGCTGCGCGGTGCGATGGCCGTCGCGCTGGGGCTGCATCGCTCGAGCTGGCGGCTGTTCGGGGTCCGCGAGGCCGAGCGCCTGGCGCTGGCCGTGGGCCTGGGCTCCGCGCTCATGGTGATCGCACGGTTGGCGGTGCCGGCGTTGGGTGTGCCGCTGGGCGTGATCGGGCTCGAAGGCCTGTTCACGCTGTGTGCCAGCTGGGCCGTGCGCGTGGCCGTGCGTGCGGCCGACGAGTCGCACGCACGCGCGAGCACGCCGCAACGGCCGGGGCGCAAGCGCGTGCTCTTGGTCGGTGCCGATCGCGACGGGCAGCTCGCGGCCGAGGCCCTGCGCAGCAGTCCCCGCGCCGAGCTCGAGCCGGTCGGCTTCCTCGACGACGCGCCGGCGCGCCAGGGCCTGCGCATCGCGGGACTGCCGGTGCTCGGCGGCATCGACGACGCCGGTGCGATCGCGGCGCAGTGCGGTGCCGAGCTGTTGGTGTTGACCATGCCGTCGGCGAGTCGGGCCCAGCGTCGCCGCGTGGTCGAGCGGTGCCGACCCAGCGGGCTGCCGCTGCGCACGGTGCCGGCATACTGGGAGCTGCTCTCGGGCGAGACCGCCAGCCACGTGCGATCGATCCGCATCGAGGACCTGCTCGGCCGCGAGGTCGTGGGCCACGACGCGAAGCAGCAGGCCCAGGCCTCGGCAGCCTACCGCGGCCGTCGCATCCTCGTGACGGGCGCGGGCGGTTCGATCGGCTCGGAGCTGTGCCGTCAGCTCGCCGCGCTCGATCCCGCGGCGCTGGTGTTGCTGGAGTACTCCGAGAACAACCTCTTCGACATCGAGAACGAGTGCCGCGCGATCATCGGTGCCCGCGCGATCCCGGCGCTGGCCGACATCCGCGACGGCGCCGCGGTCGCACGGTTGTTCGAGCGCCACCGGCCCGAGGTCGTGTTCCACGCCGCCGCGTACAAGCACGTGCCGATGATGGAGCTGCACCCATGTGACGCGGTGGACAACAACGTCCGCGGCACCCGCACCATCGTCGAGGCCGCGCAGGCCCACGCGGCCGAGCGCTTCGTGATGGTCTCGACCGACAAAGCCGTCAACCCCACCAACGTCATGGGCGCGACCAAGCGCGCGGGCGAGATGATCGTGCAGTCGCGTGCGCGCAGCGGCGCGACCAAGATGTGCTGCGTCCGCTTCGGCAACGTGCTGGGCTCGCGCGGCTCGGTGCTGCACACGTTCCAGAAGCAGATCGAGCGCGGCGGACCGGTCACGGTCACGCACCCCGACATCACGCGCTACTTCATGACCATCCCCGAGGCGGTGCGGCTGGTGCTGCAGGCGGGCGCGGCCGGCAGCGGCGGCGAGGTGTTCCTGCTCGACATGGGCGAGCCGGTGCGCATCGCCGACATGGCCAAGCAGATGATCCGGCTCGCGGGCCACGAGGACGGCGAGATCGCGCTCGAGTACGTCGGCCTGCGCCCGGGCGAGAAGCTCTACGAGGAGCTGGTCCACCACGGCGAGGACGTGGTGCCCAGCGGCATGGACGGCATCAACGTCGTGCGGCCCGCCGGGCTCGACGCGCCGACGATCCTGCCGTGGGTCGCGCGGCTCGAGGCCGCCGCTGCGGGCCACGACGGCCGCGCGGTCCGACGCCTGCTCGCGCTGGGCACCGGCTACCGGCCCGACGCGGCGGTGGTCGAGCCCGAGCCCGCCACTGCGATGCCGGAGGCGCCCGCGACCGCGGCGGTGGGCTGATGCGGATCCTCTACCTGCACCAGTACTTCGTGCCGCCCGAGGGCAGCGGTGGCACACGCTCGTACGAGCTCGCGCGGCGCATGGTCGCGCGGGGGCATCAGGTCACGCTGGTGACGAGCAACGCGATGATGCCGCGACCGTGGCGCGAGCGCAGCGAGATCGTGCGCACGACGCTCGACGGCATCGAGCTGGTGGTGCTGCCGGTGCGCTACGACAACGCGATGGACTACCGCACGCGCATGGCTGCGTTCGCGCGCTTCGCCGTGGCCGCGACCGCCGTCGCGCTCGAGCAGAAGGCCGACGTGGTCTTCGCCACCAGCACGCCGCTGACCATCGCGCTGCCCGGGCTGGCCGCCCGCGTGGGCCTGCGCGCGCCGATGGTGTTCGAGGTGCGCGACCTGTGGCCCGAGTTGCCCATCGCCATGGGGGCGCTGCGCAACCCGTTGCTGCGCGCGGCCGCGTCGGGCCTCGAGTGGGCCGCGTACCACGGCGCGTCGCGCATCGTCGCGCTCTCGCCGGCGATCGCCGACGGCGTCGCGCGGCGGGGCATCGCGCGCGAGCGCATCGCGGTGGTGCCCAACGCCTGTGACCTGGCCATGTTCGCCGACGCCGAGGCCCAGGCGCCGCAGGCCCGAGCCCATCATCTGCACGGCTTCGATCCCGCGCGGCCGCTGGTGCTGTACGCCGGCACGTTCGGCGCGATCAACGGCGTGCCCTGGCTCGCCGACGTCGCGGCCGCGGCGGCGGGGCAGGGCTCGGATGTGCAGTTCGCGCTGCTGGGCGACGGCGCCGATCGCAAGCGCTTTGCGATCGCGCGGCGAAACACGGCGTGCTCGACCGCAGCCTGCGGGTGTTGCCGCCGGTGCCCAAGCGCGAGATGCCGGGCGTGCTCGGCTGCGCCACGGTCGCGACCTCGCTGTTCCTGCCGCTGCCGGAGATGGAGGCCAACAGCGCCAACAAGTTCTTCGATGCGCCTGCGGCCAGCCGGCCGCTCGCGATCAACTATGGTGGCTGGCACGCCGAGTTGCTGCGCGACAGCGGCGCCGGCATCGCGATGCCGCAGCACGATCCGGCCGCGGCCGCGCGGATGCTGCACGGCTGGGCCCACGACGCGTCGGCGCTGGCGCGGGCCCGGACGGCAAGCGCCCAGCTCGCGCGCGCGCACTTCGATCGCGACCGCCTGGCCGACACGCTCGAGTCGGTGCTGCTCGACGCGGTCCACGACGCCACGGTCTCGCGGCGCCGGCCCGGGCGCGACCGCGCCGGGCTCGAGCTCACGGATCGCCGAGGAACAAGCCCACGTTCTGCGTCCGCATGACCGCGAGGTCGAGCACGCAGTCGCCGTCGACGTGGCCCAGGGCCACGCCGCTGGGGTCGGCGATGAGCAGCGGCGTGGGCTCGGCGTAGCCGTTGCCCTCGCGGGGGTACAGCAGCACCTCGGTGTCGCCGCGCCGGGCGAGCACGAGGTCGGCGTCGCCGTCGCGATCGACGTCGCCGATGGCGGTCGCGACCGCGCCGGTCACGGCCTCGCCGAGGATCTGGTCGAACACCGGCGCCAGCAGCAGGTCGTCGTAGAGATACAGGAACGCGCGGCCGTGGTAGCCGACCACGAGGTCGAGCAAGCCGTCGCCGTCGAGATCGCCGACGCTGAGGCGGGCGGTCTGATCGAAGGGATTCTCCTCGTCGGCGAGCCACAGCTGTGCGCCGATCTCGCTGCCGGGGGGGGACCACACCAGCGCGCCGTCGGTCGTCATGAACGCCACTGCCGGCGCGCCGTAGTCGGGCACCGCGACCACGCGGAAGTCGGCGATGTTCAGGCCCACCGGGATGTCGGTGGGACCGGCGAAGGTGAGGTCCGACTGCGGCAGCAGGCGCAGGACCTGCTCCTGTTGCGTGGCCGCGAACTCGCCGGTCAGGAACGCGTCGGGGACCGCATCGGCGTTGCCGTCCGCGAGCCGCACCGTGACCGCGGCCGCCGGCGCGATCGGCATCGCATCGCTGAGCACCAGATCCACGCCGTCGTAGTCGAACAACCACGCGACCGCCTCGAAGCCGCCGATCACCAGCTCGGCCTCGACGTCGTCGTCGAGGTCGGCCGCGTCCACGCTCCACGCGTTGGTGCCCTCGGGCAGCGGCAACACGCCGCCGGGGGTGAGGCCGCCGCCACCGCCCCACAGCACGCGCACGCCGTCGGTGCTGTCGACCACGACGACGTCGTCGTCGCCGTCGCCGTCGAAGTCGGCTGCCACGATGGCGACCGAGTCGTCGCCGAGGTTGTCGTACTGCACCGTGGCCCAGCAGGCCTCGCCGGGCACGGCCACGCCGTCGCCGCAGTCGACCATGCCGTCACCGGGACACAGATCGGGGCCGGTGGTCTCGCCGCCGCTGCTGCCCTCGCTCGTGGGATCGACCGTGGTGGTCTCGCTGGCGGTCGTGTTGGTGGTGGTGCCGGCGGTGGTGCTGCCGTCGGCCGCGCTGGTGGCGTCGCTCGAGCTCGACTGCGACCCGACCGTGCTGGTGCCCGCGCCCGCGCTGGTGCCCTCGGCGCTGGCGCTGCTGGTGCCGTCGAGGCGCTCGCGCCGCCGTCGTCGTCGGACTCGGAGAAGCAGCCGACGCTGGCCAGCACCGGGCGATCGCGGCGAGGTGGCGAAGCGCGGGCGGGGCCATCATCGGGCAGTATAGACGGGAGCGGGCCGCGGCGGTTGCGGCCGGCAGCGGCAGTGCGTAGCGTGGCGCGGTGCGACGGTGCCACGGCGCTCGAGAAGGCGCGCTCGCAGCGGTGGCGGGCCGCGCGGTGGCCTGGGTCCGCGCGCTGTGGGCGGTGTCGCCGGGGCTGCTCGCGGCCGCGGCGTGCAGCGGCGATCTGCCCGCGCCGCCCGCGTTCGGCTCCCACGACGAGAGCACCGCGTCGACGGCGGGCCCCGCCGAAGGCAGCGGCGAGGACACCGGCGAGGCCCCGCTGCCGCCGTGGCCCGACGAGGCGCTCGCGCCCCTGGTCGATCCCTTCGTCGGCAGCGGCGGCCTGGGCTACCGCGTGGGCACCACCAATCCCGGCGCGAGCGTGCCGTTTGGCATGATCAAGCCCGGGCCCGACACCGGGCTGGCGGGGCTGCAGATCTCGTTTCTCAACTGCACCGGCTACCACTACGACCAGACCCACGTCTGGGGCTTCTCGCACTCGCGCATCAACGGCATGGGCGTGCCCGACTACGGCGCCCTGTTGATCACGCCCACCGTCGGGCTCGATCCGTCCATGCTCACCCGCGGCGGTGCGCGCTCGGCCTTCGATCACGCGCGCGAGCAGGCCAGCGCCGGCTACTACGCGGTCGACCTGCTCGACGTCGGCGTGCACGCGGAGCTCACCGCGACGACGCGCGTGGCGCTGCACCGCTACACCTGGGATGCGCCCGACGCGGCCGCGACGGTGCTGTTCGATCTCGGCTACGGCCCCGCCGGCGCGGTCTCACCCGCGTCGAGCGTGAGCATCGACGGGCCCGCCGGCCTCGTGCGCGGCATGACCACGGTCGCGGGCGGCTACTCCGATCACTTCGGCGGCGTGCCGACGTACTTCGTGGTGCAGGCCTCGGCGCCGGTGGTGGACTTCGGCGTTTGGGACGAAGCCGACGTCACCACCGCCGGCGGCACCATGGCCAGCGGCACCGACATCGGCGCGTGGCTGCAGTTCGCACTCGACGCGGACGCACCCACGGTCGAGCTCGCGGTCGCGATCTCCTATGTCTCGATCGAACAGGCCGAGGCCAACCTCGCGGCCGAGCGCGTGGATTTCGAGCAGGCGCGCCAGGACGCCGCCGCCGCGTGGGAGCAGGAGCTTCAGCGCATGCGCATCGGCGACGGTGACGACGCGACGCGGCGTCGCTTCTACAGCGCGCTCTACCACGCCTTGCTCGCGCCCACGCGCTTCGACGACGCCGACGGCCGCTACCGCGGGTTCGACGGCGAGGTCCACGAGGGCGACGGCACGCCCTACCACACCGACTTCTCGCTGTGGGACACCTATCGCACGCTGCATCCGCTGTTCGACCTGATCCAACGCGATCGTCAGGGCGCGATGATGCGATCGCTGCAGCGCATGTACGAGCAAGGTGGCGACCTGCCGAAGTGGCCGCTGGCGTTCGGCTACACCGGCGGCATGCTCGGCACGCCCGCGGACATCGTGCTCGCCGGGGCCCACGCCCGCGGCATCGCCGGCTTCGACGCGGAGGTCGCCTACGCCGGTGCGCGGCTGCACGCGACCACGCCGCGGCCGCACGACGGGCGTGCCGACGTCGAGGGCTACGTCGCGCGCGGCTGGGTCGCGGCCGACGTGACCTCGTCGTCGGTCTCGCACACGCTCGAGCACGCGGTCGCAGATGCGGCGCTGGCGGGGATGGCCGCGGCGCTGGGCGAGCACGACGACGCGGCGATGTTCGCCGCGCGCGCGCAGTCGTACCGCAACCTGTGGTCGCCCGCGCACGGCTTCCTGGTGCCGCGCAACGCCGACGGCAGCTTCGCCGACGCGGGCTTCGACCCCACCGCCATCGGAGGCGCCTACGCCGAGGGCGGCGCGTGGCACTACCTGTGGATGGTGCCGCACGACGCCGCCGGCCTCGCGGCGCTGATGGGCGGCGAGGCCGAGGCGCGCGCGCGGCTGGACGACTACTTCGAGCAGTCCGCGGCCTTCCTCGCGGGCCCCTCGTACAGCGCGACCATGCCGGTGCCGTACTACTGGCACGCCAACGAGCCGTCGCTGCACGACGTCTACCTGTTCCACCAGCTCGGCGATCCCGACGCGACCGCGCAGTGGCTGCAGTGGGTGCGGCGCGAGCACTACGGCGACGGCGCCGCGGGCCTGCCCGGCAACGACGACGCCGGCACCATGAGCGCGTGGTACCTGTGGTCGGCGATCGGGTTGTTCCCGGTACTCACCACCGATCGCTATCTCGTGACCGCGCCGATGTTCGAGCGCGTCGGTCTCGATCTCGGCGACGCCGCGACGCCCGCGCGCCGGCTCGAGATCGTCGCCGAGGGCGCGGGCCCGGACATGATCTACGTCACGGCCGCGAGCTTCGACGGCGAGTCCCTCGCGACGCCCGAGATCCGTTGGGATCAGCTCGAGCGCGGCGGGATCCTGCGCATCGAACTCGCCGATGCGCCGACCGGCTTCGGCGCGCGCTGACGGCCCGGGCTCACGGGCAGCGTGGTGCGTCGAACTCGAGCGTGACGAAGCCGGTGGGCCCGACCAGGCCGGTCAGGCGACCGGCGACGTGATCGGCGTCGATCGCCGTGATCTCGAAGCTGCCCTCGAGCGAGCCCCCACCGAAGCCGCACTCGCCGACGCCACCGGTGGTCTCGCTGAAGGCGCCGTAGTGATCGAAGACCGAGCCGGTCGCACCGACCTGCTGCAGCTCCGGCGGCAGGCGGAAGCCCAGCTGCCACGCGTTGCAGCCCGGCATGCCGCCGTAGGGGTCGTCGCACGCCACGGCGTAGTTGCCCGAGATCAGCTGCAGCGCGTCGGGATCGTCGTTGGTGTCGCCCGCGGTCGCGTCGCCGCCGGCGGAGCTGCCCGCGCTGCTGCCGGTGCCTGTGCCGCCGCCGCTGGGCAGGTCGGCGACCCGGATCGCCAGGTGTCGTGGCGCCGTGATCTCGCCGCTCTCGCTCGATCCGCTCGCGACCATCCCGCTGCTGCTGCCGCTCGCGCCCGTGCTGCTCGCGTCCGGCCGACCGGTGCTGCTGCCGACGCCGCCGTCGAGCGCGCCGACGTCGACCGGCACGCCGCAGGCGCCCAGGATGATCGCAGCGATCGCGAGCGCGGGACGCATCGACGGGGCCATGCCCGGCAGGGGCGGGGTTTCGTGGTGGCGCGGCACCGCGAGCCATGATCCCCGGGCGCGACGCGGCGCGCCAGCACCGGCGTGCGGGAGCCCGGCCAAGCGCCGTGGTGGCGCGCTTGCTCCCGCAAGGCTCAGTTGTGGCCTGGCAGCAGGAACCACGTCGAGGCCGTGCGGCCGCAGGCGCTGCAGCGGGTCTGCACCTCGCGCAGCCGCACCGGGCCGGCGGCGCCGTCGTCGACCACGCGCGCGACGTGGGCCACGACGTGCACACCGCCGCCGTGATCGCAGTGGGGGCAGGGCTGACGCGCCGCGCGCGGCTCGATCTGCGCGGGCGAGGCCACCGCGATCGCGGCCGCGGGCGTGCCGCCGGGGCGCTCGAGCAGGGCGCGCGCGCGACTCTGGGCCGCGAGCGCGTCGCGACGCAGGGCGCCCAGTCGGCGCAGCACCACCACGCCGATCCAACCCAGCGCGGCCACGACCGCGAGTCCGAGCAGCGTCGGCGTCACGGCGAGGTCCCCGTGGACGCGCGCGCGATCACGGCGACGCGGGCTCGATCACGACCGACTCGTAGCGCTCGACCACGTGCATGTCGCCGTCGGGGAAGTGGACCGTCTGGGTGCGCAACACCGGCAGGCCCGCGTCGTCGCGCAGCAGCGCGCCCTCGCCGACGGGCTGGCCGTCGACGGCGATGTCGAAGGCGATGCCGCCGGGCTTGCCCTCGAGCACGGCGTCGCGCGGCTGCGCCAGCGCGACCCAGTCCTGTATGCCACCGTCGGCGCGATCGGGTGCGCGCGCCGACCATGCCCGCGCGACGTTGTGCAAGAGGCCCATGCGCACCAGGCCCACGACCACGGCCTCTCGCAGCTGCGGCGGGCACGGCAACTCGAGCCGCGCGGTGCCGGCACGACCCTGCAGCGTCGTGCCGTCACACTGCAGCGTGGCTTCGCCGACCTGGCCCAGCACGGTGCCGCCGGCCTGCAACGCCGCGCGCCCGTCGGCGTCGACGCGCACGACGCCGCGCACGGTCGTGCGGACGTCACCGGGGCTGTCGGCGACGATCTCGAAGGTGAGCGACAGCATCTGCGCGCCCAGCAGGCGCGCCTCGAGCTCGGCCAGCGCGGTCGCGGGATCGCGGCGCGGGGCCGGGGCCGGCGCGTCGTTGCCGGAGGACGTCGCCGCGGCCGGAGTCGCCGGCGCGGCCGCAAATGGGCGACAGCCGCAGACGAGCACCAGGGCCAGCGACGTGCGGCGCAGCGTGGAGGTCGACACCGGCTCGATGATGGCCCGGCTCGGCGCCTCAGCGCCAGCGCTGCCGCGCGCGTCGCAGTGCCCGCACGTCGCGGTAGCCCAGCGCGGTCGCGATGGCCTCGGGCGTCGCGCCGTCGCGCTGCAGCTGGGCATCGCGCTCACGGCGGATCTCGTCGACCACGCGGCGGAAGCTGGTGCCGTCGGCCGCGAGGTGGCGCTGCAGGCTGCGCGCGCTGTGGCCCAACCGCCGCGCCAGCGCGCGCAGGCCCGCAGCGTCGAGCCGTGGCAGCGCGCGCAGGGTCTGACGCAGCTCGAACAGCAACGGCGGTGCGCCCGGGTCCACCAGGGTCCGCGCGTGGGCCTCGATCACGCGGCCGAGCGCGGGGTCGGCCTCGCGCAGCGGCGTGTCGAGCATCGCGGCATCGAAGGCGAAGCCGCAGGTGCTCGCGCCGAACTCGATGGTCTCGCAACCAAACCACCGCCGATGGGCTGCGAGCGCGCCCGGTGGGCGCGCGTGGCTGAACCACACGCTGCGCAGCACCATCGGCTCCACCACCGACGCGCGGGTCCAGCCGGCGACCAGCGCGATGAAGAACTCGTTGGCGTGTCGGCCGAGATCGCCGGCGCGGCCGGGCACGAGCATCTCGCAGTGGACGACGGCGTCGCGCTGCGACCACTGCACCTGCGCGACGCGGTTGAACAGCACCATCGTGCGGCACAGCCGCTCCAGCCCCTCGCGCAGGCTCGCGGACGCGCGCACGCCGAACTCGAACAACCCATAGGCGCCGCGCGGCACCGCCTCGACCAGGTGCAGGCCCAGGTCGTCGTCGCGCAGCGCCGCCGCAGCGGCGTCGTAGAAGCGCTCGAGCGTGTCGAGCGACGCGACCACCGCGTCGCCTTCGGGCAGCGGCCACGGCAGACCCGCGGCGATGCACACCGGCGCGGGATCGCAGCCAGCCGCACGCAGGCGTGCGACCAGCAGCGGCGGCAGCGGCGTGCGCATCGGCTCGCCCACGGGCGCGTCAACCATAGCCGCGCCGCGGCGGCCCGGTGGCCGGCCGCGAGCCTGTCGCGTTCGGTGCTCGATTCTGGCGCGCTGCGCCACCGAACCGCGCCGGCGGCCGCAGCACTGGTAGGGCAACCATGCTCGCGCGTGCTCGCCGATCGACCTGGGCCTTGCTGCTGACCGCCGTCGCGGGCGGCTGCGCCGAGCCCGACCCCGACTTCGCCGACTCGATCTGTGCCGACGCCAACGCGGCCGTCGAGGCGTGCCTGGGCGTGCCGCCGGAGCAGCCGTTGACGCAGTGCGGTACCGACGAGCAGCAGGTCGCGCAGGACGTGCTCGACCAGCTGCGCGACGCCGGCTGCGACGCCGTGCCCGAGGGCAAGCAGGACTCGCTGTTCTGCAGCGCGCTGGTGTGGGACCCCTTCGGGTGGTGCAAGCCGCCGGCGCCGGTGCTCGGGCCCACGCCCGCGGGCGCGCCGACCCGCTTTCCATCATCCTCGCCCACGGCTTCAACACCAGCACGACCAACTTCTGGCGCTTCAACGACGTCGACGTCGCGTTGGAGCAGGACGGTCACGTCGCGCGGCTGGGCAGCGTGCCGCCGTTCGACACGCCGCAGGTGCGGGCCGAGTTCCTCGCCGACCAAGTCGACGCGTTGCTGGCCGAGACCGGCGCGAGCAAGGTGAACCTCGTGTGCTTCTCCATGGGTGGCATCGACTGCCGCTTCCTCGTGAGCCCCGCGGGCCTGGGCTACGGCGACAAGGTCGCGTCGGTCACGACGATCTCGAGCCCGCACCGCGGCACCTTCGTCGCCGACGTCGCCACGCGCGTGCTGCCGGGCACCGATCAGTCCGCAGCCATCGACGCGCTCGCGACGATGTTCGGCAAGAGCTTCAGCGACGTCGCCGAGGACAGCCACCTGGTCGCGGCGCTGCAGTCGATGTCCGAGGCCGCGATGGTCACGTTCAACCAGGAGATCGTGGACGCGCCGGGGGTGTTCTACCAGTCGTGGGCCGGGGTCAGCAGCGTCGGCGGCCTGCCGCACCCCGATCCCAAGGCGGAGTCGCGGGCGTGCACCGACGCCGCCGGCAAGGTCCAGATGTTGCGAAACCCGGGCACCCACGATCGCATGGACGCGCTGCTCGTCGGTGCCGCCGCGATCGTGGCGCACGGCACCGAGCTGCGTCCCAACGACGGCGTGAGCACGGTGCAGAGCGCCCAGTGGGGCCTGTTCCGCGGCTGCTACCCCGGCGATCACCTCGACGCGGTGGGCCAGATCGACGACGTCCCGCCCATCGCCGATACCGGCTTCGACTACCTGAGGTTCTTCCGCAACTTGGCGTTCGATCTGGGCGCCCGCGGGTTCTAGCAGGGTGCGGAAGAACGCGAAGCGTTCTTCCGGACACCCTGCTCCGTGCCCGTGCCCGTGCCCGTGCCCGTGCCCGTTCCCGCCATCACTTCGGCGCCACCTCGACCGGCCCAGGGTTCACGTGACAATCCGGCGGCCGACACCCCGAGTCCTGCGGTGTGACCCCGCCGTCCCCGCCGTCCGCCTTGGGCGGCAGCACGCGAATCTTCACCTCGCGCTTCGCCTCCGCCGGACCGTTCCCGTCGGTCTTCCCGTCGGTCTTCCCGTCGGTCTTCCCGTCCGTCTTCCCGTCCGTCTTCCCGTCCCGCGGCGTCTGCTCGACCGGCCCCGGGTTGCTCGTGGTGGTCCCGCCACATCCCACGCCCCCGAGCGCGAGCAGGGCAGTCCCGACGGCGAAGTGCAGCGAACGCGCGGGCGTCATCTCGGCGCGCGAGCTTGGAGCACCCGCGCGCAGGCTGTCAACCCTGCGACAGCGTCAACACCCACGCACGCCAGCGCCGATCGAACGCGTCCATGTCCAGCTCGCGCGCGCCGTCGCCTCGTCGCTCCCGCTCGCCGAGCAACCGACGCAGCGTCGCGAACCCGCCGGGATCCTCGGCCGCCGCGGCGACGAATTCCCGGTAGTAGCGCGACAACAACCCCTGCTCCTGCAACCACAGGCACAGGTAGCGCGCCTGCGCGTAGTTGGTGCCGGGATCGTCGTCGTAAAACGGCCGATCGCCGGTGCGGGTCAGCGCCTCGGTGCTGGGCACCCGATCGGCGAGGATCGCCTGCTGCAGCCCCGGCAACCGCCAGTTGGGCAGGCCCCAGATCAGCCCGGGCGCGCCCGCACACGCGTCGCCGTCGCAGGTCTGTGCGTGCTCGGTCGACTGCTCGTACAGCGACGCGAGCCCCTCGTCGAACCACGACGGGCACGCAGGGAAGTTCGCGGCCATGAACGGGTGCACGATCTCGTGCACCAGGGTGCCGCCGCCGGTGGCGATGTTCATCACCAGCGCCTGGTGCTCGTGGGTGTAGTAGCCGTAGGGCGTGGTCGGCGTGCCGCCGAAGCGCTCGACCGCCCACGCGGTGTACGACGCGTCGCTTCCCAGCAGCCACACGTCGATGATCGCCTCGGGGTCGCGCGCGAAGTACTGCGCGCGCAGCGCCTGCACGGCCCACCGCACGGTGCCGCGGGCGTGGGCGCGCACGCGCTCGGGGCTCTCGTCGCCGACGACCACGAACGGCGCCTCGGTCAGGATCACCAGCCCGCGATCGCCGAGCTCGGCGCGCAGCGCCTCGGCGTGGGCGTCGAGCTCGGCCTGGGACCACTGCGGCCGCCCGGCCCGCTGCGGTGCGTCGGCCTCGGCCGGCGCGTCGGTCGGCGCCGCCGCTGCCGCGCCGGCGCGGGGCCGCGAAGCCGCGGCGGGCTCGTCCTCGCGTGGACGGGTGGCGCACGCCGCCAGGGTCGAGAGCACGAAACTGCGGCGCAGCATGACCGCGATCCTACGCACGGAGCGCTGGCGTCGATCCACCACGCACCGCGGGCGGGCACACGCGCAGAAGCGAGCCGACCCTGGTGCACGCCGGCGCGGTCGTTGCGGTTTCGCGATGCGGCGAGCGTGGCCATCGTTACCGCATGAACCGCGTCTGGGCCCTGCGCACCCGTGATCCCCCTGGCCGCGCTCGCGGTGCTCGTGCTCGCCGCAGCCTGCGCCGCCGGCGATCCACGCTTCACCGCCGAGGCCCCCGCGGGCTTCTGGGTCGGACTGTGGCACGGCGCGATCTCGATGGTGACCCTGGTCATCGGCATCTTCGTCGACCACGTGCACGTCTACGAGGTCCACAACACCGGCGGGTGGTACGACTTCGGCTTCCTCATCGGCGCGACGTCGCTGTGGGGCGCCAGCTCGCACCGCGCTGGCCGTCGCCGTCGCCACGACGCCGAGTGGGACGAGATCGGGCGCAAGGTCGAGGCCAAGCTCGCACGCATGTTGCGGGTGTGGGCCGAGGCCGAGCCGGACGAGGGACTGGCACGAGGTCGAGCGCAAGGCCTCGCGCAAGCTCAAGACCTGCGTGCGCCGCTGGGCCGAGGAGCCCGTCGACGCGGCCGATCCGATCGCGCCGCCGCGGCGCTGATCGCCCGTGCCGCGGCGCTGGTATCGTCGCCGCCGATGCTCGCGCGCCTCGGCGTCCCCTTCGTCTCGTGCCTCGCGCTCGCCGCCTGCGGCGGTTCGTCGCCCGCGGGCGACACCGCCGCCGCGTCCAGCGGCTCGGGCGATGTCGGCAGTGGCGGCAGCACCACCGCGGCGACCGGCAGCGGCACCGCCGCGGCGGGGTCGAGCAGCAGCGGCGCCGCGGCACCAGCACCGGTGACGGGGACCCTGCAGCACCACGGCGCAGTCGCTGGCCGCGTGCGTCGACGCGCAGCGCTACGCCGACGACTCGCGTTCGTCACCGGCGAGCGCACGCCGGGCTCGCCGCACTGGCGTAGGTCCAGGACCTGTGCGCCGATCGGCTCGCCGAGCTGGGCTACGAGGTCGATCGCTTCGAGTACGCCACCGGCGTCGACGTCGTCGGTCGCCGCGCGGGCACGGCCATGCCCGAGCAGATCGTCATGGTCGGCGCGCACTACGATCACATCGGTGGTTGCGCCGGCGCGGACGACAACGGCACCGGCGTGGCCGCGACGCTCGAGGTCGCGCGGGTGCTCGCGACGGTCGAGCTGCCGCGCACGGTCGTGATCGCGTGCTGGGACGAGGAGGAGTCGGGCCTGGTCGGCTCGACCGCGTTCGCGGAGCAGGCCGCGAGCCAGGGGCTCGACATCGTCGGCTACGTGAACTTCGAGATGATCGGCTACCGCACCGAGGAACCCGACGGCCAGCAGATCCCACCGGGCTCGACCTCGCGTTCCCCAACGCCTACGCCCAGGTCGAGGCCGACGGGTTCCGTGGCAACTTCATCGCGCTCATCGCCAACGCCGGCGCGGTGCCGCTCGCGAGCGACTTCGCGGCCCAGGCCGAGCTCGACGAGCTTCGCACCGTGCTCATCGATCCGCCGGCGGGCACCGAGACCTCGGATCTGTTCGCCGATCTGCGGCGCTCCGATCACGCGGCCTTCTGGGACGCCGGCTACGCCGCGCTGCTGGTGACGGACACCGCCGAATTCCGCAATCCGCACTATCACTGCGCCGGCGGGCCGACGAGATCGCGGATCTGGACCAGGACTTCGCGGTCGCCATCACCCGCGCGTCGGTCGCCGCCGCGGCCATGGCCGCGGGCCTGTGATGCGCGCAGGCGATCAGGCACGCCCTGTGTGCATGCGATCGTCGCCGACGCGGGCGCCGGCCCATTCGTCGACGAGGCGGTGACCCACGGCCGCCCGGTTGAGGCAGACTGGGCCGGCGCACGAGGTTGCGCGCGATCCCAGTGCTGGCGCTGCTTGCGATCCTCTCCGTGCTTGCGTCGGCACCGGCCGCGCTCGACCGCGCCGCGCCGCCGGGCGGCGCGATCGCACCGCCGCCGTCGTTCGCGATCCCACCGGCACCGCCGCAGCCGTCGGAGCCCGCCGACGACGCCGTGCCGGTCCCGTCGGCGTCGCCGACGACGAGCGGCCGCGAGGGCGATGCGACGCCGCCGGTCGAGCGCGACGTCGCGAGCGGTTCGACCGACGCGCCCGTGATCGACAAGACCGCCGTCCGCGGCGACGAAGCCGAGCCTGCGCTGGACGTGGTCGCGCCCGCGGTCGTCGCAGCCGACCCGGCGTCGGACGCCGCGGCGGTGTCGGCTCAGCCCAACCCCGGCGATGCGGCGCAGCCGGTCGGCGCCTGCGACCGAGCCACCCGCCGCGGCAGGCGACGGCGCGCAGGGTGGGGCGGAGCTGCGCGCGTACCTCGAGTCGTTGACGCGGCCGGCCGGGCGAGCCGCAGGTCGCGAGCGAGGAGCGGCCATGGTTCGCGGCCAAGGCGCTCATCGGTCTGGTGTTGCTGCTCGCGCTCGCCTACCTCGGTGGTCACCCGGCGGTGCAGCGGCTCGAGCGTCGCCTCGGGGTCTCGCGCGTGGTCGCGGCCGGGTTCCCGTTCCTCGCCCTGGGTCTGCTGGCCCACCGCAACGGCGTGCTCAGCGACGACGTGCTCGAGCACCTGCGCCCGGTGCTGCACCTCGCGCTGGGCTGGATCGGCCTGGTCATCGGCATGCGCATCGAGTTGAACAAGCTCGGCTCGCTGCCGCGCGGCTGATGTCGATCATCGGCATCGGCACCGGCATCCCGCTGGCGATGATCCTCGCCGGCAGCGCCGCGGTGCTGCTGGGCGCGCGCGCGCTCGCCGGCGCGCCGCTGCTCGATCCGCTCATCGTGCGCGACGCGTTGGTGCTCGGCGCCGCCGGGGCCATCGCGGCCGACACCGAGACGTTGCGGCTCGGTGCCCGCAGAGCTTCGCGCGAGGCCCGGCGCGCGCTGGCGTTGTTGGCCAACCTCGACGAGCTCGCCGCACTGGTCGGGTTGGCGTTCCTCAACGCCTACTTCCGCCCGACCGGCGGCGAGGTCTCGTGGCAGCTGCCCAACACCGCGTGGTTGTTCGTCACCTTCGGTCTGGGCCTCGTCGTCGGCGTCGTGGTCTACGCCATCTTGCGCCTGCCGGTCACGCGCACCGAGTCGGTGGCATTGCTGCTGGGTTCGGTCGCCTTCGTCTCGGGCATGGCCAGCGAGCTGTACCTCTCGCCGCTGGTGGTGTGCTTCATCGTGGGGTTGCTGGTGACCAACTTCCCCGGCGATCACAAGGCACGGCTGCTCGACAACCTGTCGCGGCTGGAGACGCCGATCTACCTGGTGTTCCTCATCGTCGCCGGCGCGATGTGGCGGCCGACCTCCCTGGGCGTGCTCGCCATGGTCGTGCTGCTGGCCGCACGCTACGTCGGCCGCTGGGCCGGCGGGCGCATCGTGTGGCGCCAGGTCGATGCCGCGCTGCCGGCCGACGCCCGGCGGTCGCTGGTGTTCGCGCCGATGGGAACGCTGCCGATCGCCGTGGCCGTGAACGCAGCGCTGCTGTACCCCGACGGCGAGCTGCCGACGATCCTGACCGCGACCATCGGCGGCGCGATCCTGTGCGAGATCGCGTTGTCGCTGCTGTGGCGCAGCGACGAGCGCGGTGAGGCCCCGCGCGAGGAGCTGTCGCGATGAGGGTGTTGATCCTGATGGCGCTGGTGGGCTTGATGGCGGCCGCCCGCAGCTTCGAGGTGCCGGGGCAATCGGTCGGATCCGCCACGGCGCTGGCGGTCGGCTTCCTGTTGCTGTGCGCGTACCTGATGGGCTGGGTGGCCAAGAACCTGCACATGCCCAAGCTCACCGGCTACCTGCTGGCGGGCATTCTCGCGGGCGACTCGGTGCTCGGGCTCATCCCCGCCGCCGCCGCCGGTGACCTCAAGATCTTCACCGGCGTCGCGGTCTCGCTCATCGCGCTGACCGCCGGCACCGAGCTGGAGATGCGGACCATGCGGCCGCTGCTGCGCACGGTCGGGCTCATCACCGGCATCGCCGGTGTGGGCACCGTTGCCGTCATCGCCCTGGCCGCGTGGCTCATGCGCGACCTGCTGCCGTTCATGGCCGAGCTCAGCCCCTCGGGGTGCATCGCCATGGCGGCGGTGCTCGGTGTCGTCATCTCCGCGAACTCGCCGGCGGTGGTGGTGGCGCTGCGCACCGAGATGAGCGCGGACGGGCCCCTGTGTCGCACGGTCCTGGGCGCGGTGGTGATGGGCGACCTGCTGGTGATCGTGCTGTTCGCGGGCGTGGGCGCCGCAGCGGCGCCGTATCTCGGCAATGCCTCCGATCAAGGGGCGCTCGTGCACCTGGTGTGGCACGTCGGCGGCTCGCTCGTCGCGGGCGCAGCGCTCGCGGGCCTGCTGTGGCTGTACCTGCGCTACGTCGCGCAGAGCACGGCGTTGTTCGTGGTCGCGCTCGCGTTCGTGGTCGCGGAGGTCGGTCAGCGCATCGGGCTCGACCCGCTGCTGGTGGCGCTGTCGGCCGGCATCCTGGTGCGCAACGCGAGCTCGGTCGGCGACGCGCTGCACGAGGCGATCGAAGGCTCGTCGCTGCCGGTGTACCTGGTGTTCTTCGGCGCCGCCGGGGCTTCGATCCACCTCGACGTGCTGCAGCTCGTCGGCGTGCCCGCGCTGCTGTTTGCGGTGGTCCGCGCGCTGTCGTACCTCGCGACCTCCCGGCTCGCGACCGCGCTGGCGGGCGCCGAGTCGGTGGTCCAGCGCTACGCCGGCGTCGGCATGCTGCCGCAGGCCGGGCTCGCGCTGGCGCTGGGGCTGCTGATGGTGAAGACCTTCCCCGCGGTCGGCGAAGGCGCCGGCACCTTGGTGCTGGGCGTGGTCGCGATCAACGAGATGGTCATGCCGATCCTCTATCGGCAGGCGCTGCTGCGCTCGGGCGAGGCCGGACGCGGCGATGCCGGCGTCAGCGCAGCGTTCCCGATCGTGCCGCCCGATGGCTCCGGCGGCATGCTCCTCGACGAGGGCTGGGACGACGCCGCGGCGTCGTCCACCGCCGGCACGGTCAAGCGACCGAGGCCGGCGGCGTCGCGAGCGCGGCCGATTCGCACGGGCGACACGCTGCCGCCCGACCTGCCGCGCGGCTGATCGTCGCGGCACGCCGTCCGTGGGGCGGAAGCTCTGCTTCCGCTTTCCCGCGCCTCGCGCCGCTCAGTCCGCGAACAACCCCGACATCACGCCGAGGCCGGCTTCCATCGCGGCCCAGGTCGCGCCGGCGTGGAACGGCTGGCCGGCGCGGAAGCGGGCCGGCAAGACCGTGCCGAGCAGCTTCTTGCCCACGCGCCAGGCCTCGCTGGTGCCGACGCGGTACAGATCCGGCCGATCCTCGCGCACGGCCACCGGGTGCGCCGGATCACCGGTCTCCATCAGCGGCACGTGGGCGAAGGTCGCGGTGTCGAGCTGTTCCATGATGCACATGCTCACGGGATCGAAGCGCGCGTTGGGGTGCTCGCCCAGGACCCGCTGCGCGATGTGTTCGGCCGCGGCGTCGGCCTGCAGCATCGCGAGGAACGCCTGCTTGACCGGGAAATCGCCGGCGTCGCCGATGGCGTAGACGTCGGGGTGATCGACGACCTGGCGCGTGGCCGAGTTCGTCGCGATGAAGCCGCGCTCGTCCATGGGCAGGCCCTCGTAGCGTGTCGACGCGACGTAGGGCGGGAACGACACCAGCAGATCGAAGCCCAGCTGCATGCCGTCCTCGAAACGGACCGAGCCGGCCTCGACCCCGGCGACGCGCGTGCCGACGTGGCCGGTGATCTGCCGCCGCTCGAACTCGCGGACGACGACGTCGTGCAGCCGCGGACCGAACGCGGCGATGTAGCTGGTCTCGTAGGTCGCGTAGGTGATCGCGACGCGCTCGCGCACGCCCTGGCGCCGCAGCCACGTCTCGGTCATGAGCACCAGCTCGTACAGCGGCCCGGCGCACTTGTTGCCGGGCGGCACCATGAACACCACCGACTGCGCCGTACCGGCCTTGGCCTTCTCGACGGTGCGCTGCAGGCCCTCGCGCAGGGCGAGCATCTGCGCCGGCGTCCAGATCGTGACCGCGTGCGCGGCCAGGCCCGGGATCTCGGCCTCGCGCATGCTCGCGCCGGTCGCGATGAGCAGGTAGTCGTAGGCCAGCTGCTCGGCGGTGGTCGTGACCCGCTTGGCCGCGGGATCGACCCCCTGCGCGCGGGCGATCGCGAGTCGGATCTGGCGCTTGTCCATCGCCTGGCGCAGGTCGACGACGAAGCGCTCGGGCTCCTTGCCGAACGGGATGTAGATCGTGTTGGGCTTGAAGTGGAACTCGGGCGTGTCGCTGACCAGGGTCAGGTCCACGTGCCGACCGAGCCGCTTGCGCAGGTAGAAGATCGCCTCGAGGCCGGCGAAGCCGCCGCCGAGCACGACGACGTTGGGCTTGCGTTGAGATGTGTCGGTCACGGCCTCAGCGTAGGCGTCACACCGGCGCCCGCAGGCGCAGCGATTGCTCCGCGCCAGCGGTGCGCGTGCAATCTCGCCGCGGCTGTGGCAGCGTCGCCTCGGCCATGCGAGCGCTCTTTTTCCTGACGGGGCTGGTCGCGGCGTGGGTCGCGTTCAAGCTGTGGCTGCGGCGGGGTCGGGTGCGGCCGCGTCGCGCCCGCGAGCTGGTCGACGGCGGCGCGCTGCTGGTCGACGTGCGCACGCCGCAGGAGTACGAGCGCGGCCACATCGCCGGCGCGCGCAACATGCCCCTGCCTCGGCTGACGCAGGACATCGAGGCGCTCGGCGAGCGCGATCGCGCGATCGTCGTCTACTGCCAGAGCGGGCTGCGCAGCCGCTTGGCCGCGGCGCGCCTGCGCGAGGCCGGCTTCGGCAGCGTCCACGACCTCGGGCCCCGCAGCGCGTGGCCGGGCTGACGTCGCGGCAGGCAGGTATCCGGGGGGCCGCCGCGCCGTGCGCCCTCGTCGGGTCGCGCACGTGCGGCATGCCACGTTGACCCCATCGCGGCCGGGGCGTAGCTTCCCCGCGTGCCGAGCCCGGGCGAGTACGACAGCTCCGGTCCGAGCCTGCGCCTGGTCGTGAGCATCGTCGTGGTGCTGGCGCTGGTGCTCGGCGTGGTCGCGTACTGGCGCTACACCGTGTCCGAGCGTTTCTTCGCCGACTCGCTGCCGCAGATGGACCGCGTCGCACCCACGCTCGACACCGAGGGCTGCGTCGACGAGGTCCTGGCCTGGCACCGCCGCTGCGAGGCCAACAAGCCGCTGTGCGACGAAGGCGTGGTGCGGGTCATGACCCACTGCCTGATGGGCCGCGACCGCAGCGACACCTGCTCGGGCCTCGATCTCAGCTCGTCCAAGGCCACGTGGGTGTTCGACCGCTGCATGCAGCGCGGCACGCCCTGCACCAACCGCAAGTCGTGCCCGTGCGCGGACGCGTACCGCACGATCGACAGCTTCTGCCGCCACGAACAACAGGGAGTTGCGCTGTGAAGCCCCTGCGTCTCGCGCTCGCGACCGCCATCGCCACCTGGATCCTTCTATTGATCGGGGGGCTGGTCAACCCGATGGGCGCGTCGATGGCGTGCCCCGACTGGTACTTCATCCCCACCTGCAACGGCGAGCTGTTGCCGGAGATGCGCGGCGGGGTGCTCTACGAGCACGGCCACCGCCTGTGGGCCTCGTGGGTCGGCATCTTGACCCTGGCGCTCGCGATCGCGACGGTGATGAGCAAGTCCGTCGACGCTCGCAGCAAGCGCATGGCCGTGGTCGCGCTGTTGCTGGTGTGCTTCCAGGGCGCGCTCGGTGGCATCACCGTCAAGCTCAACCTCTCGAGCGCGATCTCGACGCTGCACCTGTCGACCGCGATGGCGTTCTTCCTGCTCCTCATCGCGCTGTGCGTGCGGCTGGTGCCGGCGGAGCGGTGGCAGGCCCGCGCCGGCTCGACGCGGCGCGGCCTGGTGCTGGTGGCGATCATCGCCGTGTTCGCCCAGATCATGCTCGGCGGCGCCGTGCGCCACCTGGGCGCAGGGCTCATCTGCGGCGACGACTGGATCGGCTGTGGTCCGGGCGCGTGGACGCGGCAACCGCTCGCGCACCTGCACATGACCCATCGCCTGGTCGCCTACGCCTTGGTGCCGCTGGTGCTGCTGGCCGCGCGCCACGCCGCGCGCGAGGCCGCCGCGCTCGGTAACAACGCCGCGGCACGGATCGCCAGACTGCCAGCCGTGTTGATTGCGGTGCAGATCGTGCTCGGGCTCGCGACCGTCGCCACCGGTCGCAACCCCGCGATCGTCACGTTCCACACCGGCATCGGCGCGCTGGTGCTCGCGAGCCTGTGGCTGACGTGGCTGCTGCTGGGCCGCGCCCGCACCGCCACCGCGGGCAAGGCGGTGTCGACATGAACGGCCGCGATCCGCTGCGTGCGCTGTGGGCCCTGACCAAGCCCAGCGTCACGCGCATGTGCGTCCTGACCACCACCGGCGGGTTGTTGCTCGCGCCGGGCACGGTCTCGTGGACCACCGGCGCGTGCGCGCTGCTGGGCACCGCCGCCGCGGTCGGCGGCGCCAACGCCTTCAACATGTGGTGGGAGCGCGACGCCGACGCGAAGATGTCGCGCACGCGCCGACGCCCGCTGCCGGCGCGAATCCTGCCGCCGCAGGTCGCGTGGTACTTCGCGTGGGCGCTGTCGCTTCTCGCCGTCGCCGTGCTCGGGCTCGGCACCAACCTGCTGACCGCGGTGCTCGCGGCCGCCGCCATCGCCGGCTACGTGCTGGTGTACACGCCGCTCAAGTACCGCACGCCCGCCGCGCTGGTGATCGGCGCGGTGCCGGGCGCGATGCCGCCGCTGCTGGGCTGGACCGCGGTCACCGGCAGCGTCGACGCGCCCGCCGTGGTGCTGGCCGCCATCCTCTTTCTGTGGCAGCTGCCGCACTTTCTCGCGATCGCGCTGTACCGCGCCGAGGACTACGCCAAGGCCGGCATCAAGGTCGTGCCGCTGGTGCGCGGCACCGCCATCGCCAAGATCCAGGCGGTCGCGTGGACCATGGTCTTGGTGCCGGTGTCGCTGATGCTGGTGCCGATGGGCGTCGCCGGTGACCGCTACATGCTGGTCGCGTTCCTCGCCGGCACGGCGTTCTTGGGCTGGTCGTTCACCGGCCTGGACAACCGCGCCGGCACCCGCTGGGCGCGGGGTTTCTTCTTCGCCTCGCTGGTCTACCTGCCCGCGCTGATGATCGCGCTGGCGCTCGACGTGGGACTCTGATCCGCCATGGTCCAGCCGCCCGAAGACTACGTTCCGCCGCCGTGGCTGGTGTGGCTGCGCAAGCACATCTACGTCGTCGCCGGCATCATGGGCGTGGTCACGATCACCGCGCTGCGTCCGCGGCTGCGCCACGTGCCCGAGCCGCCGCCGGTCATGTTCCAGCTGCCCGCGGACGTGGCCCTGGTCGATCAGAACGGCCAGCCGTTTTCGACCGCGACCATGTCCGGCAAGGTCTGGGTCGCGGGCTTCGTCTTCACCAGCTGCCCCAGCACCTGCCCCGCGGTCACGCGCGCCATGGGCGAGCTGCGGGCCCGCTTCGATCGCATGCAGGTGCCGGTGGAGATGGTCTCGTTCACCGTCGATCCGGCCAAGGACACGCCGCAGGTGCTGCGCGCCTACGCCGAGCAGGCCGGCGTCAGCGAGCACTGGCGCTTCGTCACCGGCGATCCGAAGGCCGTCCGAGCGATGGTCCGCGACGGCTTCCGCCTCGGCATCGGTGAGCGCGAGCCCAAGGGCGACGCGGGCATGTATGACATCGCCCACTCGACCAAGCTGGCGCTCGTCGACGGCGACGGTGCCGTGCGAGGCTTCTACGACATCGAGCCCGACCAGGGCCTCGACGAGATCTTCCACCGCGCGCAGCACGTGCTCGCCGAGGGCATCGCCGCGAGCAAGGGGCGCTCGTGACGGTCCGCGCCGCGGCCAGCGGGGCGCTGCTCGCGGCCCTGGTCGGCTGCGGCGAGTCACCGCCGCGCTTCGGCGCCGCGCTGGTCCTGGGCGGGGTCGAGATCTCCGCCGAGGTGCTCAACCAAGGCGCGCGGGTCTACGAGATGCGCTGCGCGAGCTGCCACGGTGCCGACGGCTCGGGCA
>JAXLYC010000047.1:0-57195 GCA_046351635.1 Nannocystaceae bacterium | reverse complement strand
CGTGGGTCGCGGCACGCACGCCGTAGCCCGCGTCGAGCAGCACCGGCGGATGATGGCCCAGGGTGTGGACCAGGCCGCAGCGATCGCAGCGCACCAGATCGAAGCGCTCCTGGCCGCGGCCCAACACCGGCGTGCGCGCGGCGCTCGAGCACACCGGACATTCGTGGACCAACACCACGCCGTGGTTCATCGCACCCCTTCGCCAGGTTCGTGTTGCTCGCGCGCGAGCTTCCGCCGCCAGCGCTCCTCGTAGATGAACAGATCGATCATGAGCGGGTACCACAGCGACTGCATGCCGGCGTACATCAGCCCCGGCAGGCCGTCGCGCCAGGCCGCCTGGACCGCGACGGTGCGACCGAAGTGCACGAACGGCCGCAGGAACAGCGGCAGCTTGTTGTAGACCCAGCGCACGCCGATGGTGCGACCGGCCTTGGTCCGCAGCGAGAAGCCATCGAGGCCGCGACGGTGATCGTCGCCCTCGACGTAGTGCCGCGCCTCGCGCTGGGCGTAGCGCACGTGCTTGCGGAACCACTCTGCCAGCGGCTTGTGGTCGTCGTGACGCAGCTTCGCACGCAGGCGCGTGACCCGGAGGTTGCGGTCGTCGACACGCTCGTTGGTGCCGCGGGTGAACCGCGCGACCGCCGGCCGCATCAGCCGCAGGATCGAGGCCCCGCCGAACCCGCCGTGCTCGAGCTCGCGGCCCAGCACCACGAAGGTCAGACCGACGTAGGCGCCGTCGAGGTCGTCGCGCGCGCTCGCGGCGACGATCTCCTGCCGCAGCTCGGGCGTGAGCTCCTCGTCGGCGTCGAGGAAGAACGCCCACCGAAAGCGCGACTGCACCGACTCCAACGCGAAGTTCCGTTGGCTCGAGTAGTCGACGAAGGTGTGCTCGACGACCTCGGCCCCGGACGCGCGCGCGAGTTCGCAGGTGCGATCGCGCGAGCCCGAGTCCACCACCAACACCGGCGCGAGCCCCTCGACCGAGGCGATGGCCTTGGCAATGTTGGCCTCCTCGTCGAGCGTCAGGATCACGATCACCAGTGGCGCGAGCGCGGCGCCCTCGACGACGGCCGCCGGGGAAGACGCGGTGGTCGCGGGCGATGCATGGACATCGGGAGGTGCCATCGTCGAGCTCGTCATGGTCTCGCGGGCGCGCGCGGTGCCCGGCTGACAGCGAAGAGCATAGCACCCGCACGCACCGGTCTCGACCGCGTCGCGACATCACGTGCCTGCGGCGCCCGCCGAGCGACGGTGCTATCTTCCCCGCGGTGGCCATGGACCTCGCGGCGCTGTACGCCCGATCGCCGGTGTGGGCGCAACACGTGATGTGCTCGATCGAGGGCCTACGCCTGCGTAGGCTGCGGTTTTCCGCGGATTTCGACGATCGGCTCGCGCACGCACGGATCCGCAGCACGTGGACCATGGCACAGCTGCAGAGCTTTCGCGTCGCGCGGCTGCGCGCGATGCTGATCCACGCCCAGCGCAACGTGCCCTACTGGCGCGATGTGTTTCGCGCCCATGGCTTCGAGCCCGCGCGAGTGCAGCACGGCGACGAGCTCGCCGATCTTCCGCTGTGCAACAAGGACCTGGTCGTGCGCGAGAGCGAGGGCCTGCGCGCGACGGCGCTGCCCCACGGCGTGACCCGCGAAGCCGTGGTCGTGCACACCAGCGGCACCACCGGCGCGGGGCTGTCGCTGCAGATGTCGCTCGAGGCGCTGCGCGAGCAGTGGGCGGTGTGCTGGCGCTACCGTCTGTGGCACGGCCTGCGTCCGGACACCTGGTGCGCGACACTCGGGGGCCGCGTGATCGTGCGCGCCGACGAGACCGAGCCGCCGTTTTGGCGCATCAACTGGCCCGGGCGCCAGCTGCTGCTGTCGGGTCATCACTTCGGGCCCGCGACCGCACGGCACTACCTGCGGGTGCTGCAACAGCAGGCGATCCCGTGGATCCACGGCTACCCATCGATGGTCAGCGCGCTGGCGGACGCCGCGGCCGAGCTCGACATGCCGCTGCCGGCGCTGCGCTTCGTCACGCTCGCGTCCGAGTCCGTGAGCGCGCAGCAGCGCGAGCGCATCATCGCGGGTCTGGGCGTGAGACCGCGCGAGCACTACGCCCAGACCGAGTCGGTCGCCAACATGAGCGAGTGCCCGCGCGGGCGCCTGCACGTGGACGAAGACCACGCCCACGTCGAGTTCGTGCCCCACGGCAGCGACGGCGGCCGCACCCTGTACCGCGTGATCGGCACCTCGCTCGACAACTGGCACCAACCGCTGCTGCGCTACGACCTGGGGGATCTGGTCACGCTCGCGGACGAAGGCTGCGACTGCGGCCTGCCCGGCCGCGTGGTCGAAGACATCGACGGTCGGCGCGAGGACATGGTCGAGCTCGGCGACGGTCGCAAGGTCGGCCGCGCCGGCGAGATCTTCAAGAAGCTGGACTTCATCCGTGAGGCACAGATCCGGCAGCACCGCGCCGGCGAGATCACCATCGCGCTGGTGTCGCGCGGCCCCTGGACCGAGGCCCACGACGCCAAGCTGCGCGCCTCGGTGGCGGAACGCCTTGGCCACGAGATGGCCGTCACGATCGCGCTGGTCGAACAGCTGCCGCGCACGGCCGCGGGTAAGCTGCGGCACGTGGTGCGCGAAGGGGGCGACTGATCGATGTGCGGCATCGCGGGCCTGGTGCTCGATCCCCGCCAGCCGGGCGCGGTCGACCGCGCGCTGCTCGATCGCATGACCGACAGCTCGCTCACCGCGCCCCGACGGCCGCGGCGTCGAGCTGGGCGCTGGCTTCGGCCTCGGCCATCGCCGCCTCGCGATCATCGATCTGTCGACCGGCGCGCAACCCATGGCCAGCGCCGACGGTACGCTGTGGATCACCTTCAACGGCGAGATCTACAACTACGTCGAGCTGCGCGCGCAGCTGCAGCGCCGCGGTCACGTGTTTCGCACCGCCAGCGACACCGAGGTGCTGCTCGCGGCGTACCGCGAGGCGACGAGCTGGTCGCGCACACCAACGGCATCTTCGCCTTCGGCCTGTGGGACGCGCAGCGACGCGGCTGCTGCTCGCGCGCGATCACCTGGGCGTCAAGCCGCTGTACTGGGCGCCGCCGGTCGGCGGCTCACCGCTGGCGTTCGGCTCGGAGCCCAAGGCACTGCTGTGCTGCCCGTGGTCAGCCGCGCGCTCGACCCGGTCGCGCTCGACGCCTACGTCGACCTGCTGTACGTGCCACCGCCGCTGTCGATGTTCGCCGGCGCGGCAGCTGCCGCCGGGCACGGCGCTGTCGTGGTGACGGTGAGCTGCGGCAGTGGCGGTACTGGGACGCGCCGCCCACCACCGACGAGCGCCACGATCCTCGCACCTGGGCCGAGATCGTCGAGCCGGTGCTGCGCGACGCCATCGTGGTCCAGACCCGCAGCGACGTGCCGCTGGGCGCGTTCCTCTCCGGCGGACTCGACTCGTCGACCATCACCGCGGTGTTGGCCGAACACGCCAGCGCGCCGGTCTCGACCTTCTGTGTCGGCTACGGCGACGAGGGCCGCAGCTACGACGAAAGGGACGCGGCGCGGCTGGTGGCGCAGCACTTCGGCACCGATCACCACGAGGTCGTGCTCGACATCGACGTGCTGCAGGGGCTCGAGGCCATGGTCCGCGGCTTCGACGAGCCCTTCGGCAGCCCGACCGCGCTGTTGTCGTCGGCGCTGTCGAAGTTCACCCGCCACAGCGTGACGGTCGCGCTCGCGGGCGACGGTGGCGACGAGATCTTCGGCGGCTATCCCCGCTACCGCGGCATGCTGCTGGCAGAGCGTTCCTCGGGCCTGCCGCCCTCGGTCTACGCCGCGGCCGAGCGCCTGTCCGAGGGTCGCGAGGCTGCGGTCGCGCGCAGCTACCGTCGCTGGGCGCGGCAGTTCTTCGCCGGCGCGAACCTGCCACCGGCGGAGCGCTACGCCCAGTGGGTCGGCTACACCCCCGCGGCCGAGCGCGACGCGATGTACTCGCCGCAGCTGCGCGCGCGCGTGGCCGAGCGCGGCCGCATCGCGCCGGTGGCCGCGGACTTCGCCGCGCCGACCCGCGGCGACGCGGTCGAGCGCGCGGCCTATGCCGACCTGCACGGCTTCTTGCCCGAGAACGTGCTGCGCGGGTCCGACCGCATGAGCATGGCCTGGGGCCTCGAGCTGCGCGTGCCGCTCTGCGACGTGCGACTGGTCGAGCTCGCGATGCAGATCCCCTCGCGTCATCGCGTCGGCGCGCTCGCGAGCAAGCGGGTGCTGCGGAAGATCGCCGCGCGGCTGCTGCCGCGGGAGATCCTCGAGCGACGCAAGCTCGGGTTCAACGCCCCGCTGGGCGTGTGGCTGCGGCGGGATCTCGACCGCCTGGTGGCGCAGTGGCTGGCGCCGGAGCTGGTACGCGAGCGCGGGTGGTTCGATCCCGAGGTCGTCGCGGGCATCGTCCGCGAGCACCGCGAGGGTGTGCGCGACCACGGGCTCAAGCTGTGGTCGCTGATCGTGATGGAGCAGTGGCGCCGCTGCTACGACGTCGACTGAGCCGCCGCGCCCTCGGCGAGGCGGGCCAGCGCGTCACCGCTGAGGCGGTAGACCGTCCACGCGTCGAGCGCCTCGGCGCCGAGTCGGCGGTAGAAGCCGATCGCGGGCGTGTTCCAGTCCAACACCGCCCACTCGAAGCGCGCACAGCCGCGTTGCACCGCCAGCTGGGCGAGGTGTTGCAGCAACGCCTTGCCCACGCCGGCGCCGCGGGCGACCGGCGTGACGTAGAGGTCCTCGAGGTACAGCCCCCGGCGGCCGCGCCAGGTCGAGTAGTTGTGGAAGAACAACGCGAAGCCGACCGGTGCGCCGTCGAGCTCGGCCAGGACGCACTCGAACGGCGGCGCGCTGGCGGCCAGCTGCTCGCGCAGCTGCGGTAGCGTCAGCTCGACCGCGTCGGGTTCGCGCTCGTAGCTGGCGAGCTCGCCGATGAAGGCCAAGATGGTTGCGGCGTCGTCGGGTGATGCGACACGGATCCGGAGCAGCTCGGGCATCGGCAGGCAGGAGCATCGCGCAGGCCGGCGCGGGCGTCACACCCACCCACCGCTGTCGTCCGCTGACGTGCCGGCCGGGCGCCGCGCGCTCGGCCTCCGAGCGGCGTGCAGCATGAGCAACGGCCGCGGGTTCATGCGCGCGCCTGCGCCCAGACGTCGGCGAGATCGAGCGCGGTCATGATCCAGCGCTCGACGTAGGCGCGGTCGAGCCGTGCGCCGGCGAGCAGGACCAACGCCCGCGCATCTTCGATCTGGCGCTGCGACCCGCCGCCGGCCTTGCCCCACTCGAGTTTGCCGATGATCGTGTCCGACGGTCGCGACGAACAGCGTGACCCCATGACCACGATGGCGGACCGACGCGCGAACTCCAACTCCGAGAACGGCCGTTGCTTGCGTGGGATCAGATCGACCTTCCACCCGGTCTGCAGGTCGATGAGGTTGAACGAGTCTAGCCGCCCGTGGCGGTGCCAACCAGCGCGGACGCACCGCTGACTCGCGCCACCCGCGACCGCTGCGGCCGCAGTCCGCCGCGATCCGGCGCGCGCCCGGTCATCGCGCCGCCAGCTCGCGCTGCAGCGCCTGCAGCCGACGATCGCAGCTCGGTGCGTCGTCGTCCGCGTCGTCGTCCGCGTCGCCGCACAGCTGCGCCAACGCGCGCGCGACCACGCCCTGGGGCGCCGCACGTTCACGGCGCATGCCTTCGCGCAGCAACGGCACCGCCGCGTTGCCATCGGCGGTTGCGATCGCGGCGAGCAGCACCGCCAAGGGGGTCGTCGTCCTCGGCGTCGGCGGCGGCGTCGCCCGCATCCGGCGGTCGTGCAGCTGACGCACCCACGGCCGCGCGATCGACTGCGGTGCGCACCCACGCATCGTCTCGCCTGCGTCGGCCAGGCCGGCCGCGAGCGCGACGGTCTCGATCGCGTCGTCGTCGAGCGCACGCAGCAGCAACGCCTCGAGCGCGGCAGCCAGCGACGGATCGTCCCGGGCGATGCGCGCGTGCGCGAGGACGAGACCGCGGCGCGCCTGCGCCGACAGCTCCGGCCATGCGGCCATCAAGCGCGGCACCGCGTGCGCGGGGTCCAGCGCGAGCAGCCGCGCCACCGAGGGCGCGGTCGGCCACGCGCCGTCGAGGTTCGCGAGCATCGCGTCGAACTCGCTGCGGCCGCGCCACTGCGCCCACCACATCTGGGCCGCAGCGACGCTGCCCAGGGGCCGCCGCGCGATCTCGGCGACGATCGCCAGCGCGACCTGCCCCACGCGTCGCTGCCCGTTGGCGCGCATCCGACGGGGGTCGTGCAGGTGCGCGACGAGAGCCGGCAGCGCGGGCCATCCCATGGCGACGAGCTCGAGCCCGGGGCTGCGCGGCGCGGTCGACTCGGCCCAGCCGAGCTGCGCCGCAGGCGTCTGCGCGAACAGGACCAGATCGTCGGCGAGCCACGCGAGCATCGACTCCGGATCGCGGGGGTCGTAGGTGCGCGCCGGCTCGTCGCCGAGTCCGTCGCGAACCTGCTGCACGGCGGGGCTGCCACCGCAGTCGCACAGCGCATCGGCCCGATCCAACACGCCCCGCACGAGCGCACGCGGCATGCCCTGCGCGAAGGAGTGCGCCGCGCTGCGTGCCAGCGCCTGGGCGATCGACGGTCGCAGTCGCGTCGGATCCCACACCGGGGGCCAGCGCGCCACGAGCTCCGCTGCGAGGCCGTCGTGGCCCATCGCCGAGATCCACGACGCGAGCGCGACCGCACCGAGCTCCGTGCGCAGCGGGCGATCGCCGGGGCAGCTGCGCCGCATGTGCACGACGTCGCGCGCCTCGGCGAGCACGTCGGCGGGCAGCGCGGCGGGCAGCTGGGGCTGCTGCAGCGGCGCGGGCGGGCGCGACCACAGCAGCTCGACATGGTCGTAGCTGCCCGCGGGCACCCGCATCGCGGCGGGCCACTGCGCGAACCACTCGCCGTCGTAGTCGACCCGCAGATCGTCGTGCAGGCGCACCCGGTGGCCACCGAAGGGCCGCTGCCAGAAGTGATCGCAGCGCTCACCGAACGTCGCCGGGTCGTTCCGTACGAAACGTGACCAGCCCAACGGATCGGGCAGACCCACGCCGCGCAGCTCGTGGAGCAGGGCGATGCGTGGGTCGGGCGGCGGCGCGACACCCGGCGTCGTGGCCGGAGCCGACGGCGCCGCGCAGGCGAGTACGACCAGCAGCAGCAGCGCGATCGCCCGCATCGGTGCATGGTGTCCCGCGATGGCCCGAGGTTCCCGTCTGTTGCCGAGCGGTTGCGCTGCAGCGCAGCCGCCGTGCGCCCGCGACCGCGGGATCCCGCGTCGCAGCCGCACGGGTTGCGCGTCGTCGCGCGGCCGGCCCTTGCTACCGTGACGAGATGTCGATCTTCCACAGTCCACGCATCGGCTTCGTGCTGTTGGCTTCGTTGTGTGCGTGCGGCGGCGACGACGGCGGCACGACCAGCCTCGGCACCTCCGCGACGACGACCGCGACCACGGCGTCGGGCTCGGACTCGACCTCGGCGGCCAGCAGCGGAGGTTCGTCGAGCACCACCGCGAGCTCCAACACCGCCGGCTCGGAGTCCAGCGGCAGCGCCACCAGCGAGAGCAGCGGTGCCGATGGCTCGAGCGGCGGCTCGTCGTCGGCCGGCAGCAGCAGCGGCGGCGGTTCCAGCAGCGAGAGCGGAGCCGCGTGCAGCATGGACCAGGAGCCCTGCACCAACGGCACGCCGTGCTGCCAGGGCCTCGAGTGCTGCGCCGGCGTGCTGATCCCGTCAGGGTCCGAGTACTGCAGCTCGCAGTCGTGCCCGATCAGCGACCGCAACGCGAAGCGGGACTTCGCGCCGATCGACGGCGATGCAGTGCTCGACACGCTCGCGACCCTGCCGATCACGACGTGGAGCTATCGCAGCGACGATCCGTCGATTCGCCACATCGGCCCGATGGCGCAGGACTTCCGCGCCGCCTTCGCGGTCGGCGGCACCGACAAGGCCATCTTCCAGGTCGATGCCGACGGCGTGGCTGGCCGGCGTCCACAGACGCGCGACGGGTCGCGACGCTCCAGCAAGAGAACGCGGACCTGCGCGAGACCGTCGCCGCGCTGGCTCGCAGGCTCGAAGCGCTCGAGTCGCGCCCGCGGTGACGGATCCTGTTATGCAACGGGTGCAGTGACGCGAACCACCTCCGGGGCCTGGGCCTTGGGCCTGCTGGCCGCGTGCGCGCCGGTGATCCAGCCGGCGCTGCCGCGCGAGGTGCCGCGCGGTGCGTTGCGCATGGACGCCGAGGAGCTGGGCCCACGGCTCAATGATGGTCTGACCGCGACGAACTACGACGACAAGATCGCGGTTGCTGTAGACCAGATCGGCCTCCCATCGTGCCTCGCAGACACGCCGTTCGACAACTATCGAGTTCACAATGGCACGCAGTACTGACCACTTCGGTGACCGAGCCGCACGTTGCATCGCTGCATCTCGACGGCGATCTCCGTGCGCTCGGGCCTTGCTTTCGCCACGCTGGCGAGCATCGTCGCGTGCGAGGCTTCGTCGCCGCAAGACGGCGAGCAGGACGGATCGTCCGCCTCGACGACGACTACCACGCTCGGCGGCTCGAGCGAAGCCAGCGGCGCCAGCACGGGCGCCGGTCTCGAGTGCGCAGCGCCTTCGATCGGAGATGTGTCGGTCACCGTCGACCCCGGCCAGATCCCAGCGCATTGGATGGCGCCTTGAGTGCGCGCTACGACTGCACCGTGAGCGAGTCGAGCGTCACCGCGACGGCGGTCCGCGTCGTGATGAGCTGCAGCGACGGCGGCGAACCGCTGCCCGAACCCGTCACGATCGACATCGCCGCCCCTGACGTTCCACCGAGCGCGGTGCCGGTCGCGGGCGAGGCGATCGACGCGGCCGTGTTCGCGCACCGCGGCCTTCGCCCAGCGAGGGGATCCCGCGGCGTGGACTTCTTCGTGCTGCGGACCGGCGGAGCGATCCGGCTGGCTGGCGGCCACGGGCAGGAAGCACCGTGGACGCCAATGGGCACGACCGACGACTTCCTGGACGCCGTTGTCGATCGACAACCACGCCGGCGTCTGCCCCGATGCGGCCGGGGTCTGCGGACAGAGCGGTTTCCGCGCTACGCGCTCGAGTTCACCGACGCGGCAGTCGACTACGGCCCCGTGCTCGACCACACGCGACTCGACACCAGCGCGTACAGCTTTCTCGTCGGCTGCGCCGTGGCGGCGCCTCCACCCCGGACGCCGGTCGGCTGTGCATGAGTTCGCGTTCCTCATCGCCGCGACGGGGTAGCCCCACCCGCGCAACCGCTACACCGCCGGCTTCTCCCGCACGGCGACGGCTCCGGCGTCGCCCTGAATCGCCGACCGCGGCGAACCGCGATGACGCCCGCGGTCCGACGCCGGAAGCGGAATCGTCGCTCGACGAGGATCGAACGCTCCGCCTGCCGGACCATCGCCCTGCGGCGGCTCGATGACGCCTCGGCGGGGCCCACGGTCGCCCGGTCGGCTCGTTGCCACCACTGGGCCGCTGCGCTTCACCACGCCAGCGGCGCTCGACGGCCGCCGCTGCGACGCGTTCGCCGCCCAGCCTGCTAGCATTGCTCCGATCGACCCCAAGGAGTCTCGCCCATGACCCTCGCGCTCGCCCTCGCCCGCACCACCGCCGCCGCGATCCTGAGCGCTGCCCTGTGGGGGTGCACCCTCGAAGGCGATCAGTGCGCGGTGGGGACCTACGCTTGCGCCTGTACCCGGAGGCGGCTGCGACCCGGGCCTGGCGTGCATGGGCAACTACTGCTTCGCGCCCAGCGACGAGTCGAGCGGCGCCGAGGTGGTCCCGCCGGGGACTCGGCCACGTCGGCGTCGTCGGCCGACACCGCGAGCGCGTCCGCGGACTCCGCCACCTCGTCGAACGACAGCACGGATCCCAGCTCGAGCGGCGCGACCGATCCTTGCGTGGAGAACGGCGGCACGCTGCTCGCGAGTGGATACCTGCTCAAGGAGTGCACCTTGGACGGCAACTCGCCGGGCAACGATCTCTTCATGGATTGTGTGCCGCTGGGCATGGTCTGTCGCGACTCGTTCATCTCGGGGTACTGCACGCTCAGCAGCTGGCTCGGCAGCGAGTGCAGCAGCGACGCCGACTGTGACCCCGGCGGTGTGTGCGTCACGCGCTTTGATCTCGACGGCTCGGTCGCGTTCTCGTACTGCTACATCGACTGCAGCACATCCGAACTGCGGCAACCCACCTCGCGTGCAGGACTGCCCCTCGGGCCAGACCTCGCCGGCGGGCTACCGCGACGACGTCGAGCCGCCCCACGGGACGATCTGCTGCACGTCGTATCCCGACCCGTGCTAGCGCATCTGCGCGCGCGGCCGCTGCGACGCGCACCGACGACGTAGGCGCGGCGCCGGTGGTTCGCAGCGGCGCAGCGTGAGTTCGCCGCGCGCGCGCAGCCGTGCACGGCTGGTCTTTGCACCGAGGGCTCGGCAGTACCGTACGCCGATGATCCGATTCGCCTACGGCTTGGGTTGCGCGCTCGTCGGTCTGGTCGCCTGTGGCTCGGACCCCGACCAGGGGTCGAGCGCCGAGGGCGGTGCCGATGCGTCGAGCACCGCGGGTGACGGCAGCGGCGGCGCGACCACGTCGGCGAGCACGTCGGCGTCGAGCACCGCGACCACCACCACCGCGAGCGGCAGCAGCGACGGCTCGACCACTGGCAGCGAGGACACCGGCGCGAGCACGGTTGCGGACTTCCGGCGCGAGCACCGGCGACGACGGGTTCGACCACGGGCATCGGCGGCGAGGCCAACGTGCTGTACGGCACGACGGCGTCGACAGCAACCCTGGCACCATCGACGAGCCCATGCGCACGATCCAGTGGGCCATCTCGCAGGCCGAGTCGCTCGGCGGCATCGACACCATCCGCGTCGCCGAGGGCAGCTACGCCATCGACTACGCCAACGACGCGCACATCGTGATGGTCGACGGCATCTCGATCCACGGCGGCTACCGGGCCGACTGGGGCGCTCGCGATCCGGCGGCCTACCCCACGCGCATCGTCGACGAGAGCGCGACCGTGATCGCGTCGAACGAAGACGATCCCCACCGCGCGATCGAGGTGCCCGCGAGCGTCGGCGCCGGTACCGTCCTCGAGGGTGTGCACGTGGAGATCGCCACGGGACAGTTCCGCGCCGCGCTGTTGGTGTTGGGCGACGTGACGGTGCGCGCCAGCGTGATCGAGCCCGTGGTCGACGACACCAGCGTCAGCACCTACGGCCTGCGCGTGATCGATGCCGCCCCGACCGTGGTCGGCAACCACCTGCGCTTCGACGCGGTCGGGGCCGACGGCCTGAGCTTCGCGGTCTCGGCCGAGGGCAGCGACGGCACCTTCGCCGACAACGTGATCGATCTGTCCGGCGTGGAGGGCTACGGCTACGGCTTCTATTTCATCTTCGGCGCGCCGTCGGTGCTCGCCAACAGCGTGTGGATCGCGGCCGGCAGCAACATGACCGGCATGTGGCTGAACTACGCCACGCCGACGGTCGACAACAACGTGTTCGAGTCCGAGGACCAGGGCGCCGTGTGCGTGTGGTCCAGCGGGGGTGACTCCGTACCCGCGTCGCTGCGCAACAACGTGCTCGACTGCTACTACACGCTGTTCGGCAGCGACCCGCTGCGCTCGTGGACCACGATCATGGAGGTGCAGAGCGGCCTGCCGGACGCCGAGGACAACCTCAAGCTGCCCGAGCCCTTCACCAGCGCCGCGGTCGACATGGCCCTGGACGAGACCGCGCCGTGCACGGTGACGATGGGTGGACGCGACCTCGGCGCCGCGTGGCCGCAGGACATCGACGGCGTGGCGCGGACGGTGCCGCCGTCGATCGGCGCGTACGAGTGGGACGGGGCGTGCCAGTGAGGCGCGGGCGAGCGCGGGCGGCCGCTTGACCCGCCGCGGACTCGGGGACGAGCCGTCGACTTCATACCCTCCCCGCCGCACGTCGCGTGCGCCTCTTGCTGCGAGAACGCCGACGAGACCCGAGACGCGACCGTCCGGCGTGTAGGCGTGGATGCTTGACAGACGAGTTGTCGTGGTGGCATCGTCAATTCCCTCCGCGCATCGCACCTTGCGATGTCGACGGTCTTGATAGGCTTCGGAGCGTGGCGGTCGAGGTGAGATTCGGCGAGGAATTCGACGCGTTTGCGGACTCGGAGACGGCGACCTGTGGCGCCCGCGCAGACAGATGCGCGCCACACGGCGAACCCACCGCCCAGATTGATCACAGTGAACGAACAGACCGCGTTGTCCGAGCACTCGGCCTCGAACCGCGCGATCACATGCGTCTCGCACGAGATCATGACGACCGCGAGACCGCTGCCACGTACTGGAGCGTGGCGGCTTCCAAGATGGGTGGCGTGGACTCGTGTTTCACTCGCGCAGCACCACAGGGACCAAAGCGCTGCTCCGCTGGGTGATCGTCGCCGTAGTGCTCCACGGCTGCCGACGGGCCGACAGCACCGGAGGAGTCACCGGGGAGACGGGCGACGCGGCGAGCGGATCCAGTTCGGCGTCCGGTGCGGAGGTTGGCGTGAGCGACGCGAACGCCGGACCCGACACAGGCGACGAGACCGCGGGGACGGGCACGAGCACGGGATCTGGCCCGACGTCCTGCGACCGCCACCTGGAGGACGTGCAGCTCGAGCTGGTCCTCGACGCCCCTTTGGGCATCGTCGAGCAATACGACCTGGACCGCGACGGCCTGATGGACGTGTTCGGGGGTCGCGGGGTCGCCGTGTTCGGCGGCGCCTCGGAACCAAGGACGTTGACCGAGGCTCCGCGGGGTAACAACGGGCAACCCGCGGACCTCGACGGCGACAGCGATGTCGATGTGCTCTTCGCGGGAGGAGAGATCCGCGCGATCCTCGGGGCGCTCACGGACACGCCCGCGGTCGTGTCAACGCCCGCACCAGCCGCCTTGGCATTCGACGTGGCTGACTATGATGCCGACGGCGCGAGCGACGTCGCATTGTTACTCGCCGATACGCTGGGGCGGGTCGAGCTCTGGCGGAGCCTCGACACCGGAGCGTTCGAGTTTGCGCTCGCATTCGATACTCGATGGCACTTCGGAAACCTGGCGTTTGTTCGATATGGCGAGTCGCAGGCGACTGCCATCGCATACGCGGGGGGAGGGAGCAACCTCGTCGACCTGTTTGCGCTCACATCGAACTCGGCCACCCGCGTCGATGGCTTCGAAGTGCTGGATGCCTTTCGCGTGCTGGGATTTCGACCCGACGCCACCGGCGAGGAGGCTTTGTTGCTCAGCTCGTGGTATTCGCAGCTCATCACGCTGTCGTCGATCTCGGTCGCCCGCCGAAGTCCGAGGACCGGCGAGTGGAGCGTCGTCGATCATGATCTCGGTGGCGCGTTTCCCCTCGACGCGACGCCGGTCGACGCAGATGGTGACGGCGACGCCGACGTCGCCGTGCTGGTCGACGGCGGCGACGTGCGGCGACTCGACATCGTCTGCGTCGGCGAAATGAGCTTCGAGCGCTGCGCGTGGATGGAGCTGCCGCTGCCCATGGAATCGGTCGGTGCCCTTGGCGGGGATTCGGTCCGGCTCGTCGTTGCCGACGATGCGGCGACGTGGCGCCTCGCACTGCCGCCTGTGGGCTGTCCTTGAGCGGCAGCACCTGCCTGCCGCGCGAGCCCCTGCGGAAGGCCTCGCATCGCGCTCGGACGAGCGCCGGCCGCCCCGAGCGGCTTGTCCGTCGCCGGCGGTGACCCAGCCGCCGTCACACTCCGCGCGCGGCCCGACTACCTCGCGGCCCATGACCCGTCGCATCGGACCCCTCGCTCCTGGCTTGCTCTGTGCCCTGCTCGCGGCCGGCCCCGCGCCGACCCTCGCTGCGCCCCGCGTGAGCAAGCCCCCGGCCGCCGACCCCGCGGCGAAGCCCGTGGTGAGCAAGCCGCTGGCCGTGTCGCCCAACGCCCTGCTGGGCAGCCGCGCGCTCGCGCCCAACCCCGCGCTCAGCCGACTGATGCTCGCGAGCCTGCGGCGCTTCGTGGACGGTGTCGCCAGCCCCAGCGCCGTCGACCTCGAGATTGCCAAGGTGCTCGGCCGCAACCGCAACGCCAAGCGCGTCGCGAAGCAGCTGCTGGCCCGGATCGACGCGCGGCCTGCGACCGCACGTCAGCTGGCGTTCGGCGGGGAGCCGCCCGCGGACACCGTGACGCGTGATCAGCTCGCGACCGCGGTCGACAACGCGGGCTTGATGTTCAACGGCGTCGGCGTCACGCCGGCGGGCTCGCTCCCCGACGAGGCCGTCGCACCGCCGGCGAGCTTCGATCTCGAGATCTCCGGGCTCGAACCCGTGACGCTCTCGGACGGCGACGCCGACGGCGACGAGCTGCTCGCGCTGACGGCCTTCGTGGCCATCTCGGCGGATGGGTTCACGACGAACATCGCGTCGGCGCCAGGCCAGGGCTCGCTCGACGGGATCACCTCGACGGCACCGATCCCACTCGACGTCGCGGTGTTCAAGGGCAACAAGGCCGGGCTGCTCGCGTCGGTCGTCACCGAGGTCGATGGCAACGCCGACGCGGTGCGCAGCGATTTCGCCGTGATGCTCGCGCTCGCGCAGGCGCACGCGCAGCTGCTCGCGGCGCCCGGTGACAACGACGTCATCCGGATCAACCGGTTCGCGCTGACGCTCGACTACACCGTCGCGCTGCTCGCCGTCGCCGATCCCGAGAAGTGGCCGACCGGCGCGCTGCAGAAGACGATCATCATGAACCAGACGTCGCTGGACAGCCTGTACGCGACGCCCGCGTCGACCGCGGGCGCGGTGCCGTGGAAGATCACGCACGATCACCAGCTGCCCAAGGGGCGCTACAAGCTCTACTACGACGTGCCTTCACCGGTGCGCGAGCGGTCGCGCCTGAAGGTGGTCGTGAGCAAGGCCGAGGCCCTCGACGGCGAGCCCGGCGGTGCGGACCTGACGCTGTCGATCGACATCGACGGCGCGAGCGCCCAGAAGAACTTCCCCGACGACAAGAACACCAACACCAGCCTCTTCGCCGTGCAGCGCAAGCTCGCGCCGGATCGCGCGGTCGCGAAGGTCGAGATCGTGCTCGCCGATCGGTTCGTGCCCGACTGGGGCCTGAACCCGCCGTGCGGCAACAACGGTGCGTACCCCCCGTGCTCGGACTTCGGCCGCAGCAATCTCGACATCGAGCCGGCGAAGCCGTGGGGCGTCTGGGCCTCGGGCAGCTTCGAGGACACCGCCGAGCTCGAGGTCGACCTCGCGACGGGCGCCATCACCGGCACCGCCACCGGCAAGCTCGGCGACAAGCTGACGATGCAGGGCACCGACACCGGCAACCGCGGTCGCGTGACGGTGACGATCACGCTCGAAAAGTAGCGCCGGCGACATCCCGCGCGCCGCTTTGAAGGCGCCGCCGCCGCGCGACCATGCAGTGGGCCCGAGGTCCCGATTCGTGGGAAGGTGGCGACGATGTCCCGTGGGTCTGCCGTGCTGCTGCTGCTGCTGTTGGCTGCCTGTGATCCGCCGCGGCAGTCCGAGGACGATGCCGAGCCGCCGCACAGCGCGGCCGCACCGGTGACCGCCGGCGCACCGACGGTCGCGTCGACGGTCGCGCCTACGCCGGCCGCCGGGCCGCTGGCGGTGACGCTGACCGCGATCCGCAGGCACGGCGACGCGGTCGAGATCGAAGTCGCGCTGGATCGACGGCTGCCGCCGACCGGTGGCAGCCGCCCGACGCTGCAGATCGGCGAGCACACGTTTCGTCGCAGTCGACGCGCCGATGGTCAGCTCGATCGGCTGGTGTTCCATCTCAGCGCCGCCGAGCTCGACGCGCTGCCCGACGGCGAGGCGTTGATCGTCCGCGATCGTACCGTGTCGAGCGAGGCGATGCCGAGCCCGCCGCGACTCGACAAGTCGAAGGTGCTGGTGACGCCGTGAGCGGTCGCCTCGTGCTCGCGACCCTGGTGGCGATGGCGCCGGCGGCTGCCGCCGCGGCCGAGCCCGACGCGCCCGGGCGGTTCGAGACCGTGCACGAGAGCTACGCGCTCGGCGACAGCGCGTTCGTGCCGACGCAATTCAACGGCGCACCGGTGGAGCTGCAGGCCGCGATCCGCCGCCCCGCCGATCTGACCGCGGGGCCGTTCCCCCTGGTGATCGTGCTGCACGGGCGGCACTCGACCTGCTTCGATCCCGACATCCCGATCTTCCAGGATCCGTTCGCGAACGCCAGCGACGAGTGGCCCTGCTTCGGCAACCACGAGCCCATCCCCAGCCTCGACGGTTACGATTACTGGGCCGCCAACCTCGCCAGCCACGGCTACGTCGTGGTCTCGATCGGCGCCAACGGCATCAACGCGGCCGACGACGCGGTCGACGACGCCGGCGCCAACGCCCGTGCGCAGCTCATCGCCGCACACCTGCAGCTGTGGACCGCCTTCGTCGAGACCGACGAGTACGGCACCACGTACAACGGCGCGGTCGATCTGCAAAACGTCGGCCTCGTGGGCCACTCGCGCGGCGGCGAGGGCGTCGCGGCCTACTTCGGCTACGCCGCCGAGCAGGGCCTGGGCTACGGCGTGCGCGCGGCGCTGTTGCTCGCGCCGACCGACTTCAACCGCTTCGAGCTCACCGGCGTGCCGCTGGCGGTCATGGTGCCGTACTGCGACGGCGACGTCTTCGACCTCATGGGCGTGCACTACTACGACGACAGTCGCCACGCACTCGTGGGCGACGCCGCGCCGAAGTACGTGTTCGAGATGGCCGGCAGCAACCACAACTTCTACAACACCGTGTGGAGCCCGGGCACGTATCCCGACGGCGGCGCGGTCGACGACTTCGCCTACCTCGCGTCGGCGATCGGTCAGGACGACGGCGCGTGCGGGGCCGGCAGCGCGCTGCGCCTGGACGAGGGCGAACAGCAGCAGAGCTTCGTCGCCTACGCCAACGCGTTCTTCCGCACGCACCTGGGCGGCGAGGACGAGTACGTCGACGCGCTGCGCGGTGATCTGCAGCCCTTCGCCGGCGCGGCCGCGGCCGCGGTGCGCACCAGCTACATGCCGCCCGACGCCGCGAGCGATCGACTGGTGATCAATCGCATCGTCGACGACGGTTCGCTGCAGACCAACGACCTGGGCGCGCCGGTGGAGGCCGACGCGCTCAGCGGCTACGGCCTGTGCGGCATCGGCCCCGACGGCGGCATCGACAACTACAGCCACTGCGTGACCAACCCCGGCATGTTCATGGGCGAGCTGGTCGAGGGCCGCGAGCCGCACGCGCCCGGGCTGGCACAGCTGCGGCTGGGCTTCGCCGACCTTGCCCGCTGGACCAACGCGCTGCCCGAGGGAACCGACGTCTCGGGCTTCACCGCGCTGCAGTTCCGCGCCGCGGTCGATTTCGAGGATCCCGCGGACGACGGCTCGACGGTCGAGTTCTCGGTCGCACTGGTGGATCGCAACGGCACGCGCGCGACGGTGGGCCCGCGCAGCTGGACCGACCCACTGTCGCACCCGCTGGGCACGCTGTATCCCATCGTGCCCAAGCTGCTGCTGCACGGCATCCGCATCCCGCTCGCGGATTTCACCGCGAGCGCGCCCGAGCTCGATCTCGCGGATCTGGCGGCGATCGAGCTGGTGTTCGACGGCGGCACCGGAGCGATCCTGCTGTCCGATCTGCTGTTCGCGGACGCGCTGCCGCCCCCACCGTCGGGCACCGACAGCGGCGGCAGCACCGGGGACGGCAGCAGCAGCAGCGGCGCAGTGGTCGACGACAGCGGCGGCAGCGGCTCGGCCAGCGGAGCGACCACCGGGCTCGGTGACGGCACCGCCGCGAGCACCGGCGGCGAGGGCTCGAGCGACAGTGGCGCTGCGCAGCAGCGCGACGAGGGCGGCTGCGGCTGCAACGGCACCGGCTCGACCGCGCTATGGCCGATGCTGGTCGTCGTCGCGCGGCGACGGCGACGCGCTCGGCGGTAGACCGCGCGCGCGGCCCGACAGGCGCGCAACCGCGGGAATCGAAACCACGCCGCAGGGCACCAAGCCCTCGATGCCCCGCGCCTGCATTCCGCTGCTCCCTGGTTTCGTACTGCGCGCGGGCCTGTCGCTGCTGCGCGCGATCGCGAGGCGATGGTTCGCGTCCGGCTGAGCGCGCCGTTGCGGCCGGCGTCCGTGAAGTGGACGATCGCGGTGCCGTCGCGCACCCGATCGGCGCGCCTCCTCATGGGGGCACCAAGGAGGCACCGCGCGCCGGCAGGTCGCACGCGCCGCGGTGACGCGAAGTCACGGCCCGGCGGCCTGTCCGTGCCGCGCCCTGGCGGTACACTGTCGCCTCGATGACGTTCCGCTCGCTCCATACGCCACTTCTGTGCTCCTTGTTCGTCGTGATCGTCGGATGCCGACCCAACGCGGACACCACCAACACGCCGAACTCGATCGCCAAGGGTGAACCCACCACCACGACCCCGCCCGATGGTGCGCAGGTGCCCAACCCCGCGTCGAAGCACTGCATCGACAAGGGCGGCAAGCTCGAGATCGTCGACGAGCCTGCGGGTCAGAAGGGCGTGTGCACGCTGCCCGACGGCACCAAGTGCGAAGAGTGGGCGTACATGCGCGGCGAGTGCCCGCCGGCCGAAGGCAACGCCGACGCCTCCGAGCCCGAGTCCTGACGCCGCACGCAAAGGCGGCGCCGCAGCGGCGCCGCGGCGCCGGGGCTCACAGCCGCCGCACGTAGCCCCGCGTGCAGCGGCTGCCGCGGATCTGCCCGTCGTCGCGCACGAAGCCATGTCGCTCGTAGAACGCGATCGCGGCGGTCATCGCCTCGGTGGTGTCGAGCACCATGCGCTCGCCGCCTCTGGCCTTGGTCCACGCGACGGCCTCCTCGAGCAGGCGCGTACCGACGCCGCGACCGCGCGCAGCCGCGGCGAGGTACATCTTGCGCAGCTCGTAGGTCCGCGGCGCGACCAGGAACACGCCGCAGGTGCCCAGCAGCGCGCTGCGGTCGCCGTCGTGGTCGTGCGCAACCAGAACGCACCGCCGTGATCGACGTAGGACGACGGCAGCGCGCGCACGGCCTCGTCGGTCTCGCTGCCCACGCCGAACGCGAGCCCGAACTCCGCGAGCACGGCGGTGACGTGCTCGACCACGACGGGCACGTCGGCGCGATCGACCAGGCGGACCGCGATCACGGCTGCGACGGTAGCATGGGCGGCAGCAGCGGCCGTCGTCCTCGCGCGTGGCCGGCACGTGGCTCGGCTCGGGCGGCTCGTCCGCCCTCGCCGTCCCGGTCGCCGCGGGCGCGCGCGATCCCGTGCGCGGTCATCATCGCCGGCCGCGCGTGATCGAACCGCGGCGCCCGTGGTCTGTCGCACCGCCATGCACCGCAGACCCGTCGTCGACACCCTCTTGGTCCTCGCGCTCTGCGCGTGGACGGCCTGTGACGCCGCACCGCCGGTGGACGAGCCGTCCATCGACGTCGAGCACGCCGCGGCCCCGCCCGACGAGATGTCGATGAGCCTGCAGGCGGCCGCCCCGGCCCCGGCATGCGCCAAGGTCAAGGCGGTCCGGCAGGCCAACGCCTGGCGCACGTGCACCGGCGCCGACGAGGCCGCGTGCTCCAAGTGGGGCCCGACGATCTCCCAGCTGTGCCCGGCGCAGACCGGCCGCGCGGCCGGTCTCGACATCGACTTCCGCTACTTCGGCGAGGTCGACTGCCGCAGCAACGAACGCGTCGATCCGATCACGCGCATCGTGATCCACAACGGCGATCATGCCCGCGGCAACAACGACAACTGGAAGTGCCGGCAGTCGTCGGCGCACTACACCATCGACCGCGACGGCACGATCTTCCAGCACATCGGCGAGGAACGCACGGCCTGGCATGCCCGGCCGGTGAACAGCGACACCATCGGCATCGAGCTCGCGATCAAGCGCAAGTACGGCAAGAGCTGCAACAGCGTCTCCGACTTCGGCGCCATCGCCAAGGCCGAGGGCCTGGCCGACTCCGACGTGGTCGCGGACATGTGTGGTGTGACCGCGGCACAGTACGCGTCGCTGTCGAAGCTGGTCGCCGACATCCGTGCGCGTCACCCCATCGCGTCCGACGGCATCGTCGGTCACTGCGAGGTCGGCGACACCAACCATGGTGATCCCCGGGCGTTCCACTACGGCGCCATCGGCGTGGCGCAACGCAAGAACGTGGGCCACTGCGGCTGGCAACACATCGCGGCGATCAAGTCCCCGACCGTCGTCGCGCTGAGCTCCGGCGACGGCGCGCGCATCTTCGTCAGCGCGACCGACAAGGACGGCGTCGAGGTCGGCGACCATGGCTACCTCGAGGACGACGACGAGGACATCAAGATGTGGTTCGTGGTCGACGCAGTCACCAAGGACGGCGCCTCGGCCCGGGTCGCGATGGCACCGGCGACCGCCCGCACGCTGCATGCGACCGTGGTCGCGACCCCCGGCACCACACCCAAGGCGTTGTTCGGCAAGGCCGCCGCCGCCGCCGGCCTGGTCGAGAAGCCGGCGCTGGGTTCGTGCGCGACCGACTACACCTACCTGAAGTCCGCGACGATCGCGTCGTGGACCAAGCGAGCCAACGGCACCATCGACACCGTGAAGCTCACCGGCGCCGGTTGGTCGAACCGGGTCTGCGACGACTCGACCGGCCTCATCTACGTCGGCGACTCGACGGACAAGTACGTCACCGACGGCAGCGGCACGAAGATCCGCTTCCGCATGAAGACAGTCGACACCTCGTCCGCGGTCGCCGAGGTGTTCGAGGGCGTGCTCGACGAGACGTTGTTGGGCAGCAACCGCCGCGTGGTCGTACGCGCGCGGCCGTGACCTTTCCGCGGTGGCGAGCGTGCGTCGTAACTCCGTGGCTGCGCGCGCGTACCCGCGGGCAGGACCATGGCGAGCTTCGGTGTCGGCACTGCGATCGTCGCGTTCGCGCTCGCGACGAGCCCCGCGCCCGTGGTGGTCGACGGCGGTGCGATCGCGGGTGTGCGCACGGGCGACGTGGTCGCGTACGCCGGCGTGCCGTTCGCGGCGCCGCCGGTGGGCGCGCTGCGTTGGCGTGCGCCGCAACCGGTCGTGCCGTGGCCCGGCGTCGCGATCGCCGAGCGTCCCGGGCCCATCTGCATGCAGCGGGGCTTCTATCCCGACGACGCGCCGCCCGAGCCGATGAGCGAGGACTGCCTGACGCTGCAGCTGTGGGTCCCGACGAGCGCGGACACACCTCTGCCTGTGATGGTGTGGATCCACGGCGGTGGCCTGTCGAACGGCTCGGGCTCGACGCCGCTGTATGCCGGCGACGTGCTCGCGCGCGAGCGCGTCATCGTGGTGACCATCAACTACCGCCTCGGTGCGCTGGGCTTTCTCGCGCACCCCGAGCTGTCGCGCGAGTCTGCCGGCGGCTGGTCCGGCAACTACGGCTTGCTCGATCAGATCGCGGCGCTGCAGTGGGTCCAGCGCAACATCGCCGCGTTCGGCGGCGACCCGTCCCGCGTGACCGTGTTCGGGCAGTCGTCCGGTGCGATCTCGATCAGCGCGCTGACGACCTCACCGCTGGCACAGGGCCTGTTCGCCCGCGCGATCGCCCACAGCGGCGGTCTGTTCGAGCCGCTCGAGCTCGCGCCGCAGCACGGGCTCGCCGGAGCAGAGGCGCTCGGCGACGATCTCGCTGCGCGCCTGGGCGCCACTTCGCTCGCGGCGTTGCGGGCGTTGCCTGCGGACGCCATCGTCGACGAGGCCTTCACACCCACGATCGTGATCGACGGCCACGTGCTGCGCGAGTCGCCGTTCGACGCGTACGCGGCCGGTCGCGCACACGGCGTCGACCTGCTCGTGGGCTACAACGCCGGCGAGGGCTACGACTTCCTGCCCGCGGGCCCCGTGACCGCGGGCAACCTGACCGCACGCCTGCGCGAGGATTTCCCGCCGGTGCTGGTGTCGCTGCTGGGGCCTGCGACGCCGGCGACGGACGACGACGCGCTCGCTGCCTACGTCGCGCTGCAGGGCCAGCTGCGCTTCGGCTGGGACATGCTCGCGTGGGCCCGCCTGCACGCGGCGGCGGGCCGCGGCCACAGCTTCGTCTACCACTTCGCTGCGGTGCCGCCGGGCGAGCCCGGTGCGCGCCACGGCGTGGAGATGGCGTACGTCTTCGGCCATCCCGGGCCCACGTGGAGCGAGGCCGATCGCGCGCTCGCCCGCGCGATCGTTGCGGCGTGGACCCGCTTCGCGGCGACCGGAGATCCCAACGGCGCGGCCCTGCCCCGCTGGCCCGAGTTCTCGCTCGACGACGAGCGCGCGCTGCTGCTCGGCGACGAGATCCACGCCGGCCCGCTGCCCGACAGCGCCGCGCTGGCGGCGATCGATCGCGTGTACGCGCTGGCGCGGTTCGTCGCGCATCACCTCGTGGCCGTGGCCGTCGGCGCGCTCGTGGTCGTGCTGGGAACGCTCGCGCTGCTGTGGCGTGGCCTGCGGTGGGCGCTGCGGCGGCGAGGGGTGCCCGCGCGCGGACGCGACGGAGCACTCACTGGTCGATGGTCCAGTCCTGCGTGATCCAGCCCTCGACGCAGGCGAGCGAGGGTCGCGGATCGCAGACCGACTCGATGCAGCAGCGATCGCCGATGTCGCCGGTGAACTCGGCCTGGCGCCGCACATCCATGCACGCATCGATCGCGCGCAGGCTCGGCAGGCCGCGGACCTCGGCTCCCGTCGCCTCGTCGACGCGGGTGCACGCGGGGCCGATGCCGTACTCGAACTCGAGATCCGCCGCGTCGACGCCGTCTTCGACCTCGCTGGGCAACAGGTCACCGGCGGGATAGGGCCCGTCGATCCACCCGCGCAGGTGCAGGGCCTCGAGGCCGCCCTCGTTGGCTGCGTGGGGCGGAACATCGCTGCGACCGGTGACCTGCGGCACGCCGGTGATCGCGACCATGGAGATCTCGCGGCCCTCGACCTCGCGCAGCTGCTGCACCAGCAGATCGTGGTAGCGCTGCAGCGGCGCGAGCGGCTCGTCCGCGACGCTGCAGCCGGCTTCCGGATCGTCGCAGTCAGTGACGCCTGCGTTCCAACACGCGGCGCTCGAGATCTGCGCCGTGCCGCTGTCGGGGTTGATCTCCTGGTACTGAGGATCGAGCAACACATCTTCGTCGTCGAGCGAGCACTCGGTCTCGGGCGACACGAGGATGACCGTGACGGCGCTGCCCTCGCGCAGGAACGGCCGCGGGCCGTTGTTCCACGGCTGCGTCGGATCGAGCGCGCGCGCCATCGCGGCCAGCGGCGCTTCGTAGCCGCAACCGATGATGCCCTGCGGCGCGAGGCATGCCGCCGCCTGGGCGGCGGCCGAGTCGAGGTCGCCGTCGCCGTCGAGATCGATCGCGGGCACGTCGGCGACGTTGGCGGCGTCGCCGTAGAAGGCGAGGAAGGGATCGTCGGGCACGACGTCGGTGGGGCACAGATCCGTGCACGCATCCTCGCGGACCGCCGGGCCGACGCCGGCCGCGGTGAAGTCCGCGATGCGCTCGTTGCAACCGCTACCCACCGGAGCCCCGAGTGCGGGCGTGTAGCTCTCGGGTTGGAACGGCGAGCACACCGCGTTGCCCATGTCCGTGTTGGTGAACATGATCTGCACGTCGACCGGCACCTCGACGCCGGGCTCGTGATGTTGCAACCCGCCCACGAGATCGACGAGCGAGTGCACGACGCCCTTTTGCACGTCGGCGGTGTCGGCCGAGTTGTCCATCACGACCAGGATGTCGAGCTTGCACGGATCCTCGAGCGTGCAGCCGACCGTCAGCGGCCCGCCGCTGGTCGAGTCGGAGGCCATCGCCGTGGTGGTGCCGTCGTCGGGACCGACCGCGGTGGTTGCACTGCCGGCGCCCGAGCTGCCCTCGCCGGTGCCGGCGGTGCCGTCGTCGCCGAGGTCGTAGCCCGCGATGCAGCCGCCGAGGGCGAGCAGCAGAACCAGGGAGTCGTGGAGCTTGATTCGTCGCATCGCTGGCGTCATGTCCACGGTCGCGACGAGATTACGGCGCCGACGTCTCGGGCTCGCAGGCCGCGGCCGCACGCGCGGCGAACGGCGACCGCGGCTTCGCCTCGAGCCACGCCGCGGCTTCGCTGCGTCCCGCGTTGCGGCGTCCGAGCGCGCACAGGCTCTCGATGCGGAGCTCGCGGCGCACGTCGGCCAAGGCGCTGTCGGGGAACACGTGCGCGTGGCGATCGGTGAGCGCGAGCGTGGCCGCGGCGTCGCCGGAGCGCAGGCGCGTGGCGGCATCGGTGAGCCACGCGGTCTCGTCGCCGGCGTGCGCGGGCGCGACGGGCACGGCGGTGGGCTTCGCCGCGGCGCGCGGCGAAGCAGCGCCGCGGCGCACAGGCGCTTCGGCCCGCCCGCGCGCGGGCCCAGGCGCGAGCGCAGCGCGACGCAGATCGATCGCAGGCTCGGGGATCGCGGCGGCGCCAGCGGGATCGATCGCGGGCAGCTCCGCGATCGCCGGGCTCGCGCCGCCGTCACGCTGCTGCGCTCGCACGGCTGCGCCAGCGCTCGACGCGACCGCGCCGGCCTCGGTCGTCGCGGCTGCGCCCGGGGTGCTCGTGCCCACCGCCACGATCGCGGTCGCGGCGACGCCGGTGGCGATCGCCGCCTTGGCCATGGCCCACGGCGACGCCCACCACGGCAGCGGCGTCGGTGCGCTCGGCAGCTGTGCGAGCAGCAGTGCCCACGACTGCGCGGTTGCACGCGGTCGCTGCTCCCGCGCGCGCGCGAGCAGGCCGTCGCGCTCCTGCATGTGCCGCGCAAATCGCTGGCGCACCGCGCGGATGCGGTCGTACGCGGTGCTCGCCGGGATCGCGAGCACCGCTGCCACCTCCGCGCCGCCGAGGCCCTCGAGCTCGCTGAGCACGAAGACCTCGCGGTCGCTGGTCGACAGCTCGTGCATGAACCGGTCGACGATGTGCAACGCATCGAGCTCATGCGCACAGCCAGCGTCGGCCCGCGCCGAGACCTCCCACGCGCCGTCCCGCTGTAGCCGCCGCTGGTTCGCGCGGCGGTGGTTGCTCGCGACGCGACGGGCGATCGCATACAGCCACGACTTGGGCGAGCCGCCGCGCCAGCGATCGAGCCGGCGGTACGCGGTCAGGAAGGTCTCCTGCAACGCGTCGTCGACCCCGGCGTCGTCGACCCCGAAGCGGCGCACGGTGTGCCACACGAAGCCGTAGTTCGCGCGGTACAGCGCGCGGAACTCGTCCGTGGCGGGGCTGGTGGCGATCGGCGTGTTCAAGCGTCGACCATCCATGTCCACGGACCGACCGATCCTACGGAAGAATTCGTGACCCCGCGACGGGCCCGGCTCACGGCGTCCGCGCCGGCAGCAGCAGCTCGAGCCCCAGCCACAGCCGTCCGGACACCGGGAATTGCTGGAACAACAGCGTTCCGTCCACCCGCAGTTCGGTGCCGTAGCCCCTGCCCACGGCTTCCACGGCCGCGATCACGCCGACGCGGCCGAAGTGTCGCGCGATGCCCAAGCCGAGCTTCGGACCCAGCGAGGGTCCGACGATCCGGTCGCCCGCCCGGGTGCCGCGCGGCGTCGCAATCGCCGCCGCGACCTCGAGGCCCGCGCAGGCGGGCAGCTCGACGCGGCGCACGGCGATGCGGTAGCACACGCGCGCGCTTGCGCCCGCGAGCTGCACCCGCGCGCTGCGACCATCGAGTTGGCGGGTCGATCGCGGCGCGACCCACAGGCCTTCGAGCTCGGCGCGGATCCGCGGCCACACCGCGCCGATCGCCAGCGTCGCGCCCCCCGAGGGCCCCGGCAGGAAGCCCCACTCGCCCAGCAACGCCGCGCGCAGCAGCCCTCGCACCGCGCCGCGACGTCGGACACGCGCGGGCGCGGCGCGGCGGCCGGCTCGAGCAGGACGTCGTCCTGCGGTGGTGGCACGGGCTCGGGCGACGCGGGTTCGTCGGGCACGCGCGGGGACTGCACGAGCGCGGGCTGCATCGTCGCGACGATCACCAAGGCGGTCGCGTCCGCGAGCGCGCCGCATTCCTGGGCGTCGAGCACCCGCGTCTCGGTCGAACCGAGGAACTCGGTCGCGAGCTCGAGGCGATAGCCCCGGTCGTTCGCGGTGACCTGCGCGCGCACGAACGCGGTGCCCTCACCGCCTTCGGGCTCGCGCGAGAGCGCCTCGACCCGCGCGAGGATCGACGCGGCGCTGGGGCACTGTGGCGGCGCATCCCACGTCAGTGAGTACTCGGCCGGCCGCGGTGGCGGTGGCGGCAGCTCCGGGCCGGCCTCCGGCGACGCGATCGCGATCCAACCCGCGCTGAACAGACGCGCGGTGAGCAGTCGCGCGTCGAGCAAGAGCGCCAGCGGCATCGCGCAGGCGGCAGTGTAGCGTGACGGCGCGACGCGGGCGAGGATGGGCGCGAGGCGACCCGGTTGCAGCTGCACACCTCGAAGGTCTCGATCGTCGCGCTCGCGGCGGGCTGCGCGACGCCGACGCCGTCGCAGCCGCCGATCGCCGCCGCGCCGGTCGCAGCCGCGCGCACCGATGATGACGACGCACCGAGCCCGCGCGTGCGCGCCGGCATGGCCGCGCCGTCGCGCGACGCGTGGCCGTGCGCACTCGTGAGCGAGGACGGCGCGGACGTGGGCACGCGCACCGTGTTCCGCTACGGCGCGCGCGACGCGTGCTGGATCCCGCGCGCGCTCGCAGCCTCGGGCGTGTACGGCTGCCCCGAGCGCATCGAGCACACCGCGACCGAGGGCGCCGCTGCGACGCAGACGGTCGAGTACGACGACGACGGTCGCTTGATCGCGCTGCGCGGCGACGTCACCCGTCGCTACGCGTGGGACGGCGATCGACTCGCGGCGGTCACACGCGAGCACGGTAGCTTCGACCGCGCGAGCTATCGCGACGAGGGCCCCGCAATCGTGGCGGTCGACGAGCACGGCGCGGCGCGGGAACGGCTCACGCTCGAGGGCGAGCGGTTGGTGCAGCGGGTCGAGACCTTCGGCGAGCGCAGCACGACCGCGGTGCTGCAGTGGGCCGACGGCCGGCCCGCCACCTTGCACGACGGCGTCGCGCGCCGGTTCGTGTACCAGTGCTCGCCCGAGATGCTTCGGGACTCCGCCGCCGGCGTGCCACCGCCCGCTGCTGCGATCGCATCGCTGCCGCTCGATGCTCGGCTGGAGCGCTGGGATGCCGTGCTGGCGCACCACCGCCGCGACTGCAGCGCCTTCGCGGCGCGGCCGTGTGAGCTGGTCGCGGACTTCGACGCCGACGGCAAGGCCGATCGCGCGGTGAAGCTCCGCGAGCGCGGCGGCGCTCGCCGGGGCATCGCGATCCGCTGGGGCAGCGGCGGCGTGTCGATCCTGGGCGCCGGCGTCGCGACCCGTCAGCTGCACACCGACGTGCACCTCGAAGGCGTCGACCTGTCGTGGAGCGCCGTCGAGCCGGACTTCGACTTCATCGCGCGGTGGCGCGTGGTGCCGCGCAGCCCCAGTGGGTTCTTTCGCGCCGGCCCGCGGCGAGCCGTCGGCGGCGGCGACGAGTCGCCCGCGCCGGAGGCGACCGGCGACGGGATCCTGATCGACTCCGGCGACGTCGCGGAGGTGATCTACTGGGACGGCGTGCGCTGGCGGGTGCTGGTGCTGGGGTATTGAGGATGCAGCGGGACTCGCGGATGAGCGTGCTCGCAACCAAACCGCGATCCGCGGCACGATCCCCCCGTGCAGCTCGATCTCGACCCGCGCAACCTCGGCCGTGGCGGGGGCTTCGTCGTCGCCGTCCTCGGTGTCGCCGCGCTCGTCGGCGCCGGCTACATGTTCGCCAACGACTGGCGCGCGTTCTACAGCGTGGGCACGGCGAGCTTCGGCGTCGTCCTGCTCCTCGCGGCGCTCGCCGCCGTGCGCAATGCCGCGCCCGCGCTCGAGCCCGCGATGAGCAAGGCCGCGCTGCACGCCCGCATCGCCGAGCAGGCGCTGCCGTTCACCGTGTGCACGGCGTGCCACGCCCTCGAGCCCGGGGTCGCGATCGGCTGTGCCCGCTGCGGCTCGGTCACCGGCTGCGTACCGGTGGAGAGCGACGCCGAGCGCAGCCTCGCCCGCAGCGCGCTCGGCTGAGCCGCGATCACAACCCGACCGCGAGCGGGTGCAGCTCGACGTCCTCCCGGCGCATGCGTCGGCCCAGCGATCGCAGCACCGCGACCAGCTCGCTGGCGAACCGCTCGGGTGCGGCGGCGATCTTGCCGTCGTCCTCCCAGCGCTGCGCGAAGGCGAAGAACTCCTCGTACAGGCCCACGCCGTCGCCGTACAGCCGCGTCGCGACCTCGCGCACGCGCAGGTCTGCGTGTTCGAGCAGCGCGGGATACAGCGACTGGCCCTCGAGCTCGGCGTGGCGGCGCAGTCGCTGGGCGAATCGCGCCAGGGCGCGCGCGGCGTCCTGCGGTGCGGCCGCGATGCGCGTGGCGTCGCCGTCGGCGAGCATCGCGGCGGCCAGTCGCTGCAGCTCCTCGTGCTGTGCGACCAGCCGCGCCTGCAGCGTCACCGCTCCGCCGGCCTCGCTGGTGCTCGGGGGATACAGCAACAGCTCGAGCTCGGCCTTGGCGCGCGAGAGCACGTCGCCCGCGGCGCGCTCGGGCAGCGCGGCGAGCTGGCGCTCGACCTCGGCCAGCGCGTGCGCAGCAGCGCTGCGCGCCGCGGTCTCGTCGCCGATGACCATCTGCGCGCGCGACAGACCCAGCTCCGCGCGCCACGAAAGTGCGCTGCCGATCCGCTCGAAGCATCCGCGCGCGCGCTCGAACAGCGCCCGTGCCTGCGCGACGGCGCCCTCGCCCATGCGCGCGTCGCCCAGCTCGCACAGCGCGATGCCCTCGTACTCGGTGCGGCCCGAGGCCGCGCAGGCCGCCCGCGCCGCGTCGAGCATCGCGATGGCCTCGCTGCGCCGACCCAGCGCCAGCAGCAGACGGCCGACATTCACGCGGCAGTCGCCCTCGCTCGCGACGTCGCCGATCTCGACGAAGATCTCGAGCGCCCGCGTCGCGTCGGTCAGCGCGCGCTCGCGATCCCCCAACAGCATGCGGCACTCCGCCGCGTTGGCCAGCTCGATGCCCTCGCGGCGTCGCAGCGACAGCGTCCGCGCCAGCCGCAGCGCCAGCTCCAGCTGCGGCAGCGCGGCCTCGACGTCGCCGCATTCGGCGTAGACCAACGACAACGCCGACACCGCACGGTACTCCGCGTGCACGTCGCGGGCGGCCCGAGCGGCCGCCTGGGCCCGCAGCGCGGCGCGCTCGGCCGCGGCGAAGTTGCCGGTCTTGGCCTCGATCCACGCGAGCTCGCGCGACGCGAGCGCGTGCAGCACCGGCGGCAGCGCGGGATCGTTGGCCACCGGCTCGACCGCCGCGCGGGCCTCGTCGTAGCGGCCCAGCGGACCCAGGCACGACGCGAGCTGTACCTTGGCCGCGGCCTCGCGCCGACGATCGCCCAGCTGCTGCGCGACCACGATCGCCTCGGCCGCGGTCTCGCTCGCCGGGCGCAGGGCCCCGCGACCGAGCTGGCACTCGCACAGCCCCAGCAGACCATCGAGCGCGAGCGAGGGCTGCTCGACCGCACGCGCGGTGTCGATTGCGCGACGCAGCAGTGGCTCGGCGCGCGCGCCCTCGCCGTGGGCGTTGGCGAGCACGCCAGCGCAGCGATCGAGGCGCGCCTGCACGGCCGGCGTGGTGGCCTCGCCCTGCGCAGCGAGTCCGGCGACCGCGTCGTCGGCCCAGCGCACGCACGCATCGGCGAGGTCGGTGTCGTGGACCCGCAGCGCCTGCTCCGCCGCCGCGATCGCGACCTCGACCAGCGGCGCCCAGCGCTCCATCGCGTGCAGGTGGTACGCGAGCACGTGTGCGATGCGATCGCGATCGGGATACAGCGATTGCAGCGCCTCGACCACCCGCGCATGCAGCTTCTTGCGCCGGCGTGTGGTCAGCCGCTCGTACAGCAGTCGCCGCAGCCCCGGGTTGGTGAAGCGGTAGTCCGAGCCCGGCGCGACCGCTCGATCGCTGAGCACGCGCGCACGCTGGGCTGCGTCGAGCAGCGGCTCTGCGGCGGTCTCGTCGAGATCCGCGGCCAGGCACACGGTCTCGAAGCGGAAGTGCTCCCCGATCACGCATGCGACCTCGAGCACGCTGCGGACCGGCTCCTCGAGCCGCGCGAGCCGGGCCTCGAGCAAGCTCTGCACGCCCTCGGGCAGTGCGAGCTCGCCGGCGAGCTCGCACACGTAGCCCAGCTCCGTGCGGCGGATCGCGCCCTGCGCCAGCAGGTGGCGCACGAGCTCGACGGTGACGTGGGGGATGCCGCCGCTGGCGTGCGCGATGCGGCGTAGATCCTGCGGTCGCACGTTGAGGCCCGGCAACGCAGCGTCGAGCCACTGCCGCACTTCGTCGACCGTCCACGGCGCGAGCCCGATCTGCGTGACCGGGCGCTTGGCCGCGAGCGACTGCAGCCATCGCTCGAACTCGGCGTGGCCCGGGGTCGCGCTGGCGAAGATGACCAGCGGCGCCTGACCCAGCGCATGTGCGAGGTAGGCGACGAAGTCGAGCTCGGGCGCGCTCGCACGATCGAGATCCTCGAGCCGCACGACCAGGCGTCGCGGCTGTCCCTGCTGCGGCTGCAAAGCGCGGGAACCGATCTGCTGGGCCAGCGATGCGAAGCGCTGCCACTTGTCCTGCTGCTCGCGCGCGTCGGGCTGCCGTGGATCGGGCGCGACGCCGGCCGGCGCGAGATCGCTGTCGACCGCGGTGTTGGCCAACATCCACGCGAAGGCCTCGTACGGCGGTGGGCGGTCGCCTTCGTAGTCGAAGAACTGCCCGCGCAGCACCACCGCACCCGCACCGGCGGCGCGGCGACAGACCTCGTCGAGCAGCCGCGTCTTGCCCACGCCGTGCTCGCCGCTGACGATCGCGATGCGGGAGGTGCCCGGCTCGGCCTCACCGACCAACGCCTCGAGCCGCGTGAGGCTGTCCGCGCGACCGATCATCGGTGCGTCGGTCAGCCGCGGCGCCGCGGCGCGCGGCGGACCCGCGGCGGTCGCAGTGATGGGCGGTGCGACGCTGGTGCGAACGCCGTGCGCCATGGTGCGTTGGTGCTCACCGTCGTCGTCGGGCTCGAGCACCGCGCGGCTCGCATCGATCGCAGGCTCCTCGGCACGCACCGGCAGCGGCGCCCCGGCGGCGCGCGCGAGCGCCTCGGCCGAGCTCGGCCGCGCGTCGGGCTCGTGCGCGAGCGCGGCGTGGATCGCCGCGATCAGCTCGCTCGGAGCCTCGCGACACCACGGCGTGGGATCGTCGTACTCGCCGGCAGTGATCTTCATGATCGTGCCCACGTGGGTCTCGGCGCGAAACGGCAGGCGCCCGGTGACGAGCTCGTACAGCACCACGCCCAGGGCGAACACGTCGGAGGCCGGCGTCGCGGCGGACTCGGCGATCTGCTCCGGGGCCATGTATGCGACCGTGCCCAGCAGCGCACCGGGGCTGGTGAGCTCGCCCGCGGCCGGCCCGAGCATGCGCGCGAGCCCGAAGTCGAGCACCTTGACCAGCTCGCGACCGTCGTCGCTGCGCGCGAGGATCACGTTGCCGGGTTTGAGATCGCGGTGGACCACGCCGCGCCGATGTCCGGCCTCGACCGCGGCGCAGATGCTCGAGAACAGCGCCAGCGCGCGCGAAAGCGGCAGCCTGCCGCGCTCGGCCAGCACCTGCGCGAGCGTGGGGCCGTCGAGGTACTCCATCACCAGGTACGGCACGCGATCGCGCGCGGTCGCGAAGTCGAACACCTGCACCACGTTGGGATGGCGGATCCTCGCCGCGGCCTGGGCCTCGCGCAGGAAGCGAGCGCGGTTGATCGCGGTGTTCTGCGATCGCAACAGCGACTTGATCGCGACGACGTCCCCCAGCGCGGTGCGCTTGGCGGCATGGACCACGCCCATGCCGCCCGAGCCGACGCGGCGCACCAGCAGGTACTTGCCGTCGATCAACTCGCCCGGCGAAAGCTCGCTGTCGTCGTCCGCCATGCCCGCCTGCCCGCGGCCACCACGGCCGCGCCGAGCCCCATCGTCGCACGATCCCGGCGCGTCGGGCACGGCCGCCGCGCCGGTGGTCACGTCTGCGCAGCGGCAGGGGCCCGCGCGATGCTGCCGCCGACGCTGCCGCCGTGGAGATCGATCACCGTGTGCAGCAGGATCGCCGGCCACAGCGTGCCCGCCCACAGCGTCAGCAACGCCAGCGCCGCGCCGATGATGGCGGTCCGGGGGATGCCCGCCAGGCCCTGGTAGGCGTGGGCGAGGCCGAACAACGCGGTCGCGCTCGCCATCGCCGCCCACGCGGGCATCCAGCTCGACAGCAGCCACGGCGCGAGACCGCGGAAGAACAGCTTGCACGCGCCTGCGGTGAGCGACAGCCCGCGAACCACCCGCGCTCGATGGCGGTGTGCGGCGATGCACGAGCTGCCCAACCGGCCACGCGCCCCTGCGAGCTGCTCCGCCGGCGCCCGCGCGCCGCCCGGGCGCAGGAACGCAAGTGTCGCCAGCGAGATCACGGCGGTCATGGCGAGGGCGTGACCGCCGCGCAGATTGCCGAGGCCGAGCAGCGACCACGGGCGTTCGCTCGGCCCAGTGCACGAGCAGCGACGGCGAACGCCCACTCCGCCACGATCTCGCAGTAGGTGCGCACGCGCGCGCCGGGGCGAGCCGCGCGGGCGTGCGCGACGAACCGAGGCCACGTCAGGTAGCCGTACAGGGATAGGCGACGGCGAACCCGAGCAACAACACGATCGAGCACGGTGGGCCCGGTCATGGCGAGGCTGCCCGTTCGCGCACGGCGCGAGCACGAGGGTCACCGCGTAGATCGCCGCCCTGGGCGCGCCGAGGGCGCGCGGCACAAGATGTCGAGGATCGCGGCGATGTGGCGGTCGATCGCGCTCAGCCGCGCCTCGTCGAGCCAGTCTTCGATCGCGCCGCGACCAGCCGCCGGCTCGGCTCGCCGCGACGCAGGCTGGGGTCGCGCAGCGCCGCCTCGACCTCGCGGGACGTCAGACGCAACGCTGCCTTCGTGCTGGCCGCGGTCGCGATGCCCGCGGCGACGCTGCGACGCGACCCGACCGTGACCTCCTGCGCGGTCACCTGCCACACGGTCTCGGACCCGCGCCGGCGTTGCGACATCGCGCCGAGCGCGAGCAGCCCCAGGTGATAGTACAGCGACGTCACCGATCGCCCGAGTCGTGTCGCGAGCTCGCGAGCCGAGCACGGCCCGTGCAGACCGATCGCCGACAACAGCTCGAGCCGCACCGGCGACAGCACCCGTCCCGCATCTGCAGGTCGCAGCACGAGTCGGCGCCGGACGGCCATGCACCGGTGATAGCATATGTTCAAAAACTGATCGAATTTCGCGCTGCCGTGCCGGCCGCGACCCCGATCGCGCCGGGGCGCGCCGGCGCTCAGCGGATCATCGTGCCGCAGCGGAACGCCTGCCCGGGTCCGGGGCGGTGGCAGATGAACTGGTCGCGCCGCAGCCTCGACGCTGAAGTGGACCGTGTCGAGCCTGTCGGCCTCGTCGCGACGCGCGTCGCGCAGCTCGGCGCGGATCGCCTGATCGACCGGCTCGTCGCCGAGCAGACCCGCGCGCGATCTCGACGCGGTGGGCCGAGCAGTGGAACCCGCGCGCGGTCTTGCTGCGCATCGGCGCGACTGCGGCACGCCAGGCCGAGCGCGGCGATCGACACGGCCGCAGCGACGCGCAGCCCCGCGAGCGACGAGGGACCACGGCCGCCATCGTCTCACCGTCCCGCCGCGCGGGGCGGTGGGTCGATCGGGACAGCCTCGACCGAGTGCGCGTCCAACCACCGCTGCAGCGCCGCGCGCCGCGCCCGGCTTCGCCTTCGGGCGGACGCCACCGCCGCCGCGATCAGCGTCCGCGCGGCCGTGGGCGCGTCGTCGGTCCACTGATCCTCCGCCACCGCGAGCAGCACCGCCAGCTCGGCGTCCTGCCCCACCGGCGCGGCGAGCTGCCGCGCGGCCTCGTCGAGCGCCCGCGCGCGCGCAGACACATCGCCGCGACAGCCGTGGCCCTGCGCCAGCGCCCAGGTCGCGAGCAGCCGCAGCGAGACGGTCACGCTGCGCTCGCGGCCGATCGCCGCCAGCGCGCTCTTGGGCCGCGGCGATCGCCGCATCGCATCTGCCCAGGTCGAGCTCGAGCAGCGACGAGGACAGCTGCAACCGCGCGCGCAGGGCCACGCGATCGGCGGTCAACGTCGCCGGCTCCGACAGCGCCGTGATGCCGTCGTGCAGCCGCTGCCGCGCGACGTCGTGGTGTCCACGAGCGCGCTCGAGCAGGGCCACGTCGGGCGCGAGCTCCTCGACCGGGCCGGCCTGCGTCGCGCGCAGGATCGCAGCCGCGCGATCGAGCAGCCGCTGGGCCTCGTCGAACGCACCGCACTCGCGCTGCTTCACCGCGAGGCCCCGCAGCGCCATCAATGCCTGGTCGTCGACGCGATCGCCCAGCGACGCGACCGCTTCCTCGAGCCGCGCGCGCGCGGCCGCACCGTCGCCGCGGCGCTGGTACAGCTGCGCCAGCAGGAACAGCGTGCCGCGCGTGAGCGGCCCACCGGTGGGCTCGCGCGCGCGGCCGATCGCCAGCGCGTGATCCAACAGCTCGCTCGTGCGCTCGAGATCGCCGCGGGCGAACGCGACCTGGGCGAGGTTGCGATACGACAGCAGCACGCGCGGATGCTCGGCCCCCAGCAACCGCACGCGCGATTGCAACACCGCGGTCCACTCGCGCTCGGCGGTGTCGAGGTCGCCGTCGTGGAACGCGACCCCCGCGAGCAGCGAGCGGCCGACCACCGCGTCGTCCTCGTCGCGACCGAGCTGTCGTTCGAAGATCGCGAGCAGCTCCTGCAGGATCGGCCGCGCGGCGTCGCGCTCGCGCCGACGCACCAGCGCCACGCCGAGGTTGAGATCGACCTCGGCCACGCGCAGGTGCGACGGCCCGTAGTGCTGCAGCGCCAGCGCGCGGGCGGTGCGGAAGTCGACCTCGGCGTCGAGCAAGCGCGACTGCGCCTGCGCCACGATGCCGCGCATCTCGAAGAAGCCGACCCAGAAGCGCGGGTTGTGCAGCCGCTGGACCATGGCCCAGGCCTGCCGCAACAGCTCGGCGGCCTCGGCCGGCCGCTGCAGGCGATCGGCACGCACCGCGACCAGGCCGTACATCGCCAGCCACGCCAGCTGATCGTGACCGATGGCCTGACCGCGATAGACCACGTCGCCGTAGCGACGCTCCGCCTCGGCATAGCGACCACCGTGTTCGGCGAGGTTGGCCTGCCACAACCCGACCTCGAGCGCGAACGGCTCGAACGCCTGCGCCGCGTCGGAGCCCACCAGCACGTCGAGCCGCTCGGTCGCCGCCTCGAAGCGACCGATCTTCATCGTCGCGATGGCGTCGTCGAGCTCGGCGCGCGCATCCTCGACCGGGCCCAGCAGCTCCGCCGGCGGCTCGACCAGGCCGCCGGCGGCGACCTCGGCCGCACACTCCGACGGCGGCGCGAGCCCGACCGCCGCGCGCAGGCCCCGTTCGAGTTCGCGTCGCGAGGTCGTGGGCTGACTCAGCGCGCGCACGAGCGCATCGACGGGCGAACAGGCGGTGCCGCAGGCACCGCGTCTGGGGATCGAGCAGCTGCCACGCTGCGACCCCGACGTTGGGCTCGGACTCGCAGTGCGCGCGATAGCTCGTGCGCCACCTCTGCACGTGATCGTCGAGCGCCTGCTCGAGCCGCGGCACCATGGTCTCGACGGTGTCGCGGTCCTGGCCGGCGGTGGCGCTGCGCAGGGCTTCGCGCCGCGCCGGGCCCCAGGCCTCGTCGGCCAAGCTGTCGGTGTGGGCGCAACGATCGGGCGCCACCTGTGTGCGCGTGGCGAGGTAGGTCGCGCCGACACCCAGCACGATGGCCGCGCCGGCGAACGCGACCACGCGGCTCGAGCGTGCCGGCGTGCGCGCGCGCTCGAGCGCGGCGACGACCTCGTCCATGCTGCCGTGCCGCGAGCGTGGCTCGGCCTCGAGCCTCGCGCTGCACCATGCGCCGCAGCCACGGCGGCAGCGCCACGCCGCCGGGCCCCTGGCTCGGCAGCTGCGACACCCCGCGGCGCTTGGCCGCGAGCAACGCCGGCAGATCGCGGCCGAGGAACGGCCGCACACCGAACAGTGCCTCGAACAGCGCGACGAAGTAGGCGTACTGATCGGCGAGCGCGTCGGCGCTCTTGCCGACGTGCACCTCGGGCGACAGGTACGGCGGCGTGCCCACGACGAAGCCGGTGCCGGTGAGCTGCGTCTGCAGCAACGTCGCCGCCGGCGTCGGCGTGGCCTCCTCGCCGACGTCGGCCAGCGCGCGCGCGAGCCCGAAGTCGGCGACGCAGACCCGACCGATGCCGGTGCCGGTGGGCGCGCGCGCGACCAGCACGTGGGCGGGCTTGAAGTCGCGGTGCACGATGCCGGCGGCGTGCGCCGCCGCGAGCCCGCGCGCGGCGGCCTCGAACACCGTCAGGATCTCGGCCAGCGAGCGCGGCCGCTTGAGCCACGCCGCGAGATCGACCCCGTCGATGTACTCCATCGCGATGAAGACCTGCTGCGCGTCCTGGGCCTGCTGCGCGAGGCTGTCGCCCGAGCCGCCGGTCGCGCCGACGTCGTGGATCGCGACGACGTTGGGATGGCTGAGCTTCGCCAGCGCCTGGGCCTCGCGCAGCAGCACGAGGTTCGACCCCGTCGCGTGCCGACGCAGCAGCTTGATCGCGACCGGGCGATCGAGGTCTGCGTCGTAGCCGCGATAGACCTCGCCCATGCCGCCCTGCCCCAGCAGACCCAGCACGTGGTAGCGACCCACGCGCGCGCCCGGTTGCAGGCCCGGCGTCGCGGCGCGCTCGCGCGGTGGCTCGACCGCGGTGAGCGTGTGCTCGCCGCTGGCGATGCTGGCGACGGGTTCGTGCGCCGTGAGCTCGTCGCTCACAGGGTCCAGAACCGGCGCTGGCGATCGACCGCGTCGCGCAGATCGTGCTCCGCGCGCGCCGTCGTGCGCGGATCCGCAGGCGGCGGGACCGAGCCTGCGAGCACGTCGATGCACGCGTGCACGCTCTTGGCCAGACCCGCCAGGTCGTAGCCGCCCTCGAGCGTCATGACCATGCCGATGCCGCGCGCGGTCGCGAACTGCAGCAGCTTGCCGCACAGCGTGGCGAAGCCGTCCTCGGTCAGCTCCATGCCGCCGAGCGGATCGTTGCGGTGCGCGTCGAAGCCGGCCGAGACCAACACCAGATCGGGCTGGTACTGCGCCGCGATGGGCAGCAGCAGCTCGTCGAAGACCTTGGCGTAGTCGCCGTCCCCAGCCCCGGCCTGCAGCGGCACGTTGACGGTGTAGCCCAGGCCCGCGCCGGTGCCGGCCGCGGCTGCGTCGCCGGTGCCGGGGTACAGCGGGAATTGGTGCAGGCTGCAGAACAGCACCGCGTCGGTCTCGTAGAAGATCGACTCGGTGCCGTTGCCGTGGTGCACGTCCCAGTCGACGATGAGCACGCGCTGCTTGCCGTGGACCTCGCGCGCGTGCGCGGCTGCGACCGCGACGTTGTTGAACAGGCAGAAGCCCATCGGCCGTGCCGCGACCGCGTGGTGACCCGGCGGTCGCACCAGCGCGAACGCGTTGCTGGCCTTGCCGGTGCAGACCTCGTCGACCGCCTGCGTCGCCGCACCGGCGGCGAGCACCGCGGCGCGCACGCTGCTGGGCGAGACGTGGGTGTCGGGATCGAGGCTGCCGTACTGACCCGAGAGCTCGCCCACACGCGCGATGTGCTCGAAGGTGTGGACCCGCGAGATCTCTTCCTCGGTCGCGGCACGGGGCGCGGCGATCCGCAGTCGCGTGGTCGTGCGCAGGCTCAGCATCGCCTCGATCGCGCGCAGGCGATCGGGTCGCTCGGGATGACCGGGCCCGGGGTCGTGCTCGATCATCTTCTCGTCGTAGAGCAGTAGCGTCTCGCGCATGCGGGCGTCTCCGACCGAACCGTCCTGGCGCCGCCTGGGAGCATAGCGATCCCACGCGACAGATCGAGCCCCGCGGGTGCGCCGTTGACGAACGCGCCCAAGCCCCCGAAACTCCCGCGGTCGTTGCGGTGCCCTGGCGTACTGCGGCGGCGCGCGCATCCGAACCAGGAGCAACAGCCCGTGATCGTCATGAAGTTCGGCGGCAGCTCGGTCGCCAACCGCGAGCAGATCGAGAAGGTCATGGCCATCGTCGCGCACCACCGCGACCGCCAGCCGGTCGTGGTCGCGTCCGCGCACAAGGGCATCACCGACGCGCTCATCGACGCCGCGCGCGCGGCTGCGGGCGGCGCGGACGCGGGCGAGCGGGTCATCGCGAAGCAGAGCGAGATCGCGTCGTCGCTCGACTGCTCGCCCGAGCTGCTCGCGCCGCTGTTTGCCGAGATCCGCGATCTGCTGCGCGGCATCAAGTTGGTCAAGGAGCTCAGCCCGCGCAGCCTCGACTACATCTCGAGCTTCGGCGAGCGCATGTCGACCCGCTGCATCGCGGACTTCTTCGGCCGCATGGGCCTGCCTTCGCTGGCGTTCGACTCGTGGGAGCTGGGCTTCGTCACCGACTCGAACTTCGGCCGCGCACGGCCGCTGCCGGGCTTCGAGGCGCGCATGCGCGAGGGGCTCAAGACCAAGGTGCCCGCGGGCATGGTCGCGATCGTGACCGGCTTCGTCGGCATGAACGAGCGCGGCGAGATCACCACGGTCGGACGCAACGGCAGCGACCTGACCGCGAGCCTGGTCGGCGCGGCCATCGGCGCCGACGAGGTGCAGATCTGGAGCGACACCGACGGCGTGATGACGGCCGACCCCTCGGTCGTGCCCTCGGCGCTGAGCATCCCCAGCATGCGCTTCGACGAGGCCGCCGAGCTGGCCTACTTCGGCAGCCGCGTGCTGCATCCGGCGACGCTGCTGCCGGCCATGGGCAGCGACATCCCCGTGCGCGTGATGAACACCAACCGCCCGTCGCACCCGGGCACGGTCATCACCGGCAAGGCCAGCCCCGACGCGCGCCAGGTCACCAGCATCGCGTACAAGGAGCGCCAGGGCGTGCTGACCATCAAGTCGGTGCGCATGTTCGAGCAGGTCGGCTTCCTCGCCGAGACCCTGGCGATCATCGCCCGCCACCACGCCGACATCGACATGATCTCGACCTCGGAGGTCAGCGTGTCGATCTCCAGCTACAACGTGCGCGCGCTCGAGTCCGCGATGGAGGAGCTGCGCGGCCTGGGTGAGGTCGAGCTGCTGCGCAACAAGACCATCATGTCGATCGTGGGCCAACAGCTGGCCCACACCCGCGGCATCGGCGGCCGCATCCTGCAGTGCATCGCCGAAGCCGGCGTCAACGTCGAGATGATGACCTTCGGCATGCACAGCATCAACTTCACCGTCGTCATCGACGACGGCGACATCGCCAAGGTCGTGCCGGTGCTACACCGGCGGCTGTTCGAGGCCTGAGCGCGGGCGTGCTCAGCGGTCGCGCCGGGCCTTGAGCCGGGACGCGCACTTCGCGGCACGCGGAGGCGTGGAGGCGTAGAGCCAACACGCCATGCATGCGCCCGGAACCAAACCTGGATCAAACGTCAGTCAATGTTCACGTCGCCGCCAATCTCGATTCGATCCACGAGTTCCTGAACCGCGGCGCGGGGCAGAGGCGTCATGTAGCTCGTGGCTTCGAAATTCCCGGCCACGCGCTGCAAACCGTCGAGCCCATCCAGGCTGCTCAGACTCGGATTTGCCGTGAGCTCGAAGTTCCCTTCGATCTCGCGCAGCGACTCGAGGCCACGAAAATCAGAGAGATTGAACATCGACAGGAAAACGAAGTCGCCCCGTACGGTTTGCAGGCTCTGAAGCGGCTCGAGGCTCGAGAGATTATGTGAGTTCATGCTGAGCTTGCCGACTGACTCCAGCTCTTCCAATCCAGCGAGTCCGGCGAGCGGCGAGTTGGTCCCACCCAAGAAGACCTGGCCCTCGATCACACGCAACGAGGTCAGCGGCTCGAGGGAACTCACATCCGCGAGCAGAGTCAAATCACCTCGGTACACCTCGCACCCCGCGAGCGCGGCGATCGCTTGATCGGTCGCGGCTTCGTCGCCGGGTGCGCCGCAGGTGACTGGCTCCGCGCTCGTCGAGTCCGAGTCGCCGGCGCCGGAAGAGGCATCGGCACTGGATGTCCCGGTGGTGGCCAAGCCAGATCCGTTCGAAGTGCCGCAACCTGTGAGAACGGCCGCCAGGAACCATTCCGCGGTGGGGATTCTCTCGGTACGCATGTCATTACTCGTTGTCTAGTCGAGGTGGACCGTGCCGCCGATCACAAGCCGACCCACAAACGCATCGACTTCTGCAGCACTCAGCAATGGGTTCAGGATAATGGTCACATCTCCGTCCACCTGACGAAGCGACGACAGGCCGTCGAGTGTCTCGAGCTTGGGATTGTCCTCGATCCTCAAGTCGCCGCCGATCCACTCGAGCCCGGAGAGCCCGTCCAGGCGAGAGAGTTCGTCGTTGATGACGAACGAAACACCTCCGCCGACCGTGCGAAGCTCGCCGAGACCTGAGCAGTCCTCGATGAACGGCATGTCGAAGAGCTGGAACCCCTCCTCGATCCCGGTGAGCGCCACCAGGCCCGCGAGGTCGCGAAGGCCGTCGCGACTAAAATGAAGCGATCCTACCCACTCAACTCGCTCCAAGCCGTGAAGGGACTCGAGTGCATCGTTTCCGCCGCCACCGGCGAGATCCTCTCGAATCACCCTAAGCGAGGCCAGCGGTGCAAGTACGGTCGCATTCGCATTCAGCATGACGAGCCGACCAAGGAATAGCTCGCACCCTTCGAGTGCCGCGAAGTCCTCGTTCGTGGCGGCGACCTCGCCGGGCATCCCACACACGATCGCATTCGCGCCGAGGTCCGGCGGCGGCACGGGGTATGCGTCTTCGTCGTCCATCGTTGTCGACTCGGTTTCGCCGCCTGAAGTCCCCATCCCAGGTGGGGCAAGCAGGGGGCCATGGCATGCGGCCAGAAAGCCCATGCCCGAGATCCCGAGGATCGTCCAGATACTCGAGCTGGTCGGGATCTCTCGAACTGAGACTCCACGCGCCATTCGAATCACTCACTCACCACGATGGAGAACGCACGGTTCACCGAGCAGCCACCGAGCGTCGCTGTCACCGTAATGACCTCGCCAAGAACCAGATCTCGCGTCAACCCAATCACCTGTGAACTTCCGTTTCCCAATTCGGCGGGAGTCCCGTCGAACACACGCAGGTTCGAGCCAGGAATCGCGTATGTCACGAGCACGAAGTCGTCGCCCGCATGCGGTGGGGCGATCTCGGGCACCAGAGTCTGTTCCGTACAAGCGGCAGGTGGAGGAATGTCTGGGGAACCCGATTGAGCGGCGCACAACTTCTGGACCGCTTCGATATCATGAGTGGCCTGAATAGGTCCGCCCAGCGAACTTGTTACGTCGACATGCCAATCGGTATATGGCACCGAAGAGTTGTCGTAGACCACCGTCGCCGAGTTCAACTCCGTCAGGGTAACGCGGGCGCCCTGAGTGATCGACTCGAATGCGATCACCGGTTGTCCGACAACGAGCGGTGGGTCGAAGACTATCTCCGGGAGCGCAGCCGGAGCGGCTTCGACGGAGACCGCAGCCGAGTATGGACTAGTGTCTGTACACAGTTTTTGACGGACCTTGAACGTGGTGCCGACCTCGAAGGCAGGGTTACCAAGGCCAGACTTCCACGTATGACTCACGCCGGTGTTAAACGTGTAGCTCCGCGCAGTGTTATTCGGCCGTGTTTTCGCGATCGTGAGCTCGACACCCTTGACGTTCTGGACGGCGATTGCGCTGGCGCAGGCATAGATCGGTGTTGGAGAGACGGAAGGCGCCGGGAGTCCGTTGGGATAATCCTCGGTGTGGTCTCGTACGAAGACGACAGCCGCGGTCGACTGCGTTCCCGCGACAGTCTGAGAAACACTGATGAGCTGGCCCTCGGTCAATGTCGCGCCCAGATTGAACACGAAGCCTGTGTACGGGTCGCGAAAAACGCCTGTCGCGACCTGTGTTCCGTTGATAGACAATTTCAGCGTCGCACCAAAGATGGCATTGGTGACGCGTACGTGCTTCGAGCAAGCGTAGGGCGCCTCGAGGTCTGGCGGGAGGACAACCGCCTGCGGTGGAGTGAACGGAACCACAACGCCAGAGTTGGGGTTCGTTTCGCAAGACGCCGTGAGCCACGCAGCGTGTTCACTAAACTGCCCTGAGTCGTAGTTGCTGAGGGGCATTGTCCTCGGGATCGAGGGGTCGCCCCCAAGCGACAGGTCGAGGATGTTCTGGCAGTACTCCGGGTAGTTTGTTGAGAGTAGGGGCAGCCGGCCTCCAACCCCGCCAGCTTGGTGGCAGTAGTCACACTCGAGTTGCCCGTCGCTGACGGGGCCCAGCTGCTCAAGGGGCTCCGGGTTCCCAGGAAACGCGTCAGGAACGATCGGCGTCGGCCATGCGTCTGGGAAATGTCGACTGACTGCCGCGATGGCCGCGATGAACGCGGGGTCCTCCGGATGAATCACGAACGGGTTCTCCCCAGCGTGACAGTCAGAGCACACGCCTTCGGGTGCACCGACAAGGTCAGTGCCGCCGATCAGTTCATCGATCGCGATCGCTTCGATCGGGGAGAAGGAAGTGTTGGCCGGGTTGGTGAAGTAGCACGTATTACCATTCCAGCCCATGCAGATCATGCCGACGACCGTCGCGTTCTGTGCCAGGTGCCCACGGGGAAGCGCCATACAGATCCCGTCTGGCCCGAGCATTGCTGGTGTGTTTTCAAAGGTCCAGAGTCTTGCGTCGTCGAGCTCCGGCGCCATGAACGGGTCGGCGATGGGCGTGTTGATCAGCGTCCAGTGATTGTCTACGTCAATCACGGTCGACGGCACAGGGACGCCTCGATCCACGCATTCATCTACGTACGCCGCGCCGCTGTTCGCGGTGGACACCTTGCTGACCGCCGCCATCGAGTGTGGAGCGTCCGCAAGTGGAAGTTCGCGCGTCGAGATATCCGTCGTGCCGCGGCCATCGGGACCGTCGGCAACGCACGAAGCAGCGGCGACCGAGCACATCACCGTTGCCAGCCAAGTCGGCGCCCCGCACGCCTCGGCGAGCCGGGAAGGTCGCGACCGCCTCGCTACTGCACTTCGGACGTCTGTTGAAGTGTCCGATCCACTGTCCTCGGTAGCCATGGGCCTCCTGGCGCGCGAGCGCACCGAGTGATGGATACTCGATCGCGACGAGGGTGTCCAGTTGGGCCGGGTTCGGCTCGACCAACGTTGGTAGGAGTGACTCAAGACATGAGGCGTCCTTTCGATCAGCGGCGTCCGCATCTCCACTCCGGGCGTGTCCGGGAGGAGCCTGGGAGTGAGTGAGCGTCCGCTTGGCGGCCTGCGCAGATGCGGCGTGGTCGTCCCGCGCCCACTCGCCGCAGATCACTTCGCCTTCGCCGCGCCGGCGTCCTTCGCCGCGCCGGCGTCCTTCGCCTTGCCGGCGTCGGTGGCGGGCGGGCAGGCCTCCTTGTGGCCGCTGGTGCAGGCCTTCTCCTTCATCGCGGCGGCGCCCTTCTTGTCCTTCTTGCCGCCGAGGCCCTTCTCCATCGCGAGCGCGAGGTTGAAGCAGCCGCTGCCGTCGCCGCCGTCGCACGCGGTCTGGAACGCCGCGCGGGCCTTCTTCGCGTCCTTGGGGCCGCCCTCGCCGAGCATCATCAGGCGCGCCTCGGCGACGCACGCGGGCACCTGGCCCGACGCGCACACCTGCTTGTACAGCTCGCGCGCCTGGGTCTTGTCGTCGGGCGTCGCCGAGGCCTCGAACGAGACCGCGGCGTTGTAGCACTCCGCCATGTTGCCGCTCTCGCACGCGACCAGGAACAGATCGCGCGCGGCCTTGCGATCGGCGGGGCCACCGATGCCGGCGTCGAGCATGGCTGCGTAGTACGAGCAGCCGACCTTGTGGTTGAGCGCGCAGCCCTTCTCGTAGAACTCGCGGGCCTTGGCCGGATCCGCGGGTCCGTCCTTGCCTTGCTCCCACATCACGCCGACCGACGTGCACACGTCGCCCTTGCCGCCCTCGCAGGCCTCGGTCTGCAGCGTGCGCTGATCCTTGGGCTTGTCGTCCTCGGGCTTGTCGTAGGCACCCGGAGCATCCGGATCCGTGGTCGGCGTCATCGTCGTCGCGGTCGAGTCGGGATCGACCGAGGTGTCGTTCTTCTTGGTGCACGCCGGCGCGAGGCACGACAGGAGGAGGATCGACGAGAGCGTGAAGCGCTGCATGGGCAGGGTCTACCGCCGGGCGTCGCGCGGGGGCAAGCCGAACCGCCAACGCGGCCGCACGCCCGTTCGCGCGCGGCCTGGCGCGGCCCGGCGCGCGCGCTCACACGGGCGTGCGCCGCCGCGCTGCCCCGGGCCGACGCGCGCGTGTTCGTACGGCCCGACGAGACGGACCGGGTCTCGCTGGGCTCGCGCGACACACCCCTCGGTCAGCGGACGCATGCCCGAGCGCGGTGGCGCGAGGGCCACACGGCCGCGGCCCGATTCGCGTAACCTCGATGCCGCGCGGGGTGTCCACCCACGCGCGCCGGCACACCATGCGCACCATCCTCGAGCGCGCGCACGTCCACCTCGAACCGGGGCAACACCAACCTCCGCGCGACATCGGCGGCGCCGAGGCGCTCCGCTGCGAGTGGCTCGAGGCCGACGGCCTGGGCGGCTTCGCCTCGGGCACCGTGCTGGGCGTGCGCACGCGCCGGTACCACGCGACCTTGCTGGTCGCCGCGAACCCGCCGGCCGATCGCTTCGTGCTGGTGCAGGGCGTCGAGGCCTGGATCGAGACCGACACCGGCGTCTACGCCCTGAGCACGAACCTCTACGACGGCGACGTCTCGCATCCCGACGGCGTCTCGCACCTGCGCGGCTTCCAGCACGACCCGTGGCCGCGCTGGCGCTTCGAGCTGCCCGACGGCACCGTCGTGGTCGCGGAGCTGTTCGTGCCGCGCGGGCTCGCGTTGGCGGTCTGCAGCTGGACCCGCGAGGCCGGCCGCGGCACCGCGTTCCTGCGCGTGCGACCGATGCTGGGCCCGCGCGACCCCCATGGTCTGCACGAGCTCAACGACGCGCTCGACGACGGCGTCGCGCTGCGCGACCGCCGGGTGATCTGGCGCCCCTACGCCGGCGTGCCCGCGATCGAAGCGCTGGACACCGGCACGTACGAACACGCGCCGGAGTGGTTCCGTCGCGTGCTCTACGTCGAGGAGCGCGCGCGCGGCCTGCCCGATCGCGAGGACGTGTTCTCGCCCGGCGAGTTCACCTACGAGCTCGGCAGCGAGCGCGCCGAGCTGCTGCTCGGCACGCCCGAGGCCATGGCCGCGCTGGGCCCCGAGACCAGCGCGCGCGCGGCCGCGGCGAGCCTGCGTACCCGCGAGCTCGAGCGACGCAAGCACGCAGTCATGCGCGCGCGCGACAGCTACATCGTGCGGCGCGGCGAGGGCTCCTCGATCATCGCGGGCTACCCGTGGTTCGGCGAGTGGGGCCGCGACACCTTCATCGCCATGCGCGGGCTGTGCATCGTCACCGGCGCGCTCGACGAGGCCGCGTCGATGATCGATGCCTGGGTCGGCGAGGTCAGCGAGGGCATGCTGCCCAATCGCCTGGCCGAGCGCGGCAGCATCCCGGAGTACAACTCGGTCGACGCGTCGCTGTGGTTCGGCGTGGTCGTGTGCGAGCTGCTGGCGGCGCTGGCCCGCGCGCGGCGGCCGTTGGCGCCGGCGCGCGAGCAGGCGTGGCTGGGCGCGATCGATGCCATCATCGCCGGCTTCACCGCCGGCACGCGCCACGGCATCCGCGTCGACGGCGACGGCCTGGTCGCCGCCGGCGAGCCCGGTGTGCAGCTGACGTGGATGGACGCCAAGGTCGGCGACTGGGTCGTGACGCCGCGCATCGGCAAGCCGGTCGAAGTCGAGGCGCTGTGGTGCAACCTGCTCGCGCTCGCGTCGCGTCGCCGCCCCGAGCTGACCCCGCGCGCCGAGCTGGCGCGCACCTCGTTCCAGCGCTTCGTCAACCCCGAGCGCGGCATGTTGTACGACGTCATCGACGTCGACCACGAGCGCGGCCGCACCGACGGATCGTTTCGCCCCAACCAGATCTACGCCGTCGGCGGCCTGCCGCTGCCGGTGGTCGACGGCGCGCTCGCGCGACAGATCGTCGAGGCGGTCGAGGCCCAGCTGCTCACGCCGATCGGTCTGCGCACGCTCGCGCCGGGCGATCACGGCTACGCCGGTCACTACGGCGGCGGCGTGGCCGAGCGCGACGGCGCGTACCACCAGGGCACGGTCTGGCCGCACCTGATGGGCGCGTTCGTGGAGGCGTGGCTGCGCGTGCACGGCCGCACGCCCGAGACCATCGCGCAGGCCCGCAGCCGCTTCCTCGCGCCGCTGCGCGAGCACCTGGGCCACGCCGGCCTCGGTCACGTCTCGGAGATCGCCGACGCCGAGCCGCCGCACACGCCCAAGGGCGCGCCGTTCCAGGCCTGGGGCCTGGGCGAGCTCATCCGCATCGAGGCGATGCTCGCCGACGAGCCGCGCTGATGCACGCGTGCGCGGATCACCGCGCGCGCTCGAGCACCCGCACCACACCGCCGCCGTCCGCGTCGCAGACCCAGACGCCGCCGTGCGCGTCGACGGTCATGCCGTGGCCCTGCGCGCCGACGTCCACGCGCGCGAGCTCGTGCACGGTGCCGCCGTCGCAGACCGCGAGCATCGCCAGTGCACCATCCGGATCGCCGCGCACATACAGGCGCTCGCGCTCGGCATCGGCCGCGAGGATCGACTCGCCGCCGCCCGCGGAGAAGCCCGCGAGCCGTGCGCCGCCATGCTCGTCGAGCACCACGATGCCACCGTCCTGCTGGCAGCCCGCGACCAGCAGACCACGGGCCGCGTCGATCTGCGGGAAGCCGTGCGCGCCGACGCAGCCGCTGTCCCAGCGCGAGATTTCGCGACGCGCGTCCGTGTCGATCACGACCACGGCGCCGACGAAGACCTGCGCGTAGGCGCGGGCGCCGTCGGGCGAGAACGTCAAGCCCTCGGGCCCACCGTCGACGGCGACGCTGTCGATCTCGACTGGCGGCACCGCGGCCACGTCGAGCACGGCCATGCGGTGCTCGCCCGGCAGCGAGACCCACAGCTCGCCGCTGGCGGGTCGCAGCCGCACGTAGTCCGGTCGCGCGGACAGCTCGATCGTTGCGATCACGTCGCCGCCGTCGATCGCCACACCGACGATGCGGTGCGCACTGCGATCGGCGAGCCACAACGTGCTGGCGTCGCCGTCGCCGGAGGCGATGCCAGTGGGCAGCCCGTCGATGGTGGTCACGTCGAGCGCCACCGGCTCGATCAGATGGACCGCGCCGCGACCCTGCGGGATCGCGAGCACGCGATCGAGCGCCGCGAGGTGGACCAGGTCGTCGAACGATGCAGCGCCGTCGACCAGACGCACGCGCTCGACCTGCGGCGCGGCGATGGTGTTCGCGTCGCACCGACCTGGCGGCGGCAGTTCATTGCCGGGATCACAGGCGCCACACAGGACCAGCGCGGCGAGCCACGGCGAGCACGGAAGCCGGCGACGACGCGATGCAGCCATGGCTCCGGGTTAGCGCAGCAGCGTGAAGCGGCGATGAAGGCACGGCCGCGCGTCACACCGACGCGGCGCGGCGGCGCGTTCGCTGGCCAGACCGCTCGGGCCGCGGCTGCAGCGGCCGCCAGGCGTCGAGCCACAGCGTGAGCTTCACCATCGCGAGCCATGACGCTGGCAACAGCAGCGCCCGCCGGAGATCACGCGACCGCTTGCGTCGTCGAAAACCGTCCCCACGGGATTGCGTGTGAGCACGAGCCAGAGGTTGCTGCCCGGCCGGTACTCCCACCGCAGGAACAGGTTCGCGATCAGCAGCGCCTCGCGCTCGCCCGGCGGCGCTGGCCCGTCCGCACGCCGCAGCTCGCGGTACAGCGTGCGGCGCTCGCCTGCCGGCGCCCACGTGGGATCGCGCCAGCCGGTCTCGATGCCCAGGGCCTGGCCGTACAGCTGCAGCTCGAGCCGCCGCGCCAGCGTCACGTTGAGCCGCGCGAGCACGCCGACCGCGTTGGCATCCATGCGCGCGAACTGATGGATGCCCGCGACCGCGTCGGTGCCGATCCAGCGCGGCTCGCCGTGATCGATGGTCGCGGTCAGGCCCAACCGCAGCTGCAACGCTTCACTGGGGTTCACATCCACGTCGAGGCGACCGTCGATGCGCGGTCCGGTGGATCGCACCTGCACGTCGACGTCGGCGTCGGCGATGAGCTTGCGCCGGGTGTCGCTGGTGGCTTCGAGCTCGAGCCCGAGCAGACCCGCGCGCTGGAACGCACGGCCGTCGCGGGTCTCGCGGATGTCGAGGTAGCTGGGGCGCCAGTGCAGCTCCACGAAGTGGTTCCACATCGAGCGCCAACGCGCGCGATGGTTGAGCTGGTAGCCCGAGCCGTTGGGCAGGCCGTCGAGCGTGAAGCGATCGAAGACCTCGATCTGCCACCGCTCCTCGAGCAGCGGGCCGTGCGGCACCAGGTCCTGGAAGCCCAGGTCGACCCGCGCCGTGTGACGATGCGGCTGCGGCAGGAAGCCGGTCGCGTTCCAGTCGGCGTCGCGACCAGACCACTGGTAGGTCGCGTCGCCGATGACGGTGCCGCCGGTCTTCTCCACCGCGGCATAGCCCGCACCGCCGAGATCGCCGGCGCGCAGGGTGTTGCCGTCCAGACCGGTTTCGGGCGTACCGCCGGTGCGATGCGTGCCGACCAGCTGCATGGTCGTGACCCACAGGCCGCTGCGATCGCGCAGCCGTGCGTCGGCCGAGAAGACCTGCACGTCGGCGAGACACCGCCGGCGCCGGGGCGCGAGCCCGTCGGGGCACGACGCCCACGGCCCCAGCAGTGCCCCGTCGAGGCCACTGCGACTCGCGAAGGTCGCCGCGACGAAGCCGCCGTTGCGCACGCCCATTCGCGCGCGTCCCAGGCCGTAGACCAGCGTGGGCAGCAAACGCTGTGGCGCGACGATGCCCGCGGCGCCGTCGCGCACGACCAGGTCCTGCGCCTGGGTCACCGCCATGAGGCCGGCCAAGCTCCAGCGCGTGCCCGCGCGCGCGAGCAACTTCATCGCGCCGAGCACCGGCGCGGGCCGATTCGCCTGCGTGGTCGTGCCCGCGGTGGTGCCGCCGAGCGAGCCGATGCGCCGCGAGTAGAACAGCTCGAGTGGCGTCTGCAGCACGTCCACGCCCTCGAGGAAGAACGGCCGCTTCTCGGGGAAGCGCACCTCGAGCGTGGTCAGGTTCACGACCGCGGTGTCGGCCTCGACGTTGCCGAAGTCGGGCAGCGCAGTCGCGTCGATGGTGAGATCGGGCCCGATGCGGAGCTTGAGGTCCGCGCCGTAGCGGTGCACCAGCGCGACGGGATGCGTCGCGCCGCGCTCGAGCTGGGCCCCCAGCGCGAGGTACGGCAGCAGGCCCAACGACACGGTGCGCTGCAGCTCGACGCCGTCCAGGTGACCGTAGCGGCTGACCTCGCGCGAGCCGTCGCGGGGGGTTCGCGCCCACTCGTCGGTCGCGCCCAGTGCGTTGGTGTAGCGACGCACCTGCAGGCCGATGGGATGGGTGGCGCCGGCGGGCCGGCGCAGCGCCGAGAGCGGGATCTCCATCTCCACGGTCCAGCCGTCCTCGCGCACGTCGACCGCGGCGGTCCACACGCTGTCCCACTGCGTGTCGATCTTGGTGTCGTTGTAGCGGATGCCGTCGACGAGGCTGCCTCCGGCGGTGACCTCGAAGTGGAACGCGTCGTGGCCCAGACCACGGCTGTCGATGTCGACCAGCACGCGATCGGACTCGACCGGGCGATCGCGACGCGTGCGTCGAGCGACGATGGGCACGTCGTCGGCGCGATGGCAGCGGATGCCGATCACCAACGAATTGGGCGTGTGCAACAGCTGGAACTCGGTCGGCTGCGCCGGCGGCTCGCCGTAGTGGGGCAGCTTCTGGTACGCCAGCGGGTGCCGCCGCGCCGTGGCCCATGCCGGCTCGTCCAGGCGCCCGTCGATCGCTGGGGCCTGCTGCGCCGCGGCCGAGGTGGCCTGCACGCGCGCCTCGTCGGCGAACGCCAGCACCAGCAGCGCGGCCACGGCGGACACGGCCGGACGCTGCCGCCAATTCATGAAGCCTGCGTGAAGGCGGCATGGGGGCTTCCCATCGGCCGCAGGACCACGCGCCGCGGCGACACCCAGCGCCGCGCGCACCCCGATTGCGCGGCTGCAGCGGCGGCGGCAAGGTGGACGCGATGCGACTGCTGGTGGTCGAGGATCACGCCGTGCTCGCCGACACGGTCGGCCAGGCGCTGCGCGAGTCCGGGTGGGCCACCGATGTCGTCGGCGATGGCAACGACGCCTTGTTGGCCGCGGGTCGCGGCAGCTACGACGTGATCGTGCTCGACCTGATGCTGCCCGGTCGCGACGGTCTCACGGTCCTACGCGAGCTGCGAGCGCGCAGGATCGACGCCGCGGTGCTGCTGTTGACCGCGCGGGACACCGTGGACGACCGCGTGGCCGGACTCGACGCCGGCGCCGACGACTACCTGGTCAAGCCCTTCGCGCTGCCGGAGCTGACAGCCCGGGTCCGCGCGTTGCTGCGGCGCCGCTACCACATCGCTCAGGACGTGGTGGAGATCGCCGACGTTCGCATCGATCTCCACGCGCGGCGGGTCTGGCGTGCGGGCGCCGAGATCCTGCTGTCCGCACGCGGTACGCGATCCTGCAGGTGCTGGCGCTGCGTCGCGGTCACGTGATCACGCGCGAGGATCTGTTCGAGCGCATCTACGACATGGCGGCCGAACCCGGCAGCAACGTGCTCGACGTCCATGTCAGCAACCTGCGCAAGAAACTCGATCGCGGTCGCGACCCGCCGCTCATCCACACCCTGCGCGGACAGGGCTACATGCTGGACGTGCGCTGATGCCCTCGCTGCACCGCCGGCTGGCACGCACGGTGTTGGGCGCGACCGCGCCGGTGTTGTTCGCGCTGTCGCTCGCGACCGACTGGCTGGTCTCGCGCATGGCGTGGCAGCAGTTCGACGACGCACTCGCGAGCCGTACGCGCGACCTCTCGACCCTGCTCGAGCGGGAGCCCGATCGCTACGAGTTCGAGTACGACGAGCGCTTCGTGCCGGAGTACGCGGCCGGGGACAGCGCGTTCTTCGAGATCCGGCGCCGTGCGGACGGCAGCGTGATCGCCCGCTCCAGCACCCTGGGCGATCACGCGCTGCCGTTCTCGCCGACCGCGCCGCCCGGTGGTGAGATTGCGGACGTCATGCTGCCGTCGGACCGCCACGCGCGCGCCATGACGCTGCGCTTCGTCCCCCGGCTCGACGAGGACATCTCCAGCGCCGACGCACCGCGCTACCAGGACGAGGTCGTACTCGTGGTCGCAGTGGCGAGCGAGGCCACCGAGGCCGCCCTGACGCGGGTGCGCACGTGGCTGTGGGCGTTGTGCGGCCTTTCGCTCGCGGTCGCTGCGTATGCCTCGGTGGCCGCCGTGCGCCGGGGACTGCGGCCGCTCGATCGTGTCGCGATCCAGCTGCAGGCGCTCGCCGCCGCGCGGCTGGGCGCGCGCCTCGCGCTCGAGCAGGTGCCCGACGAGCTGCGGCGGCCGCTCGAGCAGGTCAACGCGCTGCTGGGCCGCATCGAGGAATCCTTCGCGCGCGAGCGACGGTTCACCGCCGACGTCAGCCACGAGCTGCGCACGCCGCTGGCGGCCGTCCGCGCCGTGCTCGAGCTGGCGGTGTCGCGGCCGCGCGAGAGCCCCGAGTACGCCGCTGCGATCCGCCGCGCACTCGCGACGCTCGAGCCGCTCACGCGCATGGTCGAGCGCCTGCTCGTGCTGGCGCGCGCCGAGGCCGGCGCAGTCGCGGCCGCGGTCGTGCCGGTGAGCCTGCATGCGATGGTCGAGGAGCGCTGGCTCGCCTTGCGTGCGACCGCGCAGCGGCGCGAGCTCGGCTTCGAGAACCGGCTGCCGATCGACGAGAGCTTCCCCACCGACGAGGCCGCCATGGTCGTGGTCGTGGGCAACCTGCTGGACAACGCCGCCGCCTACACCGAACGCGGCGGGCGCGTGCTCGTGCATCGACCGCCCGGCACCGTGCTCGAGGTCTGGGACTCGGGGCCGGTGCCCGACGCGGTCGCGCGGGCGCGGATGTTCGACCGGCTGTGGCGCGAGGACGTCGCGCGCAGCGGCGACGGGGCCCACGCGGGGCTGGGTCTGCCGCTGGCGCGCGGCATGGCGCGGGCGCTGGGTCTGGACGTGGTCGCGACCGCGAGCGACGGTGGGCTGGGCCTGCGGGTGGTGCAGCGCAGCGGCGACGTCCACGCGTAGACTCGCGCCCGCGATGTCCGCTTCGCCCGAGCCCGCCGACCCGCGCGGCACCGCGGCGCCGTCGTGGCGCGAGGCCGTGCGGGTGTGGGCGAAGATCGGTGTGCTCGGCTTCGGCGGTCCCGCCGGTCAGATCGCGCTGATGCACCGCGAGCTGGTCGAGCGCCGGCGGTGGATCGACGAGGTCCGCTTCATGCACGCGCTCGACTACTGCATGTTGCTGCCGGGACCCGAGGCGCAGCAGCTGGCGACCTACGTCGGGTGGTTGCTGCACCGCACCGCCGGCGCCGTGATCGCGGGCGTGCTGTTCGTGCTGCCAGGTGCGCTGGTGGTGCTGGCGTTGTCGTGGCTGTACGCCGCGCACGGTGCGACGCCGTGGCGCGCGGCCGCGTTCTTCGGGCTCAAGGCCGCCGTGCTCGCGCTCATCGTCGAGGCGCTGCTGCGCATCGGTCGACGGGTGCTGCGCCAGCGCGCGCACTGGCTGGTGGCATTGGCGGCCTTCGTCGCGCTCGCCGGCTTCGCGGTGCCGTTTCCACTGGTCGTCGTCGGTGCCGCCGTGGTCGGCGCGACGATGCGATTGCCGGGCGCGACACGGCGGGAGGGCGCGGGCGTCGACGGGACACCCACGGTCGTCGACGCCATGGCTGCACGCGGCGAGCTCGGGCACACGCGGCCCGACGTGCGCCGGGCCGCGCGCGTGCTCGTGGTGTGCCTGCTGCTGTGGCTCGCGCCCGTCGTGGTCGTGGCCGCGATCTTCGGCGGCCACAGCGTCTGGGTGCAGCAGGCCGCGTTGTTTTCCCAGGCCGCGGTCGTGACCTTCGGCGGGGCCTATGCGGTGCTGGCGTGGATTGCCCAGCGCGCGGTGGCGGCCCACGGCTGGCTGCAGGCGACCGAGATGCTCGACGGACTCGCGCTGGCCGAGACCACGCCGGGACCGCTCATCCTCGTGGTCGAGTTCGTCGCGTTCGTCGCGGCGTACCGCACGCCCGCGCCGCTGCAGCCGCTGTGGGCCGCGGTGCTGGGCGCCGGCATCACGCTGTGGGTCACGTTCGTGCCGTGCTTCCTGTGGATCCTGCTCGGCGCACCGTGGCTCGAGCGCGTGCGCACCCACGCGCGCGTCGCCTCGGCGTTGTCCGCCATCACGGCAGCGGTCGTCGGCGTGATCGCGCAGCTTGCCCTCTCGCTCACGCTGCAGGTGTGGTTCGCGCGCGTCGACACGCGTTCGCTGGGACCGGCGCGCATTCCGTGGCCGGCGATCGACAGCGTCGATCCGTGGGCGCTCCTCGCGACCGCCATGGCGCTGCTCGCCGTGCTGCGGCTGCGCCTGCGCTTGGGCTGGGTGCTCGCAGGCGCGGTTGCGCTGGGTCTGATGGCGGACTGGCTCCGTTGAGCTTCGCGCGCACTTGCGCCTCGCCGTGCGTTCGCCTATACTGAACCACGTGGTTCAGCATCATCCCAGCCCCGGTGCGCGGCTCGACGACGCGTTCGGGGCGCTCGCGGACCCCACGCGGCGCGGGATCCTCGAGCGGCTCGGTCGCGGCGACGCGTCGATCACCGAGCTCGCCGGCAGCTTCGAGATGACGTTGACCGGCATGAAGAAGCACGTGCACGTGCTCGAGGAGGCGAGCCTGGTCACGACCGAGAAGCGCGGGCGCGTGCGCACGTGTCGGCTCGGGCCCCAGCGCCTCGATGACGCCGCGCGATGGATCGCGGCCTACCGCCGCATGCTCGAGCAGCGGCTCGACCACCTCGGCGCCTACCTCGACCGCACACGAGAGGACGAACGATGACGAACAAGGCCATGATCACCACCCCCAGCGACCGCACCGTTCGCATCGAGCGGATCTTCGACGCGCCACGCGAGCGCGTCTGGCGTGCGCTCACCGATCCCGCGCAGCTGGCGTGCTGGTGGGGCCGCGGCAACCCCCTGGTGATCGAGCGCTTCGACCTGCGCCCCGGCGGGCACTGGCGCTTCGTCGAGCACAGCGACCACGGCGTGCACGGCTTCGAGGGCCGCTTCGCCGAGATCGACCCGCCCAGCCGTGTGGTCCAGACCTTCGAGTGGGACGGGCTGCCCGGGCACGTCGCGCTCGAGACCATGACGCTCGAGGATCTCGGCGACGGCCGCACCCGCATGGTCGTGCTGTCGTTGTTCCACACCGTCGAGGATCGCGACGGCATGCTCCACTCGGGCATGGAAGGTGGCCTCGCGCAGAGCCATGCCGCGCTCGATGCCGTGCTCGCCGGCACCGCGCCACGGCCACCCTTGCCCGGCGTGATCCGCAAGGTCGCCTTCACCATGGTGCCGGTCGTCGACGTCGAACGCGCGCGCCGCTTCTACGAGCAGACCCTGGGCCTGCGCGTGGGCATGGCCGGCGGCAAGGGCGGCATGCACTGGGTCGAGTACGATCTGCCCGGCGGCGGCTGCATCGCGCTGACCAACACCACCGGCGCGCAGCCGAGCACGAACGCCGGTGCCACGGTCGCACTCGAGGTCGTCGATCTGCGACCGCTGATCGAGCGGCTGCGCGCCGAGGGTGTCGCGATCGTGGGCGAGGTCGTGGCCGGGCCCCGCTGCATCATGCAGATGTGCAAGGACAGCGAGGGCAACGCGCTGCTGCTGCACCAGCTGTCGCGCGCCGGGGCCTGAGGGCGGCGGCTCAGCGCCGCCGCGGCAACCACCGCACCGCGAGGCCGAGCTCGTAGACGCCGAAGTGCGCCGACTCGACGCGGTTGTCGTAGCCGCCCCAGCCGAACGCACCTCCACAGCGCGACGTGACGGCCCAGCGACAGCTCGGGGCCGCCTGCGACCTGCGTCCATCCGGTCGCGGGCACGCCGCAGGCGCCCGCGAGCTGCACGCGGCCGCGGCAATACAGCGCGAGCCACGGAAAGCGCAGCGCAGCGCCGGCGCCGAGATAGCCGCCGCCGATGCGGCGATACCACGGCGTCGGGTCGCAGGCAGCGAGCCCAACGCGGTTGCACACGCTGCCGCCGACACCGAGCGCGGCCCCGAGTTCGCCATCGCCCGCCAGTCGCAACCATCGTCGCGCGCGCGTCTCTGCGGTCAGGCGCGTGCCCGCGTGACCGAGCGCCCAGCCGGGCGAGGCATACTCACCGCCGCCTTCGATCGCCCAACGATCGTCGATCGCATGGGCGACCGCAGGACCACCGACGAGCGGCACGCTGCCGCCCGCCGATCCGAGCAGGCCGTTGGTGGTGCCGCGCAGCTCGACGTCGCCACCGTAGAGTCGGCCCGGTGCGCCGGCGGTGCCGACCCACGGCGCGGGCGCGAACGTGGGCGCGCACGCGCTCGGCACCATCGCGATCGCGAGCGCGACCCGGCTCGATCCGAAGCACCGCACCTCGGTGCAACGATGGCGGCCGCGGCGCGCTCCCGCCAGCGCTCGGGGACGGATCGCCGGCGCCGCAGCGCCCACACCGTGGCGAACGCCGTCCCCCGCTGCAGCGCGGCCTCGCCGCGAAGCTGACGGCCCACAGCGGTCCAGACGTGCCACCATGGGCGTGCACGGAGGGCGGGGTGATGCCGAGGCTCGCAACGCGGAACATCGAGTGGGCGATCGGCCTGCTGGCGCTGACCGGCTGCGCCCAGGGCGATCGCTCGGCGCCCGCGCCCATCGGCGAGGACGTCGACACCGCGCCGTGGAGCCCGCCCGACGAGAACGACGACGGCACCTCGGGATCCCCGCCCGCGGACGACCACCGACCGATCGAGATCGCCGAGCGAGCACCACCGGCGATCACCGGTGGCGGCGTGCTCGTGCTCGACGACGACGACACCGTGGTCGTCAGCGATCCCGATCGCGATCAGCTCTACGTGCTGTCGCTCGGTGGCACTTCGGTGCAGACCGTCGCGCTGGCCGAGGGTGCGCAGCCGTGGCGCGCGATCGAGGACGCCGAGGGTCGCGTGCACGTGTCCCTGCGTGGTCTGGGCCAGGTCGCGACGATCGATCCGAGCACCGCGACGGTGATCGCGAGCCGCGACGTCTGCGCCAACCCGCGCGGCCTCGCGGTCGCGGGCGACGGCGCCACGCTGCTGGTCGCGTGTGCCGGCGGCGCGCTGATGCAGCTGCCGCTGGTCGACGGCAGCGCCGAGACCTTCGCGACCCTGGCACCCGACCTGCGCGACGTCGTCGTGCGCGAGGACGGCACCATCTCGGTCACCCGATTCCGCAGCGCCGAGGTGCTCGAGCTCGATGCCCAGGGCAACCAGCTGCAGCGCCGGGCGCCGGAGCCGTGGCAGCAGACCGAGGGCGCGTCCGCCGATCAGACCATGCGCCCGGCGGTCGCGTGGCGCACCATCGCCGACGGCGACGGCGGCCTGGTGATGGTGCACCAGGGCGGCAGCGAGCGCTCGGTACCGGTCGATGCGCCGCAGTCGGCCTACGGCGACACCGGCAAGTGTTCGTCGATCGTGCACGCGAGCGCGACGTGGTTCGATCGTACCGGCGCGCGTCGGACCATGGGCTCGGTCGCCAACGTGTTGCTGCCGGTCGACCTCGCGCTGCGCCCCGATGGTGGTGCGATCGCG
>JAXLYC010000046.1:0-58851 GCA_046351635.1 Nannocystaceae bacterium | reverse complement strand
CAGGCACGTGCCCAGCGACGCGCGTCACAGCGCAAGCGCTCGCGCATGCCACGGTCGCGCTGCGCTGGTCAGGTTCATCGACGTGCTCGCTTCGTTGATGTTCTACGGTCTGATTCACACCGCTTTCACACCGCCCGGCGAGATCGCGATCTCGACCTCGTCGAGCCCCGCCGCGGCGCCGCAGGTGCCTGCTCCGCCGGCGTTCGATCGCACGGGCTACTTCATCATGGGCAGCTCGCCGATGGTCTCGATGTGGGGCACCGGCTTCTCGCCCGGCATCCGCTACGACGCCGAGACCGGCTTCGCGTTCACGCGCAAGCACGTCCGCATCGCCTTTGGTGCCAACCCCAAGCTCGTGCAGTACTTCGGGCGCAAGCGACCCGGCGGCGGTCTCGACGGCGTGGTCACGGCATCGTGGCGTTCGGTCTACGTCCGCGCCGGCGTCGGCGTCATGGCGGGTCTTCCCACGCGGCCGGATCTGCGTCGGGTGTTGCCGGCGGTCGGTGGTGTCGCCGGCATCGGCGTACAGACGATGCGCGACCACGTCGGTGGCCGTTTCGGCGTCGACTACGATCTGCTCGTCGACACGGCCGGCATCCCGATCCACACCGTGATGCTCACGCTGCAGCTGTGGTTCGGCTGACGCCCGCGCGTGCATCCCCGCGGGCGCGCGGCCCCGGCCCCGCGCGCCCGCGGGCGGCGGGGGCCGCCGCGCAGGCCTTGGGTTCGTGCGACGATCCCGACATCGATCGCGGCGCCCGTGCGTCCAAGGAGACCCCGATGCCGATCCCGCTCCGTCGACGCACGCTCCTGCTCGCGACCCTCGCCACCGCGACCTGCGGCAAGCCAGCCTCCGACATCGCGGTCGGCGACGACTGCCAGGTCGCGCGGGAGGCCGAGCGACGCGGGGACTACAAGACCGCGCGCACGGCCTTCGCCAGCTGCCTGGCGCGCGTGCCCGGCTACGTCGATTCCCACGCCAGCTACCAGCGCATCCTGGAGCTCGAAGACGGCATCGAGGCCGCGCGCAGGGTCTACGCCGACCTCGTGCGCGACAACCCCGGCGTCGTGACCTCGTTCGCGCACGCGCGGCTGCTGCCCACGGCCGAGCGTGGCGCCGCGCTCGAGCGCATCGCCGCGCAGCACCCCGACTTCGCGCCGGTCTACTACGAGCTCGCGTTCGACGTGTCCGAGCGCGCGCTCGGGACCCAGTCGCTCGCGGCCAAGGCCAAGGAGAAGCTGTACCTGCAGGCGTTCCTGCAGCGCGCGCACGGCCCCGAGTTCGTGCGCTACTTCGCCGACTACGCCTTCGCCGAGGGCTGGGTCCGCGACGCCCAGGCGCGCATGGCCAAGCTCGCGGACGTGAAGGTGGTGGGTGACGAACCGCCGCTGACCATGACCGCGACGCCGAGCAACGCCGGCTGGATGATCCACTTCGCGCCGCGCGAGACCACCAAGGCGATCGAGGTCCGCATCGGCGGCGAGGCCGAGTTCCGGCCGTTCGAGAGCTACGTCTCCGTGCCGCTGTCGCGCGGGTCCACGCGCATCGAGGTGCGCTACCAGGACGCGACCGGCGCGTGGCAAGGACCCTTCGACTTCACGCTCGAACCCAAGGCCGAGTTCGTGAAGTTCGCGAAGTCGGTGCTGCTCAAGATGCCGAGCATCTGGGCCATGCTCGGCGAAGAGAGTCAGGCCGGGTACCTGTACTTCACCACCGCCATGGTCTACCGCTGTGGCCTGTCGCGCATCGAGTACGGCCTCGACACCGACGTGCCGGACCGCGAGTTCGCGCTGCCCGACTGCAATTTCGAGGACCCGATGGCGATCCCGTCCTCCGCGCTGCCCATGGTGGAGATCGATCCGCGGACCGCGTTCGTGTCGCTGCGGCTGACGTTCGCCGACGGCGAGCGCACCAGCGTGCATCGCATCGCGCGCAAGCGTTGACGGGCGCACAGGACCGGGCCCGAGGGCCGAAAACCCTCGTGCGGCTGGCGGTGCGCAGCTCCGTTCGCGCCCCTGGGCGCGGGCGGGGACGCAAACGCAGGGCGTCGGGCGCGCGCGCATGGCGGCCGGGGTTGTGCCGAGGCCGTGCCCCGGTAGACTCGCCGGCCGCCACACCCGAATGAGCGCCACGCACACCGCAGCCTTCTTCCGTGCCGAAGGCGTCCTGGTCTCGAGCGGCGTCATGCATGCCGCGATGTTCATGGCCGGGCAGCGCGCAGGCATGCGCGAGCGCGCGCTGCGATTCGGCCAGGCGCTCGCGTCCGTGCCGGTGTTCGGCCTGCTGGGCCAGAACGACCGCACCCTGGGCAACCGCGTCGCACACCTGTGCTACCGCGACATGACCGAGGATCGCGTCGTCGTGCTGGCCGAGGAGTACGTCGAGGACGTGCTGTCGGAGAAGGTGCTCGACAGCGGCGTCGAGCTGCTGCGCAAGGCCAAGGCCGACGGTCACCGCGTGGTCGTGCTCAGCGAAGGCATCGGCGAGATCATGAATCGGCTGCGCGAGCGGCTGCGCTACGTCGAGGAGCTGGTGTGCAACGCGCTCGAGTACCGCGACGGCAAGGCCACCGGCAAGCTGCGCGAGCCGGTGGTCGGCGGCTACGAGGGCGGCAAGTGGCTCAAGCAGTACGCCGCGGAGCACGACCTCGACCTGTCGCGCTCGTTCGCCTACGGCGCGCACGGGCCCGACCTGCTGTTGCTGTCCGCGGTCGGGCACCCCTGCGCCGTGAACCCCGATCCGACCCTGCGCAAGGCCGCGCGCGAGGCCGACTGGCCGGTCATGGACTATCGCGCATGAGCGACGCGGGCACGGCCGGCCGCGCCGGCGGCTTTTCCATCCGCGAGACGCTCGCGGGCAAGCGCGTGCTGCTGACCGGGGCCTCGGGCTTCGTCGGCAAGGTCTGGCTGGCGATGATGCTCGACCGCCTGCCGCAGATCGGTCGGGTCTACGTGCTGCTGCGCGGCAAGGGCCGCGGCGCGCGCGAGCGCTTCGAGAAGATCGTCAACGAGAGCCCGGTGTTCAAGCCGCTGCACGAGGCCCACGAGGGCCGCATGAGCGAGTTCGTGTCGCAGCGCGTCGAGGTCGTCGCCGGCGACGTGTCGCAGCCGCAGCTGGGCATGGACGACGCCACCTTCGCGCGGCTCCTCGCGGACGTCGACGTCGTGCTCAACTTCGCGGGCCTGGTCGACTTCAACCCCGACGTGCGCGACGCACTGGCGTCGAACGTCGACGGCGCGCTGCACGTGGCCGACTTCGTCGAACGCAGCGCCCGCGCGGTGCTGCTGCACGTCTCGACCTGCTACGTCGCGGGTCACCGTGACGGTCGCGTGCCCGAGGCGCCGGTCGGCGATCGTTCGCCGGGGGGCAAGCCGCTGCAAGCCCAGGCGGAGTACGCGACGCTGCAGGACATCATCGCCGGCGTCCACGCCGAGAACGACGACCCCGCGACCGAGGCGAGCTTGCGCGAGGACGTGCTGCGGCGGCTGGCCGAGCGCGGCCACGAAGGCGACTACAAGCGCGTCACCGACATGGTCGGTCGGCTCAAGCGCAAGCGCCTGCGCGAGAACATGGCCAAGGCCGGCACCGACCGCGCCAAGGCCCTGGGCTGGCCCAACACGTACACGTACACCAAGGCCCTGGCCGAGGCGCTGTTGCAGCAGCGCGCCGATCGCATCCGCGTCTCGGTGCTGCGTCCCGCCATCGTCGAGAGCGCGACCGAGTTCCCGTTCGCGGGTTGGAACGAGGGCTTCAACACTTCGGGGCCCCTGGTCTACCTCGCGGGGACGTGGTTTCGCCACGTGCCCGCCGCCGCCGGCAACCCGCTCGACGTCATCCCGGTCGACTTCGTGTGCAAGGCCATCACCATCGTCGCGTGCGCGTTGCTGCGCGACGAGGCCAGCGGGGTCTACCACTGTGGCTCGTCGGATCGGAACTTCCTCGCGATCGATCGCCTGACCGAGCTGTCGGCCCTGGGCCACCGCAAGCACCTGCGCGAGCACGGCGCGAACGCGCTCGAGAAGCTGGTGCTGTCGCGTTGGGACGCCAAGGCTGCGGACCCGGAGCACGTGCTCAACGTGACCAACATCCGCAAGCTGATGGCGCAGGTCACCCGTTACCTCAAGCACGGCCGGCCGGAGAAGATCCCGTCCGAGGTGCGCGAGTGGGCCGACGACATGTCGAAGACCACCGACAACGGCGTGCGCAAGCTGCGACAGATCGAGGACGTGCTCGAGCTGTTCATGCCGTTCACCTACGAGCACTACTGCGTGTTCGTGTGCCGCGCCATCGATCGCCACGCGGTCGCGGAGCCCGAGTTCCGCTTCGCGCCCGAGACCATCGAGTGGCGCTCGTACTGGCTCGACGTGCACATGCCCGGGCTGCGGCGCTGGTGCTTCCCCGAGTACGAGGACAAGCCCAAGGAAATCTACACCCCCAAGACGCCGTTCCGACTGCTCGATCCCCCGGCCGCGGCCTCGCCGTCCGTGGCGAGCACCTCGGTCGGGGAGGTCGGCTCGTGAGCATCTTTCTGACCGGCGCGACCGGGTACATCGGTTCCTATGTCGCCAACGAGCTGCTCACCCGCAGCGACGAGCGTATCGCCGTGCTGGTGCGTGCCAAGTCCGAGGCCGAGGCGCAACAGCGGCTGTGGAAGTCGATGCAGCTGCACCTCGACTTCGACAGCTTCGCCCGCGCGTTGCCGCGATTCGAGTTCTTCCTCGGCGATCTCACCGCCGACGACCTGGGCCTGAGCCCGGCCGCGCGCACGCGGCTGGTCGAGACCATGGGCTCGGTCATCCACTGCGCCGCCTCGCTCAACCGCAAGTCCGACAAGGTCTGCTTCAACGTCAATCTGCGCGGCACGCTCGAGCTCATCAAGCTCGCGCGCGCAGCCCAGGACCACCACGGCCTGCGTCGCTTCAGCGACGTCTCGACCGTGGCCGTGGCCGGCCACCGCAACGCCGAGGTCGTGCAGGAGGACGACGCGGTGCAGTGGGATCGCAGCGACTACGATCCCTACGCGCGGACCAAGAAGTTCTGCGAGCACATGGTCCACGAGCTGCTGCCGGAGGTGCCGAGCACCATCTTCCGGCCCTCGATCGTGCTCGGCGACAGCCGCTTCCCCGAGACCACGCAGTTCGACATGGTGCGCGCGTTCGCGGCGCTGGCGACCATGCGCGTGTTGCCGCTGCGCAAGCAGTGGCGCGTGGACATCGTGCCGGCCAACTACGTCGGCGAGGCCATCGCGCGCATCCACCTCGATCCGGCGCCGAAGCACGGCATCTACCACCTCAGCTCGGGCGAGGGCTCGCTGACCTACGGCGAGATCGTCGAGGGCCTGCGCCGCGCCGGGCATCGCGCGCGCACGCTGTTCGTGCCGCAGCTCGAGCGGCCCTTCGGCCTCGCGGTCGAGGCGCTGATGTCGACGCCGCGCAAGTACGGCCTCGCGCCGGCGGCATCGCTCATGAAGGTGTTCCTGCCGTATCTGACCTACGACACGGTCTTCGCCAACCGCCGCGTGGTCGAAGCCCTGGGCCACGAGCCGGCGCCGTTCTCGGACTACGCCTACCCACTGCTGCGCTTCGCGACCGAGGGCAAGTTCACCTATCCCTATCGACCGTGGCCGGCGGACGCCGAGGCGCGGATCGGCCGCGTGGCGGCGGGCGGCGCCGCGCCGGCGCGCGCGGCCATGGCACCGCGCGGCGAGCACCCCTGAGGAACGCACCGTGGGCATCCTGTCGCGCATCAAGAACGCCTTCGATCCCGACCGCGTGCTGCAGGAGATCATGACCGGCTTCATCGAGGCCGTCGCGGTCGAGCGCGCGCTCGACGTGCGCCAACAGACCTGGTCGCCGGGCAAGCCGCTCAAGCTGCTGTTCGCGGGCTACGTCGGCACGCGCAACACTGGCGCCGACGTTCGCGTCGAGGAGATGATCCGGCAGATCCGTCACGTGATCGGCGACGAGCAGCTCGAGCTCACCATCATGACGGTCGATCCCAAGCTGACCGCGGGCTACTTCCGCACGGTCCGCCAGGTCGAGCTACCGGTGGTGTTCCCCAAGTTCCTCCACGACGAGTGCCCCAAGCACCACGGCGTCCTCGCGTGCGAGGGCTCGATGTTCAAGTCGAAGTTCGCCAGCGCACTGTCGGTGATGATGGCGGGCGCGCTGGGCATCGCCAACGCCGAGGGCAAGCTCAGCGTGGGCTACGGCGCCGAGGCCGGCAACATGACGCCGGCGCTGCGCGAGTTCGTGAAGAAGCACTGCAAGCAGTCGCTGGTGATCTGTCGCAACGATCCCTCGCGCGACGTGCTGGGGCAGCTGGGCATCCGCACCACCGGCGGGGCCGACACCGCGTGGACCTTCGAGCCCGCGCCGCTGCCGGTCGGCGCGGAGCACCTGCGGCGCGCGGGTTGGGACGGCAAGACCCCGGTGCTGGTGGTATGCCCGATCAACCCGTTCTGGTGGCCGGTGAAGCCCGATCTGGCCAAGGCCGCGGCGATGCGGCTGGTCGGGCAGTACCGCGACGAGCACTACCAGTCGATCTACTTCCATCACAGCTCGCCCGAGGCGACCGCGAAGTACGAGAACTATCTCGATGCGATCGCGACCGGCGTCGATCACTTCTGCGCGACGCGCAAGTGCTTCCCGATCCTGGTTGCGATGGAGCAGCTCGACAAGTACGCCTGCGAGGACCTGCTGCCGCGGCTGCGCACGCCGGCGCCGATCTTCGCCAGCGACACCCACCCGATGTTCGACATGGTCAGCATCCTGCGCAACTGCACCTGGATGCTGAGCTCGCGCTTCCACGCGGTCGTGACCTCGATGCCGGGCCTGGTGGCGTCGGCCGGCATCACCATGGACGAGCGCATCCGCAACCTCATGAACGACCGCGGCCACCCGCACCTGTTCCTCGAGGTCGACGAGCCCGACCTCGCGGACAAGGTCGTGCGCGTGCTCGAGACGGTCGACCGCGACCGCGAGCAGATCCGCCACGACATCGGCCGCGCGGTGCCCAAGCAGCTGGCGCTGATGGGCGGCATGGGCATCGACTTCATGGACGAGGTCGTGCGCGTCTACCCCGAGTTCCCGCGGCGCGAGCTGCCGCGCACGTGGCAGGCCCACCTGCCGCCGATGGAACCGGCGCTGATGAAGCTGCTCGAGACCTACGGCTGACGCCTCAGGCGATCACGTCGGCGTCGGCGGGCAGCCGCAGCGACATGCACGTGAGCGCGCCGTCGCCGGCGTGGATCTGCGACAGCGGCAGCAGCCGCGGCGACAGGCCGCGTCGCGCGAGCAGCTCGGCGGTGCGCGGCGCGGCGTCGGAGACCAGCACGCGCTCGCCCAGCGCGAGCACGTTGGCGCCGTGGGGTTCGGGCACCAAGAGCGGCTCGACCGTGAGCGTGCCCAGCTCCGCGAGATCGAACGCACCGGGACTGACCAGCAGGGTCTCGCCGTCCGCGAGCGTGCACGCGGACTTGAGGTGCAGGCGCTCGCGGACCTCGATGCCGACCGCGCGCAGCCCCGCGCGGTGGGCGAAGTGCGCGAGCGTCTCGAGCCCGGCGCGGTTGGTCCGCGCCGACAGGCCGACCACGAGCGCGTCGCCGCAGCGCAGCACGTCGCCACCGTCGAGCATCGCCGGCGGTGCCATGGTCTCGATCGCGACGTGACGTGCCAGCGCCTGCGCGACCGAGGTGGTCTCGATGCGGCGCGAGGGCGCGCCCGGGATCGTGATCAGCGCGCGATCATGGAGCACGATCGCCGTGTCCTCGACGAAGACCGCATCGGCTGCGAGCGGCAGCGGTGGCAACCACTCGATGGTGACGCCGGCCTCGCGCAGCGCGCGGACGTAGCCCTCGTGCTGCTGCACGGCGGTGGCCACGTCGATCGGCACCGGCTCGCGGCGTAGGCAGCTGGCGTAGCGCAGCGAAGGCGCGCGGACCCACGCGCGCCGGGGCGGGGACAGTCGCATGGACCCCGAGCGTGACAGCTTTTGCCCGCAGGTGTCCGGGATCACAGGCGGCGCGGAGAACCACGGAACCGCGGGCGGGCTTTCCCAACGTGCCGCGACAGGAGCGGCGGGGTTGGCCCGCCGGACGATCGATGACCTTCACCCCCCTCACCACCCTGTCGTGCCTTGCACTGGTGCTCTCTGCCTGCGTGATCTCCGGTGACGATGGCGACGCGAGCGCGTCGGCCTCGGCCAGCGCGAGCGCGAGTGCGAGTGCCTCGGTCGGCGATTCCGGCGACGACTCGGGCACCGATGGCTCGGCGTCCGCGTCGGCCTCGGCCAGCGCGAGCGCGAGCGACTCCCAGACCGCGTCCGACAGCGCGAGCGCCAGCGCGACCGACAGCGCCAGCGGCACGGACAGCGCCAGCGCGACGGACAGCGCCAGCGACACCGCGACCGCGACCGCGACCGAGACCGCGACCGACAGCGAGAGCGCGAGCGCCAGCGCGAGTGCCAGCGCCAGCGACAGCGTCGGCACCGACGGCACCGGCGGGCTCGAACCCGACTGCGACCAGGGCGGCTGCTACCAGGAGTGCCCGGCGGGGACCGAGTGCGTCTTCACCTGCGACGGCGGCGGTTGCCAGCAGACCTGCGACGCGGACGCGACCTGCACGATGTCGTGTGCCGGCGGTGGCTGCGAGGTCGAGTGCGCGGCGGGGTCGTCGTGCGACGTCGACTGCGACGGCGACGTGGCCGGATGCGCGGTCACGTGCGATCCGACCACGCTCGCGTGCGACGTCAGCTGTGACGGCGGCACGCCGTGCACGTGCAACGCGGTGCCGTGCTAGTGACGCGTGCGCGCGTTGTTTGGTAGCATCGCGGCCCCATGAACCGCGCCCTGTTGCTGTTGCCCCTGGTGCTCGCGCTCTCGTGCGAGAAGAAGTCGACCACCCCGCCGGAGTTCGTGCCCGAGAAGGCCACGCACACCACCGATCCGACCGGGGCCGAGTGCGTCGCGCAGTGTCTCGAGGGCGACAAGTTCAAGGACCAGGAGCTCGACCAGCGCGAGGCGTCGTGCAAGGCCGAGTGCCCCGATCCGTCGGCGACCCCGGCGGAGGGCGAGGGCGGCGAGGCCCCGGCCGGCGACGGCGAGGCCGCCGCGGAGGGTTGAGTCGGGCCAGCGGCGCGCGAGCTTTGTCGGCCCGCGCGCCGCGGCTATGCTGGTGGCATCGACGACGGCGAAGAGCTCGAGCTGCTGCAGCGGTGGCGCACCGGAGACGGTGACGCCGGCTCCGCGCTGATCCGGCGACACTTCGCGGCGGTGTTCCGCTACTTCGCGAGCCAGCTCGACGAGTTGGCCGCGGAGGATCTGACCCAGCGCACCTTCGAGGCCTGCATCGACGGCCGCGACCGCATCGAGGGCGGGTTGCGGGCGTACCTGTTCGGCGTCGCACGCAACCAGCTGGCGCTGCACCTGCGTCATGCGATGCCGCGACGTGGCGACGTTGCGCCGTCGCAGGTCGAGCTGCCTGACCCCGCGACCTCGCCCAGCGGCGTGCTGCGCGATGCGGAACACGCCCACGTGTTCGCGCAGGCCCTGGCCACGCTGTCCGACAAGCTGCGCGAGGTCATCGAGCTGTACTATCGCGACGAGCTCGACGTGCGCGCGATCGCGGCGCGGCTGGGCATCTCGACCGGCACGGTGAAGAGTCGGTTGTTCCGCGCACGCGAGCAGCTGATCGAGGAGATCCGTGCGCTGCACCTGCCGGCGGCGCTCGAGCGCAGCAGTCTCGCCGTGCTCGGCGATGTCGACGCCTCGTCGCCGCGCAAGCGTGAGGCCTGAGCGCGCGCGCGGGCGCAGCGACTGCGTCCGCGGGCGCTGGGCCCGGCGCTAGGCTGGTACGAGCGCAGGAGCGTCAGCATGGACCCACGCAGCGAGAGCATCGTCGACAGCATCGCGCAGCGCTTCGACGCCGATCGGCAGAGCCTCGCGCGGGCCTTGGCCGAGGTCGCGCGTCGGATCGTGCCGCACGTCGGGCCGGCCACCCGCGACGCGCTGGTGCGTTGCCTGGGTGAACCAATGCTGCGCGACGCCCCGCGCGAGCCCGACGACGATCGCCAGAGCCTGGTCGATCGCGTGGCGCAGCAGTGTGCGGTGCACGGCGGCGCGGCGATCGAGCTGGTGCAGGCCACCATGGTCGCGTTGGTGCGGGCGCTGGGTGCCGAGACGGCGCAACGGCTGCATCGCGAGCTGCCGCCGCGATGGGTCGAGTGGCTCGACGATCCCCACGCGGTGCCCAGCGATCGCCGTGGCGCCGGCGCCCGCACCGTCGCCGCGGGCGAGGGCACCACCTTGGCGTCGGGGCGGCCTGGCGCCGCGCGGCCGCTGGCGGACGCCGCGGCACCGGCGGGGCACGGCGAGTCGATCGCCGGCAGCGACGACCCCCACGCGGGCCGCACGCTCGCGACCAGCGAAGGATCGCCCGCGCGATCGCTCGGCTCGGGTCGACCGCCGCGCACCGGTCGCGACGACACCTGACGCGGGTGCCCGGGCCCCGACGCGGGTCCGACGTCGCGCTTCGCAACATCGCAGCTCGCCGCTGGCTGCAGGCCGCCGGCGCGGTCTCGCGCAGGCTTCGCTCGAACTGCTGCGGATGTCCCGTGGCACCGCGGTTGCACAACCGTGGGCCGTGCCCCCGATGGTCCACCTGACGCTGCTCCTGCTCGCCTCGCTGCTGCAGCCCGCACCCCAGCAGGGCACCGCCGGCGTGACATGGCAGCGTCCCAGCCCGGGCGGCGCGACGCCGGAGCTGCGCGAGCCGTTCGTGCGCGCGGCCTCGGTTGCCGCGCTCGCGATGGCAGCGATGGACGGCGACGGCGGTGAGCTGCGCGATCCTTTCGATGCGACGGTCGCGGCGCCGCGCGGCAGCGCCGCCGCGGCGCCGCGGGACCCTGCGTGCGCGACCGCGCGCTGGAGCGCGGCGCGAACGTCCCGACCCAGGCCACCATGGCGCCGCGTGCCGTCGAGGCTGCGCCCATGCCGGCGCGCCGCGTCGCGTCGGTCGAACCGACCGCGGCCGCGCCGGCGGATCTGCGCGACCCGTTTCGTCGCGCTGCGGCGCGTCGCTGAGCCGGCGCGCGCGGCGTTCCGTGATACCCATGCAGGGTGTCCTCGAAGCGCTCGAAGCTCCTTGGGTGTGCGGTCGCCTGGACCGCGATGCTGCTGATCTCGTGCGGTGACAAGAAGCCCGCCGCCGACGGTGGCGCGAGCGGTGGCGGCAGCTCGGTGACGCCGCCGACCAAGCCCGCGTTCGACCGCATCGTGGCGCAGCCGCTTTCGGACTTCGGCGCCAGGCCGGGGTTCATCCAGGGCGGCATGGTCTACGCCGCGATGCGCGTGCCCACGGCGCTGACGTTCCTGCGCGGGTTGCCGTGGCCGTCGGACTTCGTGCGCGACCTGGACGAGTTCGCGAGCGAGACCGGCATCGATCTGCGTTCGGACGATCTCGCGACGCGCTTCGCCTTGGCCAGCGACGGGGTCGTGTCGATGACGCTATTGCGACCCATCCGCGGCGACAGCAAGGCCCTGCGCGCCGATCTCATGACCCCGAGCGCCGCGCGCGACGCGATCCGCTTCGTGCTCAATCCGCCGCCGCCGGTGGTGGTCGAGGTGCCGCCGACGACGCCACCGCCGCCGACGATGCCGGTGGTGCCGCGGCCGACCGAGGACATGCCGCCCAAGCCCGGCACCGGCGGAGCGATCGAACCGGTCACACCGCCGCCGCCGCCCGATCCAATCCCGCCGGTGCCGCCCGAGCCACCGCCGCCGCCGCCAGGGCCGTCCGCCGAGGCGCTCGCGGCCGCCAAGGCCGTGCTCGAGCGCGCGAGCGCGTTCGGGCTGCACTCGCGCTTCGTCGTCGCGGTGACCGACCCGCGGCCGCTGGTCGATCACCTGCGCCGCCGCGTGCCGGCGCGCGAGCAGGAGTTCTGGCGCACCGCCTGCGCCGGCATCGGCGGGGTGATGTGCATCGGCGGCGACGACACGTTGTTGGTCGTGCGCGGCGAGGCCCAGGCGGTCACCTTCGACTTCTTCATGTTCATCGCCGACGCCGAGCGCGTGACCTCGACCCGCCGCGAGGCCGTCCGCGCCGCGCTGGCGCTGGGCCCGGTCACCGAGGGGCCGGCGCTGGCGCTGCGTGGCGACGCGGCGGCCCATCTCGAGGCGCGCGCGCTGGTCGACTTCGTCGAGCTCGACGCGCAACGTCGCACGATCAGCACGCTGAGCTGGGACGGCGGCATGGAGGAGGTGGGGCGCCACATCACCGCCGCGGAGTCGATGCAGCAGATGGCGGCGATGCCGATGCTCTTCCGCGGCGCGCGACTCGACATCGGCGTGGTCGAGGGCGACGGCCTCTACGCCGAGCTGCGCTGGGTCGCCGACTCCGGCAGCGGTGGCACCGCGGCGTTGCTCGCCGGCGCCTCGGGCGAGGGCGACGTGCCCAGCATCGCGGGGCTGTGCGACGGCTCGCTGCTGTGCTTCCGCAGCGCCGGCCTGCCGTCGCCGGGCAAGCTGGCGGAGCGCTTCGCCAAGGGCACGTGGGCGGTGGGTCCCGACGAGCTCGAGGATCGCGTGCGCAGCTTCGACGAGGTCGCGGCGCTGCACGTCTTCGTCGCGAGCTGGCCCAACCTGCTGGGCGCGATGGCAGCGTGGCCCGAGCGCGAGGCGGGCGACGGCGCAGCCGCGGGCCTGGCGCGCAACGCGGTCGAGGTGTTCGGCCGCGTCGAGGGCGTCGGTGGCAGCCTGCGCAGCCTCACCGCCAGCGGCCGCGGGCTCGACGGCGACTACATCGGCTTTCTGCGCACCAACGCGACCGACTCGGGCTTGCCGCGCGGTGTGCTGACGTTCGCGGGGCAGTCGATGAGCGAGGGCACCCTGGGCGCGTCGCGCGGCCCGGCGTGGACCTGGACCGTGCCCGACGTGCCCGCACCGCTGACGCTGGTCACGCACAACGACGCGACCACGGACGGTTCGCCGCCGAAGACCGGCTGGATCGCCCTGGTCGACGGACTCGACCGCATGGCGTGGATGCTCGATCTGCCGCGCGAGCACAACGACGGCCCGCCGCTGTACGCCGAGATCCCCGACCTGGGCCGCTTGCTCTCGGCCATGGGCGGCCTCGATCGCGATCTCGATCTGTTCCGTGGCTACGCCACCGGACGGGGCCTGCGCGCGATGCTGCGGTTCGACGGCGACGAGCCGGTGGTGTCGGCGTCGTTTCTGCGCAATCGTTGAGCTGGATGAGCGCGGACACGGAGCCGACGTCGCGCGAGCCCGAGCGCGCGGCGTCGGGTCCGAGTGTCAGCGCCGAGCTCACCGCGACCGATGGGTCACAGGTTCGCGCTTCGGCGCCGATGCCCCGCGCCGGCGAGCGGATCGGACGCTACGTCGTGCTCGCGCCGCTGGGCGCGGGCGCCATGGGCGTGGTGGTCTCGGCCTACGACGGCGAGCTCGACCGCCGCGTCGCGATCAAGCTGATCCGCGGCGATCCCGACGCCGCACGGCCGGTCGATGCCTCGCGACTGCTGCGCGAGGCCCAGGCGCTCGCGCGGCTGTCCCATCCCAACGTCGTGCCGATCTACGACGCCGGCACGACCGATCGCGGCAGCGTGTTCCTCGCGATGGAGTTGGTCGAGGGCTCGACCCTGCGAGAGTGGATCGAGCTGGTACCGCGGCCGTGGCCGCAGGTGCTGACGGTGATGGCCGCCGCCGCCGAGGGCCTCGCCGCGGCCCACGAGGCGCAGATCGTCCACCGCGATTTCAAGCCCGACAACGTGTTGCTCGATCGACAGGGCGTACCCAAGGTCTCCGACTTCGGGCTGTCGCGCGGGCAGGGCGAGTTCGAGTCGACCCACACCGCGGTCGATGCACCCGACACCCTGAGCGAGCGGCTCACCCGCACCGGTGCGGTCATGGGCACGCCGGGCTACATGTCGCCCGAGCAGCACCTGGGCGCGCCGGTCGACGCGCGCTCGGATCAGTACTCGTTCTTCGTCTCGCTGTACGAGCTGCTGTGGGGCACGCGGCCATTTCAGGGTCGCAATGTCATGGCGCTGGCGTACGCCAAGCTGCACGAGGTGATCGAGTCGCCGGCGCGCCGCCGCGCCGGCGAGCCACCACAGGCGCTCTTCGACGCGATCCGCCGGGGCCTGGCACGGCATCCCGCCGATCGCTTCGCGTCGATGACCGAGGTGGCGGCGCTGCTGCGGCGCCTCGCGTCGCGCCGCCGCCGTCGCTGGATCGTGCCGCTCGCGCTCGCCGTGACCACTGCCGGCGTCGCGATCGCGCAGCGACAGCCAGGGTCCGCCTGCGCCGATGCCGATTCCCAGCTGGACGACGCGTGGGACGGTCAGCGCCGCGCCGCGCTCACGGCCGCCTTCGCCAGCGCGCACACGCCGGCGGCGGCGCGCGCCACGGCTCTGACGATCGACGCGCTCGACACCCACGCGCAGCAGTGGAAGGGCGAATACCAGGCTGCATGCGCGCTGCAGCCCAGCGCCGAGACCGACGCGACCTTCTCGTGCTTGCGCCGCCGACGTGCACACCTGCAGGCGGTCGCGACGATGTTGTCCGAGGGTGGACGCGACCTGGTCCATCGTGCCGGTGAGATCGTCGCGTCGCTCGAGTCGCCGGGCGCGTGCGCGCAGGCACCCGCGGAGCTCCACGCGGCCCAGGACGAGGAGCACGAGGCCCTGGGCGCCCTCGTCGATCGCGCGTGGGTGCGCGTGGAGGGCGGACAGTACGAAGCCGCGCGGGCGATCGCGCGAGAGGCCGAGGCCGAGGCACTGCGCCTGGGCGACGACGAGGCCGTCGGCCACGCGCGGCTGTACCTGGGCATGGCGCTCGCTCGCACCGGACACTTCGACGAGGCCGAGACCGAGTACGTCGAGGCCTTCGAGGGCGCCATCGCCCATGGCCACGACGAGATCGCCGTGCGTGCCGCGCTGCGGATGGCATTCCTCGAGGCGGGTGAGCGCGGCCGCACGCTCGAGGCGCGGCGGTGGCTACGCCACGCGCAGGCGCTGCTCGATCGCCTGCAGCTGCCGCCTGGCACCCTGCACGCGCGGCTGCACGAGGTCACGGCGCAGGTGCTGGAGAACGAGGGCGACGATGCCGGCGCACGCGAGGAGATGGAGCGGGCGCTGCAGATCCGCACGACGTTCGACGCGCCCGACTCGCTCGCGATGTCGACCCTGCGCAACAACCTCGGCACGCTGCTCACGCGGCAAGGTCGCCTCCAGGAGAGCCTGGCGATGCACGAGCGCGCGCTCGCGGATCGCATCGCGCGCGTGGGTCCGTCGCACCCCGAGGTCGCGATGTCGCTGCTCAACCTGGCACAGGTGCAGCTATACCGCGGGCGCTGGGACGACGCGCTGGCGTCGCTCGCCCGCGCCGAGCCGGTCATCGCCGGGGTCCAGGGTTGGTCGCACCCGTGGATGGTCAACCTGCGGATGGTCCGCGCCGGGACCCTGTCCGCGATGGGGGCGTCCGAGCGGGCGCAGATCGACGCCCAGTTCGCGCTGACGATGACCATCGTGCGCTACGGCGACCAGTCGGCCCAGGCGGCGCGGGCATGGAACATCCTCGGCGGCGTGTTCTTCGACGATTGGGACTTCGACGGCGCGCAGTGGGCCTTCGACCGCGCGCTGACGTTGTTCGATGCGCTCGGCGGGTCGACCGAGCTCGGCGCTGCGCTCGTGCGCGCCAACCTCGGCGCGCTCGCGTTCCGACGCGGCGAGATCGATCGCGCCGAGACCTCGATGCTCGCGGCGCTCGAAGGCATCCAGCGGCGCTTCGGTCCCGAACACAGCGACACCGGCTTGTGCCACGTCTACCTCGCCGGCATCGCGCTCGCGCGCGATCAGCCCCACGAGGCGCTCGAGCACCTCGATCACGCCGAGCGGGTGCTCGCTGGTGACGAGCACCGCGGCAGCGTCTACGTGCTGTACCACCTCGCGCGTGCGCGCGCGCAGTGGGCCGCGGGCCGCGACCGCCGGCAAGCGCGTCAGGAAGCCGAGCGAGCGCTGGAACTGGCGGCGCCGGGGACCCCGATCAGCGCGAGGTCGAAGCGTGGTTGGCCAGCCACCGCGTCGAGGAGCCGCGACCGTGAGGCGGCTGGCGCTCGCGCTGTTGCTGACCGGGTGCCCGAGCGACGGCGCGATGCATGCGGCGCCCGAGCTGCCGGCGCGTCGCGGCATCGTGCTGGCGGATCTCACGTGGCAACAGGCCGAGGCCGTGCTCACGCCGCAGACCATCGTCGTGTTCGCCCTGGGCGCCGCGGCCAAGGAGCACGGGCCGCACCTGCGGCTCGACAACGACCGCACGCTCGCGGCCTACTTCGAGGCGCAGCTGCTGCAGCGCGCCGAGGTCGTGGTCGCGCCGATGCTGACGTATCACCACTATCCCGCGTTCGTGCAGTACCCCGGCTCGATCTCGCTGCGGCCCGAGACCGCGCGCGATCTGGTGGTGGACGCCTGCCGCTCGCTCGCGCGCTTCGGTCCGCGCCGCTTCTACGTCGCCAACACCGGCATCTCGACCCTGGGCCCGCTGCGCGACGCCGCCGCGCTGCTCGCAGCCGAGGGCATCACGCTGCACTTCACCGATCTGCAGGCCGCGCTCGCGCCGACCGAGGCCGCGATCGCCGAGCAGCCTCGCGGCTCCCACGCCGACGAGATGGAGACCTCGATGATCCTGGCGATCGCACCCGATCGCGTCGACATGGCCCTGGCGGTGCGGGACGTCGAGCCCAAGCACGGTCGTGGCTTCGACCGCGAGCCCGGGGGCGCGGGCACGTGGTCGCGCTCTGGCGTGTGGGGCGACGCGACCCTGGCCAGTGCCGACAAGGGCCGCGTGCTGGTCGACGCGCTGCTGGCCGCGATGCTCGCGGATCTCGAGCGGCTGCGGTCGCTGCCTGCGATCCCGCCCTAGCAGCGAGGCCGGCGGACATCGGGCGCGGCGCAGCGGGACCGGCCGGAAATGTGGGCGCGTGCCGGCGTCTATCCCCTCGCAAGGTCGGGCGCGCGGCTCGGGGGGGCTCGCGCAGCGCGATCGTGGAGGTCCGCATGGCGCGAGCGACGACGCTCGGGCTCGTCGCGGTGGTCGCGGGATGTTCGTCATCCTCGACGCCGCACGATCCCGCTGGCAACGACACCGGAGGCATCACGGTCGGCGCGGGCGAGAGCTCGGGCTCGGGCGGCGAGGACAGCAGCGGCGCTCCGACGCCGGTGCCCGATCTCGGCGGCGCCGACGACGGCCTGGGCCCGAGCGCCTGCGCCGACGAGCTACCGCCGCCGTTGCCGGTTGCGATCGACGCCGGGTGCGTCGCCGACCCAGTCATCGGCGGTTTCGAGCCGGTGGTGAAGTGGTCGCGCTCGACCTGGGAGGTAGGGCCGGGATCGACCGAGTCCGCGACCACGCCGTTGGTGCTGCAGCTCAACGACGACGACGGCGACGGTGCCATCGATCACCACGACACGCCCGACGTACTCGTGCTGACCTACGGCAGCGGCTACCTGCGCGGCATGTCGGGCATCGACGGCAGCCCCGTGCTCGACGCGGTCGCACCGGGCTTCGGTCGCGCCGACGGCCTCGCGGCCGCGGACATCGACAACGACGGCATCGTCGAGATCGTCGGCATCAACGGCGGCACCAGCAACGGCACCCCGATCGCGTTCGAACACGACGGCACGGTGAAGTGGATGGGGCCCTCGCTCGCGGGCCACGTCTCGCCCAACGACTCGACGCCGGCGTTCGGTGACATGAACGGCGACGGCTGGACCGAGATCGTCATCGGCCGCGCGATCCTCGACGCCAACGGCAACCTGATCGGCACGGGCCAGTACGGCTACGGCTCCCACAACGGCGACGCGAGCCTGTCGTTCCCCGCCGACGTCGACGACGACGGCCAGCAGGAGGTCGTGGTCGGCAACGCGCTGTACCGCATGGACGGCAGCGCGATCTGGCACCACGACCAGGGCGACGGCTATCCCGCGATCGCGGACTTCGAGCTGGACGGCAAGCCCGAGATCGTGGTCGTGCGCGCGGGCCACGTCGCGTTGCACGAGAGCGCCGACGGAACCATGCGTTGGAACACCGCGCTGCCGACCGGGGCAGGCGGGCCGCCGACGGTCGCGGACTTCGACGGCGATGGTCTGCCCGAGGTCGGGGTCGCGTCGTCGAGCGCGTACTCGGTGTTCGACGGCGACGGCACGCAGCTGTGGACGCGCACGACCCAGGATCTCTCGTCGGGCGTCACGGGCTCGTCGGTGTTCGACTTCGAGGGCGACGGCGTCGCCGAGGTGGTGTACGCCGACGAGACGCGGCTGTGGGTATTCTCGGGCACCGACGGCGCGGTGAAGCTCGAGTTCGACGGTCACTCGAGCGGCACGCGGCTGGAGTACCCGGTGGTCGCCGATCTCGACAACGACGGCCACGCCGAGATCGTGGTCGTGCACGAGACCTACCAGAGCAACTACCAGGGTGTGACGGTGGTGACGGACGCGGCGAACTCGTGGCGACCGGCGCGGGGGCTGTGGAATCAGCACGCGTATCACATCAGCCACGTCGACGACGACGGCGGCGTGCCGCTGGCCGCGAGCCAGAGCTGGAAGACCCACAACTCGTTCCGCGCCGGCGACCTGCTGCCCAACGACGGGCTCGCGCAACCCGACGCAGTCATGGACGCGGCCACCTGTTCGCTGTGCGAGGGCGGCCTACGCACGCTGTGGATCCAGCTGGCCAATGCCGGTGCCGCGCCGCTGTTGCAGGGCGCCGACATCGAGATCTACGGCCTCGCCGACGACAGCAAGACCCTGCTCGACACCGTCCCGTTCGCGGACGCGCTCGCACCGGGTGCAGCCGCCGACGTGATCGAGGTCCAGGTCGACGTCGGCGACCACACCATGCTCGAGATCGGCATCACGCTGCACGAGGGCGAATGCAAGCCGACCGACGCGGTCGTGCTCGAGCTCGAACCATGTGAGCCGCCCGCGGGTTGAGTCGCGATCGTGCTACGCTGCGGTGGCGATGACGCGCGCGACCGCGGCCACGCTCGCGATGCTGTCGCTGCTGGGCTGTGATCGCGGCGCGCCGGCGCCGGCCGCCGCGACCGAGCCCGCAGCCGCGGCCGACGGGCCGCCTCCGGCCACACCGGCTCCGAACCCGGACGCGCCGCCGCTGGCCGAGGGCGAGCCACTGCTGCTCGTGACCGACCCGCGGGTGCTCGCCGTGCTCGACCGCGACGCCGCGGCGCCATGGTCACGGCACGCGGTCCTGGGCCGCGCGGGCGAGGCCCCGCATCCGGCCCCGCGCGGCGCGACCACCGGCGCGACGCTGGCGGCGTTCGAGTCCAGCTGGGGCGCCGTCGCCGAGGTCGTCGCGTCGGACGTCGCGCGGGTCGTCGAGGAGCTCGCGATCGACTGGGAGGACGACATCACGCGGACCTACGATCGCGCGGCGGCTCGGACCACGCCCGGCGGCGATGCCGATCACCGCGGCAACGGCAACGTCGCGCGGGTGCTGCGGGCGTCGTGGCTGCGCTCGCCCGACGCGCGCTTTCCCCTCGCGGCGCTGGTGTTCCGGCCCGATCGTCGCGACTTCGTCGGCGGCTGCGGTGAGCTGCGGGCGATCTACCGCCTCGCCTACGAGGTCCCGCGCGACGGCGGCATGTCGGCGTCGCGCTTGCCGTTCACCATCAACGTCGTGTTCGCCGTGCCCGACGATGGCGACGGCTGTCGCACGGTCGCACGGCGCTGGCGCGCGCCGCCGATCACCGACGCCAACGCAGCGTCGGTCGCGACCACGCTGCTGCAGGGTCCGCTGCGACCCGAGGCGGTGCGCTTCGCCCAGCTCGAGCTCGACGCGCAGCTGGTCCGCTTCCCCTCGGATCTCGAGCGCGTCGACGGCCGCAACTTCGCCGGCCAGGCGCTGTACCTGCTGCGGATCTTCGCCCTGCGCGAGGGCGTGTTGCGCCCGATCCCGCTGGAGAACACGCCCGACGTCGAAGCGATCCGCGCCGACCCGCACCGCCGCGAGGCGCTGCGGCGTTGGCTGCTCGAACACATGGCCGAGGTCGATCTCGGTGTGTTCCAGCTGCCCGAGGCGTTCCTCGCCGACGTCGCGCTGTCGTGGTCGACCCTGGGCCACGCGCGCAGCGGCAACCGTCCGTTCTCCGCGTTGCTGCAGCCGGCCGAGGCCGACGCGTTGGTCGCACAGGCAGCGGTGCCCGGGCCGCGCTTCGTCGACAGCGGCCGCGGCCTGCTCGAGCGACTCGACGCCGCCAGCTGCATGGGCTGCCACCAGTTGGCCTCGACCGCCGGCTTCCACCTGTTGGGCGTCGACCGACCCTTCGGCGACGACCCCGACGCGGTCCATGCCGCGACCGACGGCAACCGCCTGCAGCTCGCGATCTCGCCGCATCTTCTGGCCGAGCTGCCGCGTCGGCGCGCGTACCTCGACGCGCTGGCAGACGGGCGCGCGCCCGATCGCTTGCGCCCGCACCCGGCCGCGCCGCCGGCGACGTGGACCGACGGGCCGGCGTTCGCCGACGCCGGTAGCAACGCGCCGTGCCTGCGCGAGCGCGACGGCGACGTGGCCGTCGCTGCGCCCGCGCGGTGGCACTGCGGCCCGCAGCTGCACTGCACCGCGATGGCCGACGACGCGCAACAACGCGTGAACCTGGGCATGTGCATGCCCGAGCTGCCGCAGCTGCACGCCGGCGAGGCCTGCCGCGACGCGCGGATCGAAGCCGGCACCAGCGCCGCGCGCTTCGCGTGGAACCTGCGCGCGTTCGAGGACCGCGTCACGCAGCAGAACCCGCGCTACGAGCTCGGCACCGGTGCCATCACCACGCGCGCGTACAACTGTCGTCCCGCGCACATCGGCGTGCCGCTGGGGCGCGTGACCCGGAACTGCCGCGCGGACGAGCGCACGCTCGCGGCCGCGGCCGCCGAAGCTCGACCCAGCGAGCTGTGCGCCGTGGTCGGCGGCCGCGGCTTCGAAGCCATGGCCACGGGCGTCTTCGACCACCAGGCCTTCGCCGACAGCGTCGTGCGCGGCATGCTCGACGCCTGCGACGCGGCGCACCCGTGCCGCGAGGACTACATCTGCCAGGCGCTGCCGGAGTTCCTCGCGACCAAGGGCGTCGCGGCGCAGACGCTCGCGACGCTGCAGCAGCGCGGGCTCGGCTTCTGCACGCCGACGTACTTCGTCTACCAGCTACGACTCGACGGACATCCCAACCCGCGCTGAGCTGCCGGCGCGTGAAGAGGAAGCGGAGCTTCCTCTTCACAGACTGAGCGGCCACGCGGCGCGTCGCGACGCGCCGCCGACGATCACAGCCGCAGCTGCGCTTCGAGCCAGGCGCGCTCGTCCTGCAGCGCGCGGAACTCGGCCGCGTCGATGGGGCCCCGCTCGCGCTCGAGCGCGGTGCGGACCTCGGCCAGGCGGCTCTGCACCGCGCTCTTGTCGACGTCGCCGGCTTCGACCGCGCGGTCGCACAAGATGATCACGCGGCCGGCTTCCTTGACCTCGACGAAGCCGGAGCCGACCGCCAGCTTGACGGCGTTGGCGCCCTCGCGGAAGCGGACCACGCCGGGCACGATCGCGGTGATGAGCGACTCGTGCCGCGGCAAGATGCCGAGCTCGCCGAGCACGCCCGGCACCTCGACGCCCGGAACGTCGATGCCGTCACGGATGGCGCCCATGGGCGTCAGGATGTCGAGCTTGATCGCGGTGTCGGACATGGCTCTGTCGGCTCCTGGGGGGGCGCGTTGGGGCGCGGTCGTGGTGCGGGCGCCCGGCGGCGCCCGGGCTCACGCCTTCTTCGCCAGCTCCTTGCCCTTTTCGACCGCCTCGGCGATGCCGCCGACCATGTAGAAGGCCTGCTCGGGCAAGCTGTCGTGCTTGCCTTCGATGATCTCGACAGCCGCTCACTGAACGTGGCTTCTTGCGCAGCCCGGCGAGCTTGGTCCGCGCGGCGGTCCAGCTGCGGCGGTCGGCGAAGCCGTAGCGCTTGCCGTCGTGCACGATGGTGAAGCGCTGGCCCGCGAGCGCGCACCACACCAGCTCGAACACGTTCTTGACGTGATCGTCGTGCACGTAGAAGCCACCCTCGGTCGAGCGGTCGTGCTCGGTGGTGACGATGCCGCGGTCGTACATCGTTCGGTTGACCATCCAGCGCCCGTCGACCAGGGCCTTGCTCGCGACGTCCGGCAGCTCCTGCCACATGAAGTCGGGCCACGGGCGCTCGTCCCGCGGTGACGCCACCGCGCAGAACTCGGTGGGCTCGCCCGCGTCGTCGCGGCGCACGAGGTAGTCGAGCAGGGCCTCGCCGAAGCGCGCATCGATCTGCACGCGCCAATGTTCGACGCGGGTCTCGAGGTGTGCCGACGCGCTCGACCGCGAGCTTGGTGATCATGCCGTTCCACACCGGCGCGAGCGCGTCGGTGTCGGTGCAGATCGGCTGGCCCTTGCGCAGCGCGATCGTCAGCAGGGTCTGGAACAGCGCGGGGTCGTCGTAGCGGCCTTCGCGGGCGAGCGTGACGCTGCGCTTGGGCGAGAGCGCGATGCGACGCTCGTCGCTCGAGCGCTGGCGGCGGTGGCCACGGGCGGTCGGCTCCAGCCACTCCGCGCGGTGGACGATCGCGGGCCCGTCGGGGTCGTAGTAGACGCGGACGATGCGGCGGCTCTCGGCGTCCTCGAGCACCGTGCCCAGGGGGAACATGCCGTCCTCGGGGCCCTTGGCGCCCTTGCGCAGGTCGAGCGCCACGCGCTTGCGCTTGCGATCGATGCTGCCGTCGGCGCGCAGCTCGTGGGTCGTGATCGACAGCCCCACGATGGCACCGGTGACGTCGATCTCGTTGAGATCGTCGTCCCGCGTGCGCAGCCACCGAGGGTTGGGGGCGAAGTCGAGGGTGTCGAGGTCGGGGATGAAACGGCGGAACTGGGCGTCGAGGTCGCGCACCACGTGTCCGTCGACTTCGATGGTCTCGACCACGAAGGACTCGCTGCCGCCGCCAGGTGGCCACGCGACCGGACGACCGCCGCGTGCGGTCGCGAACGCGAGCTGGTCCGCGCGGCTGTCGTTGCGCGCGCCGCCGAAGAAGCTCTCGCCGATCTGGCCCTCGTCGGTGCCGTCGAGCGAGCGGTAGTCCGATCCCAGCTCGATCACGCTGGCGATCATCTCCAGCAGCAGCCGGCGATCGAAGCTCTGGGTCTCGCCGGTGTCGGAGCGGTACTCGGTCAGCTCGGGTTGGTCGAGCAACGCCAGACCCAGGCACTCCATCACGGCCTTCACGTCGCAGTGGCCGGCCCACGAGACCCACTCGATCGGCTCGCTGCCGGCGAGGCCGTCCTCGTCCCAGTCGAACGGGATGCCGCGGCGCAGGCGCTTGTCCTCGGGGGCGCGCAGGAACGTCAGCGCCGCCGCGTCGCGCTCGGCGTGCCGCAGCTGAGCCTCGGGCACGCGCACCTTGGTACCGTCTTGCAGCTTGAGCGCGTCGCCGTCCCGGTAGACCCACTCGCCGGCCTTCGCGTGATCGCTGGCGGGGTCGATGCGCAGCAGCTCGTAGCTCGGCGCGAGCGCGTCGCTGTCGGGCACCACCGAGACGATCATGCGGGTCTCGCGATCGATCAGCATGCCGCCGACCGAGTGCTCCACGTCCTGCTCGTCGAGGCTGGGCTCGAAGACGTACTTCGAGCGCATGATCGCGTCGAGGTGTGCACTGGCCTGTACACGCTGGCGTCGAACCGACTCCTGCGCCGCGGGCTGCAACGCGGCCATGGCCTCGGTCCCGTCGGTCGGCAACGCCGCGAGCATCTGCTCGAGGTAGTGCACGAAGGCCTCGTCGTGGCCGTAGGCGTGGTAGGTCTGCGTGTCCTGGTCGTCGAAGGCGGTCACGCCACAAAACGACAGGTCTTCGGCCTCGCGGACGACCGCGAGCGCGGCGTTGCGCTGGCGCTTGGGGAACTTGCCCGCGGCGATCCACTTCTCCAGCGCGGTGCGGACGTTGGCGAAGAATTTCAGCCGGCGCTGCGCGACGATGCTGTTGCGGAAGTACTGCTCGCCGCCCGCGGGCGCGCCACGCAGGCCCTTGCCCGACAGCGCGCCGGCGAGCTCGCGCTGGGCCGCGGCGAGGGCCTTGGTCAGGGCCGCGACGTCGGCGGGGACAGGTCGCGGCGCGAACGCCAGCGCGGGCTCGTCGGGATCCTGCGCCGGCGGCATGGTCGCGACGAAGCGCGGGTGACCGCGATCGCCTTCGCCCACGAACAACCGCAGCGAGGTGCGGCCGCTGACGGTCAGCGCCTGCTCGCGGACGTCCTTGATGCGCGTCGCGCCGCTGTCGTCGAGCCCCGATACAAAGGCGCGGTACGCCGCGTCCTGCTTCACCTTCATTCGCGGTCCTCCTGCCGCACGTGGCCGGCGGCGACGCAGTGTACTATCGACGCGCGCGTCAGCGTGGCGAGGTCGCGACCCGCCGCGGCAGTGGCCATTCGATCGATCTCGCGGCTCGAGCCCTCAGCGCCGGCGGGGCGTGGGTTGGCTGGCGGGTGCGGTCGCTCGCGCGGCGAGCCAGGCGTCGATCTCGGCGATGCGCTCGGCCACCGCCGGTCCATCCTCGCGGTAGCTCGCGTAGTCTTCCTTGGCCTCGAGCGCGAGGCGGCGCGCGCGTGTGGGTTCGTCGAGCGCCTGCGCGAGGTCGAAGCGCAGCGCGGCCAACTGGCGCCGGGACACGCCACCGGCGATGCCGGCCGCGAGCGCGCGCTCGAAGTCGGCGACGGCGTCGGCGCGTCGGCCAGCGTCGAGCAGGGTGTCGCCGCGCGAGGACAACGCCGCGATCGTCAGCGGGTGGGTGTTGCCCAGCTTGCGCTCGCGGATCTCCAGGGCCTTGGCGTAGGCCGCCATCGCGGCCTCGACGTTGCGCTCGGCCGCGGCTTGCTCGGCCTCGTTGAGCCACGTCACCGCCATCTCGGCGTGATCGGGCGCGACCAGGCGTTTGCGGATCTCGCTCGCACGATCATGCGCGACGCGGGCCTCGGCCACGTCGCCGCGGGTGCGCAGCGCGATCGAGAGGTTGTCGAGCGTCTGCGCCACGACCAAGCTGTTGGGCCCGGGTTTGTGCTCGCGCAGCGCCAGCGCCTCGCGGTGCACGGCGATGGCGCGATCGACGTGACCGCCGAGGCGGTTGGCGTTGGCGAGGTTGTTGAGCGTGTTGCCGTACTCGGGGTGGTCGGAGCCGAGCACCGCGCGCTGTCGCTGGGCGACGTCCTCGAGCCGCGTGATCGCGGCCTCGTAGTGACCCTCGAACAGCTCGATGGCGCCGAGGTTGGACAGCAGGTTGAGCAGGTCGGGGTGTTGCTCGCCGAAGGCGCGGCGATACGCGACCTCGGCCTCGGCGAGGTAGCGCCGCGCGGTGCCGTACTGGCCGCGCGTGGCCAGCAACGCGCCGGCGTTGCCCAGCAGCACCGCGAGCCGCGGGCCTTCGGGCTCGCGCGTGCGCTGGCGCTGCAGCACTTCGTCGATCAGGCGCTGACCCTCGACCAGGTCGCCGTCCATGACCAGCGCCACCGCCTGGCCGTTCTGCAGCCCGATGGACAACCGCTCGTCGCCGCCGATGGCCTCGATCAGCCCGCGCGCGAGCTCAGCCCACGGCCTGGCGGCGGTGGTGTTCTGCAGCATGTACGCGTCGACGAACTGCAGGCTCACGGCGATACCCGCGGCGGTCCGCGTCGCGCGGCCGGCCAGCGCCAGCGACAAGGCCTCGATCGACAGCTCGCGCTCGCGTTGAGCATCGCCGGCGTCGCCGATCGCGTCGGCGAAGGCCGCCAGCGCTTCGGCCTCGAGCGGCCGCCACGCCAGCCGCCGTGCCGCCGCGACCGCGGGCTCGAGCACCGCGACCGCCTCGGACGCCTTGCCCGCCGAGTCGAGCGCGCGTCCCCGCGCCACGTCGGCTTCGATCTGGGCGATGCTCTCGATTGCGGTGGCGTCGGCCGGTGGTGGCACCACCGCGATGAGCTCGGCGTTGCCGTCGCAGTCCGAGATCTCGCGCAGTCCGTCGGTCGCCCGGATCGCGCGTTGCAGCACGCCGGTGTCGGCTTCGGCCAACACGTCGACCAGCGCACGCATCTCTGCCCGCAGGCGATCGAAGCAGGCCACGCGCAGATCGAGCAGCGCGGGCGACTGCTCGCCGTAGATGCGCGTGGCGGCACAGGCCGCATCATGGGCCTCGATCCACGAGCGTGCGTAGCGGTCGAGCGACTGCTCGACCGCGCTGATGGTGTCCTCGGCGTAGGCCTGGCCGGTCGCGCGCAGGGCCTCGGCCACGGCATCACGGCGCTGCGCATCCCAGACCCCGACCAGCTTGCGGTCGGCGTCGCGACAGGGGCGATCGGTCGTGGCGAAGATCGCGACCGCGGCGGCGCCGGCGATCGACGCCGTCGCGATCGCGGCCACCAGCAGCGGACGCCCGCGCGGGCGCGCCGGCTCGGGCGCGAGCTCGGCCAGCAACGCATCCATGCTGTCGAAGCGCTCGGCGGGCTTGCCCGACATGCCGCGTCGCAGCGCCCTGAGCACGCGCGCGGGCACGTCGACGTGTCCGTCGATCTCGGCGAGTTCGCCCGAGTGCTTGCGCTTGGCGAGCTCGGGCAGGTTGTCGCCGACGAAGGCGCGCACGTGGTACAGCGCCTCGTAGAGCGCGACGCAGAAGCTGAACTGATCCGCGCGCCCGTCCATCGGTTGCGCGTAGTGCTGCTCGGGCGCCATGTAGCGCGGCGTGCCGACCACGCTGCCGGCGGCGGTGAGCTGGGTGTCGAAGTCGTCGACCAGCCCCGGCAGCTCGTCCGAGGGCACGTCGGTCTCGGCCGCCGCGACGCGGGCGAGGCCGAAGTCCATCACGCGCGCGCGGCCGTCGCTGCCCACCAGCACGTTCTGCGGCTTGAAGTCGCGGTGGATCAGCCCGACCGCGTGCGCGGCCGCGAGTCCGCGACCGGCCTGCACGAACATCGCGACGGTGTCCTCGGGCGATCGCCGCTCGCGCTCGAGCCAGTCGGACAGGGTCTCGGCCGCGAGGAACTCCATCGCCAGCCACACGCGGCCGTCGAAGGCACCGACGTCGTAGACCGGCAGCACGTTGGGATGGGACACCCGCGCCATCGCCTGGGCCTCGCGGCGCAGGCGGGCCTCGGCCGCGGCCTGCTTGCTGGCGCCGCGGCCGCGCAGCAGCTTGAGCGCGACCTCGCGCTGCAGCTCGGGGTCGTAGGCGCGGTAGACCACGCCCATGCCACCGTGGCCGGCGATGCCCAGCACGATGTAGCGGCCGATGGCGGTGCCGCGCGCGACGGTGTCGTCGCTGACCGGCTCCCGCAGCGACGGGTCGGCGGTCACCGTCACCATCGAGTTCGAGTCGCCGACGGCCGTGTGTTGGTCGCTGCGCATGGACGACGCCGGACGCGTTCGCGCCCGCGATCATAGGACAGCGCCGGGCGGTTTTCGGCCGGGCCCGCGCGCTGGCGCAACGTAGCTCACCTCAGAGTCACGGCGTCGTGCACGCGTGGGCGGTCCGAGACCGCGCACGCGAGGTTTCGCCGCCTGGGGTGTGGCCGCGACGGTGGGTTTTCCGTTGCGGATCCCGGCCCGGCGCCCCTAGGCTCCTCGACCATCATGTCGCGTTGGATCGGGATTGCGGTCGCGCTCTTGCTCTCGGCCAGCCCCGCGCTCGTGCGGGCCCAGGCCGCGGTCCAACGCACGCGCTACGCGCTGCCCAGCAGCAACGGCCACGGTGCCATCGTGGTGGATCTCGCGGACCCGGCCAAGCGCGTGGTGCAGTTCCGCGAGCATCCGTTCGCGGCCGAGGAGTTCGCGCTGTCGGCCGGCGGCGAAGAGATCTGGAACGGCTCGGGCTTCTACGTCGTGCACACGCGCGACCTGCTGTTCGACGCGTACTTCGGTCTGCGCGGCCCCGCGGGTTCGACCTTGATGCCCGCGGCGCCGATCGATCTCGACGCCAGCGGCTACGTCGCGATCGACGACGGCGGCGTGGGCGGCACCGGCATCGTCGCGTTGTCGCAGTCGTGGGGCGAGCTGTCGGCCACGACCTACGCGTTCGCGCCGATGGACCTGCCCCATGCCGGCTTCGTGATGCTGCTGCGCGTGCGCGGTTGATGCGCGACGTCGACGCGCCCGGCGTGCAGGCGTTCTCGTTGCACAACCTGCACCTGGGCTTCGGTCGGCCGGCCAGCGCATGGACGTGGGCCAGGATATCGCGGCCAACGGCGAGACGCTCGAGCACGACGGCCAACGCTTCCGCGAGCGCGGCTTCGCCGGCGCCGTGGTCGTGCACGCGTTGGGCACGCCCGACGGTTTCTGCACCGCCGGGCAGAACCCCACGCGCAGGTGCTGGCGGGCGACGATCCGGCGGACAACCCGCCGTCGGCCACATGGCGGTCGACGACGCGGTCGGTGCGTGGCAGTTCGATCTCGGCACGCCCGCGCCGGGCGAGGAAGCGTGGGTCGGCGTCGCGATCGCGCACTGGGGCGACCTCTGCCGGCGACACGGTCGCGCAGTGGCCCGGACAGCTGGGTCGCGGGCGCGACGCGGCGCAGATCTCGAGGACGAGCGCGCGGCTGGGCGGCCTTCCGCGACGGCCTCACGCCACCGACCGTGGATGGCCAAGGAGTCCGCGGTGCTGCAGCAGTCCGCCATGATGCTGCGCAGGGTCATGCGCGCACCGACGTGTACCTGCGCGAGTTGGGTCGACATCGACGGCAACCCCCGGCGCACGCGCTTGCCATCGGTGGATGCGCCGGCGCAACTGCCGGCGACGGTGGAGCACCGCGGGTGCCGGGGCTGTGCTCGCGAGCCTGCTGCCGGGCAACTTGACCTACGCGGCCCGCGACGGTGCCTACGCCATCTCGGCGATGGCGAGCCTGGGCATGCACGAGCAGGCGCGCGCTGGGCTCGAGTTCTACCTGGTGGCCGAGGGCGGACGCTTCGCGCAGTGGGACGAGCTGCGACTACGACATGCCGCCGTACCTGGTGACGCTGGTGCGCTACCTCGGCTTCGGCGTGGAAGAGACCGACTTCAACGACTTCGGTCCCAACTCGAGTTCGACGGCTTCGGCCTGGTGTTGTGGGCGATGCGCAACTACGTCGAGGCCAGCGGCGATCGTACGCTGCCGTGCACGCGCGTCGCCGACGTGATCCTCGCGCTGATCGAGCCCGAGACCGGCCTGCTGCGCCCCGATTCGTCGATCTGGGAGACGCACTGGAACGGGCGCCAACGCCACTGGGCCTACACCAACATCACCGCCGCGCGCGGGCTGTGCGACGCCGGCGCGCTGGCGGAGCAGATGGGCGACGATGCGCTGGCGCAGAGCTACCGCGAAGCCGGTCGCGCGCTGCGGGCCGCGATCGCGGCGCAGCTGACCGATCCGTCCTCCGCACTGGCGTCGAACACCGAGGAGCTCGCCGGCGGCGGCGGCTATGCCGACGCGGCGGTCGTCGATGCCATCGCGATGGGCCTGTTCGATCCCACGGCGAGATCGCGACGGCGACCCCGGCGGCGCTCGACGCCAGCCCGATCACGCCGGCGCGAGGTCGGTTGGTCGCGCAACGACGACCAGGTCGATCACGATGGCGTGCGAGGACCTCAGCCCGTGGGGCAGCGTCTACGACACGGTCGAGTGGGTCGTGACCGATCTGCGCGGCGCGATCGCGTTCCGCGATGCCGGCGACAGCGAGCGCGCCGACGCGATCCTGCAGCGGGTCACCGCGCAGACCCTGGCGAACTACGGCATGGTCGCGAGACCTACGACGCGGAGCCGGGGACCTACGCCTTCAACACGCCCATGCTCGGCTTCGGTGCCGGCGCCTACGCGCTGGCGTTGGCGCACCGCGGCGGCGCGGCGATCGATCCCGCCTGCGCGCCTACTACGAGGACGACGGCGGTGGGCAGCGAGGGCGGCAGCGAAGGCGGCAGTGGGCGGGAGGCGCAGCGGTGCGGACGGCAGCGGCAGCGGCGGCAGCACTGGTGCGGGCGAGGGCGGCAGCGCGTCGATCTCCGGTGGCCTCGACGGCGGCAGCGAGGCTTCCGGCAGCGACGGCGCTGGCGGCGGCGGCGGGCGAGGACAGCGGTTGCGGCTGCAACGGCGGCCTGCGCCCGGGTCTGCTCGCCGCGCTCGCAGTGCTGGCGATGCTGCTGCGCCGACGTGCGCGCGTGCTCGCGTGTGCCGGCGCGCTCGCGAGCGGTTGCAGTCACGAGGGCACGCGCCAGGCCGAGGGGTCGAGCGACGACGGCGACGACGTCGCGACCACGATCCCGCTGACCACCAGCGACGGCAGCAGCGGTGGCAGCACCGGCGGCAGCGGTGGCAGCAGCAGCGGTGGGGCCGACTTCGAGCGGGGGCACCGGCGATCCCACTGGTGGCATGGAGGTCGACGTCTGCCCGACGACCTTCGCGTTCGAGCCGTGGCCGGGTGTCCGCAGTGCGCGTGGCCGGCGAGCAGGGTTTCGACCTCGTGTCGGCGCCGGCGGCTCGCGCAAGATCGCGACGGCAGCTGACCGCGGTGGTCGAGCTCGCGCCCGCTGCACGCGTACAAGCTGGTGGTCGACGACGCCAGCGGTACGCAGCGGCTGCTCGACCCGGCCTAGGTCGCCGCAAGTACGTCGACGAGGTCGAGAACTCGGCGTGCTGGCGCGACCGCAACCTGCCGCGCTTCGACGTGCTCAGTCACGAGGCCACGCGGCCGGGCGCGAACCTGGGCAGCTTCGACGCGAGCCTGGCCTACGTCGACGGCGCGCCCGGGGACGGCCCGAGCCGGCGGCGTTCGTGGCGAGCTTGCGCCACGACTTCGACGAGCGCCCGCTGGATGCCGACGAGCTCGCGATCGACCCCGACACCGGCGCGGTCACGCTCGCGCTGACGGGCCTCGGCGACGGCAAGTACACCCTCGTTGCAGGCCGCCGATCGCGGCGGCCGCCTGGGCGAGCCGCTGCGGCTGCCGTTTTGATCGAGGCCGAGGCGTTCGACTGGCGCGACGCCGTGATCTATATGGTCATGACCGATCGCTTCCAGCAACGGCAGCGGCGGCAACGATCCCGACCCACGCCCGGCGCCGACCCGCGCGGCGACTTCTTCGGTGGCGACCTGCAGGGCCTGCGCGCGGCGATCGACGACGGCACGCTCGACGCCCTGGGCGTGCGCGCGATCTGGGTCCCCGCGCCGCGTTCCACACCAACCCCGAGGGCCTGTACCGCGAGCGACGGCGTGCACCTGGTCACCGGCTACCACGGCTACTGGCCCATCGCCGGGCGCGAGGTCGACGCGCGTATCGGCGGGGCCGAGGCGCTGCGCCAGATGGTCGCGAGCGCCCACGCCCACGGCATCCGCGTTGCAGGACTTCGCCGTCATCAACTACGTGCACGAGGATCACGAGTACGTCGGCGAACACCCGGAGTGGTTCCGCACCGGCTGCGTCTGCGGTACGCCTGGCTGCGACTGGACCGCGAACGTCGAGCGGCAACTTCACCTCGTACCTGCCGGACGTCGATCGCCTTCATGCGCCCGAGGCCAACGCCGCGTTCGTGGACGACGCGGTGTGGCGGCTCGACGACTTCGATCTCGACGGCCTCGCGCGTCGACGCGGTCAAGCACGTCGAGGAGGCCGCGACCCGCAACCTCGCCGCGGCGGTGCGCGAGGGTTTCGAGGCCGCGGCACGCGGTACTTCCTCATGGGCGAGACCGCCATGGGTTGGAACGATCGCGCCGATCCGTGCAACGACGAGAACTACGGCACTATCGCGCGCTACGTCGGCCCCGGCCTCGACGGGCAGTTCGATCTCGTGCTCTACCACGGCGTGTCGTACCGTGTTCGCGTACGGCGACAACGCATGCTCCACGCCGACTACTGGCTGCAGCACGGCCTGGTCGAAGTGGCCGCAGGGTGCGATCGCGACGCCGTGTACATCGGCAGTCACGACACCGCGCGCTTCGCCTGATCGCGGACTACCGGGTGGTCAGGACGGCTGGCGGGCACTCCCGCGGTGTGCTCAACCAGTGGTCCGACACCGCGGTGGCGCCGGGCGACGCGGAGCCCTACCGCCGCAGCCGCGTGGGCCTGGCGTGGTTGCTGGGCCTGCCGGGTGCGCCGCTGCTCTACTACGGTGACGAGTACGGCCAGTGGGGCGGCGTCGATCCCAACAACCGTGCGATGTGGCGCGACGAGGGCCAGCTGGGCGCGTGGGAGAGCGACACGCTGTCGTTCGTGCGTGCGCTGGGCCAGGCCCGTCGCGAGCTCGAGCCGCTGCGCCGCGGCAACTACGTCTCGCTGTTCGCGACCGACGACACCCTGGTGTTCGCGCGCACGATCGGCGCGGGCGATGTCGCGATCGTCGGGCTGACGCGCGCCGACACCACGCAGCAGCTCGACGTGAACGTGGTGCAGCTGGGTCTGCAGCCGGGTACGCAGCTGCTCGACGCGCTCGGGGGCGCAGGCGCAACCGTGCAGGGCAACGGCGACGTCACGCTGTCGATCCCCGGCGACAGCGCGGTCATCCTCGCGCCGTGAGCGGCGCCCGCGTCGTTCAACCGGAGGCCGCGTCGAGCCAGGCGTCCTCCTGCGCCCACATCGCGTCGAGTCGCGCCTCCATGCGCGCGTGGATCGCTTCGACCGAGGGATCGTCGTCGTCGCGGAACTCCTCGACCGGCAGCCCCAGCGACGCCATCCAGTCCAGCGTGTCGAGCCCGGCGTCGGCCTTGCGCGCGAGGTCGGCGAGCATCGCCGACAGCAGCTTGTAGTGCCCGCCGTAGGGCGAGTCGAGCGGGCGCAGCGGCGCGCCCTCGGAGATCCACAGCTCGAGCGTGTCCTCCAGCGCGACCGCGGCGCCGACCGGATCCTCCGCCATCCACGGCATCAGCTCTGCGACCAGCGTGTGCACCTTCGGCTTGCGCAACAGCGGCGCCGCAGCGCCACCGCCGTAGCGGCGCGCGAACACCGGTGGCAGGTCGGTCTGCCGCACGGCGGCGTGGCTGCCCTTGCGCTCCCAGATCGGCGAGACGACGGCGGCAGCGGTGCCCTCGCGCGCCAGCGCGAGGTTGACGTCGACGATGCGAAACGCCTCTGCGACGAGCACGCTCGTCGCGGGCAGCAGGTACGCCATCGGCAATCCCAGCAGCGCGCGCGCCTGCTCGTCGGTGGGGCGATCCATCGCGGGCATCGTAGCCAGCGAGGCGGGCCCGATCCAGCGCCGCCGCGTCAGCCGGTGAGCGTCAGCACCTCGGCCGCGGCGGCGTACCAGTAGGGGTCGTCCCAGTTGCCGCTGCGATCGCGCAGGCCCTGCTCCCAGCGGGTCTCGAGCTTGCCGTCGGGCGTCACGGTCGCGCTCTCGATGCGGCACACCAGCTGGCCGAAGTGATGGTCGCCGTTGCCGAAGCCCGCTGCGAAGGCGCGCAGGCCCACGACCGGATCACCGCGCCGCGCCGCAGGCAGCGCGACGCGCTCGAGCGGTCGCTGCGGGCCGCTGCCGACCGAGGTCGGCGGCGTGCCCAGCGGATCCTCCTTGCTGTCGATCACGTACGCGCGGTTGGGACCGACCTGCGCGACCTCGGCCGGCGCGACCATGTGCACCAGGGTCGACTCGACCACGCCGCCGTAGGCGTCGTCCCAGTTGCCCGACGCGTCGCGCAAGCCGAGCATCGCGTGCGCCAGCCGCAGGAACTGGTTGCCGACGTGCCGCAGCTGCCAGTGCGCGGCGACGTGCAAGCGCAGCAGATGGTGATCGCCGCCGGTGTAGCCGACCTGGAACCCCGACAGGAACACCGCGGTGGCGCCGGTCTGCATGTCCCAGCTGTTGTTCACGTCGTCGGGCACGTACTTGGGCCCCTTGGTGCCCGCGGGCGCATCGACCGCGATCGCGCTGTGGAGCACCACCGCCGTCGCCGGCGCGATGACGATGTCGACGTCGACGGTGCCCGAGTAGGCGTCGTCCCAGTTGCCGCTCGCATCGCGCAGACCCGCGTCGACCGACAGCTCGGCCCGGCCGGCGGCGTCCGGCGCCGAGACCCGCGAGTGGACCGCGAGGTGACGCAGGTGGTGGTCACCGCCGTCGTACCCGAGATCGAAGCCACGCAGCACGGTGAACGCGGCCTCGTCGCGTTGCAGCGTCAGGCCCTCGATCGGCTTGCGCAGGGCCGCGGGACCGCCCTTGGCGCCGCGGAACGAGAGGGTGTGGTGTTGGACGCGGAACATGGGAGCTCGACTCCTTCGAGAGGGAGCCCATGGGACCGCGCGGCGACGGGGGCTGTCAATCGGGGAGTCGCGGTGCGCGATCACTGCGCGCGCAGCTCGGCACGCGCGGGCGCGGAGGCATTGCCTTCGGCATCGATCACCCGCACCGCGAGCGGATAGGTGCCCGCTCGGGGCGGCGTGACCACGAGCATGAAGCGGACCGTGCCGGCCTCGACGCCGTGGCTGCCGGTGACCGCGACGTCCATCGACGTGCTCGCGCCCGCGTGATCTGTGAGCTCGATCTCGATGGTCTCCACGTCGCCGTCGGGGTCGACGAAGGCGACGTCGCCGTGGACCGCGGTCGGGGTCCCGACCGCGACTTGCTCTGGCTGCAGCGCGAGCATGTCGATGCTCGGTGCCGTACCGGCTTCGTCGTCGGGGTCGGTGGCGCACGCAGCTGCGCACGCGATCAGCAGCACGATCGCAGAGGCTCTCATGGGTTGCTTCCTTTCTACGGGGCGGAGCCGAGCACGCCGGCGACGATCGCCGCGAGCACGAGCACGACGACGACGACCGCGGGCGCGCGGTGGGGCAGTTCCTGCGCGCGGGCGACCGGGCCGGCGCCGCGACGGATCGCCAGCAGCACCGGAAGCGGCAGCACCACCTGCACCAACGCGAGCGCGGCGAGCGAGATCCGCAGCAGCGGGCCCAGCGGCACCAGGCCCAGCGCGAGCACGGCGAGCGACGACAGCGCGACCGCCGGCAGCGCGAGCAGGCCCCACAGCTGCAGGCGATGCAGCCCGATCACGCCGACCACGGTGGCGAGCGCCAACGCGGGCAACCACGCGGTCGCAGCGGTCGCGGTCGCGGACTCGAGTCGCAGCGCCGCCACCAGCGCGAGCAGCTGCGCCTGGGCGATCGCGAGGATCATCGCCAACAGCACCACGCCGCGGAACGCCAGCGGATCGAAGCCGCTGCGGGTGTCGCCGCGGACGGTCCCGCCGCGTCCGGCCGCGAGCAGCGCGACGCCGGTGCAGGTCGCGAGCAACGCCCCCGCGGCCGGCAGCGCCTCGGCCGGGCCGAACGACCACACGACGCCGAGCGCGAGGTAGCTCCACCAGCTCGCGCGCGCGAGCAGCTGCGCGCCGAGGCCCTCGCGCACCACCAGCACCGCCGCGAGTGCGAGCACGACCACCGGCAGCCCCAGCACCACGACGATCGGTGCGCCGAGGTTGCGCGCCACGACGGCATCGGCGGCCATCACCGCCGCAGCCGCGAGCGAGGCGAACGCCGCGAGCGCCCGCGTGCGACCGGACCGGCCCGCGCCCGACCAGCGCGCCGCGGCCTCCACGTGGGCCCACGCCGGTGGGGTCGCCGTGGCCGCAAGCCCGCGGGCGCTCTCGATCGCTGCGTCGTAGCTCATCGGCCGGCCTCCAGTCGCGCGCGGACGTGGCGTTCGGCCGCGCGCGCGCGCTTCGACAGCGTCTTGGCCGGCACACCCAGCACCCGCGCCGCGTCCTCGAGCGACAGCTGTTCGATCACTCGCAGCACGAACGCCTCGCGCCGTGCGTCGTCGAGCTCGTCGAGCGCGCGATACAGTCGCGTCGCGAGCTCGTGGCCCGCGATCACGGCGTCGGGCCCGTCGCCGTGGTCGTCGCCACGCCCGCGCAGCCGCTGCCACAAGCGCGTGCGTCGGCCGCTGCGCCGGCGATGGTTTCGGGCATGGTTCACGGCGATGCCGTGCAGCCACGCCCCGATCGGCACGCGCGCGTCGTAGCTCGCCAGCGACGCGAACGCGGTGACGAAGACGTCGTGGGTGAGGTCCTCGGCCAGCCGTGGATCGCCGACCAGGGCGCACAGGTGACGTGCGATGGTCTCCGCGTGCACGCGGTAGAGCTCGCCACGCGCGCCGCGATCGCCGTCGGCGGCGAGCGCGACGAGTCCGTCGTGCTCGCGCGGCGCCAGCTGCCGTCGATCGCCCATCGCCGCGATCTTGTCGCGGGCACCCTGGATTCGCCGACCCCGGGACGTGCGCTGGCTCAAGCCCCGGAGGTCGCGGTCGCCGGTCAGATCCGGCGTGGGCGGCGGCAACGGATCACGCGCGAGAGGCGGGCGTGATGAGGCCCAACCGTGCACCCTGGGTGTCGCGCACGAACGCGAAGCGGCCGACGCCGGGGACCTCCATCGCGTCGCCCTCCTGCGTGCCGCCGTTGCGCAGCGCTCGCTTCACGGTGCCATCGAGGTCGGCGACCTCGACGTACGGCAGCCAGTGCGACGGGATCTCAGCGGCCGGGGCCTGCATGATCCCCGCGCGCGACTGCCCGTCGCGGCGCAACACATAGTAGGTGCCGTTGGGCATGCTGCGGGCCTCGTGGCTGTAGCCGAGCACGGTCTCGTAGAACGCGACCGCTCGCTTGGCGTCCTTGCACCACAGCTCGTTCCAGTGAAACGTGCCCGGGCCGCTGGACGCCTCGCCCGAGCCGTCCGCCGGGGTGAAGAGGAACAGCGCCGCGCCCTCGGGATCCGCGACCGGCTGCATCCGGCCCACCGTCGGCACCTCGAACGCGTCCATCAGCGCCTTGCCACCCGCGGCGGTCACGGCCTTCGCGACGCGATCGACGTCGTCGACCGTGACGTATGAGATCCAGTGCGCCTGCTTCACGCCCGGCGGCAGCGTCGCGAAGCCGCCGACCGTGCTCGCGCCGGCCTTGATCATGGGGTAGCGGGCCTCGCCCATCGCGAACGACTCGATGGTCCAGGGCAGGACCTCGGTGTAGAAGCGCTGGGCGGTGGCCGGCGCGTCGCTGAGCTGTTCGAACCAGGTGAAACGGCCTCGATCGATCGACATGGTGGAGTCTCCTCGTGGGTTGCGTGGGCCCCGGGGCGGGGCGGCCGGCCACCCCCGGGGTGGGGGCGGCTGCATCGGCTGCCCCCCGGTCGAACGGGGCGAGCGCCACTCGACAAGGCCGGCGAAAAAAAAATCGCTCGGGCTGTCGAAACCGGCCCGGCTCGATCGACCCTGGTGCGGGGTCGCGCGACGGCCCCGAGGAGAGCCCATGCAGTTCCTGTTGCTGATCTACGAAGCCGAGTCGGCGGCCGCGCAGCGGTCCGAGGCAGAAAACGGCGAGATCTTTGCCGCCTACGCGGACTACACCGCAGCGCTCAAGCGGGAGGGGAAGTTCATCGGCGGCGAGGCGCTGCGGCCGACCGAGACCGCGACGACCGTGCGCGTGCGCGACGGCGAGACCCTGGTCACCGACGGTCCCTTTGCGGAGACGCGCGAGCAGCTCGGCGGCTTCTACTTCGTCGACGCCACCGACCTCGACGACGCGCTGCGACTCGCGGCGCGGATCCCCAGCGCCAAGCACGGCAGCATCGAGGTGCGACCGATCCTGTCGTTCGAACCCTGAGTCTTCAGGGGCCAAGCGCCGCTTCCTCCCCGCCGCGCCGGCGAAGCCGTCACGGCTCCCCTGCTTCCCGGTCGCTGTCGCGACGAGCCTGTCGGCATTCGCTGACTGGCTCTGCGCGCTGCTATCCTGCGGTGCACGTGAACGATGCGCGCGCCGAAATCGCGGCGGTCGTTCGCGAGCACCACGGTTGGGTGCTCGCGCGGCTGGTGCGGACCGTGCACGACCTCGAGCTGGCCGAGGACGCGCTCGGTCGTGCGCTCGAGGCCGCGCTGCTGCAGTGGCCGCAGACGGGAGTGCCCCCGACGCCGCGCGCGTGGCTGGTCCGGACCGCGCGCAACAAGGCCATCGACGAGCTGCGGCGCCGCGCGGCGTGGGCGCTCAAGCAACGGGAAGCCACATGGTTGGCCGCGCTCGACGCGGACGCTGCGAGTGACGACGACGTGCCGATCCGCGACGACATGCTGCGGCTGCTGTTCACCTGCTGCCATCCCGCGCTGCCCGAGGCGGCACGGGTCGCGCTGACGCTGCAGGTCGTCGTGGGCATGCAGGCCGACGAGATCGCGCGGGCGTTCTTGGTTCCGACCGCCACGATGGCGCAGCGGCTCGTGCGGGCGAAGCGGAAGATCAAGGAAGCCGGCGTGCCGTACCGCGTGCCCGGTCCCGACGAGATCGAGCCGCGCGCGGCCGGTGTCCGTGCGGTGGTGTACCTGGTGTTCAACGAGGGCTACGCGGCGACGCGCGGCGACGCGGGATGCGTCGCGACCTGTGCCACCACGCGCTCCGCCTGGGCGAAAGGCGCTGCTCGAGCTGCTGTTCGGCGATCGCGAGACCGCGGGCTGCTCGCGCTGATGCTCCTGCACGAGGCGCGGCACGCCGCGCGGCAGGACGCGGCCGGCGACGTGGTCCTGCTGGCCGAACAGGACCGCTCGCGTTGGGACCGGGCTCAGATCGATCGCGGCGTCGCGCTGGTCGAGGCGACGCTGCGCAGCGGCTTGCCGGGGCCCTGGCATTACGCCTTGCAGGCCGCGATCGCGGCGGTGCACGCGACCGCGCCGAGCAGCGAAGCGACCGACTGGCCGCAGCTGGTCGGGCTGTACGATCGGCTCGTGGTGCTCGTGCCGACCCCCGTGGTCGCGCTCAACCGCGCGGTCGCGGTCGCGTTCGCCCGCGGCGTCGCCGAGGGCCTGGCCGAGGTCGAGCGCCTGGCCGAGGCCTTGGGCGAGTACCCGCTGTTCCACTTCGACCCGCGCCGACCTGCTGCGCCGCCGCGGCGAGCGCGAGGCTGCGATGCTGGCCTACCGCCGGCGCGCTGCCCGCGCTGACGCTCAACGCGCCCGAGCGCCGGTTCCTCGAGCGCGCCTGCGCGAGCTCGAAGCCGGCGTCGCCTGAGCGCCGCGGCCGACACGGCTCACGCCTGCTTGCTGGCCTTCTTGAGCGCCTTGAGTGCCTTGCGAGCGGCTCGCTTGGCTTCCTTGAGCGTGGGCCGTGTCCGCCCACGCCGGTCTCGGATGGTCCACTGGTAGCTCTCGTTGCCGCCGATGTCGATCTTCTCCACGACGATGTCGGTCGACTGGAAGACCACGTCGCGGGTGTCGTTGTCCGCGGCGGTCTGCGGCAGAGAGATGGAGACGGTGACCAGGATGGCGACGATGAGGAGTTCGCATGGTGGAAGTGCTCGCCAACCCTTGGAAATGGACGGCGGCCCGCCGATGACGCGGGCCGGGCGACAAAGGTGATCCTGACCCGCCGCCGCCGGCGTTTCCCGGTGCATGGACCAGACGACCGAGGCTCGCGATCATCGGTGGCGGTGTGGCCGCAACAGGCGGCGCGGCGGCTGTTGACCACGGCGTCACGGTCACCATCTTCGACGCAGGCGCGCGGCTGGGCGGCAAGTGCACCGGCGTCACGGTGCCGATGGCCGACGGGCGCGGTTGCGACGTCGACCTCGGCGTCAGCGACTTCAACGCCGAGACGTTCGTGCGCGTCCGCGGGCTGCTCGATGCCCTGGGCGTGGCCTACGCGCCGATCTGTCAGGATGCCGCGTTCGTGGATCCCGGCGGCTGCGCGGCGCTGTGGACCCGCGAGGGGCACGCGCACGCCGAGTCTGCGGCGGCTGCCGGCCTCGGCGACGAGATCGCGCGCTTCGGCCGTGCCGCGGTCGCCATGCTCGACGATCCCGCGTGTGCCGACTGGGACCTGCAGCGGTTCCTGCACGCGCACGGCTTCGCGCCAGCGTTCGCCGCCGCGTACGTCCATCCCCGCGCGATCGGCTGTTTCGCGATGCCCGGCGGTGATCCCGGGCGTTTCCCGGCGTCGTCATTGCTGCGGTTCTGGCGGGGGCACGGGCTCGTCGGCCGCAGCGACCCGCCGCCGCGCATGGCTGTGGTTGGTGGCATGCATCGCTACTGCGACGCGCTGCAGCGGTGGCTGGCCGCGCGCGGGGCCGAGATCCGCTGTGGCACCGCCGTGACCGAGATCGTCGCGCACCGCGATGGCATCGCGGTCGCGTGCGACGACGTCGGACCCGCGCGGCGGTTCGACCACGTCGTGGTCGCCGCGCCGCCGCACGCACTGGCGCGCGTGCGCCTGCGTGGGGCCGGCCTCGACGTGCTGGCCGCGTTCGTGCGGCTGCCGTCGCAGCGCGCGCGCGTGGTCGCGCACACCGACGCCGGGTTCATGCCGCGGGCGCGCGAGCGCTGGGGCGCATACAACTACGTCGTCGGCGCCCGCGCAGCCGCGCCGACGCTCACGTTCTACCCCAAGCGCCTGCGCGGTCTGCCCGACGATGCCCCCGACGTGTTCGTCACGATGAACCCGCACCGCCCCATCGATCCGTGCCGTGTGATCGCCGAGCGCATGTTCGATCATCCGCTCGCATGCTCTGCCGCGCGCGGGCTCGCGGCGCAGATCGATCGCCTGCAGGGCCGCGGCAACCTGTGGGCGTGCGGCAGCCACCTGCGCGAGCCGTTCCTGCACGAGCAGGCCCTGGCCTCGGGCGAAGACGTCGCCGATCGGCTGGTGCAGGGTGGACGGCGTCAGCCCCGACGCACGAGGCCATCGCCGTCACGCACGAGTCCGGTACCTGCCGCGAGCTCGGCGACGAAGCCGTGCGAATCGGCCGGGGAGGCCTGCCGCGAGCTCGGACCGATCGCGCCGGGCCCGACGACCTTCTGTTCGCCGTGACCGTGGCGCGCGATCGCGTGCGGGGTATGCTCGCAGCGCGGACGTGAGGCACGCGCTCGACCGTTTCGCATCCCGCATCGCAGCGGTGCTGATCGCGACCGCCGCGCTCGCGTGCGGTGCCTCGACCGCGCCGCCCGCACCCGCGGAGGCCGTCGCCGTCGCCGCGCCCTCGGCCCTCGCTGCGCCGTCGGCCGTCGCTGCGCCCGCGGCTGCGCCGCGTGCGGCGGCCGAGCCCGCGTCGCCGGCGCGAACGCTGCGCGTGGCGAGCTACAACATCCTCGGTGGCAAGCTCGGGCTCGAGCAGGTGACCGAAGCGCTGCGCAGCTTCGACGCCGATCTCATCGCGTTGCAGGAGGTCGACAGTCGCACGCGGCGAGCCGGTCGCGTCGACCAGCCGCGCGTGATCGCGAAGGCCCTCGGCATGGAGGTCGCGTTCGCGGAGCATCGCTCGTTCGACGGCGGGCGGATCGGGGTCGCGCTGCTCAGCCGTCACCCGCTCGCGAACGTCGAGCGCGTCGCGCTACCCGGCGACACGCTCGCGGCGCTGCAGGCCGACGTCACCGTCGGCGAGCATGCGGTGCGCGTGATGGTCGTGCATCTGCACCCCACCGATCCCCGCGATCCGCTCGCGCGCCGCAGGTCGATGGACGCCGCGCGGATGCGCGAGGCCGATGCCGTGCTGCTGCGCGCAACCGACGGAAGCCGCCCGACCCTGGTGCTGGGGGACTTCAACGCCCTGCCGAACAGCCGCGAGTACGGCGAGTTCTCCGATCACTTCGAGGACGCCTGCCGCGACGGCGGCGCGACGTGGCCGGCCAGCGTCCCGCTGGTGCGCATCGACTACATCTGGGCGTCGACCGAGCTGTCGGTGCTCGGGTGCCGACGATTCTCGCCGGGGGCCTCCGATCACCGCCCCGTGGTCGCGGACGTGGGCTTGGGCGGACGGTGATCGCCGACATGGAAGATCGCATCGGGCCGCCGACCGTCGTCGCTCACCGCCCGCCGCGGGCGATGCGGCCGACGATCATCGCGAGCAGGCCGAAGGCGGCGAGGTCGATGGCGATGGTTGCGATGCTGTACGCGTAGCCGACGAGCTCGACCGACACGCCGGGGACGTCGAAGGCGGACTTGCCCGCGAGCAGGACCGAGACGGGCCCACCGTCCATCGACGAGAACGAGATGTCCAGGCCGCGCAGCATGCCGGCGGCGGTCGCGAGCCACCACGTGATCATCCATCCGAACGCGATACCGCCGCCCTGGCCGGTGGACGCGCGCAGACCATCGCGCAGGATCAGTGCCGGCAGCAGGAGGTTCGCGAGCGGGATGAACCATCCTCCGACCGCCATGCCCGGCGAGTACTTCGCACGTCCGCGCAGCGCACCGAAGGCACCGTGCAACCAGACCAGCGTGGAGACCACGGCGAAAAGGGCGATGGCGGGGAAGATCCAGCGGCCCAGCGGCACGAAGACGCCGATCATCGCGAGGCACCACAGCAACAGCGGCGTCGCGGCCGCGGCCGCGAGCAAACCGACGGGAGCTGCGGCGCTGGGGAGGGTCGACGCTGGCTTGGACGAGTACGTGGCGGCGAACGAGTGCATGGGTCCGTGCAGTGTGACGAGCCGCCCGGCGACGGGTTGCGCGGACGAGCGAGTGTCCACCTCGTTGACCGTTGGGCGCCCTCGGTCCAGCTCGCCCCACGCGGGTCATTGTCGACGTTGCGCTCCGGCAGTGGCCTGGTACGCGACGCGCCCGCGCACCGCGTCCAGACGCGGCACACTGCACGGCATGGCCCCCGTGTCGACGCTGGCGCGTCGTGGCGTGCTCGACGTGCTCGTGACCCTGCGGGACTACGCGATCGTGACGTACGCGGTCGAGCCCGACGCGCTCGCGCGGCAGCTCGCGCCCGGGTTCACGCCGCAGATGTTCGTGCTCGCGGACGGCCGGCAGTGTGCGCTGGTCTCGGCGGTCGTGTTCACGGACGTCGACTTCCGCTGGCGCGCGCTGGGTTGGCCGCGCTTTCGCTTCGGCCAGACCAACTACCGCGCGTACGTGCAGTACGGCGGTCGCGACGTGGTGTGGTTCCTCGGGACCACCCTCGCGACGCGGTTCGTCGCGATCCCGCGGCTGCTGTGGCAGATGCCGTGGCATCGCGTGCGCATGCAGTTCGATTGCCGCTGGGACGGCGAGCGCTGCGAGTCGTTCGGCATGACGGCGCGGGGGCCGTGGGGGGCAGCCGAGCTCACGGCGCGCGGATCGACGGTGGGGATCGGCGTGCTCGAGGGCGTCGCCTCGATCGAGCAGGCGCAGCGCCTGCTGACGCATCCGACCGAGGGCTACTTCCGACGCACGCGCGACGGCACCATCGCGACCTACACCATCGATCACGCGCCGCTGGTGTTGCAGCGTGCGACCGAGGTCCACGCCCGCTTCGATGTGTTCGAGCGCCTGGGTCTGGTCGCGCCGTCGGCGGTGCCGCACTCGGTGCTGCTGCAGCGGAGCACGGACTACGCGATCCACCTGCCGCCGCGCCGGCTGTCCTGATCCGTGGCCACGAGCGCGGCGACGCGGGCCGCGGCCGCTCGTCCGCGTGGGCGCCCGTCGCGCGCTAACGGCCGTGGGCGCTCGCGCGTCAGGAACGTCGGATGCGTGGCGCCGTGGAAACCCGGCAGATGGACCCGGCCGACGAGGCGGCCGTCGACGGGCTCGTCGACGAGATCGAAGCCGTGCGCGCGGTGCAGGCCGGCGATCTGTCGGCGTTCGCGTCGCTGTATGCCGCGTACTGGTCGACGGTGCACGGCATCGTGCTCGCGCGCGCGCGCACGGTCGAGGTTGCAGACGTCGCGCAGGACGTGTTCGTGCTCGCGCTGCAACGCATCGGTGAGCTCCGTGAGCCCGCAGCGTTCGGCGGCTGGCTCACGACGATGGCGCGCCGCGCGAGCGTCGACGCGCTGCGGCGCCATCGACCCACTGCGGCGGTGACCGACGACGCCCGCGTTGGCCTACCGCCGCCGCGGGTGGAGGCGCGGCGGTGCTTTGCGGCGATCCGCGAGCTGCCCGAGGCCTATCGCGACGCTGGTGCTGCGGTTGGCCGAAGGGCTCGGCCCCGAGATCGCGCTGCGCACCGCATGACCGCGGGCTCGGTCCGCGTGAACCACCGCGGCATGAGGCTCTTGCGTGCGCGGCTCGGTGAGGAGGTGCGCGATGGTTGACGATCATCGCGATGGATTGCCACGACGACTGGTGGGACGGCGAGCGCGATGGCGGATCGCCGAGCTGTGTCGGCTGCTGGCACCGTTGCGCGAGCCCCCGCGACCGTGGGGCGAGGTGATCGCGCGCGCGCGGCTGTTCGCCGCACCGCGCTCTCGCGGCTCGCTGGTCTATGCGGCGCTCGCCGGGGCGCTCGCGGCCGCGGTCGTGGTCGGATGGTCGTGGGGCCGCAGCGTCGCGGTCGAGCGACCGCGACCGCCCGAGTCGCTGCGGCTCGCACCTGCCGTACCGGTGGCCGAAGCCCCGGCGACGACGACCATCGCAGTGCCCACACCGTTGCCGATCGTCGTGCCGGTCCCGCTGCGGCAGGACGATGCGCCGCCGTCCGAGCCCGAGCGGGGCGAGGCGCCCGTGCGCTCCAGCGATCCTCTGGGCCGCACGTCGGGCACGAAGCCACGACGAACGCCCAGGCCGACGTCGCCGCAGGCGAGCCCGCGCGAGCACGCGTCGGCTCCGCCGTCCCAGCCGCTCGCGGTCGACTGCATCCTCGATCCGACACTGGACGCGTGCCTGGGCGCGGGCGAGCGGCTCCCGGACACCCTGACCACCGCGCAGGTCAAGCAAGGCATCGCGCCGACCAAGGCGAGCGCGCGCCGCTGCTTCGACCAACACGGCGCCGCCCACGGCGAGCGCGTGGTGATCAAGCTGTCGATCGCCGGCGCCGACGGCAGCGTGAGCTCGGCAGTGCCGCAACAGCCGCACGAGGCGACGTCGTTGGGGCGCTGTGTCGCGGCCGCGCTCGCGAAGGCCCGCTTCCCGCGCTTCCGCAAGGCCTCGCTCGGCGTGCTCTACCCGGTCGCGCACTGACCGTCGATCGCGGACGGCGGCACGAGCCGCGATGCTCCGGGTGCCCACCGCGGCGCCGCGCGCCGTGGGCCGGCGCTGTCGGCCACGGGGCGCTGCGACGACGGCGTCGTCGTCACTGCTGGGCCGCGGTCACATCGCCCTCGGTCCGCAACCACTGCTCGATCGCGGCGAGCTCGGCCGCGCGACCCTCGCCCGCGGCGCGCCAGCCATCGCGAGCCTGCAGCGCCAGCGCGTGTGCCTTCGCCCGATCGCCGCTGCTGGTGATCAACGCCTTGGCCAACGCGAACCGTGCGTCGAGCTCGCCGGCTTGCTCGCCGTCGTGCCGATCGTAGATCGCGACGGCTCGTTCGAGCGTGCGCACCGCCTGGGTGGTCTCGCCGCCGGTGAGGTACACACGCGCCAGACCCCACAGGCTCGCAGCGACCTCGGGATCCTCGGGCCCGAGCGTCGCTCGTTGGATCTCGATCGCGCGTTCGTACAGCGGGATCGCGCGATCCTGCTCGCCTGTGGAGTTGTGGACCTTGGCGACGTTGATCAGCGCCGCCGCGACACTCGGGTCGCGCGGCCCATGGGTGGCCTCGAGGATCGCCAACGCGCGCTCGAAGTGCGCTCGCGCGGCGCTGAAGTCTCGCGTGGCGGCGCAGGCAGCCGCGAGGTTGTAGAGCGTACCGACGAGTCTCACGTGATGGGGTCCGTGCGCGCCCTCGCCGATCGCGAGCGCCCGCTCGAACAGCTCGCGCGCCCGCGCGTGATCGCCGGTCTCGGCGAACACGACGCCGAGGTTGCCGAGACTCGACGCAACCTCGGGATGCGCAGGGCCGAGCGCGCCTTCGCGGATCGCGAGGGCGCGCTCGTGGAGCGTGCGAGCGCGCGGGTAGTCGTGGACGGCGCGAAACACGTTCGCGAGGCTCGCGAGGCTGCCGGCGACCTCGGGGTGGTCGGGGCCGAGCGCCTGCTCGCGGATCGCCAGCGCCTGTTCGTGGAGCGTCTGCGCGAGCTCGTTGGCACCACGCACGCGATGCAAGCTGGCGAGCGCGCTCAGGCGATCGGCCTCGAGCAAGCCCTCGGGATCGAGCGCGTGCCAGCGCGATCTGGGCGCTTGCCCCACGCGAGGCCGTCGGCCGGGCGATGCCCTCGATCGCCGACGATCTTCACCACCAGTTGCGTGCCGTGGCGTCCGCGGCGACCTCCCACTCGCCCAGCGGCGCGGCGTCGAAGTAGGCCGCCTCGCCCGGCGGCCGCTGCCCGGTCATCGTCGTGATCGAGCAGGCGTGCTTCGAGCGCGCGCGCGGCCACCGAGCCCGGGCGCCAGCCCAGCGACTCGGCCCGCGGCAGCGTCGCGCGGACGAGCGCGAGGCCCTCGGCTGCATCGGCTGGCGCGATCGAGCGCCTCGGCGAGACAGGTCGGCTCGAACCGCACGAACCTCTTCGCGACGCTCTCGTGGCGGCGCCGGCAGGCGATCGAGCCAGAGGGTGTTGCGGCACACGTCGACGCGACCCAGTCGCGCGGCCGCGCCGACTGCGGCCTGCACGATGATCTCGTCGGCGTGCAACAGCTGCCCGACCAACGCGTCGAGCGCTTCGCGACGTTCGTCGAGGCACCACAGCGAGCGCTCGAAGGTCAGGCCGTCCCACTGGCCGCGAACGGTGGCATCCAGGCACGCCTCGGTGCGCGCTTTGTGCCACGCGTCCGCGTGAGCGTCGAGCCAGGCGCGACCTTGTCGGCGGTGCTCGGCGTAGCTCACCGCGGTGCCGACCAGCGCGTCACGAACCTGCGCCCGTCGCTCATGGTTCCAGATCTCGTCGATGCTCGCGCTGGCCTGCCTGCACGCAAGCCGTGCGCTGGTGGCGGTCGAGCATGAGCGCGAGCGCGATCCACCGCACGATGCTCGCCGCGGCGCCAGCGGCCACGAGCCGCCGCCTGCGAACCCGGGCCTGCCCGCGCTCGAGCTCCGCGACCAGGTCGTCCATCGACGGCCAACGCTTCGGCGGACGGCGACAGACCGCGCAGGACCGCGCGCTGCAGCCACCCGGGGACTCCCGGCGCGGCCACGGCGGGTGGGTCTCCGGCACGCTGCGCAGCTTCCGGGACGCCAGCTCATGGTGATCCTTGCCGTCGAACGCGCGCGTGGTGCAGCGCCTCGCGGCCGCGACGCAGAACGCGAACTGGCCGCTCGCCGGACCGACGACGCCGCCGAAGTGCTGCTCGGGCGACATGTGGCCAGCGGCGTGCCGAGCACGACGCCAGGCTGTGTGAGCTCGGCGATCCAGGCCGGGGCGCTCGGCTCGTGCGTCGACGTCGAGCTCGTGGCTGGGGACCTCCTCGGCCAGGCCGAAATCCACCACGCGCACGTTCTCCCGTGCGGCCTGCCGGGGACCCGCGCCGCCGACCATCACGTTGGCGGGCTTGAAGTCGCGATGGACCACGCCCGCACCGTGCGCCGCCGCGAGACCGCGTCCCGCGCCCACGAAGGCCTCGACCACCGCGCGCCACGGGCGTGCGGACTCGTCGAGCCAGCCGCGGAGTGTCGTGCCGTCCACGAACTCCATGGCGATGAAGAAGTTGTCACCGTCTTGGCCGACGTCAATCGGCACGAGGTTCTGGTGCCGCAGGCGCGCCATCGCCCGCGCTTCGGACGATGCGGGCCACCGCCACCGAGCCCCGCGCGAGGAGCTGCTTGAGCGCCACCTCGCGGCGGGCGCTCGATCGGCACGCAGCACGCGGCCCATCCCGCCCACGCCGACCAATCCGACCACGAGGTAGCGTCCCAGCCGGGACACGGGCTCCGCCGACGCGGCGGCGCGCGACGGCTCCATCGCCGTCACCTCGTCCGCTGGCGAACACGGCGCGTGACCGCCCGACATGGGCAGCAACGATACCAACTCCGAGACCGAGCGTTGCGAGCCCACCGCCTGTGGTCCGAGACGCAAGACCGCGCGGGTTCGGGCCGATCCGCTGCGCACCGCGGGGTGCCGTCGCGCTCGCGGACGGCTCGTCGCGGCGACGCGCCGTGAGCCACGCGGCGACGCGCCCGTGAGCCACGCGGCGCCGCCGGAGCAGCGGGCGCAACGTTGTGACGCGTGGTGCACAACTGCGGCGCGCGAGCGCTGCGACCTGCCCGCGGTGCGTCCGTCTCCACCGGCATGCGTGCGCTGGCGTGTGGGATCCGAGCCAGACAGCCGCGACGGCACGGCGAGGGGCGCCGATGATCGCCGTGCAGCTCGGCGCGTCGTCGCGCGTGGCGTGGCTGTTGCTGATCTCGTTCGCGGTGACCGCGGTGGTCTTCGGCGCGCTGTGGCTGGGCCTCGGCGACTGGGTCGCGGCTGGCCTCTGTGGCCTCGCGGTGATCGGCGCCGTGCGGGCGGCACTCGTGCTGATCCGCCGCCGTCGGTTGCAGTCCGGCGCCGGCGTCACCGCGTGCGGCCGCACGTTCGTGCGCACGCCCGACGAGCAGCTGTTCGTCTGCTTCGCGCATCTGAGCCGCGGCGGCAGCGTGCGCCACGGCGTGCTGGTCATCGCGCCGGGTTGCGCCGGCTTCATCCCGATGACGCGCTGGCAGCCGCTGTGGCTGGTGGCGCTGCGCGGCGTGTTCGTGACCCGCTTTCGCTTCTTCGATCTGGGCGTCGATCGCCTGGCGCGCGGGGACCTCGACGCGTCGCTGCGCGAGCTGGTCGAGCGCCGCGAGGGCACGCTGGTCGACGGGCAGTGGAGCTACGCCCGCGGGCCGCGATGGTTGCTGCAGCCGCGTGGCGCGGGAATCCTGTGGCTCGAGCGCGAGCCGCCCGCGTCGTTGTGCGCGCGCTGGCGCAGCGCACCGCCGCCATCGCTCGAGCGCTATCGATGGATGCGCAATCGCGTGCTCGCGGTCGCCGCGGTGATCGTCACGGTGTTGGGCGTCGCCGGGATCGCGGTGTGGCGCGCGACCGGTTCGATCGATCCGCTGGTCGCCGCGCTGTGGTACGCCGCGCTCGTCGCAGGCGCTGCGATCGCGGGCGTGTGGATCGCGAAGCGGCGGCTGGCGATCGACGGCGCCGCGTAGCCCTGGGCGACCGCAGGCGCGGCGCATCGGGCTGCGCCGCCGAAGCGACACCGGGCGTGGCGATCGCGATCCGGGGCCGACACACCGACTGCACGACCGGATCCCAGGACGACTGCACGCCGGCGCGCCGCGACAACGCGCGTCAGTTCTGCACGGACGTGACCGTCTCCCCCTCGAAGTGCACGATGAACGTGTCGAAGCGGTTCTTCCAGTAGCGCCACTGCGGCGACTCGAGGTTCGGCGTCGCGTGCGGCGGCGGGTAGCCGATGGCCTTGATCACGCCGGCCTTGGTCATCCCCGGCGCGACGCGGCCCGCCGCGATACCCTCGCGGTCGGCCGCGCCCAGCGACGCGCCTGCGTCGCAAGACTCGCCGAAGTAGCGCGCGAGGTGGGTCTGCACCCCCTCGGTCATGAACTCGTTGCGGAAGGCGTAGCGATACTCGACGCCGTTGGCCACGAACTGCATGTGCTTGGTGTCGAGCGCGACCACCTGGATCGGCGTGCAGATCGGGATGAGCCCAGTCTGCTGGTAGTTGATCGAGTACAGCAGCTTCTTGGCGGTGTCGGGGTGAAGGTTGGTCTGCACCAACAGGGTCTTGCCGATCCACGGATGGCCCGCCTGCGGCTCGCCCGGCGCATCGGCACCGCCGCCGCCGGGCGGCCGCGCGCCGCCTTGGCCGTCGCACGCGGCGACCGGGCCGAGGCAGAGGGCGAGCACGACGGGGGCGAGGGCGCGGCGGCGTTCCGACATCGCCGCAGACTGTAGCGCCGGCGGTGCGCCGGCGAGCGTGGCGTGCCGCACTGTCGCGAGCGCTGAGGTTGCGCGCTACGGGTCGACCAGGCGACCCATGAAGAGGATCGCGCCCGAGCTGGTGTCGCGCACCAGGAACAGGAACGGGTGGTCCATGACGAACGGCACCGGCTCGTCGGTGGGCATGGCACTGCCGGCGCGCATCGACACCGCGGTTGCGGCCGCGGCCTCGGTGCCGGCCTCGTCCACGGCGATGAAGGCCTTGTGGTACGCGTCCGAGATCACCAGCTGCGCCGACGCGGGCGCCATGCCGGTGAAGTCGGCCTTCGACGCGTCGAAGGGCACGTGCAGGCCCATCGACTCCAGCGTCGTGCGCAGCCGCAGCGGCTCGCCGGGCTCGATGCGGAAGCGTGGCATGGTCAGCTCGACCCGCGCCGACGAGGTCGCGCCGTCGATCCACTTGCCCAGCGCCTCGGGCGTGAGCGCGGCCTCGGCCGCAGCGAGGCCCTTGGCGTCGTCGGGCAACACGATGACCATGGAATAGCCGCCGCCGTCGTAGCCGAGCTCGAGCACGCGGGCCTTGGCCTCTGGCGCTGCGCCGAGGCGGAAGTGCTCCGTCTTGTGCATGAACTTGACGGTCTCGTCGCCCGCGCTGCCGTGGAACTTGCCTTCTTGGCTCTGGTACTCGTCGAAGGGCTCGGCCCACTTGGCCTTGAAGTAGATCGCGTTGACCAGGACCATGCGCGTGTCGGCCGTGACGCCGCCGGCGGGGATCAGATCCTTGATCTTCTCCTTGGTCTTGGTCGAGACCCAGTCGTTGATGTGCACGCGCGCGGGCTCGAAGCCGTTGACGAAGTCGACCGGCTCGAGCGGCGCGCCGAAGACCTTCTGACCCAGCTCGAGGTAGGCCGGCTCGAACGTCACGGTCTTCTCGCCGAACAGCCGGTTGGCGACGTCGAGCTCGAGCCCGCCGCTGGCGGCGTCCCAACGCGCGAGCATGCCGCCCATGCCCGCGTGCAGATCCGCGGACTCGCCGAAGTGGAACACCTTGGCCAGCTCGCTCGCGGTCTCACCCTTCGCGCCGGCGTGGGTCATCGCGAACGCGACGACGATGCTGGCGGGCGAGACGAAGAGGTTGCCCGGGCTGGCGCCCAGGACCTTGTGCAGATCGACCGCGAAGGCGTTGATGCTGTCCGCCACGGCCTTCTGCGCCTCGGCCGAGACCTCCGGCGGGGGCCCGGGCGGCGGCTCGGGCGTGGGCGGCGTGTCGGTCTTCGCGTCGGTCTTCGCGTCGGTCTTCGCGTCGGTCTTCGTGTCCGGCTTGGGCCCGGTCCGCTTCGCGTCCGCGAGCTTGCCGTCGGCCTTGGCCGGGGTCTTCGCGTCGGTCTTGCCCGAGTCCGTGGTGCTGGACCCGGGGCAACCGGCGAGGGTCAACGCGATGGCGCAGGAGATCGGTCGTCGGATCATCATCACGGTGGCGGCAGGTGTAGCACGAGCCTCAAGGGCTCGGTACGCGCAGCCGCATGCGAAGGATCTCGATGCCCGGCGGTGCGCACGGCAGCTGGAGCGTCCGCAGCTGGTCGACCATGCACTGGGCCCACTGCATCGCGGCGATCTCGCGGATGTCGCCGTCGATGCGGACGTCGTCGATGCGCCCGCTGGGCGCGAGCGTCATCGCCAGCGTCGCGTCGAGGCCCGCGGGCGGTGCGGCAGTCTGGGCACACGTCACGGTGGCGCCCGAACGGCGCACGCGCTCGACCCACGGCTCGGTGCCGGGTTGGCGCTGCGAGAACTCGACTCCCGGCGATGCGAAGCCGCCCTCGTCGATGGCGTCGAGCCGCAGCCGACGCTTGCTCGAGCCCTTGCCGAAGCTCGCGCGCGCCATCACGTCGCACAGGCACTGCGCCGCGGGGGAACTCGCGGCGGGATCGGACGAGGTCGCGCTGCAACGGGCGGTGCGACCGTGCGCATCGACGCGAAGCCGCAGCTCCCACGTGAGGCTCACGAAGGGGTCGACCGACGCGCACGGCGTGGCCTCGGGCTCCAGCGCCTGGAACATCGCGTGGAGCGTCTCCGCGTTGGTCTTCGCGGGCCACGGCCCGACCCAGCCCGGCGTGTCGAAGCGGATCGGGGGGGCGTGGCTCGTGCCACCGATGCCGAGTCCGCCGACGCCCGTGAGGTTGTCGCCCAGCGTCGCGGCGGCCGCGACCCATGCCGCGGGATCCTCGGGGTGGCTCACGGTCCTGCTCTCGAAGTACTGCGGGTTCTCGCCGCTGGGGTCCACGACGACGGTGAGCCGACATGCATCGAGGCAGCTCGCCTCGATGCTGACGCGTGGGTTGGTCGGGAAGTCGCGGTTGTGGATCTCGTCGCGCGTCGGCGGCGTGACGCACTGGGTGTCGTCTTCGAGCGCCAGCTGGCCGCGCGCAGCCGCGGCCTCGACGCGCTCCAGCAGATCGAGTGGCACGACCGCGACGCCGTGCTTTGCCAGTCGCTTGGCCACCGCGCGTCGCAGCGCGCGCTTCTCGTCGTCGAACAGCACGACGCTGGTGCCGCCCGACAGGTGCATGTCGCGTGGCCACTGCAGCAGCGCGGCGCCGGTGGGCACCGTGGTCGGCACGCTCGCGACGCCGCGCTCGCCGTCCGTGGGCGTGCGCGTCCGCAGCGGTTCGGCGTCGACCGGTGGTGTGGCGGCGGCTGCCGTCGCGCTGGCTGCGGGGGCCACGGCCCCACCGTGTGCGGGCGTGGGTGCCGTTGCGGCGGCCGGGTCGACCGCGGGCGTGGGCGCCGGCGGGCGCCGACACGCCGCGATCACGAGGACGAACCCCGCCGCCAACCCGAGTCCGCGCGCAGTGGGAGAAGATCGCGTCATCGACCGAGCCGTCATGGTCAGCCGCTGCGCTCGAAGTACACGAAGTCGATCAAGAACGTCGCCGCGAGGCACAGCGCGTGGATCTCGGGCGCGACGCCAGGGGACAGCTCGACGGTGAAGTTGTCCGCGGTCGAGAACATCTCCTTGCCCAGGCCGCTCCAGCGCTTCTTGATGAAGCCGACCTCCTGCGCGCCCACGACCACGCGGAAGGTCCACGGCCGGAAGAACGGGCCGTGCAGCGTCGCGATCTCGCGGCCCTGAGCGTCCTCGAGCGTGAACTTGCGCGCGAACCAGGCCCAGCGCTGGCGGATGGCGCCGATCAGCGTGCCGGTGCCGTCGGAGACCTGCGCGCGCGAGAAGAAGAAGGTGAACGGCCGGTACATCGACAGCGCGAGGTCGCCGGCGTGGTCGCGGACCTCGAGCGTGAACGGGCGCTTCGCCGCGAGGAACCCGCGCAGCAGGAAGCCCGAGACCCCCGAGGACAGCTCGCCGGCGTGCAACGCGAGCCCGGTGTTGGGGTCGCTGATCTCGTAGCGGTTGCGGGTCTGCCAACCGGTGAGGATCTCGCCCCACTCCTTGCGTTGCGCGACCACCAGGGAGCTGCTGCGCGCGAGGACCGGCAGGACGGGGATCATCGCGGTCGATGCTACCAGGCGATTGCGCTGGAATCTCGGCCGGGATTGTCGTTGGCTTGGGCCGCGGCCGTTGCCGCGTTTCGCCATGACTCCCGCCATCGTCGTGCAGAAGTATGGAGGCTCGTCGGTCGCCGACGCCGATCGCATCCGCAAGGTTGCCGAGCGCGTGGTCGCGACCAAGGCCAGGGGCTATCGCGTGGTCGTGGTGGTCTCGGCCATGGGCAAGACCACCGACCAGCTGCTCGCGCGCGCGCGCGAGATCTCGGCCTCGCCCTCGCGCCGCGAGCTCGACATGCTGCTCTCGTGCGGCGAGCGGGCCAGCATGGCGCTGCTGTCGATGGCGATCCAGGAGCTGGGCCACGAGGCCATCTCGCTGACCGGATCGCAGTCGGGCATCTTGACCAACGACCGCCACTCCGGCGCGCGCATCCTCGAGGTGCGGCCGTTTCGTGTCGAGGACGAGCTCGAGCGCGGGCGCATCGTCATCGTCGCCGGCTTCCAGGGCGTGTCGTACAAGCGCGAGGTCACGACCTTGGGCCGCGGCGGCTCCGACACCACCGCGGTCGCGCTGGCCGGGGCCCTGGGCGCGCAGTACTGCGAGATCTGCTCCGACGTCGACGGCGTCTACACCGGCGATCCGCGGGTGGTCGACTCGACCCAGCTGATCGAGGCCATCTCGCACGACGCCATGCTCGAGCTGACCTCGCACGGCGCCAAGGTGCTGCACGCGGAGTCGGTCGAGTTCGCGCGACGCAGCGGGGTGGCGCTCTATGCCCGCGCGAGCTTCAGCGAGGGCGCCGGCACCCGCGTCGATCGGGCGGAGAACGTCTCGACCGATCGCGCGCTGTCGGGCGTCACCGGCCAGCGCAACCTCGTGCGCCTGCGCGCCTTCGGCGGCCAGTCGATGGATCGCATGCTCGCGGCCGCCGCTGCCGCATCGCTGCCGGTGCTGCACCTCGACGCGGACCACGAGATCGCCGATCTATGGTTCGGCCTCGCCGACGTGCCCGACTGGCCCGACGTCCGCACCAAGCTGCTGGGCCAGGTCGAGATCGAGGAGAACTGCGGCGCGGTCTCGGTGGTCGGCGATTTCTTCGGTCGCAACGCTGCGGCGCTGTCGAAGACGCGCTCGGTCGCGGCCGGCATCGGCGTGCCGATCAAGGCCATGGCGACCTCGCCGCTGCGCGCGACGTTGTTCTGCGCGGACGAGGACGTCGATCGACTGACGGTCGCGCTGCACCGCGCGTTCCTGCAGTGAGGAGGCCGCGTCAGAGGCGGCCGCCGAACGCGAGCCCGGCGCCGCGCCACAGCACCATCGGCCGCACGCCCCAGCTGGCACTGGGCGTGGTCGCGAAGTTGCCGCTGCGGTAGCGCTCGAGCGACTTCATCACCGGCGTGGGCTGCGAGATGATCATGACCTCGCCGACGGTCGCACCGACGGTGCCGACGCGCGCGCCGGGGACCTGGCGCCCGAAGCCGACGCCGAGCGCGACGCCGACCGCCGCGTTGACCGCGATCGACAGCGCGTGCTGCCATAGCGCCTTGCCGCGGCGCTCCCACTTCGCCGAGTGCACGAACGCATGCTCGGCCGCGGCCAGCTGGGCGCACAGATCGCCCTTGGTGCCGCGCTTGCGCTGGCGTCGGCGCTCGATGAGCACGTGCGGGATGAAGATCGCGCGCTCGCCCGCGCCGATCGCAGCCTGCAGCGCGCCCATCCAGAAGTCCGGTGCCTCTTCGGGGTGCACGAAGGGCGCGGCCGCGGCCTGCGCCACCGCGATGAGGCCCAGGCCCAAACCCCAGCCCAGCGCCCACTGCCGCGAGGGTTTCGCCGCGGCGTCCATGCGGCCGCGGATGAACGCGAGCCGCGCCTCGGCGCGCTGCTGCGCGAGCGCCGGCGCGTGCGGGGCGATCTCGGAGTCGATGGGGCAGGGCGCGGCGAGGGCGGTCGCGGGTGCGACCGCAGCCAGCGCGAGCGCGAGACCGGGGCAGAGGGACCGTCGGCGACGGGCTCGGGGCGCAGGCAGGCGTCGGATGCTACCCGAGCCCGGCGCGTCACGGGGTCGAGGGCGGCACGGTGGCCTGCACCGACGCCATCGCCTGTCGCACGGCCGCCTCGGCCCCGGGCACCGACGGCCAGTAGGCGCCGTCCATGCGCCACGTCGCGTCGAGCCGCAGTTGATACCAGACGATCACTTCGATGCCGTTGGGATAGACGAAGCGCTGCTGCATCGCCGGCCAGCCCCCCGCGTCCGCGGCCGCGAGCGGCTCGGCCTCACCCAGTGCGGTCGCACCCTCGAGGCTCGGCAGCGGCGCCTCGGCGAAGCTCTCGAAGGCCGCGTCGAGCTCGCCTGGCGGCAGCGGCGGGTGGGGCAAGGACGCGAGCATCAGCGTGATCGGATCGTGCAAGAGCTCGCCGATCACGACCGCCGACTGATCCTCGTCGGTGTGCAACACCGGCGGCACGAGTCCACGCGGCACCGTGATCGTGCCGCCGGGGCCCGGCAGCGCGACCGTCTCGGTGCGATCGAGCTGCTGCAGCTGCCACGGGTGGCCGCGGACCCACGCGATCGCGAGGCTGACGAGCAACAGCGCGGTCGCGGCGATCGCCGGGATCGTCAGCCGCCGCTCGCTGCGTTGCACCGCCGCGGCGTCACCGTGCACGCCGCGGGTGAGCAGGCCCGAGGCGACCAGGGTCGCGCCGGCCAGGCCACCGCCGAGGTGCGCGAGCATGTCGATCTGCGGCATGAACGAGATCGCGAGGTTGAGCACCGTGTTCACGATGGCGTTGCGGCGCAGTTGCGGCACGATCGACGCGGGGATGAGCCCGGCGGGGCGCCATGCGAGCGCGACGGTGGCCCCGAGCACGCCCCAGATCGCGCCCGAGGCCCCGACGCTGAGCGAGGCCTCGGAGAACGCCGCGCTGGCGATGCCGCCGCCGAGCGCCGAGGTCGCGAACAGCAACAGGAAGCGGCGCCAGCCCAGCAGTCGTTCGATGAAGCCGCCGAGTCCGAACAGCACGTAGCCGTTGACCAGCAGGTGCAGCGGTCCCGCGTGCAGCCACGTGGCCGACAGCAGCCGCCACGGCTCGTCGCGCAGGGTCGGTACGTTCGCGCCCATGCGCGCGAGCAGAGGCAGCAGCTCGGTGCCGCCCCACAGCGCCTCGAGTCCGAACACCGCCGCGCACACCGCCAGCAGCGAGACCGTGGCGCGGGGCCAGCCCTGGCGCGTGCGGGTGACGAACTCGATGGCTTCGCGCGCCTGTGCCTGGGCCTCGGGATCGATGGCCTCGAGCTGCGTCGCCAGCGACTCGAAGCTGATCTCGCGCGGGACCTCGCGCTGGCCCACCGCGGTGAGCGCGAGGCCGGTGGGCGAGTCGAGCCGCGAGCGCGGGCCGGCCCACGGTGTGCCGTCGGGCGCGAGCGTGAACAGCTGCACCACGCGGCGCATCATCACCGCCGGCTGCAGCCGCGCGAGCGCGTCGCGCTGGGCCGGTGTTGCGTCGACCAGCACGACCTTGACGTCGGCGTGGGGGTTGCGCTCGACGAACAACCGCAGGCGCTCGCCCAGCTCGGGCTCGACCACGACGGTGGCGTCGACCACTGCGGCGAAGGTGCCGTCGCGCATCGCCAACGTCGCCGCGCCGTCGCGCAGCGCCAACAGCCGCGCGCCGGTGGGTTCGTCGATCAGCGTCTGGACGAGGTCGCAGAAGCGCGCGCTGGGCACGGCCGCCCGAGCATAGCAGGGCGAGCCGTGGCGCTGACGGGCTGCGGCAGCGGGCGGGCGATCAGCCCGAGGGCACCACGCCGCCGCCGGCGGTGCTGAGCGCGAAGCCGGTCATGTCGCTGTACGTGTACGCGCCGGTCAGGCCGTTGTACGCGTCGACCTGGCCGGTCTGGGGGTCCGCGCGATAGGCGTTGTTGTTGGCGAAGCCGACGCCCCAGACGTAGCCGTAGAAGTCCACGCTCACGCCGTGGACGTACTCGGGCAGCTGGACCATCTCGTCCACCGCGAGGGTCTCGATGTTGAAGCCCAGCAGGGTGCCGCTGGGGTTGCTGTGCCAGATGAGCTGGTCGCCGTCGGTCATGCAGCCGCCGATGCCGCTGGTGCCGGTCGAGTCCCAGGTCGAGTCGTCGAGGTTGAAGCGCGACACCCCGCCGCCGCCGCAGACCCACGGGCGGCCTTCGGAGTCGACCGTGATGCCGTAGCCACCCGAGGGCGGCAGCGCGAACGCCAGCATCGAGTAGTCCTCGTGATCGATGCGGAAGATGCGGCTGCCACCGGTGTCGAGGCCCCAGAAGTTGCCGTCGGCGTCGGCCGCACCGCCGTAGACGAACGGGAACCCGCCGTCGAGCACGATGGTCTCCTCGATCTCGCCGGTGTCGCCGTTGAGCAGCAACACGTCCGCGTCGCAGACGGTCCACAGCTTGGCGTCGATCCAGCTGCAGCTGGCCTCGTCGAACACGCCGCGGGTCCACGCGACCGGACGGTTGGAGCTGCAGTTGAGCGGCAGGTACCACGCCATGCAGTCCTCTTCGCCCCACGCGAGCACGTCGCCCGCGCCGCTCGAGGTCTGGATGCCGGGCGAGCCGTTGTTGTCCTCGCAGTCGTCGACGTCGGCCCAGAACTTGGCCACGCCGCCGTTGCGGTTGGCGACCGCGGCCTTGCTGCCGCCCAGGCTGACCGACGTGCGCGAGGGATCGCCGGCGCCGTCGGAGCGGGTCACGTACCGCGCGGCCTCGACCAGCGTGTCGGTGTCGAGCTTCGCGACGACGCCGTCGTTGCTCAGCGAGATCCAGATCGCGCTGCGACCGGTGCTCGAGCCGCAGCCGCACGGTGGCACCGGCGTGGGTTCGCCGCCGACGTCGAACTTCGCGGCGTCGTCGGATCCGGCGCTGTCGGCCTCGCCCACCGGCCCGGCGTCGGCGTTCGCACCGCTGGCCTCGCTCGACGCGGTTGCCGCGGTGGCGACGGCGTCCGAACTCGAGCCGAACGCGGCGGCGCCGTCGGGCTCGACGCCGCACGCGAGCGCGAGCGCCGGCGGGGACCACAGCGTGTGGGACAGGCGTACTCGGGGCATGGTGGTGCAGACGCGGGCGCGCGACCGCTGTCCGCGGGTCCGCGCGAAACCCTCGAATTCGCGGCCGTACGGCCCGGTCCGTGCCCGTGGCCGCGGTCTAGTCCGGGGCGGCGTGCTCGGCCAGCCAGCGGCGGATCGTCGCGAGCTCGGCCGCGCCGGTCTCGACCCCGACCAGGCGATCCGCGGCGGTGCGCGCGAGCGCGAGCGCTGCGCTCGGGTCGCGCGCGAGGGTGCTGGTCGCGAGGTTGAACTCGACGATGGCCTTGCTGCGGGCCGGCACGGGATCGAGTGCGCCCAGGATCGCATCGGCCGACCGGAACGCGTTCAGCGACGCCTCGGCGTCGCCCATCTGCTCGTGGGTCACGCCGATCTCGATGTCCTCGCCCGCGACCTGTTCGCTGCGCGCGCCGAAGCGCTCCACCTGCAGCGCGCGCGCCCGCTGCAGCAGCGCGAGCGCAGAGGCGGCGCGCCCACGCTCGCGCTCGAGCCGGCCTGCGTTGTGCAGCAGATCGGGGTACGACGGGTGGCGCTCGCCGTCGCCGCTGCGGACGAGCTCGATGGCACGGCCGTAGCGCGCC
>JAXLYC010000045.1:0-59104 GCA_046351635.1 Nannocystaceae bacterium | reverse complement strand
GCGTGCCGCCACGCCCGCGCTGGCGGATCGAACTCGATGCCGCGGAACACCGCCGGTGGGATGCCGGTCCAGCCGTAGCGCATCCACAACCGCTCGGTCTCGCCCGGCAACCCGATGAGCACCTCGGAGGCCATGCGCAGCAAGCGATTGGCCAGCTCGGCGAAGAAGGTGCCGGGATCGCTGAGCGGATCGACGTAGGTGGTCGCACCGTAGACGCCGCAGCCGATCACGACGTAGGCCACGGCGAACACCGCCGCCGCGCTCGCGGCCGGGGCCAGCGCGAGCAGGCGATCGCGCCAGCGCCCGCGACCGCAGAAGAGCTCCCAGCTGGCCAGCAGCGCCAGCACGCTGATGGCGTACTCACCCGCGGCGAAGGCCAAGCCCCAAAGCGCCAGCTCCGTCGCGATCCGCGGCCACGCGGCGCGCACGGGCCCCGAGCCGGCGCGCCAGCGGGTGTGGACCAGCAACGCGGCGAAGCCGAACACCGCCGAGATCATCGCGCAGCGGTTCGCGAGCCAGCTCGCGGTCCACGCCAGCGGCTCGTCGATGGCGTAGGCCAAAAGCGCGATTGCAGCGATGCGCAGGCCGACCCACGCGCGCAGCAGGCGATGGGCCGCGAACAGCAACAGGCCCATCCACAGAAACGAATGCAGGTGGGGCCAGATCGAGTCGCGCGGCAGCACGCGACCGTCGAACCACACCAGCACGCTCGACAGCGGTCGCAGGTGCGCGAAGCGGAAGTGCGGCACCGTCCACCACGGCAACGAGCCCTTGGCGGTGTGCATCGCCGTGGCCGCGGGATCGTCGAGCGCGAAGAAGTACAGCGACCAGGGCGACTTCGGACCGAAGAGCCCGTCGATGTAGCCCAGCTGGAACAGGTCGTCGGCGAGCGGACCGAAGCGCAGCGCCGGCGCGTAGAGGATCACGGCACCGATCACCACCAGCGCAACGGCGGCGGCGTCGATGCGACGCCAGCGAGCCATCAGGCCCGGGCGCGTGCTGCGACCAGCGCTCACGTCACTGCTCGCCATACCACGTAGCACGCGCACAGAAACGTGATGCCCGACAGCAGCCGCAGGCGGTTCCACACCGCCGGGATCGGCCGGTCGCGCATGGGCGTGAACACGGCCACGATCGCGGGCAAGGCGACCAGCGGCCCGAACGCCGTCAACGCGAACACGGCGGCGGCGGCCGCGAGCACGCGCGCGAGCCCGGCGGTCGCGGGCGCGCCCAGCACCACCGCGGTGGTCCGGATCTCGCGCGCGCGGTCGCTCTGCACGTCGCGCAGCACCTGCACGCACTCGAACACGCCCGAGAACAGGCCGAGCAGCACCAGCAGCGGCAGCACGGTGACGATGCGATCGCCGGGCACGCCGACGAGCGGCATGGCCACGCCCCACGCCATCATCGCCGCGACGTCCACGAACGGCCGCCGCTTCAGCACCGCGGAGTAGGCCCAGCACACGCCGCCGCCGAGCACGAGCGGCAGCCACAACCCGCCGCCGTGCACGAGCGCCCACACTGCGAGCACCGCGAGCAAGAGCAGCTGCACCCGCACCGCCGCGCCGCGATGCGCCAGCAGAAACTCGGTCTTGCCGCGCTCGCGCCCGCTCGCGCCGAGATCGACCTCGCCGTCGCAGAAGTCGTTGTTGAGATAGACCAGCAGGTTGAGCGTCAGACCGAACGCGAGCCGCACGCCGAGCTCGAACGCGGAGAGCTGCAGCACCAGCGCCAGCGCCAGCGCACCGGCGAGGTTGGCCATCTCCAGCCGGCGCAGGCGGTAGCTCGCGACGTCGAGGAGGATCTGGAGCTCGGCACGCACGCGGGGGCCGGGCGCGATGGTCCCACGTCCGCAGGCGGGCTGTCAGAGCCTGTCAGCCAAGGCTGACAGGCTCGTCGCGACGGCGACCGGAAGCCGGGGGAGGGCGGCGGCTTCGCCGGCGCAACGGCGAGGAAGCGGAGCTTCCTCCCTGAAGACTCAGTAGCGGTGTACGATCGCGAAGTCGGCCGGGTGCGGCGCAGGCACGCGGAAGAACCCCACCGGATCGCCGGCCAGCTCGCTGCGGACGAGGCTGCAGTCGGGCTCGCACACCAGCGTGTCCGACCAGTGGTAGCGGACCAGCAGCTCGCGCGCGGGATCGGTGCCGCGGATCTCGATGCGATTGGTCGATACCGCGACCTGGCCCTGCGGCGGCTCGAGCAGGTGGGTCGCCGCGCGCACCTTGTAGATGCGAAACGGGTGCAGTTCCGCAACCCGCTGCAACGCCTCGTTCTTGTCCCACCACGGCGACAGCTCGCGCGGCGACGACACCACGACCCAACGCACGCCGTAGGTCTTGGCGTAGGCCTCGAGCTCGGCCGCCGGCACGATGCCCTGCGGCCGCCGGCGCAGCAGGTTGGCCCAGCTGTGCTCGAGGTTGCGCCAGATGAAGCCGCCCATGATCTGCGCGTCGGTCTTCCACGCCAGCTGCTCGCCCCAGCTCCAGCCCTCGACCAACCAGCGCCCCTGGCCGTCGTCGTGCGCACTGACCCACTTGGCGAGATCGTCGCGGTGCCAGTTCGCGTAGCTGTAGTCGACCGGCGGGATGTGGCCCAGCGCCGAGAACAACACCTTCTCGCCGTGTGGCAGCGGCCGCACCGTCGGCAGCGAGCGCGCGGTGAAGTAGAGCACGTCCTGCGCCAGCCACAGCATCGCGATCGCGGCGAGCGCCAGCAGGGTGCGACGGACCACCGGCGTCGCGGTGGCGAACCACCGCTCGCGCCAGGCCGCATCGAGCCACGCCGCCGCCGGAATCGTCGCGAGCAGACCCAGCGGCGCGACGTGGCGATGCGGCTGCACGTGCGACAGCGCGGTCGCGCCACCGAGGTACGCGAACAGGGCCAGCACCACGAGACTGGCGCCGATCGGCAACGCGCGGTGATCGCCGCGGCGCCACCACATCGCGCAACCGGCCACACCGAGCCCCACGATCGCCAGGCGGAACGCGGTTCGCGACGCGAGGATGCCGGTGACCGCGGGATCGTCGAGCAGACCGAAGACGTCGTAGACGATGGCGGCGAGGCTGCGATCACCGAACAGCGACGAGTCGAGGATCCACGTCCACCACTGCGCCGCCACGCGTAGCCACCACAGGTTGGCCACGACCGTGAACGCGGCCATGCCCCAGATCGCGAGGTGACCGCGGCGGTCGAGCGTGCGCGCGCCCGCGAGGTACACCGCCGTCATCGGCGTGACCAAGAGCAGGAACGAGTACGGGTGCACCAGGTGGCACAGCGCCATCAACAGCGCCACGCCGACGCCGGTCGCGACGCCGCGTCGCCGCCACCAGCGGAGAAACAGCGCCAGCGGCAGCAGGAACAGCCAGCTCGCGGTCGCGTACGCGATCATCCCGACGTACCAGCACCAGTGCAGCCACGAGTCGAAGCTCCACAGCAGCATCGCCATCGCGGCCGCGCCCAGGGCCGCGCGCGCGCTCAGATCGAGCCAGCGCGCCGCGAGGTACACCGCGGGCACCAGGCCCAGGTGCGCCACGAGCACGAACAGGTTGAACGCGGTCGCCTGCGACAGCCCGGCCTCGGTGCCCAACCACGTGAACACGGCCCAGCCGATGTTGTCGGCCTCGAAGATCGTGCCGGTGGGATAGCCCGCGACCAACCGCGGGTCCCAGACCCAGTGGTGGCCGAAGCGGGCGAGGCCCTCGACCATCCGCCACGCCTGGTGGATGTGGGTGTCGAAATCGAGGCCGGCGACGGGGCGCGGCTGCAGCAGCTCGGCGCCGCCGAAGTACCGCAGCAGCAAGACCTGCGCACCGAGCAAGGCCAGCAACGCCAGCGCGTGGACCGCGGCGCCGGTTCGAGAACGCGCGGACCGGACAGTGGGCTCGGCCGATGCGATCGCGGGCGCGGACACGGACGGGGTGGGCGCCCACGGTACCACGGGCCGCGCCATGCACGCCTCGCGCGTCGTTGCCGGGCCCTCGCGCGTCGCAGCGCCGGCGCCGATCGGTCGCGCGCCTGCGCCGTCCTCGGGGTGCCGCGACGGGACTGCGCACGATCGGTCGCGCCGCACACGCGCGCGGGCGGGGCGGCCGCGCGCGTGGTCCTCGCAATGCGCCACGAAAGCGGTAGGCTCGGAGACTGAAATGACGAGACCCATCCTGCTGATCGAGGACAACGGCGACGATGAGGCCCTCGTGCGACGCGTGCTGTCGAGCGCGCGCCTGCCCAACGACGTGATCGTCGCGCACGACGGTGCCGAAGCGCTCGACTACCTGTTCGCGCTCGGCGACTACCGCGATCGCAACCTCGGCGAGCAGCCGAGCCTGGTGTTGCTCGACATTTCGCTGCCCAAGGTCGACGGCTTCGAGGTGCTGCGGCAGATCCGTGCCGACCCGCTGACCAAGCGCCTGCCGGTGGTGGTGCTGACCTCGTCGACCGAGCAGAAGGACGTTCTGACCAGCTACGACGTCGGCGCGAACAGCTACGTGGTGAAACCCTCGGACCTCGAGAAGTTCCTCGAGGCCGCCAAGGTCCTGGGCCGTTACTGGCTGCAGCTCAACGAGCCCGCCCCGCCCGCGCCCAGTTGATCGGATGGCCAATCCCGCGAAGACGGCGTTCGCGGTATCCTGAAATCGCGAGTGACCACGTTCCACGCATCGCGGCGCTTGCCCTTCGAGACCGCCCGGCTCGCGTTGGCGAGGGTGCGGCTCGACACCGCCGATGATCTCGAGGCGGTCGCGGCCCGGGCCACGCGGATCTGCGCCGAGGCCCTCGGGGTCGAGCGCGTCGGCATCTGGCTGTTCGGCGACGACGGCGTGCTGCAGTGCATGACCACGTACGTGCGCTCGACCCAGCGGCACGAACACAACGGCATCCTGCTCGCGTCGACCTTCCCGACCTACTTCGCCGCGCTCGAGAGCCGCCGTGTGATCGCAGCCGACGATGCCCGCGACCATCCGCTCACGCGCGAGCTGACCGCGAGCTACCTCGAGCCCAACGGCATCGCGTCGATGCTCGACGCGCCGGTGTTCCGCAGCGGTCGGCTCTTCGGCGTGTTGTGCCACGAACACCTGGGCACGACGCGGCAGTGGACCCCGGGGGAGATCGCGTTCGCGTCCGCGGTCGCCGAGGTCGTCGCGCTGGTGTTCGAGCAGGCCGAGCGCGCCCGCGTCGAGGCCGAGTTGCGCGAGACCACCGCGCGCGCACGGGAGATGGATCGCCTGCTCGAGGTCCGCCGCCTCGCCCTGGGCGTGGCCCATGACTTCAACAACGTGCTGACCTCGGCGCTGGGGCTGTGCGAAGCGATCGAATCGCCGGTGCCCGGCGAGACGCCGGCGCAGCTGCACGCGGAGATGCGCGAGGTGCTCGAGGTCGGCCGCAAGCTCGCGGCGCAGCTGATGCACTTCGCCGCACCGCGTAGCGAGGACGCGACCGCCACCACCACCGCCGCGCTCGCGGCCCTGCGTGCGACCGAACCGGTGCTGCGCATGCTGCTGCGGCCCCGTGCGCTGCTCGACCTCGCGACCTCGGGCGAGGAGATCTCGGTCGCGCTGCGGCCGCTGGAGTTCGAGCAGCTGGTGCTCAACCTGTGCATCAACGCCCGCGACGCCATCGTCGAGCGCGGCACCGTGACCGTGCGCGCCCGCGGCGGCGAGCAGCTCGCGCTCGAGATCAGCGACGACGGCGTCGGCATGAGCGACGACATCAAGCAGCATCTGTTCGAGCCCTACTTCACGACCAAGCCCACCGGCACCGGCATGGGCCTGCCGCTGGTGCTCGAGCTGGTCCAGCGCGTCGGCGGCTCGCTCGAGGTCGACAGCGGCCAGGGCCGCGGCACGACCATGCGCGTGCGACTGCCCCGCGGCGGCTGACCACGCGCCGGCTCAGCGCAGGCGCTTGCTCGCCTCGAGCGACTCGCTGGCGTAGCCGCGTCGCAACAGCGCGCGCACCAGCGCACGCCGGTGCAGCCCCGTTGCGATCAACCCGTCCATCGCGTCTTGGATGCCCAGCCGCAGCAGGCTCGGCACACCGATGTCGCGCAGGCGCCGGCGAGCCAGTGCCGCGACCGCGGCGCGATCGTGGGCGTGGCCGCGACCCGCGACGCCGCCGGCGAGCATGCCGGTGTGCAGCGCCTGCCAGATGCCCTCACCCGCGAGCGGGTCGACACACGAGCCGGCATCGCCCGCGACCAGCAGGCCTGGGGCCGTGCGCGGTGCCGGCGGCACCGCGAGCGGCAACGCCCAGGTGCGCGTGCGCCCGCACAGCCGCGCATCGGCGAAGCGATCGCGGTGCGCGGCGCGGAACTCGTCGAACAGCAGCTTGAGCGAGCGACCGTGGGCATGGAACCGATCGGCGCGCTGGTACACGCCCACGTTCGCGAGGCCCTCGACCGGCGGGAAGATCCAGCCGTAGCCCGCGCGCAGGCCCGGCTCGAAGTAGTGCTCGGCCGCCGCCGGCCACGGTCCCGGCCGCAGCCCCTCGACCTAGGCGGTGAGCGCGACCGCGAGGTGGCGACCGCGGCGGTAGGGCTCGCCCAGCCCGAACTGGGCGATCGAGCCGGGGCCGTCGGCGGCGATCACCACGTCGCCGCGCACGACCTCGCCGCCTTCGATCGTCACGCCGACCACGCGCTCGCGCTCGCGCACCAGGCCGGTGACCTTGGTGCCCTGACGCAGGCTCGCGCCGGCGTGCTCGAGCGCGTGCCGCAGGCGATCGTCGAGCCCCAGCCGCGGCACGATGTAGCCCGGGCGCGCCCCGAAGCTGCGCTCGATCGCGCCGGCGTCGGGCAGGATCGCGACGCCACGATCCACCCGCGCCGACGGCACGTGCGCGAGCGCGTCGTCGATGGTGTCGACGCCGCACAACGCCGCGACCAGCTCCGCGGCGCGGTTCGAGATCGCATCGCCGCAGGTCTTGGGTCGGGGGAAGCGCGCGCGGTCGAGCACGAGCACGCGGGCACCTGCGCGCGCGGCCGTGATGCCCGCGGCACACCCCGCGGGCCCCGCCCCGACCACCACCACGTCGACGCCGGCCACGACGCGATCAGCGGGCGGGCATGCCCACGAGCCGCGTCTGCGCGGTCGTGCGGTAGGCCCAGCGATTCATCGGCGTGGTGATCGACCAGATCCGCATCGGCGACTGGCTCTCGTCGAGCTCGCGGATGCGCGCGGTGACCTGGCCCATCGCCCCGAACATCGCCGCGTCGGTCACGAGGATGTGGCCGCCCTCGATGCGATCGGCGTCACCGGCGAAGAGCACCTGGAAGAACGACTCGTCGTCCTGCCACGGCACGGTCGCGATCATGGTGTTGGTGTCGAGCGCGAAGCGGACCGCGCGGGTGTGGACCGTGAGCGGGTCGATGTAGGGGTTGCCGTTGCCGTTGTCGTAGATCAGCAGCGTGCCGTCGTCTTGCCACTGCGGCGCGTGCTGGTGGAAGAACCACCGCTCACCGTCGTCGAGGGTGAAGTCGCCCTCGTCACCCAGGCGCCACAGCACGTCGCCGCTGGCGCGATCGATCGAGATGATCCAGTCCTGGTGCCGCATCGACATCGTCACGACATCGGTGGCCTCGTCGTACAGCACCGCGTTGGCGTGGGTCCAGTCGAGCGCGTTCTCGCCATTGAGCGGATCGACGATCAGGTCCTCGCCGTTCTCGCGCCGGCGCTGCGGATCGAGGTGATCGAAGCAGTCCCAGGACCACACCACGTCGCCGGCGGGCGTGAACTCGACGATGAGATCGCCCACGGTGTACTGCGTGCCGAGGTCGGGGTAGTCGACGTCGCGGAAGCTCTGCGACAGCGCGAGGAAGTTGCCGTTGGCCAGCTCGATCACGTCGTGGTGCAGCGTGTGCAGCCCCATGTCGGCGGCGTACAGCTCGGTCAGCACCGTGCCCATCTCGTCGCGGATCCAGAAGGTGTCGCCGTTGATGTACAGGAACGTGCCGTCGTCGCGCAGCCGCACCGCGACCCACACCGCCGGCGGGCCCGCGAGCGTCGTCGGCGACGACATGAACCACCGCGTGATGCCAGCCGGGTCGACCTCGATCGCACCGGCGAAATCGCCGATCGGGAACGGGTTGTAGTCGAACAACCGGTACAGCGGCGCGGGATCGACGTCGGTGGTCTCGAGCTCGAAACCGGCGACGAAGCCGGCCAGCGGCGGGGGCGTGTCGAAGTCGACGTCACCGCTGGTGACCGGTCCGCCGCCGGCCGGCGTGACGTCGTAGTGCAGCGTGTGCGACAGCTCGGGCGTGAGCCCGCGGATGCGGAAGCGCAGGTGCGTGTCGTCGCCGCCCGCGGCGGGCGAGATGACGACACCGGCGTCGCTGGCGTGGGTGACCTCCGCGGTGCCCGGTGCGCTGAGTGTGAGCTCGAGGTCCGCGACCATCGGCTGCTCCTCGAAGGTCTGCACCTCGGCGGTGACCTCGACCGGCTCGGCACCGGTCGAACTCGAGCCGGCGTCGGCCGACGAGCTCGACGCGGAGTCGCTGGTGTCCGCGGTGGTGCTGATCGTGGTGGTCTGCGTGGTGCTGACCGTGGTGCTCGCGGTCGTGCTGGTGTCGGCGCCCGTGCTCGAGCTCGAACCGCTCTCGCCGGTCCCACCGCTGTCGTCGGCGCACGCGGGCAGAAGCGTCAACACCAGGCCCCAGGGAAGGCAGCGACGAGTCGTAGGCTTCAGGGTCACCGCCCGAGCCTGCCACAATGGCCGCCGCCGCCGTGCGCTGCGCCACGTGCGTTGACTCGGGATCGCGTCCGCGCGCCGCGGCGGCCCGCACGCCCGCCTCAGCGGCGGTTGCAGCGGCCCAGCACGCAGCGCGAACCCGCGGGGCAACCCGCGTCGACGATGCACTCGCGCTGGCCCGACAGGCACGCGCCCATCTCGCACCGCGTGCCGTCGGGACAGTCACCGTCGTTCCAGCAGTGGCGACTGCCCGCGAGGCATCGCCCGAACTCGCAGCGTGCCTCGCCCTCGCAGTCCTGATCGCGCTCGCACTCGCGCCGCCCTTCGGCGCAGCGCCCCATCTCGCAGCGCGCCGCGCCCTTGCAGTCCTTGTCGACCATGCACTGGCGCGCGCCCTCGGTGCAGCGATTGAACTCGCAGCGCTTGCCCGCGGCGCAGTCGGCATCGCGAAGACAGTCGCGCGCACCCTCGACGCACCGACCGAACACGCAACGTCGATCGCTGCCGCAGTCGACGTCGAGCAGACACTCGCCCGCCGAGGTCACGCAGGTGCCGAACATGCACAGCTGATCCTTCTCCGGACACGCGCGCCCGTCCCCGCAGCTGCGCGCGCCGGGCAGGCACGTCGACTGCTCGCAGCGCGCAGCGTCGCCGCAGTCCTCGTCGCGCTTGCAGTTGCTGGGCCCGTCGACGCAGAAGCCACCGTTGCAGCGCTCCCAGCCGTTGCACTCCGCGTCGCGCTTGCAGGTGGTCAGCACGATCTCGCCGCCGCCGGGCCCGGCCGGCAGCCGGATCTCCTTGGGCAGCGGCGGCAGCGGCTTGGGCGGGCCCGGATCCGGTGCAGCGGCAGTGTCCGCGACGTCCGGATCCGGTCGCGGCTTCGGCGAAGTCGGCGCCGGCTTGCTCGGCGTGGATTTGTCGGATCGCACGACGATCGGCTCGCTGGGTTCGGTGCGACGCACGACCAGCCACGCGACGGTGGCGCCCACCGTCGCTGCTGCCGCCACCGTGGCCCATGCGAGTGGTCGCATCGCGTGCGACAGCGATGGTAGTGCATCGGCAGTGCCGTGCGCCAACGCGACGCACGCCAACGCTGCGCGGGCCGAGGACCGCGTCGTGGCGCTACGCTCGACGCATGCACCACCGTCGTTGGACCCGCGCGCACCTTGCCCCTGCCCTGCTCGTCGCGCTCGCGATCGCCGGCTGCGGCGACGATTCCGGCAGCAGCTCGAACTCGGCCTCGGCCAGCGGCACCGCCACCGACGCGTCGACGGGCGCCGGCAGCTCGAGCACCACCGCCACGAGCGCCAGCGGCGAGAGCTCGGTAGGGACCTCGGCCACGACCGACGCGAGCAGCAGCGGTGGTGGCAGCAGCTCCGCGGGCAGCAGCAGCGGCACCACCGACGCGTCGACCAGCGCCGCCGACGGCAGCAGCTCCGGTGGCGGCAGCAGTTCCGCCGGCAGCAGCAGCGGCGGCCCCGTCTGCGCCATGCCGATGGAGAGCTGTCTCGACGTGCCCTGCTGCGAGGGTTCGATGTGCTGCGAAGGTCAACCGATCCCGCAGGGCCAAGCGGTTTGCTACGCGAACATCTGCCCGGTCAGCGATCGCAACCGCAAGCGCGACTTCGCGGCGATCGACGGTGACGCGCTGCTCGATCGCCTCGCGGCCGTGCCGATCACGACGTGGAGCTACCGCGCCGAGGCCGGCGAGGTGCGCCACATCGGCCCGATGGCGCAGGACTTCCAGCAGGCCTTCGGCGTGGGCGCGACCGACGAGCTCATCTTCCAGATCGACGCCGACGGCGTCGCTCTCGCGGGCGTGCAGACCTTGCACCGCCACCTCGGTGCGTTGCAGCGCGAGAACGAGGCCCTGCGCGACGAGCTCTCGGCGTTGACCCGCCGGCTCGACGCGCTCGAGCGCGGCCGGTAGCATCGCCGCGCCATGACCGACCGCGTCGAAGTCACCATCGCCGACCACGTCGCGCACGTCCGCATGAACCGCGCGGACAAGCGCAACGGCCTCGACCTGCCGATGTTCGAGGCCCTGGTCGGCGCTGGCCGGCGTGTGCGCGACGACGGAAACGTGCGCGCGGTGGTGCTCTCGGGCGCGGGACCGGCGTTCTGTGCCGGGCTCGACTGGCAGGCGTTCATGGTCGCGGACGCAGCCGCGCGCGCGAAGCTGTTGCTGCGCGACGACGACAGCCCCGCGAACCTGGCCCAGCGTGCGTGCTGGATCTGGGCCGAGCTGCCGGTGCCGGTGGTCGCCGCGGTGCAGGGCGCGGCCTACGGCGGCGGCCTGCAGCTGGCGCTGGGCGCCGACGTGCGGCTGCTCGCCGCCGACGCGAAGCTCTCGGCGATGGAGATCCGCTACGGCATCATCCCCGACATGACCGCGTCGCAGACGCTGCTACGGTTGGTGCGACCCGACCTCGCGTGCGAGCTGATCTACACCGGCCGCGTGGTCGAGGCCGACGAAGCCGTGCGCATCGGCCTGGGCACCCGCGTGAGCGCCGAGCCGCTGGCCGACGCGCTCGCGCTCGCGCGCACCATCGCAGCGTCGTCGCCCGATGCCATTCGCGCGGCCAAGCAGCTGTGCCGGCGCGCGCCGAGCATGTCGACCACCGACGCGCTGCACTTCGAGACCGAGCTGCAGCTGTCGCTGCTGGGCACGCCCAACCAGCTCGAGGCGGTCGCCGCGACGTTGCAGAAGCGCGCGGCGAAGTTCGACTGACCGCTCACGCGGCGCGCAGCAGCACCACCGCGAACCACTGCGCGTCGTCCACGAAGCTGGCCTCGACTCGCAGGCCCGCCGCAGCCGCGAGCGCGGCGAAGCCCTGCGGCGAGTACTTGTGCGAGTACTCGGTGAGGATGGCCTCGCCCTCGCGCAGGGCGAAGCGGCGACCGCAGACCGTGACGATCTGCGTGCAGCTCGACACCAGCGTCATGACGATGCGCGAGGCCGCGGCGTCGAAGCGCGCGCGGTGGCGGAAGCGCATGGGCTCGAAGTCGCCACCGAGCTCGCGGTTGATTCGCACCAGCAGGTTGAGGTTGAACTCGGCCGTGACGCCGGCGGCATCGTCGTAGGCCGGCTCGAGCACGGTGGTGGACTTGACGCGATCGATGCCGACCAGCACCGCGCCGCGCGGACCCGCGAGCCGCCGCATGCCCGCGAGCAGCTCGGTCGCGGCCGCGGGCTCGAAGTTGCCCAGGGTCGAGCCCGGGAAGTAGACCACGCGCGGCTGCGGCACCGCCGGCAGCGCGAGCGGGCGCGTGAAGTCGGCCACGACCTCGGTGATCGGCAGGCCCGGGTACTCGCGACGCAGCCGCGCCGCGGTCTGCTGCAGGTGTTCGCGCGAGATGTCGACCGGCACGTAGCCGGCCGGTCGCACCAGCGCGTCGAGCAGCACGCGGGTCTTGATCGAGCTGCCGCTGCCGTACTCGATCACCGTCGCACCGGGTCCGATCGCCGCGGCCATGGCCGCGCCGTGCTGGCGCATGATCGCGAGCTCGGTGCGCGTCAGGTAGTACTCCGGCAGCTCGCAGATGGCGTCGAAGAGCGCCGAGCCGCGGGCGTCGTAGAGGTACTCGGTCGGCAGGCGCCGTTGCGGCTGCGCCAGGCCGTCGAGCACCAGCGCTGCAAAGCGCGGATCGGCCGACAGCGGCGACCCGGTCGCGTCCAGCGCGTCGATGCGACGAGACGAGTGTGGTGAGCTCATGCGTCCCTCGCGAGGCGGATGCCGGAGAACTGCCAGCGCGCGGCCGGATCGAAGAAGTTGCGGTAGCTCGCGCGCATGTGCGACGCCGGCGTCGCGCACGAGCCTCCGCGCAGCACGAACTGGTTGACCATGAACTTGCCGTTGTACTCGCCAAGCGCGCCCGCCGGTGGGCGATAGCCGGGATAGCCGAGGTACGCGCTACCGGTCCACTCCCACACGTCGCCGAACAGCTGTGCCAGCGCGCCGTCACCTGCGTGCGCGCGGGGCTGCAGCGCGCCGGACTCGACATAGTTGCCGATCGCGGGATCGTGCGCAGCGGCCATGCACTCCCACTCGGCCTCGCTCGGCAGCCGCGCACCGGCCCAGCGCGCGTAGGCATCGGCCTCGAACCAGCTCACGTGCGCGACCGGGGCCTGCAGATCGAGCGGCCGCAGGCCGGCGAGCGTCATCTGCTGCCAGCCGTCGTCGAGCAGGCGCCAGTGCAGCGGCGCCTGCCACTGCTGCGCGCGCGCGGTGTCGTAGCCCAGCGACTGCCACAGCGGCGCACGGCCGTAGCCGCCGTCTTGCACGAACGCGAGGAACTCGCCTGCGGTCACTGCTCGGCCCGCGAGCGCGAACGGCCGCAACAACACCTCGTGGCGCGGGCCCTCGTGATCGAAGGCGAAGCCCTGGCCGTCGTGGCCGATCGCGACCGCGCCGCCTTCGTGGCCGTGCCACGACTGTGCGGCCGCGCGCTGCGACGCGCTGGCTGCGACCGCGCGGTACGCCGGCGCCAGCGGATTGGCCGCGAACGCGTGCAGCAGGTCGGTGAGCAACAGCTCCTGGTGCTGCTGCTCGTGGTGCAGCCCCAGCTCGATGACCGCCAGTACCGCGGGTGGCACGTCGCCGGTCGCGAGCATCGCGTCGAGTTCGGCGTCGACGTGCTCGCGGTAGCGCAGCACCTGGGACAGCCGCGGCCGCGACAGCACGCCGCGTGCGGGCCGGTCGTGCGCGGGCCCGACCGCGACGTAGTACGAGTTGAACAGCGCGGTGTAGCGATCGTCGGGCGATCGGTAGCGCGGTCGATGCGGGCGCAGCACGAAGGTCTCGAAGAACCACGTCGTGTGCGCCAGGTGCCACTTCGCCGGGCTCGCCTGCGGCATCGACTGCAGCATCAGGTCCTCGGGGTCGAGGCCCTCGACGAGCGCGAGCGTGGCCGATCGCACCGCCCGGGTCGCCGCGAGCGGATCGCGGCCGAACGCGCGCAGCGCGAGCGGCGGGCAGTCGGCGGGCTGCACGTGTCCTGGGATCGCCACGCGGGTCGTGCAGGTTACCGGATCCGACGCCGCGGCGCGCTCGGGCGCGGCCTGGTGGCGCGCGGTGGCCTCACGCGGGTCGCGGCGGGACGGCGAACCACTCGAGGTGACCGCACGCGGCGCAGGTCAGCACGTGCGCACCGTCGCCCAGCCACTCGAGGTCGAACAACGCGAGCGAGCGCGTGGTCAGCGTGACTGCGCGGATCGTGTGCTCGAGCGAAGGCGTCTGCGGTGGCAGCGCATCGAGACACGGATCGCGTCACCGGCGGCAGTAGAGTGAACTCGCTGCTCGTGATGCCGGCCCGACGAGGTCGGCTTGGCAATCCTCTGCCGTAGGACTCCACCGAATCCGGCACCGGCTGGTAGCCGCGCTGCACGACGGCGACAACACACATAACGGCTCGCGATCCGCAAGCGGCACCACTCGCGATCGAGGTCCGCGACTGCGTCCTCGGTCGTTCGCCGCAGCGGTCGGCACGTCGATGCGACATCCGCATGGCGCCGGCTCGAGATCCCGGGACGTCACATCGATGGCGAGTCGTGCGCCTCGGCCAGGTGGCCTTCGTACGCAGCGCGACCCGCGCGAGCTCGCGCCGCTCCAGGTCGACGGCACCCTCCGAGGTTGGCATCGCGCAGGTGAGGCCCTGCAGTGCAAGACATCGTGCTTCGCCGGCACTCGCGCGAATGCCACGTCGCCGCGACCATCGGCGTGCCGTCGCGCGCCTCGACCGCGAGGGTACCGCGGCCGTGCCGAGCGGACATGCCCTTCGGCTCGCGGGCAGCAGCAGCAGCAGCTGCCGACGAGCGCGCCGACCGAACCGCGTCCGGCGGCATCGAGTCGCACGCCCAACTCGGTGCGCCGGCTCCAGCGGCATCGGGCTTGCGCAGCTGGAACACGCTCGTGTGCTCGTACCTCGGAACGTCACGCGCGAGCAGCGTACGAGAAAATCGCGGCCGCGCGCGATCGAAACCGAACGGCGCAGGTCTACCGACATCGACATGAGAGTCCGCTTCATCGCCATCCTCGCGACCACGCTGCTGCCCGCCCTCGCCTGCGATCCCACCGCTGCGCTCCACCAGGCCGTCGGCGCCCAGGCGTCGTCGGCCCTCGCCGCGTCCTCCGATCCCGCCGCAGTGCCGCCCGGCGGTGGCGGTGGCGGTGGCAACTGCACCGTCGACAACAGCGACCCGAACTACACCTGCACCACCTGCACGACCGCGTACACGACCACGATCACCTGCGTGCCCAAGGTCAAGCCGGTCAAGCACCTGTGGTAGCTGCACGCGTTGCGACGCCGCGGTAGCATCCGCCGCGGTGTCGCAACCATTCGTCCGCCTCGGTGTGTCGTCGTTCGTGCTGGCCTCGGTGCTGGCGTTGCCCGGCTGTCGCGGCCCCAACCGCGAGCCGGAGACCACCGCCGTGGTCGAGCCCGAGCCGCAGCCGGCCGCGCCGGTGGAGGGCCCGCCCGAGACCGACGATCCGCCGGCGGTCGCCGACTCCGCCGGCACCACGCCGAGCGAGCCGACCACGCCGAGCGAGCCGACCACGCCGAGCGAGCCGAGCGCCCCGAGCTTCGATCTGGTGGTCGCGTTCTTCAGCCCGGGCAACGGCACCGATCACGAGGCCGCCGAGCGGCTCGAGGCGGTGGTCGCCAAGACCAAGGGCGTGCGCCACGTCCGCGGCCATTGGGGCAAGGAGGGCGAGCACGACGAGTGCTTCGACCTGTCGGGGCTCTCGGCCAAGCAGCGCACGGACTTCCTCGCCAAGGTGCGCGCCGCGGTCGGCAAGAGCGACCGCGTGACGATCAGCGAGCGCGCGCCCTGCCGCAACGATCGCTGAGTCTTCAGGGAGGACGCTCCGCTCCTGCGATCTGATCCGAGCCCTACGACAGCGCCAGCATGCGATCGATCGGCGCCCGCGCGGCCTCGCGCAGCGCCTCGGGCATGACCAGCTCGGGCGTCATGTCGCGCATGCACACGTAGAGCTTCTCGAGCGTGTTGAGCCGCATGAACGGGCACTCGTTGCACGCGCACTGGGCGTTGGGCGGCGCGGGCACGAAGGTCTTGTGCGGCGCCTGCTTGCGCATCTGCGTCAAGATGCCGGACTCGGTCACGACGATGAAGGTGTCGTGCGGCGAGCTGACCGCGTACTCGAGCAGGCGCGTGGTCGAACCGACGAAGTCGGCCATGCGCAGCACCGCCTCTTCGCACTCGGGGTGCGCGATGATCTGCGCGCCGGGATAGGCGGTGCGCAGCGCCACCAGCTTCCGCTCGCTGAAGGTCTCGTGGACGATGCACGAGCCCGGCCACAGGATCATCTCGCGACCGGTCTGCTGCATCAGCCAACGGCCGAGGTTGCGATCGGGCGCGAACAGGATCGGCGTGCCCGCAGGCACCGACTCGACCACCTTCTTCGCGTTGGACGAGGTGCAGATGATGTCGCTGGCCGCCTTCACCTCTGCGGTGCAATTGATGTAGCTGATCGCGACCGCGCCGGGATGGCGCTCGCGCCAGGCGCGGAAGCGGTCCCCGGGGCAGCCGCTGGCGAGCGAGCAACCCGCGTCGAGATCCGGCAACAGCACGGTGCGCGTGGGATTGAGGATCTTCGCGGTCTCGGCCATGAAGTGCACGCCGCAGAACACGATGACGTCGGCCTGGGTGTCGCGCGCGGCCTGGGCCAGCTGCAGCGAGTCGCCGATGAAGTCGGCGAGCTCCTGGATCTCCGACTCCTGGTAGTAGTGCGCGAGGATCACCGCGTTGCGCTCGCGCTTGAGCCGCAGGATCTCGGCCTCGAGGTCGAGCCGGGGATCGACTTGGGGTTGTTCCATGCCCGCTGGGCAGTGTACTACCGCGGGCGGTGTCCGCCAGCGGCAGCGAGGACCAAGCCGACCGCGCGGCGGGCCGCGTCGCCGTGCGTTGCCGCGGGTTGGTGAAGCACTACGGCACCGTCCGCGCCGTCGACGGCATCGACCTCGAGATCGCGCGCGGCGAGTGCCTGGGATTGCTCGGGCCCAACGGCGCCGGCAAGACCACGACCGTCGAGATCCTCGAGGGCCTCACGCCGCCGACCGCGGGCGAGGTCGAGGTGCTGGGCATGCGCTGGGGCGGAGGTCACGACGCCGAGCTGCGCGAGCGCATCGGCGTCGCGCTGCAGGAGACGCAGCTGTCGGAGTACCTCACGGTGATCGAGACCGTGCGGCTGTTTCGCAGCTTCTACCAGCGCGGACGCACGGTCGCCGAGGTCATCGGCCTGATGGCGCTGGAGGAGAAGCAGCAGGCGCGGGTCGGCAACCTCTCGGGCGGACAGAAGCAGCGGCTCGCGCTGGCGTGCGCCCTGGTCGGTGCGCCGGATCTGCTGTTCCTCGACGAGCCCACCACCGGCCTCGATCCGCAGGCGCGGTTGTCGATCTGGGACGTGGTCGAGCGCTTCGCCCAGGGCGGCGGCACGACCATCTTGACCACGCACTACATGGAAGAGGCGGCCAAGCTGTGCGACCGCGTCGCGATCATCGACCACGGGGTCATCATCGCGCAGGGCACACCCGCAGCGCTGGTCGCCTCGCTCGGCGCCGATCGCATCGTCGAGTTCGAGGCCGACGAGGATGGTGCGAGCGCACTCGCGCCGGAGGATCTGCTGGCGCTGCCGGGCGTCGGCGGCCATCACCGCAAGGGCAGCACCCATGTGCTGACGGCCAAGCACCTGCCGACGGTCCTGCCGGCCTTGCTGGCCCTGCTCGAGCGCCGCGGCGTGCGACTGGCGACCATGACCACCCACGAGCCCACGCTCGAGGACGTGTTCGTGCAGCGCACCGGTCGCGCGCTGCGCGACGACTGACGCGCTCGCACCCACGCTGCGGTACGATGCGCCGATGTCCGGACGCCGTCCCAGCTGGCGCGTGCGCGTGGGCGCGACGGTGCTCGCGCTGTTCGCAGGCGCCTGCGATCGCAGCCAGCAACCGCCGCCACAGCCGCCCGCCGCGGTCCCGCCACCGTCGAGCGTGCCGATCGCGGACGGCCGCATCCGCGTCGCGGTGACGGTCGACGATCTGCCGTCGCACGGCGATCTGCCGCCGGGCGCCACGCGGCTGCAGCTGCACGAGCGCATGCTCGCGGCGTTCGCCGAGCACCACGTGCAGGCCTACGGCTTCATCAACGGCGCGCGCGCGGCCGATGGCGCCGATCAGACCGCCTCGCTGGCGGCGTGGGCGGCGGCGGGTCAACCGCTGGGCAACCACACCTTCTCGCACCCGCGCATGGCCGAGATCGGATTGCAGGCGTACCTGGGCGAGATCGATCGCAACGCCGACGTCTTGCGGCCGCTCGTGCCCGACGAGCGCGCGTGGCGGGTGTTCCGCTACCCGTACCTGTTCGAGGGCACCGACGCCGCGACGACCAAGGCCGTGCGCGAGCACCTCGCGGCGGAGCGCTACCGCATCGCCGAGGTCACGATCGACTTCTTCGACTGGGCCTACAACGGCCCGTACGCGCGCTGCCTCGCCCAGGGCAACCAGGAGGCGGTCGCGGCCCTGCGCGATCATTTCATCCGTCACGCGCTCGCGATGCTGCGCTGGTCCGACACCACCGCGCGCGGCATCTGGGGCCGCCCGATCCCCCACATCTTGCTGCTGCACGTCGGAGGCTTCGGCGCCGAGATGATCGAACCGCTGCTCGACGCCTACGAGGCCGAGGGCGTGGAGTGGATCACCCTCGACGACGCGATGGCCGACCCGATCTACGCCGACGTGCCGGTCGCCGACGGCATCACGCAGGGCACCTTGCTCGACATGATGATCGACGTGCGCAAGGCCCCGCACCCGCCGGTGCACGTGCAGCCGGAGCGGTTGCTGGCGTCGATCTGCGCCGCGCCCGGCGCCGACACGCGACCCAAGCCGTGAGCGCGGGCTGGCGCATCGACCTGCTCAGGGATACGCGAGGTCGATGGCGCGACAGCGCAACGCGAGGCGGATGACGTAGCTGTTGGTCTCGAGGTGCACGCCGGTCGCGACGCTGCCATCGGCGCAGGTGACTGGGCCGACGGCACCGCCGCCGTCGTCCGCGCCGCGCGCTCCCGCGAGCGGCGGCCCGGCGTCAACGCGAGCGCGCGGCGGCCCACCGCGCGACGCGACGGCGCGACAGCGGACCGAAGTGCCCGACGAAATACCGCGTGGCGCCGGGCTCCGAGTTCAGCAGCGCTTCGACGTCGCGCTGGTTGTCCGCCAGATCGCACATGTAGAAGTGCGTGGCGGCGCCGTGCCCGAGGATCGTGCCGCGGAACAGATCGCCGACCCACGCTGCCTGGGGCGAGGTGATCACGAGCGAGCCCTCGGTGTGTCCGGCGGTCACGGTCGCGGTGACGGGGACGCCGAACTCGGGCCCGAGCGCGAGCGCGCCGTCGATCGTGCGATCCGCGGTGAAGCCGGTGAAGCGCGCGTGCTGGTGGTGGTCGAGCTGCCGGCGGGCGGTGCCGTCGGTGGGGCACAGCGGACCGTTGCGGCCGCGCTGCAGCATCGCGGCGTCACCGGCACCGGCGAGGATCGGCGCGCCGTAGCGCTCGCGAAACCACTGGCGCACCGCCGGCGTGGTCGGCGTGGCCGTGGGTCACCACGATCGCGGCCAGATGGGACAGCTCGACACCGGCGCGCCGCAGCTGACGATCGAGCGCCGGCGCGTCGGCCTGCAGCCCGGCGTCGACCAAGAGCACGCGATCGCCTGCGACGATCGCGTGCACGTTGTTGAAGTGGCGGCGCGCGCTCACGACCGTGAGCCCGTCGAACTCCACGCGCGAGGTCGCGGTGGCGCACGCGGTGGCGCTCAGCGCGAGAAGTGCGGCGAAGGGAGCTGCGGCACCGAATGTCATCGACGTCGACATTGGATCGAACGCACGCCAATGTCACGGGCCCTCGACCGCTTCGGGCCGGCCGGCCCATGCACGAGGCCCTCGCCTACCGACGAACGTCGAGAACTCGACTGCCGGCGAAGGGCGAGGCCCACCTGCGCTCCGCGGGCGCGGGAGCTGCAGCGATTCCAGCTCGCGACTGCCTGGCGACCGCGGGCGCCGGTGGCGTAGGCTGCCTCGCGTGGCGCGGGTCGTGCTGGTCAGTGGGGCGTCGTCGGGGCTCGGACAGGCGTGCGCGCGCGAGCTCGCCGCGCGCGGCGACACGGTGTTCGGCACCAGCCGCTCGCCGCGCGACGATGATGGTGGCGTCGCCATGCTCGCGATGGACGTCGACGACGACGACTCGGTCGCCGCGCGGTCGCGACCGTGGTCGAGCGCGGCGGTCGCATCGACGCGGTCGTGAACAACGCCGGCTTCGGCTTCGCCGGCGCGCTCGAGGACACCAGCAGCGCCGAGGCCCGCGCACAGCTCGAGACCAACGTGATCGGGGTGCTGCGCGTGTGCCGGGCCGTGCTGCCGCACATGCGCCGGGCCGGTCGCGGGCACATCGTCAACGTGTCGTCGCTGGCGGGTCGCATCGCGCTGCCGTACCAGGGCATCTACAGCGCGAGCAAGTTCGCGCTGGCCGGCCTGACCGCCAGCCTACGCCACGAGCTCGCGGCCGACGGCATCCGCGTCGCGATGGTCGAACCCGGCGATTTCAAGACCGGCTTCACCGCCGCGCGCCGCCTCACCGCCGCCAGCGGCGCCGCGTCGGTGCACCACGACGCGCTGCGCCGCACGCTCGCGATCGTCGAGCGCGACGAAGCCCACGGCGCCGACCCGACCGCGTTCGCGCGGGCGGTCGCGCGCCTGCTCGACGATCCTTCACCGCCACTGCGCACCAGCTGTGGCCACGCCAGCCAGCGCTTCGCCGCATGGCTGCACGATCGCGTGCCCGATCCGATCGCCGAGCGGGTACTGCGGCGCCTCTACGCGGTGCCGCGCCGTCGCTGACGCCCCGACGCCCGCGGTTCGGCGACCGCCGTCCGCGTCACGTGGGCCGGCACACCGCGAGAAACCCCGGCTCGGCGACGTCGCACGTCGAGCCCTGCGGACACGTGGGGCGCTCCGGCGTGCCGCCGCACAGCGGGCGGCACACACCCACGAGACCGTCGGCGGTCTGCTCGGCGTCGGCGCACCACAGCCCCGCGGCGCAGTCGTCGACACCGCTGGCGAAGCTCTCGAGGTGGCACGCCTCGCCCTCGGCGACAGCGCCCGCAGCGGGGACGCACGTCGCCGTCTCGAACATGCCGTCGCCGTCGCCGTCGATGGGCGCGCAGATCTCACCGTCCACGCACGCCGACGCGTACGGGTTGCACACGGCGGACTGCCCGGAGCAGACCACCGGCGCGTCGCTGTGTCCGCACGACTCGGCCGCACAGGTCGCCGCGGCGCACAGATCGATCACGCAGAACATCGCGTCGCACAGCGCGGTGTCGTCCGCGGGACAGGTCGGTGGGCGGGGTACGCAATCGAGCTCGTACTCCGATCCATCGATGCACACGTGCGAGGTGTCCCACTGCACGCAGACCTCGTCGGGCCCACACGCGCACGACGGCAGCCCGTCACCCGTCGTCGAGCCCTCGCTGCCGCTCGAGCCGGTCGCGACCGTGCCGCCGGTGCCCTCGCTCGTGGCGGCCGACGTCTCGCCGCCCTCGGCCGAGGTCTCCCAACCGTCGCAGCCCCCGGTGAGGCACACGTGTGTCGTGCCACCGGACTCCGATGCCGAGTCCGCGCCCGACTCCGATGCCGATCCCGATCCGCGTCGAGCCCGGACCGCACGCCACGACCGCTGCCACCATCCACCACGCATTCCATCGCCGACCGACCATCGACCGACTAGTAACCGAGACGCCGCGCTGGTTCGCGTACGTCGTGTGCCGACTCGAGGTTCTTGCCGGCGAGCCCGGCGCCCACACACGCTCGGGCACCGCGCCGCGCGGAGATCCGCCGCGATCGCGACTTCGCTACCATGCCAGACGTGCGGCGCCCAGGCGATGACCTCCGTCGCGAACGTCGGTGACGACTGGGTCGCGCGTCTGGGACCGCCGCGACCGCTGCGCTTCGCGCTCGCCGACGATGCGCGCGATCTGCCGCGGCACGTGCGGGCGGGCAGCGCGCTGCGGCGCTGGGGCGGACGGCTGGTGGTCGTGCAGGACGACGTGAACGCGTTGGCGTTGCTCGACGAACGCAGCGGCACGGTCGAACCGCTGGTGCTGCCGGCCGACGCGGGTGGTCGGCGTCACTTCAGTGAGCGTCGCGGCAACAAGGCCGCGAAGATGGACCTCGAGGCCTGCGTGGTGCTGCCCGACGGACGCCTGCTGGCCTTCGGTTCGGGCTCGACGCCGGCGCGCGAGCGCGTGGTCGTCGTCGACGTCGAGCACCGCGTGCGCATCGTCGACGGCGGGCCGCTGTTCGCGCGGCTGCGGACGCCGGAGTTCGCCGGCGCGGCGCTCAACCTCGAGGGCGCGGTCGTGCTCGGCGATCGCCTGCGGATGTTCCAGCGCGGCAACGGCGGCACGCTCGACGGTCGCGCTGCGGCCAGCGCGTGGGCGACCTCGAGCTGCGCGCGTTCGTGCGCTGGCTGGATCACGGCGGCGCGGCGCCGCCACTGCTGTCGATCCAGCGCGTCGATCTCGGCGCCCGGCACGGCGTGCCCTTCGGCTTCACCGACGCGACCACGTTGCCCGACGGCCGCGTCGTGTTCCTCGCCGGCGCCGAGGACTCGCCCGACACCTACCGCGACGGCGACGTGCTCGGAGCGCGCGTCGGCCTGCTCGACCGTGAGCGCGTGGTGCTCACGGACATCCTCGACGCCAGCGGCGAGCCCACGTCGCTCAAGCTCGAGGGCGTGGAGTTCGTCGCCTTCGCGCCCACCGGGGGCATCGAGCTGGTGGTGGTCGCCGACATGGATGATCCCGACGTACCGGCGGTGATCGCATCGCTGCACTGGGGGCCGGGATGACGGCGCAGCGACGGGCGCGATGCGGCCGCACGAATGCTATGCTGCCGCGCCCGCATCGCGCATGGCCGAGTTCCACTCACCGCTGATCGAGCTCACGCTCGCGCGCCTGCGCGAGTTCATCCGCGATCCCGGCGCGGTGTTCTGGACCTTCGGCTTTCCCATCGTGCTCGCGGTCGCGCTGGGCATCGCGTTCCGCGAGTCGCCGCCGCCGCAGGCCCCGTCGCGGTCGCACGAAGCGGCGCGGATGCGGACCAGGTCGCGGCCGCGCTGGAGGCCGACGACGGCATCACCGCGCAGGTGCTCGACGACGACGCGGCCAGCCGCGCGCTCGCGACCGGCAAGATCGACCTGCTGGTGATCCCCGCCGCGCGCGACGACGGCTGGGTCTACCGCTTCGACGCGATGCGGCCCGAAGCTCGCACCGCCCGGCTCGCGGTCGACGCGGCGGTGCAGCGCCGCGCCGGCAGCGAGCCGCGGGTGGTCGCGCGCGACGACGTGCGATCCGAGCCCGGCGCGCGCTACATCGACTTCCTGGTCCCGGGCCTGATCGGCCTCAACATCATGGGCTCGGCCATCTGGGGCATCGGCTTCGCGGTGGTCGACGCGCGCCGCCGCAAGCTGCTCAAGCGCCTGGCCGCAACGCCGATGTCGCGTGCCCACTTCCTGCTGTCGTTCATGCTCTCGCGGCTGTTGTTCCTGGTCGCGGAGGTCGTCGCGCTGGTCGGCTTCGGGTGGTTGGTGTTCGGCGTGCCCGTGCGCGGCTCGATGCTGACGCTGTCGCTGGTCGCGATCTGGGGCGCGCTCACGCTGACCGGCATCGCGATGCTGCTGGCCGCGCGCCCGCGTTCGACCGAGACCGCCTCGGGCCTGGCCAACCTGTTCATGCTGCCGATGTGGCTGCTGGGCGGCTCGTTCTTCAGCTACGAGCGCTTCCCCGAGGTCGCGCTGCCGCTCATCCGCGTGCTGCCGCTGGCCGCCCTCAACGACGCGCTGCGCAAGGTCATGAACGAGGGCCTGGGTCTGTTCGACGTGGGGCCCGAGCTCGCCGCACTGGGCCTGTGGGGCCTGCTGTCGTTCGTGATCGCTGTGCGGGTGTTCCGGTGGCAGTGATCGCGACGAGGTGATCGAACGGCCAGCGTCGCATCGCGATTGACCTGCCGCGGCGCGGGCGCGAGGCTTGCGGCGGCGCGATGCAGCAGCCGATGACCCTGGCCTCGATCGCCGACGAGCTCGGACTGCTGCTCGTCGACGACGGCTTGCTCGAGAAGGTCGCACGCGCGGCGAGCGGCGGCGTGGTCGAGGGGCCGCTGCAGGGCCACGGGCTGCTGACACCGGTGCATGCGCTGGTCGCCGCGCTCGACTCGCTGACGCGGTTCCCCTCGCTCACGGCGGTTCGCGAGGCCGTCGACCGCGTGCGCTCGGACGCGAAGGTCGACACCGTCTTGCTCATGACCGGCGACATCCCGGTCGACGGCGAGGTCCGCCGTGCGATCGCGATGGCAGCGCAGGCGGGCGCCGAGCAGTTCCCCGAGCGCGTGCTCGACGATCTGCTGCTGGCGCTCGCGGTGTTGCGCGAGCCCGACCCCGCCACGCGCGAGCTGTTGTCGCTGGCCGAGCTCGACCCGGTCGCGCTCGCCGCGGAGCTCTCGTCCGCGTTCTCGCTCGAGGTCGACGGCGAGGGCGGCAAGCCCCTGAGCGAGGCGCAGCTGCGGCTGCACGAGTCGATCCTCCACGCCGCCGGCTCGGCCATCGCGGGCCACGACCTGGCGACGGTGCGCGCGTTCCTGCAGCGCGGTCACACCCCCGCGGTGCTCTACCTCGCCGGCAGCCCCTACGCGCGCCGCGTGACCTCGATCCGCGCGTTCCGTCGCTTCGCGGGCGCGTCGCCGGCGTTGCGCGTGGTGCCGCGGCTCATCGCCGACTTCGCGTTCTCGCCGTCGTCCCGCGCGGCGCTGGGCCTGGCCGACGCGCTGCGTGGCGAGGGCCGCGCGGTCCACGTCGAGCACCTCCTGCTCGCGCTGTACGACGCCAAGGAAGGACCCACGCGCCAGGCCTTCACGCACGCGGGCATCGATCGCGCCAAGCTGCTGCAGCGGCTGCGCACCGTCGACTTCGACGCGCCGCCGTTTCGCAGCAGCAAGCCCGCCGAGGCGCTGCCGCCGATGTCGTCGCACGCCGCGTTCGCGGTCGCGCTGGCGCTACGCTCGACCACCGCCGCGAACGACACCGTGATCCGCAGCCGCGACCTGCTGGTGGGTCTGTTCGATCTCGAGGGCTGTCACGTCATCGAACAGTTCCCCGAGATCCGTCGCGAGCTGCGCGACAACCCGCCGCGCGTCGACCCGACCGATCCGCCCGAGCCGCAGCGTCCGCGCGAGCCCGACGGCGCGCTGGTGCCCGCGTTCGGCGGCGACGGTCTCGACGGCCGCGACGTGCTGGGCTTCTCGCTCGAGGTCGACGCGATCGCCCGGCTGGTCGCGTCCGACGGGGTCGATCCGCCGCTGTCGATCGGGCTGTTCGGCGAGTGGGGCTCGGGCAAGAGCTACTTCATGCGGCGGCTGCGAGAGCGCATCGACGGCTTCGCGTCCGCGACCCGGCGCCGGCGCGAGATCGTCGGCGTGCCCACGCCGGGCTACGTCGGCCACGTGGTCCAGGTCGAGTTCAACGCGTGGAACTACGTCGAGGTCGACCTGTGGGCCAGCCTGGTCGCACACATCTTCGACCGCCTGCACGCGCACGTCACCGACGAGGCCGGCGCGGAGCAACGGCAGTGGGAGAGCCTGCTGCACCGGCTCGACGACGCCGAGGCCCGCCGCCACGACGCCAAGCAGGCACTCGAGCTCGCACAGCTGCGGCTCGACGCGCGCCGCCGCGAGCAGGCCGCGCGCGAGCGGACGCTGGCGTACCAGATCGAGATCCTGCGGCGGCACAAGAAGCTCAAGCAGCCGATCGCCGACATCGAGAACACCCTGGGCATCGCCGCGGCGCGCGAGCTGTGGGACGCGATCGTGCTGCGCAGCGCCCGCGTCAACGCGGTGATCAAGGCCATGCCGCGCACGCTGCAGGCAGCGCGCTCGCTGTTCACCGGCCCGGCCGCGTGGTGGTTGATCTCGGCCATCGCGCTCGTGATCGTCCTGCTGCTGGTCGCGTGGCACCTGCAGTGGTTCCCCAACCTCGCGGCCATCGCCGCCGCATTGCCGCTGCTGCTCAAGTGGGTGCAGACCGCGATGGGCCGCAGCGACGCGCTGCTGCGGGCGATCGAGCGCTTCCAGGAGGCCATGCTCGAGCTCGAGCGCTCGAAGCGGGAACTCGACCGCGAGGCGCTCGAGCGCCTGCGCGAGGAGGCCCGCGCGGTCGAGCAGGCCCGCGCCGAGCACGACGTCGAGCGCGCCCGCGTCGAGCAGCTGCGCGGCGAGATCGCGCGGCTGTACCCCGGCGAGCAGCTCGCCGACTTCCTCGCCGACCGCGCCGCCAGCAGCGACTACCGCAAGCACCTGGGCCTGCCGGCGCTGGTGCGACGCGACTTCGATCGCCTGGGTAGGCTGGTGCGACCGCACACCCATCGCATCGGCAAGGGCGATGTCGAGGGCCTGGCGGAGGCCACCGCACCCGCCGATCTGTGCAAGACGCTCGCAGCCCTGGACGACGACGATCCCTTCGTGCTCGCGCGGGTCGAGCGGGTCGAGGATCGCGTCAAGGTGTACGCCCGCGACGGTCGCTACGCGATCCTGGATCGGCGCCGCAAGCAGGAGCGCGAAGAGGTCGACGAGGCCACGCTGCCGTACCTGGTCGATCTGCGCTCGCGCGACGACGAGCCGCTGGGCAAGCGCAACGAGGACGGCAAGCTGCTCGATCGCCACGGCGACCTCGCGACCGTGGGGGCCAAGCTGGTCGACGGCGCACACCCGGCGACGATCCCGGCCAAGCTCGCGGAGCTGCTGCGCCGCAACGCGCCGCTGCGTGGCCCGGAGGTGCGCAAGAGCGAGGACGGCACGCGCTGGGAGATCCGCGACCACGACGGCGCACGCTGGGTCGAGATCGGCTTCGACGGCATGCAGGCCGTGGTCGAGATCAGCTGGCCGATGCACCCGACCATCGAGCGGATCGTGCTGTACATCGACGACCTCGACCGCTGTCCGCCCTCACGCGTGGTCGAGGTGCTGGGCGCGGTGCACCTGCTGCTCGCGTTCCCGCTGTTCGTGGTCGTGGTCGCGGTCGACGAGCGCTGGCTGGTCGGCTCGCTGCAGGAGCACCACGCGGGACAGCTGCGCGACGCGGACGAGCAGGCACTGGCGCAGCTGCGCGGGGCCTTCGAGGGTCTCGCGCGACCGCGCGACTATCTCGAGAAGATCTTCCAGATCCCCTACTGGGTGCCGCGCATGACCACCTTGGGTGCGCAGGCCCTGGTCGCGGAGCTGGTCACGTCGACCGAGGCGATCCAGGTCTCGCAGATCGATCCCACGCGCGTGATCCGACCCGACCGGCCCAAGCCCAAACTCGCCGAGGCCGGCGTCGCAGGCGATGTGACCGCGAGTGCGGACGCCGACGTCGCCGGCCCCGATGTCGAGTCGGAGACGCCCGCGCCGCCGGCCGCGGAGGACGGCACCGACGATGGCGGCGGCATGCCCGGGTTGATCTCGCACGTGGCCGACGGCGGCGCGGCCGCAGACGCCGCCGCGCCGGCGGACGCTGCTGCGGCGGCGAACGCAGGCGACGGGCAGGCCGGCTCCGAGGGCAACTCCGGTCCCGCGACCGACACGCTGCAGGTGCCCGCGCCCGAGGTGGACCAAGCCCGCGACGACGAGGCGTTGCTGCGCTCGCGCGTCATCACGATCGATCGCGACGAGCGGCGCGCGCTGCAGGCCCTGGTGCCGCTGGTGCAGAAGTCGCCCCGCGCGATCAAGCGCTTCGTCAACGTCTACCGCGTGCTGCGGAGCACGCTCACGCGCGAGGACACGGCGCTGCTGCGTCACGACAACGTCGCGGTGCCCTTTGGCCCGGTGACGCTGCTGGTCGCGATGATGGTCGGCGATCCCGAGAACGGCGCCGGTCTGATCGAGCGCATCGAAGCGGCGCCCGAGGCGGCGACGCTGCGCGAGATCATGGCCGCGTGGCTGGGGCCGCCGCCGCCGGCCGGCACCGACGAGCCGCCGTGCCGCGACGCGTTGCGCGGCGCGCTGGCCGACGATCGGTGGGGTACGCAGCTGATCTCGGCCCTGGGGCCGCTGCCCGCCCGCGTGCGCCGCTTCTCGTTCGGCGCGCGCGCACACACCGGGTGAGCCGCGGCCAAGCGATGGACCGTCGGCCAATGTATTGGCCACGCGGCTGACGCATGGTCCGCGGCGGACCAGCTGGGTTCGTGAACCCACGACAATCCCCACTGCCACTGCACGGCGAGGTCGTGCTCGTCACCGGCGCGAGCCGGGGTCTGGCCTCGCGTTGGCGCACCGACTCGCGGCCGCCGGTGCGGCCGTGGCCATGGTTGCCCGCGACGGCGCGGCGCTCGAGCGCGCAGCGACGGCCGTGCGCGAGCACGGCGTCCCGGTGCTGGCGCTGGCCGCCGACGTCGCCGACCGCACGCGCACGCCGGCGCTCGTGGCCGAAGTCGCCGCGACGCTCGGCCCGCCATCGATCGTGATCCACAACGCCAGCAGCCTGGGCACGGTGCCGTTGCCGCTGCTGGCGGACACCACACCCGAGGTCTTCGACCACACCTTCGCGGTCAACGTGCTGGCGCCGTTTTGGCTGTCGCGCGCGGTCGTCGGCGCGATGGTGCTCGCGGGCCGCGGCCTGCTCGTGCACATCAGCTCCGACGCCGCGGTCGAGGCCTATCCGCGCTGGGGCGCCTACGGTGCGTCGAAGGCCGCGCTCGACCACCTCGCGCGGATCTGGGACGCGGAGCTCGCCGGCACCGGCGTCGCCGCGATCGCGATCGATCCCGGCGAGATGGACACCGCCATGCACGCCGATGCGATCCCCGACGCGGACCGCAGCAGCCTCGCCGCGCCCGCCGACGTCGCCGCGCGCATCGTCGCGCGCGTCGTCCAGACCCTGCAGCACGGTCGCAACGGCGACGTGCGCACCAGCGCTTCGGCGCAGGAGGTGGCCGCATGAAGGCCCGCACGACACCGGACAAGGGCGGCGATCGCCAGCGCCTGCTCGTGATCGACCCGGCCCGCGACGCGATCGTCGAGCGCACCGTCGGCGCGCTGCCGCAGCTGCTGCGCGCAGGCGATCGCCTGGTGGTCAACGACGCCGCGACGATGCCGGCCTCGCTGCGGGTGCGCGCGGCCACGGACGCCGCGCTGCTCGAGCTGCGCTTCGCCGGACCGCCCGAGGATGATCGATGGCCGGCGGTGCTGATGGGCCCGGGCGACTGGCGTACCGACACCGATCGTCGCGCGCCGCCGCCGGTGCTGCTGACCGGCGACACCCTCGCGATCGAGGGCGGCGGACGCCTCGAGGTCGTGGCCGTCGATCCCTACGCGCCGCGGCTCGTCGAGGTCCGCTTCGACCGCGACCAGGCACGGGCATGGGCGCTGCTCCTGCGTCACGGGCGACCGGTGCAGTACGCGTACCTCGAGCGCGACGTCGAGCTCGCCCAGGTGCAGACCAGCTATGCCGGTCGGCCGTGGTCGGTCGAGATGCCTTCGGCGGGGCGACCGCTGACGATCGCGACGCTGCTGGCGTTGCGCGCCGCCGGCATCGGCGTCTCGCGTCTGACCCACGCGGCCGGCCTGTCCGCGACCGGCGACCCGACGCTCGATCGCCGGCTGCCGCTGCCGGAGCGCTACGCGCTGCCGCAGGCGACCGTCGACGAGATCGCCCGCAGCCGCGCGGCCGGTGGGCGCATCGTCGCGGTCGGCACCTCGGTCGTGCGCGCGCTCGAGGGCAACGCCCGCGCACGACGCCCGCCTGCGCGCCGGCGAGTTCATCACCGATCACCGCCTGGGCCCGGGCGTCGCGCTGTTGCAGGTCGACGGCGTGCTCTCGGGTGTGCACGAGCCCGGCTCGAGTCATCACGCGCTGCTGTCGGCGTTCGCACCCGTGGGCCTGCTGGAGCGGGCCCACGCCCACGCGCTCGCGCATGGCCTCGCAATCCACGAGTTCGGCGACTCCACGCTGGTGTTGCGTGGAGCCGCCGAACCCGTGGCAAGGCCGCTGCACGCGGCCGCGTGACTCACCACTGATACCAATCGGTCGAGACGTACACCGGCTGCGTGACGCTCTCGAACAGGGGCGCGAAGAACATCACGAACATGGGATCGGTGTAGAACGGCTCGATGATCTCGGAGCTACCCCAGATGTCGACGGCGAGGAAGCGGCGCCGATCCTCGAGGCCCAGGAACACGACGTGCGCGAGGTTGCCCGCCATCATGGACGGCTCCATCCCGCCGCTGGCGACCGCGTCGTGCGCGGCGTGGTTGGTCTCCTCGTCCTCGCTCGCGAGGGTGCCCAGCGCGAAGTGCCAGTAGTACTGCTCGAGGTCCTCGCCCGACTCCATGTCGCCCCAGTTGACCCACTGCGGCGCGAGCTCGAAGAACTCGAGCGTGGGCGGCTCGGCGAACAGCGAGCCGAACGCCTGCTGGAACGTGGGATCCATGTAGAACGCCTGCATCGCCTCGGCGTCGTCCCAGCGATCGACCGCGAGGAACTCGCCCGGCACCGAGTCGAGCAGGTCGGTGCCCAGCAGGACGTCGTGCGCGAAGTCGCCGGCGGCCATCGCCGGGGCTTCGCCCATCATCGCGATGGCGTCGTGCGCGGCCTGGCTGGCCTCGAGGTCGTCGCCCACGAGCGTGCCGCGGACGACCACGGCGTAGACCGCTGTGTCCCCCTCGGTGTCGCCGGTGGTGCCGCTGCTGTCGCCGGTGGTCTCGGGCACCACGGTCGTCGACGAGCTGCCCTCGTCGGTGTCCGCCGTGGTGGCGGTCGTGCTGGCGGTGGTGCTGTCGGTGGTGCTCGCGGTCGTGCCCGCGCTGCTGCTGCTGCCGCTGTCGGCGCTGGTGGTGTGGATCAGGTCACCGTCCTCACCGTCGTCCCCACCGCAAGCCGGCAGCGCGACGATCGACGAGGACAGCACCCAGGGAAGGATGGTTCGGAGGTTCTGCATGGTGGTCACGTGGGAGAAGACCGGCCCGCATCGCCGGACTCATCGGTACCGTGGACCGAATTCGTCGAAGGCGGGCCGCGTGGGCGTCCGCCCGTTCCGCGCGATCGTCCACGCATGCTGCGCTGCGCGGGAATGACCGCCACCGCGCTGCGCGTCGTCGCCGGCCTTGCGCTCGCCCATCACGCTGTTGTTGTCGCTCGCGTCCGCCCCGGCCTGCGGCAGCCGCGAGTCGGCACCGCCGCCGCCGTCGCACGAAGCGACGCCGCAGGACTGGGACGCGGCGGTGGAATCGGTCGCGCGCCGACGTGCGGCGCTGCAGCGCCGCTGGCGGCAGGCCCAGGATGCGACCGCGCGCGCGCAGATCCGCGACGAGGCCTCGCGCATGCTCGTCGCTGCGATCGTCGACGAGCTCGCACCGCACTGGCTCGGCATGCCGTGGGGCATGGGCCCCAGCAGCACCGCCACGCGCCCGTTCGCGCCACAGCAGACCATCGCGTGCAGCTACTTCGTCGGCGCCCTGCTCGGCGCGGCCGGCTTCGCGCTGCACGATCGCTTCGCCCTGGGCCAGGCCCCGGCGCTCGAGATCCAGCGCTCGCTGGTGGGTGACCCCGAGCAGGTGCACCGTTTCTTCAGCATCCCGCCGCAGCGGCTGGCCGAGCGCATCGCCGCCCTCGGCGACGGCCTGTGGCTGGCCGGGCTCGCCAACCACGTCGGCTTCGTGGTCGTGCGCGACGGCGAGGTCCGCTTCCTGCACGCCAGCTACACCGGCGACGCGGTCGTGATGCAGGAGCCGCTCGCGGACTCGGCCGCGATCGCAGCCTCGCAACCCAAGGGCTACTTCATCTCGCCGGTGGTGTTGCAGCGCGACGCGGCCGACGACTGGTTGGTCGAGCGTTGGCTCGAAGGCGACGCGGTGGGACCGACGAAGTAGCGCCGTCAGGCCGGCGTGTTTCACAGCGCAGCGATCAACCACCACGCGTCGCATGGGCGCCCGCGCCCCACCGTCCGCGACGACGCGGTGGATTTCACGTCGCCGCGGGCCGCACGCCGTGCGGCGCTAGTCCTCGCCTTCGTCGCAGTCGTCCTGCTCGTCTTCCTCGTCCTCCTCCTCGCCGTCCTCGTCTCCCTTCGTCTTCCTCCTCCTCGTCCTCGTCCTCGTCCTCGTCCTCCTCGTCCTCCTCGTCCTCTTCGTCCTGCTCCTCGTCCTCTTCGTCCTCCTCGTCCTCTTCGTCCTCCTCGTCCTCTTCGTCCTCCTCCTCTTCGTCCTCGTCCTCGCCGTCCTCTTTGTCCTCGCCGCAGCCCTCGTCCTCCTCCTCCTCGTCCTCGCCCTCGTCCTCGCCGTCCTCGCCGCAGCCCCTCGTCCTCGTCCTCGCCGTCCTCGTCCTCGCCGTCCTCGTCCTCACAGTCCTCGCCGTCCTCGCAGGCGTCGGTCTGGCCGTCGCGGCTTCCGCGTCGACGCCACCGGCGACGTCGCAGCCGACGGCAGGCACGAGCAACGCCAGCAGCGCGCTCAGGGTGATGTGGGTGGTGAGCTTGTGGTTGGTGCGCATCATCGTGATCCCATCCTGACGCGCGACTGAATCCGACCTGAAGCCACGCGACGAATTCCGACACGATCGACGCGTGCGACGATCGATCCCCGCGCGCGACGGATTCAACCTTCGTTCAGGCTCGCGGCGCCGTCGCCGCGCCGCTACGAGCGTGACGACGAACGCGGCCCGCCCTCGGCCAGGTTCTGCGCGCGCAACGTCATGCCCATGCGCGTGCACAACCCCCGCGCCAGCGCCAGGCCCAGGCCCGCGTGGCGTGCCGCGTCCGTCCGCGCGACGTCGGCTCGCCATGCGATCGAACACCCGCTCGAGCTGCTCTGCGGCCAGCTGCGGCCCGCTGTCCCACACCACTGATCGCTCGGCGCCCTCACGCAGCGACACCGCGATCGCGCCGCCGCGCTCGGTGTAGCTGACCGCGCGTTGGTCAGCAGGTTCTGCAGCACGATCTGCAGCATGCTGCGATCGCCCATCACGGTCGCTTCGGCCTGCACGTCGTTGGTGAACTGCAGCGCGCTGCTCGGCTTGCCCGCCAGTCGTCGCCAGCACGCGTCGACCAGGGGCCGCAGCGGCACCGGCTGCAGCGGCACGACCCCCTCGCTGCGATCGAGCCGCGCGAGCACGAAGAGGTTGTCGGTGAGCTGCCGCAGCTCGTCGACCGTGTCGAGCAGCTCGCGCAGGTGCGCGTGCTCGTCGCTGCCCGGTGTCTGCCGGCGCAGGCTCAGCTCGATCCCGGTGCGCAACACCGACACCGGCGTGCGCAGCTCGTGGGCCAGGTGACCGCCGAGCTCCCGCTCGCGCGCCAGCGCCGACTCGAGCCGCGCACGCTCGTCGTCGGCCAGCGGCGCCGCGGCGGCGATCGCCACGGCCGGCGGCGCCGCGATCGCGCCGCGGCCCTGCGATCCCGCCCACCAGGCCATCACGCCCGCGAGCAGCGTGCACGCCGCGACCGCAAGCAGCGCGAACGGCCGCGCCAGGGCGGTCGCGGGCGTCGACACGGCGACGCGGTGCAGCAGCACCACCAGCACCGCGACCGTGAGCGCGGACGCCATCACCGGGACCCAACCGCGCTTCATGGCGCCTCCCCCAGCACGTAGCCCAGGCCGCGACGGGTGTGGATGAGCTTGATCTCGTGGTCGCGATCGATCTTTCGTCGCAGCGACGCGATGTAGACCTCGAGCACGTTGGACTCGGGTTGCTCGTCGCCCTCGTACATCGACTCGTGCAGCGTCTCGCGGCTGACCACGCGCCCGCGCCGCAGCGCCAGGCACTCGAGGATCGCGAACTCGCGCGCCGACAGCACGATCTCCTGCCCGCCTCGGCGCGCGAGCTTGGCGCGGGTGTCGACCTCGAGATCAGCGACCGTGATCACGCTGGTGGTGCTGGCCGCGGTCGCGCGGCGGACCAGCGCCCGCAGCCGCGCCAGCAGCTCGTCGAGCTCGAACGGCTTGACCAAGTAGTCGTCGGCGCCGCGATCGAGCCCCTGGACCCGATCGTCGAGGCTGTCGCGCGCCGTCAGCACCAGCACCGGTGTCGCGTTGCCCTCGCGGCGCAACCGCGCCAGCACCGTGAGGCCGTCGACGTCGGGCAACATCAGGTCGAGCACGATCGCGTCGAACTTCGACACGCCCGCCGCCGCGAGCGCATCGGCGCCGTTGTCGACCAGCTCGACCACGTGCCCGTCCTCGCGCAGGCCGCGAGCGACCATGGGACCGAGCCGGGGGTTGTCTTCGACCAGCAGCAGCTTCATGGCGTCACGACTTCCGCTCAGCTCGGGCCGCGGGCCTCGAGCGCGAGGTGGATGCGCAGCTCGTCTTGCGTGGCGTAGATGAGGTCCAGCAGGCCGTCGCCGTCGACGTCGCCGGTCGCGAGCGCCTCGGTGTGCGCGGCGGAGACATCGTCGATGGTGAAGCGGTGGCGCTGCAGGTCGAGCGTCGCGAGGCCGACACCATCGTCGCCCCCGAGCAGCCACTGGATCGGCGCGGTGTCGTGCGCCCGCCACGGTCGCAGCACCGCGACCTCGAACGCACCGAAGTGCGTGGCGTCGGTCAGGAACTGCGCGTGCTCGGGTGCGAGGCGCCCGTGATCGCTCGGGATCAACACCATGCGCGGCACGCGTTCGTCGGTGGTCGCGAGCACGTCGTCGTCGCCGTCGCCGTCCGCGTCCGCGACCGCCAGCGACGAGCCCGGACGCGCGGCGTCGACCCCCTGCTCGTCCTCGTCGGCGCTGCCTTCGAGCACCGCGCGGGCGAACCCGGGTCCGAGCGCGCTCGGCCCCTGCAGCTGCCACGTCGCAGCGCTGGGCGACCACGATGCGGTCCAGATCGCACCGCCGCCGTCGACGTTGCCCAGCAGCACCAACTCCTGCTGCGCGGCGTCGCCGTCGAGTTCGATCGCGGCGACCAGCGCCCGCGCTCCGCCGTCGGCGATCATCCCGGTGATCGTCGGTCCCAGCGCGACCTCGTGGGGCGAGAGCTCACCGTCGCGGAAGCCCAGCTGCAGCAGTCGCTCCTGCTCGCCGTCGCGCACGAGCGCGACCGCGACCCGCGACGCGGCCGTGCGCACCAGCGTGAGCCCGCGCAGGGCATGGCCGAGATCCGCGGCGGTCTCGCCCGCGCGGACGAACGCGCCCGCGGCCGGCCCATGCCGTCGAGGGTGCGCGCGAGCACGGTGCCGTCGGCATCGACCGCGAGGGACTGCACCTGCGCGAAGGGCCCGTGCACCGTGCTCTGCCACGGCTCCGCGTCGCCGCCGTAGACCAGCCGCACGCTCGCGGCGGCGCTGCGTTCGATCACCGCGACGTCGTCGACGGTGTCGTGGTCGAAGTCGCCGACCGCGATCGACTCGGCGTCGTCGAGCGCCGCGAGCACGTGCGGCGGCGTGAACGACACCGCGTCGCCCTCGCGCAGACCCAGCCGCAGCGTCAGCGCACCGGACTCGAGCGCGACGAGATCGCGCACACCGTCGTCGTCGAAGTCGAGCACCACGGCCTCGCGCAGCGGCTGCGGCCACGCGGCGGTGCAGTCGTCGGCGCAGCCCAGCGGATCGGCAACGAAGCCCGCGCTGGTGACGAGCTCGGGCGCGTCGTCGTCGTCGAGCTGCGCGACCGCGAGCAACGCGATCTCGGCCGACTCGGGTTGCAGCAGCGGCGTGGGATCGAAGCGACCGTTGCCCGGCGCGGCCTGCCCGGGGCTGTCGCCGAAGCTGCCGTCGGCGAGGCCGTAGGCGGTCCACACCGCGCCGCTGTCCGACTGCACCACGAGGTCGAGGTGACCATCGCCGTCGACCTCGACGAGGAAGCTGCCGGCCGCGCCCAGGGTGGCACCGGTCGGCAACGTCACCGTCGCGCCGGTGTCGAGCTCGAACGGCAGCGCGCCGCCGCAGCTGGCGAACACGCGCACCGCGGTCGCGCCGGACTCCGCGATCACCACCGCGGGTCGCGCGAACTCGCCGCCGGCGTCGCTGCACGGTGCCGCGCCGAGGTCGAGCGCAGCGCTGGGCAGCGCGCGACCGAGCAGGGTCGGATCGATCGGCATCGCCGGCATCAGCGCGATCGCGTCCGCGCTGCCGCGGTGCCACGCGAAGCTGGCCTGGGGCTGGACCAGCTCGAGCACGCGGTCCGCCGCCGGCGCCACGCGCAACAGTCGACCGAAGCTGCCGCTGCTGCGCAGGGTCGGGAGCGTGTCGGCCGCGACCACCCGCGTGTCGTCGTCGCGTGCGACCTCGCGCAACAACGACAGACCGCGCGCGTCGGGGTCGAGCGCGTGCCCGACGTGGGCGAACAGCACCTCGTCGCGACCGTCGCCGTCGAGATCGCCGATCGCGGCGCGGCCCAGCCCGAGCCCGAGATCGAGGGTCTGCTGCGGGGCGAGGTGCACCGCATCGAGCTCACCGTCGAGCTGGACGACCGCATCCGCACGGCCGTCGCCATCGAGATCGCCGACCTCGAGCCACTGCGTGCCGGCGTGGACGATGCGGATCGGGTCGAGCGCGAAGCGGCCCGAGGCGGCGCGACAGCGACCATCGCGGCCGCACACGCGATCCTCGGGGCAGCCGGTGGTCGAGACCCCCGGCGAGCACACCAGGTAGCACGCGCTGCAGTGCTCGGGATCCTGATCGTCGCAGTCCTCTGCGGCTTCGATGATGCCGTTGCCGCAGCGACCGAGCTCGAGCTCGGGGAACGCGTAGCAGGCCCCGGCTGCGACGCCCAGCAGCAGGCCCGCGCACGTCCGGTGGCACCGCGTCACAGTCGCCCTCCGATGCCCGCGCCGAGGATCGTGGGCGCCAACAGCGGCGTCATGCGCAGCCGCGCGCTCGCGGCCCGGCGCGCGGGCCGGCGCAGCTGCGAGGCCACCGGCGGCCGATCGCTGAACCACAGCAGCAAGCCGGTGGTGAGCACGACCGCACCGGTGACGCCGGTCGCGATCGCGGCGGTGCGCAACGCATCGCGCTGGGCGATCGCTTGGTCGCGCGCGATCACGTGCTCGCGCGGCACGCCGTGGGCGGCCTGCTCGAGCTGGCGCTGCAACGTGCGCGCGCGATGCTGCCGCTGCAGCGCCGCGCCCATCAGACCCAGCGCGGTGGCCTCCGCGATGGCGCCCACGCTGACGGCCGCCAGCGCGACCTTGCGCTGCCCGGTGCGCTCGAGCTGGGCGTCGAGGCGGAGCCGCTGCTCGGCTGCGAGCTCCAGCTCGCGCACGAACAGCGTGCGCCCACGCTGCGCGACGCCGATCTGGTGCAGCCCCGGTGGCAGCGACAACGCCGCGCGCGTGGGCAGCGGCCCCAGGCGCTCACCGTCGACCCAGACCTCGGCACCCGCGGGTCCCGACAGCGCCACGTGGGCATCGCGCGGCTCGAGCTCGAACACCAGCGGCAAGGTCGAGCCCTCGGGCAGATCGACCTCGCGTCGCTGCGGCTGGAACCCGGGCGCCACGACCTCGACCACGTGGCGACCCGGCGCGACGTCGGGTGTCAGCGGCAGCTGCAGCGGTGCGCCGCCGTCGATGCGCGCGGTCGCATGCGGCGTCGCAGCCGTGATCGCCAGCCGCGTGAACACGCGCTCGACCTCGTCGGGTCCCTCGAGTTCCTCGAGCATCCCGATCCACCGCTGCGCCTCGAGCTTGCGGCGACCGTCGGGATCCGCGAGCAGGTACTGGCGGTAGCGCTGCAATGCGATCCGGCGGTGGCGTGCGTCGCCGGTGTTCTCCCACAGGTGCCTGTGGGCCTGGCCGAGCGAGAACAGCGGCCCGGGGCGACCGGAGTAGCGGTACGTCAGCTCGAACTGCTCGATGGCCTCGTCGAGTCGTCCCGCGGCGAACGCCGCGGCCCCGCGCTCCCATGCCGCACTCGCGCGCGCGGGGTCGGGTTCGACCTCGGGCAACGCGTCGGGCGACGGCTCGCTCGACGGATCGGGCGACGGCTCGCTCGCGCGGGTGGGCGCAGCCGCGGGTTGGCTCGCCAACCACGCCGCACACAGCCGCGTCGCCAGCCACATCGCGTCACGGCTCCAGCTCGGCGGTGTCGTGCACCGTCTTCGTCTCGCGCGTCGGCGGCCGCGCTCGCTCGCGACGCGGCTCGGTTCGCAGCTCGGTCGGCGTCGCGGCCGGCGGTGGTGCGGCCGCCGCGGCCGGCTCGGCCGCGACCGCGGGCTCGCGTGCAACGACCGGCGCACGCGGTGGAGACGACGGCGGCGCGATCGTGGGCTTCACCGTCGCGGCCGGTGCCGGCTCGATCGCGGCGCCGGGCGCAGGCTCGTGCCCGCTGGCCAACGCGAACGCGACCAGGGCCGCGGCCGCGACGACCGAGACGATCAACCACCCGTGCCGCGATCGCGTGGTGGGCCCGGGCGTGTCGGCCAGCGCCGGCGCCAACGCGTCGATCATCGCCTGTGCGTCGGTGAAGCGGGTGCTGGGCTCGCGCGCGCTGGCGCGGCCGAACCATGCGTCGAAGCCCGCCGGCACCGCGGCGTGCTGCGAGGGCACCGGCGCGGCCTCGGCCAGCACTGCGACCGCGAGCTCGGCCACGCTGCCGCCCGCGAAGGGTCGGCGACCCACGAGGCACTCGTAGGCGATGACCGCGAGCGACCACAGATCGCCGGCCGCGTCCGCGCTCGCGGGATCGACCAGACGCTCGGGGCTCATGTAGTGCGGCGTGCCGATGATGCCGCCGACTTGTGTCGTGGCGCCCGCGCCGGTGTCGCTCACGCGCTTGGCGATGCCGAAGTCGAGCAGCTTGGCGATCTCGCCGGTGCCGGTGGGCACGAGGAAGATGTTCTCGGGCTTGAGGTCGCGGTGGACCAGGCCCGCCGCGTGCGCGCGGCCGATCGCACCACCGACCTCGGTCACCAGCGCGCGCACCTGCGCGGGCGAGAGCCGCCCGACCCGGGCGAGCCGCGCGGCGAGGGTCTCGCCCTCGAGCAGCTCCATCGCGATGAACGGCACGCCCGCGTGCAGGCCGTGATCGAAGACCTGCACCACGTGGGGGCTGTGCAGCGACGCGGCCGCCTGGGCCTCGCGCTGGAAGCGAGCGCGCGCGCGGTCGTCGTCGACCCAACGCGGATCGATGAGCTTGATCGCGACGCGCGAACCCAGCGCGAGCTGCTCCGCGGCCCAGACCTCGCCCATGCCACCGCGACCGATGCAGCGCACCAGGCGATAGCGATCGGCGAGCACCGTCCCGGCCGCCAGCGCCGGCCCGGCCGCGGCGACGCCCACGCCCACCTCCGTCGGCGGGCTCGCCTGGGACTGCGGGTCCACGCGATCATCATATACGCGCCGTGGCAGCGCCACGAGCCGCGCCGGCCCACCGCCGCGGGCGCTCGCGCCGGCGCGAACGGACTGCGCGTGCGCTCGGGCGGTCGGCGACGACGTCATGAGCCGGATCATGGTGCGCGCTCAGCCGAACTCGGACGGATCCTCGGCGACCTCCAGCACGGTGCCGTCGTCGAGATCGAGCGTGACGACGCGGATGGTGTCGTCCACGACGAACACCACCAGCAACACCCACTCCTCGGGATCGACCTCGACCGCGACCGGCACGCCGTCGCTCACCGCGTGCTCCTGGTCCGCGAGCTCGACCGCGTCGGCGAGCGTGATCCCCTGCTCGGACTCCGCGAGTGCATCGGCCTGGTCGAGGCTGTCCTGCTGGTCATCCGGGTCGATGCGCGTGCGCAGCCACTCGCCGGTGCGCGCGTCGATCAGGACCTCGCGGGTCTCCTCGCCGACCGTGCGATCGACGTCGAACACCGGGCCATCGCCGTACTCGTCGGTGAGCTCGGCGTCGACCGTCACGCCGTCGGGCTCCATCTGCGCGGCGAGCTCCATCGCCTCCTGCAGCGTGATCTCGACACCCGCGAGCAGATCCTCGTCCTCGTCCTCGCCCTCTGGCGACTCGCACGCCAAGGCGAGCCAGGGCGCGAGCAGCCACCGTCCACGCCGCTGGGCTCGCAGTCGCGTCACGTCACCACGATACCATCGCCAGCTGAAGCGAAGCTGAAGCCGCTCGGCCGGGCGAAGCCGCGCGGGGTCGCCGGGTCAGCGGTGGCTCTGCTCGCGACGCCACTGCCGCCACTGGCGGTCCGTGCCCATCAACCGGTCCCACACGCCGAAGAACGAACCCAGGCAGCCCTTGGCCGCATACAGGTGGTGGAACGCGTGACGGCTGGCGATGCGGGAGAACGCGTAGCCGCTGTGGGCCTCGACGGTCTCGAAGGTCCGCAGCAACACCCACAGGCCGAACACACCCAGGTGCAGGTGCAGCACGATCGCGGGCGTCATGAACGAGACCAGGTTCGCGAAGACCTCGAGCGGGTGGGCGTACTCCGACGAGTGACCGCGGACGTGGCGGAAGGTGTGGTGCTTGACGTGGATGGCCTTGTACAGCGCCGGTCGATGCAGCGCACGATGACTCCAGTAGAACATCGTGTCCTGGATCAGGATGCACGCGAGCAGCTGCCACGCGATCTCGAAGGCGCCCGGCCACGCACCGCCCACCGCACCGCCCATCGCCGACCACGCGGGATAGATCGCGAACGCGACCACGGGCAGCAGCAACCCGTGACCGCGCAGCACCTCCCCGACGGCCTTGCGCGCGAGCTCGGGCGGTGGGCCCTTGCCGTCGGCGACCTGGAAGCGTCGCGCGACGCCGAGCCGGAAGCACAGCCCGAACGCGGCCCAGGTCGCGAAGAACGCCAGCTCGTGCGCGCCCCAGACCACTGCCGTGAAGATCCAGCGCTCGCCCATGGTCGTCCGTGCCGATCGTGGACCGCGGCGTACCAGCCGTGCAAGCGCAGCCGAGTTCGGCCTCGTGCACGGCCTGGCGCAGCGAAAGCCGGCAGGTGCCCCCAGCGACGTCGCGCGGCTGGGGGCAACCGCCCGCCGCGTGACGGCGGCGCGCACGATCTGCTCGCCATGTGAGCTGTCCTGACGTGCTCGCGCAACCCTGGGCCCATCGCGGACGGAGCCCGATGCACGCACGCCCTGATCGAGCAGCCCATCGCCCACGCGCCGTGCTCGGCGCCCTCGCGTTGCTGCCGCTTTTCGCCTGCGGCGACTGCGGTGGATCACCGGGCGCACACGACGGCAGCGGCGGTGAGACCGAGGCCGGCTCCGGCAGCAGCGGTGGTACGCCCTGCGCCGACGACACCGGCGGCGGCACCACCGGCACCGATCCCGGCGGCATCCCGCTCGACGACGAGCTGCCGCCGCCGCGGTTGCTGCGACGCGCCAGCATCGCGCTCTTGGGTGTGCCGCCGACGGTGGCGCAGCTCGAGTCGCTGCTGGCCGCCGGCGACGAGCAGGCCCAGCGCGAGTTCGTCGACGATTTCGTCGACGACGCGCTGGAGGATCCGCGCTTCTACGACGTCGCGCTCGAGCACGCGTCGATCTGGCTCAACATCCGGCTGATCAACCGCGACGCCGACGAGCCCGAGTACGGGCCCAAGCAGCAGCGCGTGTTGATCTCGTGCGAAGAGGGCACGCCCAACGCCGGCGCGCTGCACTACTGGCGCGAGGATCCGACCGCGTGCGATGCGGGCGCGCCGACGCGCCAGCTCGAGCCGTGGTGGGCCCCGGGCACGATGGTCACGCTCACGGGCTTCGCGGCGAGCACCGACGACACCGGCATCACCAGCATCAACGGCAACGACGTCGAGATCGAGTGCAACCTGCGGCCCGAGGGCAGCTGCGGCTGCGGCCCCGCGGCCGAGGGCTGCTGGCTCGACGACGACGGCTATCCCGGCTGGTCGGCGTACATCCCCGGCAACCCCCGCGGGCAGCGACGCCTGCTCGCCGAGGAGGCCGCGCGACTGTTCGCGCACATCGTGTGGCACGACCGGCCTGCGACCGATCTGATCCTGGGCGACTACTCGGTCGGTCCGACCGAGCTGCAGGTCGCCTACGTCATGCAGGGCATCGAAGGTGGCGCGCTCGAGCTGGCGCAGGACGACTCGTGGTGGCGACCGTCGAAGTTCGCCGATGCGCCCGTGGACCCGCACCACGAGCAGGGCGATCCGTGGGCGTGGCGCGAGTTCGTGGTCGCGCAACGCAACCCGTTCTTCCTCGCCGAACGCGACTACACCCACGACCCGCGCACGGATCCCGACCCGTCGCGCGGCATCCCTTCCGCCGGCATGCTGACCTCGCTGGGCTTCCTCGCCGCGTACCCGCGCGAGCGCCTGCGCGCGGCCCGGGCGCTCGAGACCCTCGCGTGCGAGCAGCTGCTGCCGCCCTCGCCCGACGTCGAGTTCGAGCCGTACATGACCGACCCCGGCCGCGAGGGCCCGTGTCAGCACTGCCATACCCGCATCGATCCGGCGGCGCTGCACTTCAAGCGCTTCGGCAAGGCCGGCATCGCCTTCGAGGGCTGGGGCGCGAAGTTCTACATGCCCGGCGTCGGCGACGTGTGGCAGTTCGATCCCATCTGGCGCGAGGGCAACTACCCCTACACCAACGAACCGTTCGCGCAGTGGAACAAGTGGTACCGGCCCGGCAGCATGATGACGCCGGCGACCGAGGCTGAGGTCGCGGCGAACCCCAACGCGCTGTTTCTCGACTTCCTGCCGCCCGATCAAACCCTGCTGGGCCAGGTCAGCGACGGCACGGTGGGGCCGCTGGGTTTCGCGAAGATGATCGTCGAGGCCGGTGCGTTCGATCGCTGCGTCGTGCGACGGCTGCACGAGCGCATCGTCGGGCGCGACATCGACCCGGCGATGGAGTCGGGCTACCTCGATGCGTTGACCGAGGAATTCGTCGCCGGTGGCCGCGTGGTCCGACCGTTCATCAAGTCGCTCACCCAGGGTGAGTCGTTCCGGAGGGGGCGCTGACGATGACGCGCACGACGACCATTGCCATCTTCGCGCTCGCGGTTGCGGCGTGCGACGACCCCGGCGGACCGGTGACGCAGCGCTGCGCCGATGGGCCCAGCGCCGACGAGCGCGCCGCCAACCTCGAGATCTTCGAGGGCCTGCAGGCCAGCTGCGAGGGCTGCCACATCATGGGCGCACGCGGCTACTTCGCCTCGATCGAGGCGTTCGAGGCGTTGGTCGCCTACAACCCCGAGCTGGTCACGCCGGGCTCGCCCGACACCAGTCCGTTCGTGGCCCTGCTCGAGGCCGAGGGCACCGGTCCGTTCGTGCAGATGCCGCCGGCGGGGCCGAGCTACGCCCAGCTGGTCGACGACGGCACCGCGACGCTGACGATGACGCAGATCCGCGACTGGGTCACCCAGCTCGGTGATCACGCCGCCGATCCCAACCCGTCGAGCGCGGCCACCCGCATCACGCGGCTGGGCGCCAACGACATCCAGCGCGCGCTGTACCAGCAGCTGGGTCTGAGCGACGACGACTTCTTCGTGCCCGCGTCGAACTACGGCATCGAGCACAAGAGCACGACCCAGAGCGACGACAAGTACCCGATGTCGTCGGCCGCCGCGATCCCGGCGCCGTTCGAGACCCTGCCGGTCGACCGCTTCGCCTCGCTGGGCGGCGGTTCGCCCGTGCACCAGCGCAAGACCGACGGCGCGATCTCGCCGAGCTTCGCCGGATCCCTGGCCCAGATCGCGCAGCGCTGGTGCGCGCTGGCGCTCGACAAGGCCGACAACACCACGCTGCTGCCCGGCGGCGCGACCGTGACCACCGGCAGCAGCGACGCGGCCACGGTGAAGTCGGTCATCCGCAGCTGGTACCTGCACTTCCACGCGACGGTCGCGACCGACGACGAGGTCGACCGCGTGTTCGACCAGCTGTTCGTGCCGCTCGAGGCCGGTGCCGACCCACGGGCCGCGTACATCGGCACGTGTTCGTACTTCATCCGCCACCCGGACTGGGTCTTCTACTGAGCCGCTTTGGAAACGGGGAACCACCGATGAAGACCTCACGCAGAAAGCTCCTGCTCGCCTCGGTCGGCGCGGCCCAGCTCGCGCTGCTCGAACGCTTCGCCGGTCGCCGCGCCTTCGCTGGTCCCGGCGACAAGACCCCCAGCAAGCTGCTGTGCATCTGGCTCGACGGCGGCTGCAACTGGGAGCACATCTTCACGCCGCTGTCGGCCGCGGGCGTGACCAAGTTCATCCGGCCGCCCGAGGGCGGCATGCACCCGTTCGGCTACGACACCGCGCAGGTGCGCAACTTCGACGGCAGCGACGCCGAGCTCGGCAGCAACCCGGTGCGGAAGATGTGCGGTCCGGTGTTCTGGAACGACGCCGACCCCGGCGATGCCAGCGGCGTGAACCCGTTCTCGGGTGGCACGCAGAACTACCGCCCGTGGGGCTACTCGTGGATCAACCCCAACTACCGCCTCTACGAGCGCGCGTGCCTGCTGGTCGGTGCGGACCAGGGCACTGCGTCGCACGCCAGCGGCATCATCGCGAGCATGTGCGGCGTGGCCGGCTCGACCTTCCGCGCGCCGTCGGTGCAGGCGGTGGTCGCCAACGCGCTGATGTCGAAGTTCCCCGATCGCCCGGTGCCCAACGCGTTCCTCGGCGGCACGCCGCCCTCGGCAGCGGAGCTGCCGGCGAGCGCCGCACCCTACGGGCTCGCGAGCCTGGCGATCGTCGAGACCACGATCTCGGACCGGCGCGAGGCGGCGTGGGCGGGCCTGCGCGCGCGCAAGGACGTGCCCGCGATCGACTTCGAGGGTCAGCCGCAAGACGGCACGGTGCCGTCGACCCTGAGTGACGAGCTCGTGCTCGCGGCCATCCGCGACCGTCGCGGCAAGACCACCAGCGGCTCGGACGCGCTGTATCGCCAGCTGTACGAGATGAACGTCGGCGTGAGCCGCACGATCGCGCGCGACGTCATCACGGTGCTCGACAACACCGTGGGCTTCGAATACCTCGGCCAAGATCCGTTGTACGCCGAGGGCTCGATGATGACGGCGTGCATCGGTCCCGCGGATCAATGCGGGCCCGCGCGCGCGGGCGCGGACTTCGACTTCGCCCTGCGCCTGCTCAAGTCCGACCTCGTGACCAGCCTGACCCTGCGCGCCACCAGCATCGGCAACACCGGCTTCGACGTGCACTTCTCCGGAGGCGCACGGGCGCAGACCAGCCACCTGCGCATCGCGCTCGAGGGCATCGCGCAGCTGCTGCTGGAGATGTCGCTGACACCGGCGAGCTCGGGCACCGGCACCCTGCTCGACGAGACGCTGGTCTACATCTACAGCGACTTCGGTCGCACCTTCGCGCGCAGCGCCGAAGACGGCACCGATCATCATCCCGCGACCTGCGCGCTGCTGGTCGGCGGCAACGTGCGTGGCAACCAGATGCTGGGTGGCTACGACGAGACCGCGGTGGGCTCACCGCTGGGCGGGAAGGTCTCGCTGGTCGAGGAGTCGGGCGAGCTCGCGAGCCGGCCGCCGACCTCCCAGGACATCGCCGCGACCGTCATCCGCGCGTTCGGGCTCGAGCCGGGGGTCGACTTCTTCATCCCCGGTGGCTACGGCGTGTTCGACGGGGCGCTGGAGCTGGCTTGACGCCCATCGTGCGATCGCCGTGATCCGCAGCCGTCGGCGCGACTCGAACAGGCTGGACGACCCCCGTGCGGTGCGAAAGCGCGCCGCCACCCCCGTCTGTCCGAGGATCACAGCGTCATGGCCAGCTCCATCGTCTTCGCGTCGTCCCTGCTCACCCTCGTCGCCGCCGCGCCGCCGCCGGCGGCCGTGTCGCGCCCGAGCGCGGAGATCGAGCAGGCGATCGGCGGGCGCAAGGTCCTGGGCCGCGGCACCGTCGCCGCGCGCAAGGACGTCGCCGTGTCCATCGCCGGTCGCCGCACGGTGAAGACCGGCGAGCTCGCGGCAGGGCTGTTCCGCGAGCACGCGAACTTCAGCGCCGAGCTGACCAAGGGCAAGGCCGCGTTGATGGGCGATCCGATCGTGACCGACGAGGTCGTCGAGCTCGCGACCTCGACGCTGCTCACGCGCACGACCGCGTTCGTGGTCAAGGACCCCACGGCGCTGCGCAAGAGCTCGCCGATGTTCGCCAGGCTGCGCAACGGCAAGGCCAAGGGCACGACGCTGGCGGAGCTGAGCGCGGCGCAGCGCACCGGCCTCGACGCGTTCAAGCGCGAGCTCGACAGCAAGCCGGCGGATCACCCCCTGCGCAAGGCCATGGCCAAGGGCGATCAAGCGCTGCTCGATGCCATGGGCGACGGCGCCGGCGACATCGCGTTGACGACCACGGTGGTCGTGCCCAAGGGCGCGCCGGCCCTGGACAAGGCCGGCCACGTCGTCGCGCCCAAGCAGCTGGCCGACGGCAGCTTCGCCGATCCACCGACCGCGGTCGTGCGACCGGCGAACGCGACCGCCATCGTCTCGGCCAAGCCGCCGGCACCCGAGACCAGCGAGGCGGGTACGTGCAAGCACACCACCAAGTTCCTCGCCGGGTTCACCGAGGGCGACCAGTGGGACTACCGCCTGCGCTTCGACATCCCCGGCGCGTTCTTCCGCTTCAAGGCTGCGGCCTGGTACGGCTACGGCCTGCGGATCCCCATCGAGGTCACCGCCAGCCAGAGCCCGCGATCGATCACGACCGAGGGTGAGCACGACGTCGAGAGCGAGTACGACGTCACGCTGTCGGCCACGACCAAGGACGCGGGCAAGGGCTTCTACGAGGACGTCGGCCTGGCCGCCGACGACGTGTGGGACGGCGACGAGCTCGTGCTCGAGACCGGCGTCTCGATCACGCTGCACGCCGAGGTCCTGGGCGCGGTGATCCTCGACAAGGTCCTGCCCAAGGGCGCGGCGCTGTCCTACAGCCAGGATTTCGTGCCGCCGATGGGCAACTGCGGCACCAGCTGCGGCTTCGACGTGTGGATCCCGGCCAGCATCACCAAGACCTCGATCGATCTCGGCGTCGCCAAGGGCTCGGCGCGCGCGGGCGTCAAGGTCGCCGGCGACGGCGAGATCGCGATCGACTTCGAGGCCATGGCCCAGGCCGCTGACGCGAGCTCGTCGGTCGACAGCTGGACCGCGGGCGACAAGAAGAATGCGAAGAAGAAGCACACGCTGTCGTTCGGCAAGGCCAGCGACGAGCGCAAGCGCATCGCCGGCCTGTCGGCCCTGGCCAAGGACGGCGCGAGCAAGTCGTTCGGCCACCGCCTGTCCAACCCGCGCTACACCTGGAACGTCGCGCTGATCCCCGGCGTGCGCGGCGACGTCGAGATCACGGTGTGGCCGTTCAAGCAGCCGTTCGTGATCGGCCCCTACTGGCTCGACTCGGTCTCGCTCGAGCTCGGCTCGGTCGACTTCGGACCCCACGCCGGCACCACGACCAAGGTCGAGACCCTGCACGGCAGCAAGACCTGGCGCAGCAACAAGCCGTCCGCGGCCGGGCACGTCGAGGTCGAGCCGACCGCGACGGCCAAGCCGGCGAAGTAGCGACGGCGGTTCAGCCGCAGACCGGCTGTGCGACCACGCGCACGCCGTGGTCGTACGAGCCGACGATCGCGAGATCGTCGTTGGTCGCCACGCCGGCGCCGGCGGTGAAGTCCGCCAGCGCGCCCAGCTCGACCGGCGCCGCGGGATCGCCCACGTCGATCACGCGCAGGCCGGGGTCCTGATCGGTGAGCCACAGCCAGTTGCCGGCGATCGAGGTCGCGAACACGGTGGTGCCGGCGAAGGTGGTGAGCTCGGCGGGCATGGCCGGCACCGACACGTCGAACATGGTCACGCTGCCGTGGGCGACGAAGACGCGGCCGTCGCTGATCGAGATCCCGGAGGCCCAGCCGTCGACCGGCGCCTGGTTCACGATCGCTGGTGCGAGCGCGTTGCCGACATCGACCACGACCAGACCGCCCAGGCCGTCGGCGACGAAGGCGTAGTCGCCCTCGACCGCGAGGCCGCGCGGATCCTCGCCCAGCGCCAGTGCCCCCTGCTCCACACTCAGCTCGGGGTCGATGATGTGCAGTCCGCAGGCGTCGCAGGTGTCGCCGTTGTCGTTGTCGGTGTAGTAGACCAGGCCGTTGGCCAGCGCGACGGCCCCGACCGCGCGGCCCCCGGGCCCGGGGATCGAGCCGGCGACCGACGCGGTCGCGGCGTCGATGTGGAACAGCCCGGTGGGATCGCCGACGTAGACGTCGTCGCCGAGCACCGCGACCGCGCTGGGGTTGGGCAGCGGGATCGCGGCGATCTGCGTGGGGTTGGTCGGGTCTGCGAGGTCGAGCATGATGAGCCCCGCGTTGGTGTGCGTCGCGTACGCGCGGCTGCCCCACACCGCGACCGACAGCGTCTGGTTCGCCGTGGGGTAGCTGCCCAGCAGCTCCGGCGCGCTGCAGCCCGGCAGCTCGCCGCTGCTGCCGCCCATCGAGCTCTCGCCCATGGTGCTGCTGCCGTCCGCGCTGGAGTCGGCGGTGGTGCTCGCCGTGGTCGCGGTGGTGGTGCTGGCCTCGGCGCTGCCGTCGGCGGTGGTCGAGACCGACGTCGATCCACCGCTGCTCGAGCTGGCACCCTCGGTCGCGGTCGCGCCCTGGGTGTCGGTGGGGTTGAAGCAACCAGCGTGCGCGACGACGGCGAGCAGGAGCGGGACACGAAGCGAAGACATGGTGGACCTCACGAGGCGCATTGCGGCAAGGACACGACGACGAGGCCGGCTTCGCCGGCGGCGACGAAGGCATGATCACCGGCGATCTCGACGTCGTGGGCTTCGCCACCCAGGGGCAGCGCGCCCAGATCGAGCGGCGCACCGGGATCGTCGACGTCGACGAAGCGCACGCCCGCGCCACCTTGGGCCAGGGCCGCGAGACCGCCGGAGACCGCGAGGCCCGCGAGCGCACCGGCGCCGTCGTCGATGGCCAGCTCCGCCCGCGGTAGCGGATCGTCGGGCTCGGTGACGTCGAGCACCGTCAGCCCGACGTACGCGACCGACACGAACGCGTCGTTGCCGACGATGTCGACGTCGCGCGGGTAGCCCTCGGACTCGACGAAGCCGACCTCCATCGGCGCGGCCGGATTGCCCACGTCGACCACGCGCACGCCGTCGCCTTCGACCGGCACGAACAGGTGCGAGCCCTCGATGGTCACGCGCAGCACCTGCTGCGTGAACACGACCGTGCCGAGCAGCTGTGGCATCGCGGGGTTGGACACGTCGACGACGCCCGCGTCGTAGCCGGAGCCGCCGGCGAAGTAGGCGGTGTTGCCGTCGACGTCGACGCCGATGCTCACCGCGTCGAGCGCCGCACCGACTTCGGCCGGGTTGCTCGGATCGGCGACGTCGACCACGACCACGCCACCGTAGGCGCGGGCGAGGTACGCGTGACCGCCCGCGACCGCGACGTCCCAGGTGATGCTGCCAGCGGCCGCGCCCAGCTCGCTGGGTGCGGCGGGGTCGGTCACGTCGATGATGCGCAGGCTGTCGTAGTCCGCGAGGTAGACGCGACCGCCGGTGACCGCGAGGTTCACCGCGTCGCCGGGCGTGTCGAGCGTCGCCACGACGGCGGCGTCGGTGCAGCACGCGAGGTTCGCGACGCACTGACCCTGCGGGCAGCTGCCGCAGTCGTGGCCGTCGACGGTGCCGCAGATCAGGTTCGCGCAGGGATCGCCGCCGCTGCTCGAGGCATCGCCCGAGCTGTCGGCCACGCTGGTCGCGGTCGCGCTGGTCGTGTTCGACGCACTCGTGCTGCTCGAATCGCTCCCGATCGATCCACTGCCACTGGCGGTCGTGCCCGCGGTCGAGCTGCCGTCGCTGCCGGTCGTGGTCTCGGCGCCCTGGGTATCGGTGGGGTCGAAGCAGCCCGGCGCGGGTGCAGCGAGCCATGCGAGCGCGCCGCCGACCGCGACGCGCGGGAATCGGTTCCAAGCCACGGATCGTCCCTTAGCACCTGCGCCGACGCAGCACAAGCCAGCGCGACGTGGCGGCCCCGCTCGGGCGCGCGGCGATGCAGCGGTTGCGCGACAGCGGCTGCGACGTCGTCGATCGACACGATCACGCGCGCGGTTCGTCGCTGGCACGGCCACGGCGAGGCCGCGACAGCGCGAGCACGACGATCACGATCGCGGCCCCACTGCGGCCGCGTTGGTCGGCGCAGCCGCAGCCGCCCGCGTCGGCGCCACCGCCCTCGCCGGCCGCGGGCGCGGTGGTGCTGCCGCTCTCGGCCGCGGAGCCTCCGGCCTCGCCCGAGGCCGTGACGCCGCCGCTGTCGCCTCCGGCGACGCCGGTGGTCGAACCACCGCCGTCGCCGCCGCCACCGCCGCCGCTGCTGCCCTCGTCACCACTGGGATCGCCGAGGGTCCCGATCGGCGCGGTGGAGATCACGAGGTTGTCGAACCAGATCGAGTGTGCGGCCTGGCTCTCGGGATAGTAGTTCCACACGATCACGTGGTTGAGCAGCAGGCCGGGATCGTCGCGCCAGCGGATGCCGCCGCGCTGACCGACCATGACGCCGTCGATCCACAGCGCCATCTCGCCGTCGGCCACGCCGGGCGTGTTGGCGCGCACGCGGGTCTCGAACGCGTACCAGGTGTCGGCGACCAACGACAGCGTGGTGTCGTCGACGTCGTAGTTCTCGCCCCAGCAGCACTCGAGCCCCATCTCACACGGCAGGCCCTTGGCGGCACAGCCGTCGCAGATCTCCTGCGGGTCGGCATAGTTCGCGCAGCTGTCGCCCGGATCGCAGTTCATCTCGGGGTGGTACGTGTAGAAGAACGGCTGTCCCGGCAGTTGGCCGTCGACGACCTCGTGGGTGTCGACGGTCGTCCCCGACAGGCACAGCGTGCCGTTGGGCCGGCACCCCGCGTCGCCGTGGCACGACCACATGTCGTCGTCGCGATCGCCGTGGATCGCGTAGAAGTGGTGCATCGGCTCGGTCCACGTGGCATCGAAGCGGACGTAGAACCGCAGGTAGACCTCTGGCGCGCCGGCGAAGCGATGGCCGAACTCGGCCTCCGCGCCGTAGGGCGGCGTGAAGTCGGCGAGCAGCGATCCGCCGCCGTCGAAGGTCGGCGCGCCGTCGCCGGCGCTGGCGATCGTCGCGCGCGCGCCGGCCTCGAGGCCGTCGAGACCGACCTCGAAATCGTTGCAGTAGATCACGGCAGGATCGCTGCAGATGGGCTCGGCCGCGCGCGCGATCGTGGGCGCGAGTGCGGACGCGACGAGCGGGAGCATCACGACGCGGGTCTGCATCGTGCGATCACAACACGATCGGCGGTGACGGCGGTGTGATCACGGAATTCCGGAGCGCAGCCGGGCCCGCGCCGCGCTCGCGGTCGGTGGTCGGGCCGCTCAGTCCCAGCGGCTGCCCAGCCGCAGCGTCCAGTGGGCGAGTCGGCCCAGGTCCCCGCTCGCATCGTCGCCCACGCGCAGGGTCCACGGGCCGTTGATCATCTCGCCACCGGAGAAGCCCGGCACCGCGCGATCGAGGTCGAGCTGCTCGGACTCGCCGGCGAACACCACGACCTCGTTGCCCGCGGGGTTGATCAACGTGACCCGCAGCGAGCTGGCGTCGGGGTGATCGACGCGCAGGTCGAGCTCGACGTCGGTATCGACGGTGGCCAAGCCGTAGACCGTCGTCGCGCGTGCCAGGCCCTCGCCGCCGCTGGGGATCGGCAGGTCGAGCGCGGCCTCGCCGAAGTTGCCGCGCATCCACGCCGGGAAACACTGACCTTCGTCCCCGCGGGTGAGCATGGCGTAGACCAGACCCTGGCCCAGATCGCACGGCGCGCTCGCGGTGCACTCGGTCTGCTCGCCGAAACCCGGGAGCTGCGGGCAGCGACCCACGCCCCAGGCCTCGGGCGCACCGATGCAGCGGTCGACCGTGCCACGCGCCGTCACCTGTCCGGGTGGCAACTGCAACATGACGTGCAGTCCCGGTGCGAGCTGCCAGATCGAGACCTGCGACGGCGGCCAGTGCACCCTGCTGTGCAGCGGCTCCGACGACTGCAGCAACGCCTGCGGGCCCGAGGATGGCTGCATCACCAGCTGAGCCCGCGCGGGCGGGCGCGGGGTGCTCGCGCGGTGCCGGGGCGTGGGCCCAGCGTCTCGAGCGCGCGGCGTGTAGTCTCGACCGCGGTGACCGAGGACGACTCGGAGCTCAGACCTGCGTTCGAGACGATCGCGCGCGGCCGTCGACCGCGACGCACTGCCGTCGTCGCCGGCGTCGCTGCGCTCGTGGTCGGTGGCGCGCTCGCGGCCGGCGCGGCCCTGCGCGGCGAGCCATGCGAACCGGCCGCGGCCGCGCTCGACCGCACGCTCGACCACGCGCGCATCGACGGCATCGCGGCCAGACTCGCGGACGTGGCCGTGCCCTACGCCGCGCAGACCGGCGCGCGCGTGGGCGAGGCGCTGGCGCGCTGGCGCGACGCGTGGACCACCGCGCGCACCGATGCCTGCGAGGCGAGCATGGTCCGCGGCGAGCAGTCACGGGTGCTCATGGAGCTGCGGATGCTGTGCCTCGCGCGCAACGCCCAGGACGTCGTGCCGCTGCTGTCGCGGCTCGAGCAGGCCGACGCCACCGTGGTCGAGCACGCGATCGAACTGGTCGCGTCGATGCCGGCCGCCCCGCACTGTGACGACACCGAGGCGCTGCTGACCACCACGCCGCTGCCCGCCGACGCCGAGCAGCGCCGCGAGATCGCGCAGATCCGCGAGGCCCAGGTGGAGCTGGCGCTCCGCGCGACGCTGCACGAGCGCGACACCGCGGTGGAGTTCGATGCGTTGCGGCAGCGCGCCGAGGCGGTCGAGCACCCGCCGACGCTCGCGGCAGTGCTGCTCGAGCAGGCCTACGCCGCGCACGCGGATCGCCGCGACGCAGACTCCGCCGCGACGGCCGAGCGCGCGATCGCAGCCGCGATCGAAGGAGGCGACGAGGCCATCGCCTTCCGTGCGGCGGCGCATCGCGCGGCGATCCTGGGCGATGCGCTGGGTCGGCAAGCCGAATCGCTCTCGTCGTCGACGCTGGCGCAGGCGTGGTGGCGCCATCGCGGCAAGGACCCCGCCGAGCAGCTGCGGCTGTTGTCCGCGCAGATCGTCGCGCACAACGGCGCCGCGCGGGTGGCCGAGGCCCGACTCGACGGCAGCGCGGCCATGGCGCTCGCCATGTCGCTGCCGCGCAGCGTGGAGCACGAGCGCGCGGTCGCAGATCTGCGCGAGTCGCTGATGGTCACCGAGTGGATCGCGGGCGACGACGAGGCCGCGTTGGCCCACGGCCTCGCGGCCGCGGAGCAGATCGATGCGCTCTACGGCCGCGAGCACCCGCGCGCCGCGAGCCTCGCGACGGACCTGAGCACCGTGTTGACGCGGATGGGCCGCCTCGACGAGGCCGACGCGCAGCGGCGACGGGCCGCAGCGGCGCGCCCGCGCGGGCGCGCGCAGGCGCTCGCCCTGCCGGCGGCGCACCCGGTGCGGCGTCGCATCGAGGCGGCGGCGACACCGTAGTCCGCGACGGCGCCGAGCCCTCAGCCGTTGGCGGCGAAGAACGCGAGGATCTCCGCGTCGAGCCCCGGCCACTGCCCGTGCACGCCCGCGCCCTCGCAGTACGCGACGGTGGTGCCGTCGTCGCAGTCCGCCCACGTCGCGCAGGTGCCGTCGTCGACCGGGTCGCCGCCGCAGCCGTTGCAGTCGGCCCAGAACTGCGCCGCGTCGGCGCCGAAGCCCTCCGCGACCGGAAACAGCGCGTCGCCGGTGCTGTGCATGATCATCATCGAGACCGCGTGATCAGGACAGCCGACCTGGCCCAGGGTCGAGCCGGTGATGCCCGCGGCGCTGGGCGCGGCCGCGCGCGGTAGCGGTGGATCGACCGCGACGTTGATCGAGACCTCCGCGATGGTACCGCCGTCGGAGTGGCCGGTGAGGTAGATGCGCGCGGGATCGATGCACCACTGCGCGGCGATGAGGCCGGGGATCACACTCGCGTCCGCGACCGCCTGCACGCTCATCGGCGTGATGTGATCGACGTAGGCGATGGCCCAGCCCTGCGCGAGTGTGGGCTCGGTGAGCCCGGTGAACTGCTCGGTGAGCCCGGCGTCGGCGCCGGCGGGCGCGTAGACCACCACCAGCGGCACCGCGCTCGTGGGGTCGTAGTCCGCGGGCATGCGCAGGTTCACCAGCACGCCGAAGTCGTTGACCCAACCGTCGGTGTTGCCGGCCGCGCCAGGCTTGCTACCGGGCTCGCAGTCCGCCGCGACGGCGACGTCGGGCTGCGGCCCGGCGCTGGTCGTTGCGCCCGAATCGCTCGTGCCGCTGGTGCTGCTGGCGGAACCGTCGGCGCCCGAGCTGTCGCTCGAGCTGTTGCCCGTGGTCGAGTTCGTGGTGGACGCGGTCGTCGCCGCGGTGTCGGTCGTGCTGGTGGGCGCGCCGGTGCTCTCGCCGGAGCTCGATCCACCGCCACCACCCTCGGCGGTAGGACAGGCCAGCAGCGCCAGCGTGGGAAGCAACGAGAGTGCGCGGGTCGAAGCCATGGTGATTCGCCTTCTCAGCCCTCGGGCTCGGGCTGACACACGCCGCCGCCGGTCTCGATCTGCGCCTGCGTGCGGAAGGTGTTCAGTTGCGTCCAGTGCGGGGTCTCGTACTGCGGGATCGTGCCGTCCTCGCGCACGTTCGTCACGTGATAGGTGTGCTGATTCCAGATGCGGCGCGCAGGCACCCAGCGATCCTGCGCGTCGCGGACCACCTGCACCGTCGGCGCGGTCTTGTTGAGCATCATGCCCACGAGGTTGTAGTTGCTGACCACGACGGCCTCGGCAGAGGCGTCGTTGTCGACATCCGCGACCACGGGATACTCGATCAGCGTGCCGCTCGAGCGCTCGACCTCGAGCAGGGTGTCGCCGCTGCCGCCGTCGAACACGAAGAAGTTCCACTCGTCGGCGTACATCGCCTCGGCGGTGCCGTCGCCGAGGAAGTCGAACGCGGTGCCGGCCGCGATCCCGCTCTGGTCGTCGACCGTCGCCGACCACATCGGCGTGCCGTCGGCGCGCCGCGCCGAGTAGATGTCGCTGGTACCCAGCGCATACTCGGGCGCGCCGTCGCCGTCGAGATCGTGCACGGTCGCGGGGAAGTTCCAGATGCTGCCGTCCTGCACCTGGTAGACCACGCTGCCGTCCGCCTCCAGCATCACGATGGCCGACGAGTTGGCGCACAGGATCTCGGGCGCACCGTCGGCGTCGAAATCGGCGACCTGGGGATAGCCGTAGCCCAGCGACACCGTCCACATCACGGTGCCATCGTGGTGCATCGCGCCGCCGCAGGTGACCACCTCGAGGTCCATGTCGCCGTCGAGATCCACCGCCACGCTCGCGTCGTACGAGCCCGTGCCACCCAGCTGCCCCCATGCCATCGCGGTGCCGTCGGCGGCGAAGACCCGGTCGGAGACGATGATCTCCGGCGCGCCGGAGTTGTCGAGATCCGCGATCGCGATCGCAGCGGCATCGTTGGCGCTGCCGCCGTTTTCCCACAGCACCGCGCCGCCGCCGTCGAACGCGACCAGGTGGCCGCCGGGGCGCACCGCGAGGATCTCGGGTGCACCGTCGGCGTCGAGATCCGCGAGCGCCGGCGTCATGCCGACGGCGCCCACGTTCACCTCGCTCTTCCACTTCATGGCCCCGCTGCCACCGTCGAGCGCGTACAGATAGGCCTCGCTCGGCACGCAGCAACCGTCCTGGCGGAACACCGAGACCACGACGTCGGGCGTGTCGCACAGGTCGATCGCGCCGTCGCCGTTGTCGTCGTCGAGGTTGCCGACCAGCGGCATCACGATCGAGTAGATGTAGTCGCCGTCGCCGTCCCACGACCACTGCACCGCGGGATCGAAACTGTCGGGCGGGGCCTTGCCCGTGCACGGCGCGGTGCCGTCGAGCTCGTCGTCGACGGTGCAGCTGCCGGGCGCGCCGGTGTCGCTGCCGCTGCCGTCGCCGTTGCCGACGTCGAACAGCGCACCGCTGTCGTTCGAGCCGTCGGCCGAGGCGCTCACGGAGGTCGGCGCGGTGCTCGACTGCGACGCGTCGCCGCTGCCCGAGCCGCCGCTGTCACCGCTGCCGCCGCTGAGGCTCGCGTTGCCGACCTCGACGTCGGAGCTGCAGGCTGCGAGCACGAGCAAGGCGGTGACGGTGGGGATCCGCATGACCATCGTGCAGGGACCTCGGGACGCCGCGATCGATCATCGCCGCAGCACGGCGTTCGGTCGCGGGGCCGGTGGCCCCCGTGCGGGCTCTCGCCCCAGCCGTGATCGATCGCAGCCGCATGGTGTCCCCATCCGGACGACCATGCTCGCGCTCGCGCGCCCGCAAGCCGCTTTGGCCACGCTCGCCCCCGTGCGATCGTGGTCCGGGGTGACCGAGCCCGACATCGGTGCGGCGGTGCGCGCGGCCCAGGCGGGCGAGCGCGGCGCGTTTCACCGCGTGCTCGCACGCCTTGCACCCCACGTGCTGCGGACCTGCCGACGGATCCTCGCGAGCGAGGCCGAGGCCGAGGAGGCGGCCCAGGAGGCGCTCATCGTGCTGGCGCGCGACCTGCCGTCGCTGCGCGAGCCCGACGCGGCGATCGGCTTCGCGGTGCGAGCGGCGTCGAGGATCGCGCTGCGGATCCGCGGCAAGCACGAGCGCCGTCGCGACGCGATCGCGCAGCTGGGCGAGCGCGAGGGCAGCGACGAACCCGGCTCGCCCGTGGCCGCGCTCGCGCGCCGCCGGCTCGCCGATCGCCTGCTCGACGTGTTGGGCGAGCTGCCCGAGGCCCAGGCCGAGGCGCTGGTGCTGCGCTACGTCGGCGGGCTCGAGCCAGCCGAGATCGCCGCGGCGAGCGGCGTGCCGGTCAACACGGTGCGCAGCCGCGTGCGGCTCGCCCGCGAGGCGCTGGCGAAGCGACTCGCCGGCGATCCTGCGCTCGAGCTGGTGGAGGTGCGCTCGTGAGCGCGCAGGACGAACCGCTCGAGCTCGACGACGCCCAGCGCGACGCGCTGGCCGGCTTCGAGCGCGACGCCGGCGTGTTCGACGAGCTCGGCGCGGCGCAGGCCGAGGATGCCGCGCGGATCTCCGCGTGGGTCGAGCACGCGGCCGCGACCGCGGGCGCTGCCGGCACCGCGACCACCGTGGCGGCGAGCACGGGCAAGGCGTGGCTCGTCGGCGGCGTGATCGCGGCGACCCTGGGCGCCGGCGCGGTGGGGCTGTGGGCGCAGCCCGGGCCACGCGACGGCGAGACCGATCGCCTCGCGACGGCACCATCGATCGAGGCCCCGCCGATTCGCACAGAGGCGACCTCGCCCGATCCGATCGCGCCGGTGATCGAGCCGCTGCTCGCACCCGTGATCGCGCCGACGGTCGAACCCGAACCGACGCCCACGCCCGAACCCGCGGTCACCGCCCGACGCGCGGCTGCGCGAGGCCGCGAGGATCGCCCCGCAACCGCGCCCGCGCGTGCGGCCGCCGATCTGCTCCGCGAAGCGAACGCAGCGCGCCGGGACGGCGACAAACCCGGCGCGCTCGCGCTCTACCGCCGCATCGGCCGCGACTTCCCCGGTAGCCGCGAGGACAGCGTCGCCGCGGTCGCGATCGGGCGACTCGAGCTCGACCTCGGGCAACCCGCGCGCGCGCTCGCGGCGTTCGACGCCTACCTGCGCGGGCACGCGACCGGCAACCTCGCCGAGGAGGCCGCGTTCGGCCGCGCGTCGGCCCTGCGCGCGCTCGGACGCACCGACGCGGAGCGCGAGGCCCTGCGCGAGTTCGTCGCGCGCTACCCCGACAGCGTGCAGCACGGACGCGCGCGCGCGCGGCTCGACGCGCTGGGCGGCTGAGCCGCGCTGCGACAAGATCGAGCTCGCGGTGGATCCCCGACGTCGATGGTGCCCGGCCGCTCGCGCGTTGCTGCGGCTCGCGCTCGCAGGCGCGGCGCTGGCGCCAGCGTCCGCACGCGCGCAGCAACCGGCGATCACCGAGCGCGGCGTGGTCGAGATCCACGTCGCCGGCGCGGCGGACGATCGCGCGTGGATGCTCGGCCACCTCACCGGCATCGTCGAGCAGCTCGACGTCGAAGTGCGTTATGATCAACGAGACGAGCTCTCTGCGCTGACGGTGCTCGATCCGCCGCCCCAGCCGGCTCCGGCGCGGGCCCGCGTGTGGATCGACCTGCAGTCGCGCGCGTGGGCCAAGCTCTACGTCGTCGACGCGGCGTGGGAGCGCGTGCTCGTGCGCCGGCTCGAGCTCGCCGACGGTCTGGACGAGGTCGCAGCCGCGGAGATCGGCACCATCGTCGAGGCGAGCGTGCGCGCGCTGCTCGAGGGCGGATCGATCGGTGTCGCGCGCGAGCAGCTGATCGCGACGATCGTGCCCGCGTCGCCGCCGAAGTCGCCGCCGCAGCCCGTGCCGGTGAGCGTGCGCCGGCCGGATATCGAGCCGCAGCTGTCGCTGGTCGCGGGCTACGCCGCGGCGGGCTGGGCCCGCGGGTTGGTGCAGCACGGCCCGCTCGTCCAGCTCGAGCTCGCGGCGCGGCGCGATCGCATCGCCTACGGTGGTCGCGTCGAAGGCCGCGCGACGGTCCCGGCGCGCGAGCGCAGCGAGCCACTGGCGCTGCGGCTCGCCGGCGGCGGCGCGCGGCTCTGGGCGACGCTCGCGTGGCACGCCACGGCACGACTTTCGCTGGAGGCCGCGCTGGGCGGTGGCGTCGAGATCGTGACCGTGCGCGCGCAAGCCCGCAGCGCCGCCGCCGAGGCCTTTGCGAGCCGGCGCAACGCGCTCGCCGTGATCGCGCTCGCGCTGGGTCCGGCGCTCACGGTCGGCCGCGGTCGCGACCGCCTGCTCGCGCGGGTGCAGCTCGGCATCGACGTGGTGCCGCAGCGACTGCGCTACGTCACCGCCGACACCGGCGCGCTCGTGCTCGCGCCGTGGATCGTGCGACCGGGCGCGACGTTGGTGCTGGGCTGGCGTCGCGCGGGACGCTGAGCAGGCGGGCGCGGGAATCTCCGGCCTCGTTGGGGCATCGTCGCAGCATGCGACGCCTCGTGCTCGTGACTCTCACCGTCGCCGCCGTCGGTCTGGTCCAGCGGCCGGACGCGGCCGCGGCCGCGTGCCGGATCCGCAGCGTGTTCATCGCGTACCCGGTCGAGCCCGGCGATCCGCCCACCCACCGCACCGGCAAGACCGTGCACCGCAGCTTCGATCCCGCGGCGGGGCTGCCGGCGGATTGCGGCACGCACTACGCCGACGGCCCGCTCGACTGTGCCCCCGTGCCTTTGTCGCGCGCGGCCGCGCTCGCGCGCGGACAGTCGCTGGGCGACGACGTCGCCATCACCGACCCCGCGGGCGAGATGTTCGTCTACCGCTTCGACGCGCGCGGTCGGACCACGCGCGTGACCTGGGATCCCACCGCCTCGGGCTCGTTCGACTACGTCTTCCATTCCCGCGGGCACTGCGGCAGCTAGCCCGCGCAGCACCTGCGCCGCGCACCACTG
>JAXLYC010000044.1:0-62484 GCA_046351635.1 Nannocystaceae bacterium | reverse complement strand
ACCAGCGCGACCGTGTGGCGCAGCGATGTGATCGACGATCGCGCCGTCGTGGTCGTGCGATTCGTGACCGACTGGGGCGCGGTCGTGCTCGACAGCTACGACGCCAAGAGCTTCCGTCTGCGTCGGCGCGAGCTCGATCTGCCGACCGACACACCCGGCCAGCGTCTGCAGGAAACCCGCGACTACGACGATTGGCGCGTGCACGACGGCGTCGCGCTGCCGCACCGAACCACGGTCACGTCACTGCAGGGCACGGTGGTCTCGACCCTGCGCGAGGTCGCATTCGACGTCGAGCTGGCGCCGCGGGCGTTCGCGCCGCCGCCGTGAACGCGCGGCCGGGCGCGCGGCTCAGTCCTGCGTGTCGGGCTTGCGGAACCGCGGCTGGCGCTTGGGCGGGCGACCGATCGCGACGTCGTCCTTGAAGATGACCTCGTCGCTCAGGCGTCCCTCGTCGTCGAAGAAGCGCCACGCGCCCTGCTTCTTGTCGTTCTGCCACTGGCCCACGGCCTGGCGCTTGCCCTTGTCGTTCCAGTACTCGGCCTTGCCGTCGCGAACGTCGTCGCGATATTGCTCGATGGATTCGCGCTCGCCGTTGGCGAAGAACGCCTCCCACTCGCCCTGCTTGTCGCCGCGCTTGTACTCGCCCTCGAGCTTGCGCTGGCCGTCGTCGTACCACCAGCGCCACACGCCCTGGCGGTGGTTGTCCCAGTACTCGCCCTCGACGCGCTTCTGACCGTTGCGCCACCAGGCCTGGAATTCACCCTCGCGTTTGTCGTCGCGCCACTCGATCTCTTCCTTGGGATCGCCCGAGGCGTAGAACTCGTCCCACCGGCCCTGCTTCTTGCCCGCGACGTATTCGCCCTGCAGCGCGACGCGGGCGGTGGTCGCGTCGTGCCACTTGCGGTAGGGCCCCTCGCGCTTGCGCGCCGGGTTCTCGCACCACGCCTCGGTGCCGCTCGGCGGCGCGCTGCCGACCAGCGTGAGCGCGCTGGGGCACGCGAAGCCCTCGGGCGCCGCCGGGGCGAGTTGCTCGACGCCCGCGACCCACTGCGCGCGCCCGGTCTCCTTGCCGCTGGCATCGAAGCTGACGAAGCTGCCGTGCTTCTTGCCGGCCTGGAACGCGCCCTCGAGGCTCTTGCTGCCGTCGTCGCGGAACTCGACGTGGGCGCCCTCCTCGAGGTCGTCGCGGAACTCGGTCTCCTCGCGGGGCTTGCCGTTGGCGTAGTACTCGATCCACCGGCCCTGCTTCTTGCCGCCACGGTAGTCGCCCTCCTCCGACTTGCTGCCGTCGTCGCGGAAGCGGGTCCAGTGACCGCTCTTCTCGTCGTCGGTGTATTCGCCCGACTCCGCGGTCTTGCCGTTTTCGTACCAGCTGGTGGCGACGCCGTGACGCTTGCCCTGGCGATACTCCTGCTCTTGCCACGGCTTGCCGCTGGCGTCGAACCATCGCGTCCAACGCCCGTGACGCAGGCTGTGACCGTCGACGACGATCTCGCACCATTGCTCGTGTCCGGCCGGCGGCGCCGCGCCCTTGCCACTGCCGCCGTCGGGGCAGGCGATGCTCGGCGCCGCGGGGGTCTCGGCCTTGGCCTCGGCCTTGGCCTCGCTCTTGGCTTCGACCTTGGCCTCGGGCTTGGCCTCCTCGGCCTTGGCCTCGCTCTTGGTCTGCTCGGCCTTGGCCGCGGCGGGCTCGTCCTTGCTACCGGTGAGCTTGTCGCAGCCCGGGCCCACGATGGTGACGGCGACGAGCCCCCAGGTTCGAATCGCGGCGATGCGCATGGTCCTCAGCCTCCGCAGGTGGTGGGCACGCTCGGCAGCACGCGGGCGGAGAAGCCCAGCCCGAGATCGTAGGCCGGCATGCCCATGAGATCCGAGCAGCGTTGCGAGGGATTGATGCCCAGCAGCAGATCCTGCAGCGGCACCGAGCCCGCCGGACACGCACCGCAGTTGGGATTCATGGTCGCGGGATTGCACATGCCCAGGCACGAGCACAGCGCCGCGGCCTCGTCCTGCAGCAGGCACCCGGTCAGGTAGCCTGCGATCGCGGTGCCGTCGGGCGAGGCGGTCAGCTCGGCCTCGACCGCGCGCACCGGCACCGCGTCCGCGCCGCGGCATCCTCGGTGCAATTGAACGTGGTGCCGTCGGTGTCCTGCGCGTAGATGTACACCAGGTCTCGGGCAGCATCATGGTGTAACTGCCGCCACTGCTGCTGCCGCCGGGCGCCGCCGCGCTGCAGGTCTCGCCGTCGTCGGTCGTCACCCGTACAGCGCGGCGGCAGCGTCGTAGGCGATGTCGATGAGAGCGGTCTGCGAGGCCGCGTCCGCGCCGATGCCGGAGCGGATGCCGACCTGCGCGGTGCCGCCGGCATCGTCGCGCGCGGCGACCTCGAACATGATGTTGAGCTTGAAGTTGTCGACATCGGAGTTCCAGGTGTCCTCGAGCAGGTTGGCCTGGAACGCGTCGCCATCGGCGTCGCCCAGCACCTGGATGTCGATGCACTCGAAGCGGTACGCCGCCGGGATCGCCACATCACCGCCGGAGGAATCCGCGCCGCCCGAGCTGCCGCTCGCGCTCGCGTCCGATGCGGTGCCGCTGCCGCTGCCGCTGTCCGACTGCGTCGGCAACACGTTGCCGTCGTCGCCGCCCTCGTCCGCGGGGCACGCGGTGCCGACGAGCAGCAGCGCGAGCAGCGTGGCGTGGTGATGCGTGGCGGCGGGGCCGTGGGTCTGTCGCATGGCTGCAGAGGGTATCAGGCGCCCGCGGGGGCGCCAACGACGGGCGCCGCCGCTGTGGTAGCGTCCGCGGCCATGCCTGGCCCTGCAGCACGACCGTTGGCCCGACGTCGCGCGACCGCGCGCTGGTTTGCATTCGTGCTCGCAGCGTGCACGCCCGCGCTCGCGCACGCCGGCGGCTTCGAGATCCCCGACACCGGCGCGCGCTCGGTCGGCCGCGGTGGCGCGATGGCGGCCGGCGTCGAGGATCTGACCGCGCTGCACTACAACCCCGCCGCGCTGGCGAAGCAACGCGGCACGACGTTCCTCTACAACCACAACCTCGCGTTCCACCGCGCCAGCTTCGAGCGCGCACCGTTGTCGTCGGAGGTCTGGGGCGTCGACCGCAGCTTCGCGCGGGTCGAGGATCGCAAGAAGGTGTTTCCGCTGGGGCTGTTCGCGGTGGTCGCGAGTGACTTCGGGTTGAAGAACTGGACCTTCGCCGCCGGCATCTACGGGCCCTCGGCGGTGGGCAAGCACGAGTATCCCGCCTACGGCCCGCAGTCGTTCCAGCTCACGCGCATGGACATCCTGCTCGCGTACTACAACCTCGCGGCGGCGTGGAAGTGGCGCGACGTCTTCGGCATCGGCGTCACGGTGCAGTGGGTCGATCTCGTGCAGATGCGTTATGCGCTGGTGGTCGACTCGGCCGCGGTCGCGAACCTGCACGCCGATCCCGACGCGAACAGCACGCAGCTCGAGACCGAGCTGCGCCTCAAGGACCACACCGCCGCGACCGCGCTGGTGGGCCTTTGGGGCAAGCCCCACCGCCGCGTCGAGCTGGGCCTGTCCAGCCGCGTGATCCCGGTGTTCCTCAAGGCCAAGGGCGGCGTCGCGGTCGACAAGCCCACGCTGGTCACGCGCGACATCGCCGTGAAGATGCCGCTGGTGCTGCCGGCGACCCTGCGCGCGGGCATTCGCTACGTCCACGACGTCGGCGAGGGGGCCGCGCGGCGCCGGTGGTTCGACCTCGAGCTCGACGCGGTCTACGAGAACTGGAGCTCCATCAAGGCCTTCGAGCTCGACTTCGACGGTGCGATCAGCGGCCAGGAACTGACCGACCTGCGCATCGACAAGCGCTGGCGCGACACCGTCTCGGTGCGGCTGGGCAGCGACATCTACGCGTTGCCGCCGTACCTGACCGTGCGCCTGGGCGGGCTCTACGAGAGTCCGACGCAGACCAACGCGTACACCCACCTCGACTTCCCAGCATTCGCGCGCGGGGGCTTCGGCGCGGGTCTGTCGGCGGGCGCCAAGGGCGTCTACGCCACGGTCGGGTACATGCACATCGTGCAGCAGACGCGAGTGATCAGCGAATCGGCGGCCAAGGTGTTCCAGCAGCGACCGCTGGCGCCGTGCCCGGCGGAGTGCGGCGGTCTGTCGGGCGTGCCGGCCAACGCGGGCCGCTTCCGCTCGAGCTTCGACATGCTCAATCTCGGGATCGAATTCCGCTTCGCGGAGCTGCTCGCGGGGCGCAAGCGCAAGCGCGACGCGGCCGCGGGCAACCGCGCGCCCGCGGTCGCAGCCCCACGAGATCGGCAGCGCCGGAGAGTCCCTGCCCCGAGCACGCAGGCCGAGGACCGGGCGGGGAATCCCGCCGCAGTCCAGGGCGCGGGCGCGGCCACTGCACCCGACCCCGCAGTGGGCGAGGACGGCACCGACGTCGGCGAATCCCCGGCCGGGGCACCGCAGGACCCCGCTGCGCCTGCGACCGAGCCCGACGCGCCGCCGACGCGCACCACGGATTCATCGCGCTCGGGCCACCGAACCGAGGGTGCCCTCGGCATTCCCAATCGCACGATCGGCGACGTGACTGCACTGTCACGGAATCGGTCCTTGTGATATTCGACTGGCCGTGAGTACGTCCCTCGAGACCCTCGTGTCCCAGATGACGGTGTCGGAGCTGGCCCAGCGGAGTGGGATCAGCGTCGGCACCTTGGTCGAACTCGCGTTCGGCGGTCGCGGAGCAGCGACACCAGCGCGGAGCCCCGCAGCGGCGAGCGGCCGCAAGCGCGGCCGCAAGCCCAAGGCCGCGAGCGCCGCCAAGGCGGCGAAGCCGGCGAAGGCCGCGAAGTCGGCCCCGGCGAAGGCCGAAGCGCCCAAGGGCCGCGGCGCCGATGTCGACACGCGCGCGCCCGCGGGCCGTGCGAAGTACGACGAGACCGTGCTCGCCGCGATCAAGGGCAGTAAGGGCAAGGTCAAGGCGGGAGACTTGCGCAAGAAGGTCGGCGGCACACCGCTGCAGATCCGCACCGCGTTGCACCGCCTGCTGACCGACGGCAAGATCAAGTCGCAGGGCAAGGCCCGCGGCACCACCTATTCGGCGTAGGCGCGCGCGCGCGCGGCGGGGTCGCGACGCTCGTGTCGCGACCCCGAATCAGCACTTGGCATAGCAACCCCCGTAGCAGCGATCGTCGAGCGGCGTCGCGCGCTCGCGGCAGCGTTTGGCGCAGCGCAGCGCGCAGCGTGCATGCTCGCCGCCTTGCCACGTCGGATGGCCGCGGCGGTACCAGGTCTGCTTCGCGGCCGCGGCGATGTCGGGGCTGCGCGGATCCGAGGCCAGACGCGTGAGCCACCACGTGCAGTAGCCCATGGTCGAATCGCAGCCGTCGTCGAGCAGCGCCGCGGCCAGCAGGGCCCGCAGCGCCTCGCCGTGTGCGCGCCGCAGCGCCTCGGCGTCGAGCCCCGGCAGCGCGCCGCCGTCGGCGTCGGCCGCCCACGCGCGGCCGCCCTCGAGAAAGTCGATCACCTTGGGCCCGGGGACCTCGCCGTACAGCGACGCGAGCACGTCGTCGAGCAGCGTCGCGGTCGCGACCTGTCCCGCGACGGTATCGGGGTAGCTCACCGCGATCTCCCGCAGCGGCTGCGCCGGGGCCTCGCGCTGCCGCGCGAGATCATAACGGTGCAGCGCCACGACCTCGCGCCAGACCCCGAGGCTGTCGTCGTCGCCGTGTCGTTCGAGGTAGCGCGCCAGCGGCTCGATGTCGTCGGCGCCGCGCCAGGTCGCGACCGCATCGGCCAACGCGGGATCGAGCGCTGCCGCCACGGCACCGGGCGGCGGCGGCGGCACGGCGGGCGGTCCCGCGGTGCGGCACGCGGCCGCCAGCAACAACGCAGCCAGCATGCTCGGGCGCGCTGGTGCGCGCGCGCTCGCTCCAGGGTCCGCGACGGCCATCACCAGTACCATCGGCAACGCGGCCACCTTGCTTGGGTGCGGCCGCGCGGCCGCGCCGCGGTGGCCGAGCGCGGACGCGGCGTGCCGCTCGGCCCCCGTGTCGACGTCGCTGGCAGCGCCGCGACCCTGCACGCACTGCGGGCAGAGCCACGCCGCGACGATCCTGCGCTGCCCCGAGACCGACATGGTGCTGCCGCTCGAGGGCGCCGCCTCGACGGGCGCTTCGTGCTGCAGCGCTGCATCGGCCGCGGCGGCATGGCCTCGGTGTGGCTGGCGCGCAACGAGCGGGTCGATCGCGACGTCGCGATCAAGCTCATCCGCCCCGAGGTCGCGCGCGACGACGAGTCGCACGCTTCCGCGCCGAGGCCCGCGCGGCCGGCCGCATCGGTCACGCGAACATGCGACATCCTCGACTCGGGTCGCTCCCCATCGGGCCCTACATCGTCATGGAGCGCCTGCGTGGCCGCAGCCTCGGCGAACTGCTCGCCGGCGGGCGGACGCTGCCGCCGGCACTCGCGGTGACGCTGCTGCGCGACGCCCTGGCCGGCCTGGCGGCGGCGCATCGCGCCGGCATCGTGCACCGCGACCTCAAGCCCGAGAACCTGTTCCTGCACTGCCCCGAGGGCGGCGACCCGGTGGTGAAGCTGATGGACTTCGGCGTCGCGAAGTTCACCGACGGCACCGGCGAGACCCAGACGCAGCACGGCGCGCTGCTGGGCACGCCCGAGTACATGGCGCCCGAGCAATTCCGTGGCGCCGCGCTGGCGGAGCCGCGCACGGATCTGTGGGCGATGGGCGCGATCTTGTATCGCACGCTCGGCGGACGCAACGCATTCGGTGGACCCACGGTCGCGTCGACCTTGCTGATGGTCGCGAGCGAATCGCCGGTGCCGCTGCGCGAGCTGGCGCCCGAGGTGCCCGAGGCGCTCGCCGCCATCGTCGAGCGTTGCTTGCAAAAGGACCCCGCCGATCGATTCGCGGACGCGGCCGCGCTCGATCACGCGCTGGCGCCGTGGGCCCTGCAGGGCGAGCCGCGCACCGTCGCGCTGGCCGAGCTTCGTGCCGCGGCGCTGGGCGACGACGCGCCGCTGCCCCGCGCCGCCACCAGCGGCGACGCGCTCACGCGGCCGTGGGACAAGCCCGCGCCCACGCGCGAGCACGTCGCGGTCGCGCCGCCACGCCGCCGCTGGCTCGGGGCCGCCGCGATCGTCGGCGTCGCGGGTATCGTGGCCGCAATCGCGTGGCCGCGGGGCGAGCACGACGCCGGCCCGATCGCGCCGGCCGAGGTCGAGGCCGAGCCGCGCGGTCACCACGATCCCGCGCTCGCGGCCCAGGCTCGCACGCCGCCGCGCACGACCGACGAATCGTCGCCGTCCGATCCGACGCCGCGCGCCCCGCCGATGCCGACGATTTCGAATACCACGCCGCCGGGTCCGATCCCCGCCGCCGGGGACCCGCCGCCGCCGCCGCCCACGCCGATCGCGGACGCGCCCGACCCGAGCGACGAGACCGGCGCGTCCGAGCGCGCGCCGTCCGAGCTCGCGCCGTCCGAGCCCGCGCCGTCCGAGCCCGCCGTCGATCCCGCCGGCGTCGTGCGCCAGGGACGCTTCGTCGCGTTGCTCGAGCCCGGTCGCCCGGGCACGCACAAGCAGGCCCACGAACACTGCGAGGCGCTCGCGAGCGCTGGCCATCTGGGCATTCGCAGCTGGGCGCTGCCCAACCCCGCGGTGGCGACGAAATTCGTCGGTGTCCGTGCGCTCAAGAAGGCGCGCTACTGGACCTCCGCGCTGTGGCGCGGCAAGGCCCGCGCGGTCGCGTTGCCCAGCGGTCAGCAGAGTTCGCTCGACGCCGAGCACTCGCGTGCACGAGCGCTGTGCGTGGCCCGCTGGCCCTGAGCCCGCCGGCGCGCCCCGGGTTTGCTACCCTGGTGCCTTCGCGCTCGAAAGGACTCCGCCATGTCACGCAAGACCGTGCTGCTGTGTCTCACGCTGTCGCTGCCTTCGGGCTGCGAGGACAAGGACGACGACAAGAACCAGAGCACCTCGGGCTCGGGCTCGAGCAGCGGCGCGTGGCTGGTCGGCGACGACGGACAGATGTGGCGCATCGCCGGCGACGGCGCGGTCACGCCCTACCCGGCCCAGGCCCAGGTCGACCTGCGCGCGATCGCCTGCGTCGGGCGTTCCGAGGCCTGGGTCGTGGGCGAGGGCGGCACGCTGCTGTCGACCGCCGACGGCGGCGAGAGCTGGCAGCGGCACGCGCTCGCGATCGACCGCGATCTCGTGGCGGTCGCGGTGAGCGAGCTGCTCGGCGCGGCCGCACGGGTGGTCGTCGCGGGCGACGGCGTGTTGCTGGCCAGCGTCGGCGACGGCAGCTTCGTGCACCTCGACGACGGCGATCGCGACTGGACCGGCGTCGCGGTCGATGCCAGCGGCGCCCGGCTGCTCGCGGTCGCGGACGACGGCAGCGTGTGGCGCATGGACGAGGGCGAACCGCTGCGGCTGGTCGCACGCTTCGAGGCCCAGCCGCTGGCCGCGGTCGCGCTGTCGCCCGCGGGCGACGCGGCGGTGGTCGTGGGCGCCGCCGGATTCGTCGCGCGCAGCGGCGACGGCGGCGGCAGCTGGCAGGCCGAGGCCGTGCCGACCACGCGCGACCTGTGGGCCGCGCGGATCGACAAGCGCGGGCTGGCGATCGTCGCGGTTGGCGACGCGGGTGCGGTCGTGCGCATCGACGAGTCCGGCGCGACCGCGCAGGAGCAGCTCGACCCGGCGCTGGCCCTGCGCGCGCTCCACCTGCACGCCGGCGGTGGCGGCCATGCGGTCGGCGATGCCGGTACCGTGCTGGTGACGCACGACGCCGGTGCCAGCTGGGACGCGGTCGCGCTGCCGTCGTCGGTGGGCTTCGCCGGCGTCGACGACATCCAGCTCGGACCGCATTGGTAGCGCGGCGTCACGCCGCGCCCGCGCTCAGCCCGGCGTCACGCCGGGCTCGGACGCCTGCACCGACCACTGCCAGTCGTCGAGCAGCACCAGCGAATCGAACACCTGGTCGGAGGTGTCCCAGATGGCGAAGCGGATCTCCATGATCTCGCCCGGCGTGACGTTGCCGCTCATGGTCAGCCAGCCGGTGCCACCGCCGGTCTCACCGCCGTAGTCGCAGCCGTAGGTGACGGCCCCCGGGGCATCGAAGCCGGTCCCGGCGAGCTCGGCGTTGCTGACGCAGCCGTTGTAGGCCACGGGCGTGCCGCACTGGCTGATGGTGCCGTCGGTGCAGGCGGTGAACAGACCGTTGGCGGCCGACAGGATGTTCACGCCGACCGGCCAGGTGTCCATGCCGTCGTCGTAGATCGCGATGTTCTTGTCCGCGGGATTCGACGGCGAGGTCGAGTCCACCAGCGTCACGAAGAAATCGTTGAACTCGGTGCAGACATACTCGGGATATTCGGCCGACAGGAAATACATGTCGACCGAGAACGAATTGGCGTTGGTCGGCACGCGCACGCGCAACCGCAGCATGATGGGATTCTGCGCGTTGGCGTCGATGGGCGCGGGGCAGCCCGGCGCGTTGGGCAGGTCGCTGCCGTTGGCGGTGTACCAGTCGACCGGATAGCCGCTCGAGGTGCCCATGGCCTGGCCCAGCTGGAACGCGGCGTAGGCGGGATTGGCGTCGTCGGCGTTGTCGGCCGCGCGCCCGGTCGAGAGCACCGCGAGGCGGTCGCCGAAGCGGTTCGCGATGGCGTTGCCGAAGCCATCGCGGATCGCCCGCGACATCGCGGCCGGCAACCCCACGCCGTTGGCGAGCGTGAACTCGCCGTCGATCACGCCCCAGATCTGATCGTTCGGATCGGCCACGACCTCGTCGGTGAATTGGCACAGATCGATCGCCTGTGCGTATTGCAGCGGGTCGGCCGAGTTGCTCATGAGCCCGGCGTCGCAGGCCGGCACGGGGTTGTCGACGGTGCCGTCGCAGTCGTCGTCGACATCGTTGCCGTCGACCTCGAAGGCGCCGGGATTCACCAGCTCGGGGTTGGCGCACGCGCGGCCCTGGTGGTCGCAGCAATCGCCGCCGCACGCGCCCCAGCCGTCGCCGTCGACGTCGGGGTTCTCGTCGGCGTTGCCGTCGCAGTTCTCGTCGACGCCGTTGCCGCAGACCTCGTCGCCGGGGGTGACCTCGCCTTCGCACGGACCCCACGCGGTGCCGGCGTCGTTGCACACCTGCATGCCCGCGCTGCACAGGCCCACGTCCATGGTGCCGTCTTCGCCGGTGTAGCAGGCCTGCATCGATCCCGGCGCGCAGGCGCAGCTGCCCTGGGCCTCGCAGCCGTTGCTGGCGTCGCCGTCACAGTCGCCGTAGCCGACGTTGCACTGCGGCACGCAGCTGCTGTCCTCGCAGGTCGCGGTGCCGTGCGCGACCATGTCGCACGGCGCATCGCAACCGCCGCAGTGGGCCTCGTCGGTCGCCAGATCGACGCAGGTGCCACAGCAGGCGAAGTTGCCCGGACACGGCTGGTCGTCGTCACAACCCGGCGCACACACGCCGCCCTGGCAGGTCGAGCCCAACGGGCAGTGGGCGTCGCTGCTGCAGCCCTCGCACAGACCATCGCCGTTGCAGGTCAGCGGCACCTTGCCCGCGGGGCAGTCACCGTCCTGCACGCAGCCCACGCACGCGCCGGTCTGCGTGTCGCAGATCGGCAGGCCCGGCACCACGCAATCGCCGTTGCTGGCGCAGCCATGGGTGCCCCCGGTGGTGGTGTCGGCGGTGCCGCTGTCCGAGCCCGTGGTCGGATCGAGCGTGTCGGTGATCGAGGTCGTGGAGTTCTCGAACCGGTCGCGCCCCGTGCCGGTGCTGCACGCGCTGGCCGCGAGCAGCACCGCGCCCACGCGAATCGAGCCGTGGATCGCCATGCCATCCACGGTAGGGCACCGCAGGCGCCGCGACAACCGCCCGCGGCGCAATGCCGGCGGCATGCAGGCTCAGCGGACGCGACGGCGCCGCACGGCCAACAGCCCGCCCAGCACCACGAGCCACGAGGGCGCAGTGCGGGGTTCGTGCGCGACGCCGCCGGCCGGACCGACGACGCAGCCGCAGCCGCCGCCGCCACCGCCGCCGCCGCCGTCTTGGCCCGCGGTCGTGTCGCTGCTGCCTGCGCCGCTGCCCTCGCTGCCGGCGGTGGCCCCGGTCGCGCTCGCGCTCGCGCTGGCCGAAGCCTCCGACGCGCTCGCCGAGGCGCTGGCCGAACCGCCGCTGGTGTCGCCGGTGCCCGCCTCGGCGCTGCCGGAGTCGGCCGCGGTCGTGGTCGCGCCGCCGGGTCCGATCTGCACCTGCTGCGCGGGCGCGCAGGCCTCGTTGCCGGCCCAGTCGCTCGCGCACGGCGTCAGCTCGACCATCGCGTCGCCGGGCTGGCCCGGGATGACGGCGTGCAACAGGTCGCCGCCGACGAAGTGGGCATCGATCTCGGTCGCGTCGCCACCATCGACCGCGACCTGTACCCACGCGCGCGTGAGCCGGGCGCCCTCGTCGGTGACGGTGTTGTCGAACACCGCGAAGCGCAGCGAGAACGCCTCGTCCGCCGCGATGGGCGAGGACAACGTCTGCACCGCGCGGAAGCCCGGCGGAGTCGTGTCGGCGGGCTGGATCGCGGCGCCGAGGTAGTAGCGGTCGATGGTGCCGCTCTCGCCCGAGCCGGTCACCAGATCGAGCCGCGCATCGCCGTCGAGGTCGCCGAACTCCGCCCACAGCGACGAATCGGCGAAGCCGGGGAACACCCCGTCGATGCGGCTGAAGTTGCCGCTGCCGTCGTTGTCGAGGTAGCGCTCCGCCGACGACAGCGCGACGACGACCGCGTCGAAGTCGCCGTCGTAGTCGAAGTCGACGCACACCACGCCGTTGTCGTCGTCGCCGGTGTTGCCGTCGACGCGCGCACCGGTCTCGTCGGCGAACACGCCGCTGCCGTCGTTGATCTGCAGCTGCTCGCCCATGCCGCCGCTGGCGTTGTCGACCCACAGATCGAGATCGCCGTCGCCGTCGACGTCGCAGACCCCGGGCCCGTAGTGCGGTTGCCGGTGTCGGCGACACCGTCGGAGGCGTCGGCGAAGGTGCCGTCGCCGGCATTGATCCACAGGCCCAGGTGGCCCTGGTGCGTGTCGACGATGGCGTCGAGGTCGAAAGCCGCCGCCGACGTCGGCGAGATCGACGTCGATGGGCTGGATGCCGTCGAGCGACGGCGGCGTGGCGTCGGCGAGCTCGGTGAAGCTGCCGCTGCCGTCGTTGAGGTAGACCGCGCCCGCGGGCGACCGGCGCGTTGGTGTCGGGGTAGCCGGCGGTCAGCAACAGGTCGAGGTCACCGTCGCCGTCGAGGTCGCCCATGCGCGCGGCGCCGGCGGTGCTGCCGAGGTCGAAGGTGGTCTCGGTGAAGTTGCCGGCGCCGTCGTTGACGAACAGCGAGTCCGCGTCGCCGGCGGCCGCCGGCGCGTACATGTCCGGGTCGCCGTCGCCGTCGACGTCGCCGATCGCCACCTGGCGGTGCTGGCCCACGTGGCCGCCGACCGCGGCGTCGGAGACGTCGGTGAAGCTGCCCGCCGGCGAGTTGCGATACACCACCAGCGGCTCACCCGCGCCGACCGAGAACAGCCCCTGCATGTTGATCGTGACGACGTCGAGCTGGTGGTCGCCGTCGAGATCGGTCACGCGCAGGTAGTTGGTTCAGCAGCCGTTGCCGCCGCAGCCGTTGGGCAGGTTCTGTCCGCTCTCGAACGCTGGCCGCTCCGCGCGCGCGGACGGTGCGAGGGCGAGCAACGCGATCAGGGACGAGAGCGGGGCGACACGACGCATGGCAAGGCCCGGGCAACGGGGGATCAACGCTGGGGTTTGTCGCGGCGCGGCCGCGGGCGGCTCGCCCGCGGGCGGCGTGCTGCCGTCGCCGGGCGCGGGCCCGGCGGCGTGGTCGACGGCGCGGTGCCGCTCGAGTCGACGCTCTTCACCTCGAACTCGATGCGACGGTTCTTGGCGCGGTTTTCCTCGGTGTCGTTGGGGAAGTCCGGATCGTTGGCGCCGCGACCCTCGGTCGTGATGCGCGAGGCATCGATGCCGGCGTCGACCAGGTACTTCTTGACCGCCTCGGCGCGTCGCCGCGACAGATCGAGGTTGAACTCGGGCAGGCCGACGTTGTCGGTGTGACCGACGATGTTGACCTTGACCTCCGGGAACTCCTTGAGCACCGCGACGGCCTTGTCGAGCACCGGCCGCGAGACCTTGCGGATGGTGTCCTTGCGGAAGTCGAATTCGATGCCCTGGATGTTGCCGTGGAACTCCTTGATCTCCGGCGGCAGCTCGTCGGGGCACCCGTCGCCGTCCTCGAAGCCGTTCTTGGTCTCGGGCTCGAACACGCAGTCGTCGTCGGGATCGAGGAATCCGTCGTTGTCGGTGTCCTTGACCGGGCAGCCGTCGGGCGCCACACCGGGCACCTCGGGGCAGGCATCGACCTTGTCGCGGAAGCCGTCGCCGTCGGAGTCGGGGCAGCCGTGCGGCGCCACGCCGGCGGTGTCGGGGCACTCGTCGACCCGGTTGAGGATGCCGTCCTTGTCGCGATCCGGATCCCTCCGGCGGCGGCTTCTTCGGCGGCGGCGGTGGTGCGGCTTGCGCCTGAGCGTGAAGCTCAGACCCGCGAGCACCTGCACGTTGGCGGCGCCGCTGTTCTGCAGCGCTTCGGTCGAGCTGACGATGTTGCGCACGTCGATGCGCGCGCCGACCACGGGGCGAGAAGTTCACCTTCACACCGCCGCCGTAGTGGAACGCCGGGTCGACGTCCTTGCCCAGCACCAGCAGGTGCGAGCGCATCGCCGAGCAGGCCACCGCCGGCGAGGAAGAACGGCACCACCGAGTAGAACGGCAGCTGCAGCACCGCGTGGGCCTGGAAGCCGTAGACGAACGCGAAGTCGTTGGTCAGGTTGCGCAGCCGCGTCGGCATCGCGTTGAACTCGACTCCTCGGCCCCAGCGCGCGCAACGGGAAGAACGCCGCGCGCACGCCGACGTCGGGACCCACGCGCCAGAACGGCTCCGGCGGGCGCGCGGATCGGATCGTAGAGATCGTGCTGCTCGCTGGGGATGAACGCGCCGAAGACACCGAGCTCACCGGTGTTGCGCTGCGGCGCCCAGCGACGGATCCACGGCAGCTGCGCGTAGCGCAGCCGCTTGCCGCGCGCGAGCTGTTCTGCATCGCGTCGATCCGCCGCGGGCTTGCGGCTGCGCGCCGCGGGCATGACCATGCGGCGGCGCGCGCCGGTGCCGACGGTGGCACCGGCGTCGAGCTCGGCGCGCGGGCGCGCCGCTCGCGGCTCGTCGCCGCGGCTCGCTCGCCGCGGGCTCGCTCGCGGGCGCCTCCGCTGCGGGCGCCTCCGCTGCGGGCGCCGCGGCCGCGCTCGGCTCGATCGCGGCTTCCACCTGCGTGCGCCAGTGCGGCGGACGAAGTGATCGGGACGACGCCGACGGCCCACGCAGCGAGGGAACGCTTCATCGTGCGATGTTCTATCGCATCCGAGCACTTTCGACAAACGTCGGTGGGCTCGCAGGTCGCTCGTGTGGCGCCACGCCCCGTCCTCGTGGACGAAGGCGGTGTGCGCCGCGCCACGATGCCGCGGCCAACGCCCACATCGGCGCCCTGCAGACCGCTGGCCCGGGCCATCGCGCGGCGCCGGCCGTGATAGACTGACCGGCGGCCTTACCCTTGGAGGTTGTCATGCGCTCATCTTTGGTTCGACCCATTCGTGGCCCTGGCCGTGGAGCCGTCCACGTCGCGCTCGCGGGCGTGCTCGCCCTGTCGGCCTGTGGCAAGGACGACGCCGGCGGCAGCGGCGGGAGCTCGACCACCGACGCGAGCAGCAGCAGCGGCGGCGACACGACCACGACCACGGGCGCGACCACCGAGAGCAGCTCTTCTGGGGCGGGCAGCGTGAGCGCGGACTCCAGCAGCGGCACCACCGGCCCGGTCGAGGTGGTCATCTCCGGCCTGGTCCAGGACCTGCCGCTGTTCACCGCGATCCCCGACGCCGATGATCTCGGTGCTGGCATGCCCGGCTTCGAGACCGTGTCGGGCTCCGACGGCGCCTACACCCTCGCGCCGCTGCCAGCCGACACCGAGGTGTTCATCCAGATCGAGCCGTCGGCCGATCACTTCGGCTCGATCATCGGGCTGCAGACACCCGACGCCGACGACGACGGCCAGGACCTCGCGCAGGTGTCGACCATGACGGTGGAGACCCAGGTCGAGATCCTGCAGCCGCAGATGCCCGCCGAGGCCGACCTGTCCCTGGCCATCATCGTCGCGGCTGCTGCAGCCCACCGCCACCGGCGCGACCATCGACATGGTTCCGCCGCCGGTGCCGGGCACGTCGTACTCGGTCGGCGCGGACAACATGCCCGTGCTCGACGGCAACAGCTTCGAGAGCGGGCTGCTGCCCTTCGTGGTCTACTTCAACCTCGCGGACACGCAGCCGGGCGACATCACCTTCACCGGCATGCACCCTGAGCGCGAGTGCACCATCGTGCACCCGGCGTTCCCTGACCCTGGGCGGGTACGTCACGCCGGTCGACCCCGACTGCCCGCCGGTCTGATCCGCGGCAAGACGCTGCGCGCGGTTCGGACCCACCGCGCCGCGCACCGCCCCGCGCCGTCGCGGGGCCGCGATCACACGCACGCGTCGGCGAACTCTTCGCAGCCGACGACCTGCTCGTCTTGCATGCAGATGAAGATGCACTCGACGAAGTCGATGAGCCCGCCGTCGTCGCCGGCGGCGCCGGTGCTGCTCGAGCCGCCGGAACCGCTCGAACTGCTCGAGCCGCCGTCGGAGCCGTCGAACCGCCGGTGCCGGTGGTGCTGGCGGCACTCGCCGGTGCCCTGGCACACCGTGGAACAGCAGTTGCCCAGCTGCAGCAGCTTGCAGGCCCGCGACGGTCAGCTCCTCCTCGCAGTCGAGGAAGCAGCTGAGATCCGGCTCGTAGCTGGGATCCATGAGCAAGCTGATCTCGATCTCGGCCGCGCACTGGAAGATGCACTCGATCGCGTCGCGGCAGGTCTTGTCCGGCTCCGCGGTGTGCTCGACTGCCCGGCCCGGTCGTGGTCGTGCTGGTGCTCGTGGCGGTGGTGGTCGCGTCGCCGGTGGTCGTGGTCGCGGCGAGCCGCAGCTTCTCGTCGGAGTCGAAGCAGGCGGTGCTCGCGACGACGAGCGTCAACAGGGCGAACGGCACGCCGCGGGCGGTCATCGCGGACACCGTACCACGAGCCGCGACGGCGCGCGCGACGGCGCCGCGTGGACGGGGCGCGCTGCAGCGGCTGCGACGGCGCGGGGCGCATGGCGCCGTGATCGAGGCCACGCTCGGCACCGGCGCCTCGCCGGCGCCTCGGGTGCGAGCGCAGCCCCGCGGCCGCATCGCTTGTCAGCGGCAGCCGTCGCGGGCCACACTGTCGCCCATGCGAGCGTGCTCGAAGCGACGTCGATCGTCTTGCACCCACGCGCCGGCGTCGGCGCAGCCCGCCGGGCGGGCGCGCGGCGCGATCGGCAGCGCGGTGGTATTCCGGCGGCGCTGCTCGCGGCGGCGCCCGCGTGCCGCGGCAAGGACATCTCGTTCGACTGCGAGAACCAGCGCATGCGCTTCAACGACGCCGCCATCGACGAGGAGGACGACCTCGCCGCGGCGGTGCCGAGCCAGGGCCCGTTCCCGGTCGCGATGCAGATCACCAGCGCGGGCATCAACAAGCTGCTGGTCAACGTCGTCGACGACGGCGTGCCGTTCTCGGGCACGGTGCCCTTCGGCGTGCTGCCGCAGGGCCCCGCCGACGCCAGCTTCGAGCCCACCAGCCCGCCGGAGATCCGCTTCGAGCCCATCCCCAGCTGCCCGACGTGCGTCGTGTTCCACCTGTCGTTCGGCGTGAAGCTGGCGTCGCCGGACATGCCGCTGTCGACCGGGGTCGGCTTCACGGATCTGTACGTGCCGCTGCGGCTCGACGTCGACGAGGCCAGCGGCCGCTCGACCCTGGTGGCCGAGTACGGCAAGGCCCAGATCGGCGACTGGTACCTCAGCGTCTACGGCTTCGACTCCAACACCCACACGATGCTGGCCGGCGCGCTCAAGCTGCTCATGGCCGAGGAGATCGCGGCGAACTTCGACGACGTCGAGCTGCTGCAGATCGGCTCGTGGGACATCGGCAGCGGCGACGTGAAGCTGCTGGTGCGGCAGGTCATCGTGCAGCCGGAGAACGACAAGCTCGTGCTCGCGCTGCACACCAACCTGCCGCTGCCCAAGGGCGTCGGCCTCGACCTGTCGCAGCCGCTGCCCGAGGGCTCGACCATGGCGGTGTCGATGGACCCGCGGCTGATGCTGCCGATGGCGCACCGCATGCTCGCCGAGGGTGAGATCGCGCGGCTGTACGACGAGAACGGCAACGCCGACCCCCACGGCATCTACGGCGTGACGCTCGAGAACGTCGAGGCCAACGAGCAGGGCCTCGAGCGGCTCGACACGACCTTCCGCGTGTGGCGCGTGGACGAGGGCTACTGCGGCTACGCCGAGGCCGTGATGCCGCTGGATCTCACGGTCGACAACGCGCGGCAGCACATCTTGGTCGAGGCCGGCAGCGCGGCCGTGGTCGCCGGCGAGGGCAGCGGCGCCGCGGCCAAGGAAGAGACCGAGCTGGTCGACATGAACCAAGACCTCATCGACACCTTCCGCAAGGACCTCGCGGAGCAGGTGGCCAAGACCTTCAACTACGCCTCGCTCGAGCTCGGTGAACGACACCCTCGTGATCAACAACGAGGGCATCGACATGACGCCGACCGAGATGCGCACCTACCTGAACTTCATGGTCTACGCGAAGCAGTGAACCGCTCCTGGCGCGCGATCGCGCCCGGGCGGGCGCTGCAGCCCGCCGCGACCGTGCACCGACTTGCGCGAGGTCACGAGCCCGCGCGCCCTGTACCGCCGCCACACCTGGCCGCGCTGCACCGGCCTGGGCGGGTGGGCCGCGCCGCGGGGGTTGGGCAGGCCGCCCGGTTCGTGCTACCTACGCGTCCGCGCTCCACCCCGCCGATGCCCGGACCCGGCCCCCGAGCCTGGGTCGGACGACGTTCCGGCGGGGTGGTCGCGAGCGGAGACCGCCATGAAACGCACCGACCAGGAACGCATCGAACGCGAGCTCAAGCGCCGCGAGAAGCACGCCAAGACCGCCGAGCGCAAGCCCGGCGAGCCCGGTGGCAACAGCGTCAGCGACTACGTCCGCAACCTCGTCACCCTGCTGCAGTACGACGAGGAGCAGATCTACAACACCCGCGACGACGAAGACGTGTTCGAGCTGCTGCTCGAGATGAAGGCGGAGCTGGCCGAGAAGCACTGGAGACCGTGCTCAAGAGCGCGATCCAGAAGACCAAGGTCGCGCAGAAGGAACAGGCGCTGACCGAGCCCAAGGCGCCGCTGGCCGACTGAGCCCGCGCGAGCGCGAGGCGCTGCGGCCAGGCCCGCGGCGCGATCAGAAGCTCGTCGAGCTGTCGCCGCCGCCGTCGCTGCTCGAGCTGCCGTCGCCGGAGTCCGAGCTCGAGCCACCGTCGCTGCTCGAGCCCTCGCCCGGCAGCACGCCGGGCGCCGCGAGATCCAGCAGCGCGCCGCCTTGGATCGCGCTGTCGACCAGGCACTCCGCCGCGTGCAGGTCCATCGCCGTGGTGCCGCGGCCCGGGCCGCTGCGCGTCGCGATCACGCAGACCTTCTGCCGCGCGTCCCACAAGGCCGAGAGCGCCTCGCGGATGGCGGTCTCGGCCGCCGCAGCGTCCTTGCCGAAGCTCGCGGCCACGCGGGCGGCGAGCTCGTCGACCACGCCGTCTTGGACGTTGGCGATGCAGCCCGCGAGGGCCTCGTTGGCGACGACCTCGTCGGTCTCGCCGACCGCGGCCTCGAGCGACGCGTCGTAGTCGTCGTAGCAGGCGGTGTAGCGATCGCGCGCGCCCGGGATCGGGAACGGCGCGACACCGAAGTCGACGTAGGCGTCGAGGATGTCGGCGAAGTCGTGCTCCGCGGTGGCGATGCACGACGCGGCCACGGCCGCGAGACCGTCGCCGGTGGCGTCGGGGTGGGCTTCGACCAGGGCGTTGCAGGCCGTGGTCGCGGCATTGCGGTGCGACTTCCACCCGCGCGTGATCTCGCCGGCGTAGGGGTCCATCGCTTCGCCGAGGATCTGCGAGACGCGCTCGGTCGCGCCGTCGTTGGCGGTCACCAGGCAGTCGTTGCGGTCGCGCTCGAGGTCGACGACCGCGTCGGTGCGGCCGGCGCCCAGGTGCGCGCGCAGGTGCTCGGCCACGGCCTCGCAGGCCTCGACCGCACCGCGGTGATCCGACAGCGGCAGATCTTCGCCACCGCCCGAGTCGCCGAGGTTGTCGCCCTTGCCGCCGGTGGTGCTGGGCGACAGGCCCCGGCCACCGCCGGACTCGGTGCATGCGGAGGCGAGCAGCGCCGGCAGCAGGGCCGCGGCGAGGGAGGAGGAACCGAGTCGATGCAACGCGCGCATGGCAGGTGGTCGTGGGCTGCCCCGGGGCCCGAGGTGGAGTGCGCCCGGGCCGGGGCCGGTTCACGGCCGGGCCGCGAGCGTACGCGATCGTGCGGAGGCGGCGGCCGGTTGCGACGTTGCGGGCTGCCCGCGGCGGGATCGGCTAGCCTGCCAGGGCGTGCTGCGCCCTGCCCTGCGCCGAGGACTCACGGTGGCCTTGCTGGCCGCTGCGTGCAAGGACGAGCCCCCGGCCCAGCTCGACGCGCTGGCGCGCCGGCTCGACGGGATCGAGGCGCGACTGGCCGCGGTCGAGGCCGCGCGGATCGTCACACCGCCGCCGCCCACCGCGGCGACGCTGCTGCTGGGTGGACTCACACAGCCCAGCGTGCCGCTGCCGCGGCCCGGCGAGCCCCTGGTCATCGCGCTGGACGCCGGCGGCGTGCGCATCGGCGGCCAGAGCGTCGACGACCAGGCCCTCGGTCCGACCCTGCGCGCGCTCGCGGGCAACGACGCGCTCACGCGGGTGCTGGTCGAGGCCGCGCCCGACGTGCCCCACGATGCCATCGCCGGGCTGCTCTCGCGCATGCGCGCCGAGGGGCTCACCCGCTTCGCGATCGCGATCAAAGGTGGACAGCCGGCGCCGGGCTTCGCCGACACCGACCCGTGATCGGCGCTGCGCCCACGGCCAGAGCGCACGGCCACGGCGCATGGCCAGAGCTCACGGCCAGAGCTCACGGCCAGATGAACTGCACGCGACGCTCGCGGCTGCGCGTGGCTTCGTCGGTGCCGCTGGCCTCCAGCGAGCCCTTGGCGATCACCTGCATGCCGTCGGCGGCGACGCCCTTGTCGGCGAGGAAGTTCTTCACGCTGGTGCCGCGCCGCTCGGTCAGCAAGATGTTGTACTCCTCGGTGCCGCGGTTGTCGGCGTGGGCCTCGAGGTAGACCAGCTGGCCCTGCTGCTTGATGCAGTCGGCCACGCCGGTCAGATCGGCGACGGTCTTGGGTGTGAGCGCGTCGCTGTCGAACGCGAAGTACACCGCCTTGAGCCCGCAGGGCCCGCCGTTGTCGTCACCCAGATCGCCGGAGAAGATGCACATGCCGCCGTCGCAGATCTCGTCCATCGAGCACTGCTCGTCGGTCTGACACGAGTCCACCGGGCTGCAGCGACCGGTCTCGAGCGTGCATGCGACCGCACCGCAGTCGGTGTTGGCGGTGCACAGGTCGCAGCGACCGTCCTTGCACGCGAGCCCGCCGAGGCAATCGCCGCGCTCGGTGCAGGGGTCGCCCTGCTCACCGCCGCTGCGCCCCTCGGCGCCGGCGCCGGGCGGCTGACACCGCAGCTGCGTGCACTGCAGCGGCGGCTGGCCCAGCGGCGCCTTGCCCTTGCAGTCGTCGTCGCTGGCGCAGCCCTGACACACCGCGTCGACGCAGCGCTCGCCCAGCGCGGCGTTGCAGTGCTTGTCCTTCTTGCACGCGGGGTACTTGGGCTTCTCGCACGCGCCGGTGACCGCGGCGGCCAGCGCCAGCGCCAGCACGGCGAACCCACGCGACCAAGCAGACACGGCGCCCGACATCGTCCTCGGCCGCGGTTGTACCACGACCGCGGCCAGCTCAGGCACCGTCGCTGCCGCGGCGGCGCGGCGGCGGCTCTCGCTGCGCCGGGGTGTAGATCGAGGGGCCACGGATGTTCTCGTCGACCGCGATGCCGGCACGGATCGATGGGAACGCCCGCTGCTCGCAATCGGTTCGCTCGCACAGCCGGCAGGTCACCCCGACCTGGACCGCGCCCTCGGGGTCGAGCGAGATGCCGTCGGCATAGACCAGCTGCGAGGCGTGCTCCAGGCGGCAGCCCAGGCCGATGGCGTGCAGGGTCTGCGGCGCGAGGAAGCCACCGCGGCCCTTGGGCACGGTCCGCGCGAGGCAGAAGAACACCTCGCCGCCCTCCATGACCGACAGCTGCACCCGGATGATGCCCGGGGTCAAGAACGCGGTGAACACGTTCCACCGCGGGCACGCGCCGGAGAACCGCGCGAAGCGGATGCCCGAGGCCGAAAAGCGCTTCGAGATGTTGCCGGCGATGTCGACGCGGATCAGGTGGAACGCGACGCCGTTGGCGCCCGGCCGGCGCAGCGTCGTGAGCCGGTGACAGACCTGCTCGAAGCTGGTGCCGAAGCGGTGCTGCAGCAGCTCGATGTCGTAGCGTTCGTCGCGGGCGCTGTCGAGGAACGCGCCGTAGGGCATCAGCAGCGCGCCGGCGAAGTAGTTCGCCAGCACCAGTCGCGCCAGCGCGCGCGACGGTGGACTCGCGAGCTCGGCCTCGGCGCCGATGCGATCGAGCGTGGCGCGCTCGCCCATGAGCGCGATCTGGACTGCGAGCTGGAAGGTGCGCGACGACGGCGGCATCCGCTCGGACAACACCAGCCGGCGGTTCTCGGCGTCGAAGCGACGCAGCACGCCGTCGCGGTGGCCCTCGCGACCGATGCGGACGTCGACCGCGAAGCGCTCGGCGAGGTAGCGCACCAGCGAGCGCTGGGGATCCTGGGGATCGAAGCGCGCGTCGGCAGCCACGCGCGTGGCCGCCTGCTCGAGCTCCTCGAAGTAGTTCATGCGCCGCTGGATGAAGTCGCTGACGTCCTCCGACGGCATGCGCAGGCGCTCGCCGGGGACCTGCTGGTCGTCGTAGATCTGCGACGCGAGCATGTCGGCCGAGCTGCGGGCGTCGCGGAAGGCGTGGTAGAGCCCCAGCAGCGCGCGCGCAACCGTGGGCGAGTTGCTGCACAGCGCGTCGAGATCGCCGGTCGCGACGCCCTCGTGCTCGAACAGCGGATCGGCGAAGGCCTCGGCCAGATCGTCACGCAGCTGCCCGTCGGCACCACCGGCGCCGAACTCCTGCAGATCGACCTCGAGGGTCTGCGCCAGCTTGAGCAGCAGCGGCGCGGTCAAGGAGCGCTGATCGTGCTCGATCAGGTTCATGTACGACGGCGAGATGCCCAGCCGCCGCGACAGCTCCACCTGCGACAGGCGCTTGCGCTGCCGCAGCGCGCGTACCTTGGCGCCCAGGGGTCCGGTGCGGGACATGACGATCGCGCGCCGCGGATCAACCCGGCGGCACGAAGTCCTCGCAGGCGTCGACGATGTCCTGCACCGCCTCCTCGAAGAAGCCGTCGTACTGACCGCACACCGGTCCGACATGGCCGTGGGTGAACATCCACGTGAAGTCGACCAGGCGCGGCGCGGCCTCGGCCCCGTCGACGCCGCCGTTGCACTTGTCGAGCGCCGGGCACGGATCGACCGACGGCCCCACCAGCGAGAGCACGACGATGTTGGTCTCGATGCCGCCCTTGACCGCGACGATGGCGTCGAACCAGTCCTCGGGATCGCCCTGCGAGCCCATGCCGGGCTCGTTGCCGCAGGACTCGTCCATGGTCTCGTGGTCGTCTTCCTCGTCGGTGATGAGCACGATGACCAGCAGCGCGTCGTCGCGCAGGAAGCCCTCGTTGCACTCGCCCGCGTCGATGTTCGGTGGCGTGAGCGCGGCGATCAGCGATTGCATCGGCTGCTCGTCGCCGTCACCGCCCACGCCGACCCGCGCGGCGCAGCTGAACTTCTCCGCGAGGTTGTCCTGCTGCGTCATGTAGCGCATGCCGGACGCGTAGGGCGTGCAGGTGTCGTTGCTCGAGCCGGCCGCGAAGTTGCGCGTGACCAGCACGCCGTAGCGCCCGGGCACGCACGAGATGTCGTTGGGGTCGGTGCGGATGACGCCGACGTTGAAGCCCTCGGTGCCGGCCAGCTGCGACTGCATGGTCTCGATGAAGCCGGGGAACGCCGCCAGCAGGTTGGCCTGTTCGTCGGCCATGCTGCCCGAACCGTCGACCACGAAGATCAAGTCGACCTTCTTGCAGCTGAGCATGTTGTCGCCGCTGTCGTTGTTGCCGGTGCCGCCACCGACGTCGAGCTTGTCGCCGGCACTGGTCTCGGCCGTGGTCATCGCCGCGGTCGACTCGCTGGTCTGCCCGGCGGTGTCCTCGCCCGCGACCGTGGTCACTGCGGATCCGACGGTGTACGAGACGCTGGCGCTGCCCTGGTCCTCGCGCTCGTCGGCCGGACACGCGCAGACGAGCGCCGATGCGACCAGCAGCGGAAGGCGGGCGCCACGGACGAAATGCATGCCCACGAGTCTACCAGCCCGACCGCGACGGCGCGCGGCGGCCCACCCGCCGGGGTCGCAGGCCGGGCGCGCCGGCGCGCCTCGGTCTATGACGAGGAAGCTGTCGCGACTCAGCGCTCCCGCGTCACCGCGCCGATCATCGCCACCAGGGCGTCGACGTCGACCGGCTTGACCAGGAAACGGTCGGCGCCCAGGGCACGGAGCTCGCGCCAGTCGTCGGCGCCGCCGTGGCCGGTCACGACGATGATCGGCGTGCCGGCGGTGCGCGGGTCGGCGCGCAGGCGCTGGGTCAGGCTGGCCGCGCCGCCGCCGGGCATGCGCAGATCCGCGATGACCACGTCCGGGTGCTCGCGCAGCGCGATGTCGGCCGCAGTGCCGGCGTGGGTGACGGTGACGATCTCGGCGTCGTCGAAGGCGTCGAGCAAGAGCTCGCGCAGGGCCAGCAGCGCGACGGTGTCGTCGTCGACCACCAGCAGGCGCAGCGGCGCGCGCAGGTCGGCCGCGAGCGCGTGTCGCAGCTCGCGGCGCAACACCTCGGCGTTGGGCGTGCGCTCGGCCGGGGTCTTGGTCAGCGCGCGCAACACCACCTGATCGAACGCCGGGCCCAGCTGGGGATTGACCGCGGAGGGGCGCCGCGGCGGCGTGAAGGCTTGGTCGTGCAGCAGGCCCAGCACCGAGTCGGACTCGAACAGCCGCGCGCCGGTGAGCAGCTCGAACGCGATCACGCCCAGGGCGTAGGTGTCGACGCGCTGGGCCAGGCGCGGATCGACCACATCGCCCCGCGCGATCTCGGGTGCGAGGTAGCCCGGGGTCCCCAACGCGACGCCGCCGTCGCTCGGGACCGGTGGCGTCGCGGCTGCGACTGCGAGGCCGAAGTCGGTCACGACCACGCGCCCGTGGTCCTCGATCATCACGTTGCCGGGCTTGAGATCGCGGTGCATCGCGCCGGCGTCGTGGATCGCCTGCACGCCGGCGCACAGCGAGTCCAGCATGGCGACGGCGTCGCGGGGCGACGGCGCGCCGTGTTGCTCGAGCCACGCCGCGAGCGTGGTCCCGGCGATGTACTCCATCACCAGGTACGGCCGCCCGCGGTGATCGCCGAAGGCGTAGACCGCCACGACGTTGGGGTGCCGCACGCTGGCCATCGCGCGCGCCTCGGCGACGAAGGCCTCGCGCACGCCCGCGCGCGCCAGCAAACCCTCGTGCACCAGCTTGATCGCGACCAGGCGCCCCAGCGACGCGTCGTCGGCCAACACGACCGTGCCCATCGCACCGGTGCCGAGGAATCCGCGGACGCGGTAGTGTCCGTCGATGATCTCGCCGACCTGGACCGAGGGATCACCGCCGGACGCAGCGCCGCTGCCCGGCTCGAGCGTCGTCGTCGCCGCATCAAGCCAGGTGGATTCGGGCACGGGCAGCATCAGGCCGCCACTTTGGCGCCGAAACCCCTGCTCGCGAGGGGGCGCACCGCCGCATTGTCTGCGTTGCGCCGCCGCGCGGTTGCACGCCGCCAGCGGCTGCGCAGCTGCAGCTCCGGCGCGTCGTCGGGCTCGAACTCGGGTCCCTCGGGATCGGGCTGCGGCTCGGGCACCCACGGCGTCTCCGCGGGTGCGGGCTCGGGCGTGGTCGGCTCGGGCGTGGGGAAGCCCGGCGGCTCGTCGGGCACGCGCGGCGTGGCGACGAGGACGTTGCGGGGACGGACGCGAGGGCACGAGTCGGCACGCATGGTGGCCCAGCATGGCATGGCCGGCGCAGCGACGCCCCGCGAACTGTGGCCGCCGCAGCGCACGACCACCGCAAGGACTGCGGTGGCTCGACCCGGACGCCGTGATCACCTTGGGGGCGCGATGATCCGCACCGCACCGATCGCAATTGCCCTCGCACTCACAGCGGGCTGTGTCACCAAGTCCAAGCACGACGCGACCGTGCGGGCGCTCGACGACAGCCGCACCGCGCTGGCCGCGAGCCACAAGGACGCCCAGACGCAGCGAGAGCACCTGCGGGCCCGCGAGGGCCGCATCGCCGAGCTCGAGCTCGCGCTCGACGAGCTGCGGGCCCAGGCCGCGGCGCTGCAGCAGCAGCGCGACGAGGTCGCGGCGCAGCTGGCCGCAGCGCAGGCCCAGGCCGAGTCGCTGGCGGGCCGCGCCCAGGACGCCGAACGTCAGCTCGCCGAGGTGATCAAGCGACGCGCGGCACTCAAGGACTCGCTCGACAAGCTCAACCTCGCGCTGGCCGAGCTGGGCACGCGCCAGCTCGCGGCCGAGCGCCGGGTGGCGGAGTACCGCGACATGCTCGCGCGATTCCGCAGCCTCATCGACGCGGGCAAGCTCGACGTGCGCGTCGTCGACGGTCGCATGGTGCTGACCATGCCGATGGACATCCTGTTCGCCTCGGGCTCGACCAAGCTCTCGGCCGACGGCAAGGCCGCGCTGGCCGAGGTCGGCACGCAGCTCGCGACGATGGTCGGACGCCGCTTCGCGGTCGAGGGCCACACCGACGACGTGCCGATCCACAACGAGCGCTTCGCCTCGAACTGGGAGCTGGCCTCGGGCCGCGCCCTGGTGGTCGTGCACACCCTGCTGGCCGCGGGCATGGCCCCGGCGCAGCTGGCCGCGACCAGCTACGGCGAGTTCGCGCCGCGCGTGCCCAACCGCGACGCCGACGCGCGCGCGCTCAACCGCCGCATCGAGATCGCGCTGGTGCCCGACCTGGCGGGCCTGCCGGGCAACGACGAGCTCGAGCGGCTCGCGCGACCGACCGGCAGCGCGCCGTGACCACGTTGCCGGCGACGATGCGCGCCGCGGTGCTGGAGCGGCCCGCGGCTGCGATCGCCCGCCCGTTGCAGCTGCGCGCGGTGCCGCGGCCGAGCCCCGGCGCCGGCGAGGTGCTGCTGCAGGTCGAGGCCTGCGGCGTGTGTCGCACCGACCTGCACGTGATCGAGGGCGAGCTCGCGCCGCGCCGCAGCCCGGTGATCCCCGGCCACCAGATCGTCGGCCGCGTGGTCGCGGTCGCCCCCGATGTCGACGCCGCGCTCGTGGGCGCGCGCGTGGGCGTGCCGTGGTTGCACCGCACCTGCGGCGGCTGCCGCTTCTGCGGCCGCGGCGACGAGAACCTGTGCGAGGCGCCCGCGTTCACCGGCTGGACCGTCGACGGCGGCTTCGCCGAGTACTGCGTTGCGCCGGCGGCCTTCGTGCTGCCCGTGCCTGCCGCGCTCGCGCCGACCGAGATCGCACCGCTTCTGTGCGCGGGCATCATCGGCTACCGCTGCCTCGACGCGACCGGGCTCGCGGCGCGCGGCTTCGCCGGCGCACGCCTGGGACTGTACGGCTTCGGTGCCGCCGGCCACATCGCGATCCAGATCGCACGCGCGCGCGGGGCCGAGGTCTACGTCATGACCCGCGACCGCGTGCGGCACCAGGCGCTCGCGCCAGAGCTCGGCGCGGCTCGGGTCGGCGACGCGGAGGCGGTGCCGCCGGTGCCGCTGGACGCCGCCATCGTGTTCGCGCCCGCGGGCGCGCTCGTGCCCGTGGGCCTGGCCGCGCTCGATGCCGGCGGTACGCTCGTGCTCGGTGGCATCCACATGAGCGAGATCCCGGCGATGCCCTATTCGCTGCTGTACCGCGAGCGGACGCTTCGCAGCGTCGCGAACAACACCCGCGACGACGCGCGGCGCTTCCTGCACGAAGCCGCGCGCGTCGGCGTCCGCACCCACGTGCGCTGCTACCCCCTGGCGGAGGTCGGCGACGCGCTCGTCGACCTCGCGACCGACGCGATCCGGGGCGCCGCGGTCGTCGTTCCGTGACCACCGCCCGGCTGGGTCCGCCGCGGCCGGCCCGCGCGCGGACGATTGACAACCATTCACAATTTTACGGAACGAGTGGCCTTGCTCGTTTACAGGTTTCGACCGCCGACGAGCGTCATTGCGCGCGGTCTAGCCCTTCCCTGAAAAGAAATTTGCGGCACACTGGGGCCGAACCGATGCCCGCCGAGCCACTCGCCGCCCCCGCCCGACCGCTCGCTGCGACTGCCGCTTTCGCAAGCGTGCTCACGGCCGATGCACTCTCGTTCCTCGGCGAGTTGGTCCGGCGATTCCGGCCCGGCCTGCTCGAGCTGCTGGCGACACGGCGCGAGCGTCAGGCGGCGCTCGACGCCGGCGCACCGCTGGGCTTCGACCCGCAGACCGAGGAGATCCGACGCGGTGCGTGGACCGTCGCCCCGATCCCGCCCGACCTGCTCGATCGCCGCGTCGAGATCACCGGCCCGGTCGACGCGAAGATGATCATCAACGCGCTCAACTCCGGCGCGAACGTCTACATGGCCGACTTCGAGGACTCGAGCGCGCCGACGTGGACCAACATGATGAGCGGCCAGCGCAACCTGCAGGCCGCCGTGCGCCGCACGCTGACATGGCACGACGACGAACGCGGCAAGCGCTACGCGCTGCGCGACGACGCACCGCTGGCGACGTTGCTGGTGCGCCCCCGCGGCCTGCACCTGCCCGAGCGCCACCTCGACGTCGACGGCAGCGCGGCCCCGGGACCGCTGGTCGACTTCGGCCTGTTCATCTTCCACAACGCGCACGAGCTGGTGCGCCGCGGCAGCGGGCCGTACTTCTACCTGCCCAAGCTGCAGGACCACCGCGAGGCGCAGTGGTGGAACGAGGTCTTCACCTGGACGCAGCAGCGCCTGGGTCTGCCCCACGGCACCATCCGCGCGACCGTGCTGATCGAGACCCTGCCGGCGGCGTTCCAGATGCACGAGATCCTGTGGCAGCTCCGCGACCACGCCGCGGGCCTCAACTGCGGCCGCTGGGACTACATCTTTTCGTGCATCAAGACCCGCCGCAACGACGCCTCCGCGGTGATGCCCGATCGCAGCCAGGTGACGATGACGCAGCCCAACATGGCCGCGTACACCAACTTGGTGATCAAGGTCTGCCACGCGCGGGGCATCCACGCGATGGGCGGCATGGCCGCGCAGATCCCGATCAAGGACGATCCCGAGGCCAACGAGCAGGCCATGGCCAAGGTCGAGCAGGACAAGCTGCGCGAGGTCCAAGCCGGCCACGACGGCACCTGGGTCGCGCACCCGGGCCTCATCGCGCTGGCGCGGCGCTGCTTCGACGCGCACATGCCCGGGCCCAACCAGATCCGCGAGCGCCCGCGCGACGAGGTCGAGCTCGATGCCGCGGCGCTGCTGGCCGTGCCCACCGGCACACGCACCGAAGCAGGCCTGCGCCACAACGTGCGCGTGGGCGTGCAGTACCTCGAGGCGTGGCTGCGCGGCAACGGCTGCGTGCCGCTGTACCACCTCATGGAGGACGCCGCGACCGCGGAGATCTCCCGCGCGCAGGTGTGGCAGTGGATCCGCCACGGCGCCGCGCTCGACGGCGGCGCGCCGCTGACCGCCGCGCGCGTGACCGCGGTGCTCGACCAGGAGATGCAGACCATCCGCCGCGAGGTCGGCGACGCGCGCTACGAGGGTGGTCGCTTCCCGCTCGCGCGCGACCTGTTCGAGTCGATCGCGACCGCACCGACGTTGGCCGACTTCCTGACCCTGCCCGCCTACGAGCACGTGCTCGAGCTCTGATTTCCTGCGCCACCCCAGCCGCCCGCGACGCGGGCGCCCCCGAGGACAGCCATGACCCAGCCCAAGACCACCTCCGCTTTGACCTTCGGCGACGCGCGTTGGCAAGGCATCACCCGTCCCTACGGCGCCGACGACGTGCTGCGCCTGCGCGGCAGCGTCGTCGTCGAGCACACCCTCGCGCGGCTCGGTGCCGAGCGGCTGTGGGAGCTCATGCACGAGCGCCCGTTCGTCGCCGGCCTCGGCGCGCTGACCGGCAACCAGGCGGTGCAGCAGGTCCGCGCCGGGCTCGACGCGATCTACGTCAGCGGCTGGCAGGTCGCCGCGGACGCCAACCTCGCCGGCCACACCTACCCCGACCAGAGCCTGTATCCCGCCAACTCCGTGCCGCAGCTGGTCCGGCGCATCAACGCCGCGCTGCAGCGCGCCGATCAGATCGAGTCGTCCGAGGGCGGCAGCAAGCGCAACTGGTTCGCGCCCATCGTCGCCGACGCCGAGGCCGGCTTCGGCGGCCCGCTCAACGCCTACGAGATCATGAAAGGCATGATCGACGCCGGCGCCGCGGCGGTGCACTTCGAGGATCAGCTCTCGAGCGAGAAGAAGTGCGGCCACCTCGGCGGCAAGGTGCTGGTGCCCGGCAGCCAGTTCATCCGCGCGCTCGTGGCCGCGCGCCTGGCCGCCGACGTCGAGGGCGTGCCCTCGATCATCATCGCCCGCACCGACGCCGACAGCGCGCGGCTGCTGACCTCGGACATCGACGAGCGCGACCTGCCGTTCATCTCGGGCAAGCGCACGCCCGAGGGCTTCTTCCAGATCAAAGGCGGCGTCGAGATGGCCATCGCCCGCGCCCGCGCCTACGCACCGTACGCGGACCTGCTGTGGTGCGAGACCTCGACCCCGGATCTGCACGAGGCCAAGCAGTTCGCCGAGGGCGTGCGCGCGCAGTTCCCCGGCAAGATGCTGGCGTACAACTGCTCGCCGTCGTTCAACTGGAAGGCCAAGCTCGACGACGCGACCATCGCCAAGTTCCAGCGCGAGCTGGGCGCGATGGGCTACAAGTTCCAGTTCGTCACGCTGGCGGGCTTCCACAGCCTCAACCACGGCATGTTCGAGCTGGCGCGCGCCTACGCTGAGCGCGGCATGTCGGCCTACAGCGAGCTGCAGCAGGCCGAGTTCGCGTCCGAGGCCCACGGCTACACCGCGACCCGGCACCAGCGTGAGGTCGGCACCGGCTACTTCGACGAGGTCTCGAAGATCGTCTCGGGCGGTCAGGCCTCGACCCTCGCGATGGACGCCTCGACCGAGGCGGCGCAGTTCAAGTCGGGGCACTGAACCCGCGTGGCCGGCGGGGCCGGCGGCGGCCGCCCCCGCCCGGCTCGCGCCGAGGGCGGCGGAGGCGGCCGAACGGACGTGGCCCCGATCACGCCCGATCTGCGGGAGCCGGCCTCGCGGTGATTGTGGAGACGCCCCGCCCTGTCGCACACTCGCTGGCGGCGGCAGGCACCCATGCGGGTGCCCGCGCCGAGCTTGGGAGGCTTGCGACATGCGTTCGGCACGGATCGGTTGGGTGATGGCAGTGGCGTGGCTCGGCTTCGCCTCGTGCAAGGACAAGGGCAGCGGCACCGCGATCGAGTACGACGCGGTCGCGGCCGACCTCGCGCAGCTGGTGTGCCAGCCCTACAGCGAGTGCGACTGCGAGACCGGCTTGGCCGAGCCGGCCAAGTGCGCCGACGCGGTCAAGCCCGCCCTGGCCGAGGGCATCGCCGAGGCCGAGCTGCTCGGGCTCGAGTACTACGGCGAGTGCCTGGGCAAGGCCAACGCGTACATCGACGCGCTCGGCTGCAAGAAGGCCAACGAGGTCGAGGACGACGAGGCGCTCGTCGACCTCGCCTTCGAGGCACAAAAGTGCAAGCTCGTCGCGGGCGCCGGCAACCTCGGCGAGACCTGCATCGCGGTCGGCGGCGGCGGCTTCATGCAGCTGGGCGACACCTGCAAGCAGGGCCTGACCTGCGCCGAGGTCTGCATCCCGATCCCCTCGCGCGTGGGCGATCTCTGCGGTGACTTCGCCGAGTGTCCGCCGGGGCTGTCGTGCCTCGATCCCGACGCCGACGGCGGCCGCACCTGCGAGGAGCGCGGTGCCAAGGGCGACAAGTGCAACCCCCACGACGGGGGTGGCTGCGACGTCGATCTCGCCTGCGATCCGATGTCGCTCTCCTGCGCGAAGCTGCCGGGCGCGGGCGAGCCCTGCCCCACCGGCGTGTGCGACAGCTCGAGCGTGTGCGACGGCACCATGTGCCTGGGCCTGCCCGGCGAGGGCCAGCCGTGCCCCGACGGCGTGTGCGCCGAGGGCCTGTCGTGCGACTTCGACACCGGCATGTGCTCGGCGCCTCCGGGCAAGGGCGAGATGTGCCCGACCGGCGTGTGCGCGGCGGGCTTCGTGTGCAACGCGAGCCAGACCTGCGTCGATGCGCCGGCGGTCGCGTGCGGCATCCCCGACGCGGTCGGCTTCTGCCTCTACCGCGACGACGGCGTGTGTGACGAGCCCGAGGGCACCGGCTACTGCGAGGAGGGCACCGATCCGTTCGACTGCGGCGGCATCTGCCCGACGCAGTTCGACGGTGTGTGCGACGAGCCCGAGGGCTCGGGCACCTGCGACGAGGGCAGCGACCCGTTCGACTGCGGCGGCGGTGGCAGCACCGGCGGCGCCGAGACCAGCGGCGGCCCCGTGACCGCGACCACGCTCGACAGCACCGCGTCGGACACCGCGCTCGACACCAGCACCGGCGGCGGGCCCTGCCCCTACGCCGGCGACGGCAGTGCGACGAGCCCGAGGGCTCGGGCCTGTGTCCCGAGGGCACCGACCCGCTCGACTGCCCGTGATCGCTCGCGCGGCGTCGCGCGGCCGCAGCGGCTGCGTGACGTCCGCGACGCCGAAGCTCCGCTCGCGAGCGCGCGAGCGGTCCTGCTAGCGATGCCGGCGCGCCGGGGGCGCCGCCCACGGCATGCATCGCAAGAAGCTCGAAGAGATCCGGCGGCTGTGGTCGCGGCGACGCGCACTGCAAGGCATCGGCGCGCTCGGTCTGGGTGCCAGCGCGTGCAAGGACGACGGTGGCAACGGCGACGGCACCACCTCTGGCGACGGCTCCAGCGGCGATGCGAGCACCGGCGGCAGCAGCAGCGGCGCGGGCAGCAGCAGCGGCGGCAGCGAGGCCGGCAGCAGCGGCGGCGACTCCAGCGGCGACACCGGCCCGGTCGCGTCGGACTGCGAGGCGCCCAGCGATCTCGGCGCGGACGCCCTGCTGGCGCCGGTCGAGCACATCGTCGTGCTCATGATGGAAAACCGCTCGTTCGACCACATGTTCGGCTCGCTCGCGCTGGCCGAGGGCCGCGCGATCGAGGGCCTGTCCGGTCGCGAGGTCAACCCCGACGCCATGGGCAACGACGTCGGCGTGCACGCGCTGCAGGACACCGTGGTCGAGTTCGACCCACCCCACGGCTGGGACGCCTCGCACGCGCAGTGGAACCAGGGCGCCAACGACGGCTTCGTCACCGAGTACACCGCCGACGGCGCGCCCGTGCCCGACGAGGTCATGGGCTACCTGACGCGTGCGCTCGCGCCGGTGAGCTACACGCTGGCGGACAACTACGCGCTGTGCGAGCGGTGGTTCGCCTCGGTGATGGGCCCGACCTGGCCCAACCGCTTCTACCTGCACCTGGCGACCTCGGGCGGAATGAAGACCAACGACCCGATCTCGAGCCTGGGCCTGCCCAGCATCTTCGACCGGCTCGACGACGCCGGCGTCAGCAACCGCTACTACAGCTCGAATCTGCCGTTCGTGCTGGTCTACGGCAAGACCGAGGGCATCGGCCAGATCGCGGACTTCTTCGACGACGCGGCCGCCGGCACGCTGCCGCAGTTCAGCATCGTCGACCCGGTGCTCACCGCCAACGGCACCATCGGCAACGACGATCACCCGCCCGCGGACATCGCCATGGGACAGGCGTTCATCGCGTCGATCTACCAGGCCCTGGCCGCGAGCCCGCTGTGGGAACGTACGCTGCTGGTCATCACCTACGACGAGCACGGCGGTTTCTTCGACCACGTGCCACCGCCGACCACGACCGACGCCATGGCCGAGTTCGAGCAGCTGGGCTTCCGCGTGCCCGCGATCGTGATCGGCGGCATGGTCAAGCGCGGCTGCGCGATCACGACGCAGTTCGACCACGTCTCGGTCGCGGCCACGGCCACGCGCAAGTGGTCGCTCGAGCCGCTGACCGATCGCGTCGGCGCGACCAACGACCTGTCGAGCTGCATCGACCCCGCGTTCCTCGACGCGCCGCAACCACCGGTGGCGCTGCCCATGACCGTGGTGCGGCGGCCGCGGATCTTCGACGAGGCCCAGCGCGAGCGCGGCCAGATCGAGCTCGCCCGCGCGTGCGCGCAGCTGGGCCATGACGACGCGGCGCAGCGCCGTGCCGCCGCGGCGGCGATCGACGCGGTGCTGACGTGGGGCCAGCGTCTGGGCGTGGTCCGCGTGGTCGACGACGATTGAGCCTTCAGCGAGGACCCGCCTTCAGCGAGGACCCGCGACGGCTTGCGGCGCGGGACGAGGAAGCGGCGCGTTCGCTTCATGGACGGCAGTTGACGCGCGCGGCCGCGCGTTCAACGTTGCCGCGATGACCGATCCACGCGAGGCGGCTGCACCGCGACCCACGAGGCCTTGGCGCAGGCGTGGGCGCGCTGGGGCACGCTCGACGGCGACGTGCTCACGCACCTGCTCAACCCGGTGTTCATGGGCGGGCCACGCTGGCCGGCGCTGCGGCAGGCCTACCGCGTGGCCCGTCGCGACGGCGCGGTGCTGCTCGCCAGCGACGGCCTGGCGGATCCGTTCGACGACGGCCCCAGCGACGTCAACGGCTGTGGCCTCGAGTTCTACGCCATCACCGGCGACCCGCTCGAACGCGTGGCGGGCTCGTGGCTGTGGGACGTGGTGTGGCAGATGAGCAACTTCGCCGCGGGCCACGGCGGCATCCGCAAGCTGCTCGACGAGCTGGGCACGCTCTCGACGGAGCTCTACGACGTCGGCATCCCCGGCGAGCACGCCTCGCGCTTCGTCAACGCGCACGGCCGCGTCGGTGTGCTGCTGGGCGTCGAGGATGCCCTGGTGCCGTCGGTGGTGGCCGGGCCGCTGTCGCCGATCCGCCTGGTCGACATCAAGCTGCTCACGCTCGACGAGCTCGAGCTCGCGGCCACCGGCGGCGCTGCCGGCCGCGCGAAGCTGGCTGCGCTGTTCGCCGCCGGGCCCGAGGCCACGCACTCGTCGTTGCAGCGCCGCTCGGTGCTGGCCTGAGCCCGCGCGCCCGCGAGGGCCGCGCTACTCCTTGATCACGTAGGCCGTCGGCGTGCGCGCGTGCGGCCAGGTCCGCAGCCGCACACCGGTGCCGGCGAAGAAGCGATCGACACCGTCGCTCTCGCTCCACCGCGGCGCGGCGTACTCGTCGAACACCACGATGCCGCCGCGCACGACCCGGGGCCACAGCGCGGTCAGGGCCGCGAAGGTCGGCTCGCCGAGATCGAGGTCGAGGTGCAGCAGCGCGATGCGCAGCCCGGGGTTGTCGCGCACGTGCTCGGCTGCACTCGTACGGATGTCGCCGGGCACCAGCACGCAGCGCGTGGGGTCGATACCCGCGGCGGCGGCGGCCTGCTGCAGCGACGCGACCGAGGTGCCGCGGTGGCCGGTCTCGCGCACGAACGCCGCGACTGCAGCGGCATCGCTGGCGGCGGCGGGTGCGAAGGCGTCGAAGGTGTCGAAGCCGATCACGCGCCGGGCCGAGCCGGGCGCGTGGATCTGCAGGAACTTGAGCCACGTCAGCAGCCCGGTGCCCTTGAACACGCCGCACTCGACGACATCGCCCGGGACCTCCATGGCGGTGCGGAAGGCGTCGTAGCGCACCAGCAGCTTGCGCAGCCGCTCGAGGTCGGGTCCGGTCAACAGCAGGTTGTACGCGTCCCACAGCGCCGCGTCGGCGTCGACGTCGGCAGGGCGCGCGGCAGCGGCGCTGGTCATCGCCCCCAGGCTGTAGTGCCGCGAGCGCCCGCGTGCCAGCGCGGGCCCACCCGGGCCGCCCGCGGCGCGCAGACGATCCGCGCGACCCCAGCGTGTCCGGGGATCGTGACCCGCTCAGACGCCGGCGCCCTCGCCCGGGCCCAGCAGCAACCCAGGGTCACCGGCACCTGGCTCAGCAGCACCTTCGCGACGCTGTCGCACGCGGCTGCGTCGAGCCCCGCGCCGCGCGACGGCGCGTCGTGGATCGCGGTGCGCACCCGCGCTCGCGCGTCCGTGAGCCAGCTGTGCGATGCTCGAGCGGTGCACGCCGAACAGCGGCGCGATGCGATCGATGCCGAGGCCATCCACGTAGTGCAGCCGCAGCAGCGTGCGACCGCGCGCGTCGAGCCCCGCGACCGCGGCACGCAGGGCCGCGACGAAGGGCTCGCGGTAGCGCGCGCGCACCACGTCGAGCGCGGCGTCACCCTCGGCCGCGCGCTCGAGCTCGCCGTCGTCGCGCGCGAGCACCACCGTGCGTGCCCGCCGGAGGTTGAGCGCGACCCCGGACCACGGTGACGCGGACCCAGCCGGCCAGCCCGCCGTGGCCGGCGTACTCGGCGATCCGCGGGCCCCGCTGGGCGTCGCCGACCAGCAGCCGCTCGCGCACCGCCTGCGCCGCGTCGTCGGCCAGGCCCTCGCCCTCGGGCAGCCGCCGCAGCAGCCGCGGCACCTCGCCGAGGTACTCGGCGTCGAACGCCCGCACCGCCGCGTCGACGCCGTGCTGACACGCGACCGCGAGGTAGAGCTCGGCCGCGTGATCGGTCATGCGCCGCAGCGCCGCGGCCTCGCGCTCGCCGTCGCTGCGCCGCAGCGCCAGCTCGGCCACGAACGTCGTCGGCGCGAGCCAGGCCGCGGGCCAGCGCGCGTGCGCGGCCGCGACCAGGCGCTGCAACGCGGCCTCGCGCGCGTCGTCGGCGACGTCGTCGGTCCAGGCACGCGACAGCGCTCGCTCGTCCACGGCGCGACTACACACGCTGGCGCGCAGGAACGCAATGGCCACCTGGCGTGAGACCGAGCCGTCCGGCGGCGCATCGTCCGCGTGCCCCGACGCGGCGACGATGCAGGCGTGGCTCGAGCGGCGGCTCGCGCCCGCGGGTACTTCGGCGCTGCGGCGTCACGTCGACGGCTGCGCCTCGTTGCCGTGAGTGGATCGCGGCCGCGGCCGCCATCGAGGACGGCGTCGACGATCGCCGCGACGATCGAACCTGCCGGTGCGCGGCGCCGAAATCGGCCTACGTCGTGCTCGACGTGCAAGGCCGGCGGCATGGGCACGGTGTTCGCCGCGTGGGATCGAGCTCGACCGCAAGGTCGTGCTCAAGCTCCTGCACCGGCGATCGCGCAGCCGCCCCGAGGACCAGCGCCGGCTGCCGCGCAGAGCCCGGGCGCTCGCGAAGCTGGCCCACCCGCACGTGGTCGCGGTGCACGACACCGGCACCCTCGACGGCGAGGTCTTCGTCGCGATGGAGTTCGTCGAGGGCGCGGAGCTGCGGCCGGTGACGGCGCCAGCGAGCGCGATCCTGGCGCGAGCTGCTGGATCTACCTGCAGGCGGGCCTGGGTCTCGCCGCCGCCCACGACGTCGGCCTGGTCCACCGCGACTTCAAGCCCGACAACGTGCTCGTCGGGCTCGACGGCCGCGCACGCGTGGCCGACTTCGGCCTCGCGCGCGCCGGCGGTGGCGAGTCCGAGCTCGCGACCAGCCGCAGCAGCGGCGACACCAGCGACTTCGCCGGCACGCCGGGCTACATGGCGCCCGAGCAGCGCCGCGGCGAGCCGGTGGACGCCCGCGCCGATCAGTTCGCGTTCTGCCGCGCGCTGCAGGAGGCGCTCGCGACCGCGGCCGGTGGCCCCGGGCCGCGGTGGTTGCACCGCGCGCTGCAGCGCGGTCTGGCCGACGACGCCGCCGCGCGCTGGCCCGCGATGCCGCCGCTGCTGGCAGCGCTACGACACGATCGCGCGCGCGTGTGGCAGCGCGCGGGCATCGTGCTGGGCGCGGCCGCGACGCTGGGCGCGAGCGCCCTGCTCGTGCGCGGCCAGGCGTCGCCGTGCGACGGACTGCAGGGCGACGACGCCGGCCCGTGGGACACCGAAGGCCGCGCCGCGGTCGTCGCCCACATCGCCGCGGCGTCGCAGCCCGATGCGCCCGCGATCGCAGCGAGCGTCGACGCCGCGCTCGCGCGCTACGGCGAGGCGTGGTCGCAGATGCGCCTGTCCGCCTGCGAGGCCCACCGCGTGCGCGGCGAGGAGTCGGCCGTGCTGTTCGACGCGCGCATGGCCTGCCTCGAGCGCCGGCGCAGCGCCGCCGCGGCCCTGACCACCGCAGTGGTCGAAGCCGAGGCCGAGGCGCTACCGCTGTTGGAGCTGCTGCCCGCGGTGCACGGGCTGCCGCGCGTCGACGACTGCGCCGATCTCGACGCACTCGCCGAGGTCGTGCCGCTGCCGGGTGACGCGCAGGCCCGCGCGGCGATCGCCGCGGCCAACGATGCGCTCGAGCGCGCGTGGGCCCGCCGCTACCTCTTCTGGGAGCGCGAGCCCCTGCTGGGGCCGGTCGCCGCCATCGCCGAGGTCGCACGCGCGCACGACTACCCGCCCCTGCGCGCCAAGGCGCTGTCGCTGCTGTCCGATCTGCACGACGACGGCGGCGAGTTCGCGGCGGCCACCGCGGCGTTGCACGAGGGCCTGCTCGCGGCTGCCGCTGCGCACGACGATCGCACCGCGGGTGTGCTCGCGATCAAGCTGGTGGCCGTGCTGGGGTTGGGGCAGCGCCGCTACGCCGAGGCCGAGACCGCGGCGCAGATGGCCGCGGCGTGGTTGCAGCGCGGCGACGCTTCGGAGCAGGACTGGGCCGGGCTGCGGTCGGCGCAGGCCATGGTCGCTTCGCTGCAGGGCCACCGCGAGGACGCGGCGGTGCTGCAGCGCGAGGCCATCGCACGGCTCGACGCCGATCCCAACGCGACTGCGGCCGAGCGCGCGGGCGAACGCAACAACTACGGCGCCACGCTCATGCACCTGGGCCGGCACGCCGAGGCCGCGGCGCAGCTCGACGAGGCGCTCGCGCTGCTGGCCGCCGACGTCGGCGAGCGGCACCCGCTGTTCGCGTCGGTGCTGCAGACCAAGGGCGCGGCCGCGCTCGAGGCCGGTGATCTGCCGACCGCGCTCGCGGCCGCCGAGCGGGCCCACGCGATCTTCGCGGAGGTCTCGGGCCCGCGCAGCTTCGGTGCCGGCGACGCCCTGGACAACCTCGCGAACATCGAGCGCAGCGCCGGACGCCTCGGTCTCGCGCGCACCCACGCGCGTGAGGCGGTCGCGATCCTCGAGGCGCTGCTGGGCCCCGACCACGCCGAGGTCGGCGACGCGGTCTCCAACCTCGCGCTGGTCGAGGCCGAGCTGGGCGAGTGCGCCGCGGCCGCGGCCGATCTGCAGCGCAGCCTCGCGATCGCGGTCCGCGACGGCGGTGAGGAGGGGCACGAGGCGCTGCGGCTGCGCGCGCTCGTGGCCGAGCCGTGCCCGCCGCCTGCGCGGGGCGTCGACGCGCGAGACGGATCGACCGGCAGCGTGTCCCAACCGCAGGAGCCCTGAACATGCCCCGCCCGCTCGCCCTGGTCCCCGCCCTGCTCGCGTTCGCGACCGTCTTGCCGCTGCGCGATTCCGCCGCCGCCACCGCGGCCCCGCCCAGCTACGCCCTGCGCCGCGGCGGCAGCAGCATGGACATGTCAAGAAACCGACCGGCTTCGGCTTCGTGCTGAGCTTCCCCGACACATAACGCCGGCGACGATCCCCAGACCGTCGCGGCGGGCGCGTGCCGCTGGGTCGATCGCCCGCTCAACCCCGACGAGCTCCTCGCGGATCCGGGTTCTCCCACGGCAACCGCGCCCGCTTCAACCTGCCCTCGGTCAGTGGCAGCGATCCGACCGGGGCTTCACCGCCAGCACCGATCTGTACGCCGATCGCGATCACCGCTGCGCTAACGCGTTGACCCAGGCGATCCGCGACGGCGCGATCGTGACGGTCGACGCGTACAGCAGCGACGGGGTCCTGGTGATCACGGCGGTGCACTGACGCGCGCGACCGCTCACATCGGCAGCACCGCTTCGATCTGCGCGTCGTCGACGTAGTCCTCGGTGACCACGCGCATGCCCGGCGCCAGCAGCAGGTTGACCGGGGTGTAGTTCGCCGACCAGCTGCGATCGTAGAAGGTCCAGCCCGGATCGGCGCCGACGGGGAACGTCATGCCGTAGCTGTCGGCCCAGCCCTGCAGCTCGCTCGCGGTCGGCGGCGAGCCGTAGTCGTTCTCCGCGTACAGCGAGATCAGGATGAAGCCGCGATCTTTGTATTGTTGGTACCTGGCCTCCAGACCGGAGGCCTCCTGCTGGCACGCCCCTCACCAGAAGGCGCCTTCGACGATCAGCACGGCCTTGTGGCAGAAGTCGTACAGCCGCACGGTCTCGCCGAACTGGTCCGTGAACGAGAAGTCCGAGATCGCACCGCCGGGGTCGTCGGTCGCACCGGTGACCTCGGACTGGCACCCGCCGATGTCCCAGCCGCCCTGGTACGGCGTGGGCGGCATCTCGGGCGCACCGCTCGAGGACACCTCGCCGCCGCCGCCGTCGTCGAGTCCGTCGTCGCCGTGGCCGCTCGATCCGACCTCGCCGCCGGCCGGGTCGGCGCCGCCGTCGACGTCCGAACCGACGCCGTCGTCGGCCTCGGCGCCGTCGCCCTCGTCGGCGTCGCCCTCGGGCGCGCTGCCGGCCGCGATGATCCACGGCGTGCCCGGCTCGTACTGCCGTTGACACGCGGCCTGGCACGCGAAGGCGGCCCACAGCGTCGTTCTCGCTCGCATCGTCGTAGCTGCTGCCTTCCGCCGACGTCGTCGACGCGCGCGCTCGTCAGCAATCGATGTGCCAGCTCGCGAACGCCACGGCGTCACGAATCGCGGTGACGCGCGCGAGCGGATAGCACAACCGCTGGGCGAGTTGCCCAGGCGACATTGCATGTTGCGACGCGCGACGCGGTGCGCCACAACTGGCGACCAACCGTGGAGGTGGTGCCGATGAAGACGTCGCGCGTGTTCGATCGTGGTGCGTGGTTGCGAGGCCCTGCGCTGTTCATGCTGGCGCCGTGCGCCTGCGCGAGTGACCCCAGCGACGACGCCGGTGGCACCGCGTTCACGACTGCGTCGTCGGCCGGCGACGACGGTGCGATCGAAGATCGCTGCAGCGGCGCCGCGGCAGAAGACGTCATGACCGCGCGGGTCGAGCGCAGCATCACGCTCAGCGGCGACGCGATCGCACTCGCCAGCGCAGACCGCGGCGTGGTCGCGTGCGGCGACGGCTTCGTCGATCTGGTCGAGGTCGATGCCGGCGATGTCGGCACGACCGCGCTCGACGGCCGCTGCAGCGCGATCGCGGTCGCGGGCGACATCGCGGTGGTCGGCACGGACGCGGGCGACGTCGTCGCGATCGACCTCACCGGCCCGATCGCGCTGGGCCACGCGAGCGTGCCCGGGCCGGTGCACGGCGTCGCGATCGACGACGGCGCGGTGTGGGTCGCGGCCGGCGACGCGGGCGTGCGCGCGCTGACGCTGGCGACCGGCGCGTTCGAGGATCGCGGCGCGCTGGGCCAGATCGCCGACGCCCGCGGCGTACCGCGGGGTCGACGGCGCGCTGTGGGTCGCCGCCGGGGCGCAGGGCGTGGTCGTGCTCGCACCGCAAGACGAAGGGCGACCACCGGCAGCTTCGCGACCGACTCGCCCGCGCTGGGCCTGCGCGCGGGCGGAGGCGGCGTCGCGGTGCTGCGCGGCGTGTTCGGCTGGGACCTGCTCGGCGGCGGCGCCGATCTGCGCCGCGAGGGCGGTGGCGACACCACCGGCACCGTGCTCGACGCGGTCCACGGCGGCGACGCATGGTTCACGGTCGAGTCCCACGCGATCGTGCGCCACGGCGACGGCGCGCGACACGACGAGGAGCGACCGCAGGCCGGCAGCCTGACCGCGCCGTGGTGGCGCGCCGCGGTGGCGCACGGCGAGGTGCTGTGGGGCGCCGTCGGCGACACGCTGGTGCCGATCGAGCTCGGCGAGGACGCAGCCGCGCCCGACGTCGCCATCGACGGCGGCACGCTGTACCTGTGGGGCGATCCCGGCACGCCGGTCGAGGCCCTGCTCGTGGTCGAGAACCACGGCGACGCGCCGTTGCGCGTCGGCAGCCTCGAGATCGAGGCGCCGTTCTCGGCCACGCCGCAGGACGACGCTGCGGCCACGGCCGAGTGCCCCGACGCCTTCGAGGTGCCGCCGGGCGCGTCGAGCCTGATCTCGGTCTCCTACACCCCCAGCGACGACGCCCTGGTCAGCGGCAGCCTGGTGCTGCACACCAACGACCCCGACGAGCCCACCGTCACCATCACGGTCGACGGCAACCGCGGCGAGCCCGAGCTCGGCGTCGAGGCGACCGACTTCCTGTTGCCGGGCATCGACGGCACGCCGCTGCGGCTTTCGGATCACCGCGGCAAGGTCGTGCTGGTCAAGATGTTCAACTTCGGCTGCAAGCGCTGCTCCGAGGAGTTCGCCACGGTCGAGCACGAGCTCATGGCGAGCTACCCCGCCAGCGACTTCCTCGCGGTCGGCGTGAACACGACCCACCGCACCGCGTTTGCCGGCCAGGTCGTGGCCGAGGGCGGCCTGACCCTGCCGATGACGCTCGACCTCGACAGCGCCGCGTTCCGCCACTATCGCATGCCGCAGAAGGTCTTCCCGCTCAACGTCGTGGTCGATCGCGACGGCGTGGTCGTACACGTCGACACCGAGGAGGGCCTGGCGTCGACCCGGACCGCGATCGAGGCGGCGCTGTAGCCCCGGCTGCGCGCCCGGCGGGACGTGGGGTACGCTGCGGCCGACGAGGATCGTCGATGCCGATGCGACCACTGTCCCGTTTCGTTCGTGGCCTCGCCCTGTCGCTGCTGCTCGCCGCGTGCGAGCGCGGCGGCGCCACCGCGGTCCCGGAGGTCCGACTCGCGCCGCCCGACGACGCGGACGGCGACTATCCGCCGACCTGCGCCGAGCTGGGCCCGGCGACCTGCGCGGCGCCGTGCAGCCAGGGTGATCCGGCCGCGTGCCTGCAGCTGGCGGAGGGCTACCTCGAGGGCGCCAGCGTGCCGCGGGATCCCGCCCGCGCACTTTCGCTGATGCGCAGCGCGTGCCACGACGGCTTCGGTCGCGCGTGCGGCTACCTCGCGGCCGCGATCGGCCGCCAGGATCTGCCGCAGGCGAAGGCGCTCGCGATCAAGGGCTGCGAGGCCGGCTACGGTGGCGCGTGCGTGTGGATCGCGGTGCATGCCTTCGCCGCCGCGAGCCCGCCGGACGGGCGCGGCGCGGCGGAGTGGATCGCGACCGGCTGCGCGGCGAAGCATCCGCGCGCGTGCTTGCTGCACGGTGATCTGTTGCATGCCGGTGCCGGGGTCGCGCGCGACCCCGCCGGCGCCGCGCAGGCCTGGCGCACGGCGTGCGAGTACGGGGCCGAGATCGCGTGCCCGCTGGCCGAAGGCCTGCTGCCGGAGGTGATCCTCCACGCGCTGATCGACCCGAACCCCAGCCCCGCACAGCTGCGGCAGGGCCGGGTCCGCCCGGGCCACTGGCGCGTGCGCGCCGACTTCTGCATCGCGCAAGACGGCACGACGCAGGTGCGCAAGGTCGACGGCGGGCCTGAGCCGCTGCTCGCGGTGGTGCGCGAGACGCACGGCTGGCGCTTCCCGCTCGCGCCCGGCGACGCGTCGCCATGCACCCAGACGACGATGGAGTTCCTACCTCGGCTGAGCCCGTTACCCTGCGACGTGATGCCCCGATCTCCCGCGCGCACGCTGCGAATCCCGCCGCGCTCGGCGTGACCGCATGGCTGGGGCTGCGGTCTGCAGGCGCCTGGCGCCCGAGCCCTCGACCGGCGCCGACGATGCCGGCACCACCGCGAGCACCGGCGACGGCAGCAGCACGACCGAGGCCAGCGCGAGCAGCGACGGCGACACCACCACCGCGGGTCCGCCCGACTTCGACGCGTGCTACGACCAGCCGACCACGCAGGCGTGCATCGCCCTGTCGCAGTGCGTGTGGAGCCTCGACTTCGGCCAGTGCATCGCGCGCTGCGCCCAGGTCGACGACGAGGCCACCTGCTCGCAGCTGATCGGCTGCTTCTGGCAGGGCGAGTGCATCGAAGACATCCCGATATGATGACGTCGACGCGGCTCGGTCCGAGCCGCACGCGCCTCACAAGCTCGCCAGCAGCTCCGCGTGACGCTCCGGTCGCGCGAAGGTCCGCACGAACTGCTGCATCGCCGCGCGCGCAACCGTGTCGGCGTCGTCCTTCATGCCGGTCGCGAGCCATCGCAATGGCCGCACCTGGCTCATCGCCGCGGCCGTGCGCGCGCACAGCTCGGGGTCGTCCTCGACCAGCAGGCCTGGCGGTCATGCACTCGCGGAAGGTCGCCTCGAGCAGCTGCAGGCCGGCCTGCCACGCGCGCGTCTGCTCGGGCGTGCGCAGCTCGTCGGTCGTGCCCCACGGCACCTGATCGCGCAGCTGCATCGCGAGGAAGCGCGGGTGCTCGATGTGGAAGCGCAGGTAGCCGTCGAGCCCGCGTTGCAGTCGCTGCATCGGCGTGCTCGCCTGCACCACCAGGGTTCCGACGCGCTGCATGAGCGCGCCCAGGCGATCCTCCTGCACCGCGCGCAGCACCTCCCACTTGCCCGCGAACGCGGCATAGAAGGTCGCCAGCGAGACGCCCGCGCGCCGGGCGATGGTCTGCACCCGCGCGGCGTCGTAGCCCGCGGCCGCGAACTCGGCCTCGGCCGCCTCGACGATGGCCGCGCGGTACAGGTCGCGCCGGGCCTGCTGCAGCCTGGCGCGGCCGGTCGTCGGGTCGCTGGGCACGGGGGTTGACATGCGGGTTGGCGGCAGAATACGAGATTCCCGTTCCAGAATCCAGGTTCTGCGGACCCCACCCGCGAGCGCTCGCCATGCACGATTTCTCCGGCCACGCCCCTGCGCCCCCGCCCAGCTTCGAGCACGCCAAGAACCGCCGCCAGAAGGCGCGCGCGGCCGGGCTCGATCCGAACTACTGGTACGCGGTCACGCAGAGCAAGATGCTGCGTGCCGGCGAGCACACCGAGGTGAAGTTCCTCGGCCGCTCGATCGCGGTGTTCCGCGGTGACGATGGTCGAGCGCGCGCGGTCGAGAACCGCTGCGCCCATCGCCACGTCAGGCTCACCGCCGGCGAGGTCGTGGGCTGCAAGCTGGTGTGCCCCTACCACGGCTGGGCCTACGACGGCGACGGCACCGCCGAGATCCCGCACGATCTGTTCGGCCACAAGCAACCCAACATCCGCATCGAGTCGGTGCCGGTGCGCGAGCGCTACGGCCTGGTGTTCGTGTTCCCCGGCGATCCCGCGCTCGCGACCACGCGCGACATCCCGTCGATCCCAGAGCTCGAGGGTCCGCGGCCGTGGCCCCACGCGTTCGTGCAGTTCGACTGCCCCGGGCACCACTCGATGCTGCTCGAGAACGTCTCGGACTTCACCCACGGCTTCCTCCACCGCAAGTACCAGCCGTTCTCCGGCACCGACCTGCTGCGCTGCGAGACGGTGGGCGAGCGGGTCGAGGTCGAGTACCGCTCGCGCATCGCCGCCGGACGGCTGCAGGACTGGTTCATCGATCGCAGCGACGCCGGCTGCGACCACATGCTGGCCTGCTACGACTACCCGTACCACTGGTCGAACACCGACGACCGCATCAAGCACTTTCTCTTCACGCTGCCGTGGGACGACAGCCACAATCGCCACATCTTCATCTTCTACCTGCGGCCCGACGTCATCCGCGTGCCCAAGCTGGGCTGGAAGCTGCCCTACTGGCTGGTCAGCCGCATGATGCGGGCGCAGCGGGTGCTGACGCTGCAGCCGCTGCTGGGCCAGGACGTGTGGGTCATCGAGCGCGAGCAGAACGGCTGGCAACAGTTCTGGGATCGGCCCGCGCCCGAGCTCTCGCCGGTGGTGAGGGCGTTCCAGGATCTCACCATCCGCAAGTGGCAGGAATACCTCGACAGCCGCGGCCGCACGGCCGAGGCCGCATGCGGCAAGCGGTGTCCGCGAAGGAGCTGGTCCGATGAGCTGCCGACAACGTCGTCGATATCCGCTGCGGCCGGCGGCCGCGAATCCGTTGCTTCGGCCCGCCGGCCACGCCGACCCCTGGGTGCGGTGGCAGTCGATGGCCCCGAGGCCGTGCGCGCCACCGATCGCGCGCGCCCGCCAGGCACAGATCGGCTGGGCCGAAGCCGACTTCGCCAAGCGCCGCGCGGTGCTGCGCCGCATGATCGATCACCTGCTGCAGCACGGCCCCGAGCTGGTCGACCTCGTCGTGCGCGACGCGGCAAGACCCGCGAGAACGCGCTGGTCGGCGAGATCTGGCCGGTGCTGGAGAAGCTGCGCTGGACCATCGCCAACGGCGAAGTGGCTGCGCCCCAGGCCGGTCAGCTCGGGCGTGCTCGTGCACAGAAGGCGCGGCTGGAGTTCCACCCCCTGGGCGTGATCGGGGCGATCATCCCGTGGAACTATCCGCTGCAGAACATCTTGAACCCGCTGGTGCCGGCGCTGATGGCCGGCGCCGCCATCGTGATCAAGCCCTCGGAGTGGGTCGCGTGGTCGGCCGCGCGCGTAGTCGAGATCGCCAGAGCGCGCTGGTCGCCGAGGGCCGTCGCCGAGTTGTTGCAGCGGTGGAACTGCGGCGAGGTGAAGCCAGGCTTCGTCGAAGGCGGCATCGACGGCCTGGTCGTTCATCGGTTCGGTCGTCAACGGCCAGCGGGTGTTGACCGCGGCCGCGCGCGCGCTCATCCCCACGGTGCTCGAGCTCGGCGGCAAGGACCCGCTCATCGTCTGCGACGACGCGCACCTCGAGCAGGCCGCCCACGCGGCCATGGCCGGCTGCTTCATCAACGCCGGGCAGAACTGCGTCGCGTGCGAGCGCATCCTGGTGTTCGATCAGGTCTACGACCAGTTCGCCGAGCTCGTCGGCGGGCTCGCGCGCGGGCTGGTGCAGGGTGATCCCAAGCGCGGCGTCGTCGACGTCGGCGCCATGGTCACGCCGATGCAGCTGGGCATCGTCGAGCGGCTGGTGCAGGACGCGGTCGCCAAGGGCGCGCGCGTGCTCGCCGGCGGCACGCGGGTGCTGTCCGAGCAGGGCGACTTCTTCGCGCCGACCGTGCTCGCCGACGTCACACCGCAGATGGACATCATGCAACAGGAGACGTTCGGGCCGGTGATGCTGCTGTGCCGCGTGCGCGACGAGCACGAGGCCGTCGCGGTCGCCAACGGCACCGGCTTCGCCCTGGGCTCGGCGGTGTTCAGCAAGGACCACGCCCGCGCGCGCCGCATCGCCGCGCGGCTGCAGGCCGGCATGACCGCGATCAACGACTTCGGCGGCGTGACGTACATGGCCCAGGATCTGACCTTCGGTGGCGTCAAGCAGTCGGGCTTCGGGCGCATGAACGGCCGCGACGGCCTGCGTTCGTTCTGCAACGTCAAGGCCGTGCTCGACGATCGCCTGCCGCTACACTTTCCCAGCAAGGTCTTCCCCAACAAGCCCGGCGACTTCGATCGCATGCTCGGGGTCGTGCGGTTGATCTACGGCCGCGGCCTGCGGCAGCGTCTGGGTGCTGCGTGGGCGCTGCTGCGTGGCCGCAAGGACTCGGCGTCGTGACCGAGCGCTTCGACTACGTCGTGCTCGGTGGCGGCTCCGCGGGCTGCGTCGCCGCCGGGACCCTGGCCGAGGATCCCTCGGTGCGCGTGCTCGTGCTCGAGGCCGGTCCGCCCGCGGAGGAGCACCCCGAGACGCTCTCGGCCGACGGCTACAAGTACGCCTTCGCCAACGACGCGGTGATGTGGGAGCGCTTCACGGTGCCGCAGCGGCATGCCGGCGATCAGCGCTTCTTCGTCGGCACGGGCTCGGTCTCGGGCGGCAGCGGCTCGGTCAACGGCATGGTCTACACCCGCGGCGCGATCGAGGACTACGCCGAGTGGCCCAGCGGCTGGCGCTGGTCCGACGTGGTGCCGGACTTCGAGCGGCTCGAGCGGGGCCTGCGACCGCGACGGCGACCGCCGACGCGCTGGACCGAGGCGTGCATCTCGGTGCGCGGTCGCGTGCGGCATGGAACGCCGCGAGGATCTCAACGACGGCATGCTGTCGAACGTCGTCGGCTACGAGTGGATGACCTACGAGGGCGCCGATCGCCGCAGCGCCTACGTCGCGTTCGTCAAGGAGCCGGGCCCGCGCCCCCAACCTGGTGCTGCGCAACCGCGCCCGGGTCCACCGCATCGTGTTCGACGATCGCCGCCGCGCGGTCGCGGTCGAGTACGAGCACGACGGCGTGGCGGCGCGGGTGGAGATCGGCCGCGAGGTCGTGGTCTGCGCCGGCGCGCTCGAGACGCCCAAGCTGCTGATGCTCTCGGGCGTGGGCCCGAGCCAGGCGCTGCGCGCCCGCGGCATCGCGCCGGTGCTCGAGCAGGCCGCCATCGGCCAGAACCTGCACGACCACCCCAACGTGCCGCTGTTCTTCGTCTCGCGCGGCCTGGTCGATTGTCAGTATCCGCAGCTGTACAGCTTCTATCGCACGCGCGCCGCCGCCGACCTGCCGCCGCGCCAGAGCGACACCTGCTACGTGTTCTGGCCCGCGCCCAGCGCCATGAAGCAGGCGATGCAGCGCATGCTGCCGGGCAAGGTGTTGCCGCCGTCGCTATACGACGGGCCGCTCAAGACCGCGATCCGCTCGGGCCTCGACCTCGCCTTCGGCGTGGGCGCGACCAATCGCATCGTCGATCACCTGTACGGCATCGTCGTGATCCTGGGCAAGCCGCGCAGCCGCGGCAGCGTACGCCTGGCCGGTGCCGATCCCCGTGCGCCGGTCGTCGTCGACCCGGCGTACTTCTCCGATCCGGCGGACATGGACACCATGGTCGACGGCATCGCGTTCGCACGCCGGCTCAGCCGCGCGGGCGGGCTCGGAGCCTGGCGCAGCAAGGAGCTGATGCCGGGGCCGTGGAACCAATCGCGCGAGGCGCTGGCGCGCTGGGTCGGCAAGAATGCGATCACGACCTACCACTTCGCCGGCACCGCGCGCATGGGCGAGTCGGCCTCGGCCCCAGTCGACACACGATTGCGACTGCGCGGTGTCACGGGTGTACGCATCGGTGACGCCTCGGCGGTGCCGTTCACACCGGTGTCGGCGATGAATGCCCCGAGCATGCTCGTGGGCCTGCGGGCGGCGAGCTACTGCCTGGACGAACACCGGCGCTAGCACCTGCGCTGCAGCGCGCCGCGTGATCGCGTACCATCGGCGCCTGCATGCGTACCTGGTCGTTGGCCCGTCCCTCGCTCGCGTCGTCCCGTGTCCCGCTCGCGCTGGCCTCGCTGGTGGCCGCGGGCGTGCTCAGTCCGCAGCGGGCCGAGGCCGCGGTCGGCGGCCCCGATGGCTTCGGCTACGCCTGGTACAACCAAGCCAGCGGCGCGACCTACAACTACGTCAACATCCAGGTCACCGGCTCGGTCGTCGCGACCGGTGACGACGTCATCGCGAGCCAGCCCCTGGGCGCGGCATTCAGCCTCTACGGCACGGTCTACAACGACCTCGCCGCCAGCACCAACGGCTTCCTCTCCGATCAGAGCACCAACTCGGACTTCGGCAACACCTGCCCACGACCGGGCTTCGTCGACGGCGGCGGCGCCCGCATCGCGGTGCTGCACGACGACCTCGACACCACGGTCTACTACCAGTACTTCGACGCGGCCGCGGCCGCGACCGCCGGCTTCGCCGGCACGACCCTGGGCGTGAGCATCTTCCAGTGGGTCGGCACCCACCACATCAGCGGCACCGCCGTGAACTTCGAGGTGGTGCTGTTCCACGACTCGGGCTCGATGCACATGCAGTTCCAGACCGACGGCGACGGCGGCTCTGGCTCGACCACCGCGATCCAGGACGGCACCGCCACCAACGGCCTGACGTTCGCGTGCAACACCAACGGCACCATCACCGGCGGCACCACGGCGGTTCGCTTCGCGCCGACCCCGGCCGACGTGCACATCAACGAGATCCGCATCGACCAGACCGGCACCGACAACGACGAGTACGTCGAGATCGTCGGTCCGGCCGGGGCCTCGCTCGATCGCCTGGCGTTCATGGTCGTGGGCGACGGCGCGACCGCGCTGGCCGGCACCGGCGTGATCGAGAACCTGCAGTTTCTCAGCGGCCGCTTCATCCCCGCCAGCGGTCGCTTCGTGATCGCGGAGCCCACCTTCACCCTGGGCACCGCGACGATGACGGTCGGCGCCAGTGCGCTCAACTTCGAGAACGGCGACACCGTCACGCACATGGTCGTGCGCGACTTCGGCGGCAGCTTCGGCGCCGACCTCGACACCAACAACGACGGCGTGTTCGACACCACGCCGTGGACCGCGATCGAGGACGTCGTGGCCCTGGTCAACGGCAGCAGCACCGAGCTGCCCTACGGCCCCGGCTCGAGCTGCGTCGCCGGCACCGACTGCAACCAGGTCGCGGTGGGCAACTCCGCCGGCGACCCCAACCACGTGTTCCGCTGCGTCGACGGCACCGGCAGCTACAACCTCGGCCTGCTCGATCCGACCACGGTGCCCACGCGCGACACCCCCGGCGCGGCCAACCGCTGCGCCTGCGGCGACGGCGTGGTCATCATCGGCGAGACCTGCGACGACGCCGGCGAGTCCGCGGCCTGCGACAGCGACTGCACCACGCCCTCGTGTGGTGACGGCCTGCTCAACGTCGCCTTCGGCGAGTCCTGCGACGGCGGTGGCGAGACCGCAGGCTGCAACGCCGACTGCTCGGTCTCCACCTGCGGCGACGGCATCCTCAACGTCACGTCGGGCGAGCAGTGCGACGACGGCGGCGAGTCGGTCACCTGCGACATCGACTGCAGCTTCGTCGCCTGCGGCGACGGCATCGCCAACGCCAGCGCGGGCGAGCTGTGCGACGACGCCGGCGAGTCGGCGGCGTGCGACGCCGACTGCACGCCGGCGGTGTGCGGCGACAGCACCGTGAACTTCACCGCGGGCGAGACCTGCGACGACGGCGGCCGCTCGCCGGCGTGCAACGCCAACTGTACGGTCGCGACCTGCGGCGACGGCATCGTCAACCTGCTCGCGGGCGAGGAGTGCGACGGCGACGGCAACGGCAACCCCGGCGAGACCGCGGCCTGCGACCTCGACTGCACCGCGGCGGTGTGTGGCGACGCGGTCTTCAACGCCAGCGCCGGCGAGCAGTGCGACGACGGCGGCAAGTCGTCGACCTGCGACAACGACTGCACGCTCACGACCTGCGGCGACGGCCACGTGAACTTCGCCGCGGGCGAGCAGTGCGATGACGCCGGCGAGTCCGCCACCTGCGACGCCGACTGCAGCGACGCGCTGTGCGGCGACGGCCAGGTCAACCCCACCGCCGGCGAGGACTGCGACGACGCCGGCGAGTCCGCCACCTGCGATCCGGACTGCTCGAGCGCCGCGTGTGGCGACGGCGTGCTCAACGTCAGCGCCGGCGAGCAGTGCGACGACGGCAACGTCGACGACGGCGACGGCTGCTCGTCGTCGTGCGTGATCGAGATCGGTGGCAGCTCCGACGGCGGCGGCAGCTCGGGCGGTGGCAGCTCGGGCGGTGGCAGCAGCGGTGGTGGCAGCAGCGGCGGGGGCAGCACCGGCGGCGGCAGCAGCGACGGTGGCAGCACCGGCGGTGGCAGCACCGGCGGCAGCAGCAGCGGCGGCGCCGAGGGCACCAGCACCGGCGGCGGCAGCTCGGGCAGCGAGGGCGGCAGCACCGGCGCCGAGGGCAGCAGCACCGGTGGCAGCGCCACCACCGGCGGCGGCACCCAGGCCGACACCAGCGGCGGAGGTTCGGGCGGTGGCAGCAGCACCGATGCGAGCGCCAGCGCCAGCGCGACCGCGGGCGAGACCGACGGCGCCGACTCGGGCAGCAGCGACGGCGGCACCACGCCGAGCACCGACGACGGCTGCGGCTGCACCACCGAGGGCAACCGTCCGCCGGTGCAGGCGCTGCTGGGCCTCGTGGGTCTGATGGGCCTGCGTCGCCGGCGTCGTCACGGCTGAGGCCGCCTCGAGGCAGCGGCGCGCCTGGCCGATCGGGCGCGCCGCTTCGGGACGCCCCGCTTCGGGCCGTCGCGCTGGCCACCGGCACCGCGACGCACCACAGGCGTCGCGATGACCGCGCTCGAAGTCGTCCGCTCCGGGATGCGACCGACCCTCGACGAGTCGTTCGTGTTGGGTTTGAACGAGTGCTACGCCCGCCACGGGCTGCCCGACGCGGTGCCGATCGCGTTCGACGAGCACGCGCTGGTGCGCCTGGTCGTCGTGCGCGACGACAACGGCGTGCTGCTGGGCGGCGGCCGCGTGCACGCCCGCCACGCGCGGCTGGGCTTCCCCGCCGAGACCACCGTGCGCCACTTCCCCGACGCGCGCGCGCGCGTGCGCGACTTCCCGCCCGAGGACACCGTCGAGCTGACCGCGCTGTGGACCACCGCCAGCAGCGGCGCGGTCGGCATCGCGCGGCTGGTCGCGCAGGCCTGCCTCGCGGCGGGCATCGCCATGGGCAAGCGCTACGCCTTCACGGTGTCGCACGATCGCTTCGCCGGCGTGCTCGCGGCGATCGGCATGATGGCGCTGCCCGATCTCGTGCCACTGCCACTGCCGACCCCGGCCTACCGCACGCGGCTGTACGCGACCGAGCTGGGTGACTGCAAGCTCGCGACCCGCTGCGATCGCGAGATCATCGGTGCCATCGCGACCGCGGTCGGCGGTGGCACCGAGCGCATGCTGCTCAACGAGATCACCGCGATCGAGCAGGGTCGTCCCAGCTGGACCATCCGCCGCACGACCACGCGGCTGCGCCACGTCGCGTGATCCCGCCGCGCGGCGCGTCTGCTACCCTGGGCAGGCTTGTCGCGCGCGCCCACGCTGCTGCTGCTGTTGCTCTCGGCCCCGAGCTGCACCGCCACGGCTGGCAACACCGGCGGGGGCAGCAGCGGTGGCAGCAGCGACGGCGGCCTCGGCAGCAGCGACGGCGGCAGCACCTCCTCGAGCGGTGCCAGCGGCGACGCCGACACCACCGCGGGCACCGGCAGCACCAGCTCGACTGCGACCACCGCCGCGGAGTCGAGCAGCAGCGGCGGTGAGGACCCAGGACCCGACGTCGATCTGTCCGACCCGCAGCTGTACGAATTCGGCTTCACGCCCGACGAGGCCGACCCCGCCGCGACGCTGCACCTGGGCACCGAGCTCGCGGCGCTGGACACCCGCGTCACACCCGTGGGCCGACTGGTCGTGTACCTGCACGGCGCCGGCGCGCCTTCGACCTGCGGCAGCCCCGAGCACGGCCGCGTGCTCGCGGCGATGGGCTTCCACGTGGTGCAGCCGTGCTACGTCAGCGACTACGGCGTCGACAACTGCGGCGACGACATCGGCGGCTGCCGCCTCGAGGCGTTCGAGGGCGTCGACCACCACGGCTTCATCGACATCGGCCCGCCCGACTGCACCGAGGTCCGCGTCGCCGCAATGCTGGCGCACCTGCAGGTGCTGCACCCCGGCGGCGACTGGCAGTACTTCCTCGACGGCACCGTCCCACGATGGGACCGCATCGTCATCTCGGGCATCTCGCACGGCGCGTCGTCCTCGGGCGTCGTCGGCATGGTCCGTAGCGTCGAGCGCGTCGTCATGCTCTCGGGCCCGCTCGACACCGGCCAGAGCTGGCTGCTGGGCGCCCCGACCACGCCGATCGAGCGCTTCTGGGGCTTCACCCACACCTCCGACAGTCAGCACGAGGGTCACCTCGCGGCATTCGAGGACCTGCAGCTGCCGGGCTCGCCGACCGACATCGACACCGTCGCGGCGCCGTACGACGGTTCGCATCGCTTGACGAGCTCGGCCGCGACCGACGACGGCCACACCTCGACCCAGGCCGGCGGCAGCTCGCCGCTCGATCCCGAGGATCCGACGGCGTGGGCGTTCGAACCGGTGTGGCGCACGATGTACGGCGTGGACGCCCGGTGATTCCCAGTGACGTCACCGCGATGCGTCGCGCTGCGATGATTCGCACCGCCGCGATCGCGATCGCCCGCTCGCGCGTCGCGAGCGTGCATGGGCGCGTGTTCGCGCCCGCGCGCGCCTTGACCCCTGCGACAGCCACGTGATGTACTGCGATCCCGGTGCAGTCCCGTCGCAGCTCCCCTCGCGTGCGAACCATCGACCCCTTCCGCCACGCGAGCGTGTGCCTGGCCGCGGCTGCAATGGCACTGGCGCTGCCGTCGTGCAGCAAGAAGAAGAAGTCGCCCGACGCCAACAACCCCATGGCGTCGTCGGTGGATCAGCCGACCTTGAATCTGTTCGGCTTCGAAGAGAGCTACATCCACCGCATCAACTTCAACGTGCAGCAGCGCGGCCGCTTGATCCTGGTGCACTACGATCCCAGCAAGCCCCACGACATCGCGATCATCGACTGTCCGGTCAGCACTCGCTACGAGTACATGCCCAGCGAGGCCAAGGGCGTCGAGACCCTGCGCATCCGCTCGATGGGCGAGCTCGACGCGCACATCCCCATGGGCATCATGCGCTTCGGCGGCTACCTCAAGGCCGGCTCCGAGCTGGAGTTCAACTACGCCACGGTCGGCTCGTACCAGGTCAGCGATGATCCGGTCGTGCCCGCCGCGCAGGGCCCGTGCGCCCGCGCCACCCACTACGTCGCGGCGCTGTCGGTCGGCGCGTTCTCGTTCGTCGAGCACCGCGGCGGCGAAGGCGGCGCGTCGGCGCAGGTCGGCGCGGTCGGACCCAAGGTCGCCGTCCATGCCGAGCGCGAGCGCGGCGCCACGCGCTCGTGGGGCGATCTGGCGGCGTGCGATCGCGAGGATCCCAAGGGCTGCCGCACGCCGACGCAGATGCTGTTGCTGCCGATCCCCGCCGGCGGTGCGGCGACCGCCGAGCAAGGCGAGCCCACGCGCCCGACCGAGCCGCCGCCAACCACCGACGCACCGGTCGACGGCCACGTCATCACGCTGCGGATCGACGAGGACGCGTGGCGCCCGGGCCACCACATGGGCCTCGCGCTGCAAAAGACGCTGTCGTTCGCACAGTACTTCGAGGAAGCCACGACCTTCGGCTTCGACGACCGCACCATCTCGGTGCTCGGCGGCTTCCTCGACGACGAGGGTCTGTCGATCCAGCGACCGCTGGTGGGCGGACGGCAGTACGCCGTGTTCGCGACCGCATCGGCCGACGTCGACATCGATCTCGCGATCCTCGACGGCGAGGGCAACCCCGTGGCGCTCGACAACGAGGACGACGCGCAGCCGCTGGTGTCGTTCACGCCGCCGCAAGACGGCGTCTACTCGCTGCTGGTCGCGCCGGGCAAGAAGGGCACGCAGGCGTTCGCCGCGGTCGGCGTGATGGTCGAAGAGGGCGGCTACCGCGTGGCGCCCGAGCTGCTGCAGCGGGTCTACCAGGGCCTGCTCGACTCCGGCAGCCTCGCCAGCCGCAAGATTGCCGAGGGCGGCGCGGCCAAGGGCCTGCACTTCCACGCCGGTCAGCGCGAGTGGTCGCTGATGGGTACGTTCATGGAACCTGGCAACAGCATCTCGATCAACGACGTGCACCTGCAGGGCCCCTCGGTGATCCTCTCGACCGCGCACGACGCCGCCTGCGATCTCGACCTCGAGGTCCGCGACCGCAACGGCCACGTCTGGGCCGACCGCGAGGCCGACTCGGCGCCGCTGGTGGTGGTCGAACCCGAGACCGCCGGCGCGCCGGTCGACATGGAGCTCACCTACAAGCGCGGCGACCAACCCACGCTGGGTGCGACCTTGATCCTCGCGGTCGAGTGACGGCCCGCGCGCGTGGGTGACCACGCCGCGCGTCGACACGAAACGCCGGTGGCGGCGCCTCGCGGCGCCGTCGCCGTGCGATGGAACGAAGCGGCCGCTCGTGCGTGAACCAACGCCGAGAGGATCGGAGCACCATGGCACGGGAGCACTCTGGGCTCGCGGCGTTGTCCGAGCTGCGAGCGATGGAGGCCGCGCGCGTGGCGGCCGCGGAGCAGACGCGGCTGCAACAGGCGGAAGCGGTCGCAGCGCAGCAGCATGCGGCACAGCAGGCGGCGGCCGCGGCACAAGCCGAGCGCGCGCGGCAGCAGCAGGCGTGGCAGCAGTGGCACACGGCCCAGGCCGAGCGCCACGCGCTCGAGGAACGCATCCGCATCGAGACCGCCGCGGCAGCGGCCCGCGCGGAGCAGGAGGCGCGCCTGCGGCAGGAGCAGGCGCGCCTGCAGGCCTCGCTGGCCCAGGCCGAGCGCGCGGCGCGACCGCGCTGGCCCCTGGTGGCGGTGCCGGTGCTGCTGTGCACCACCGCGATCGCGGCGGTGCTCGCGTTCGTCGCGGGCGAGCCGCGCAGCGAGCTCGACCGCACGCCCGATGCCTACGAGCAACAGGTCGCGGCGCTGCACGCCAAGCTCGACCGACTCGCGGCCGAGCAGGCGCGGCTGCAGCAGGAGCGCGACGCCATCGCGGCACGCATCGACGCGGCCGCCAGCGCGGCCGAGCGTGACGCGCTCGCGGCCCAGCTCGCCGAGCTCGATCGCAAGCTCGCGACGCCGTCGCCCGGCACCACGCCGTCCGATCGCAAGCGCGTGCGCAAGCCTGGCCCGCGCCCGACGACCACCACGCCGGCGGTGCGCGAGGACAAGCCCGCGACCTCGACGCGCAAGCCCATCGTCGTCGACGGCAGCGATCCGCTCTCGGGCCTCGAGTGAGGCAGGCCCGCGGCCCGCGGCGTCACTGCGCCGCGGGCTCGGCCACGGTCGCGCCCACGAGCACGCCGCGATCGATCATGCCCTGGCGCGCGAAGAACTCGTAGGCCTCGCGCACGGCCTCGCGGATCGTGCTCGGTCGCCAGCCCAGCTCGGTCTTGGCCTTGCTGGTGTCGGCGTGGCGCTGCATCGTCAGGATGCGGATCGAACCCGGGGTGAGCCGCTGCGGCACGTTGGGGAAGAACCGCGACAGCGCGCCCGAGTACACGCTCGACACCGCGGACATCAGCCCCGCGGGCAGCCGCATCGGGCGCGAGCGCGGGCCCACGACCTCGCGCCACATCTCGATCAGATCCTCGAGCGTGTGGAACGCGGTCGCGAACACATACTTGTGCCCCTTGCGACCGTTTCGCATGGCGAGTACGTGGCCCTCGGCGATGTCGCGGCCTGCGACGAACTCGAAGCCGCCGGGCACGTACGCGCGGACCTTGCCGCGGGAGTAGTCGCACATCGTGCGGCCCATGCGGCTGGGGATGTAGTCCCACGCGCCGATGCACGAGCACGAGGTCGCGATCACGGCGTCGAGGCCGTCGGCCACGACCTTGAGCATCTCGTGCTCGGCCAGGGCCTTGCTGCGGGCGTAGGGCAGCACCGCCGAGTCGAAGGGCCAGTGGGGCATGTCGTCGGTGCTGGGCTTGCTCGGATCGTCGGGGTCGTAGCCGACCGCAGAGAACGAACCGGTGAGCACCGCACGACGCACGCCGGTGGCCAGCGCCGCGCGCATGACGTTGCGCGTGCCCAGCACGTTGATGCCGAAGATGTCCTTGTACTCGTTGGCGCTGGGGCTCAGGATCGAGATCTTCGCCGCGACGTGGAAGACGCGCTCGCAGCCGGCGATGAGCCGATGCATCGCCGCCTCGTCGCGGATGTCGCCCTCGACCAGCTCGACCGGCAGGCCCTCGAACGGACGGCGATCGCCGCCGGGCTCGACCAGGCAGCGCAGGTCCTCGCCATCGTCGAGCAGGCGCCGCACGAGGTGGGCGCCGACGTGGCCGGAGCCGCCGGTGACGAAGACCTTGCCGTGACCGGACGGGACGCCGCGTTCGTGGGTCTGCTCGCTCATGCTCGCTCCTGGGGCGGCGAGGCGCGCGGGCTGGCGCGGGCACCGTCCGGCCGTGGGGTTACCACCGCCGCCGCGGCGCTGTCCACCGCGGCCTGGCCTGCCGGCCGTGCGGGACGGCACCCCGGCGGCGCGGGCGTGGGCCGGCCGACTTGCTATACCGCGGCGCGATGTCCGAACCCACGCGCGCGGACGAGATCAGCGCAGCAGTCGCGGTGCTCCGCAACGGCGGCCTGGTCGCGTTCCCGACCGAGACCGTCTACGGCTTGGGTGCCGACGCGTCGCTGCCGGCGGCGGTGCGCCGCGTGTTCGCAGTCAAGGGGCGTCCCGCCGATCACCCGCTCATCGTGCACCTCGCGGATGCATCGCAGCTGGACGCGTGGACGCTCGAGGTCCCTGCGCTCGCGCGTCGACTCGCGGACGCGCTGTGGCCCGGGCCGCTCACGCTGGTGCTGCGCAAGGCCGCGCACGTCGACGCGGTCGTCACCGGCGGCTTGCCGACCCTCGCGCTGCGCGTGCCGGCGCATCCGCTGGCGCTCGCGCTGCTGCGTGCGCACGGCGGCGGCATCGCGGCGCCTTCGGCCAACCGCTTCGGACGCGTGAGCCCCACGACCGCGGCGCACGTGCGCGAGGACCTCGGTGCAGACGTCGAGCTCGTGCTCGATGGCGGAGCCTGCGCGGTCGGGATCGAGTCGACCATCGTCGATCTGTCACGCGGCGACGATCGGGCGGCGATCCTGCGGCCCGGCGGCGTCTCGGCCGAGCGCCTCGCGGCGGTCGTCGGCCGCCCGCTGCCGGTGCGTGAAGATGCCGAGGTGCGAACCCCGGGCCAGCTGCCGTCGCACTACGCCCCGCGGGCGCGCGTGCTGGTGGTCGAGCCCGCCGCGCTCGCGGACACCCTCGCGAGCCTGTCGTCGCTGCGCGTCGGCGTGATCGAAGCCGTGGCGGGAACCCCTGCGCCGCGTTGGCACGAAGGCCCGCCGCTGCGGGTCGTGCTCGATCCGGAGCGCGACCTGGCCCACCACCTGTACGCGGCCCTGCGTCGGCTCGACGCCGCCGGCTGTGACGTGATCGTCGCGACGCTGCCGCCGCCGGCCGAGCTCGGGCTCGCGATCGCCGATCGCCTGCGCCGCGCCGCGGGTCCGCGCGACGAGGCGTGAATCGACCGCGCACGCTTGACCGCGAAGGGCTGCGCGCGCTTTAACACGCGCGGCCATGACCACGCTCTTCGATCCCCCGGAGCTGCACCGGATCGCACGCGCGTGTCTGGGTCCGCCGATCACCGAGGTGTTGCCGGCGCTGCACCAGCGCCTGCGCGAGCGCTACGGCGATCACATCGAGGCGCAGCCGCGGTGGATGTTCAACAACGCCGGCGGCGCGATGGGCACGATGTGGGTGCTGCACATGTCGGTCACCGAGTACCTGATCGTGTTCGGCTCACCGATCGGCACCGAGGGTCACACCGGCCGCTTCGCCGCCGACGACTGGTTCGTGATCCTCGATGGCGAGCAGTGGGCCTACGACGCGGGCTCGCTCGAGCGTCACGAGTATCGCACCGGCGACATGCACCACCTGCCCCGCGGCACCGCCCGCGGCTACCGCATCCCCGACCACTGCTGGGCGCTCGAGTACGCCCGCGGCTTCATCCCCGGCATGCTTCCGTTCGGCTTCGCCGACGCGCTCAGTTCGACACTGGATCTGCGCACCTTGGGCCTGACGGTCTCGACCGCGGCGCGCTCGATCACGCGCGAGCGGCTGCGCGGCACGCTCTGAGCGCGGCCGCGGCGCGGCGCGGCGCTCCAGCGTCGGGCCGCCGCGGACGATGCCCCGCGCGTGCTGTCCGCGCTCGCCCGGGTGCCCTCGGCCACTCGCAACCGCTGCGGCGGGCCTTGCCCGCGCGGGCGAGCGCCAGGACGCGGCCGCCCGCGCGATGCTGAGCGAGCCCACGCCGCAGGCGGTGATCGAAAGCAAGCTCGCGACCGCGGACGCGCTGCAGCCGTGGCGGTGGCCCGCACGGCCGACGATTTGCTGGGCACGCTCGTCGACACCGTCGCGTGAGCGGATCGCTTGCGGCATACTCGGCCCGCGAACCGTGGCCGATCGCAGCGACAGCGGACGACGTTTCGAGCTCCGCAACCTGTTCTTCTACCCGTGGTCCGTGGTCGTGTGGGGCTTCGGGCTGGCATGGCTGGGCCTGCTGGTGCTCACGTGCCTGCCGCTGATGCTGGTGGTGCCCTTCGAGCGATTCCAGACGCTGTGGATCCACCCCATGGTCGGCTGGGTGCTGTGGGTCGGGTTCTCGCCCGTGCGCGTCTTCCACGATCCGCGCTACCGCAAGGATCGCGGCGTGGTGTTCGTGCAGAACCACGTCAGCATGCTCGACGCCTACGCCGCGTGCGCGGCGATCCGCGTGCCGCTGTGCGGGCTCGAGAACGCCGCGCACCTCAAGATCCCCGGCTACGGCTGGCTGATGCGGGCGGCCAACGCGGTGCCGGTGGAGCGCGGCCAGGGCCAGTTCGTGCGCATCGCCGCGCTGATGCGCGACCGCGTGCGCAACGGCATCTCGGTGCTGACGTTCCCCGAGGCCCACCGCACGACCGACGGCAAGCTGCGGCCGTTCAAGCGCGGCGTGTTCCAGATCGCCCGCGACGCCGGCATCCCGGTGGTACCGCTGGCGGTGCGCGGCATGTACCAGATGCTGCCCAAGGGCGCGTTCCTCATCCGGCCCTCGCGCATCGACATCTACATGGGGCCGCCGCTGCCGACCGAGGGCCTGTCCGACGAGGAGCTCGATGCGTTGATGGAGCGGGTGCGCGCGATCATCATCGACTGGGTCGAGCACGGACGCATGGCACCGCCGGATCCGTGACCAGGGTCGGCGCGCTCGGGGCGGCTGGGCCACGCACAGGCCCGCCGCGCGGGCCCACAGCAGCAGCGGCGCGCCGTCGGCACCAGGGACCAGCGCGAGCGCATCGGGCTCGTCCGCGATCGCGACGTCGCCGAAGACGAAGCCCGCGCCCTCGTCGACGCCGTGGCGCACGACCCCGTCGCCGCGCTGCTGCAGCAGATGGTGCGCGCCGGCTGCGTCGCGCATCGCGTCGAGCCCCGCGCCCGCGCCGTCGCCGGACTCGAGCGGCACCGTGGTCCAGCCACCGTCGCTCGGCGTCGCGAGCACCAGCGTGTCGGCGATCTCGTCGCGAAACGCCAGCCGCACGCTGCCGTCCTCGGCCAGCAACAACGCGGTGGTCTCGCCCTCGACGTCGGCCGCCACCCGCTCGCGCGTCCACGCCCCGGGGCCGCCGCTGGCGTGGAGCACGTCGCCGGCGAAGTTGCGATGCGCGATGTGGATGGTGCCGTCGGTCGCGACGCCGACATCCATGCCCAGGCCCGGCGTCGCCATGCCACCGTCCCCGGTCAGGCCGTCGTCCACGATGTCGGCGGTGCCGACGGTGCCGTCTTCCGCGATGGTCACCGCGACGAGCTGGAACGTCTGGGTGTACAGACCCAGCAGCGAGCCGTCGGGCCGGACCACCAACGGCGAGCGCTGGCTGCCGACCGCCGCGAGGGTCTCGGTCGACCACGCGGTTGCGCTGCGGGTCGCGAGGTCGATCGCGGCGCCCAAGCTGTGCTCCCAGCTCACGAGGATCCGCACCGTGCCGCCGCCGTCGACCGCGAGGCCGGGGACGCCCATGCCGAGGTCGGAGCCACGCACGGCCTCCGTGGCCCAGCCGCTGCCGCGGGTCGCGAACGACAGCGCGTCGACCAGGGTCATCGGGCGCTCGACCCACGCCACCGCCGGCTCGCCGTCGACCAGTGCCAGCGCGGCCGCCCGCGGTTCGTCGTCGAGCGCGATGCGTTCGACGATCCAGCCCGGATCGAGCAGCGCGCACTCGCCCTGCCCGAGGGGGCCGGCGCTCGACGCACTGCTGTCGCCGCCGTCTGAGCCGGTGGTGGCGACGGTCGAGCCGCCGCCGCCGCTGGCCGACGCACCCGCGTCGTCGCCCCCGCAGCCCGGGCTTGCGATCAACCCCACCAGGAGCGTGAACGGTCGGCGGCGCACGCGGGCTCCAGCATGAGCGCCGCGGCACGCCGCCGTCAACCGGATCTCAGCCGCCGTAGATCGAGCAGCACTCGTAGATGACCTCGCTGGTGACGTCGTCGCCGACCACGATGCCGCCGAAGCTGAACTCGCCGCTGACCTCGACCGTGCCGGTGCCGCCGTAGACGTTGGTCGCCGGCGCGTTGCAGTGGCCGTGACCTGCGAGCGCGAACAAGCCCGGTGCGAGCACCTCGTTGCGCGTGACGTCGGCGACGCAGTCCTCGGCCAGGTACCAGGTCGAAGGATCGGTGGTGGTGCTCTCGCTCCAGCCGTCGAGCAGGTACACGGTCGCGGCCACGCCGGACTGTGTCTGCGCCGGATCGACCTCGAGCGAGAGCATCACCGCGAGCGAGGCCTCGGGTTGCTGGAACATGAGCCAGGTCGAGTCGGCGCTGGTGCTGCCCGCGAGCGCGCCGCAGGCCGCCAGCCACGGCGAGGCGTTCCAGTCGAGCGTGGCCTCGATCGCGCCGTGCAGCTGCATCGACAGCGCCGCGGGCTCGCTGTCGTCGAAGCAGGCGTCGCCGTCCCAGCCACCCTCGCCCACGCCGTCGTCGGCGCCCGCGTCGACGTCGAGCTGCCAGTCGCCCGCGTCGACGCAGCGCGGGTCGTCGCACGCCACCGGGATGTCGGTGTCCTGCGTGCCGCTGTCGATCCGGCGGGTGAGCGTCTCGCCGCCGGGCAGGTACACGGTGACGTCGACCACCGATTGCTTGCGCGCGGGCAGACAGAACTCGCCGTCTTCGCCCGACACCGCCGAGGCGTCGCCGCTGTAGTCGACGCCGTTGCCGATGACGTAGGCGCCGGCGATGCCGGTGCCGTCGCGGTCGCGCACGTGGCCCTTCACGCAGGTGGCCTCGAGCGGCTGGTCGCAGTTCCACGGCGAGAGGTGGCCCAGCGTGCCCTTGTAGACCCCGCGGGCGGCGTCGAGCGTGGCGGTGCCCTCCTCGGTCCACACGCCGGCCTGCTCGTCGAAGCTCCACAGCGCGACGGTTTCGGGCGGCGACGCGGGTGCGGGGTCGGGCAGCGGGAACTCCACCGTCACGCCCATGCCCGGCGCGATCGTGAGATCGGTGTCGCCCTGACGCAC